>QUKC01000009.1 GCA_003481005.1 Firmicutes bacterium TM09-10 | reverse complement strand
TGCAGTGCGATCCGCGCGGAGCGTTTTTATTTCATAGGACGTATTTTAGGTCAGTTTACAAGGAACTACACGCAGACCACGAAACGGGGGCTGCTGACAACAAATAAAGGCTGAATATCAAGCACCGGGGAAGTGCGAGATATTCAGCCTGTTTTGTTGTCCGGGGTTTCCAAAGGGGCTTTCCCTTTGGCACACGACTTTGCTTGCAAAGTGTAGTGTGTTATACGCTCTGTCGGCGTTGCTGCGAAAATGCCGTTGCCGCCGGGGAGGGCAAGGGCATTTGAAACGGCAGGAAAACAGGGCTGTGATTGCGTGGCGTGGAGCCGCAAGCGCAGGACTGGTTTCATCAGCAGACAGGGCGGATATGAAAGCCCCCGTCCCTCGTCCCACGCCGGACTACGGGACAAAATGTCCCGAACCATTTTGATAAGCAAGCGTACTTGTCAACCTTTACCCTTTTTGAAAGAACCACTACCACGATAAGTGTTGACAACACAGGTAAAGACTTGTCCACAGTGTTTGCACCGTACCATGTGAACCATAATTTCATCCGCCCATCCATCTTCGGTCTCTACCTGATTCAACGGGCAAGTGGATTCTTCCTCAAGCAGTTCAAAACCGCCATTTGTCACAAGCTGTTGGATGTATTCGATACACGCCAGATAATCTTTCGGTGCGTTAAATTTCTTCCATTCCTGAATATTATGACAGTAGTCACATATTGCAACTCCCTCCATAACCAAATTTTTCTAAATTTTGAAATGGGCGGGAAGCCGTTTTAGGGCTTTCCCGCATTGATTGCCCATTAGCAAAGTCGGGCAGGACTGTCAACGGCGGCGCATGAAATACGCCGTTCATCTTGACCGTTGACTGGCTCGGCTGGCTTTGCTATTTTCCCGGTAAGTGAGAATGGGAATAGGTATGTATCATATTATTTTATCATAATCCCATCTGGCAAAATAATATCGCCATCATCTCCACTCACATCAAAAAATCCAACCTTGTGTTTTTGAGCTAAACTACGCATAAGTTCATACGCCTCGTCTGCTACCGACCAAGAAAACACAGCGTAAATTACATTATATCCAATACTGTAATCAACCATATGCAACTCCAAATTTTCATCGTCATCAAGAGCATCGTCATTTGGTGCATATTCCCCATTCATGGGCGGGAATTTTTCTTTCATTTCCATAAAGCAGATGTTTCAATTTGAAAACTTCCGTGTACGGAAGCTTCGTGCAATCAATGCACTTAATTTTTATATCACCTTATGTATGGCATTTCTGGCAATGATTTCAATGGAATCCGAAACAAGTGCAGTAAAGGTTTCAATTATAAAATCAGCAGATCCTGTAAAGAGAAAGGTATATTTCTGCTATTACCTACTGGCAAAAGGCATCCGTGGCATACTATCGTATACAAAAGAAGGCGTCCGGCTCTGGTTTCGGACAAAACGTCCGGCATACCGTCAGATCTGCCTTAAGCTGGTCGCTTAAATAGATAAAAGAATAAGTCTTCTAAAGTCCGGTTCACGACGGGGCTTATTAAAGTGCCTCTAATCTGGAATACTGCCGTTTTTGATTCATTAAAAGCTGGCAGATTGGTGCTTTAGAAGAAGTTATTTATTTTTAAATTACATTTTGCGGAAACTCAAGGAGAGGGGCGAGGATGGCGGGGTTTCCGGACATTAACTCCGACTGTTGCAAAACGGCCCGGCTGCATGGTTCGCAGCCCGGGCCGTTCTCGTCTCTCTTTTTACAGTTTACAGATGGTTCCTGCCACCTTGTCTTTGCGCATGGCGTTCTGGATAGTCGGGATAGCTCCCACCAGCAGAAGGGCATATAGCAGTACCAGTTCCAGCACGTAGCTGGTCATGTCGATGACTTCCTCGGAAAGCAGGAGCGGCAGCAGGCGGTAGCCGTAGAAGACGTCAGTCTCCAGTTCTCTGGCAATCATGATGGCCCAGTCCACACGGTCGCCCACGTAGGTCATGACGATCATTATCACGCCGCTGATGATGACGCCCTTTTTCGTCAGCTTGCCGCCCAGCAGCTCATAGCCCTTCAGGGCGCAGACTGCCATGATGACGCCGGAAATAGCCGCCACATAGCCCAGCTGGCTCAGCAGAATGATGCTGGCTGCGCCGAGCAGGGAGCCTATGAGAGCGCCTACGACGCCACCCACCAGGTTTTCCTTCTTATTCTTCTCGTTGGCAGTGTAAGCCGCCGCATTCTGGGTTGCCTTGTCGTAACACTCATCACAGAGACAGATCGCATTGCCTGCCACGTAAGCTGCGCCGGTCTCCTTCATTTCGCCGCAGAGCTCGCATCCATTGGTGAAGCCTTCCATTCTCAGCATATCCAGAAATGCCGGAAGGGACTCCTGCAGGATGCCTTTGATTTTCTCTACCCTGACATACCGCTTCAGGGTCATCCGGACCGTATGCTTCTCCTGCACCACGCCCATGATACCCTTATGTTCCTTGCGGAACTGTTTATCCGGTTCAAACTTCACGCCGTTCTCAGCCACACCGACTGATATGCAGACCATACCGTACTCGATACCCCTGCCAGTATCAAGACCGCTGACGCGCAGTGTAAATCCTTCTTTTTCTCCATAAGCCACACAGAATTCCTCGTTAAAATGCAGGCCCAGAAACCGGGCAATCTCCGCATAACGGGCTGTTACCTTCCTGTTTGCTGTCATAACATTCTCTCCTCTTATGTCTTTTTTTTGTATTTTTCCTATCTCCAGCTTTCAATGACCGCCTGCACGGTTCTCCGCCCCTGGAATTCGTTGATTTCCGGGTAGTAAAGCAGGCAGACGGTATCTTTGCTTTCTGTATAATGCAGATCGGCTTTCACATCGCCGAAGCTGATGCCCTCCAGTCGGCTGCCCTTGGCATCCTCCAGAACAGTCTTCAGCACATTGCGGTTCCTGTCCGCACGGTATTTAAATACCCGCCTATTTTAGCATGATTCATGGGGGGTGACAAGACCCAAAGCCTCTTGAGTTTCCGCAGTTTTATCCACAATGGCTTCCTATGAAATAAATAACTTGAGCGGCTGCTCCTTCTTTTGGAATGGTGCAGCCGCCCAAGCGGGTTCCTATCCGAAACCTTTTCACCCGATAATTCTCTGAATATCATTGAACATCACAAACACCATCAGAACCATCAGTGCGACAAAGCCCGCGAAATGAATGACGCCTTCTTTTTCCGGTGGGATCGGCTTTCCACGAAGTACCTCCAGGAACAAAAATACCAGTCTGCCGCCGTCCAGTGCGGGCAGCGGAAGCAAATTCATCACACCCAGGCTGACTGACAGAAGCATCGCCAGATTGACCATGTTCATGAACACAAGCATCGGTCCGCCGGGTTCTGCAGCTGTTTTCACCTGATCCACGATCTGTGCCATGCCGACCGGTCCTGCCACGTCGTTCTTGGACAACTTACCCTCTACCAGGGATTTCACGCTCAGCACGGAATTTTTTATGCAAAAGCGCAGCTGGTACCAGGCATAACGGAACAGCTTTGTCCCCTTCGCCTCATCATAGGACGCATAATTCTGAAAGCCGACCAGATATTTACCTGCTTCTTCGTTATAAATCGGCGTCAGCGTCGTTTCGTACTCCTGACCGTCACGCTCATATACCACTTTTACAGGCTCTCCGGTTTTATTCAATGCCATTTCCAGGGAAATTTCCCGTGCCAGATTGATTTTGCTGTTAAACCGCAGGATTTTGTCTCCCGCCTGCATTCCGGCTGCCTCCGCTGCAGAACCCTCCACTACGCTGCCAAGCACCGGCAGATCTGCACCGGCGTAACCCGCAACCATAATTGCGAAAATAAATGCCAGTAAAAAGTTAAACAGCGGTCCGGCAAAAACAGTGGCAATCCGGCTCCATACCGGCGCGTTCTGGAAATTTCCGCGATCCACATCCACCGGCACATTCTGCAAAGCGCCCCGTCCGGTTTTATCCGCCGGCGTGCCTGCGGCAGATGTCTCTTCTTTCGCCGTTTCCAGTCCGTCTTCCCCTTCAAAAATGCATGCGCCGCCCAACGGGAACGCCCGCAGCACATATTCCGTTTCCCCCTTTTTAAAGCCTGCAATCTTCGGTCCCATCCCGATTGCAAATTCATTCACACGGATGCCGTTCACTTTTGCAATCAGGAAATGACCAAATTCGTGTCCCATTACGATCACGAAAAAGATCAGTAAAAAAATGATGATTGTTCCAATCAAAGTTTCATCTCCTGCCTGATTTGTTCATAGGTCTCAGCCTCTGCCTGAAGGATCTGCACCACATCAGGATTTTCTATAGTATGATGATGCTCCATCGCCATTTCCAGAATTTCCGGAATCTGCACGAAACGGATCTTTTTCTGAAGCAGAAGCTTGACAGCCATTTCATTCGCCGCATTGAAAACGGTCGGCATACTGCCGCCTTCTCTTGCCGCCCGATAGGCGAGCGCAAGTCCCGGAAACGTCTCGGTGTCCGGTGCTTCGAAGGTCAGCTGATGGATTGCAAACAGATCCATAAATGGCGCGTGCATCGGTCTTCTTTCCGGATAAACGAGGGCATACTGGATCGGCAGCTTCATATCCGGAAGCCCGAGCTGTGCAATCACCGCACCATCGTCATATTCCACTGCGGAATGCACAATGCTCTGCGGATGCACAACAACCTGAATCTGATCAAGGGATACGTCAAACAACCACTTCGCTTCCATCACTTCCAGCCCCTTATTGACGAGGGATGCCGAATCAATTGTCACCTTTTTGCCCATCGACCAGTTCGGATGCTTCAACGCATCCTCCAGCGTCATCTGTTCTAAGTCCGCACGCTTTTTTCCGCGGAACGGCCCGCCGGAGGCTGTCAGCAGGATTCTGTGGATCTGATTATCTGCTCTTCCCTGTAAAGACTGGAAAATTGCGGAATGCTCACTGTCTACCGGCAAAATCGGAACCTTTCTTTGAGCTGCCAGCGGCATGATGATATGTCCAGCTGTCACCAGCGTTTCTTTATTGGCAAGCGCAATCGTCTTTCCGCTTTCAATCGCTGCGATGGTCGGACGGATACCGATCATGCCGACCACCGCCGTAACGACAACGTCGCTATCCGGGAAAGACGCGATTTCCAGCAGTCCGTCCATACCGCATACGATTTTGACCGGAAGATCGGAAACTCTCTGCCGAAGGTCAGCCGCCGCTTCCTCACTCCACATTCCCGCGATCTGCGGATGAAATTCCCGAATCTGTTTTTCCATCAGATCGACATTCTGTCCTGCTGCCAGCGCAACCGCCTGTAAATCCTCATTATCCCGGATAATTTCCAGGGTCTGGGTTCCAATTGACCCCGTAGAACCCAATATTGCTACTTTTTTCATATAGTTTTCCTCTCCTGTACCCGCTTATACACAGCTCCGATCACAAATTCCAGAGCTGCCACTTCTTTCCATCCTGTTTATCCGTGAACTGCTCCGAGCAAAATGACCGAAAGGAAATAGATCACCGGTGCGGTAAATAACACACTGTCGAACCGATCCATGATCCCGCCGTGTCCCGGAATTATCTTTCCGTAATCTTTAATGTCGTGATTTCGTTTGATTGCAGACGCTGAAAGATCTCCTACCTGGGAAATGACTGCACCGGCAGCACTGATCAGCGCAACCACCCAGATCATCGCATCGCTTCCGGTCTCCGGAATAAGAAACAGCCATGCGAATAATGCTCCCACCAGGGCAGAACCGACTATGCCTCCAATTGCACCCTCTATCGATTTCTTCGGGCTGAGCACAGGTGCCAGCTTATGTTTTCCAATTGCCATACCGGTCAAATAGGCACAGGTATCACAGATCCAGGAGCTGATAAAAATGAGCCACACCAGATATTTTCCCCAGCTCAGTTCCCGGGTCAGATAGATAAATGGAAACAGCACCCCCGGGTAAAATGCACAGAAAAAAGCAGTCATCACCTGGTCTGCATGGTATTTTGGAAAATGGAACACATAGACGAACATCACTGCCAGAAACATCAGGACAATTGCCCCGATTCCCCAGAGAAAGTTTTTGGAAAGCATCATCGCTGCGCCATACAGCACGATTCCGCAGCCTCCCATGATTTCCAGCAGCGTAAATTTGCCATCTTTTTCCACATGGCACGCCTTAATCAGCTCGCAGTAAGCCGTCAGGGAAAGCAGCAGACACACCGCTCCCAGAACAGGACCTCCACTGATCAGAAAAATCAGCGCCAGCACAACCAGCACAACGCTGCTGCCCAATCTCGTCCAGAACATCATTACTCCTCCTTCACCAGCCCATATCTTCTGTCTCTATGATTATATGCCTCAATCGCCTTTTCCAGCTCTGCCTTTGAAAAATCGGGCCACGCCACCGGTGTAAAATAAAACTCTGTGTAGGCCAGCTGCCACAACAGAAAATTGGAAATCCGAAGCTCATTGCAGGTGCGGATCAAAAGGTCTGGCTCCGGGATTCCTGCCGTATCCAGCGCAGCACTGATCTTTTCCTCGGTGATTTCCTCCGGTTGCAGGGTCCCTGCCTGTACCTGCTCTGCCAGATTCGTCACAGCACGGCGGATTTCATCCCTGCCGCCGTAATTGATCGCAATCTGAAAATGCAGACCGGTGTTGTCCTTTGTCGCTTCCTCCAGCTCCGCAATCCGTTTGCGGATATCATCATCGAGCCCGGTCTTATCCCCGATCACGCGCACGCACATATTGTTCTGTGTTGCACGCTTTAAGCAGCTTTTCATATAATTGCGCAGAAGCGTCATCAGCGCGGATACTTCATCCTTGGGGCGATTCCAGTTTTCAGTGGAAAACGCATATACCGTCAGATAATGGATGCCCAAATTCCATGCATCCTCGCAGATCTGTTCTACGGTCTTTGCCCCCTGCACATGTCCGTAGTTGCGCGGCATGCCCTTTGCCTTTGCCCATCTGCCGTTTCCATCCAGAATAATCGCCACATGATTCGGAATATTCATTCTTTCTTTTCTCCTATCTGAGAGAAGGGGACAAGCCCAGCCTGCCCCCTTCTCCCTCACTATTCATGACAATATAATGCTTTCAGCCTGTACATTCCATTATTCATCCTGGCAGAATGTACTTTTGTATCCGTTTTAAACGGTCATAATCTCTTTGGATTTTGCTTCTACCAGCTTGTCGATATCCTTGCCGAACTTGTCAGTCAGCTTCTGCAGCTGATCTTCCAGCTCCTTGATTTCATCCTCAGAAACGTCTTCCTTGCCCAGCTTCTTTAAAAAATCATTGCCATCACGGCGGACATTGCGGACTGCAACCTTTGCGTCCTCGCCCTTTTTCTTAACGTCCTTTACCAGCGCTTTACGGCGTTCCTCTGTTACCTCCGGGAATACCAGACGGATCACATTACCATCGTTAGATGGAGTGATGCCGATATCAGACGCCATAATCGCTTTTTCAATCGCTTTGATCAGGGATTTTTCCCAGGGTGCAATCTGGATCATGCGAGGTTCGGGAACAGTCACATTGCCCACCTGCTGCAGCGGCGTGGGAGAACCGTAATAATCCACACGGATTTTGTCCAGTACATGCGGGTTGGCACGTCCTGCACGGATTGTCATGAAATCTGCCTCCAGATATTCACAAGTCTTTTCCATTTTTGTTTCAAACTGCTGTAATCTCTCGTCCATCTTGTTCTCCTATCCTCCTTATACCGTTACCTTGGTGCCGGTAAAATCGCCCTTTACCGTGTTGACAATGCTGTCTTTTTCATTTAAACCAAATACCCACATCGGCATCTTGTTGTCTCTCGCCAGAATCGATGCAGTCATATCCACTACCTGCAGGTTTTTCTCGATTACCTCATGAATCGATACTTCGTCATACTTCTTCGCCGCCGGATTTTTCGCCGGATCGTCGTCATATACGCCATCAATCGCCTTAGCGAGCAGAATAACGTCCGCCTCTACCTCAATTGCGCGCAGTACAACGCCGGTATCCGTGGAAAAATACGGATGTCCCGTACCGCCTGCAAAGAATACGACCATTCCTTTTTCGAAATATTTGTTCGCGCGATCCTTGGAAAACAGCTTCGTAAAGGAACCGCACTCAAACGGTGTCAAAATGTTGGTCATCATGCCAACCGAACGGAAAATCTCTGAAACGTAGATGCAGTTCATCACTGTCGCAAGCATGCCGATCTGATCCGCTTTGGTGCGGTCAATGTGCTCGCTGGTACGTCCTCTCCAGAAGTTTCCTCCGCCGATCACGATGCCGACCTGAATGCCGTCATCCACCAGCTGTTTTACCTGAAGCGCTACCGCCCTGACAGTATCCTCATCAAAGCCATGCTTCTTTTCTCCTGCAAGCGCTTCACCGCTTAATTTTAATAATATTCTCTGCATCTTTTCACCTTCCGTAAAACCGTAATATTGGCTCTGCATCGCTTACAAAGCCTTCTGCAGACAGTATATCATAGAATACTGAGAACGAAAAGTGAAAAATCTCTAAAACTGTAGTTACAGTTTTCTCGCAGCTTCTGACGGGCGATCCATACAACGGCGTGTATGCTCCGCGGATATTCTATTGTTATGAATAAAATGCTTTTCTTTTTTGAATTCATATGCTATAATATATGTCATGCAGATGTAGTTCATCGGTAGAACATCAGCTTCCCAAGCTGAGGAGGCGGGTTCGATTCCCGTCATCTGCTTTTTGTATGCCCAAAATCCTGTAAATTTAAGGCTTGACAGCCGTAAGGAGCCATAAGTCTTGTGGTTGGGTAAAAAACGGTGCGACCGTGAAGGTCACACCGTTTTTTTTTGCGTCCAATTGCAGGATTCTGCGATCATGGGTTCTTCCCAGCGTTTCGGAGCAGGCGCGTCGGCCTATTGCCTACACAGTCCACTTTTGGGGACTTGGCGGTGGATTTCAAGGATACGGCGGTCAGCTAAGATCTTAAAGCCGGCATTCACGAAGTAAGTTATCGTCCTGTATGTTAAATAGACCACGTCTTAAAAGGTGTGTGCGTTCTTCATGTACTCTAAATAAAGACTGAACAGCACAGCACAGACGGGAACGCTGAACAGCATCCCTAAGATGCCGAATGCTTCGCCGCCGATCGTAACAGCCATCAGCACAAGCAATCCAGGAAGTCCGACAGACTTGCCGACTACCTTTGGGTAAATCAGATTTCCCTCAACCTGCTGTAAAATGAGTAAAAAGAGGATGAACCACAGCGCCTTGCCGGGTTCTGCCAGCAGAATCAAAAACGCACCAAGACCGCCGCCGATCCATGCGCCAAAAATCGGCACCAGCGCAGTGACAGCCACAAACGCGGAGACCGCACCGGCATACGGAATCCCAAGGATCAGCATTCCAAAGAAGCACAGAACGCCGATGATAACCGCTTCCGTAAGCTGTCCGCTGACAAAATTTGTGAAGGTCTGGTTTGTCAGAGCAGCAATGCTCAGAAGCCGCTGCGCCTTCTTTTGCGGAAAGACTGTCACAATGAGTTTTTTCAAATGTGCCGCAATGACTTCCTTCTTTGCAAGCAGATACAGTGCAAAGACAAGACCCAAAAGGACATCCACCAAAACCGACAGGACAGAGGTTGCCGCACCCCATGTCACGGTGAGGATGCCGCTTTCCTCGTCGCTGATCAAGGTGGTGACCTTCTCAATCAACAGATCAGAATTTATGGCATATTCGGGCAGGATAATGTTATATTTTGCAGCAAACTGGACAACCCCTGCCCACCACCGCCCGATTTCCTCCACATAGACCGGAATGTTTTGGATAAACTCATCGCCGGATTCCCGCAGACTGGGGATCATCATAAACACTACGGCAAACAAAATTCCAAGAACGAGCACGGTGCTTATTGTCAGGCACACAGGGCGGGTCAGCTTTGCAGGAACCTTGCGGCAAGCTTTGTTCCAGCAGCATTCCAACGGTCGAAGGATTACGTTGATCAAAAATGCAATTGCTCCGCCGATCAGAAACGGAGTAAACAGCGCAAGCACCTTGCCGAAAAAACGCAAAACAGCATCAAGGTTTACCAGCGCCCATGCAAATACAATCAGCAACACCAGCGCACGGGTGATATAACGAATGATCGTCTCGTCCGGCCAGTTACTTCCCTGCGGTGTAGGATTCCCGTTTCTGTTACCGACTGTGTTTTTCGTTTTTTTCTCCATGTTTTTCCTTTCCATGACAGTTTATTGTTCGCAGTCCAAACACAGGTCGCATTGCCTGACTGTAAGGAAGGATACCCTGTACGCACTCAGTTCGGAGACCGTGATCTCCAAATTCTGCACAACAAAGGAATCGCCCTTGGTGGGGACTCTATTCAGCTGCTCCATGACCCAGCCGCCGACAGAAACACTGTCCGATTCCAGCTTGATGTCAAAGAATTCCGTAAAATCCTCCAGGCTGACGGAGCAGTCCACGCGATAGGTATTCTCGTCCAGCTTTTCAAAATCTTCTTCCACCTCGTCGTGTTCGTCCCAAATTTCACCAACCAGTTCTTCCAGAATATCCTCCATCGTAACAATACCAAGCGTTCCGCCGAAATCATCTACGACCACGGCGATATGGGACTTCTGATGCTGGAGCATTTTCAAAATATCCCGGATTTTTGTGTACTGATAGACAAACAACGGTTTCGTCATGATCTCCGCAATGGGCTGATCCGTCATCTTGCCGTTGATATAGAAATCCTTCTGATGAAGAACGCCGACGATCTGATCAATGGTATCCCGGTAGACCAGCAGACGGGAAAAGCGGGACTGGGTAAAGGCTCTGGAAATTTCCTCATGACTCTTGTCGATGTCCACGGCTTCCAGGTCAATTCGATGGGTCAAAATTTCTGCCGCCGTCAGGTCACGGAATTCAAGGGCATTGCGCAGCAGCTCGCCTTCGTTTTCGTCAATTCCGCCGTCCTGCTCCACGTCCTCCATAAAAAGGAGCAGTTCCTCGTGGGACATTTTTGCATCGTCATCCGTCTTGAAGAAGCAGGAAACCAGCTTCTTCCACTGGGAAAAGAGGAAATTCAGCGGCGTCAGAATCAAAATCCAAAGGCGGATAAACGGAGCACTGAACAAAGCGAAACGTTCCGGGGTATCCTTTGCAACACTTTTAGGGGTGATCTCACCAAAAATCAAAACAACAATCGTTACGACGACCGTAGAAATTGTCGCGCCAATATCGCCGTAAAGCCCTACGAACAAAAGTGTGCCGATGGATGCCACCATGATATTCACGATATTGTTGCCGATCAGGATGGTGGAGATCAGCTTGTCATAGTTTTCAGACAGCTTGAGCGCCAGCGCTGCCCGCTTGTTTCCATTGTCCGCCAACACCTTGAGGCGGGTCTTATTCAGGGACGAGAACGCCGTTTCTGTGGCGCTGAAATAGGCGGACATGGCAATGCAGACCACCATTGCGAAAATACTTCCAAAATAATTCATTTCAAACTCCTTTATGTTCTGTTCCTACGATTATTTCATACAAAAAAGACACGTCTATACCCGATATCGCAGCAAAGGGCGTAGATATGTCACATACGAACAGACCATATAAGAGCGGCTGCCGTTATCGTCGCTACTGTCGTTTTCCACGGATTTCTTCCTCCTTTTTATTTAGTGTTTCCATCATAGCATTTTCGTGGTGTAGATTCAGTAAAGAAACAGATGCGGTACAATATCCTCCTGCGAGAAATCTTGAAGCGCTTCCGCTTATGCGGTATAATAATGCCGCAGTATCGTTCAGGAGAAACAGGATGAAGAACCGTCAACGACAAAAGGATATTCTATTTTCAATCCTAATTTTTTGCAGCGCCTTTGCTGTCAATTTGCTTATTCAGAAGCTCTTTACCACGCAGACACTGGTACCCATGATTTTTGTGTTCAGCGTGTTTTTAATCTCGCTGAACACCCACGGGTATTGCTATGGCATCATTTCGGCCATCGTCAGCGTGTTTGCGGTGAATTTTGCTTTCACCTATCCATACTACGCTTTTGACTTTTTTGTAGAAGAAAGCATCTTATCCGCTGTCATCATGCTGGTCGTCGCCATTTCCATCAGCACGCTTAACATTCGTATCCGCGATCAGGAGAAACTGCGCTCAGAAAATGAAAAAGAGAGAATGCGGGGCAATCTGCTGCGGGCGATCTCCCATGACCTGCGCACGCCCCTTACCTCCATATACGGGTCATCCTCCACACTGATTTCTAAGTATGATGCGCTGCCGAAGGAACAGCAGCTCAAGTTGCTGGGAGAAATTCAGGAAGACAGCGAATGGCTCATCCGCATGGTTGAGAATCTCCTGTCTGTCACAAGGATCGACGGCGCGAAAGTGGAGGTCGTGAAAACTCCCACCGTTCTTGATGAGCTGATCGACTCCGTTTTGATGAAGTTTTCTAAAAAGCATCCGAGTCAGAAGGTCATCACACAGATACCGGACGAGTTTGTGGACATTCCCATGGATTCTCTCCTTATTGAACAGGTGCTGCTGAATCTTCTGGAAAACGCTGTATTCCACGCAAAAGGCATGACAAAACTGATGCTTTCCGTTTCTCTCGCAGGAGACAAGGCGGTATTTGAGGTTGCTGACAACGGCTGCGGCATCCCGGAGGATGCACTTCAAAAGATTTTTACCGGGAGCTACGAAAAAATCGCTGCGCCGGTGGACGGGACACGCAGCAATATGGGGATCGGACTGTCTGTGTGCGCCGCCATCGTCAAGGCACACGGCAGTGACATTACCGCAAAAAACAAAAATGGCGGCGGTGCGGTATTTAGCTTTGCTCTGGAAAGAGAGGGTGAGGACGATGGGCAATAACAAATTTAAGATCCTGATCGTAGAGGATGAAGCCAACATCCGAAGCTTCATTAAAGCAAATCTGGAAACCAGCGACTATCAGGTTCTCTGCGCGGAGACCTGTGCGCTCGGCATGATGATGTACGCTTCCCATCATCCGGACCTCATCATTCTGGATCTCGGCCTGCCGGATCGGGATGGCATGAGTTTGATTCAAGAGGTGCGAAAGACGGGCACTGTGCCCATCATTGTGCTCTCCGCCCGTTCCAGCGAAAGGGACAAAGTGGAGGCGCTGGATCTTGGGGCAAATGATTATATCACCAAGCCCTTTGGCACGGAGGAATTGTTGGCTCGGATCCGGGCCGTTCTCCGCAGCCATCGACACAGCGAAGAGAATGAAAGTACTCCCGGCGGGAAATTCCGCTTTCAGGACTTGCTGATAGATTACGATACACGACAGGTTTTTGTAGGTAAAGAAGAGATCGACCTGACCCAGACGGAATACAACATCATGGCGTTCCTCTCCATTCACGCTGGAAAGGTGCTGACGTATACTGCGATCATCCATACTGTCTGGGGGTATTCTGACTACGGCAGCGTCAAGAAGCTGCAAGTCAACATGAAGAACATCCGCAAGAAAATGGGCGTGACGCCCGGCGAAAAGCGCTATATCATCAATGAGCTTGGCGTCGGATACCGTATGCTGGCAGAGGATGAAATTGCTGCGGATTCCTTTCTTTGATGAACATAAGTTGATTCTGCACAATTCCGGATCTGCAAAAGGCGTTTGGCGACGATCTTCTGGCATACTATGTTCACTATGTAAATTTCGGCATCAAAGAAAACCGAAAATATACGACCATTGACGCAACGACAAAAGCCGGCTTTACAGTCAGCGGAATGAACGGACAGATCCTTGCATCCCCCAGACTGATCGTCCCTTCCAGTGCGGACAACAGCTCTGTTTCGAACATCCCGTCCTCTTTGACCTTACCATCTTCTGCCGCTCCAACCCCAGTGCCGACACCTGCACCAACACCGGAGCCGACAACACCAGAACCGGAGGTCCCCTGCAATCATGAATTCGACGGTAGGAAACAGATCACCGGAACAACTATGCACGGTCCAGTATGTGTCCTCTGTGGATATATCAACGAAGAACAGGCAGAAAGCTGTACCGCTGATCATTATACCGCTGATGATTCTTCCCATAAAGAAATCTGTGGTGCATGCGGCGGCGCTATAAAAGAAGAATCCCATCTGTATACCTATACAACCGAGACTGCCGAAGACGGCGTGCGGATTCACAAGGGAACCTGTTCCGTGTGTGGACATACAATGGATGGCGCATGTGTATTTGATCCGGACGGTATCTGTGAGATCTGTGGTCAACCATGTACACATGAATACACCGTCGGGCAAAGTCTTGATGAATCCTATCATCAGCTGGTCTGTAAATTCTGCGGTCATACCGAAAAAGAAGAGCACCAAATTGGCGAATCTGCAGACAGTCAAAAATATTGCACCGCTTGCGGTTATTCCTTGAACGAATAAGTCTCAACGCCAACATCCAGAAAAGTCTTCCGTTTTTGCGGAGGACTTTTTTTGCAGCAAAAAACAAAACACCGCTTCCCCGTTTCAGAGGAGGCGGTGTTCCAAAGGAAACCACACGAATCAATTTAATTTGTTATTCGATCTAAAACTTAGCCTGTCGGCCATGCATCAAAGCTTGGGAGCTTTTTCAGACTGTAATGTTTCCTGTCTTGTTCCAACAGCCGCCGTGAATACAACTTCAACAACACCGCTGATAGAAGGAAGTGCAAAAGAAACTACATCGCCCTTAATAACAACAGGAAGCGCTACAAAGGTTCCGTCTGCTCTCTTGTACATTGCTCTGATGGTCTCATTTTCAGCAAGCTGGTATCCGCCCAGGATTTCTTTCAGGCTCTTTGCAATAGAGATAGAACCCTTGCTTGCTACCAGTTCACCCTTTGAATTCGTCAGATAAACATTTCTGCTGCACAGGTATTTTACCTTGCCTTCCCGATTCAGCAGGGAAATGTTTTTCTCACCACTCTTGTTGATGATTTTGACCTTTTTTGCAGTCAAAGCCTTTGTCAGTTCGTTGGCAGATGTTGTCGTTTCTGCTACAGTTGTAGGAGCTACAACCAGCTGAACGGAAGCCGCATCCAATGCCTGGTTTCCTTTTGCAGTTGCGAATGTTGTTCCAACTGCTACTGCACTAGTCGCGCTGGCTACACCGCTGACAGTCGACTCAGCGGTTCCAGCTGTTGCTGTTGCAACAGACTGATCAACGGTTACCTGACTAACAGGCGTATTACCTGTATTCAGAGACGGGCTGGGAGCTGCAAATGCTGTCATGCTCATAGAGCATGCGAGTACAAGTGAAAGAACAATTGCCATTTTCTTTTTCATGTCAATCATCCCCCTTTCGTAAAATTGTGTGGCTTCTGTTTTTATATTAACAGGCGGTGTCCCGTCTGCCAATACCGTTTTATCCGGCGTGCAGGTCAATCCGCCGCCTCTTCATAAAATACGTCCAGCACCAGTTCATACAGTGCTGTTTCATCGGGATAAAATTCTTCGAATTTTTCTCCCATTTTGACCGTTCCCGTCATGAAATAAAAATCGTCGTCCCCAAAGTTGTAGGACAGCGCCTGACCTGCCAGGTAAACTGCTTCATCCGCAGTCACATCCGTTACCATGTACGGTGTAATCTGTGTATACAATTGCAAAGGAAGCGTCATATCCTGCTTCATCGCTTTTTTTGCCTGAAGGATAAATTTCTTCAAATACTGCTTTTGACGCTCCAGGCGTGCTTCTGCACTCTGTTCCTGCGCCGTATCGCGATAATGAATAAACTGGTACGCCGCATCGCCCTCTAAATGCACCTCGGCTCCGGTTGTCCAGCCCTTTTCCAGTCCGTTTGCAGATTCCGGAATCACGACGTCCACACCGCCGACCGCATCGTTTAACTTCGATACAACCGACATGTTCAGTGCGCAATAACCGTGGATCGGAAGACCATAGAACAGATTGGAAACTGCATCCAGGCTGTTTTCGCAGCTTTCTTCCAGACCGTCCCCGTAAGCGTGGGAAAGTGCAATCTGTGCAGTCTGTTTTCCGGAATATCTCCCGTTCTTATCATACACATTCATGGAAGCCATGGTATCGCGGTTGATTCCGATCACGCTGATCTTTTTCTCTCCCGGGTCGAGTACAGCCAGAAACAGTGCATCCGCCTGGCCGCCCTTAAAGAGATTGGAAGAAGCCTTTACTTCTCCATTTTTATCAATTCCTAAAAACAAAAAGGTCAGAATATCCTTTTTGTAGGTATAAACCTTTCCATGATACCGGATGCTTCCCGCCTCCAGCATCATCTCGCTTTCCGCTTCCGATTCAGCCTGCTGCATCAGCTCCGGTACCGCTTCCTGTTTTTGGGAAAGCCTGCTCTGACCGCTGTAGTTCATCCACAGCCACCCTGCCGATACAGTAATTCCAAGTAACAGAAGCACAAGTAACAAAATCAAGAAAAAAAGACCAACTTTTGAAATTGCGGAACGCTTTTTCGTCCTTTTTTTCCTGCGTTTTCTCTTTTTCTGCTCCATTACTGTCCCTCAACCAAAACTGCCTGCACCAGATACCTCTGATCCGGCTCGCCGCTCACACCGGTTTCCAGCGTAATCAGCTTGTCATCCTCCGTCACATCCATCGTATCATCGATAAAAGCATCGATCTGACGGATGGAAAAGACTTCTTCCAGATAATTGCGGAAAATAATCGGATCTGAAAAATCATATGCGGCAATCAGATGCCTGTCGTCATACGGATATGCTGCAAAAATGCGGTAGACAAGCATCTTCTCCGGCAGATAAATCCGCACTTCCCGATTTTCATCAAAAAAAGTACGATCCTGATACTCATGAAGCTTTTCAAAACGATCCAAGGTGTTATGTCCGTAAATTACGGTATTGCCATCAGAAAAATCTATATCGTTGGCTGTCTCTGTATAAATTGCCCCATCTTCCGCCTCTTCCTTTGCAGCGTTATGGGTTAGATAATATTCATCGTCTATGCTGCTCTGCAGAATTGGCTGGCTGATGCCCGTTCCAGGAATTTCCAGCCACGCATATGCATCTGCATTCAACGCACAGAGTTCGTTCAATTTCAAAGGAATTTCTGCATCCGACTGCAGAACCGCTTCCACCTGTGCTGCGTCCACTGCTGCCTCTGCTTCTTCGATAGAAGTTTCCTCTGCAGGGCTGCTCTGCGTTATCGTCTCAGCGCCTGCCGTATCCGCCGTCTCCGGATTCGAAGAGCTGCATCCGGACAGCGTTACTCCAAAAACACAGATGCCTGTCAGAATTCCTCTCAACAGCCCGTTACAGGCTGCCGGTTTTCTTTTTTTCAAATTCTCCTCACATTCTGCCGCAATACGCAGCCAAATACCCAGGCAACAATAGAATGCACGCTCTGCGAGCATTCTATTGTCATGAATAAAATGCACACTTTGGGAACACTCTATTGATATGAATCATTAAAAACTGTCTTTTATCTGGCGCCCTTTTGTGTAAAGACCTCCAGGAAAGTTTTCAATAAAATCTTAATGTCCAGCCAGAAAGACCAGTTATCGATATACTCTACATCCAGCTTTACAATTTCTTCGAAATCCGTTATGTCGCTGCGCCCGCTCACCTGCCACATTCCGGTCAGACCGGGGCGAAAGCTCAAGCGTTTCTTATGATATGGGCTGTACTGCGCAAACTCATCCAACGTCGGCGGACGGGTTCCCACAAGGCTCATATCGCCCTTTAAAATATTGATAAACTGCGGAAATTCATCCAGGCTCGTCTTCCGTAAGAAATCCCCCGTCTTTGTAATCCGCGGATCATTTTCCATCTTGAACATCAGGCCGTTCATTTCATTCTGCGCCATCAGTTCTTTTTTGCGCTCTTCCGCATCCGCATACATGGAACGGAATTTGTACATTTTAAAAATTCTGCCGTTGCGTCCAACCCGTTTCTGTGCAAAGAAAATCGATCCAGGAGACTCCAGCTTGATCATCGGCCCGACGATCACCGTCAATATTCCTAAAAATACACAGCCGACCAGCGCTCCGACCAGATCCAGCAGCCGCTTCATCGCCAGCTGCCCAACCGGTACAAAACGATTCGCATAGGTAATCGTATAAAAGCGCCCAAACTGCGTCAGAGCTTTCTGGCTCGCACCGGACAGCTCTGGAACAGGAATCCGGTAATGAATCGTCAGTCCCATTTCTGCCAGCGTTTCCAAAACATGCTTCATCTCTTTGCTCTGGGTATCCGCAACTGCAACGATCACTTCATCCAGGGACGCGCTTTTACAGTAATCGATCAGATCATCTGCCCCAGCTACGACCGACATTCCGCCGACCTCGCCATTTTCCGGTTTCTCGCCCAGAAATGCCAGTCCGCAGAACTCATAGCTGTAATCCTTAAAATTTTTCATATCCATGACGAGCGGCACTGCGAACACATCGTCCGCAACCAACAGCGTCTTCCTGCTCTCCCGAAAAATCCGATACAAAGACGGCAGACATTTTTTCCAGAGCTGGTGCACAATCAGCATCAGGATACAGTCAATCAGAAGAAAATAGAAGAACACCAGACGCGAGTAAGCATCCAGCAGTCCCATAAAATACAGTACAACCGCCGCGCCCGCAAAACTGATTGCATTATTGCGAATCACACACATGCATTCATGCAGCGGTCCCCGCAGCATCATGTTCCGGTACAGGCTGCCAAACAGGTTCATTGCCAGAAAAACGACAAGCACTGCTCCGAGCAAAAGGCCGAAATCCATCCGGGCATCATCGCTCTCAAACAGCCGACCATTTCGAATATAGTTTGCCAGAATCAGGCTCACGACAATCGTCAGACAGTCCAGCAGCAAAATCATCAGATTCTGCAGATTCGATCTTCTCTGATACATTTTTACAGTCCTTCCATTTGATTGTAAAAGCTAGTTATATATTTTACACGGTTTTAAACTGCAATGCAATTCCGTGAAAACGTACTTTTCCGGCAGCAATAAACTTCAGAAAACCAGGTTCCTCCGGGTTGGAATTTATAAACAAGGGATCCTTCATACGCTCTTTTCCTGCGGTTTCTGGTAGGCAGCAATTTCCCAGCGAAACGGAATTTTCTATTTTCTTTACAGCTTGCTCACAATCCGATTGCGGATTTTGCGGGTCATGGAAAACGTGCCTGCGTCCACCTTCTGCATCCCCATCAGGATGGTCGTCTTTTCATTCGGCAGGTTTGCAAAATAAACACCCAGCCAGCCGTCCCAGCCATACTCATCCTGCATTGCGAGATAACCGCACTGCGCCGGATTTTTGCAGACGCGCATCAGATTGCCGTAGCTGTAGCCGTCCAGTCCGACCCATCCGGAAAATGCCTTCTGGGAAACGGGCATCAGCTCCGGACTGGTAAAATACTTCGTCGTCTTTTCGCTCAGCACCCGCACACCGTTTAAGCTTCCGCCCTGCATCAGCATCTGTGCAAATTTCATATAATCATCCAGCGTCGAAGCAAGTCCCGCACCGCCCGACTCAAAGGCAGGGGACTTTTCCATCCGGTTTGCAACGACCAGATGATCCTGCGTATAGCGTTTCAGTACGTTTTGACCACTCTGGTCAATTTCTGTCTGGTAGACTGCAGCCAGACGATCCTGCTTTTCCTCCGGCACCCAGAACGCCGTATCCTTCATTCCAAGCGGCTCGAAAATTTCTTCTTGCAAAAATTCCCCGAACCGTTTGCCGGACGCAGCTTCAATAACCGCACCGAGCACATCTGCAGAGGAACCGTACTGCCAGCCCTGCCCGGGCGCATAAATCAGCGGGCACTTTGCCAGTGCATCCGCCACATTCCTTGTCGTCATCGCCTCCGGCGTATGCATCCGTTCCTTTCCCTCTTCGAAAACGTGCTCATACATCCGCCCCGGCTCCGTCGTCGTATCGCCATAAATCAGCCCCGACGTCATCCGTAAAAGATCGACAACCAGCATCTCCCGTTCTCCGGGCAAAAGCGCTTCGCATCTGCCGTTGCGCCAGATTTTTTGTTCGCGGAATGCAGGCAGGTATTCTGCAACCGGCTGATACAGATCCAGCTTGCCGCGCTCCATCAAAATCATCGCAGCCGCTCCGGTAACCGGTTTCGTCTGGGAATATAACCGAAAAATCGTATCGCGCTTCATCACACGTCCATTTTCGATATCCGCCATGCCTTCCTGGCAGTCGCAGATTTCTTTTCCATCCTGCACCGCCAGCACTGTCACACCCGCTACACTGTTGTCGCCGATGTATTCTTTCATAATCTCCCTTACTTCTTCTGAAAGTCCCTTCATCCCCGTCTTCTCCCTTCTGAAGTATACAGCTTTTTGTGCGATACACGCCACTTTTCAGGCTGTTTCCACCTGCTTTGTTTTCTTTTTATCCGGAAGCTGTACGCAGATCACCGCTGCAAACACGAGCGCGCAGCCCAAAAGCTCCCGCGCCGAAAGCTTCTGTCCCAGAATCACCCAGCCTGCCAGCACGGAAAAAATAGATTCCATGCTCAAAATCAGGGATGCCACTGTTGGCTCCACTTTTTTCTGTCCGACAACCTGAAGCGTATACCCAACACCGCTGGACAGAACGCCCGCGTATAAAACCGGCACGATTCCGGCAAACAATGCATTCCAGGACGGATGCTCCGTCAAAAACGCAAGCACCAGACAGATGACACCGCTCGTCAGAAACTGCAGACACGAAAGCTTTACGCCATCCACCTGCTCTGCGAAATGATCCACCACCAGAATATGAATAGAAAATACAAACGCACAGCCAATCACCAGAGCATCCCCCAGTCCGATCCGAACGCTTCCGGAAATACATAGAAGATACATTCCGATTAACGCAGCTACAACGCTGCACCATACCTTCACACCTGGAATGCGGCGTACAAAAATCCCGAGCAACGGCACGATAACGATATAGAGCGTCGTCAGGAATCCTGCTTTTCCCACTGACGTATACCGGATACCAAACTGCTGCAAAAGGCTTGCCGCACACAGCGCGATACCGCAGCATACGCCGCCAGGCAAAAGCGCACCGGATTTATTTTTTTTCGCAGGAGCTCCTGTTGCGCCTTTTTTTGCTTCCATCCGTTCTTTTGTCCAGATCACCGGCAGGAGCACAACGCCGCCAATTAAAAACCGAGATGCATTAAACGTACACGGCCCCATGTAATCCATTCCAACACTCTGCGCCACAAAGGCAATGCCCCAGATAAATGCGGCAAGAAGCAGCAAAAAGCCGCTCCGCACAGATTCAAACTGCTGTTTCATTTGTCTTGCCCCTGTTGTTACTTCGGCAGTCTTGCCACAATCTCTGCAACAATCTCCCGAATACTTTTGTTTTCACAGTCCACTGTAATGTCCGCATAACGCTCGTATAGCGGGACACGCTCATCGTAAAGCTGCTGCAGCGTCTGTCCCTCCCGCAGCGTAATGCCGCGTTTGCGCAGATCGCCCAGACGCGCCGCGATCGATTCGCACGACAGCTTCAGATAGATTACAACCCCGATTTTTTTCAGATGCTGCATGGCTTCCCGCCCATAAATCACGCTGCCGCCGGTCGCAATGACAGAATGCTTGACTGCCAGATCCGCATTGATCCGATTTTCCACCTGCCGGAAACCGTCGTCACCCTGCTGTTCGATGATCTCATGCAGTAAAAGTCCGGTTTGCTCCTGAATGACCAGATCGGAATCCACGAAATGATATCCCTGCTGCTTTGCAAGCACGACACCGACCGTGCTTTTTCCTGCGCCGGGCATGCCAATCAGTATCAGATTTTTCATAGGATTATTCTCCTAAATAAGCGACTACTTCTACTTCACATAAAACATCCTTGGGAAGCTTTTTCACTGCAACACAGCTTCTTGCGGGCTTTCCGGTAAAATATTTTTCGTATACTGCATTAAATGCAGCGAAATCGCCCATATCATCCAAAAAGCAGGTTGTCTTTACCACATGGGTATAGTCGGTTCCGGCCTCAGCCAAAATTGCGCCGATATTTTTCATGACCTGCTCTGTCTGCGCCTCGATGCCTTCCGCTTCGATCGCTCCGTTTGCCGGGTTGATCGGAATCTGTCCGGATGCAAATAAGAAATCTCCTGCAACGATCGCCTGAGAATAAGGGCCGATTGCAGCCGGTGCTTTCACAGTTGAAATTACTTTAAACATGTCTTTTTCCTCCTCTGGGTACGTCCCGTTTCGGGGCTTTCGTTTTTTAGTATAGCACGCTTTTTCCTGTACTGTCACTCCGAAAATGCCACAGTCACATAAAATCCCCTTGGATTTTCTACAACGCTCGTCACATCGCCCTCCCGCGCGAGCAAACGCTCCCGAAACGGATAATTGCCCGACATCGCAAGGGACGGATCGATCGTATAATAATAATTGCTCGGAAGTACGCCCTCCGTCACGGTCACATGGTCGCCCTCTTTTAACAGACCCGGGCGCTCCATTTTAAACTCCATCATTCTGACACCCATACTTCGCCTTCTTTCTGTGCAAGCCTGCTTTCGAAACGCGGTGGCTGCACACTTTCCATCCACACATGCCTCATGTCATGAGCTGCCAGCCGCCCCCTACGCGCCTTCCCTTTCAAACGCAGTTTCCGCATCGTCCGAGGTACTTACCGCATACGCTGCATACCGCCCGGCGTCGCTTTCTTTACACGACACGGAAATCAGCACGCCGTCTGTCTCATAGGAAATGCTGCGCACAAGCGCCTGCTCCTGCAGCCTCGAAACCGCCGCACCATCCGTATACGGAATCAAAAACGTGCATTCCCGGTAATCGCCAAACAGCTTCTTCTGAATCAGCTCCAGCAATTCGGCAAGCCCAATTCCCTGCTTCGCAGACAGATAAATCCGATCGCCTAAAACTTTGGGAAGCTCGCTTTCTTCCATCACGAGATCGGCTTTATTCATCACATACAGACAGGGAATCTGTCCCGCCTGCAGCTCTTTTAACGTCTCCTGCGTCACCTCCATCTGCTCCCGGTGATGCGGATCGGAAAAATCGACCACCTGCAGCAGCAGATCTGCCGTGCATGCTTCTTCCAGCGTGGAGCGGAATGCCTTGACCAACGTATGCGGCAGCTGGCTGATAAACCCTACCGTATCCGACAGCAGAAAATCCCGGTTATCTCCGGGGCTGATTCTACGCACTGTCGTATCTAGCGTGGCGAACAGCATATCCTTTTCCAGAACCTTTTTCTCCGTGTCGCCCATCCAGATGTCCAACATTTTGTTCATCAGCGTCGACTTACCCGCGTTTGTATAGCCTACCAGAGCCACCGACGGCAGTTCGCTTTCTTTCCGGCGCTTGCGCTGTGTCTCCCGATCCTTTTCCATGACCTTTAATTCCCGGTTCAGCTCGCTGATACGCTTTTCAATCCTTCTGCGGTCGAGCTCCAGCTTCTTTTCACCGGCACCCTTGTTGGAAAGACCACCGCCGGCACCGGCACCGCCGCCCGCTCCGGCGCCGCCGCCCTGTCTGGAAAGCGCATCCCGCATTCCGACCAGACGCGGCAGAAGATACTGCAGATTCGCACTTTCGACCTGCAGACGGGCTTCTTTTGTCCGAGCACGCCTGTCAAAAATTTCCAGAATCAGGTTCGTCCGATCCCAGACCGGAACCTCCAGCTGATTCTGCAGGTTTCTCTGTTGGGACGGTGTCAGGGAGTTGTCAAAAATCACGCAGTCTGCATCCAGCATGGAAACCAGATTTTTGACCTCTTCCACCTTTCCTGTCCCGATATAAAAGGCATTATTGACCATCGGAAGATTCTGCACAACCTGCGCCGCTGCTTCGATCTCACACGCCTCCGCAAGGTTTTCCAGCTCCTCCATCGAATGGTCAAAATCCAGATTTTCGTTTAGATTAACCCCTACTAATATTGCTTTCTGCATTGATACCTCCTGTTCAGGTTTTTGTTTGGGTGCTTTGTCCACCGTCCAGCTTCCGGATCAGGACGATATAAACCGGAATCAGTAAGGAAAGGGCGGTCAGCCATGCAAATGGAGTTGCAAAGCAGACGGCACGGTAGCCAAACGGAACGGACAACACAGACGCACACAGAATTCTCGCAGCCAGCTCAATCACACAGGCTGCAAACGGTGCCCAGGTATTGCCCACGCTCTGGATCGCGGTGCGGTAAACAAGCAGCGCCCCCAGAAAGAAATAAAACGGCACAACCGTAAACAGATAATCTTTGGAATACTGCATGATTTCCGCCGTCGGGTTTGTGACAAACATCGGGACAACGAAGCTCTGTCCCAGTAAAAGCAGCGCTCCCATCGCAAAATTCATCGCCGTCAGCATTAAAAAGCAATGCCATACGCCTTTTTTGATCCGGTCCATTTTGCCTGCACCATAGTTTTGCGCAACATAGTTGGCGATGCCGATTCCGACCGCGTTATCCACTAAAACGGAGAGCTGATCCACCTTGTTTGCCGCCGTATAGCCTGCAATCGCACTCGTACCGATCCGGTTGACCGCCGCCTGCATCGCAAGCTGACCGATACACATGACGGACATCTGGAATCCCATCGGGAATCCGACTTTTAAATGATGCCATGCCGCCTCTGCAGAAAACCGCCATTCTCTCGCAGAAAGATGCAGGATTGTAAAACGTTTCAGCGCAAACACAATGCACAATGCCGCGGAAATTGCCTGCGCCAGCACGGTCGCCCATGCAGCTCCCGCCACGTCCATGCCGAACGGAACGATAAATACCACATCCAGCACAACATTTAACAGCGAAGAAAAAATCAGAAAATACAGCGGTGTCCGGGAATCTCCCAACGCGCGCAGAATATTGGAAATCATATTATAAAAGACCGTAGCGCCGTTTCCCAGAAAGATAATAAACAGGTAGGTATACGTCCGGTCGTAAATATCCACCGGCGTGTTTAACATCCGCAGAATCGGATGCACCATGCTACAGCACAGAACCGTCAATACGATTGTAAACAGCGCGCTGATCCATACAGACGCCGATACGGATTCGCGTACCTGCTTTTCATTTCCCGCGCCGAATGCCTGTCCCAGTAAAATTCCACATCCACCGGTCAGTCCCTGAATGAAGCACAGCACAAAATATACGATCGTCGCCGTCGCCCCGACCGCAGCCAGCGCATCCGCCCCCAGCGTCCTTCCGACAATCATACTGTCTGCCAGCGTATAGAACAGCTGGAACAAATTTCCGCCGATTACCGGCAGTGAAAACCCGGCAATCACCTTCCAGGGAGTTCCCTGGGTCAAATCTTTTGTCCTATCCTTTGCCATCTTCTTTTGCTCCTGTTATAAGGTATCAAAAGATACCTTACGGATTTTTTCACCTACGCATCCCGGCATTTAATCAGCCCTTATTGTATAGTAGGTTTTCCGGTTTGTACAGTTCTTTTTTGGTATGAAATTCATAAATGAACCAATACTGTTCTCAGAAACGTTTTCGAAAGGGAGATTAGAAAATTACCATGAATAAAACGACTGAAACTTCTTTCTGTTCCCGCCCTGCAGCACTGTTTGCCTGCGGCAGGCAGAGCATCCGTCTTCCTGTCCCGGTCTATATCCGCTCCAGCGCCTCTGTCGTCGGCAGCCGAGAAAAGCAGGGACCGCTCGGGGAGCTGTTTGACTTTGCAGGAGAAGACGACCTGTTTGGCTGCGATAACTGGGAGGATGCGGAAAGCAGTCTGCAGCGCGACGCCCTGCATCTGGCGCTCCAAAAGGCTGGACTGCATTCTACGGATATCCGATATCTTTTTGCAGGTGACCTGCTCGGACAGAGTATCGCCACAAGCTTTGGGCTGATGCAGTATGAACGCCCGCTTTTCGGGCTCTACGGCGCCTGCTCCACCTGCGGGCTGTCCCTCACCCTCGCGAGCCTCGCTGTTTCCGGCAGCTTTGCGGATTTTGCCGCCTGCGTCACAAGCAGCCATTTCGCCAGCGCAGAAAAGGAATTCCGTTTTCCGCTCGGCTACGGCAACCAGCGGCCGCTTTCCGCCTCCTGGACTGTGACCGGAAGCGGTGCGTTTATCCTCGCAAACGCTCCGTCCGGTCATGATCGTGCGATGATCACAGGCCTTACGCCCGGAAAGATTGTCGATTACGGTCTGCGGGATTCCATGAA
Source organism: Firmicutes bacterium TM09-10 (assembly GCA_003481005.1). GTDB lineage: Bacteria > Bacillota > Clostridia > Lachnospirales > Lachnospiraceae > Gallintestinimicrobium > Gallintestinimicrobium propionicum. The sequence continues at coordinate 109,781 of QUKC01000009.1, read as the reverse complement.
CATGGGCGCCTGCATGGCTCCCGCCGCCGCGGACACCATCCGGCAGCATTTTGAAGACTTCGGCACTGCACCGAAGGATTATGACAAAATTGTAACCGGTGATCTCGGAAAAGTCGGACAGCACGTCCTCTTAGACCTTTTACAGACCTCCGGTATCGACCTTGAGGAGCGCCACATGGACTGCGGCATTGAAATTTACGACTGCAAAAAACAGGACACGCACGCGGGCGGCTCCGGCTGCGGCTGCAGCGCTTCCGTTCTGTCCGCATTTTTGTTAAAACAGCTTTCCGAAAAAAAGTGGAAGCGGATTCTATTCGTTCCCACCGGCGCGCTGCTTTCCAAAACGAGCTACAACGAGGGGCAGAGCGTCCCAGGCATCGCCCACGCGCTCCTGCTGGAAGCAATCTGAGCGTCGCACGGGTGCGCATCCTAAGCGGAGCGTTTTTATTTCATAGGACGCATTTTCCTATGAAATGAAAAAAGGCTCCCGCCCGCAGCACAATACTGCAGGCAGGAGCCTTTTCTTCCTATTTTTCAACGCTGAAACCAGCGTTTTTTTACGATGCTTCGTATTCCGGCTTCGAAGTGCCTTGCCTGCTCAGCTGCGGTTCATTTTCTCAAACCTGGGCAACGTCCTTCATAGAGAAGCTCATTCTGCCCATCTTGTCCTTGCCGAGGCAGACAACGGTAACCTGGTCGCCCAGAGTCAGGACATCTTCCACGCGGTCGATGCGCTCTTTTGCGATCTTGGAGATGTGAACCATGCCTTCCTTGCCAGGTGCAAACTCAACGAATGCGCCGAACTCCTTGATGCTGACAACCTTGCCCTTGAAGATCTGTCCAGCCTGGAACTCGGTGGTGATGATTTTGATCATCTCGATGGCTTTGTCCATCATTTCCTTATCCGTACCGCATACGGAAACGCTGCCGTCATCTGTGATATCGATCTTTACACCGGTGCGGGCAATGATCTCGTTAATGGTCTTGCCTCTCTGACCAACAACATCACCGATCTTCTCAGGATCGATCTTGATGGAAATAATCTTCGGTGCATATTTACCAACCTCTGCTCTCGGATGTGCGATGCAGGGAGTCATGATCTCGTTGATGATATATTCTCTTGCTTCTTTGGTTCTTGCAATCGCCTCTTCTACAATCGGTCTTGTCAGGCCGTGGATCTTGATATCCATCTGAATTGCGGTGATACCGTCATGGGTACCTGCTACCTTGAAGTCCATATCGCCGAAGAAGTCTTCCAAGCCCTGGATATCGGTCAGAACGATATAATCATCATCGGTATCGCCGGTAACCAGACCACAGGAAATACCAGCAACCTGCTTCTTGATCGGAACGCCCGCTGCCATCAGAGACAGTGTAGATGCGCAGACAGAAGCCTGGGAGGTAGAACCGTTGGATTCGAAGGTCTCGGATACGGTACGGATTGCATAAGGGAATTCCTCTTCCGAAGGAATTACCGGGCACAGAGCCTTCTCAGCCAGTGCACCATGACCGATTTCACGACGTCCGGGACCTCTGGAGGGCTTTGTCTCGCCTACAGAGTAGGACGGGAAGTTATAATGATGCATGTAACGCTTCGATACTTCGTTTTCATCCAGACCATCCAGCTTCTGAACCTCAGACAGAGGAGCCAGCGTACAGATGTTGCAGATCTGAGTCTGTCCACGGGTAAACATTGCGGAACCGTGTACTCTCGGAATGATATCTACTTCTGCAGCCAGAGGACGGATCTGTGTGATTGCACGGCCGTCAGGACGCTTGTGGTCCTTTAAGATCATCTTGCGGACGGTCTTTTTCTGGTACTGATAAACAGCCTCACCTAAAACAGCCAGCCATTCTTCTCTATCAGCAAAAGCCTCTTCCAGACGTGCTGTAATCTGACGGATATTCTCCTCACGAACCTGCTTTACGTCGGTAAAGACTGCCTGTTCCATCTCTTCGGGAGGAACGATCTCTTTCATCGCATCGAACAGCTCCTGCGGAACTGCGCAGCTGGTGTAGGAATGCTTCGGCTTGCCTACTTCTGCAACGATCTTGTTGATGAACTCAATCAGGGTCTGGTTTACGTCATGGGCTTTGTAGATTGCATCGATCATGACAGCTTCCGGAACTTCGTTTGCACCGGCCTCGATCATGATAACCTTTTCGCTTGTGGAAGCGACAGTCAGCTGCAAATCGCCCTTTTTCCACTGTTCCTGAGAAGGGTTGATAATAAACTCCCCGTCGATCATGCCAACCTGTGTCATTGCGCAGGGACCGGCAAACGGAATATCGGAAATGCAGGTTGCAATCGCAGAACCGATCATTGCCACCAGCTCGGGACGACACTCGGGATCTACGGACAGAACCAGGTTATTTAAGGTAACATCGTTTCTGTAATCCTTCGGAAACAGAGGACGCATCGGGCGGTCAATAACACGGCTGGTCAGAACGGAGTTCTCGCTCGCCTTGCCTTCTCTCTTGTTGAAGCCGCCGGGGATTTTGCCTACTGCATAGAGCTTCTCTTCAAATTCAACAGACAGGGGGAAGAAATCGATTCCCTCTCTGGGCTTCTCACTTGCAGTTGCAGTGGAAAGCACGGTTGTCTCGCCATAGTGCATAAATGCAGCGCCATTTGCCTGTGCCGCTACACGGCCTACGTCTACGCTTAACGTACGTCCGGCCAGTTCCATGGAAAATGTCTTATACATTCTGTCTCTCCTTTTCTTTTACCTTGTTGGAAATTGTTCCGAAAACGCTTCGGATGATGGAAAAAGCGAAAGACAAAGCTGCCGAAACTACTGAAAAACACACTGGCTTCAATGCGCTTGTCAGTGGTCTCGGAATTGCTCCGGTATCCGCTTTTTACATCGTGTGCAACACCCTGTCTACTTACAACAGCCCCGGCAAAACACCTTTGTGCCACCGGTTCTTTTGCAGCTGCAGCATATCGCACGAAAAACAGGGCAGAAAGCTGTACGGCTTCCGCCCTGTCTCCAAGTCTTACTTTCTGATGCCCAGTCTCTCGATCAGGGAACGATATCTCTCGATGTCATTCTTCTTCAGATAGTCCAGCAGACCACGTCTCTGACCTACCATCTGCAGCAGACCACGTCTGGAATGATGATCCTTCGGATTGCTCTTTAAGTGCTCGGTCAGCTCCTGGATTCTTGCTGTCAGGACTGCAACCTGAACTTCCGGTGAACCTGTGTCGCCTTCGGTTCTTGCATACTCTTTGATGATTGCTGTTTTCTTCTCTTTGGAAATCATGGGTAAATCCTCCTTTAAATGTTAACCGCCTGGTACTAAGATATGGGTCGGAGTGTCCCAAGCCTGAGCACCGGCTGAATTCATACCTAATGACTATATCATAAAAAAATGGGGCTGTAAATACTATTTTCCGGAATTTATTCAGATTGTGACTGTATCACGCTGCCACAAAACAGCCCCTTTTTACGACAGCACCCGTCTGACGGAGTAAGGTGTCCGATAGGATACGTTTGAAATTTTAATGCCCGTTCTGGGGTTGCTGGCGTGGATAACCTGTCCGCCGCCGATATAGATTGCGACGTGGTTGATTTTGCCATTTTTCGCATAAAATACCAGATCGCCCGGCTGTGCTTCCGAAAGGCTGACCTTCTTGCCGCACTGTGCCTGGCTTCCGGAATGATGCGGCAGGCTCACACCATATTTCTTCATAATGCTCAGGACAAAGCCCGAGCAGTCCGCACCTTTTGTCAGGCTCGTACCGCCCCAGACGTAAGGGTTTCCAAGAAACTGCTTCGCGTAGTTGACGAGATCGACCCGGATGTCAGAAACACCCTGACCGTATTTCAATTCTGTCAGGCTGACCGCTTTTTCCAGCTTCTTTGCGATATCCACATAATCTGCGGAAACATACGCTGCTTCATCATCCAGCATGATCTTAACCCAATCGTCCTGAATGTCCACAACCTCAAGCTCTTCTCCCTCCGCTACCAGTGTAATGACCGGCGCATCCAGACTTCCCTCTTCCCGCACGCGTAAGCCTCCGGAATTGCAGACCGCCATGTTCGTCGCCTCTTTGTCCGCAAGATTTCTTGCTTCCTCTCCGGTCACCATATAGTCCGCCCTGACATACCCCGTCACTTTACCGGATTTGATCTTATACCAGCCATTTTCTTCGGAAAGCACGTCCGCGCCGCCGTTTTTTGGAAGCTTACCCACCAGCTCCCCGTTTTCAGACGGATCTTTACGGATATTCAGATAGTCATTGACCTTCGCAACGCCAAGATTTTCATAGCCGTAAATCTTTTTGCGCGTCTCCTTGGCATTCTGTGCCGCCTCAAGGCACGCTTCCGGATCCATGGATTCCTCCAGAAGCCCGCCGACGCCCATAGACTGTCCTGCGGAGTGAACGTTGCTCCCTGTAAAACCTGCATTCACTGTCATCCCTGCAGACAATACACAGAGCACAACAGTCAGTCCAAGTTTTTTCCAAATCTGCATTCAAATCCTCCTTCGTATTCTGACGGCGCAGGTGCAAAAACGTCTGCATCTGCGCGCCGACACTACTGCCCGGCAGCGCCAGGCGTGCTGCTCTAGTTTTACCGCGCGCCCGCCGCGATATCCCTCTGCAGCTGCTCCTTTAATTCCTCCACGTCAGCAAATTTTTGTTCCGGGCGCTCAAAGGTCAACAGGCGCACCGTGATAAAGCTGTCGTAAATATCCTCTGAAAAATCATAGATATAGGTTTCCACGCTCATCGGCGGGTGGTCGCCATGCTCCACGGTCGGTTTGACGCCGACATTGGTCAGCCCTTTAAAAACACCACTGCTGCATTCCACCTCCGAGCGGTACACGCCGTTTGGCGGCAAAAGCTTGTCTGCAGGAGGCATCAGGTTGACGGTGGGAAATCCCAATGTACGCCCTAACTGTCTGCCGTGCACAACCGTTCCCATCACCGCATAGGGCGCGCCGAGCAGTCTTGCTGCCTCTTGCATCTTTCCTGCTTCCACTGCCTGACGGACACGGGTTGAACTGATTTCTTCCCCGTCCTCAAGCACCTTGTCGATGATCTTTACCTCGTAGCCGTACGCTTCTGCGCGCGCCTTTAACAGCTTGCAGTTCCCTAATCCCCGGTCGCCAAAGGACAAATCGGTTCCCGCAGCCACGAGCTTGGCCCTGATCTGTTCCTGCACGATCACACGCAAAAAATCCTCCGGAGAAATCGCCGCAGTCTGAAAAGTCAGCGGAAACTCAATCAGCACATCGATTCCGATCTGTCGAAACAACCGTCTCTTTTCCTCCCGCGTCGTCAGCCCTTTGACTGCTTTTCCGGAAAAAAGAACAGCCGGAGGAGGATCAAATGTAAATACGACCGCCTGCAGTCCGCGCTTTTTCGCTTCCAGTATTTCGGAAAGCAGCGCCTTGTGCCCGCGGTGCATCCCGTCGAATTTGCCAATTGCCACTGCGGACGCCCCCTGTAGCAAAAAATCTGTCGTTCCGGAAATGATCTGCATTTCTTCCTATTGTTCCTTTCCCAAAAACATTTTCACGGGCTTTAAGCGCTTTTCTTCCTGCTTCCAGGCATAAATCCCCGTAAACTGCCCGTCTGTATCATAAATGCGCAGCTGCTGTTCGGGTGCAAACGTACCTCTTTCACATGCTGCCGCCGTTTTTTCTTTCGTATAAGGTATCACCAAATCTGCATAAAGCCAGTTGCCGTTTTCTAAAAGCTTCTGTCCGTCCCCCTGCACCTGATATGCATCCAGCTGTTCAAACACGCACTCCACCGGAAGAAGCTTTTCTTCCAGGCTGCCTTCTTTTGCAAACGCTTCCAGCTCGGAAAGCCGATAGGCATCCTCAGCTTTGAAATTGCCGGAGCGTGTCCGTTCCAACCGCTCCATCGCACCACCACAGCCCAGCTTCTGTCCGATATCGTGACAGAGCGTCCGGATATAAGTGCCCCGGGAGCACGCCACTCGCATCGTCACGCGAGGCAGTGAAATATCCTCGATTTCGATCGAATGAATCGTAATTCGCCTGCTTTTTCTCTCTACAACCTGTCCTTTTCTGGCCAGGTCGCACAGCTTCTGACCATTGACCTTTAACGCCGAATACATCGGCGGAATCTGGTCATACGGACCGACAAACGAAAGGATTGCGCTGCGCACATCCTCCTCGCCTGCATTTACTTCCTTTTCTGTCAGAATCTGTCCCGTCGTATCCTGTGTGTCCGTCTCCACGCCGAGCAGCAGAACCGCCCGGTATTCTTTATCTTTGTCTGTTAAAAGGTCGCACAGCTTCGTCGCATTTCCCAGACAGACGGGCAGTACCCCGGACGCTTCCGGGTCCAGGGTACCTGTATGGCCGATTTTTTTCTGTTTGCAGATGCCGCGCAGCTTCGCAACCACATCGTGGGAGGTAAAGCCCGGCTCTTTGTATACATTGAGAATTCCGTTCATGTATTCTCCTTTGTTATTCTGCTTTTATCAGCTGCTTTTCAATCTGCTCCGACAGATTGTTGACGCAGTCATGCACGGTTCCCTGCATGGTGCATCCTGCTGCCCTGACATGGCCGCCGCCCCCGAAATAGGACGCGATCGCCGCCACGTCCACCTTTCCGTTCGAGCGGAGGCTAACTTTATATTCGAGTGTCTTCGTCTGATACAAAAAGATCGCACACTCCACGCCTTTCGTGATGCGCAGCTGGCTCACAATGCCATCCAGATCCTTGGGCACAACCTTGTAAAACTCCATGGTTTTTAAATCAATGGAACTGAAAATACACTTGCCGTCCATAAACCGGACGCTCTCTAAAAGTGCGCGTCCCAGCACCTGATTCTGCACATAGGTCTTTTCAAAAAACGTCTCATCGATCAGCTTTGAAAAATCGAATCCGTATGCCAGCAGCTTTGCAGCGATACGCAATGTATCCGGCGTCGTATTCGAATACTGGAATACACCGGTGTCATGCACGATGCCAAGATACAGTGCCTTTGCAATCTCTGCATCCATATACTTTTCCTCCAGAAGCTCATAGACGAGCTCGGAAGCGGAGCTTGCAGCCGGTTTGCAGTAATTAACATCGCCGCAGCCGGACGCATTGCTGATATGATGATCCACATTGATCGTCTTTTTCGCGGTCCGGAAATACTTTTCCGCATCCCCGAGCCGTTCCTTTGAGGTATCCAGAACGATGAAAACGTCATAGACGCAATCCTTGCTGCAGTCTGTACGGACAGCTTCGATTCCATGAATGCAGTCAAAAATATCTGCAGGCTTTTCCAGATACACATCAATCTGTGCATCCGGCAGCGCTTTTTTCAGATACAGGTACATGCCCATACAGGAGCCGACACAGTCGCCGTCCGGACGTACATGTCCGCCGATGGCGATTGTATCCCTGCTTCCCAGCTCTTCCAGGATTTTACGCATCCTCTTCCTCTCCTTTTTTGGCGCGCTGGTCTGCCATTACCATGTCGATCTTATGCGACATGTTGACACCATACGCAATGGACTGATCCATAATAAAATGAATCTCGGGTGTATTGCGCAAATTGATTTCCTTTGCAAGACGTCCGCGGATAAAACCCTCTGCGCTCTTTAATCCCTCCAGCGTCGCGGCAGCCTCTTCCTCGCTGCCCAGAACGCTGATATATGCACGGCAGGTTTTTAAGTCCGGTGCAACCTCGACATCCACAACACTCGTCATGGGCGCAATCCGGGGATCTTTGATTTCTCCCCGGATCACTTCTGCCAGAACACGCTGCACTTCGCCGTTAATCCTGCTGTTTTTTACACTGTTCTTTCTCATGAATGCTCCTATATTGCGGGGAAATCCTGACAGATCCCCCCCTCTGAAAGCCTATCTCGGCACTTCTACCATTATATAGGCTTCTACTACGTCAAACTCCTTCATCTTGTCAAAGCCTTCGAATACAAGGCCGCACTCGAATCCGGCTTTTACTTCCTTCACATCGTCCTTGAAACGTTTTAAGGATGCCAGCGCGCCTTCGTAGATCAGCTCGCCTTCTCTGGTAATACGCACCTTACAGCCTCTGGTAAATACGCCGTCCAGGACATAGGAACCGGCGATATTTCCGATTGCGGATGCCTTGAAGATCTGACGTACCTCGGCATGACCGATGATCTTTTCTTCGTAAACGGGATCCAGCATACCCTTCATGGCAGCTTCCACGTCTTCGATCGCCTGGTAAATAACCTTATACAGACGGATATCTACCCCTTCCGTCTCCGCAGTTGCCTTTGCTGTCGCATCCGGACGAACGTTGAAGCCGATGATGATCGCGTTGGAAGCGCTCGCCAGCGTAACGTCGGACTCGTTGATCGCGCCTACGCCGCCGTGGATACATTTGACAACGATTTCCTCGTTGGAAAGCTTCGTCAGGCTCTGCTTGACTGCTTCCACGCTGCCCTGTACATCCGCTTTGACAATCAGGTTCAATTCCTTTAAATTGCCTTCCTGGATCTGGTTGAACAAATCGTCCAGGGACATTCTGGATTTGGTCTCTTCCAGTTTCTTTTCCTTGTTCTGTTCGATAAATGCCTCTGCGTAGGATTTTGCTTCCTTATCGCTTTCATGTGCCAGGAATACGTCGCCTGCTTCCGGCACGTCGGACAGACCGAGGATTTCGACAGGCATGGACGGACCGGCTTCTTTGACACGGCGTCCTTTGTCGTCTATCATCGCGCGGACCTTACCGCTCGAAGAACCTGCGGAAACGAAATCGCCGACATGCAGCGTACCCTTCTGAACCAGCACGCTTGCCACAGGACCGCGTCCCTTATCCAGCTGAGCCTCCAGCACAATGCCTCTCGCCATACGGTTCGGATTTGCCTTTAATTCCATCACCTCAGCAGTCAGAAGGATCATCTCAAGCAGCTGCTGGATCCCTTCGCCGGTCTTTGCGGATACCGGTACAAATACCGTGCTGCCGCCCCAGTCTTCTGCAACCAGTTCGTACTCCGTCAGCTCCTGCTTTACGCGGTCCACGTTTGCATTGGGCTTATCGATCTTGTTCACTGCAACGATAATTTCAATTCCGGCAGCTTTTGCATGGTTGATTGCTTCTACCGTCTGGGGCATTACGCCGTCGTCTGCCGCAACAACCAAAACTGCAATATCGGTCGCATTCGCGCCGCGCATACGCATTGCAGTGAACGCTTCATGTCCGGGTGTATCCAGGAAGGTAATCGCCTGACCATTGATCTGTACGGTGTACGCACCAATATGCTGCGTGATGCCTCCTGCCTCGCGGTCTGTTACATTCGTCTTACGGATCGCATCCAGCAGGGAGGTTTTACCGTGGTCAACGTGACCCATAACACAGATGACAGGCGGTCTGGAAACCATATCCTCGTCTGCTTCCTCATCCTCTTTTAACAGCTCTTCAATGACGTCAACCTTGACTTCCTTCTCGCAGATGATGTCGTAGTCGATTGCGATGTTTTCCGCGTCTTCATAGGAGATTTCCTGGTTCACAGTTACAATCTTGCCCTCCAGGAACAGCTTCTTGATGATGGCTGCAGGCTGCATCTTCATCTTTTCCGCCAGCTCTTTGATCGTGATGTTGTCGCCGACGGTGATTACCTTGATGGTCTCTTCCGGTTCAACCGGCTTGGGTTCGGGCTTGATAAAGCGTCCTGCCTTCTTTGCATTTTTCAGTGCTGCTGCGCCGTCTTCTTCGTAAATCGCGTCTCTTCTCGATTTCTTGTCGCGCTCCTGCTGGTTAAGACGGCGATCGTCTCTGCGCTTTTCCGTATCCTTTGCCGGAGCTTCTGCTGCAAAACCTTTGCCTGCTGCCGGCTTGCGGAATCGATTGTCCTGCCGTCCATCGCCGTTCTGAGGGCGTCCGCCATTTGAACCAGGACGGTTATTGCCCGCACCAGGGCGGCCACCGCCTGCAGGGCGATTATAGCCCTGATTATCTCTTGCACCGCCGTTATTACCCGGACGGTTCTGGTCTCTTCTTGCTCCATAACCGGATGTCCTTTCCTGACCCTGACCATCTCTGCGGCCGGACTGGTTTCTGTCACCGTTTCTGTTATCACGGTTGTAACCGGGTCTGTCTCCGTTTCTGTTGTCACGGTTGTAGCCAGGTCTGTCTCCATTTCTGTTGTCACGGTTGTAGCCAGGTCTGTCTCCGTTTCTGTTATCACGGTTGTAACCGGGTCTGTCTCCGTTTCTGTTTCCGGCATTTCTGTTATCGGAACGGTCCGTTCTTTCGGTGCGATCTGTTCTTTCAGTGCGGTTGTCGCGCTGCTCGGTTCTCTGAGGGCGCTCCATGCTCTTCTCCAGACGTTCCTTTGCCGCAGCCTCTTCTTTTTTCTGTGCTTCGATTTCAGCTGCCTTTGCTGCGCGTTCTGCTTCTGCTGCAGCCTTTGCTGCCGCTTCCTTGGCTGCGCGCTCTCTGCTCAAAAGCTTCTCATCCGGCATAACAGGCTGGGAAGGCTTGGTCAGGGGCTTGATCAGCGGTCTGCTTTCCATACGCATGCCGTTGTTGTTTCTGTTGCCCTGACGGTTCTGGCTTCCTCTGTTTCCATCATTTCTGCGCCCGTCATTTTTTGCACCGTTTCCATTATTATTTCTTCTGTCATTGTTTCCGGAATTGCCGTTCTTCATCCGGCTGTTCTGGGGATTGTTCACCACAATGATCGTCTTTGATTTTTTATGTGCCTTTGCCTGACTGTCCTGTCCTGCAACTTCTTTGTTCATATCCTGTTTATCCGTTGTCTGTTCCTCCCGGCCCTCAGCCTGTACTGCCGCAGTCTGCGTCGTCTTTTCTGCCGTTTCCGCTTTCTCCACCTGCGCCTTCCTTTCTGTCTGCGCTGCCTGCCCTATCCTGCTGCTGTCCTTTTGACCGGACGGCTCCTTATTTGCAGCTGCGAACTTCTTTTTTACCCATTCTACCGCATCGCCCTCGATTGAGCTCTGCGCTGCCTTAACGTCCACGCCCTTTTCCTGTAAAAAGGTAATGACGTCTTTGCTCTTTATTTCAAGCTCCTTTGCGAGCTCGTGCACCTTTATTTTTGCCATTCATTTCCCTCCGTCTCCTTCATTTCCGTTTCCAGATACCGGTTTAAGGTTTTGGCAAACCCGGCGTCTGTTACCGCCAGGGATGCACGCATTTCTTTTCCCATCGCATGTCCCAGCTCTTCCTTCGTCCCGTATTCATAATACGGTACATGATAAAAGCTGCACATGTCCCGGAAATTTTTCTTTGTATTCGCTGAAGCGTCTGTACCGACGATCACCAGCGCTGCGGTTTTGTTCTTGACAGATTTTTCTGTCATGAACTCCCCGCTTGCCGTCCGTCCTGCTCTCGTCGCAAGCCCCAGCAGGGAAAATACCTTATTCGGTTTCACTCTCACCAAACTCCTTTTCCAGGCTGTCGTAAACCTCATCCGGAATACTCATCTGGAAGGAACGCTCCAGTCCGCGGTTCTTTCTCGCCTTTTTCAGGCAGTCCAGACTTTTGCACAGATAGGCACCGCGTCCGTTCTTCCTTCCCGTCGCATCCAGCACGATCGGTCCCTCCGGCGTCTTGAGCACGCGCATCATTTCGCGCTTGTTTTTCATTTCGCCGCAGCCCACGCACTGTCTCATGGGGATCTTTTTATTCATCGCTGCCCTCGCCGTCTTCCTCGGCTGCTGCAGGCTCCTGTGTATCTTCCAGTGCTTCCTCAGCGCCTTCTTCGTAATCGTCCTCGTACTCTTCTTCCTCGTCGTCATATCCGTCATCCAGATAATCCTCATAACGGAAGCCAGGAGCATCCTTTGCCTGTGTCTCGCTCTTGATATCGATCTTGTAGCCGGTCAGACGCGCTGCCAGACGTGCGTTCTGTCCTTCTTTGCCGATCGCCAGGGACAGCTGATAATCCGGTACGACTACCTTTGCGGTGCGCTCGTCGGGATCTGCAAATACTGCAACTATCTTTGCAGGGGACAGCGCGTTCTGGATCAGGTTGCCGGGGTTTTCATCCCAGTTTACGATATCGATCTTTTCGCCGCGCAGCTCATCTACGATCGCATTGACACGGGAACCGTTCATACCGACACAGGCGCCGACTGCGTCTACGTTCGGATTGTTCGACCATACTGCGATCTTGGTACGGCTGCCAGCCTCACGGGCGATACTCTTGATCTCTACAACGCCGTCGCGGATTTCTGTTACTTCTTCTTCAAACAGACGTTTTACAAGCTCCGGATGGGTACGGCTGACTAAAATACGAGGTCCCTTGGGAGTGTTCTTTACTTCAAGAATATAAACCTTAATTCTCTCGGTCGGCTTGAACACTTCGCCCTTTACCTGCTCACTCTCGTTTAAGATTGCGTCCGCCTTGCCCAGGTTGATGCTGATGTTGCGGCCCAGATAACGCTGTACAACGCCGGTTACGACGTCTTTTTCCTTTTCGAAATACTGATTGTATACAACGCTTCTCTCTTCTTCCCGGATCTTCTGCAGAATGACATTTTTCGCATTCTGTGTTGCAATACGGCCGAATTCTTTAGACTTAATCTCCACATGGATTATGTCTCCAACCTGCGCTCTGTGGGAAATCTGCTTTGCATCCTCCAGAGCGATCTGCAGGCATTCATCCTCCACGTCGTCCTGTGTCGGAACAACCTCTTTCTCCGCATAGCAGAGAAAATCGCAGGTATCCCGGTCGATTTCCACCTTTACATTATCCGCTTTGCCGAAATGCTGTTTGCAGGCTGTGAGCAGAGAGTTTTCGATCGCTTCAAACAGAGTCTCTTTGCTGATCTCTTTCTCTTTCTCCAGTACATCCAACGCTTCCTTTAATTCCTTATTCATTTCATCCTCCATTCCGCTGCTTTGTCGTCTGTTTAAAAATCCAGCGCCAGACGGATCAGTGCAATCTCTTTTCTGGCAAATGTCATTTCCTTTTCTGCTGTATCAATCGTAATGCTGTCCGCATCATAGCTTTTTAATACGCCTGTAAATTCCCGGCATTTATCCACCGGCTTATACAATCTGATTTCCACTTCTTCGCCCAGGCTCTTTTCCAGATGCTTATCCTTTTTCAGCGTCCTGCCCAGCCCCGGTGAGCTCACTTCCAAAATATAGGCGTCCTCGATAAAATCGGCTTCATCCAGTTTGTCGGACAACGCGCGGCTTACTGCCTCGCAGTCACCGATGTTGACGCCGTCCGGTTTGTCGATGTAGGCACGCAGATACCAGTCGCTGCCTTCTTTCACATACTCCACGTCGTAGATTTCCACGCCGTTTTCCTCCGCGATCGGAAGCAGAAGTTCTTCCGTCTTCGCTTCGTATGTCTCTCTTTTTGACATTCCTTCACCTTCCTTATTCAGTTGTCTGTGTTATAACAAACAAGAGTGGGTTTTTGCCCACTCTTGCTCCGGTAACATGTATCATCTTCTCTACTCTAACATGTTCCCGACCGGAATGCAAGGGTTTCCGGCAAAAATGTTGCAGTTCACCCGCCCATAGATGTTTGTGCAAGCACAAATCTATGCACAGAAATCCACGAGGGAACTGTAACGCAAAAACCGGAATCCTTTACGAATTCCGGTTCTCGAAAACAGCTAGTAGGGGAATCGAACCCCTGTTTTCGCCGTGAGAGGGCGACGTCTTAACCGCTTGACCAACTAGCCATAACTGTTATCCTGTTCTTCCTGAAGCTCAGGAAGTCTTTATCCTTTGCAGAAATCCGTTTCTGCAAACAGCTAGTAGGGGAATCGAACCCCTGTTTTCGCCGTGAGAGGGCGACGTCTTAACCGCTTGACCAACTAGCCATTCTTTTGTGTCACTTAACTGACGCTTGATTACTATACAATACTTTTTTCCAAAATGCAAGTGTTTTTTGCAATTTTTATAAATTTGCTGGTAGATAGTAACAGTTTTTGCTGCAGCCGCTCAAAAACAACTCCTGCTTCATCCGTTTTTGATAGGTTTCCCGGTCTTTGGAGGCATCCAGGATCTCCAACGCACGCTTCATCGCCCGGATGTCTTCCACCATCCGGTCCGGGTGGTTTCCTCTGCCTACAATTTTCAGATGGGTAATTCCCGCCTGACCCAGATCATAGAGCGCACACAGCCCACAGCCACTTTCGCCCAGGATTGGAGCATCGAAATCTGATTCCGGTGAATCCCATGTGCCGCCGCACTGTCTGGCTTCTGAGGTATCTTCCCTTGAAGACGCGGTACCGTCCCATTCTTGGTGATCGATAAGGATGCTGTCCTTCCGCTGGCTCTTCCCTACACCGACCCGATACGGCACACGGCACAAATATCCCATCTCGTCACAGTGCAGGGAATTGCAGAATGCCCCGGAAAACTGACACAGCTCATTTAATGCAAACGCTTCATATTTCATGTTTTCCAATCCGGGACTTCTTTTGGCACATGCCTGCGCCACAACCGCCATATCCTTCGGTCGCATCTTCCTTGGAAAGATGATTCTGCTGATTTCCATCTGCTCAAACAATCCTGTCATCGCGCTGTTGATTTCTCCAACCTCGCCGCTTAACGAAATCCGACAGCCGATCTTTTGCTGCCGAAGATATCAAATCAGCGCCGGGTCTGCGATAATATAATCCCAAAAACCGATTTCCATACATTTTTGAATTGTCTCTGCGATTTCCGGATACTGCTGTGGAAGATAGTACAGCGAATTAAACGTCAGCTGCACGGGCTTTTGATACGCCCGCACCATCGCCGCCAGAATTTCCAGCTCCGAAAATGCACCCAGCTGCACGCTGCAGCATCGCACCTCCCTGCGGTTTAAGGACAGAACCGTCCCGTACTTTCTGTCCCATGCATAGGGAATGTAACCGCAGAAGCATTCGTCCGCTCCCGCTTCGATATATCGGATATAATCGTCAACCGAGCCAAGCCCCGCTGTAAGTTCCATGTGTGACCTCCATGCCGCGCACTGCACTCAAAGCAGATTCAGCACCGCGCGGTCAGGCTGCACCTCCTGTTCTGCTTCCCCAAACGCTGCGTTTTCCACACTGCCCGTCTCCAGCGCCCGCAAAATCGTCTGATCCAGCGAAAACAACGAATTGTAGCTTCCTGTCATATGCAGATGCTCCGGGTATAAAAACGCTTGCATCTGACAATATCCGGGACATTCCGTCTGTAGATACTGCCGTCCCCTGTTGCGCTCTCTGTACTGCGCATAAAGGGTACAGTATTGCGATGTGTTCGTTTGATAAAACGGAAGATGCAGGCTGTTTTTTCCTTCCGGGAATCTTTGCGGATACCCACAGCTTTCCCATTCATAGCGCACAAATCCAAGGTTTTTTTCCAGTGCCTTTTGATAAAAATCTGCATTCAGGCTGTTCTCTGCCAAAAGTCCGGTGTCCTTGTCCGGCAGCCGGCTTTTTAAATAGGAAAGCCGCGGATCTTTTTTCCGTTTATTGAGAAGTGTTCCCATGCACAGCTCAAACTGCTCCGGATATCTGCCTACAAGCTGCGCCATCCCCCAGTCATTAACGACGATCTCGATCGATCCGTTTTGCTGACACCAGCTTCGCAGGCTTTCCAAAAGCTGTTTCGCTTCCTTTAAACTGACCTCCGGCTGGCATGCAAACGAAACTGTCACGCCAAGCCCCTCGCTCCGCGCCTTTTCGAGCAGGGCAAACAGTATTTCTTTCTTTGGAAAGAGCAGACGGCAGAATTGATTTCCAAGGTAAATCCGATCCGGCAGGCGTTTTGCGTAAAACGCGCTGGCAACGTTGTTTTCCTTCCAGTAATCTGTCATAAAATCCGACAGGCTTTCTTTTAAATATGTCTCATACCATTCCGGTCTGTCCAGCTCCAGCGCGTAAGACGGATACGGACGCAAAACCGCCTCCCAGTCCGTCTGCGCAAACCATTTTCGTTTCTGCTCTTCCAGGCTGTCGGCAAAGCAATCCTCTAACTCCACCGGATAACCAACCGTTGCCTCTGCAAGCCTAGCGTCATCCTCTTCCAGCTTCAGATGGATGTAGCGGGTATATTGCAAAAGAAGCTTCTGCACAGCAATCCGAAACTCCGGCGAAGTTACGCAGACCCGATAAAGCTGATAAAAGGAGGCAGCGCACGGCTTTTCCCTGTGCCCTGGCTGTGACAAAGCGGGTGCTTTTTCCAGCCCATACTCTGTCAGCACAAGTTCCTGCCAGAGTGCCTGCTCCAGATCGTAAAAGCACACCTTACAAAACGGTGTCACTATGCAGTGCTGCGGCGGTGCGGCATCTCGCAAAACCTGGTGCTGTGCCGGCACAGCATCTGTCAAAAGCTGCCTTGCCGCCTTTTTTTCCAGTCGAAACTCAAATCCGTTTTCCGAAATCCCGACCACCTGAATTTCCCGCTCCCCAAGCTGTGCAGTCAGCAGTCCGGACGGGATTCCTCTGATATATTCTTCCATTTTCATTCTTCCAGCTTCCGTCAGCCAACCATAAAATCAAACAGACTGATCTGGTTGGACTCCGGCAGATCCCCCAGAATGCCCAGAGTATCCAGAAGCTCCACAATCGTCTTGCTCGCCTTGGAACGCTCCCGGAAATCATCCTTACTCAAAAACGGACCTTTTTTCGCCGCTTCCACGATGGCGTCCGCCGCCTTTTCGCCCAGACCGTCAATGCTGTTTAACGACGGCATGATTTTACCGTCCATGATCTGGAAATTTCGGGAATGCGCTTTAAACAAATCGATGGGCAAAAAGTCAAAGCCGCGCGCATACATTTCCTGCACGAGCTTCATATCCTTTAACGACGCCTGCTCTTTCTGGGAAAGGCTGTCCGAACGCTTCTTGTAATCCGCCATGACCGCTTCCAGATGCTGTTGTCCCTGACACATGATTTCATAGGAAAAGGCGGATGCACGGATCGAAAAATACGCCGCATAATAAGCCAGCGGATAATTTACCTTACAGTAAGCGATTCGCCACGCCATCATAACGTAAGCCGCCGCATGGGCTTTCGGGAACATGTACTTGATCTTTTTACACGACCAGATATACCAGTCCGGCACACCGACCGCCTTCATCGCTTCTTCCATTTCCGGCTTTAAGCCTTTCCCCTTCCGCACACTCTCCATCGTCGTGAAGGAAAGGCTCGGGTCCATGCCCATGTTGATCAGATAAATCATGATATCGTCTCGACAACAGATCGCCGTGGAAATCGTCGCCTTGCCTTCCTGAATCAGCGTCTGTGCGTTGCCCAGCCACACATCCGTACCATGTCCTAATCCGGCGATTCGAATCAGGTCGGAAAAGCACTGCGGCTTGGTGTCCAGAAGCATCTGAATAACGAAATCTGTACCAAACTCCGGGATGCCCAGAGAACCAACCGGGCAGCCGTCAATCTGATCGGGTGTGATTCCGAGCGCCGACGTATTCTGAAACAGGCTCATAACCTGCGGATCGTCCAGCGGGATCTTTGTCGGGTCAACCCCCGTCAGATCCTGCAGCATACGGATCATCGTCGGATCATCGTGTCCGAGGATATCGAGCTTCAGCAGGTTGTGGTCGATGGAATGGTAATCGAAATGGGTCGTTACCGTATCTGTTGTCATATCGTTTGCGGGATGCTGCACCGGCGTAAAGGAGTTGATGTCCTCTCCCACCGGTAAAACAACGATACCGCCGGGGTGCTGTCCCGTGCTTCGGCGCACTCCCGTACAGCCCTGTACAATCCGGTTGATTTCGCAGTTTCGCTTCTTGCTTCCGCGCTCTTCAAAATAATTTTTCACATAACCGAACGCCGTCTTATCCGCCAGCGTGCCGATCGTACCGGCACGGAACGTCTGTCCTGCGCCGAAAATAACTTCCGTATATTTATGCGCCTTACTCTGATATTCGCCGGAAAAGTTCAGGTCGATATCCGGCTCCTTATCCCCCTTAAATCCGAGGAACGTTTCAAATGGGATATCGAAACCGTCCTTAATCAGCGGCTCTCCGCAGACCGGGCACATTTTATCCGGCATATCGCAGCCGCCGTTTCCGGCAAAGGCTTTGACCTCCGGGGAATCAAAATCGTAATAATGGCATTTCGGGCACCGATAATGGGCGCTCAGGGAATTTACCTCCGTAATCCCCGCCATGAACGCCACCAGTGAAGAACCGACAGAACCTCTGGAGCCAACCAGATAGCCGTCCTCCACCGATTTCCAAACCAGCTTCTGCGCAATGATATACATTACGGCGAATCCGTTTTTGATAATAGAGTTCAGCTCCTTTTCCAGACGGTCCACAACGATCTGCGGCAGCTCTTCCCCATAAAGCTCATGCGCCTTGCGGTAACAGATTTCCGTCAATGTTTTATCGCTGTCTGGAATAACCGGCGGACACTTATCCGGGCGCACCGGAGAAATCGTCTCTATCTGATCCGCAATCCGATTGGTGTTGGTAATGACAACCTCCTCTGCCTTTTCACTGCCGAGATACTGAAACTCCTCCAGCATTTCTTCCGTCGTGCGCAGATATAGCGGTGCCTGGTCGTCCGCATCCTTAAAGCCCTTGCCCGCCATGATAATCCGACGGTATACCTCGTCTGCGGGATCCAGAAAATGCACGTCGCAGGTTGCTACAACCGGTTTATTGAACTGCTCGCCCAGCCTGACGATCTTTCGGTTCATGTTCTGAATGTCCTCCACCGAGTTGACATTTTCAATCTTGTCGGAATGGATCATGAACATGTTGTTGCCGGTCGGCTGGATTTCCAGATAATCATAAAATTTCACGATCCGCGCAATTTCCGCATCCGACTTTTCATCCAGCAGGGCACGGTACAGCTCGCCTGCCTCACACGCACTGCCCAGAATCAGTCCCTCCCGGTACTTCATCAGCAAGCTCTTCGGAATTCGCGGTGTCTTATGAAAGTAAGTCAGATGAGACTCCGATACCAGACGGTACAGATTTACCCGCCCCACATCGTTTTTCGCAAGGATAATCGCATGGTAGGAAAACAGTCTCTTTACAATATCCGGGCTGGAATCTCCCAAATGGTTCACATCCGCAAGGGTGTGACAGTTGCGCTGTTCCAGAAGCGGAATAAATTTTACGAAAATTTCCGCCGTTGCTTCCGCATCGTCCACTGCGCGGTGATGATTTTCCAGGGAAACACCCATCGTTTTTGCGACCGCATCCAGCGTATGCTTCGCCTGATGCGGCAAAAGCACGCGCGCAATGCCGACTGTATCCACATAGGTAGGATGCAGCTCGATATTTAACTGCGCCGCATTTTCCATAATAAAGCTCATATCGAAATTCGCATTGTGGGCGACAAAAATCGTACCCTCGCAGAATTTCAAGAACTCCGGCAGCACTTCTTCAATCCCCGGTGCATCCATGACCATTTCATCGTTAATACTTGTCAGCTGCTCAATTCGAAACGGAATCGGCACACGTGGATTGACAAAGGTGGAAAACCTGTCCACAATCTTTCCTTCCACCACCTTGACCGCACCGATCTCGATAATCCGGTTTTTAACCGGCGAAAAGCCGGTTGTCTCGATATCAAATACCACATAGGAATCCCGCAATACCTGACCCTTATCTCCGGTTACGATTTCCTTCAAATCATCCACCAGATACGCTTCACATCCATAAATTACTTTAAAGAAATCATTTCTGTCCGGATTTTCATCTCCTGCAGCCTTACGCTTTTCTTTCTCCGCTTTCCAGAGGTCATCCAACAGATGGTTTGCATCCGGAAATGACTGTACGACGCCGTGATCCGTGATTGCGATCGCCGGATGTCCCCACTGATACGCCCTCTTGACAATATCCTTTACCTCGGATACACCGTCCATATCGCTCATTTTTGTGTGGCAGTGCAGTTCCACACGCTTGCGCACGGAATGATCCATTCTCGACGTGGTAAAATCCGAAATCTTTTTTACCCCGACAATCGAACCGACCGTCAGCTCGCCGTCAAACTTGTCCACCATCGTCAGACCTTTAATTTTGACAAAAGCGCCGGGCTTGATCCCCTCTTTTACCTCTGCCAGCTGTTCATTTAAGGTAAAAATTTTGATGGTCATCGTGTCAGTAAAATCCGTCACATCAAAAATCAGGATTGTCCGCTCGTTGCGAATTTCACGCTGATCCATTGCGATGATTTTGCCGCGGATAACAACCTCTCCCATCTCACCGATGATCTCCTCGATCGGGATTGCTTCTTCGTCAAAATCCCGTCCGTAAAGCACATCCGGATTGTCACTTTTTTTGACGCCGCGTCGATAATCGCCACGCCCCTCCCGGTTGAATTTGCCTTTGCCGTATTTGCTCTGTCCGCCCGCATTTCTGCCGCCAGCCGATGCGGTACCTTTCGTGCCTGCCGCAGGAGCTGCCGTCTGCCCCATTGCCGGAGCACTCTGCCCTGCTGCCGGTGCATCCGGATGCATCCCATTCTCTGCTGCCGCTGTTTTTGTCAGAACCACCGTGCCGCCCTCAAACGGAGCTTTCTGCGCAGCATGGGCCGCTGCGCCCATGGACGCAAGATATGCTTCATAGCCGTCATCCATACCGCCAGCCTGCATGCTGCCTTCTGCCCTGTCACCCGGCATCGCACCATTTTGCCCTGCGATCCCCGCTGCACCATACTGCGCTGCGCTGCTGTCTGCGTTCTGTGCAGCATTGCATGCAGTGCCATCCTGTCCGCCTGCATACTGCGGCTGCCCCTCGTTACCGGACGCGCTGTATCCGCCGCTCATTACGCTGGCGAACTGCTCCTGGCTCATGCCATAGTCCGCCGCAGCCGGACGAGCACCCGCTTTCGCGGCAATCATCGCCACTTTTCTTGCCAGTGCAATCTCTTCCTCCGCTTTTCTCGGATTTTCCTTCGGCTGACAGTAATGTGCGGCCGCCTCCATCGGGATTCCGCACCGTTCACAGCAAATTTTTTCCAGAATGCGGACAAGCTCGGGACAGCGTTCATGCGCGATTACCGTATCCGGCACTTCCAACACCAGCTTCCCCTCATCCGGGAAGGAAATATTGGCTGATTTGAACAGACTGTATTCCACCGGGCTGCATTCCTTTAATTCCAGTAAAATGCTCTCCTGATAGGTCTCCAGCAGGCTCTTTAGGTTGTACTGGGCGGACAGCTGAAATTTTTCCTGAATTTTGATCGTGATATTGCAGTTCGGAAACAGCTGCCTTGCAATCTCTTCCTCTACCCGGAAAATAACTGTTTTGGGGATCAGGCGTCCGCAGCTGATATACACCCTGATCAGATCCTTTTGCCGCGTGGTCGTCACCCGTTCTACCTTTACTTTTTCAAACAATGCCCGTACTTCCTGTTCCAGAACAAGCTCCGGAAATACTTCCATGAAACCTTTGGTCATTTTACTCTCCATTTTCGTAAATACTTTTACACCAAAAACGATTACTGTTCGTTCCAGTGCTCCAGTTCATACCGCAGAGTCGGAATAAATTCTGCCTCCGGAATCTTGCGGATGATCTGCCCTTTTTTGATCAGCAGACCTTCCCCGATGCCGCCTGCAATACCCAGGTCCGCTTCCTTTGCTTCGCCGGGTCCGTTTACGACACAGCCCATGACTGCGACCTTGATATCCAGGTTCGGGAACTGCGCTGCAAGCGCTTCTACCTGATTCGCAAGGCTGATCTGGTCGATCTTCGTGCGTCCGCAGGTCGGACAGCTGACAACCTCAATACCGCCTTTGCGCAGTCCCAGCGTCCGCAAAATCAGCTTCGCAGATTTGATCTCTTCTACAACATCCCCTGTCAGGGATACACGGATCGTATCGCCGATTCCCTGATTTAAAATCAGCCCCAGACCAATCGCAGACTTGATATTACCGGAAAGAACCGTACCGGATTCCGTAATGCCGACATGCAGCGGATAAGGTGTCTTTCCTGCCAGCAGCTCATGCGCATGCACGCACATCATAACATCGGAGGACTTGATGCTGATCACCAGGTTGTCATAGCCAAGGTCTTCGATCATATGCACCTTATCCAGCGCACTCTCTACAATCCCCTCTGCCGTTACGCCATGATATTTTTCTACAAGATCTTTTTCGAGGGAACCGCTGTTTACGCCGACACGGATCGGAATATTGCGTTCCCTTGCAACACGCACTACTTCCGCTACACGGTCTGCACCGCCAATGTTTCCGGGATTGATCCGGATTTTATCCGCTCCGTTTTCCATCGCGGCGATCGCCATCTTATAATCGAAATGAATGTCCGCAACCAACGGAATGGAAATCTGCTTTCTGATCTCAGAAATCGCTTTCGCAGCTTCCAGCGTCGGTACGGTGCAGCGGATAATTTCACAGCCAACCTCTTCCAGTCTGTGAATCTGCGCAACCGTCGCCGCCACATCCTCGGTCGGTGTGTTGGTCATCGACTGAATCAAGATCGGATTGCCGCCTCCGATTACACGGTTTCCAATTTTTACGACTTTGGTATGATCTCTGTACATAATGCCCTCCGTTTTATCGCTTCCGCGTTCTTTTTGTTCAAAAGCCCAGTTATTTTTATTTTAACACTTCCCCACAGGCAGTGCAATCGGTTTCCGGCGAAGGAATTTTGCTGCCCGACGTGCAGACTTCTCCCGAAAATGCCGTCTCGCTACAGCTGTGTATCGCCCGAAATGCATCCGGTTTAAGGAAGCCCCTGCACCTTTTTCGCATCAGCGCTTCTGCCCCATCACAAGCTCATACTCTCCGATTTTTTCGTTTCTACTGTACAGACTCAGCATAACCCGCACCTCGTCCCCGCATCCAAGGGTGTTTGGGTTTAATTCCAGAAACACCGGCTTTTCTGTATACAGCGCGGCATTTTCTTTTATCAGGAGCTTTCGCAGACTGCTATCCCGCAGGGTGATCGGAATTTTCCCGGCTGCGCGATCTACGCCTGCCGCCTTCGCAGCTACGGTCGCCCCCTGCAGCATCAGAACCGCCGCCAGCAGTGCAAACATCCACCTTCCCATCGGTTTTGCCGTCCTGAGAACGCTCTGCAGCACTTCACAGTCCGCCGTCTTCTTCCGACGCAGTTTCTGCCAAAACGGTTCTTTCTTTCCTGTATCATCTACCCTGCAAGCCTCCTGTAACGCCAAAAGCACCTGCAAAAAAGCCTCCATCGTCTGAAACCGTGCTTCCGGCTCCCTGGCTGTGGCACGCATGATAATCCGTTCCAGCTCATCGCTGACCTGCGGACAGCGGCTTTTCAGGGACGCAAACGCATAAGGCGGTCTGGAAAGGTCTGCCCCGCACAAAAGCGCATACAGTGTCCGTCCCAGACCGAACACATCTGTCCGGACATCCACACAGCGCTTTTCGGTTTCCCGGCTCAGCTGCTCCGGCGCCGCATATCCAGGACTCGCGGAAATGCCTTTTGTCACGGGTGTATGCGCTTCCAGCGCGCTGCCAAAATCGATCAGCCTGATTTTTCCATCGGAATCCTTCATCACATTTGACGGCTTGCAGTCCAAATACAAAAGCGGTGGCTGCATCTGGTGAAGCTTCTGAATCGCTTTTGCCAGACAGATCCCGATCTCGATCACCGTTTCTTCTGCAAAGGCGCCGTCTCGTTCCATCTGCACCGCAAGCGTTTCCCCCTCAATCCATTCCATAATTAAAAAGCGCTCTTCCTCCTGTTCTACTACATCCACAATCCCCGGAAACGCCGAATCAGCCAGCTTTCCCATCGTAAATTCTTCCCGGATCGGGAAATCCCGTCCGACCTTTTTTGCCGCCCAAATCTTTTGCAGACGCAGATCATACGCCCGGTAAACGGTTCCGGTTCCCCCGCTCGCTGTTTCTCCTTTTAAAATGTATTTTTCACCGATTTTTCGTTCTTTTTCCAGACAGATTCCTCCTTTTCATATCCGATCAGTACCGCTGTCATATTGTCCTTTTCCCCCTGGGCCGTCAAAAAGCTCCCAATTCCTTTCAGCCGCCGATACAGTTGCCCTGCTTCCCGTTCCTCGTACAGGCAGATTCGAAAAAAATCCGGCGGCGCTTTTTTATAAAATCCGTCCGTACACAACAGTAGCATGTCCCCGTCGTCCAGCGTTCCTGTATACAATTGCGGCACTTCCAGCCCAAACGCCCCGACGCAGCGGCGCAGCACGCCGCCCTCTTCATGATCCTGTGAAAGCTGCCTGGTTCCGGTCTGTTTTTCCCGATTTAAGCAGCGTTTGCGGCAAAGCTGATACGCCCTGCTGTCCCCCAGATGCACCAGTACAAATCTGCGTCCGCGAACAAATACCATCGTTACTGTCGTTCCGCTGCAGATTTTTTCCTCCCGCTCGCAGCGCTCCAGCTTTTCCTGCATGTCTAAAAGCGCGTCGAGTGCCCGCTTTTTCATCTGTTTTGTCCAGAAAAGAGTGCGCATTTTCCAAAAACCTTCCCGGTAAAACCATTCCGTCAGCTGCTCTGCAACCAGACCGCTCGCGTATTCTCCTGCCCGCAGTCCGCCGATTCCGTCGCAGACCGCAGCAAATATGAGCTCCTTTTTGCGTGCGCGAACTCGCTGCAGCGTAAAAGAATCCTCATTTACCTTGCGAAAATCTCCTTTATTCCAATACCACGACGTGATATACGCCATCCGTCCTCCCGTCTCTCTCCAAAGACCGGAACAATGATTGCTCTTTGAATTTTCCTGCGGTCAGAATATCCGCAGCCTGCGGCAGATCGCCGCCAGCGATTATACAGGACAATAGAATGTCCGCCAAGGGTACACGCTATTGTATAGAACGCCCAAAAACCTTTCGATATCCGTATTATATCGTCCCGCGCATGCGTCGTCAACGGTGAAAAATACGGTAGTAATACGAATGCAAACTCTGTAAACAATCTATTGCCATAAAAAAAGGGCGGGACAATGAGTTTTTGATATTGCCGCTCATTGTCCTGCCTTTTTTTGATCCGAACAGCCTCAGTTTCCGCACTCTACGCTGATTCGGTTGAAAATACCCATGATCTCGTCCGTGTTGAGCCGGTTCTTTTCTTCCCCAACTTTATCCAGAACGATTTTTCCCTGATGCATCATCAGGATACGATCCCCATATTCCAATGCATAGCGCAGGTTGTGCGTTACCATAACCGTCGTCATTTTCTTTTCCCGGACGATCTGATCCGTCAGCTTCATGACAATTTCCGCTGTTCTGGGATCCAGTGCCGCCGTATGCTCATCCAGAATCAGGAAATCAATCGGTGTCATCGTCGCCATCAGCAGCGCCAGTACCTGACGCTGTCCGCCGGAAAGGGAACCGACCTTTGTTTCCAGCTTGTCTTCCAGCCCAAGTCCAAGACCGGAAAGCATCTCGCGGTACGCATTTTCCCGGCTCTTTCTGACACAGCGGTTCAATCCATAACCTTTTTCTTTCAGATCCGCAACCGCCATATTTTCCAGCACCGTCATATTCGGGCACGTCCCGGCAGAAGGGTTCTGGTATACTCTGCCGATTTTGCGGTGGCGCATATATTCTTTCTGGCCGGTGATATCAGTTCCGTTTACGATGACCTTTCCTGCGTCCGCCGAAATGCTGCCGCAGATCAGGTTCAGCATGGAGGTCTTGCCGGAGCCGTTGCTGCCGACCACCGACACGAACTGGCTGTCTGGAATCGTCAGGTTAAAATCCTGAAACAGGCACATTTCATTGACTGAGCCCGGATTATAATATTTATCGATATGGGAAAGTTCAAGCATTTTTCCGCCCCTTTCGTTCCATGCTGACAACCAGAATGACTAAAAACAGTACCGCCGTAATCAGCTTTAAGTCTGTAGATTTTAATCCCATGCGAAGTGCAATCGCAACGCAGGCTTTGTAAAGGATTGATCCGATCACAACGCTGAACGTTACCATGCCAACCCGCACGTTGTGAAGCGCCTTGGAAATCGATCCGATTCCTTCTAACTTCTGATACAGACTCGTTCCGATAATTACACTCGCAAGTCCGACCACCACAGTTCCGGTTCCGACCGAAATTTCAAAGCAGCGCTGCTGCTGTGCAAACAGGCATCCGCTCAACGTAACCAGACCGTTTGCAATTGCAAGTCCGAGAATTTTTACTTTACCGCGGTCACGTCCCATCGCCGTTACAATCGACGCGTTATCGCCGACTGCGCGGAGCAGAAAGCCGGATCCGGTTTTTAGATAAGCGTCTAAAAGCACTTTTACCACAACTGTAATGACAACCATCACGAGTACGATTTTCCAGGACGCCAGTGCTCCCTGGCAGATTCCGTTGACCAGACTATTATCAAATACCGTTACTTCTTTATAAAACGGAAGGTTCGCCCTGCCTGCGATCCGCAAATTTACGGTGTAAAGAGCGGTCATCATAATGATGCCGCTCAACAGGTCTCTTACCTTGAGCTTTACATGGATCAGACCAGTCAGTACACCTGCCAGCGCTCCTATAAGGAAACACACCGGAAGCGTAAGAATTGCCGGAACCCCATTTGTAATCATGACTGCCGTAATCGCTGCTCCCATCGGAAAGCTGCCGTCTACCGTCAGATCCGGGAAATCCAGTATTTTATAAGTGATATATACTCCCAGCGCCATGATCCCGTAGATCATACCCTGTTCGAGTGTACTGATGACCAGTTCCATGTCAGAACCTCCTGCTTTTTCTTTCTGTCCGTAACTGTTCAGTACCCTCACAGTTACGCGCAAAAATCCATTCCAAATCGGCTATGCCGATAGGATTTTTGCCTTCTAGTCTAAGTTTTCTTACGGTCAGCGCAGTAAATGCGCAGACCTGCTGAACAGTTCTTTCTGTCCTTTTATTTATTCTACTGTAACGGTTTCAAAAACCTCTGCAGCGTCCGCTTCGTAGTTTTCCGGGAAAGTGATGCCAAGATCCCTTGCTACTTCTGTGTTAATATAAAGGTTTGCACCCTCGCATACTTCATAAGGCATGTCGGAAGCCTCTGCCTCGCCCTTTAATACCTTTGCTGCCATCGCTCCGGTCTGTTTGCCAAGTGCTACATAGTCGATACCTTCTGCTGCCAGGCAACCGTTCTTTACCTGTTCTACTTCAGAACCAAATACCGGGATGCCCGCTGCGCTCGCTTTTGCCAGAACGGTCTGCAGACCCTGTACTACGGTATTGTCTGTCAGGTTGGAAATGCAGTCTACCTTTGCTGCGAGGTCAGCCGCTGCCATATCGACGTCTGCCAGTGTATTGATGCCGGATTCTACGATTTCAAAGCCGTAATCGTCAGCCAGCTCTTTGTAGGTTTCAATCGTGCTCAGAGAGTTTGCTTCGCTTGTTGTATACAGGATACCGATCTTTGTTGCATCCGGAAGCACCTCACGGATCATTTTCAGCTGTGCTTCTACCGGAAGCGTATCTGCGGTACCGGTGATGTTGCCCTCCGGTGTCTTATCTTCTTTTGCAAGTCCTGCGCTGACCGGATCGGATACAGCGGTGTAAATAACAGGAATGTCGCTGTCCAGGCAGGAATTGTATGCGCTCATTGCGGACGGAGTTGCGATCGCACAGATCAGATCCACTTTCTGAGAAACGTAGTTATCGGAAATCATGCTCGCTGTTGCGGTGTCTGCCTGCGCATTGTCAAACAGAACCGTCAGGTTCACGCCCTCTTCGATGCCCGCTTCTTTTAAGCCTTCCAGAAAACCGGTTCTGCAGTTGTCCAGAGAGCCGTGCTCTGCGAACTGGGAAATACCGATTGTGTAGCTTTCGCCATCTGCCGCCGCTGTATCTGCTGCTGTGCTTTCCGTATCAGCGGTGCTCTCTTCTGTCTGTACGGTTGTGTCTGCTGCGGTCTCAACAGTGGTTGCTGCGGTCTGTCCGCATCCTGTGATCATTGCTGCTGCCATCATTGCTGCTACGGTAAGTGCCATTGCTTTCTTTTTCATTGTGTTGTTCTCCTTTTCTAAAAAACGTTGATTGAAACAAAGAAGAAAAGGAAGGGGGTGCGAGTGTGGTGGCTTGAGAAGCTTCCCGCCCGGAGGGCTTCGTTTGTCTGGGAATTTATTCCCATACAAACGAAAACCGCCTCAAGCATTTTGCTTGAGACGGTAATGTTTCATTATCGCGGTGCCACTCAAATTGACTGTTTCAGTCCACTCTGTTCACATACTATCATATGCGCCGGTCGGATAACGGGTCCGGATCCCGCCGGCACCTACTGTTGGTTCGGGGCCAGCCTCGAAAGTCCATTCCTCAAATGTTCCCATACTGCAATCCCACCGCCTGCAGCTCTCTGTAATGTTCGCGACTCTGAGTACTCCTCTTTCTCATCGGTTTCTCTTTGTTTTCTATACTGTACCTCACTACAGTCAAAAAGTCAATCCCCAGTTTGAAATTTTTCCAATTTTCTCCTGCAGCACAGCGGGAAGCATCCAAGACGGGACTTTGCAAATGGCGCAGGCAAACTGCGCATCTACATCATTACTGTTCACACGCCGCCAGCACTTTTTCAAACGACAGGTCTCCGCCGTACAAGTCCAGCGCGCTGCCGACTGTGACATGAATTTTATTCTGTCCGGCTTTTCGAATCTGTTCGATATCTTCCAGACTGCGGATACCTCCGGCGTAGGTGATCGGAATCCGGTTCCATCTTCCCAGCAGCCCGATCAGCTCCTGCTCGATTCCGCTGCGTTTTCCCTCCACATCCACTCCGTGAATCAGAAATTCATCACAGAAAGAAGACAGCATCGTCAGAATTTCTTCCGAAAGCGCGACCCTCGTATAGGTTTGCCAACGATCCGTCACGATATAATACTTCCCGTCTTTCTTGCGGCAGCTCAGATCCAGAACCAGACGCTTTTTGCCGACAGCATCCATCATGCGGTTCAGATTTTCAAATGAAATATCACCATTTCGAAATACATAGGATGTCACAATGACATGGGATGCACCTGCATCCAGATACTCCCGGGCATTTTCTGCGGTGATCCCGCCGCCGATCTGCAGTCCGCCCGGATATGCCTGCAGCGCAGAAAGTGCCTGCTGCCTGGTCTGCTCGTAATAAGCGCTGTCTTTGCTGTTTAACAGGATGACATGACCATTTTTCAAGCCTTTTTCCTGAAACAGGCGTGCATACCACGCCGCATCCTGGCTGGAAATATAATTCTCCTGGGCAGAGTCTCCCTGATCCTGAATACTGCCGCCCACCAGCTGCTTTACCTTGCCGTTATGAATGTCAATACAGGGTCTTAATTCCATGATGCTCCCATTCTGCCGCTGTCTGCGGCGCTGTTCATGCTCCAACCGACCGGACGTTTTGCTTCGCGCCGGGTATAAAATCCGTCTTCATGCAAATACTGCATACAGGCACTGCCGCTGCGTCCCGCATTTTAATCCCTATTCCGCAGGCGCTTTGTGCAAAAAAACGCGTGCGATCCATAGCTGTGAGAAGCATAAGCGACCACGCTTATTGTTCAACCTAGTACAGCGTTTCGTAAATAACTATACCAATCGCGTAGGATGTGGATTCGAGTGTGCAGGTATAAAAACGCAGGCGTAGCGGGCTACGCTGAGGCTTTTATACCTGTGCAATCGGATTCGCAGGCAAGTGAGTGGTATAGCTATTTCGAAAACGATGTACCAGCATCCACCCAGAAACGAGGAATTTCATGAAACGCAATTATCCCATCCGTCCCATCCTCCTGTTGCTGCTTACAGGCATCGTTCTGCAGGCTTCCTCCTGTCAGAGCAAAAAGTCCACCAAACGCCCGGACGATATGGCATCTGTCCGGTCAGATTCCTTTTTCGATCAGAATACCATCCCGATAAGCGTTCAGAAGCTTTTCCAGATGCCCGATACTCTCCTTTAACTCGCGTCCGATATCCGTATCTGCCACAAGAATTCTTCGTTTTGCCGTTTCGATCAGGATATTGTCCGATACCATGTCCGTTTCGTTTCGGATCGCATCCTCTGCGGAAACGAAGGGCCTGTGCTCCACCAGATTCATGCCGTGAGAATTGGCAACAAGGGTATAGCCTGCGATTCCAGTCTTTCCCTGATAAGCCTTGGAAAAGCCGCCATCGATAATCAGTAACTTTCCGTTACATTTGATCGGCGTCTCCCCACGCTTGATCTCCACCGGAACATGACCGTTAATAATATGAGAACGATGCTCATCCAGTCCAAATTCCCGCAGGATCTTATTTAAAATCTCTTCGTTATCATACAGGCGATAATAAGCGTTTTTCGTTTCCTTATGTGTTTCCTTATCTGCGATGAAATATCGTTCAAAGGTCGCCATTTTATCCTTGCCGAATACCGGAGACTTCGGACCCGCCCAGATATACCAGAGGGTATCACGCCCTTTTCTGCGTTCTTCCTTATCCTGAGAGTAATATCCCTTGCGGGCATAGGTTTCCAGCACCTCGTAAAGCTTTTTGCCGCTGCAGAGTTTGCCGTACACATTGATCTGTTCAAAATTTCCGTCCTCGTCCATCGGCACACAGCCATGATAGAGCAGGTTGGAATTAAAGATCTTATACATGCTGCCCTTGGCAAACAGGAAGCGCACATGCTTCTGGAGCTTCTCGCAATGAACAAAGGCATGCCGCAGGCGCTCTACTACCTGCTCCTCCTCTGCCGTCAGACGATACGGATCCTTCGGATCGACAGTCGGAAAATCAGAATCCAGCATTTCATATTCCTTATCTCCGATACGGACAGTTCCTTTTTCAAAGTCGATCTTATCCAGCAGCAGCCGGTCATCCATGTGATATTCCGGATGTGCCAGGATCAGCTGTCCCTCCAGCTTGAACTGAATGATGGCGATCGCCTTGTGCATCATCATGTCGAGCTTTAAGTCCTTGACATCGTAATCTGCCCCGTATTTGATGGAAAATACGCTGCAGTCCGAATTTTCATAGGTCTTTAGTGCAAAGGTCGCCAGGGGGATCAGGTTAATACCATAGCCCTCTTCCAGCGTGTCCAGATTGCCGTAACGGGCGGAAATCCGCAGTACCGTCGCCATACATGCCGTCTGCCCGCTGGCTGCACCCATCCACACAATATCGTGATTTCCCCACTGGATATCCACAGAATGATATGCACTCAGGGTATCCATGATGACATGAGGTCCCTTGCCGCGGTCATAGATATCGCCGACGATATGCAGGTGGTCGATGACAAGGCGCTGAATCAGGTTGCAGAGCGCAATAATACATTCCGGTGCCCTGCCGATCCGGATAATCGTATTGATAATTTCGTTATAGTAAAGCTCTTTGTCCTGAATTTCTTCTTTTTCGGTAATCAGCTCTTCGATGACATAGGAAAAATCGTGGGGCAGCGCCTTGCGCACCTTGGAGCGGGTATATTTGGAAGAAACGCGTTTGGTCATCTGCACCAGCCGGTGAATCGTGATCTTGAACCAATCCTCCAGCACATCCTGATCCTCTTCCTCCTGACAGACCAGCTCCAGCTTTTCCTGAGGATAATAAATCAGCGTCGCAAGGCTTCTTTTGTCCTTGACACTCAGCGTGTTGCCGAACTCCTCGTCGATCTTTCTGCGCACGGATCCGGAGCCGTTTTTCAACACATGGTTAAACTGCTCGTATTCTCCGTGAATATCTGTCAGAAAATGCTCCGTGCCTTTGGGCAGACTCAAAATCGCCTGCAGGTTGATAATCTCCGTCGCAGCGTCCGCAATGGTCGGAAACTGTTTCGACAAGCTTTTCAAATAAACCCTGTACTCAAAATTATTATCCATATACCCTCTCTATCTGCCGCCTGGCGGCTCCCCCGGTTTCACCGTCAACAGTTGCTTTCTGTCTTATTTTCCCTCGATCACGCGGCTCATATCGTACATACCTGCAGGCTTACCTGCCAGGAACCTTGCCGCGGAAACTGCGCCTGTCGCAAACAGCTTTCTGGAATATGCCATATGGGAAAAGGTAATTACCTCATCCTGACCTGCAAAAATCACATCATGGTCGCCGACAATCGTCCCGCCGCGCACTGCAGAAATACCGATTTCCTTTTCCGGGCGCTTCTCCCTGCGGGTCGATCTATCATAAACATATTCGTAATCGCCGCCAGCCGCCTGATTCATGACGTCCGCCAGCGCAATCGCCGTGCCGCTGGGGGCATCCAGCTTCTGGTTATGATGCTTTTCCACGATTTCCATATCATAGCCTGCCGCTGCCAGCACCGGAACCGCATCCTTTAACAGCTTCATCAAAAGATTGATGCCCATGGACATATTTGCAGAGCGCAGGATCGCAACCTTACCGGAAGCCTCTTTGACATGTGCAAGCTGTTCTTCCGAAAGTCCGGTGGTGCAAAGCACACAGGGAAGATTTCTTTCTACACAGACATCCAGCAGCCCGTCCACTGCCTTCGCATTTGCAAAATCGATCACAACGTCCGCTTCTACATCGCAGTCCTTCATGCTTTTAAAAACGGGATAGGAATTTTGGATATGATCGCTCAAGTCCACCCCCGCAACGATCTCCATCTCTGCTTCCTTTGCAATCATCTCCGTAATGACCTGTCCCATGCGGCCATTGCAGCCGTGCATAATTACTCTGACCATGTTATCCTCCTTGTTTTGAACCTGGATTTCCTCTCTGTGGATTGCTCTGCTGTAAACCTCGCAATCCTGAAATGTAAAACAGACCGGAGCACTTTATGTCCCGGCCTGTCAAAAAGCCCTTATAATACACCAAATTTTTTCATTTCACGTTCAAGTCTTGCCGCATCTGCCTCTTCCATCTCTGTCAGCGGCATCCGCAGGGTTCCGGTGCACATGCCCTTTAACTGCATCGCCTTCTTGACCGGGATCGGATTCACTTCACAGAAAAGCGCTTCTACAAGGGGAACTGCCTTTAATTGCAGCGCACAGCTTTCTTTTACCTTTCCTTCAAAATAAAGGCTGCAGATCTGGTGTGTTTCCTGCGGCGCAACATTTGACAAAACAGAAATCACGCCCTTTGCTCCCAGAGAAAGCATCGGAACAATAATCGCATCCTCACCGGAATAGAGATCCACACAGCCATCTGCGATGCTCATGAGATGAGCTGTCTGGCTGATATTCCCCGTTGCATCCTTGACACCGACGATATTTTCCACATCCCTGCACAGGCGCACGATCGTCTCCGGCTGCAGCGTCGTACCGGTACGGGACGGAACGTTATATAACAGGATCGGCAGCTTTACAGAATCCGCAACCATCTTAAAATGCTGATACAGACCATTCTGAGTCGCTTTATTGTAGTAAGGAGTTACAACAAGCAGCCCGTCTGCACCGATCTTCTCCGCTTCCTGGGAAAGATAAACCGCCGTCTCCGTGCAGTTAGAGCCGGTTCCTGCCACAACAGGAATCCGATGTGCCACCTTCTCCACACAATAGCGGATCACATCCAGATGCTCCTCATGCGTCATCGTCGCAGATTCACCGGTTGTACCGCACACAATGATCGCGTCTGTCTGATTTGCGATCTGCTGTTCAATCACTTCGCCAAATTTATCATAATCAATCGAACCATCCGTATGAAACGGGGTGATAATCGCTACTCCGGCACCTTCAAAAATTGCCATATAAACCTCCTTGCGAGCCGTCCGGCCGCCTTGCTTTCTAACAGATTTTATATAGAATTATCATAGCACCCTGCGCCCTGACTGTCAATCAACAGGGAAAAACAAAACCCGCGCTGTAGAGAAGCTTCTCCATCCGGCGCGGGTCCGTTTTTATTTAATTTGTTCGATGTCAGATACATGGTCAGCGATTCCCAAAAGGCTGTCGCACATCCGAATTCCGGTCAATGTCACATCCGTATCTGCACCGCGCAGAAAGATCAGCTCTCTCAACTCCTGCTCCTGCACGATCCCGCAGTCCACAAGCCCCAGCACCTCATCCAGTACCAACAGGTCGCATTGACCAGTGGTCAGCACCTTTCTCGCAAAGCAGATACCATTTCGAATATTCTGTGCTTCTTCCCTCTGTTTGTCTTCCGGAAGAGATAAAAAGTCAGCATCCGATTTCTCAAACCGGAAGATTTTGATCTCCGGTTCCAGCTGCCGCTCAAATGTAGAATCCGTCAGGCCTCTCCCCTTCAAAAACTGAATCACTACTACACGTTTGCCAGATGCGGCAGCAATCAACGCTTCCCCGAGTGCCGCCATCGTTTTTCCATAGCCGTCCCCTGTAAAAATCTGAACTCTGCCCATAGTCGGAATTCCTTTCCCGATTTGTCTTTTCGTAAACATTTAATGCCGCAGATATACCATATGATGTCGATATTCTAGCATATCTTACCCTAATCTGCAACTATATCAGTCCATCCGCTCCAGCTTGCTGACCGATACCTCATAAGCGATACGCTTTTCCAGCTGATCCTCGGAAAGCTTTTTCATATATTCCCGGCTCTGGATCCGTCCCCATACCGCACAATGGGCGCCAACCTCAAAGCTGCCTGCATATCTGGCATTCCTGCCCCAACAGATGCAGGGAATGTAATCCGATTTTCCGTAAGGTCTGTTGACCGCCAGCAGCACATCCGCGATCTCCCGACCCAGCGGCGTCTTACGGTAAACCGGCTCCTTACAGATATAACCGTCCAGATAAATCTGGTTTGTCCGCGCACTTTCCTCCAACTCATCCACGAATGTGATCTCCCTTGCAAACACAGATAAAATCAGCTTATTCCTGCGTTCTTCATGGCGGTTATACGAACGGAACTGTCCGTAAATGCTTACATATTCCCCCTCGTAATTCGCATCCACGTCGATCAGGCGCTCTGATACCATAACCGGGATAATATCATAGGATTCGCTCAGCCGCGCGACTTCCACATCCATCATGTAAAAGCCTTCACCGAAAATCTCATGGCTAAACGTAAATCCGCTGATAATTTTGCCCATTACTGCTGCCTGGTTGTTTTCAATTACCTTATCTGTCATTTTAAAGTTCTCCCTTCTTGTTACAAGAATTTTTTCCTGTCATGTAATTCCATTTTATGGGGTTTCTTCCTAATTTATGAATATACGGAGGCGCACAATTCTCCTTTTCCCGACATCTGCGCCCGCTTCCGGCAGTTTTTTCCTTATTTTTGTGTCGAAAAACAGCTCTTTGGGCGTTTTAATGGTTGCATCAGAAAAAAAGCGGTGCTATACTTGTACCGTTTAAACCCGGAAATGATGAAATGCGCGGCCGGAATGCCGCAGTACAAGCCGCTTTGGCGGCGGAATGTGAGGAAAAAATGAGACAGAAAAGAGAAGACGTGAGAAACGTTGCCATTATCGCCCATGTCGATCACGGCAAAACCACTCTGGTTGATGAGCTGTTAAAGCAAAGCGGTGTGTTCCGTGCCAATCAGGAAGTGGCAGAACGCGTGATGGACTCCAATGCCATCGAGCGCGAACGCGGTATCACCATCCTTTCTAAAAATACAGCCGTTACCTACAACGGCACAAAGATCAATATCATCGACACTCCCGGACATGCCGATTTCGGCGGCGAGGTAGAACGTGTCCTGAAAATGGTAAACGGCGTTATCCTCGTTGTAGACGCATTCGAAGGTCCCATGCCGCAGACTCGTTTCGTTCTGCGCAAGGCCCTGGAACTGCAGCTTCCCGTTATCGTCTGCATCAACAAGTGCGACCGTCCCGAAGCGCGTCCGCTGGAAGTACAGGATGAAGTTCTGGAGCTGTTCTTAGAGCTGGATGCTACTGACGAGCAGCTGGATTGCCCCTTTGTTTACGCATCCGCGAAAAACGGCAGTGCGACGACGAACCTGACCGTTAAGAATAAGGATATGAAGCCTCTGTTCGACACGATCCTGGACTACATCCCTGCTCCCGAGGGCGACCCGGATGCTGGTCTGCAGCTGTTGATCAGTACCATTGATTACAACGAATACGTCGGCAGAATCGGCGTCGGCAAAGTGGATAATGGCAAGGTTTCCGTCAATCAGGAGGTTGTCATCGTCAACCATCACGATCCCGACTCCACCAAGCGCGTAAAGGTCAGCAAGCTTTACGAGTTTGACGGTCTGAATAAAGTAGAAGTCCGCGAGGCGGGTATCGGCTCCATCGTTGCAATTTCCGGTATTGCAGACCTGCACATCGGAGACACGCTCTGCTCTCCCGATGCGCCCAACGCAATCCCGTTCCAGAAAATTTCCGAGCCTACCATTGCAATGTACTTCATGGTAAACGACTCTCCCCTTGCCGGCAAAGAAGGAAAATTCATCACCAGCCGTCATTTGAGAGAGCGTCTGTTCCGCGAATTAAATACTGACGTTTCCCTTCGCGTGGAAGAAACAGATTCCACCGATAGCTTTAAGGTATCCGGACGCGGCGAGCTGCATCTGTCCGTCCTGATCGAGAACATGCGCCGTGAGGGCTATGAGTTTGCAGTCAGCAAGGCGGAGGTTCTGTACCATTATGATGAAAAGGGTCACAAGCTCGAGCCTATGGAACAGGTATATATCGATGTTCCGGAAGAGTTTGCCGGAAACGTTATCGAAAAGCTCGGTCAGAGAAAGGGCGAACTGGTCAACATGACCCCCGGCCACAGCGGCACGACCCGCCTGGAATTCATGATTCCTTCCCGCGGTCTGATCGGCTACCGTGGTGAGTTCATGACCGACACCAAGGGCAACGGTATCATGAACGCTATATTTGACAGCTATGCGCCTTACAAGGGCGATATCCAGTACCGCAAGCAGGGCTCCCTGATCGCATTCGAGGCAGGCGATGCCATCACCTACGGTCTGTTCAATGCACAGGAGCGCGGCACACTGTTTATCGGAGCCGGTGAAAAGGTTTACGCCGGAATGGTTATCGGTCAGACCGGCCGCAGTGAAGACATCGAAGTCAACGTCTGCAAAACCAAGAAGCTGACCAACACCCGTTCTTCCAGCGCCGACGATGCCCTGCGCCTTTCCCCTCCGCGCATTTTAAGCCTGGAGCAGGCACTGGACTTCATCGACACAGACGAGCTTCTGGAGGTAACTCCCAAGTCTCTCAGAATCCGTAAAAAAATCCTGGATCACACCATGCGCAAGCGTGCTGCAATCCAGAACAAGTAAGCAAAAAAGAGAGCCGCAAGGCTCTCTTTTTTGCGCTACTTTCAAATTTCCGTAAGAAAATTTGAAAGGTTCCTTTTTTAGGGCGCTACTTTCAAATTTCCATAAGGAAATTTGAAAGGTTCCTTTTTAATCCTTCAAAATCAGCTCCACCGGGCAGTGATCCGATCCCAGAACCGTTGTGTCGATCTTCGCATCCTCCAGTCTGTCTTTCAAACTTTCTGACGTCATAAAATAATCAATTCTCCATCCAGCATTTTTGCTGCGCGCCTGGAAGCGGTACGACCACCAGGAATAGATGCCCTCCTGATCCGGATAAAAATACCGGAACGTATCGATAAAGCCATTCTCCTGCAGCTTTGTCATCTTTGCGCGCTCTTCGTCCGTAAAGCCTGCGTTTTTACGGTTGGTTTTCGGGTTCTTTAAATCAATTTCTTTGTGCGCAACATTTAAATCTCCGCAGAAAATCACCGGCTTGTTTGCTTCCAGCTTCTTCAAATACGTGAAAAAGTCATCCTCCCACTTCATACGGTAATCCAGCCGTGCCAGACCATCCTGGGAATTGGGTGTATACACTGTAACCACGTAATAGTCCGGGTATTCCAGCGTGATTACTCTGCCCTCGTGATCGTGTTCCTCAATTCCAATGCCGTATGCGACCGACAGAGGTTTCTGCTTTGTAAAAATCGCCGTCCCGGAATAGCCCTTTTTCTCTGCATAATTCCAGAACTGTTCATAGCCCGGCAGCTCCATCTCGATCTGCCCCGCCTGAAGTTTCGTCTCCTGCAGGCAGAAAATATCGGCGTCCGCCTCGTTGAAAAAATCCATAAAGCCCTTTGTCATACAGGCGCGAAGCCCGTTCACATTCCATGAAATCAGTTTCATACCTTTTCTCCGTTTCTATTTCAACTGTGCTCTGCCGCCCAACTGCTTACGCATCCGGCGCCACGAAATACAGCTTCTCCACCTCTTCGATGCCAGCCTTCGCTGCGGTTGCCTCTGTAATTTCTTTTTTCAATCCGGGCACACACTCTGCCGCAAGCAGCACCGTCAGCTCCACCTGATCCGTATAAACCGTGTCCTCCGCTTCCAGACCGTTCTGGCGCAGGATGTATTGAATCTTTCCGATTCCATTATAGTCTGTGCAGATTTTTAAACGGACGCCATAACGCATCGTCCCGATTTTGGACGCGTCAATCCCTTCTTTTACTGCGCTAGAATAGGCGCGCACCAGTCCGCCGGTGCCCAGCAGCACGCCGCCAAAATACCGTGTCACAACGACTGCGACGTTTCTTACGCCCTCGCCTAAAAGCACCTCCAGCATCGGACGTCCCGCCGTCCCGGAGGGCTCACCATCGTCGCTGCAGCGCGTCAGCTCCGCTTTCGTGCCGATGACAAACGCCGAGCAATTATGCCGGGCGTCCCAGTATTTTTTCTTCATCTCATCAATAAACGCAACCGCCTCTGCTTCGGATTCGACCGGACGGACGTTTGCGATAAAGCGCGATTTTTTTTCCACCAGCTCTGCCTGACCGCCCTCCAGCACCATCCGGTAAGGCTCCCTGACCGTTTCTTTTTCTTCCATAAAAATTCTCCATTCTACAGCTGCCCTGCGGTTTCTCATCTGTCCGCTGACAGGCGTTTCCCGCTTCCCAACCAGTATAACAGCATTTCTTTTTGTGAACAATATCTTAATATGGCAGAAAAACCTTTATTTACCTGCCCGCTTTTGCTATAATCAGGGGAGGTAATGTCCAAAACCAAGGAGGTTTCATTGCATGAATTATGGCAAAAAGAGTGTAAAACAGAAAAAGAAAGCACTCCAGTCCACATCTTCGAAGCTCGGACGCAAATGCCTGCTCACCTTTTCCAAGGTGCTGCTTTTATGCGTCATTGCAATCGGGATTATCGGCATCTGCGCCGGACTGGGGGTTTTCAAGGGGATTATAGATTCTGCACCTACCATCACACTGGAGGATGCAACTCCCACCCGATACTCTTCCTTTATTTATGACAGCAAGGGAAACCAGATGGCGAAGCTGATCGCCGAGGACTCCAACCGTGTCCCCGTTACGATGGATCAGATTCCCACCGATCTGGCAAACGCCTTTGTCGCCATCGAGGATGAGCGTTTTTACCAGCACAACGGTATCGACATCATGGGGATTCTCCGTGCCGGCGTAACCGCCGTAAAGACCGGCTTCAAACGGCAGGAGGGTGCCAGCACCATCACCCAGCAGCTGATCAAAAATACCGTCCTGACGACCTGGACTCAGGAAAAGACGCTGGGCGAACGAATCAAGCGAAAAGTCCAGGAGCAGTATCTTGCGATTCAGCTGGAAAAAGATACCAACGACAAATCCAAGATCCTGGAACAATACATGAACACGATCAACCTGGGGCAGAACACGCTGGGCGTACAGGCTGCCTCCAAGCGTTATTTCAACAAAAACGTCTGGGAGTTAAGCCTTTCCGAATGCGCGACCATCGCCGGAATCACCCAGAACCCGTCCAAGTATAATCCGCTGACCCATCCTGACAAAAACCAGGATCGCCGTGAAAAGGTGCTGACCAACATGCTTGAGCAGGGCTATATCACACAGGCGCAGTACGACGAGGCGGAATCGGATACTGACAGCTTATACCGCAGAATCCAGACCGCTAACCTCGAAGTCGGCGGAGATTCTTCCGTAGACTCTTACTATGCGGATGCAGTCAAAGAAGCCGTAACCGAAGACCTGATCGCAGCCGGCTATACGGAAACCCAGGCTTACGTCATGGTTTATTCCGGCGGTTTGAGCATTTTCTCCGCCATGGATCCCGATATTCAGGCGATCTGTGACTCCGTTGCTTCCGACGAATCCCTCTATCCGGACGGCATGCGCTGGCTGCTAAGCTACCAGCTGACCTACCGCGATCCTGATTCTGAGGAAGAAGGCGGCATCGTCAACATCAGCTCGGAAAAGTACAAATCCTATTATCAGGAAAACGGCGACAAAAACTTCAACCTCCTGTACAGCTCTCAGGAAGAAGCAAATGAAGCGATCGAGGCCTATAAGGCTGCTACGATTCCCGACAGTGCGGAAATTATCGGCGAATCCATCACCCTGACGCCCCAGCCCCAGATTTCCTTAACGATCGAGGATCAGTCCACGGGCTATGTCGTTGCCATGATCGGCGGCCGCGGCACCAAGGAAGGAAACCTGACCCTGAACCGCTCCACCGATGCGGTTCGTCAGCCGGGTTCCACCTTTAAGATCGTCTCCACCTATGCACCCGCGCTGGACAGCGCCGGCATGACTCTCGCGGATGTCGAGGTCGACGGTCCCTTCAACTATGACAATGGCAGACCGGTATCCAACTGGTATTCCAGCGGCTACCGCGGCATCTGTTCCCTGCGGGATGGTATCCGGGACTCCTTAAATATCGTTACGGTAAAGGTCCTGACGCAAATCACCCCCCGTCTGGGCTATGAATATTTACAGAAATTCGGCTTTACCACGCTGGTAGACGGCGTAGAGAAAAACGGCAAGATTTTCTCCGACGTCCAGCAGGCCCTCGCCCTTGGAGGTATCACATACGGTGTAAAAAACATCGAATTAAACGCCTCCTATGCCACCATCGCAAACGGCGGGCAGTATATCAGACCCAAGCTGTATACGATTGTAAAAGATCACGACGGCAACGTTATTTTGGATAACACCAGCACCGAGGGTACGCAGGTCATCAAGCCCTCCACCGCATTCCTCTTAACGAGCGCAATGCAGGATGTTGTCACCTCCGGTACCGGTACTGCTGTCAACTTCGGCGGCATGTCCATCGCCGGTAAAACCGGTACGACGTCCGATTATAACGATATCTGGTTCTCCGGCTACACACCGTACTACACCTGTA
Organism: Firmicutes bacterium TM09-10; assembly: GCA_003481005.1. GTDB lineage: Bacteria > Bacillota > Clostridia > Lachnospirales > Lachnospiraceae > Gallintestinimicrobium > Gallintestinimicrobium propionicum. The sequence continues at coordinate 68,916 of QUKC01000009.1, read as the reverse complement.
CGACCTGGACAGGTTATGACAACAACACAAAGCTGCGCAAGGGCGAAGAACGAAGCCTTGCAAAGAAGCTCTGGAAAGCAGTCATGAGCCAGGTGCACGAAGGTCTGGAAAACAAATCCTTCTCTCAGCCTGCCGATATCGTCGCACAGACTGTCTGCGCAAAGTCCGGCAAGCTGCCCACCGCACTCTGCGGTGAAACCTTAAAGACCGAATATTTTGCTGTAGATACGGTTCCGACAGAAACCTGTGACGTACACTATCAGGGTAGTGTCTGTGCCTACAGCGGTCTGCCCGCAGCAGATGCCTGCCCCTTTGCAACGGAGGGTACTCTGGAAATGCTTCCGGAAAACGAACGTATCCTGACCGGTCAGGTGACCTCCGAGGATTCCCAGAGGGTCTGCGAGCACAGCTCCGTCTTCATGGCAACCCCCGGTGCAGATCAGATCATCGAGCAGGAACGGCTCGAGCTTCAGCTGCGCAGCAACTCTGCACAGTACGAAGCTCTGCTCGTAAGCCTGCAGCAGCAGCTCCAGACCGCAGTAGAGGATAAGGCGATTGCAGATCAGGAACTTGCAGCGGCTGCCGATGACAATGCAAAAGCGGCTGCACAGAGCGCTGTCGATGAGGCACAGCACCGAATCGACAGCCTCAACGCACAGATCAATCAGTTAAATGCCGCACAAACCTCTGTCCAGACACAGTCTGCCGCAGCTGCACCGTCTTCCGACGGCAGCGCAGCCGACAATGTCCCTGTCGATGATGGAAATGCAAACTAACGCGCTTACAGCGCATACCTGAACAGTTACAAAAAAGTACAATACCGCTTTCAAAAGGGGACTGACGCCCAGCGTCAATCCCCTTTTCTTTTTCTGGAAAAATCTTCAAGCCTGCACAGCCAATCTTTTTCCAGCCCCTACTTCACAACACCCTTTTTCAAAATAATGTTGGCATACTGAGCTTTTTCTCCGGTCGCTACCACGCAGTACGCCTTTTTGGCGCGCTCGTAATAGGCAAACCGCTCGATCTTATGCACCTCTGTGTCCGGCTCATAATAGTTCAGGAGAGCCTTATAAGCCTCCCAGATCACCGGTACAACCGTATCTCCCGGCACGACCTCCATCAGGACGAAATGCTCGGGATCGTACTGATCCAGCGGAAACAACGGCAAAATCGCCGCCAAAAGCTCTGCCGTACCGATTCCATCCGCCCGGATCACCCGTTGTCCGATGCTGCTGGACGGAAAGTTCGCATCCGCCAGCACGATCTCGTCTCCGTGTCCCATTTCATCAAGAACTTTTAACAGCTCCGGTGAAATCAGTGGTGAAATTCCCTTCAACATATCGAATATCCCCTTAAACTTATTCTGCAGCAGCGCGCCTGCCACGCCGTATTTTCGCCGCACGCGCTGTCATCCCACCAGGCTGCAGCGCCATACCTCCACGCCGCTGTCCTGGAATACCTCTCTCAGACGCTTCTGCACCTGTTCCACAGTCACGCCTTTTTTCAGGATAACCTGTAAAAAGCCTCCGCCGCCTGCGCCGCAGATCATCTTTCCGTCGATCAGATCCTCCACGGAACTAAAGATCATATCAATACAGGTATTGGTACAGCCGCCATCCAGCCGTCTGGAAAGCTCCCAGTGCTGGTTCAGGAGCTGTGCAAAGCCGTCTACATTTCCCTTTTCCAGCTCAAAGCGCATCAAAACCGCTATCCGCTGGATCTCATAAAGCACCTCCACCGTATCCGGGTTACCGCTCACATAGCGGCTTACAATATCGCGCAGCAGGTTTCTTGCAAGCCTGCGCTGTCCGGAATAAATCAGGCAGAATCGCTCGTTTAACTCCTGCAGCGTCTCTGTGCTGATGCTGCAGGGACTGCAGCCGATTTCCTGTACAATCGCTGCATCGCTGGTCACCATTTTGATTCCGGGCGCAAGCCCGCCCACCTGGTCCTGCCAGCCGCCGCCCGTGGACATAATCTGCTCCATGCACAGGACCCGGTTGTACAGCTCCTCCTGGGACAGCTCCTTTCCGAGCATCCGGTAAATCGCCTTGACACATGCGCCCGCAAGAATCGAGGACGTACCGAGGCCGCTGCCTCTCGGGATATGAATCACCTGTGTGGACAAATAGAGCCCGCTGCCGAGATTTTTTGTCACCTCTTCGACAGAAATCTGCTCCCGGTACGGAATGATGCCGCAGGCGATCAGCGCCGCCTTATGCAGGGCAAAGGGATCGTAAGGATTGCTGGAATCCTGCAGCTGACTGATTTCAGAAAATGCCTGCTCTGCGCCGCTGTCCGCGCTGGCCAGCACGATCTGATTGCCCGGAATCTTTTTCACAACTGCCTCGACAGGATTTTGTCCGTCCAGCTTCACCGCCGCATTCAGCACCGTTCCGCCGTGCTCCATGCAATATGGAGGCGTATCGCTCCAGCCGCCGCCCCAGTTGACGCGCACGGGCAGGCGTACCACCACTTCCTCCTGCTCCATTTTTGCCGTCGGATCGTAGGAAAGCCCTGCCACCGCCCCGACAAGAATCGCGTTTCGGATCGTATCCAGGCACAGGTCAAGATACTTATCCTGCTTCGTCAGACAGGATAGCGCATAATAAATCCGTATTTTCCGGGAAAATTCAAACAGCTCCTGTTCGTCCAGCTTTTCCGCCAGACCGCAAAGCTGCCGGATTACACGCGCATTGATCTCCCCGTTGAACACCTTCACCGCCTCATGGAGATTATCCTTTTTGTCGATGGCCTCCAACAGGGATTCGATTTTTACCTTATCCTCCAGCTTATCCTGCCAGGGCAGAATCGCCGTCACATCCGCCTGGTTGAAGCTGTCCTTTAAAGAAATCCCGTCTTCCAGTGTTGGAAAACCGTCTTCATATGCACGCAGTGTCGCAGATACTGCTTCCTGAATCGTATTTCGAATCGGATAAACTGCCGCCGTCCACAACGGTTCGCCGATCTCTTTTCCAAATAATGCCGCTTCCTTCGGATTGTCGCATACACCGTACATCCGGACAACAAACCTGCCGTCTTGCAGCTTTAGCCCATGCAGTACCGTATCCGCCGGAACGCTCTGTCCGTCCAGCGTCACGCCGGAGATCACGCAGCGCTCCCCGACAACCGTACCATGATGCAAATAGCTGTCCTCGATATAGCTTCCCGCGCCAACGTCTGCGCGCAGACTGATATAGCTGTTTCCAGCCCCATAGCTTTTTTCCTGACTGTTGGTGTTGATCCGCGCCTGCCAGCCCAGATGCGTAAATTGCTCCATCCCCTCCGTCATCAGATGCAGCAGCTCCCGGGTCGTCCCAAAATGGATAAATGCCGCCGGTGACATCCGGATCAGCTTCATCTGATAGGGATGCAGCGCCGCCCAGATTTTTTCCCGACAGGCTCTCAGCTCCAGTGTAAACTCACCCTCGGGCGTCTCTTGATAATACTGCTCCAGGGTGGAATCCGACGCCAGTGGATACAGAAAGTCCGCATAAAACGAAAGCCGCGCCTGTTCGTTGACACAGGCAGCAAACTTTTCCTCTGTGTCGATCAGGCTGTAAAGGGAATTGAGCAGGTCTACGCTCATCATAACCGCACCGGTGTCAATATCCACATGCCCGTGCTCGTCCACCGCACCCATTTCGTGCAGCTGCTCTACGGTCTTTTTATGTAAAAATCCGCCGACATTTCCTTCCCTGTCCCGTCTGTATACACCGTGGTTTTTGCCGATTTCTGCAGGCTCCTTGATCGACAGCGCCGCAGCGCCTTTTCCGTAAAAATCGATCTGCAGCGGGTTAAACAGCAGCAGCACATCCCCGGAGCAGACAAGCATTCCGGCGTTCATCCGCGCCGCAACACCGCACATGGCAATCATAAATTCGTCGAACAGCGTCGATCTGCGGCCGTTTGGAAGAATCCGCGGCACGGGGGAAAAGAGCTTGCCGCAGGCGGAATACTGGGGCACGCGCTTACTGTCCCCGCCGGAATGGATGACCAGAATACGTTTGCCGTCAAAGGCGTGGCAAGCTGCTTCGCCGGGCTGCGCAGACACGAACTGCCTGCTCTCTGCTGCGCCGTCACCCTGCACTGCGTCATGCGGCACAGCAGCGAGACTCTGCTTACCCGCCGCATGCTCCCGGATATACCGCAGCACATTTAAAGTCGCGCCGCCGCTTCCGACGCGCTTGCCGTCCGGATCAGGCAGCACCGCATAGTGTGTCTTTTCCGGGAGCATCTGATGCTTTAAGCGGTAGGAAATCTGCGCACGATATGCCTGAGCCTGAGCCTCGTTCGAAGCCGTTAGCACCACATAATCCCACAACGGCAGGTTCGGGTTGTGCAGAATTTCCTCATACTGTTTCGTACAGTCCCGATAAGACTGCTGTAAAAATAACGTCTGATAAGACAATCAAATACACATCCTCTCTTGTATTTCATGGCTGCAGATACCAAAATCCAGCTCCTTCTGCAGACCTCTCACTACTGGTAGGATAGCATATTCCGGGCGCTATTTCCACTGAAAAACGGCAATTCCGACAGCCGCTACAGCAAGTCCGATCGCCTTTCTCCACTCCCACGCTGCTTTTTCAACGCCGAACAGCCCAAACAGCTCCACAAGGTACGCCGCCGCGATCTGCGCCACCACGATAAACAGAACCGCCCTTGCAGGTCCAAGCATCGCCATCGCCTTAATCACTGTCCAGGTAATCCCGGCGCCGAGTACGCCGCCAAGCAGCAGATACTTCGGCTCGCTCCGAAACACGGCAAACAGATTCGACCGGTCCGCTGCAAGCCAAACTGCCAGGCACGACAGCAGCGCCGTCGCCTGCACAAACACATTCGCAGACCAGATGCTCGACGCTTTTGTGACCTGTGTATTGAAAATGCCCTGCACGCTCATCAGAACCCCGGATAAAACTGCAATCAAAAATCCAACCATCCTGCAAGCCTCCTTCTTCCGTCCGCCCTGACAGCGTCCGGTATGAAATACAGTATGCGTTATGGTTGGATTTTTATACACGTTCTTATTCTTCTTCGCCCTCGGCGTAATCGATTTGAGTCTCCGTAGGCACTTCAATATATTCTTCTTCCACGTACTGCGTGCCGGTTACCTGTGTCATGATTTTTTCCGAAAGGTCTTTTAAAACGTCCGAAACGTTTTCTCCTTCCCAGATTTTCGTCTCCGCGATCTCCATCTGTACCCAGAAATTCGCAGTCGCCATCAGCTTCGGCATCGGAACCGTCTGGCTGTATTCCTGCCAGAACGCTGCCATCTCCTCCGTCTGCTGCGCTGCGCTCTTTTTGGCAGGCACAAGGGTACTGCGGTCAAACAGCTTATCCGCGCTGTCCGTGCAAAGCCATGCCGCGAAATTATCCGCCTCGTCCTGATGCTTGCCGTAGCCGTTTACAACAATGCTTCCGGTCACGGAAATACCGCGGGAGCAAACCGTTTCACTGATATCCGGCAGGGACGCTACGCCGTATTCCCACGCAAAGCTTCCGTCTGCCTTCGCCTGCACAACCCGATCCAGAATATCGGTGGTCGCGATCGTATAAACCAGCTTTCCATCCAGAAAATCCTGCACAACCTGGTCGTAGCTCGAAGTCGCCGCATCGATCGAGAAAAACTGACTCAGCTTCTGGTACGCCGCAAGCCCGTAAACCGCATCCTGATTATAGATGTTGATCCGGGACGAATCATCCCCGCAGCTTCCGCCAACAGTGATATAATTTCCTGCAAAGAAATAATTATAGAAAAAATCAGATACATCCCATCGGAAAACCGATTCTACCGTTTCCGGCGCGTTATACTCATCCGCAAAATTCCGGATATCATCAATCGTTTTCGGAATCAGGGACACCTCGTCCGTTTCCAGCTCTGCCGCCGCCTGCTCCAGATACGTCTGGTTGTATACAAGCGCGCTGGTTTCAAAATACAGCGGATAAGCAACCGCATGTCCCTGATAGGTCACAGCGTCCAGTGCAGTCTGCGGAAAATTTTCGGTATTCAGGACAGCATTCTGATCCTTCACATTTACCGCCAGCCCGGCAAGGTACGCTTTTTCCAGTCCGTCATTGCTGATCAGGTAAACATCCGGCATCGATTCCTCTGCGATGGAAGCGTCGTTTACTGCCTCGAGATATTCCAGACCGCTTTTCAAAACCGGGACCACACGCACGCCGGTCTCATTCTGATATTCAAGCGCCATGGCGGAAAGATAATCCTCCAGTTTTTCCTCGGTATACCACACCGTTAGCGTCGGTTTGGACGACAGAATACCGTCCGCAGAAACGCCTGCCTTATCCAGGGCAGAAACGCCCGCATAAATCAAAGCCCCCGCAGCACAGACACCGCAGACCGCCCCGATCAGTTTTGGGTAAAAAGACATATTCCTCTCCATTTCTTTCTTTTTTGCCGCGCTGCCGTTTCCCGGCAGCTACGCGTTTTGCTCCTGAAACGTTTTCAGGCATGAATCCAGAATTTCGATCATTTCATCCACATCTGCGTCGGTGATGACAAGAGGCGGAACAAAGCGGATAATATTTGTTCCCGCGTTGATCAGAATCAGACCGTTTTCCAGCGCTGCGTTGATCAGCGGCGCAACCGGACGGTCAAAGACAAGTCCCTGCATCAGTCCCATGCCTCTTCTGTCCGTGATAAAATCATATTTTGCTGCCAGGCTGTCCAGCTTTTCTTCCAGATAAGCTGACACCTCCCGCACATGCTCCAGGATGTTGTTTTCTTCAAACAGCTCCAGCACCTTTGCCACAGCTGCACATGCCAGCGGATTGCCGCCGTAGGTCGTACCATGGTCGCCTGCCGTAAGCGAATGCTGTCCGACCTTTTCCGTCATTAAAAATGCACCCACCGGAACACCGCAGCCAAGAGCTTTTGCCGTCGTCATGATATCCGGCTTTACGCCGTATTTCTGCCACGCATACCAATAGCCGGTTCGTCCCATGCCGCACTGGATTTCATCCAGAATCAGCAGGATATCCTTTTCATCGCACAGCGCGCGCACTTTTTTCAGGAAGTCCTCCTGTACCGGATAAATTCCGCCTTCTCCCTGCACGGTTTCCAGCAAAATTGCGCACGTCTTGTCATTCACACATGCCCGCACGCTGTCAAAATCGTTGAGGTCGGCAAACCGGATATTGCCGATTCCGGGCTCAAATGCCTCTCTATAATGCGGATTGCCGGTTACCGACAGTGCTCCCATCGTCCGACCGTGGAACGAATGGTTCATGGCAATGATCTCATGATCCGTTGTGCCGTCTTTTAAATAAGCATATTTCCGCGCCGCCTTGATCGCGCCCTCGATCGCTTCCGCACCGCTGTTGGTGAAGAACACGCGGTCCATCCGGGAAACCTTTTTCAGATGTCTTGCCGCTTCCACCGCAGGAACATTGTAATAATAATTCGATGTGTGGATGACCTTGTCGATCTGCGCCTTCAGCGCATCATTGTACTCGGCATTATGATAGCCGAGGGCAAATACCGCAATACCAGCCACAAAATCCAAATACCGTTTTCCTTCTATATCATATAAAGATACGCCGTCGCCGCGATCCAGAACGACCTGATACCGATTATAGGTATGCAGAAGATCCTGCTCGGCTTCATCGATATACTGCTGCATCAATTCACCCATGTTTCCTCCATTCCGCAGGCACTTTGTGCCGAAGGTGCTTTGCACTGCTTTAAACCTACTCATCGTCTCCGACAATTGCCGTTCCGATCCCATGATCTGTAAAAATTTCCAAAAGCAGACAGTGGGGGATTCTGCCGTCCAGGATATGTACCCGGTTGACGCCGCCTTTAACCGCCGCCGTACAGTTGTTTAACTTCGGCAGCATGCCGCCGCCGATCTCGCCGCTGCTGACAAGCGCTTCCGCGTCGCTTGCTGTAATGCGGGAGATGAAAGAGGATTTATCAGAAAAGTCCTTGTACAGACCTTCTACGTCCGTCAGGAACACGAGCTTGTCCGCGCCGACCGCCCTTGCGATCGCGCACGCTGCGTCGTCTGCATTGATATTATAGGTCTCGAAATTTTCATCCATGCCCACCGGAGCTACGATCGGAAGGTAATCGCGGTCGATCAGATCATATAAAATCTTGGGATTTACTTTGGTCACATCGCCGACAAAGCCGATATCCTTCCCATCGGAATATTTCTTTTCCACCTGCAGAAGACCGCCGTCCTTGCCGCTGATGCCAGCTGCGGGTACGCCAAGCTCCTGTACCATGGCAACCAGATTTTTGTTGACGCGCCCCAGCACCATTTCCGCGATTTCCATCGTTTCAGCGTCCGTCACGCGCAATCCGTTGACAAAAACAGGCTCCTTGCCGGCTTTTGCCACCCATTTGCTGATGGCCTTGCCGCCGCCGTGTACGATGATCGGCTTAAAACCTACCAGCTTTAACAGCGTCACGTCCTTGATGACGTTTTTCTGCAGCTCTTCATTGCTCATGGCGCTGCCGCCGTATTTTACCACGATAATTTTCCGGTTGAATTTCTGGATATAGGGGAGTGCTTCAATCAGCACCTCCGCTTTTTTCATGATCTGTTCCATTTCCGGTTTTTCCACTTTTTCCTCCCATTTCTGCGCACGTTTCCTTTTGCGGCGCTGTGAGACTGTTTTATCGTTCTAACACCGGTTCGCGTCAGCTGCGGTAGTCCGCGTTAATCTTGACATAATCGTAGGTTAAGTCACAGCCCCAGGCTGTCGCTTCCGCTTCGCCCATCTTCATATCCACAAGCGCAGTCACCTCGGAGCAGGACAGGATCCGGGTCGCTTCTTCCTCGCTGTAATCTGCCGCCATACCATCCTTGAAGATCAGGATCTTTCCGGCGCTGCTTTCCAGATACAGTTCTATCGCCTCGGGATCGAATTTTGCCCCGGAATAGCCCAGCGCACACAGAATCCGTCCCCAGTTCGCATCGTGTCCAAACAAGGCTGCCTTTGTCAGGCTGGAGGTGATGACCGATTTTGCCAGGGTCTTTGCATCTTCCTTATTATCCGCATGAATGACCTTTACCTCGAACAGTGCGGTTGCGCCCTCGCCGTCGCCTGCGATCTTCTTCGCCAGCGTCTCATTGACATAATGAAGCGCTTCCACAAACGTATCGTAGTCCGCGCCCTTTTCCGTGATTTCAGGGTTTTCCGCCTGGCCGTTTGCCAGCACAAGAAGCGTATCGTTTGTCGAGGTATCGCCGTCTACGGAAACCATGTTGAAGGTATCCTGCACGTCAGCGCTCAGTGCTTCCTGCAGAAGCTTTTTGGAGATATTCACATCCGTTGTCACAAATGCGAGCATTGTGCACATATTCGGATGAATCATGCCGGAGCCTTTGCACATGCCGCCGATGGTTACTTCTTTTCCACCAATCGTCACCTTTACTGCAACCTGCTTGTTGCGGGTATCCGTTGTCATAATCGCCTTTGCCGCATCGGTTCCTGCCTCTTCTCCGGGCTTGATCGCCTTTGCCAGCATACGCACACCTTCGGTCATTTTTTCCATCGGAAGCTGCATACCGATGACGCCGGTCGAACAAATCAGGACGCTCTGAGGAGAAATCTCCAGCGCATCTGCTGCGGCTCCTGCCGTCTCCCTGCAATATTCATAGCCGAGCTTTCCGGTACACGCATTTGCGATACCGGAGTTTACAACGATCGCCTGAGCTTCCCACTCGCTCTCTACGACTTCCTTATCCCATAAAACAGGAGCAGCTTTTACTACATTCGTCGTAAACACGCCCGCTGCGCGACACGGCGTTTTGGAATACACCATTGCCATATCTTTTCTGTTCTGATACTTGATCCCGGCCTCTACGCCGGCTGCCAAAAATCCCTTTGCTGCGGTTACGCCGCCTGTAATGATCTCCATATGTTCCTCTTGCCTTTCTTTTTATGTCAGATTGAGCAGTATCTTATGCCCGCTCAAGCATTGAAATTTTCGATATTTTTCTGATTTAAAACAAAATCGTAATAGTTTAAATCTTCGCGCTTCGTCCAGCCGATCTGCTTCCAGAAGGCGTTTCCGATATCATTTTTCGTAAACGCGATCAGAGATACCTTATTGATGCCCTCCTGCTGCAGCGCATTCATACAGTGCACCACCATCGCCCTGCCGATCCCGTGCATCCGGTAATCCTCATGCACACAGACGTGATACAGACAGCCCCTGCGCCCGTCATGCCCGCACAAAATCGCGCCGACCACTCTGCCGTCCATCTCGGCGACTACGCTGATTCCGGGATTTCGCTTCAAAAACCGCTCCACCCCTTCTCTGGAATCGTCGATTGTCCGGATCGAAAACCCGTGAATCGTCATCCAAAGGGCGTATACCTGATCATAATCCTCTATTTGCATGCTGCGCACTGTAACCATTGTTATTTATCCTTTCCTGCCAGGGCCAACATAAGGCAAAAGCGCCTCGCCCCAGCTTTTTATCAGCCGTTCAGGCGACCATGCCGCATTCGCCGGCGACGTGGAGGGAAGCTTCCCCGCTTCCCGCTGACATGCCTTCTCACAATACCTGTGATATAACTCCCATGACTTTGCGCCGTTGCAAAACACCGCCTCAATCCTGGAATCCTGCAAAAGCCCGGCCACATCGTTTGCTGCCACATCCCGGATGGAGCTGTCCGAAGACCCTACAATCCGACAGGAAGCGATCACATCCCACACAGCGATCCCATTTGCCAGCAAAAAAGCCTTTTTCTCCTCCACCGACACCGGAACCTCCGCCTGACACACCCCCGCTAAAACCTTCCAAAACCGGTTCTGCGGATGCCCGTAATAAAAATGATTCTCCCTCGACTTCACCGACGGCAGACTTCCTAAAATCAACACTCTGGAATGCCCGTCCACCACCGGAGAAAAAGGATGCACCACCAACTCCTGCCCGACAGCCATCCAAAACACCTCAATCCTCAAAGCCACTAAATTTCTCTAACCTTGAATTTTACAAACAACTCCACGGAAAATCAAGACCTTTTTACCCCAACAGGGCAAAGTCGCCTACGGCGACCAGCCCACACAAACTCAGCCCTACCTCACAGGCCGCTGTTGCCGCAGGCAACCAGGCCTCACCGCGCAGACTGATTGCCAGCCCCGGCTGCCGGGGCGGTCAAAGTCTGCCGGGAATCCACCATCCCTTACGGGAACATCGGCACAAGATCCAGGCCCTCGGACTCCTCCAGTCCAAACATCAGATTCATATTCTGCACTGCCTGTCCTGCTGCGCCTTTCACCAGATTATCCATGGCACCCATCATAATCACACGCTTCGTCCTCGGATCGACCTTAACGTTCACATCTACAAAATTGCTGCCCTCTACCCACTTCGTTTCCGGGCACACACCCTCCGGCAGCACGCGCACAAACTTCTCATCCTGATAATATTTGTCATAGGCTGCCCGAATCATTGCAGCATCCGGCAGTCCAAGGCTTCCGTCCGGCTTTTTCACTTCTTTTAAGGAAGCATAAGCCGTCACCAGAATTCCACGGTTCATCGGAACCAGATGCGGCGTAAAGTTCAGCACAACCGGACAGCCTGCCGCATAGGACAGCTGCTCCTCGATCTCCGGCGTATGGCGATGGCTCGCAACACCGTATGCCTTGATATTTTCATTCACCTCACAGTACAGGTTTGCAACCTTTGCACTACGCCCTGCCCCGGAGGTACCGCTCTTTGCATCAATAATCAGCGTATTCATATCGATCAGTCCCTCTGCTGCCAGCGGAAAGATCGAAGTAATGGAGCAGGTGGGATAACATCCCGGATTTGCTACCAGACGAGCCTGTTTGATCGCCTCACGGTTTCTTTCACACAGACCGTAAACCGCTTCCGGAATAAACTGCGGAGATTTATGTTCGATTCCATACCACTTTTCATAAGTAGCAACGTCCTTGATCCGAAAATCCGCACTCAGATCGATCACCTTTGTATTGGAAAGGATTTCCTCATCCAGAACTCCTGCCAGGAAGCCCTGGGGCGTCGCGGTAAAGATCACATCGACCTCTTTTGCCAGCTGCTTTAAATTATCATCCTTACAAACATCCTCTACAATCTGAAACATATTCTGATAAACAGACGCATATTTCTGATCCACATAGCTTCTGGATCCGTACCATTTGATTTCTACATCTTTATGCCCGTATAAAAGACGGACCAGCTCCCCGCCGGCATAGCCGGTCGCTCCGATAATTCCAACCCGAATCATTTCCTTTTCCTCCTTAACATTGCATAATCATACTGCATTTATGCATAATATTCAAGTATTTTTGGAATATATTTCATTTTCATGAATAAAATATTTATAATTTGCATAAATTTACACTTGCATTCCATCGCATCCGGGTGTATAGTAATTTCAGTCAGTCGGGAACGGATGCTTCCATCCTTATCTTGACACAGCTTGAAAGAAAAATCAAACACAGCATATGGAGGAGTAATTATCATGAAAGAAAAAGTTATTTTAGCGTATTCCGGCGGTCTGGATACCACAGCCATCATTCCGTGGCTGAAAGAAAATTTCGACTACGAAGTTATCTGCGTCTGCATCGACTGCGGACAGGAAGAAGAGCTGGACGGTCTGGAAGAAAGAGCAATCTCCTGCGGTGCTTCCAAATTATATATCCTCGATGTAAATGACGAACTGTGCGACGAATACATCGTTCCCTGCGTACAGGCACATGCTGTTTACGAAAACAAATACCTGCTGGGCACATCTATGGCGCGTCCGCTGATCGCGAAGAAGCTGGTTGAGGTTGCCCGCAAAGAGGGCGCTACCGCAATCTGCCACGGCGCTACCGGCAAGGGCAACGACCAGATCCGTTTCGAGCTCGGCATCAAAGCCCTGGCTCCTGATTTAAAGATCATTGCTGCATGGAGAAACGATAAGTGGACCATGGATTCTCGGGAATCCGAAATCGAATACTGCCAGGCTCACGGCATCCACCTTCCTTTCTCTGCAGATTCCAGCTACAGCCGCGACCGTAACATCTGGCACATCAGCCATGAAGGTCTGGAACTGGAGGATCCCGCAAACGAGCCCAACTACGGACATCTGCTTGTTTTAGGCTGCACTCCCGAGGAAGCTCCCGACGAGGCAGAATACGTTACCATGACCTTTGAAAAAGGCGTTCCGAAGAGCGTAAACGGTGTAGAGATGAAGGTTTCCGACATCATCCGCACTCTGAACAAGCTGGGCGCAAAGCACGGCATCGGCATCGTCGATATCGTAGAGAACCGTGTTGTCGGCATGAAATCCCGCGGCGTTTATGAGACTCCCGGCGGAACGATCCTGATGGAGGCACATCAGCAGCTGGAAGAGCTGATCCTCGACCGCGATACCTATGCAGAAAAGATCGATATGGGCAACAAGATGGCTCAGATTGTATACGAAGGCAAATGGTTCACTCCTCTGCGCGAGGCAGTTCAGGCATTCGTAGAAAAGACTCAGGAATATGTAACCGGCGAAGTAAAATTCAAGCTCTACAAGGGCAACATCATCAAAGCCGGCACAACTTCTCCTTACTCTCTCTACAATGAAAGCCTTGCTTCCTTCACAACCGGCGATCTGTATGACCACCACGATGCAGAAGGCTTCATCAACCTGTTCGGACTTTCCAGCAAGGTTCGTGCAATGAAGATGCAGGAAGTAGAAAAGAACAACAACTAATCACTATACGCTAACAATAGAATGCACGCTCTGCGAACATTCTATTGTCATGAATAAAGGGCTTCCGTGCTTTTGGCACGGAAGCCCTTTTTGTTACAGTTCACTCATATCTTTTTTTGCCCCGGCTTCTTGCAATCTTTTTTTCGATCTCCTATAATAAATCCTATAATAAATACGAAGTGATTTAATTTTTAAAAATACAGGGAGTTTTTGAATGGATGTTTTACTGATTTTGGCAATTTATCTGCTGATTGTAAATCTTGCAGGATTTGCTGCAATGGGAATTGATAAAAACCGCGCACGCCGCAAGGCATGGCGCATTCCGGAATCGACGCTGTTTCTGCTCGCCATCATCGGCGGCAGCATCGGAAGCATCGCCGGGATGTATACATTCCATCACAAGACACTGCATCCACAGTTCGTCTGGGGAATGCCCGCTATTTTAATCCTACAGATTGCTGCGGTTTTGTACATCCTGTTCGGTCCTGTTTCCATTTCCCTCTTATAACAGGCCGGCGCTTACAGGCATCCTGTAAAACGCAGCTAAAAATTTACAGTTCACTCGCACCATTCGCAAAATCGCATCTTTGAATGCTATTTACAAAAGATCAGGAGGTATCATTATGCACTTGGCAATCTGTGATGACCATATGGCGGACCGAAAACAAATGGAACGCCTTCTCGGGCGGGAATCTGACCGCCGTCTGAATACAACCGGCGTTTTATACGTAGATTCCTTTGGAAGCAAAGAGTCCATCCTCACAACACCTATGATCTATGATGCGATTTTTATGGATATGACAGAAGACGGCTGCGACGCTGTGGAGCTTTCCCACATGCTTCGGGCCGACGGCACAGATGTCCCCATCGTTTTCTGCTGCGATAAGGTAGACTACCGCAAATCGAAAAATCTTCCAGACAATGCTCTTTTTCTGGACAAGCCCATTGTCGTTGCAGAGCTGACAGAAATGATTGACCATCTGCTGTCCATCAAAAACAGTAAGGCCCAAAAACTCGAATTCCGCAACCAGACCGACACCTTTTACCTGACGGAGGACCAGATTTCCTGCGCCTGGCCGAAAAACTACCGTTACGTCTGCATTCACACTACCAACGGCAGCGAATACACCACCGATATGTCCATTGCCTCGTTTTGCGGCACCTTAAGCAAATATGACAGCTTTATCCTGCTTGCCAGTAATACGGTGCTCAACATGCGATATATCCGATCCATCTCCATGTTTAAGGTAACGATGCAGGACGGCAAATCCTTCCGCCTGGGCTTTGGCGAAGCGAAGGTTCTGCGTAAATCGGTAGATGCCTGTATGGAAAAACTGGCGCAGGGGGAGAAGGCACAGGGAGAAGAGGCGTAGCAAACAAAAGAAACGGCCTCAGCTGACAAAAAGGCGAACAAATCAGCTGAGGCCGCACCTCTATTCTTCTAAAAATCTCATTCATTCCCTTTTTCCATCGGGCTGTAGCGCATCCGCACACGGATTCCCTGACTGTAATTGCCAAAGCCGCTGCCAAAGAGCGTCATGCCGCCCACATGGGCAGCATCCTCCTGTACGGCAAATTTTAACCGGATCTGACTTTTATAATCGAGCTGCAGCTGAGTTGTGGAAACGTCTGAAATTTTCATTCCATCAATATACGTCCCGTTCTGATCGATAACAAGCATTTTTAACAGTCCGTACTGATTCCATCCGGAAAACCACCAGTTTGGTGTAAACAGCCCGTGCCTGTCCCCAAAGTCTCCCGGAGATGTCCACACTCCAACCGGCGTGTCATTTAATAAAAAGGTAATATCAGAGGGCCAGTCGTTGTTAAAGCCCGGTGCCTCACTGGAAATCTCCATGGTGAAGGTAAGCTCGTCTATCTTTTGTCCTACCGGAAGGATATTCGGGACCAGATATTCCACATAGCCTTTCGAAAGCCATAAAATTCCAGCTTCCGTACGATCCGGATGGGCAAAATAGCGGGGATCGTCCACTTCACCGATCATCTTTTTCGTCGTGGAAATGCCGCAGGTGGGAAATACCTGATAGTCCGAATACTGCCCCACCGGAATTTCCGCCCGGAAAATACCGCCTTCGCCTGTCTCCTCCTGCGTCCCGATCTCCACCAGGATTCGGGTTTCCAAAACGCTGCACACCTTCTGATTTCCATGTCCGACACTGTCCTGGGTCACACGGATCAGCCCGGCCTCCTCCAGCTTTCGGATATGGCTGGTCAGCGCGCCGTTGGTGATCTGCAGCCTGGCTGCGATCTCATTCATATTCATTTCTTTTTCTTTTAACAGCAGTAAAATGATGTTCACCCGGATATCCGAGCCAAGTACCTTGAACAGCTCCACGCCCTCTTCCAAATTTCTGATATGCAGCATCCGTTTCCCCCTTTTTCCAAGTTTATCCAGCTACGATGTCTGATCTCTCCTGCTCTAGTGTTTCTCCTGACCATAATAGGCGTTTGCGCCGTGTTTTCTGTAATAATGCTTATCCTGAAGCTCCTGTGGTGCCGGCTTTACCTGCGGATTGATCGATTCTGTCCGGTATGCCATTTTTGCAACCTCTTCCAGCACGACCGCATTGTGTACCGCTTCTCTGGCATCCTTTCCCCAGGTAAAGGGACCGTGGTTTTTGCACAGAACTGCCGGAACTGCCATCGGATCTTTTCCCATCCGGACAAATTCCTCCACGATCAGCCTGCCGGTATTCTGCTCATAGGCTTCTGCAATCTCCTCCGGGGTCAGACAGCGCACGCACGGAATTTCCCCATACATGTAATCCGCATGCGTCGTTCCATAGCATGGAATCCCACGTCCTGCCTGAGCCCAGCTGGTCGCATAGGAGGAATGGGTATGTACGATTCCGCCGATCTTCGGAAACGCCCGGTACAGCTCCAGATGCGTTGCCGTATCCGAGGACGGACGATAGCTTCCTTCTATTTTATTACCGTCCAGATCCATCACAACCATATCCTCCGGTGTCAGCTGATCATACTCCACACCGCTTGGCTTAATGACAAACAGCCCGCTTTCTCTGTCGATTCCGCTGACGTTGCCCCAGGTAAAGGTCACCAGACCATATCGCGGCAAATCCATGTTCGCTTCATATACTGCTTTTTTGAGTTCTTCCAGCATCGTTTTCTCCCTGTTTTCTGCCGCTATTTTGCGGCATCTGCAATTTGCAGCATTGCACCTGTATCTTTTCAGAACGCCTGTACCGCAGCTTTTTCCGCTGCAAGGCATGCCTGATACTGCTTCGTATACGTCTCAAAGCCTGCGACATCCGCCGGATCCGGCTCCATGGTCTCTGACTTTCTCTCAGCAAATACCCGGCTGTCCAGATAATCCCCAAGGCTCTGTCCGTCTTTTTTGGAAAGCATGTATGCCGCCAGAAGCGCCATGCCCCAGGCGCCGCCCTCTCCCGCCGTCTCCATCACGGAAATCGGCGCGTTCATGGCTGCCGCCAGAATACTCTGTCCGACGCCCTTTGTTTTAAACAGTCCGCCGTGTCCGGTGATGGAATCGATTTTCACGTCCTCTTCTTTTAATAAAATGTCCAGACCGATCTTTAACGTCGCCAGTGACGCATATAAATGCGACCGCATAAAGTTCGCAAGTCCCAAATGACTGTCCGGTCTGCGCAAAAACATCGGACGGCCCTCTTCCAGACCGGTCACCGGTTCCCCGGAATAATAATTGCAGGCGATCATGCCGCCGCAATCCTTATCGCCCTCCATCGCCTTTTGATAAAGTGTGGAAAAAAGTTTATTTTTATCTGTTTTAATGTCAAAACATTCTGCAAACTCCGCAAACAGCCCGACCCATGCGTTCAGATCTGACGTGCAGTTGTTACAATGCACCATCGCAACTGGATCACCCGCAGGCGTTGTCACCATATCAATTTCCCGGTGCATGGCAGAAAGCGGCTTTTCCAGAACAATCATTGCAAACACGCTCGTCCCTGCGGACACATTGCCGGTGCGCTTTTCCACGCTCTTTGTCGCGGTCATTCCGGTTCCGGCGTCTCCCTCCGGCGGACACAGGGGAACCCCCGGCTGCAGACACCCGGAACGATCCAGAAGCCTTGCTCCCTCTTTCGTCAGCGTGCCTGCCATTTCTCCGGCACGCAGCACCTTCGGTAATATTTCCCGTAGCTTCCAGGGAAATCCTTTGTCCGCCACGAGCGCATCAAATTTCTGCATCATTTCTGCATCATAATCGCCGGTTGCAGAGTCGATGGGGAACATCCCGGATGCCTCTCCGATTCCGACAACGCGCTGTCCGGTCAGCTTCCAGTGGATGTAACCGGCGAGGGTGCTTAAATAGTCGATTTTTTCCACATGCTCCTCGCCCTTTAAAATCGCCTGATACAGATGTGCGATGCTCCACCGCTGCGGAATGTTGAAGGCAAAGCATTCCGACAGCACAGCAGCCGCTTCCTCCGTCATCGTGTTGCGCCATGTCCTAAACGGCACTAACAGCTTTTCCTCCCGGTCAAATGCCATATATCCGTGCATCATTCCGGAAAATCCGATGGCTCCCAGGCGGGTCAGCTGGATCTGATAGGTGTTTTTCACATCTTCCGCAAGTTTGTCGTAGCTGTCCTGCAGCCCTTCCCAAATCTCCTCCAGACGGTAGGTCCAGACACCGTTTTCCAGACGATTCTCCCATTCATGGTCGCCTGCTGCAATGGGATTATGGTCTTCGTCAATCAGCACCGCCTTGATCCGGGTCGAACCGAATTCGATCCCCAATACCCCGCGCCCCTCCTGAATACAGGAAATGATTTTTTCTCGTTTCGTCACATCCGCATCCTCCTTATTCCGGGAATTTCTATTCCGATTTTTCGCTATTTTGTATGTTTTTGATAATTTTATAGTAAAAGATCGAAATTTGATTGTCAATCTGTTCTATAGATTTTTATAGAATATTTTATATTCTTATGAACCACAATCTTTTCATTTTCAACTGCACCTTTTTCCTGTTCCAGCTGCCTCGTTTTGCGTACAACCGGAAAAACACCGCTCCTTCCAATGATGAATAAAAAACAAAAAAAGCGGCCGCACATTACCGCACAGCCGCCTTTCATTTCTCTTCTTTTCGTATTTCCTGTCCGTCAGATCGTCACGATAACACCGCCGTCATTGGCATACATGCTGCTGACGCCCGCAGTATCCATAATCACAACATCCTTTACAGAAACCTTGGAGGTCACCATCCGCTTCACGCTTTCTGCACGCTCCGGGCAATTACAATGGGTGATCATCAGGGTCTTTTCCTCCGGTCTTGCCACATTGCGCACCACTGCGTCTGCCATCTTCTGCAGACCCTTACGGATGCCGATGCCCTGCCCGATCTGCTCGATCCTGCCGTCCATCGTGCCTGCCATAACGGGCTTGATGCTCAGTGTAGATGCAACCAGTGCCTTGACACCGCTGAGTCTGCCGTTTTTACGCAGAGTTTCCAGATTATCCAGGACGAAATACGTATTCATCTCACTGCGGAACGCTTCCAGACGGCTTACCACCTCTTCAAAGGAAAGTCCCTGTTCCTCCAGGGAAGCTGCCAGCAGCGCAAGCTGTGTCTCTCCGCAGGAAGCCGAACAGGAATCCATGACGTAAATCTGTTTGGACTCGTCCTCTTCCAGATACATCTGCCTCCCGACCATGGCACTGTTATAGCTCCCGCTCAAATTGCCGGACAGCGTTACCACATAAATATGCTCTGCCTCCGATTCAAACGCCTGCCGATAGCTCTCCGGCGACGGACAGGAGGAACGCGGGCACTGGGGACATGAGGCAACCTGCTCCAGAAATTCCTTCTGATTAAAATGCTCATCGTCCATAATCCGGTAATCGCCGACCTCCAGACCAAGCGGTACGATTTCAAAATGCGGATCCTTCTTATATTTCTCCGGCAGCTCACAACAGCTGTCCACAACGATTTTATAACTCATGATACCCTCCATACCGCTTTACGCCTGCCGCACCACGGCTTCTCGTATATTTTCGAAACCAATTCACATAGTTTTTATTACTACATATGATAACACGTTCTGACTGCTCCTGTAAAGGGTATTTCCAAAAACCCCTATCTCTGATATACTGATACCACAGTTCACTCGTAGCTTTTTGAACAAAAGGAGCTGCGCAGCAGCACAAAGCGCCCGCGGAATGGAGGATTGATTATATGACCGCTTTTCAGATTCTTGAAATGAAGCATTTTATGGCGAAGCTTTTGACAGAGGATTGCTTTGATTCCTTTCTGCTGGAGAAGGCTTCGGTTTCCTGCGCCGTTTCCTATGAAATCGACGGGCGCGTCAATCCCGAATTTTATCAGGACGATGAAACGCCGGACGCCGGCTACCTGTTTCTGCCCTGGAAATCCATCCGCCCGGTTCTGTTTCAGATGATCCGCGGCAAACACACGCCGCTTTCCTTCAAATTCGTCCTGCATCTCATGCCCCAGTATGTCCCCGGCGTCATGAAGGGCGCAGATCCGTCTTTAAAGCCGGAACAGGTTCAGGCGCTGGTCCTGACCATAAAATATGACGGCTCCGCCATCCGCCTGACGACCGGAACCGCCTTTTCTTCCTTTGTCCCCGATAAAACACTGGACGCGCAGTGGGACAAAACCATGCGCCAGTTTCTTTCCCGCAAGGAGATCGCCTGCAGGGAATAATCCTTCTACTTTTTCATTTTAGGTTTAAAAACAAGGCTCGCCAGATATCCGAAAATCAGCGCCGCCGCAGTTCCGGCAGCCCCTGCCTGAAAGCCTCCCGTAAACAATCCGAGAAATCCGTCTTGTTCCACTGCTTCTTTTACGCCCTTCATCAACGTATGCCCAAAGCCAAGCAGCGGCACGCTCGCCCCTGCCCCGGCAAAATCGACAAAGGGCTGATACCAGCCAAGTGCGCTCAACACTGCGCCCGAGCAGACCAAAAGCACCATAATCCGCCCCGGCATCAGCTTCGTCTTTTCCATCAAAATCTGCACCAGCGCGCAAATCAGACCACCTACCCAGAATGCATTCAAATAGTCCATCGCCCACACGCCCCTTTCCTTTTCCCGGCAGTTTCTTTCCAAAGAGCACCGCCGTTTTGGTCAGGATGCGCAGCAGATTCCTGTTTTATACACTCTGAATAATGTCTTGCACGCTTTTTAGACCGTCACTCTGCGTCCACCGTCACCAAAACATCCCCGTACAGCACACCGTCATAATAATCCAGCAGCAGCTTCACCACACCGTCATACGCTTTCATGCCCTCTTCCACTCCGTTTAATTTCAGAGAAGCCGTTGTCGCCGCGTTGGAAACCTTTTTCGCTGTTTTGGTACTGACAACCGCCTTTTTCTCGACAGTCTGCCATGCTTCCCGGGTCAAAAACATGTTATCCGCATAAACCTGTGCAGAAATCTGCGGATGCTTCGCGTATTCTTTCCGGCTCTTTTGGATGCTCGCACGAAATTCTTTTTCCACATAATTGAGTACGCCCATATAGCCGCTGTAGCGGAAAAACGCATCGTCTGAGTTGATACAGGCAAGATATCCGATCAGATTCGCCTCATCCTCCTGCATAAAGCCCTTTAAATGTGCAAATTCATGACAGATCACTGAGGGCTTATTTACAATATACATCGTTCCGTTGTAGTTTGCTTCCATGGAAAATGGGAAATAATACCCCATCATATAGGTCTGACTGAGCAGTTCCGAAAAATAAATCTCCTTCGGCTGCGGATAATAGCCCTGCAGACGTCCATAATCTGTGCCGACCTGCTGCATCGCCTCTACAGCCGCCTGATTCATGTCTCCCTTATAAATCAGATAGCCGTCTGCATCCCGCTCCATCTGCTCTGCAAGCTCGTTGGCATTGACCACAATATAATCCCGCAGCACAGCAAGCTCTGCCTTGGAATAGTTCTCACTGCGCACCTGCTCCATATACCGATCCTCAAACGCCGAAGAATGATACAGCAAAAAACAATTACAGGTCATAACCCAGACGAGTGCCAGAAAAATCCAGGAAAATGTACAGGAAAAGCTGTGAAACAATTTTTTGCTCCACGCTTTTTTTACAGTCAAACGCAAAAATCCTACAGCTGCAAACACTGTCAGGAACAAAATTCCCAGCACGATCATGCTCTCTCCGACGCTGAATGGAAAGACCGACATCACCCGCGTGGAAATGCTGCTCCATACCGGAAAAACCGATTCCGCATAAAAATCGCAGAAGCTGCTGCTTTTCCAGGCCAACACATTTAACGCCAACGCTGTCAGAAACAAAATGCCCCATACCTTTTTTTTCAACTGATCATCCCCTAATCGTCAACCTGTCCTTGTACCTTCCTACTATCCAGTATATCCGGTTGCCGCCGATAAGAAGCTGAACGATTTGTAAACGATTATGAACATTTTGTGACAAAAAAGAATCGGTTGTTCACCGATTCTTCTCTCTTTTTCACAGTGCTTTTTTATCGTTCCTTTTTTTCTTTGTGCTATTTGTTGTTTTCTCTCTGCATCATGAAGTTTGGATACAGCAAATGTTCTACTTCTGCAAAAATCTGATACATTCCATCCGCATGGTCTGCCAGCCTGCGAAGTGCCTCCAGCGCCGGATTATTCCGTCCTGCCAGATCATCCAGCGAACATTCCAGTGCATTTGCAATCTTCAGAATACTGATAAAGGATGGTCTGCCGATTTTTCCTGCCATCAGATGCTTTACGGTTTCATAAGGAAGATCCGCTTTATCCGCCAGCGTCTTCATCGACCAGTTCCGGCGGATCATCTGATACCCGATATTTTCAATCAGCTGATCTGTGACCTGTGCATAATACCCATTCTCCTCTAGTGTATGCTTCTGTTCCATAAAAAATCCCCCCGGCTGACAGCCAAAAAACAACGCCCTAAACGAGCTGCTACAATAAAATGCACGCTCTGCGAGCATTTTATTGTCATGAATAAAGCAAGAAAAAGCCAGAAAAGATATCGTCTTCTCTGACTTTCCCGCAATAGCAGGGGCAGTAGGAATCGAACCCACATCGACGGTTTTGGAGACCGCTGTTCTACCTTTGAACTATGCCCCTATCGAACTGACAAGTGATATTATAGCACGATACTTTCTAATTTTGCAAGCCCTTTTTTTACTTTTTTATACAAATCTGAATTATGGTGTTCGTGTCGTATTGTGAGAGATTGGCTCAAATAATCGTGTTTATTAGTGTGAAAAATCGCAGAAATTTCATTGATTTTTTACACGAATATCTGCTATACTATAGTCAGTACCTTTAAGGAGAACTGTTTATGTATAGAAAAATTATGGGCTTCCTGGAAGCGTGGAAAGAAAGTAAACACCGCAAGCCCCTTATTTTACAGGGCGCACGACAGGTCGGAAAGACTTATTCCATTCTGGAGTTTGGACGCACCCATTACGAAAATGTGGCATACTTCAACTTTGAAACCAATCCGAAGCTGAACGAAACCTTTGAGGAAAACATCAGCCCCGATTATCTGATACCGATTTTATCCCATATTGCAGGTCAGACCATCGTAAAAGAAAAGACGCTGATGGTATTCGATGAGGTACAGCTCTGCGAAAGGGCTTTGACTTCGCTCAAATACTTTTGCGAGAACGCTCCGGATTATCACATCATCGTGGCAGGCAGCCTGCTCGGTGTTGCGGTCAACAAAACAAAATTTTCTTTTCCCGTAGGAAAGGTCGATATGAAAACGCTTTATCCTATGGATATGGAAGAATTTATGTTGGCGCTCGGTGAGGACGATTTGGTAAAGCAGATTAAAAAGTGCTTCCAAACCGATACACCGCTGCCGTCTGCCTTGCACGATGCCGCAATGCAGCTCTACCGTCAGTATCTTGTAGTCGGCGGAATGCCAGAGTGCGTGATGCAGTTTGCCGGAACGAAGGATTATATCCTTGTTCGCCATACACAGGACACGATACTTGCAAGCTATCTCAACGATATGAGCAAGTATAACACCTTGAATGAAATCAAGAAAACCAGACTTGCCTACGACAATATAACCGTTCAGCTTTCAAAGAAGAATACCCGTTTCCAATATAAGCTGATTAAGAAAGGCGGACGGGCTTCCGAATTTGAAAATGCGATTGAATGGCTTTGCCTGTCCGGTATCGTGTCACAGGTCTACAAAGTCGAGCAAATCAAAAAGCCGCTTGAAAACTACCGTGATATTGATGCGTTCAAGATTTATGTATCCGACTTAGGATTGCTTTGCGCCAAGAAAGACCTGGCCGCCAATGACATTCTCTATATGGTCGAGGAAATCAACGATTTCAAGGGCGGTATGACAGAGAACTATGTCAATGTGCAGCTCTCCATTAACGGCTACCACACCTACTATTGGGAGTCCGAGCGTGGGGCTGAAATTGATTTTATCATTCAGCGTGACGGTCAGCTCATTCCCATTGAGGTCAAGTCCGCCGACAACACCAGAGCCAAGAGCTTAAAGGTCTATATGGACACCTACAAGCCCGCTTATGCAATCAAGCTCTCCGCCAAAAACTTCGGCTTTGAGGACAATAAAAAAATCATTCCTCTCTATGCCGCTTTTTGTATCTGAAATCAATTTTGCGGCTGTAACGCTCACAGAAAATGTGGGCGTTATTTTTTGCTCCGAAAACAGAATAAGAAGGATAACGCTTGTGATGAAATACACGAAAATCATTTGTATAAGCACATTCGCTTTCCTACAGGCAAAACACCGCAGCCCTACGCCCCTGCGCGCTGTTTTCTCCGTTCTCTGCGCTTTTCCATCGAAAGGGGGGCAAATATCGTTTTTCTCCCAATAAATCCCATGATCCTTGTCATATAAATCCCGGTGATGCTTCCCGCCGTATCGATCGCCACATCCCGAAGCGCCGGTGAACGTCCTGCCACAAACATCTGATGATACTCATCCAGACCGGCAAACCCGGCACAGAACAGTCCTGCAGCGAGCACGAGCCAAAAGCCCCGCAGCCGATAAACATACAAGGGAAGAGAAAGTGTCAGCCCCAACAAAAGATATTCGCTAAAATGTGCCATCTTCCTTATGAGAAAATGGATCTCATCTGCATACACTCCCACCTGCGCGGTATCCAGATTGCCGGAGGTCAGCTTTCCCAACAGGAGCACCACCTTTTCACTGACCAGCATACTCAGCTGTCCGGATTCGTCCGCAGTCTGGGCGGAAAAGGAAAAGATCATATACATCACACACAGCGCCGGTACAAAGGATAAGGGCTTTAATAAAAAACGAAACATCTTCTTTATGGTCAGCCAGAAATATTTCATATTCTCTCCATTCTGCAGATCACAGACAGCTTATCGTATCCTTTAGGGAGCCTTTGCTCCGAGCTTACCGCCTGTCCTTTTTGTGCCTGCCTTTTGTCCGTTTAATATAGTCTATATTTCCATTTCTTGCAAGAAAGAAACCCTTAATTTTTTATGAACAGCTCAAAAGTTACAGTTCACACGCGCCATTCGCAAAAGCGCATCTTCCATGCTTTCCGCTGCTTTGCAGCTCTTTTGGCTCACCAAAACAGATTTTTGGAGTTTTTTCAAATTAAGTGTTGACTTTTGTCCAAGCATGCTGTATCATATCATTTGTCCGGTTGAGAAATACGGCACATCGGGGTGTGGCTCAGGTGGTAGAGCGCTTCGTTAGGGACGAAGAGGCCGCAAGTTCAAGTCTTGTCACTCCGATTATCAGAAAGAACCTTGAGAGATCGAGGTTCTTTTTTTCATGCCAATAGAATGTTCGCATGGCGTGCATTCTATTGTATTTCCCTGAAATCCTCAAAACATTCTGATTCAAAAAGCATCCGCAGAGATCAGCGACCCTGACAGCCTGTCGCCGCTGATTTCTGCGGATGCTTCTTTTCTCCATCTCTCTGCCCCTTCATCCAACCAGGCTGCACCGGACCGTCACACGCTTTCTTCCTCCATAGGTACAGGTAAACAGCGTCAGATCCCAGTCACCGGACAGCATCTCGTCTACTGCATAGGGATTTAAGGTTTCTACCTTTTCTACCTCATATTCGTATACGTCGCCCGAAACCGCTGTAAACTTCACCGTTGCACCCTCCGGCAAAAGTCCGATATTGCCAAAATGCCGTTTATAATTATGAGCGGCAATAATCAGGGAATTTTCCTCTGCACTTCCGGTGTAGCGGCAGGGTGCTTTTTTCAAGGACGGATAGCTCCAGGGATCCGCCACCGGCAGCGTAAGCTGCAGGGACGGAATTTCCAGCTCGCCAATCCAGCAAAGCCCGTCTGCCTCCACAAAGGTCATCCCGCTGTTCTCATCCACAGGAAGCGCCTCCGACTCCTGCTCCACAGCAGTCAGCTCTTCTTCATAGGCCTCCAGAGACGCCTCCACCGCAGTTTCCGCACGGCTGCTGTCCCAGATATTATAGGCGGAGATCCCCACTGCTCCTGCTGCCAGAAGGATCCCAAGCCCCATCAGAGCCCTGGAACAGTCTTTTTTTTTTCGACCGACCCACCATCCGAGAAACAGCAATACTGCTCCTACTGTGGAAAGTGCCAGGATCGGCCAGCGCAGCTGTCCTGTCTGGGGCAGCTTCTCCGGTGTTTTCTGCTCCGGAGTGATTTGGGGTGTCACAATGGTCTCTGTCTTTTTCGGCGGCTTTTTTACCTCCGGCGTAGGGGGCTCCTCGGATTCTTCCGGCGGATACACCGGATCCGGGATCCTTTCGGCCTTCGGATTCACCGACATGTCATATAACAACTGATCATTCACATTCGTCGGGATTGAAATCAGAGACGGATCGGTTCTGTATTTCTGCATCTGACCCGGAACCAGCAGATACAGACCGGTCTGTAGCCCTGTCCAGCTGAGCTTTCCGTTTGCATCTGTTCTTTTCGTATCCCCGGAAATGTGATTTGCTCTCTGATACTCCAAAAGCGCTGCCGAAGCATCCTTGGACTGCTGTGCCGTCAGGTTTTTCAGCTGCACGTTACTGCCCTCAAAGCCGCCTGTCAGCTCCAGCACCGTATATCCACCCCGATCCACCATTGCTGCAACCTGATACAGGGTAAACTCTGCATTTGCAACGGGTTCGTCCTGCATGGTGTCAAAGAGAATTTCGATGGAGCCCTTTTTGTCCGTATCCACGTCCTGCATAAAATTGGACGAGCTGCTCTGACTCTGCTGTGCACAGACGTCCTGCTTCCAGCCGCTGCAAAGGGACAATACCATGGCCAGTGCAAGCAGCCAGCCCTTTACCCCTTGTCTGATCCGGATTTTTCTTCCTTTCATTTTCTTCCTCACTTTCTGCTGCAGCTGCAGCATCTCCAATCTATTGCACCCGCTCCCCATGGATCAAAAGACGATGGGAATTGACTCCATAAGGCGTACAGGTAACCAGTGTGACCTGATCCTTTCCGGACTCTACTGTCAAATCGTTTAACTCCTCCGGAAGCACCACCTCTGTCTGGGTCACTTCATAGACCAGCACACGATCCAGCACCGTGATCTGAAAGGTATCTCCCACCTCCAGCTGATCCAGATCGGTAAAAAGCTTTGCCGAGGGAAGCCCCCGATGACCAAACAGAATCGCATGAGTTGTTTCGCCTCCAACCGGCAGGGAGGTTCCCTCCAGATGACCGACTCCAGATTCCAACGCTTCCTCCGATACTCCGTGATAAATGGGAAGCTTCAGCTTTATTTTTTCGATTTCCAGATATCCCATCACACCGCTGTCCTCTGCCAAAAGCAGCTCATCATAGGATTTTCCGTCGATCAAAAGTGCCTCCTTTTCCGCCTCTCCCAGCATATCGAAGCTGATGCCAAGCTCTGCCAGCTTTTGATTATACCGGTCGGCTTCTGCCAGCAGGGCAGCCCGCCTTTCCTGCTCCATCTGCGCCTGTGCTTCCTGATAGGCTGCGATCTGCCTGCGCTGTTTTGCCTGTTCCATCCAGTTGCTGACGGAGGGATATAACAGGACACCCAGCCCTGCCAGACCAAGAAGGATGGCAAGGACTGTCAAAATTTTTCGTTTCATGCACTTCTCCCTTCCGCTTTACCAAAAACAAAAGATCAGGCTTCCCACCAGACGCTTTGTCGGCGACAGCTCCTTTGATACAGCTTCTGCAAGCTTTTCATAGCAATCCAGCACAAACTGACACTCTTTTTTTGTCAGCCCCTGATCACTATAGCATGCCTTCAGCACGATATTTGCCAGCTTCTGCGCTGTCTTCTCCGAAAATACCGGATATTTCTTTCCAAGCTGTTTTGCAAAGCGCTCCTCCTGACAGCTGCATACACTTTTTTTGTTGAATTTCTGCAGAGCGGCAAAGCTTCGATAAATCCTTTGGATCTGCTCTCCCAGCGCTTCTCCCTTTCTGCCTCTTCTCCGTCGTTTACAGAGGATATGCCGCCGGATGACTGCTGCGATCCCACAGACAGTGATCAGAAGAGCCACCGTCGCCAGTGCTTTTTTCACCACCCGGAATATTCTGTTGCCGATCCCGGGCGTCTCCGCCTCCGGAGTGTCTTCCTGATCAAAGACTTCCCCCGGGGTGTCCGGGCTGTCTGCTTCCTTCTCCTTCTGGCCCGAGGCTCCATCGCTTTCTGTTACCAGGGCGGCAAAGCCCGGTGTCGCCTCCACTACGGTCCATCCGATTCCTTCCCGGTAGACCTCTGCCCAGGCATGGGCGTTATCATCCTCCAAAACAGCCTGATAGCTGCCGTCCTCCTGTCCCTGAAAGAGACTTGCCGGCGCTGCATAGCCCACCACATATCGTGCCGGCATCCCGCAGGCACGCAGCAGCATGGTGGCCGCCGCTGCAAAATGAACGGAATTTCCTTCTTTGGATTCCTTTAAAAACCATTCTACAAAGTCCTTCCCCTCGGGCACAGCCTCCGGTTCCCGGACAAATTCATAATTTCCTGCCAGCTCAGAAACCACTGCGGTTTTGATCTTTTCCCAGTTTTTTTCTGCTTCCTTTGGATCTGCACTTTCCTTTGTTTCCAGTTCCAGGTCAAATTTCTCCTGCAAATAACTGAGATTTTCCGGCAGGCTGCTGCAATGTGCCTGCACATAGGCGGCATAGGCGCTTTCCGCCTGATCCAGAGTGCTTTCCTGCTGCTTTGTTTCGTTCCAGTCCTCTAAGACCTCCTCCAGCTGCTTTCTGGGATAACAGGAAAAAATATCCTGCTGGACGCTCTGACCTGCCAGTGCGCCGTCACCTCCCAGCACCTGATAATAATCGTTTAAAAATGCTCCATAGGGAACATAGGTATAATTCGGGTTTGCCGCCAGATTTTCCACCTGCAGGGTCACAGCAGAGGAGGCTGCATTTGCCGAAAGCTCCGGCTTTGCATCGTCTCCCTCTCCGGTAAACACCACGTTTTCCGCATAATAGGTTCGCAGAAAGGGCAGATTTTCCACCCCAAGGGATACATTTCCATCCAGCTTCCACAAGGATGCTGCCTGCACAAAGCTCTCCCCGTCTGCCTCCTCAAAGGCTGTCCCGGTGTAATCCGTGCCGATAAAGCCCTTTAAATACACTGTCTCTGAGGGTTTTTCCGAAACCGTAACCTTCAGGGCCTGTACCTTTCCAAAATAAAAGCCATCCTGATCTGTCAGTGTGCCATCCGATACCCCTCCGCCGACTCCCTCAACGGAAAGCTTCAGCCTCCCTCCGGAAACCGCCGGAAGCAGCTGCCAGACTGCCTGCAGCACACCGTTTTGTGTCTTCATCCCTGCCTCCTGTGCCTGTAGCAGGGTATTGGTCAGGGGCCGCACCAGCACAAACGCCAACAGCGACAGCACTACAGCCTGCAAAAGCAACCAGACATTGACACTGCTTTTCATCTGCTCTGTCATCTGCCTTGCTTGACGGGCACTGTCCTGATCCCTTTGATCCGCCCGGCTGACGGCGGCGGCACTGAGCATTCCAAGAGTTCCCAACAGGATCAGAAAAAAGCTGAAAAAGGAGGGTATCCCTCCGGCAATTCCGATTCCTGCCAGCACCGGAAATTCTCCTGCCAGAACCACTGCCGGATTGGTCCGGTAACAGATCCCGGCAGATAACAGCCCCGCCAGCAAAAACAGGATAAACCCGAAAAATACCGTCATCTGCATCGCAGATGCTGACGCCTGATACAGGGCAAGGGTACCGTCATAAGCCTCATTTAACCGAGTGCGTACCCCGTTTACAGCGGACATATACCCGGCGATCACATCCCTTTGCAGCAACAACAGCAAAAGGCTTACGCCGATCAGAGTTCCCAAAATCGCAAGGAGCCGATACACCCCTTCCAGGGGCAGTCTGGAAAACCCGATCCAGAACAGCACCGAGACAACCAGAAGCATCCCAAAAACAGGGGCAGAATATGGGATTCCAAAGCCACTGAGAAATGCGCTGCAAAGACCACCGGTGATGCAGAGCAGACAAATCAGCATACCAGCCAGCCGCCACAGCTTTTGGAGCGGCATACCGCTGTGTCCTTCTTCCTGCAGCATCCGACAGGTGATCCTGCCTACCGCTTCCTTATCCAGCTGTTCCGGCTCCTGCCCTTTCTTCATTGCCTCTCACCTGCCTGACTGTTCCTTCTGCATCTATTTTCCAAAGCTGCCCGCCGGCTCCCGGCTCTGTTACACCGCTGCCTCTGCCCTTTTCCAAGCTTCTCTCTGCCGAATCCTTATTTTTCCCGGCAGCTTGCTTTTGACTCTGCTTTCCCTTCTGCTCCAGCTCCTCTTTTGTGGCTGTAAAACAAAGCCGTTTGAGAAAGACCCACAGCTCCGGGGCTTTGGAAATCTGCATCCTGCACAGCTGCTCCTGCTCCTGCCAGAATACTTCATATTCCTGTTCTGCCGCCAAAAGCCTCCAGCAAAAATCCGCTGTCTGCTCCAGCAGCCGTTCCAATTTACAATGATCCCACTTTTCCTGAGGCGGATGATACAGATCCACCTGCAGCAAAAGCACCTCCCGCTTTGGCAGGCTGAATTCCCGCACCAGCATTTCTCCGGTCTTTGCAGTCAGCTTCCAATGCACTCTCTGCAGCGGATCTCCATCCCGATAGGCACGAACCTCGAATACCTCCGAGCCATCGTCTCCGCCCTTTTTTTGGGAATGCTGATCCGAATCCCCGCCGGAGGCAAGCTGTGCCGGCGGGATCCATTCCTCCGCCTGATGTACCAGGGGCACGGACAACACCTGCACTTTTTTATCTGTGGTCAAAAGCTTCTTTGACCATAACCGAAACCAGTCCCGCACGGATGCCGACTGGATCCAAAACTCGTAAACACCGGAATACTTCACCGGGATACAAAATTCCAGCACACCGGTCCGTTTTCCACCTGCCATTCCCATGCTTTCCACGGTGCCTGTGCTGTTATCCAGAAGATCCCGCCAACCGACGGTAACCGCCACACAGGAGGCCGGAAGCAGGGAAGCATTTTTCAGCTTTACCCGAAGGACGATGGGCTCTTGCTTTCCAACCGTCTCTTCTCCAGGCTCCGGCACAATTTCTACTTTCCCAGCCAGGATCTGAACCAGAATCCACATGGAAAGCGCCAACAGCAGCTCAAAGCCCAGCAAAAACGGAGCAAAGCCCTCGGGAGCAGCTACGCCCCAGATAGCAGTCAGAATGACCGCTCCTATATAAATTGCTTTTTCCTTCAAGGCTTCACCCTTTCTCCGGAGCAGGCGCCGGGGTCTCCTTTAAGATCCGCTCCAGCACGGCTGCTGCACGGACTCTATCCATTCCGGAGCTTGATACAGGCTGTACCCTGTGGGCCGCAACATCCTGAAATTCTGCCGCAACATCCGCCGGAATCACAAAGCTGCGGCCTTTCCGATAGGCTCTCGCCTGAGCCATTTTCAAAAGCGCCAAAGAGCCTCTGGGACTCAGCCCAAGCTCCAGTGCGTCATTGTTTCTGGTGGCCTGAGCCAGACGCACGATATAGTCATATACCTGATCGTGTACAAACACTTCTTCGACTTCTTTTTTCATTTCCATCAGCTCCTGACTGCTGATGACGGGACGTACATCTTCCAGCCCGTTTCCGCTCCGGCGGCTTTTTAAAATATCCATTTCCTCTGCGGCATCGGGATATCCGATCCCAAAGCAGATCAGGAACCGGTCCAGCTGGGATTGGGGCAGCAGCTGAGTTCCGGCAGAGCCGACCGGGTTCTGGGTGGCAATGACCAGAAAGGGAGACGGTACCGGTCTTGTCACACCGTCTACGGTTACACTGCCCTCCTCCATTACCTCCAGAAGCGCCGCCTGGGTCTTGGGAGAGGTACGGTTGATCTCATCCGCCAGAAGAATATTGCACATGGCTGCGCCGGGACGGTAAAAGAAGCCATCCTTTTCCCTGTTATATACGGTAAAGCCTGTAATATCGGCCGGTAAAACATCCGGCGTAAACTGCACTCTGTTCTGCGCCACGTTCATTGCCTTGGCAAAGGCCAGCGCCAGGGTTGTTTTTCCCACTCCCGGAACATCCTCCACCAGCACATGTCCGCCGGCAAGAATGGCGGTCATGAGCTTTTCCACGCACTCTGTTTTTCCGATAAATGCTTTTTTTACTTCTTCAATTACTTTCTGCGCCTTGTTTTCCTGCATGACTGACTCCTTTTGCCTTTCTTTCGTTTTTCCCGGACATCTCCACGGCTTCTTTGCCGTTTCACGATCAGCAGGAAAATAGATCCCTCCACACCTGCCACGATCAGCAGGGATACAACCAGCCACGGCCATACATCCACGATCCGCTTCGTGATGGTCTGGGACTGTACTTCATGCACTGCATTCTGCTCTGTCAGCTCCTCCGGCGGGATGTACTCGGTCCGTTCGCCACGGACCAGCAGCCGGTGGGTGTTGATGGCATAGGGCGTGCAGGTAACAAGGGTACAGTAATCCTTTCCTTCCACGATCCCGATGTCCTGGGTTTCCTCCGGAAGCACAACCTTGATCTGGTCTACCTTGTAAGCAAGCACCTCATCCAATACATGGAGATAGAACACATCGCCCTCCTCCAGCTTGTCCAGATCCGTGAACAAAACCGCACTGGGCAGTCCACGATGACCGGTCAGCACGGAATGGGTGCTTGTACCGCCGATGGGATAGGAGGACTCCGCCAGATGACCGACGCCCTTCTGCAACACATCTTCTCCGGTTCCGCTGTATATAGGAAGATATACGTCAATTTTCGGAATTTCGATAAAGCCAATGCTCTCGCCCACATCCACCAGATCGAGGTAGCTGATTCCATCCTCTCCCTGCATGGCGCTGGCTTCCACTGCTGCATTGAGCTGTTCATTATATTTACGGACCGCTTCCTTGGCAGCGTCGATCTGTTCCTGATCCATCTCTGCAACCTGCTCATCATAGGCGGCGATCGCCTGACTTGCATGGGACTGGGCGATCAGGTTGCTGACGAAGGGATACAGCGTCAGACACAGGCCCGAAAAAAACAATATCGCGATAAACCATGCTCTTTTTTTATCCATGACAGTAACCTCCGGACATTTTATAAGGAAAGGCACAGATCAAAGGCCTGCGGCAGCCGCCGCTTCTGCATTTTCTCTGCGCCGTTTTTTCGTGGACATCCAAGGGCACGGGAGAGCGCCCGGATGTCCTTTTCAGGAAGGGAATGGGAAAACACAACACGGAAAAGAAAATCCCAAATTTTTCTTTCCCGATTACCGCAGC
Organism: Firmicutes bacterium TM09-10; assembly: GCA_003481005.1. Classification (GTDB taxonomy): domain Bacteria; phylum Bacillota; class Clostridia; order Lachnospirales; family Lachnospiraceae; genus Gallintestinimicrobium; species Gallintestinimicrobium propionicum. Next base: position 35,515 of record QUKC01000009.1, on the reverse strand, counting down.
CGCAGCCGGTTTCTAAGAACGACGGCGATCACCGCAGTATCGCTCCGTTCAGGGGGAAAGGGGGTTCTGAAGGAGCGATGCACAGGGCGGGACGTGACCCCCGTCCTGTGCCGGAATCTGTTTGCGCCACACGAAACGCGATACAGACCCGTTGCTGATAAAATTGCAGCTGTACTTCACAACAGCTTCGCAGCATCCATAGAAGAGATAACAAAAAGGTTATCTGTCTGAATTACTCTGCTTTTTTCTTCTTGCCGGTGATCAGCAGGATCACTGCTGCTGCCATCATGGCAATACCAGCGAAGGTGAATACGAAGGTACCGATACCACCGGTGGTGGGAAGGGTGAAGCCTTTTTTGTTAATAACTTTCTGTACTTTTATACCTTGTTGAGTAGTTGAATCTGCGGAAGTAAATGTAGTTTCTGTAATCTCGCTCTTTACCTGTTTTTGTCCATTTGTATCTTCTACCCAAGCCGACTCAGTTTTCGTAATTGTTGTATATTGAACATTTAATATTACCTCAATCGGTTTTTTCAACAGATTATATCCATCATTCGTTTTTGTTTCAACCAGATAATAGGTACCATTGGAAAGTCCATTATGGGTTGCTATACCACTCGCATCTGTTGTTAATGTATCAATCTTTTTCCAGAATTTTGCATTATCTAATCCTGCAGGCACAGATGCTCCCGTAATGGCACCCGTTGTTTCAGCATCAACTTCCTGATATAGATCAAATTTAACATCTTTTAATGGAGTAGTTCCATCCTCACCGGTCTTTTCAATTTTTACTGCAAAGGTATATACGACAGTACTGTTCTCGATCGTATTTTTTCCTTCTTCTTTATCTTTGTTCGGGTTATCTGGATCATCAGTAGTATTTGGTGTAATATTTTTGGAATATTCCAATTTTGCAGTATTCCGATTGCCAGCTGTTGTGTTAAAAGCAGTATCCTTTAATGTCGCATTATATGTGATGACTAACTGTTTTCCTTTATATGCCTCCATCTGAGCGGGAGTAAATTTAATTGTAAATCCATCTGCTCCCAGTGCTTCTGTAGAGTATGCCTCCACTACAACAGGAGTACCATCGCATGTAATTTTAATAGAAGATAAGTTATCTTTTAAATTAGTAGGTGTATCTGTTACGGTAAATGTTTTCAGCTTTGTAATATTCTTCGGAACATCTACAGTAATTTTGTAAGGGATTTCATCTCCGATGCTGTAATCTGCATCCATTCCCCATGTACCACCGTTTTTCTTCTGAACCTTTTTTGTTAAATCAGGGCGTTCGTTAGTTACATTAATTGTGATATTGGCATTTGTCTCTGTGCCGTATGTAATTGAGCTATCGGCATTTACTTTAAATACATATGCAGTGGCACCGTCCATAATATAGCCATCTCCAACAAATGTTTCAATCAAACGATACTCACCTTTGGACAGTCCTTCGATTGTAATCTTTCCTTCGTTATTTGTTGTAAGACTTAAGGCAGCTCCAGTATCATCACCCTGCGCGGTGGATTGTTTCGTAATATTAATCCACTTACCATCTGCATCAGATTTTTTTTGCAGAGCAAACGTAGCGCCTGATATTTTTTCATCATCCTTCACGCCAGTTTTTTCTAAGCTTATCTTTCCATATCCTGTTTCATTTTTGGGATAGACATGGATATCATATAACCAATCCGAGCCATCTGTAGTAGTCATTGGAACCGATAACAGAAATGGTTTCATAGGTATTGTAACAGCATCCGGAACAGTTGTTTCAATTACAACGTAAAAACCAAGCTCGAGGTTAGAGAACGTTGCAGTTCCGCTTTTATCAGTAAGGCCTTCGCTAGTCGCATTACCAATATATGCTTTCTTAATAGTTCCATCAGGCTCTACATATTCAGAAACATCCGGTAAATCTTTTGGATCTGCCTTGTAATACGCCTCCATGCCACCTTTATCTTCAACCTGATAAAGTGTAAATCCTGCACCTTTTAAAGGCTCTGCACCAGTCGGAAAGTCGCCCGGATCTGCTTCTGTACCGTTTCCTACACTCCCCATACCATTACCGCTTGTATACTTATGAATCGTAACCGTTCCCGTCTTATCCGTATCAATCGTCGGCATTTTTGCGGAAGGATCAGCCGCAAATGCCGTCATTGTCATCATCGACAATGTCATTCCCAGGGTCAGGAGCCCTGTCAGAAGCTTTTTCATTCTCTTCATTCTTTCCATTCTCCTTTTTTGTTCGGCTGTCCTTTTGTGTTTGGGACAGCCGAATTATTTTTTACTTCTCCTGCTTTGTACGTTTTGCTCCGTACTTTGTTTCTAAGGTTTTCGCCTTATGCAGCTGCCGGACATAAGCCCCTGCTCCAACAGCCTGTGTTTCATACCTTTGGGGGTATTATCTCTTCTTCCGAAGCTTATCGTCCCCCTTTCTGCATTGCAGCGTGAAGTATGTACCCATAAGGATTGCCTGCGCCATCAGCGCAATGCCTCCCATAGTAACCAATCCAAACCCTGATCCTCCTGTTGCAGGAAGGATCAGCTGCTTTGTGTTGTAGATGGTGAGGGGGATTACCTTTTCTTCCTCTAGAGATATGTCCTTCCAAGATGTTTCCTTCTCCATCTTCCATTTCACCTGATTCGATGCATCAATCTCAATTAAGATCGAATCACTCAGCAGATTGTAACCTGCTGCAGCCTTTGTTTCTATCAGTCTGTAGGTTCCCTGACCGAGCTTTGTAAAGGTAGCAATGCCGTCAACAGTTTTTTGCGGATCAAGGAATGATTCATAATACTCTCCATTCTTCTTCTCCAGCTTAAACTCTACTCCGGAAAGCCGACCTTCACCTTCCGTTGTGTTTTTACCCTTTTTCGTAATTTTCAGGTTCAGCTCTTCCAAATAGGTATTGGTCACTGTCATATTCACTGTCGGCTGCTTGACATCGGCTGTTGCAAAAGCTGCAAGTTCAATGTCTGTTTTTGTCGGATCTGTTGTTGTGCCTGTCGAAGTATCTATGGAATAGGCTACTCGATAGGTTTTTCCACCCACAGTGTATTTCTCGCCGGAAGCAATCACCTTTCCTTCGGCATCCACTTCCATAACCCGATAGATCCACGGGACTTTAGATTCTGCTGTGCTGTTCACATATTGCTCCAGATCCATAAAGGAATAAGACCAAACGTAGGATGAACCAATATCACTACGCTGGGGAATAACTTCAACCCAATTTTTCCCTGAGATATTGCCGGGATAGTCAACTGCTTTCCACTCAGTAGCTCCTTGACCTTTCTCTTTTCTCTGCAGCTGCAGATAAATACACTTCGGAAGCTGGCTCAGATCCGTAATCTCAGTACCATCTGTCTTTTCCCATTTTTTGGTTACAACGATGCTGCCGGTCGGTTTATTATTATTTTGAAATTCTACAACAGGATTTTTTGCATCCGCTGTAATGGTTCCGTTTACGGAGCCTTTCTCTACTTTAAAGGATGTATCATCCTTAAAGTTTGTTCCATCGTTACTGATCAAAACCTTCTTCAGGGTAGTTCCATCTGTCGGTTTTACTTCTGTAATCTCATAATCTGTTCCGATGGGAATTCCTGTAATCGTATGGGATTGTCCCTGCTTTAAGCGAATTTCTGTTGTAATGGAGTCTCCTTTTTCCAATGACATTCCAGCGACATTTGTAAATTTAATTTGAAAGGTATAGGTTCCGGTCAGTTTGTCCGAATCCTCCGTCTTCTCCTTTTTGATCTTAAGGGAACCAACCTTGACTTTATTTACAAATACCGCTTTTAATTTTGTAACACCGCTTTCATTATCCGGATTATCGTAGGAGCGGAACACGATGGCGTTTTCAGTTTCTACACCCTCTTCTTTCGCAAAATGCGTTGTAGTATATCCGTCATTTTTGGTATTATCATCCTTACATACCTCTTGTCTTCCATCCCCGATCTGCTTTCCTGGTACGTTTGAAACCTTTTGCCCTGATTTAATCTTTACCGTGCTTCTTTCTACGGTTACCTTGTCTACTATATGTCCGTTTTCATACAGGCTCCAGCTTGTATCAAATGCAGGAGAATCTATTTCCTCCTTCACGGAAATGTAGCTGCCGCGGCGGAACTGATTTCGGAAGGTTGCTGTCTGACCATCCGCCAGTACAAAGGTTCCATCTTCTCCAATCATGCCGGTATCCGTACTGTAGGAATCGCTCAGAGAATAGACTGCGCCCTCTGGCTTCTCCAGGTTTCCGGATGTAGCAGAATCATAATCCGGAATGGCTTCCTGATTCACCTTGAATCCGATATGCTGCGTTACCTGCACGCCGGAACGGAATACAAAGTCATCCAGATATATGTCTCTGGGATAGCTGTAATTAAATTTGATGGATTTTATCTGGTTATAGTTAAAATCAGCTGCTCCGTTTAATTTGCTTAAGTCAACCGTCAGAGTATTCCATTCGTTTCCCTTAAGAGTTGTGTTTCCGTATAGCTTTCCGGATAACCAGTCTCCTTTAGTCCTCCCTTGTTCATCCTCCAGCTCCAGATAAATACATTTCGCTGTTGGAGTGTCATTATGAGCATAATACAGCTTGAAATCCAGATACTTTTTCGTCGCGAACGCATCCAGAGATCCGGTTGATTGATATGGGATAATACCAAATCTCGAGTCTTTGTGCTCTCCGTCCGTATCTTCAAACTGTGTATACCAGTGCGCAACACCACTTTGATTTTGATAGTTTTCTACCCATTCAAATGTATTATCCTGGCTACTCGTCAATTCTGGTGAATTGCTGTCAAAGCTGTTAAATGTCTTTGTTACTACCGTTGTTCCACTTCCTGTTTTCTTTGCTCCATAGTGTGTCGCCTGATTTTGGATCGTAAAGGGGAATACAGATGCATCCTCAAAGGAATCCTTAAACAGCTCATTTACTTCACTTTTATCTACCTGCTTTTCTACTGCAAACTCGTTATCATCTGGGAAGTTGAAGGCAATCATCATATTAGATTCCCACATACCGCGTTCCATATAGAACATGGTAAGGGTATGCTCGTCTTGTTTATCCCCCTTCAATGTGAAGTCTGTTGTTTTATTGGTGCCTGCATCTCCTGCAGCTCCGTCTGCCGCACTTTTCTTTACCTTACTTACTTTTGCCTCCAGATTTTTAAAGTCCAGCGTTCCTGTTACCTTTCCATGGGCTCCGCCAACATCCAGTGCCAGTTTTCCATCAATAAATACCCATACATCATCATCTCCGGAAAACGCAAAGATAATCGGCACTGGTTGTTCGTCTTCTCCCAGAACCGTTCCATCCTTTGTCAGGCGGAATTTAATCTCTAATTTTGTACCAAATCCAAAATTATATTTTGCTGCGTTCGTTCCACCAGTGGTTTCATTAAACGGGAAAAATCCATACGCCCCCGCATCCTTTCCATCAGACTTAACATTCATCGCCCAGCTCTGATTATCTGTATTCTTCAGGTAATATTTTTGGGTAGATAAATCCTTTTGCATCGCAAGTGTCGTTTTGCTGCTGTCAAACCACCAATATTCTACTCCATGCTCATCCGCTTTCTTTTTAAACGGGAATGATACATTATGATAGACCTCACCCAAGACCGCATTTTTGCTGTTCTTTCCCAGTAAAAATGCCTCATCAAAATGGGGCTCTGCACATTCCCCACCTGCAGTCTTCAATACACCATTCGTCAGTGTAGAGCTTACAAGTCCCTGTGCTGCGTAGTCATATTCTCCTTTGTCACTTCCGTTCTCCACAATCACAGAGTTATTTGTGGAAAAGAATGCTTCATCGTTATCACTTCCATATAGCTTCAGTGTGCCATTGATATCTTTGAATTGGCAACCCCACTTATCAATACTCGGTTGAAAATGACCTGTATAGATTGGAATGGAAACCTGATTCTTTTTGTAATAATCACTCAATGCCTGATCAAACTGCCGGAACGGAACCCAGTTGCGCTGTGACATTCCACTCGGGTCTGAAAAGGAATCCCGATTATTACCGTTCAATTCATAATCCGTGTAATAGTCATAGAAGGTAGAATCCACATACAGGGTATCCGAACCTGCCGAAGAAGGGTTCTCCTGAATGTCAACTACATCGACGCTCTTACCATCCTCGGTTTTCTTATACTTCTCTGCATCCCGAACCGTATATGCTTCAGCCCAGTAACCATCCCTATATTCATTAGCATTGTATGCCGCAGTATCACCGGCATCTGCATAGAAGCAGGGTTTCCCTCCACACTCCTTCGTATCCGGAATCGTCAGAATAGCAGTTCTTCTGCCGAACTTGTCAGTCCACTCAGCCTTACCTTCTAACGCATCAGCAGAGAAAATAATTTTATTAATTTTCTCCTCTTCCGGAATCCGCACATACCACACATCGTTCCAGGTCTGTCCATCCTTTTCGTGGGACTTTGCTTTTATCATCTCTCCAGACCGGTACTTCCCATTATCGGTTGTGCTCCATGCATAAAAATAAACCTTCGCATCGTCACTTGCTGGGATAGAATTTTGTCCACCATTTCCTCCATCCGGCGTATTCAGCTTTGAATAGGTTGCATCAAAATAGATCTTATTTCCGTATCCATAATCGCCTGTGACATTTGCTATGTTGTCCTCCGTCACCTGAAGCAGGTTACAGTCCAGATCTGTCCAGAAGAAATGATAGATATTGCCCTTGGGATCCTTTACTGTGAAAACAGTCTGCTGGAGTGTATCTTCCGTAAACTTATAGCTATATAAGCTGTCTTTAAACTGCGGATCCGGTATCAGCTCCTGCACATTCCCTGTTCCAATCTGTAAGGTTACCTTCTGACTTCCCTCTTTTGCGTCTACCGGAAAATGCAGATTATCAAAATAGAGGGTTTTGTCTTTCAGACTCTCATTACCCGGTGTTGTGCCCCAGCCGCTTATAGTAGTTGTTGTTGTACCATCGTCGTTCTGCAGCTCGGTAGCTCCATACAGGAAGGTATCCACAGAACCAGCTTTATAGGTTACAGGAACTGCGCTAGTGTCTGCACCGGTACTGTCTTGCCCGAAATAGTAACTTTTTCCCAGTGGATTTCCATCTCCATCTGTAAACTTCACATAGGGGTTTGTTTCAATTTTCGTCTTTTCCAGTTCTACTGTATAGAGATTCGGAAAATCATTAACGCGATTCATCTCAACTGATTTCGTCGCCCCTTCTGTTTCCGTAGAGAAGCTGCTGCCCGACGAATAGACTACCTTTACCGGGGTTTTGACATCACCTGTAAAGTCATAGAAATATAAAGGCATCTTGTTGGCAATTTCTGCAGTGATGTCTTTGAGGGCATAGACCTCTTGATTATGAATTGGCTCTGACGCTTTACCATCACTTGCAAAGACTTTTCCGCCAGCTTGTGAAAAAATTACACTTGCCAATACCGTTCTGTAGTAATTTGTAGCATCAATTTTCCTCCAGTCATTTGTAAAGGAAAATCCAAATTGATTGGTGTTGCCATCAACTTGCCATCTCCAATATTTCTTGCCATTAATTTCAACTTCTTTTCCTAGTGTAAAATGGGTCCCGTCGTTTAACTTAAAAAGATATATCTGACTTGCTGTAGTCCAATCCGGCCCTTCACTCAAATCCATCCCCGTCGTATCCAGATATACATAGTTAGATTCCAGTCCTCCTGCTGCCTTTCTGAGTCTAACCTTCGCCACACGGCTGGCTTTTCTCATTTCGCCGCCCATGTCGTACAGGTTTCCGTCCTGCTGGATTTCTTCTGTTGCTTCCTTTTTGACAGCTTCCTTGGAAGGAGCTTGCTCTTTACTGCTCTCCTCTGTGCCGGTTTCTGCTTCGGTCTGTTTGGTCTCTTCCTCTGTCTGTTTGCTTTCCGATGCAGTTTCTCTGTTGTTTTCTTCTGTATTTTCCTGTTTGGAGCCTTCTGTGGCAGGCTCGGTTCCCCGTTCCAGGGTTTCTACGGTCTTTGCCTCAACCGTTTCGCTCAGCACCTCCAGGTGAAAAAAACGGGTCTCGCACCTCGCTTCCTGCTCCCAGGCTGCTTCTGCTGTCGGATCGCTGTCCGGAGTGTTTCCTTCGGAACCTGCAGCATCGTTTTCTGTTTCCGGTGCAGAGGGCACATTGTTTTCCGTTTCATAGCTTGTCTCTGTGCCGGTCTCTGTTTCCGGTTTGAAATCTGCTTTGGTCTCGGTTTCTACTGTGGTATGTGTTTCTACAGCAGTTTCCGTCTGAGGTCTGCTTTCTGTTTCAGACTCGTTTTCTGTCTTCGTCTGTGTTTCGGTTTCCGTCTGTGTTTCGGTCTCGGTTTCCGTCTCGGTTTCCGTTTCCGTCTCGGTCTCTGTTTCCGTCTCGGTCTCTGTTTCCGTCTCGGTTTCTGTTTCGATTCTTTCGATGGTCATCTGATAGCAGGGTGCTGCCAGACTGTTCCAGTCAATTTCAATGACATCTGTTTGGATGGCTGCATCAAAGGAGGTGCCCAGGAAAAACTGCACGTGGTCATATGCCTGATCCAGGGTGTACTGGTAAATATCCTCGCCTTTCGTAGACGCAATCATCCGAACCGGCTCTGCAGAAAGCTCCTGTCTGCCGCCCTCCTGCTCTGTCCAGGCATAAAGAGATACGCCCGACTTTAAGAACTCCGGATCCTCTTTGATCTTCGATGCATCGAAATAAATCATATAATGAAGGTTTACCCAGCTGCCTGTGGATTCTTCTCCATCCACCTTCTCCAGTACAAAGCAGGGATCCCGGAAGTCCCATTCCGTATAAACCGGTGTGGTCGCTTCCGTATAATCCCATCCATCTGTCCCGGCCATAAATGCAATATATTCATAAGGTCTGTCCAGACAGTATTCGTAAATTCCATCGCCCTTATCAGAGGGCTTCATTTCAACCGGTGCGTCCGCTGCACTGTCTTCTTCCGAATCATATGCATAAACGCTGACGCCGTTCTTACAGAACTCACTGTACTGACTTCCATCAAAATATACGGTATACAATCCGTAAAAGCTGCCTGTCCCGGTCAGGTCTTCTCCCTGAAGCCGGTAGCAGGGTGCCTGTAAGGACCAGTCTATCGTAAGCTCCCCTGTGGTGTTTTTGTTTTCTTTTTTCTGTCCCTGGCAAAATACAACATGCTGATATTTCCGGGTCAGACTCAGCTGCCAGATCTCCTGCTGTCCCTCTGCCTTTTCCAGCTTTACCGGTTCTGCTGCTTCTGCCTCTGCTGCATCGTCATAAGCGTATGCATAGATCCCTTTGGATGCCAATGCCTCTGCCGTGCTGCTTCCTGAAAGATCCAGGTATACGGCATATGGAGTTTCTTCCTTCGCTTTCACTCTGTTTCCTTCTGCAAACATGCCAGTTCCCGATACCATTTCCAGTATCAAAAGTAAGCTCAGAAAAAAGCTGACAGATCTTCTTATCTTTTTCCGTTTCTCCGGTGATATTGTCGCTTTCCACATACCGATTTTCCTTTCCCCCTGTTTTGTTCCTTCTGTTTCACAATGGTTTTTATGCCACATTTTCACTTTATCTAAATTGTAGGATTTTTTTTGTGCAAAAGCAATACCATTGGCATATTGAATATTTCAGATTTATATTAAAAATTTAAGAACTTTTCACAAATGTCATTATTAAATGTATATATATTCGTTTTATCAATTATTTTTTTGTATTTCATATATTTCCTATCATCCTAACATGTTAAAAATAATGTTTCTAGTATTGCATATCACGTTTTTATATTGTTTTCAGGGATTTTGTGAATTTTGCTGTATCTGCATTTCCTGCCGCTGGCAGTCTGCATAACTGTGCTGCGTGGGATAAACTTCATTACAGTTCACTCGTCCCCTTCTGCGTTCAGATTCCATAAAATTTATATGTTGTAAAAACTGCCGTTGAATTTTACAGCAGTTTGGGATATGCTATGAGCGAAAAGAGTTGCGAAGATTGAAAAACAAAATTTTTCAATCGCAAGATTTGTGTCTGCGCGCACTTGACACAAACTCGACATGCGCCAAAAACGTGCGCAGAAACGCGAGGAAAATATGCCAAATATCAAACCCATTTCCGATCTGCGAAATTACAGTGACGTGCTGCATGATGTAGCTGTTGGTGCTCCGGTTTTTCTGACGAAGAACGGACGCGGCAGATATGCAATTCTCGATATACAGGACTTTGAAAAGACACAAGCAACCATCCGGCTGATGAATGAACTTGCAAAAGGCCGCAAATCCGGCGAAGAGAAAGGCTGGCTGACATTAGATGCTGTGGAGAAGAACCTCGGGATTGATCATGAATAAGCTGCATTTATCCGAAGAAGTCCAAAATGATCTCTTAGAAATCAAGACCTATATTGAGGAAGAATTATTAAATCCATCCGCAGCATTGGCAACCGTAAGCAAAATTACAAAAAGTCCCCGTATTTTGCAGAACCACGCTCAGGCCGGAGCTTTGCTATCTTCGATTGCAGATATAGAGAGCAATTATCGATTTATTGTAAGCGGCAACTACATCAGCTTTTACCGTGCTTACGGCAACGAAGTTTACATTGACCGTATTCTCTATGCCCGCCGCGATTATATGCGGATTTTATTTGGAGACAGTACAACAAAGGAATAACTGTGGAACACCTCAAAAGGCCGGTCAGAGAATCTTTCCCTGACCGGCCTTACTCAATCTTATTCTTTGACAAACAACTCGTAATCATTCCACGCCCTTTGGTGCAAAGGGATCCTCATAAATTGCATACACCCCCGGACGGCAGAGCTGTCCGGAGCCGTTGACCGCGGAGCGCACACCGTCGATTGCCGGGTCGGAATAGGTGCAGAACCATTTTTCCATCCTGCCCTTTAAAAGTTCTGTAAAGCTTCTTCCGGGAAATCCTACAGGCTGCTTGTCGGAAAGTCCCGTCAGCTTAAGGATCGTCTGCATATAGTCCAGATTAGATGTGTCTATGTTCATTGATAACCTTCTCCTTTAAGAGACTATTATACTCTACTGAGTGATTTTCCAGTACCCCTTTCGGTCAGATCCTACTCTGATAATTTTTCCATTTTCTTTTAGAGCTTTTATAAGACGGCTTACCTTTCTTGCACTTATATCCATTTGTTCTGACATTTGCTTTGCTGTAATGGAAGCATTTTCCTCCAATAATCCCAGAACTTTCATCATTTCTGAATCATCATCGCCAATTTCATTGCCATTATCATCGCCATTGGCAATGATAGTATTATCTTTTGGCAATGAAAATGGGAACTCAACTTTTATAAAATGTTCTGATATATGAAAAATACTTTTATCATACTCTTTTAAAATTCTACTCATTCCTGATCCAAATTGTTCTACAAGACCCACATCTTTAAATACACGCATCAATTCACGATTTCTCGGCATACTACTACAACTAAAAAAATCTTCCTTGCTTTGCCCCGGAAGCAATCCACCATAAGATGTAAAAATCATTTTGTCATTAAAAATTTCAAAAACAGGTGGTATCTCCCTCGAAAAATCAGAATGTACAATTGCGTTTATCACAGCTTCTCGCATTGGAATAGGTGCAATTAAATTTTTTTCTACTCTCTTGGTATTCGTTACTTTTGCTCTGGTTATATTTTCAATTTTTAACTTTTCCAGCACTTGATGCGTTGCTTTGATTAAAGAGCAATAACCATATTCTTCATTCTCAATCAGATCCACTTTATCGCTTCCAGCATATTTGGCAACCTTAATAGATACTCCATTTTCATCAGCAAGCAAATATGCAACATAATTAAACTTACCCTCAGGGGTTAAAAGCTCCAGTGAATTTGCAAACTTTTCATTCAGTTCCAATCCTCTTTCCTGATAATATATCTTCAATTGTGCAAAAGTAAGATCCTGTCTGGGAGATGCAATATTTCGCAATGTATTATGAATCCTTTTGCTATAAAGATCGTCAATCATTACAGTTGACATCGGTTGAGATGATGCCCCCATTCTTGTAAAGCAACCATTTGGTGACATTCCCTGTCTCTTTATATAATATGGTTTTTCCAATCCACTGGAAATTAAGATTTTAATTACAGAAATATTATCTATCTCTTCAGTCACAATATCAAATAACCCCAAAGTTGACGGAAGAATGTTATTTTTTATACGATCTGCAATCTTCAACTGTGTAGAATCAATATCTGAGATTCTAACTGGCTTTCCATTATCATCTACTCCTACGTATAAAATGCCACCTTCTTTATTATTCAGAAAAGCCACCACTTCTTTTTCCAGTTTATCATTCAATTCCACTTTAAATTCTATGCGATTACTTTCTTGTAGCATTGATTGTCCTCCCTTCTGTTTAGATTTGTAAACTTTCAGCATATTTGAACAGAATAATATCCCTCGATAAAGTTTCAACATATGCCTGCTCTTTATGCATAAAGTTTATTATTTCATTCTTGCTCATCTTTCCAAATTTCTCTATTACTACATCCAAAATATCTTTCTCTTCATCTGATAATTCGGGAAAAGTTTGTTTCCCACTCAAAGAAAAATGATAAGCATATGTCTCACCCATATCTACTTCTTCACAAGGAACATCTTTTAAGTCAATTATGGAATTGTGTCCCACCGGAACAGCTCCCATTGGAAGTACTTGATATACTAAGCCCGTAATTGCAAAACCTCTTCTTTTATAAGATAATGCATCTGCATACCATATAAGTTTCATTAATTTTACCTTATAAAGACTTGTCACTTTAATTGATGATGCAAAATATCTAATTACCTCAACAACTTTATCCAATGATAAATCTGTGTTTCCATGAAACATTTGATTTCCCTGGAACTTTGCATAGCTCGCTTCAATTGCTTTTCTGAGATAGGCATCTCGATCTTCCTCGTATAAAGAGGTTGCTGCCGCTAAATATTTTTGATAAGATTCTGCTGATAGATTTGCTTTCGCTCCGTTTAAAAGAGACAGAAACCATTCTGGATCCTGATCTATTTTCTTAAGAATGGTATCATGTGCCTTATCCTGCACTTGGTGGCTTTCGTATCTTGTAATAGTTTTACCACCCCAACCTAACAATAAGCATAAATCGCTTTGGCTTATACCATACTTTGCTCTAATTTCTCCTATTTGTGCTGATGTTAAAAGTCCTTCCTTTTCTCTATATGCATCCTTTAATCTGATGTCATTGTCCTGCATCTGCTGTTCATCCATGTAGAGTTCTTTTGCTAATTCACAGAAGAAATACGATGCCTCATAATTTACTGTGCGATTCTTAAACGTAGCCTGATCCATAATAAGAACGGTTTTCACTACATGTTCTTCCATACAGCATGGGCAGATTCTCTTTTCACTTTTAATGATCTTCATTTCCATAAAAGTACCCTCAAGGTATCAATTGATACCCATATGATATATCCATTATTCAATTTTGTCAATTGTTTATGCCACCATATTCTATGCAATTCTCGATATGCAGGATTTTGAAAAGACACAGGCAACCATCCGACTGATGAACGAGCTTGCAAAAGGCCGGTCAGAGAATCTTTCCCTGACCGGCCTTGCTCAATCTTATTCTTTGACAAACAACTCGTAATCATTCCACGCCATTTGGTGAAAAGGGATCCTCATAGATTGCATACACACCCGGGCGGCAGAGCTGTCCGGAGCCGTTGACCGCGGAGCGCACGCCGTCGATGGCCGGGTCGGAATAGGTGCAGAACCATTTTTCCATCCTGCCCTTTAATTGGGTTACCAGTTTTTTATATTCCGGTAAACCGTACAGATTCTTCTCTTCTCCCGGATCGTCCACGAGGTGATACAGCTCATGTTTTCCATAGGGATACCGGTGCACATATTTCCATTCTTTCGTCCGGATCATGCGGACAGGCCCGTATTCGTCAAAGATCACGACCTCGTCGCGGTGTTCCAGCTGTCTGCCCTCCAAAAGCTCTGTAAAGCTTCTTCCGGGAAGTCCCGTAGGCTGCTTGTCGGAAAGTCCCGTCAGCTTAAGGATCGTCGGGAGCAGATCGCAGGCGCTTATCATTTCGCTGCAGACGGTATTGGCAGGAATGTGCCCCGGCCAGGAAATCAGAAACGGCACCTTAACTGCGGAATCATACATATTCATCGGGAATGTCCCGTTGCCCTTTCCCCAGACGCCGTGCTGTCCCATGCTCATTCCATTGTCCGCTGTAAAGAGGATTACGGTATTGTCCGCCAGCCCCTGTTCTTCTACTGCATCCAGCAGTCTGCCGATCTGTTCATCCATCGCACTGATCGCCGCAAAATAGCCCCGCAGATTTTCTTCCCTCTTACCGGTTCCATATACCGCGCCGGTGCGCAGATCGGGATGATCCGGCACGTTGGGAATGCTGGGAAACGTGCAGCCATCGTAGTAATCGATCCACTTTGCAGGATGGTGCTCCTTTTCCCAGGGAGAATGGGGTGCAGTATAGTGGACAGACAAATAAAACGGGTCGTCCCCTTCGCCCAGCTCTTTTAAATATTCCAGTGCACGATCCGTGATCAGATCTGTCACATATTCCCCATGATGCACGGTGATTTCTCCATGGTCCACCATGTCCGGGTGGTAATAACAGCAGCCGCCCATGCCGATGGTGTACCACTCCTGAAAGCCCTGCTGCGGTTCGATGCTGTTGCCCAGGTGCCATTTTCCGGAGAGTGCGCAGTGATAGCCGTTCTGCGCCAGAATGTCCGTATAGGTGGGCTGTCCTTCCAGATAGGAAATCGGCTTCCGTTCCTGCTTATAGCCCTCGAAATAAGGATTTTCCTTTCCCTGGGCGGCAAATTTCTCGCCGTCTAAGTTTCCGCTTCTGAGCCAGTCCTGTACGCCGTGAGCGGAAGGCATTTTCCCGGTCAGAATGGATGCCCTCGCCGGAGAGCACACCGGCGAGGCACAGAAGAAGCTGTCAAACCTCATTCCCTGTTCTGCAATTCTGTCCAGGTTGGGCGTATAAAGCTCCGGTGTCCCGGCGCAGTGCATCGCCCAGGGGCCCTGATCGTCTGCCAGAATCATGATAATATTCGGTTTTTTTTCTGTTTTTTCCATATTATTAGATTTTCCTTTTTACTGCTTTGCTTTTGTTTTCTGATACTCTGCATTGACTGCCTCAAGGATCTCTTCACCGCCCTGACTTCTCCAGGACTTGCTCAGCTGCTCTACACCCTCTTCGATGGAAAGCTTACCCTGCAGCATATCCGAAAAGTACTGGGTGTAAATATCGTCCACTGCGGCGCCGTTTTCGATCTCAACCTGCGTTTTCTGCTTAATCAGGTTCGGAACCTGGCACTGGGTCGCAAGATCAACGGTATGCAGCGCACGTTCCCGGTTCGGATCGGTTACAGGGATGTAGTTGCTCTCCAGAGGCCAGTAGAAGGAGCCCCACGCCAGCGCGTGCGCCCAGCCATTGGGCGAGAAAGCATCCTTTGCACGCTCTTCTTCGTTGAAGACGATTTCGTCGCCATCCTTGGTGTAATGAATACCTTCGATACCAAGACGCAGCAGGTTATTTCCTTCCTCCGAAACCATGAAGTCCACAAATGCTGCCGCTTTGTCAGGGTTCTTGCAGGCTGCGGTGATACAGGTCATCATACCGCTCTTGCCCTGCTTGCTTAAGCCTCTCGCGCCGTCCGGACCTGCGGGGGAAAGATCATAGCAGATCGAAGCGTCCGGGAACAGCTCTCTGACGCTGTTTTCATGACGGGTCACATGACGGAACAGGGGTGCAGGCATCATGCCGGCTTTGCCCTGATAGAACTTTTCTTCTTTTTTAGACATATCATTCAACATCAGCTCCGGATCGATCGTACCTGCATCCCACAGCTCTTTGATGTAGGTCATGCCCTTTACAAACGCAGGATCTTCAAAAACGGGGATTACCTGATCGTTTTCATCCAGCGAATAGTCCGCATAGGGTAGTCCGTATGCGAAAAATACCCAGTCAAACTGTCCCGGCTTTTCTGCCGTGTAGCCGTATGTATTGTTCTGTCCGTCGCCGTCCGGATCGTCGTTTGTGAAAGCGAGCATGACGTCTTTCATTTCATCCAACGTCTGCGGATAGGACAATCCCAAATTATCCAGCCAGTCCTGACGCATCACGATCAGGGTATTGGCCACACTGTACTGTGCAATAAACGGCATGCCGTAATATTTTCCATTTTGTGCCGACCACTCGTAATTTTCCAGCCATGCCTTCATGCTCGGGAAGGAATCCATGTAATCATTCAGCGGAATAACCATTCCATCATCAATCCACTGCTGGGTTGCGCTCGTCCCGTATGCACCAGTTACCACATCCGGGAAATCGCCGGACGCCATCGCAACGTTGACCTTTTCTGTATTGGCTTCCGGAACGATTTCAACCGTCAGGTCTATGCCGAGTTTTTCGTTGATCGCTTCAATAATGCGGTCGTTATCCTGAATTGCTTCTGCCGCAGCGTCGCCGGTCGTCAGCCAACGGATCGGAACCCGCTCTGCAGAATCCGCAGTGTTCTGACCACCCGAAGCGCTGTTGCCGCAGCCTGCTGCCAGAATCGTTGTCGCTGCCATCGCTGTTGCCAGAAATGCGCACTTACTTCTTTTTCTCATTTTGTTCCCTCTTTCTTTCCCTTTTATATTTTACCCCTTCACTGCGCCTGCCGTCATCCCTGCTGTGAAATATTTTTGGAAAAACGGATACGCGCACATGATCGGAATAATTGCCAGCATCACAGCCGCCATCTTCATCGGCTGTCCTAATAAAAACAGGCTTTCTCCGCCGCTGGAATATGCTGCGTCATTCTGAAACAGCATCGACCGTAAAAACAGCTGCAGCGGCCATGCTTCTTTCTTATTGATATACATAATCGCCGAGAAAAAGTCGTTCCAGTGATCGACTGCATAAAACAGCGTCACCGTCGTCAGCGCCGGTTTGGAAATCGGAAGCATGATCCTAAACAATACGCCGATCTCCGTACATCCGTCCAAAAGCGCCGCTTCCTCCAGCTCCATCGGAAGCTCCAAGAAGAAGTTTCTTAAAATAATCAGGTTGTAGGTGTTGACCGCCGACGGCAGGATCATCGCCCACAGCGAATTCATCAGATGCAGATCCTTTACAACGATGTAGGTCGGAATAAT
Organism: Firmicutes bacterium TM09-10; assembly: GCA_003481005.1. Classification (GTDB taxonomy): domain Bacteria; phylum Bacillota; class Clostridia; order Lachnospirales; family Lachnospiraceae; genus Gallintestinimicrobium; species Gallintestinimicrobium propionicum. The sequence continues at coordinate 18,377 of QUKC01000009.1, read as the reverse complement.
TCCGCCGGTAAACATCATCGTAAACACTGCCAGAAACATGAAGAACCGCTGTCCCTTTAAATCCTTTTTCGACAGCACATACGCCGCCATCGTCGTAATCAGCATGTTGATCAGTGTGCCGACAACCGTGATAAAAATCGAGTTCGCATACGATCTCCACAGATCGAAGCTTTTTAACATATAGGCATAGCCTTCAAACGACCATTCGTCCGGCCATAAATGGATGTTCGTCGCCAGATAGCTTTTCAGCGAGGAAAACGAAACAACCAGGCAGTCCCAGAACGGGTAAAAGGTTGTCAGCCCCAGCAGAATCAGAAAAATCAGATTTACTGTGTCAAAAATCCTGCTGCCGACAGAAACCTTGATTTTTTTCGGCTTTTCCCTGCTCATCAGTAAATTCCCTCCTCTCCTGCCATGCGTGCTGTCTTGTTTGCAATGACAACCAGTGCAAAGTTGATCACGGATTTAAACAAGCCGACCGCTGTCGCCAGCTCAAATTTGCCTTCCTGCAAGCCCATCCGGTATACATAGGTATCGATGATATCCGCCGTCCCGTATACGCCTGGATGATACAATACGAAAATCTGTTCAAAGCCCGCCTGCATCAGTCCGCCGATTCTCGTAATCAGCACAACGATAATAATAGAACGGATACACGGCAATGTGATATGTAACAGCTTCTGCCACCGGTTCGCCCCGTCCACGGTCGCCGCCTCGTACAGCTGCGGATCGATTCCGGTGATCGCCGCCAGATAGATAATCGTGTTCCAGCCGAACGTTTTCCAGATCATCGAAACGACCATCGTGCCGACGAAATACTTTTCATCTGTCAAAAATCCGATCGGTGCAAAGCCGAGCGCCTTGATGACGCCGTTGACAATACCCGAATCCATCGATAACAGGCTTGTCAGAATACCGCCCAGAACGACCCAGGAAATAAAATTCGGAATGTAAATCGCTGTCTGGATGACCCGTTTTACCTTTCCAAGCCGCAGCTCATTTAAAAGCAGCGCAATGATAATCGGAAACGGAAATCCGAAAATCAGTCGGATCAGGCTGATCCGGATCGTGTTCCAGAAAACGGAATAAAACTTTTCCATTCCAAACAGCTTTTGGAACATTTCCGTCCCCGCCCACGGACTTTTCCAGATTCCAAGCATCGGATTGAAATCCTTGAATGCAATTGTTACGCCGTACATCGGAACGTAACAGAAAATGATGTAATACAGAATCGCCGGAAGCAGCATCAGATACAGATATTTATGCTTCCAGAAATACAGTGCTGCCTTCTGCAGGCCCCCCTGCTGTCGGCCCTTTGAAAGTGCTGCGGTTTTTTCCCTCTTTCCCGTCATGTACCTTCCTCCCTCTCTTTTTTTCTGAAACAGTCCTGTTCCGTAAATGCTGCCCGCCTGGTGGCTGCAGCCCCTTTGCGTTTTTTTGTTTCCGTTTCTGAGGTCATTATATAAAAACACAGCTCTGTTAAAAATTAAAAAATCCGACCTATTTTGTTACATTTATAACGATTTCAAAAAAGCCTTGATCTATCACCCCTTTATTGACTTTTTGCAACTTTTTGACTTTATTTTTTGCAGATTCATCGGATTTTTGCTATCCATTTTTGCACTCCCTTTCTTTTGCTTTGTGCATTTTTTCGGTATAATGGTGTCAGAACCAATCAAAGGGAGGCAATTGTTTTGATATCATTCGATCGTTCCATGCAAAAGAAAAAGCTGAAAAATATCATTCGCTCGAGACACTTTTCTTCCTGTTTTTTTATTCTGACACTGTTATCCACGATCCTGTTTTTTGTTTCCACGCTCTTAAGCATCTGGCAGAACAACCTACAGTTAAAGGAGCAGCTGGAGGCAAAGGCAGACGCTGCCTATTCCAATATGGAAAATACTTTTTCCGTTATGAAGGTAGGCTCTGTTTTTATCGCAAAGCTTGCCTCCGTAAATCACATCCTCGTTTCACCGGATCCTACCATCGATTATTTTTCCCGTATGATCAGTGATATTTCTCCTTACACACAGCTGTACTCCTTTGAAACGATCTGCCTGTATTTTGACCGCAGTGAACGGGTTTTCGATTCCAGCGGAGGCATGTACACCTACAGTGATTTTTATAACCCGGATTTTCTCCAGATCCTTTCGGAAATGGACACGGAGGAGGCCTGGGTTGTAAACATTCCTTATGAGCGCTACTACAGCCCGCGTCCTGCTGTACCGGTTGTGGTCTATGCCCACAGTCTGCCTTTGTATTCCTCCAATCCGAAGGGCTATATCACAATTTCCTATGCCATGCGGGAGCTGCGCAGGGATGCTGCTGCCCTTCTTTCCGACAACGACAACAGCTATCATGCTGTCGTTACCTTTTGCGATCAGCTTATCTATGCCACGGATGCAGCTCTGTACGAGCGCTGGGATTCTTCTCTGTCCGCTGATGAAAATGAAGCCCTGCTTTTTCCCGATTATAATGCCTATCCTGCCGTTCAGAACTCCAATACGCTGCAGTGTACCTACTATGTGTCCACCACAGAGCAGTTCAAAGCAGTTACTCCCTTTCTTTTAAGACGTTTTTGCGAATACTTTTTTATACTATTCTGTTGCTTTTTACTTTCTGCTATCTACAGCATGGTTTTGTTAAAACCCGTGGATGACATTATGGAAAAACTCGGCATCACGCCCTACACCCTCGGTCTGTCCGACGATCATGATGAATTTTTCCGCTTAAACTCTGCCCTGGACAGTCTGACTGCCCAGGTCTCAGAGGTGCATTCCGTCCTGCACGAAAAGGAACAGCTCGTCCGGGAGCGTCTGCTGCTTGGTATCCTCCATGCCTCTGTCGATGTCACTGCCCTGCCTCAGGAATATATGAAATACGGTCTGGTCTTTCCGTACCGCTTCTTTTCCCTGATCCTCATCCACATGCCTGCCCTCGAAAGCATGGAGGATTTCGCAAAAAAGGAGCAACTGCGTCTCGTTGTCCTCTCCAGCGCTTCGGAGGCATTTTCCGTCCTTGGCAAAGCCTACGGCATCCATACAAACGGGCAGAATATCTGCATCTTGCTCAATACCTCCATCGCAGATGCAGAGCTGACGGCAGAATTAAAGCGCCTCTGCAGCGCTATTTCCCAACGCATGCAGCAGACGCTTTCCATTGATCCCTTCTTTTCCATTGTATTGTGTGAACAGGCATCGCCCTCCTACCAGAAATCCTGGCAGCTGGCCCGCAGAAACCTTTTGTTCACTTCTCCGGAAACAGAGGATTTTATGATCATCGGTCATCAGGAGGATCTGACCTCCTCCCTGGATCCCAACCTGTCCATCCAGCTTTCTCGTGCGCTGATCGACCGCGATCAGACGGTTGCCCGCAAAATCGCCGACAGCTTTTTTTCCCGCTATCTGGAAACAGCAAACACCCAAGAGGCCCGGAAGCTTACAACGATCCTCCTGTGCGAGGTCTATGTGGCGCTGCTTGATTTCGGGGATGACATTCCGGATACCCAACTGAGCCCCTACCTCAAAAAGCTGGAAAATGCTGCGGATCCTTCCGAATGCAGCCGAATCTTCTTTTCCTGCATCCAGGGACTTTTAAATGCCAAAACAAAAACCTCCATGGAAGCCCACACTTATATCTGCCAGGCAATTTCCTATATCCAGCAGCACTACAGGGAGGAGCTTTCCGTCCCTCAGATCGCGGACGCCGTTGGTTTAAACCCGGTCTATCTTTCCAGACTCTTCAAGCTCGACACCGGAAAAACGCTCTCCGAGTACTTAAACTGCTACCGCACGGAATGTTCCCTCGCGCTGCTGACCGACACTGCCGACACGATCCAGTCGATCAGCCAGAAGGTCGGCTACTCCGACGTCCGAAGCTATATCCGTTTCTTTAAGAAATATTATGACGTGACACCCAGTGAGTACAGAAGGGGTGCGGTTGGGAAATGATTCCGGACAAGTCATTGCTGAAAAAATATTTGGTTTTTTGCCACGAAAATGCCAAAGCTGCCGCACAGTGAACCTTTGACGGCAGAGCTGTCCGGAGCCGTTGACCGCGGAGCGCACGCCGTCGATCGCCGGATCGGAAAAACGCTCTCCGCATACTTCTTGACAGAACAAGCCGCCTTTTTTATACTTATAGCACTTGTAAAAAACGTTACTGTTCACCTGCGCCATTCGCAATACAATAGAATGCACGCTCCGCGAACATTCTATTGTCATGAACCACGCCTTGCGGCAGAACGGAGGATACTGTGACAGACAAAAAGCTGATTTCATCTTTACAGGGGCTGCGGGCAGTCGCATTTCTGAGCGTGGTCCTGTCCCATTGCGGCGCACCGTGGCTGGGGCCGTTGGCAATTTCCGTATTTGTGGCGCTGTCCGGTTTTCTGATGACCTGCAACTATTACGACCGCCCGCGCACAGCACCGGGACTGCGGTCTGCCATGGTCTTTTCCCTGCAAAAAATACGCAAGCTGTATCCGCTGCACCTTATTATGATGGCTGCTGCCCTGCTCCTTGTGCTGAAGGGGCTCCTGGTACAGCCCTCTGCCCGTGGGGTGCTGTCCTGTGCAGCGCAGCTTGTGGTAAGCATTTTTCTCCTGCAAACCTGGATTCCCTCCAGCCGTTTCTGGTTCTGCCTGAACGGAGTAGCGTGGTATCTTTCGGTGCAGGCTTTTCTGTATGCAATCTTTCCCTGGCTGCTCGCCGTGCTGAAAAAGGCCGATACTCGCAGACTGCGCTGTATTGCTGCCGCGATTTTCTGCGCACAATTCCTTTTCTCCTTTGCAATCTGGAAGGCCGGACTCAGTGGAAAGGCCGTATTTTACCTGACCTATCTGTGTCCTCTTTTCCGGGCAGGAGATTTTGCCATCAGCTGCTGTATGGGCTGCCTTTACCGCAGCCGCAAGGAAGAGCGTATACCCTACGGTGCCTTTTCCCTTCTGGAGCTGGCAGCTGTACTGTTTTCGGGCGGTTGCTTTTTCATCGCTGCCAGACAGGTGGGAGCTTTGGGCGCGGTAGCCTTCCGGTACAACGTGCTGTTCACCCCCTCTGCGGTGCTGCTGGTCTGGCTGCTCGCCGTGGGCAAGGGAGTGATTTCCCGGCTGCTTTCCGCAAAGCCGTTTTTGTGGCTGGCCGGGCTGTCGCCTTACGGCTTTCTGATTCATCAGGTACTGATCCGGTATATGGAGTTGGCTGCAAACAAGCTTGGTCTTACGGCACATCCTGTGGTCTGGACCCTGACCGTATTTTTACTCACGCTCTGCCTGAGCAGCTTTTACAAGGCGTTGGAGCACCGGGTGCGGAAGCGTCATGCCAAAGCTGCCGCACAGTAAGCCTTTGGCTTTCTTCCGTAAACGTCAACGTTTTATACCCACCACCATTTTCTGAGTGCATTCACTTTATTTTTCCGCTCATTTCTGCGCACGCTTTTTGCACATGTCGAGTTTGTGTCAAGTGTGCGCAGACACAAATCTCTCGATTGAATAATTTATTTTTCAATTTTCCACCTGCGGAAGGCTTTGCGCTGCACACAGCGCCCCATACCCCACCCGCTCATTCGGATAGTCCGTCTCACCCCGCAGCTTCTTCGCGCCTTTTCGCAGATATGCCTTGAGTTTCTCCCCGTACAGATACGGATCATTTCCCTTTTCAATTCCCCATTCCATCAAAAGTGCCGCTGCACCGGAAACGAGCGGTGTCGCAAAAGAGGTCCCGCTTACGCGCTGCGTGCTCCCCTCCGATGCCGGAACCAAAAGATCGACCCCCGGCGCTGCCAGATCCGGCTTGGAGTCTGCAAACATCAGGCGGTTTTCCCTGTTTATTTTCTCGCCTCTTCCCGAAAAATCCGCATACGCTTCATAATATGAGTGGATTGCTCCGACCGAAATCACCTTTTGCGCCGTCGAAGGAATCGTCATCGTCAAAAGCGGATCGGGCCGTACAAACCGCGTATCTGCAGAACGGCTCTGCTGGGTCGGTAAATACAGCTGATAGCTGCCGAGCACGATTTTTTCCGGAATCAGGTGAAAGGTCCAGATCCCGGACTCAATATAACGATCCCGTGGGAGCAGGTCAAAAAAAATCTCCTGCCAGACAGAATACGGCGACGGCTGCCCGGCATAAACCAATACCTCCGTCCCGTTTGTCAGCACATCCTGCCGTCCGTTTTTATCTGGCTGTACGATAATTTCCTGTCCGGATGGTGCCTGCAAAATCACAGTGAACACATCGGCATAGTTTTTCCACAGCTGTATATTCAGCGTCCGCTCATATTCCCCGATGATCAGCTCAAGCGTTTCCCTTTCCCTCTGCAGATTGCCGAACAATCCGTCAGCACGGGAACTAACGTCCGCTACATTTTTTTCCAGTTGTCCGGACGCATGACCGCCTGCCGCACCCTCGTTTCCGCAGCCTACACAGATTGCCGTCCGCCCGCTTTCCGCTGCATTGTCCAGAAAACGACACAGCAGGGAGGAACCGTCATGCGGTCCGTAACAGTTTCCGTAGCTGATGTTGATGACGAGTGGCTGCCCGATTTTGGCAGCTTTGGAAAGCGACCAGGACACTGCGCTCATCAGCTGCGTCGTATGTGGATAGCCATTCTGTTTTTGGGAAAGCTTCACGACCAACAGCCCCGCGCCCGGCGCAGCGCCCCTCAGCCGGAGATTTGGATTGCTCCCGGCAGCAATCGCCGCCACCGCCGTTCCATGTCCGGAGCGGTCGATGCTCGGCACAAGCTCCAGCGCCCCGTCCCGGCTTTCTGCCTGCAGTGCCTCGTCAATCTGTTCCTGCGAAAACTCCCGTTCCAGTTCCTGATCCCACAAAGCCAGAATCCGGCTGCTGCCATCTTCCTTTCGAAAATCCGGCATCCGATAATCGATCCCGGAATCCAAAACAGCGATCAACACGCCTTTTCCATCCAGGGGTGCGCCCTCATCTCCCTGCGAAAGAAGCGGCAAAATACAGCTGACACGCTTCGCCTCATACAAACCGGTCTGCAGATTTTTCGGCATCTCCACATATTCGATCTCCCGGGCAGCCACGAGCGCTCCGATCTGATCCTCCGGAAGCTTTACAATTGCATAGCCCGCCAGAAGCTTTTGTATCTCCATTCCGGGTATCTGCAGTCCGTCGATGTCCCCACTGTATTTGACGATGACCTCCCGCAGGTTTTGGTCCCTGGTCACTCCCACATCCAGAACCTCCGAGCGTTCCCTCTGTCCTTTACTTGCCGACAGGCTCAACAGCAGCAGATCCTCCAGCTTTTCTGATTCCATGGCAGATCATTCCTTTTCTGCAGAGGCTTCTTTCTTATATTTATGCCGGGAACATCCGATGGTGCTTGCTTTTTGCGGCATTTTTGTCGACGTGCAAGATGAAAGGCAAGTTAGAAACTTCTAATCTGCTCTTCGTCAAGTCTTTTGAGAATTTCACATGCCAGCTTAACAGCGTTATCAAAATCGGCATAAGCTGAAATTCCGTAATGTGTATGCGCATAGCGAACCGGAACTCCGATAACGATAACCGGAACCGCTTTTTCAGTCAGATGTATCGCTGCACCATTGGTTGCACCAGCACTGCGGACTGCATCCTGAACCGGGATACCAAGCTTTTCTGCCAAATCCAGCGCATATCTTTGATAACGCGGATTGGTAATCATACGGGCATCTATGTGACGCAACATCGGTCCACGCTTGATAGCTGTCTGAACCATATATGGTTCCACACAGGTATCATCTGCCGGGCATCCCTCAAAAACAATTGCGATATCCGGCTTAATTACCTGTGCTGTCACGGTGGCACCACGTACACCAACCTCTTCCTGTGCTGCACAAGCACCAACAATATCAACATTCAGCTCCTGACCGGCCAGGTTATGCATCGTCTTAAGAATCGCTGCGCATCCCAGACGGCAGTCAAAGCTCTTGCCTACCATCAGATCTGTGGTTTCTGAATATGTAAATGTCACATCCGGCACTACCGGTTCCCCGATCCGAATCCCGAACTTTTCCATTGCCTCTTCTTTCGAAACAGCTCCAACATCCACCGTGATATCTTTCATATCCAAAGGAGCCTTACGCTCCTGTTCTGTCATGAAATGCGGAGGCTTGCTGGCCGTAATCCCCGGAATATATTCTCCGAATCGGTTGCGAACCCAGACTTTATGTGCCGGAATATTGTGGTTAACCCAACCTCCGAGCTGAATAATGCGAAGTGTTCCGTTCGGGCAGATTGCCTGCACCATAAAACCAACCTCGTCACTATGTGCGTCAAGCTGAACAACCGGACGCTTGCCATTATTTTCTTTGCGGCGGATATACAGGTTGCGCATACAATCTTCTGTAATTTCTCCAAGTCCTTCTGCATAAGGACGAATCGCCGCTACCACTTCATCTTCGAAACCAGATGTACCGTTTGCATTTGAAATTGCTGCAATCATTTCCAGCGTTGTTTTTTTATCCATTCTAATCTCCATTCCGCAGGCGCTTTGCGCCTAAGGAACCGCGAGCAGAACTTCCAGTTCTGCTCTGCGATCATAGCTACTTTGTGACGCCTGCGGCACAAATAGCTGTGTGAAAAATAAGCGATCACGCTTATTTTTCACACTAACTCCTCATATTCCTGTTTCAATTCCTCTGCCAAATACGTATCGCTCATGCAATGCATATCAGAAACACCATCACGGATCAGCTGATAGACCTGGGAATGATAAAAGAAATCCAATGCCGCATCCAGAGAAAGTCCCTGCTGTTTAGCAAAACATTCGATAACACGACTATATTTTTTCTGAAGCAAAATCGGATTTGCTGTCATAGTGTTTCACTCCCTTCAAAATGCAACAGAGACAGTGCTTTCTCTGTGCGGAAACATATCTGCAGGTTCGGCTTTTCATAACGCAGGCGGTTGATAGCTTCCGTTTTATCAATCAATCCGTCAAAGAACAGCTCCACGGTATTAAACACCTTATCATTGGCAACACCACCCACAACAAAGTCATAATCCGTCGAATCTTTTCCGCTGCGGCAGTTCAGAATGAAATCCAGCCACTCTTCGGAATAAGAATCGAATTTCAGCGTTTTCAGTTCAACTTCCCGGCTTTCATCAAATTCATACCGGGAAATAATACCATCTTTCCCACGGCGTTTGAACTTACCGCACCACTTCGCCGCCTGTTCATACAGCGGCGTGACATAAAAGCCACGCCCGAAGTCTACATCGGAGCGGGAATGAACCAAATCCGGCTTTGTAATTTCTAAGAAAGAACCATGATATAGAATCATACTTCCACACCCCTTTCTTTCATCACGTCAAGAAGGTCATCAACGATATATTCCCGGCTCTGGGTATGCAGCACTTCATATTCCGGCACAATGTAACCGTTCAGAATGTCGCTTTGTTCGGTAAATGCCTGATAAACACGTTCTGCATTCACGCCCAGCTTTGCCGCTACATTTTCAATGCAAAATACAGCAAACTCCAGCTCACTGGAATTTTTAATTTTTTCATCCGCTATCATACGCAAGCATCCTCCTTAAACTGTTTTCATTATACCAGAAAACACAGAGGATTGCGAACCGGATATCAGACATAAAAAATCTATGTTTTGCACAAAGATCAGGTGGCTTTTGCGGTGTTACTTCCGTGAAAGGCTTTATCATGGAGCATCCTCGTTCTTGCAACGTCCGGAAAAAAATATGGAATTGTGGAGAAAAGTCTGCTAGAATACGTGTCGTGTAAAAAAACTTTCCGTACAGAAAGGATCCTGAAGGATGTATCAGAATTATATTTTTGATTTATATGGAACCCTCGTAGACATACATACGAATGAAAAGAAAGCGTATCTCTGGAAAGAACTGAGCCTGTTCCCGGGCGTGCCGGAAATGCTGCAGCGTTTAAAAGACGCAGGAAAGAAGGTTTTTCTGCTGTCCAATGCACAGGCGCTTTTCACCGCACCGGAAATTCCCCTGCTCGGCCTGACGAAATACTTTGACGGAATCCTGCTCTCGTCAGATGCCGGTGTGAAAAAACCGGATCCGGCATTTTTTGAGATGCTGCTGAAGCAGTATCACCTCAACCCGTCGGAATGCCTGATGACAGGAAATGACGACATTGCTGACTGCCACGGTGCAGCCTCTGCCGGAATTGCAAGCCGTTACGTGGCAACGCGCCAATCACCGAAAATAAACGGTTCGCTGCCGGAAAACTGTGAGAAGATCGCTGAAATCGCGGAGCTGTTCTGATTAGAATGACCTTTAAACTGACTGCGAACGGTTCCAAGGTATTATAAATGATCAGGCATAGACTGCTTATGAATTAGCGCCTGTAGTTTTCACTTTTAACTTACGCTTTATCTCTTGAACAGATTAACTATGGTCGTTATACTTAATATACAAGTTTGACGATCGTACAATTTGAAAGGAGATCAGCTATGAAAAAAGTATTATACGAAGAGTTGCTTCCAGAAGAATTTGTCCAGAGAATGCAGGAGATGCCGGTTGCATATCTGCCTCTTGGTACATTAGAATGGCATGGTCCGCATATGCCTCTTGGAGCCGATGGAATCCAGTCAAAAGAACTGTTTGTCCGGGTAGCGGAAAAAGTTGGCGGTGTGGTACTTCCAATACTCTTTATGGGTCCTGACCGTGTATTTCATGACCATGAAAAGTCATTTTATGGAATGGATATCAATACCGAGGGCGCACTGCATACCTATTACGTCCAGCAGCTGAAAGGCAGTGCTTACTGGCTGGAAAAAGAACTGTTTCAGGACTATCTGCGCAGTATTTTTGCCCAGCTTTCCAGAGCGGGGGTGCGTATTGTCGTCGGACATGGACATGGACCGTCAATCCATGCATTTCAGGAACTGACAGAAGAAGCAGAAGAAAAATATGGTCTGCGTATTTTTACGGCCTGGACATATGCGGAAGATGAGAAGTTGAAATATCAGAATGACCATGCCGGAGCGAATGAGACTTCTATCGTTATGGCTGTGCGCCCGGATCTGGTTGACTTTGGACAGGTAAAAGAAGATGAAAGCAATCTGATTGGAATCGCAGGACGCCACCCTGTCAGAGATTCTTCTGCGGCATTCGGTAACGAAATCCTGGAGTATACAATGAAAACATTAATTTCAGGTATTGAAAAAGAGTATAAAGAAATAAAAGACAGACAGAACTGAAAAAATCTCCATTGGTTGACAAAACCAATGGAGATTTTTAATCCTGTTTCTGCAAATCATTCCCCTTATCCTTTTTCCCTGGGTCAGTCACCGGATGGTGATCCCGAATGGTGATCCACCGGATGGGTTTATCCGCATCTTATAGATACTTATAGGCTCTTTTTTGCGGTGAAGTGCGGTAGAAAGCGTAAATATGTTGAAGTGCTCGGAACGACGTGTTAAAATACAATAAAGAACGGAGGTGCAAAAAGATGTTTAAAATAAATCCTTATAGACCAGGAGCCGGATTGATGCCTGCGTACATTGCGGGAAGAGATGAAGATATCAAGAATGTTGAACAGATGTTTTCAGCGTTGACGTTGAATATTCCAACGCAGTCTATTATATTTAGTGGGCTGCGAGGTGTTGGGAAAACAGTTTTAATAAATAAATTGCAAAGTATAGCGGAAGATCTTGGAATTTTTTGTAAGCATATCGAAATTGAAGAGAGAAATGATTTTATTTCCCAAATCGCAGAATGTTCACAGGCTTTCTTACGAAAAGTAAGCACGAAAGAGAAATTTAAGCATCTGGTACAGAAACCTTTGGAAGCAATCAAATCGCTGGTTATATCGTTTAACCCAGAAGACAGCACATTTTCTTTTTCGCTGCAGGATCGAGAGTTGTATGTGTCGAAAAATCTGACGCAAAGTTTGACCGAAGTTTTTACGACAATAGGAGAAACAGCGCAGAAAACGGAAACTCCAATTTGTTTCTTTATAGACGAAATACAATATATGAAACAGGATCAGCTTGGTTCCCTCATAGCTGCGTTGCACAGGACAAATCAGCTGGGCTATCCGGTTATGATCGTTGGCGCAGGACTTCCGAAGATATATAAAATGCTTTCTGACGAAAAATCCTATTCTGAAAGGTTGTTTTTTTATAAGCAGATCGGATCGTTGACATATGATCAATCAAAAAAGGCAATTGAAGAACCTGTAAAAAAGATGTCTGTCTCGTACACAAAAGAGGCTATTGACAAAATCGTTGAGGCAACTGGTGGCTATCCATTTTTCCTACAGCAGCTCTGTCAGATCGTGTATGAAAGAACGAATTCGGATGTAATAGACGGAAACGATGTTGATCGTTGCAAGACAGAATTTTTAAAAGTCTTGGATGACGGTTTCTTCAAATCGAGATATGAACGATGCTCCGAAAGTGATAAAAAATTCATATTTGCGATGGTGAAATGCGGAGATTTGCCGTGTACTATTTCGAACGTTGCACAAAATATGAAAAAGAGCGTCAGCTCAATTTCTACGATCAGAGCGCAGCTGATTAACAAGGGAATTATTTATCCTGTAAGATTCAAAGAAGTTGATTTTACGGTTCCTGAGTTTGATGAATATATCAAGAGATTAGAAGAATATAAGCAGTGGCTTGAATGCTCATAGTCTGATCTCCTGACCCCAGTCAAAAAAGTTCCGTACTAAACTTTTTTGACTGGGGTCAGGCACTGTTTATGGGGTCATCCCCCAACAATCCTAATGTTCTCAGAAACAAGGTGGTCACTACTGTTTCCAATACTGATACGCAGTTTCATTCCGTTGCTGACGGTTTCCATGTTTTTGCCATAATATGAGAATTCTTCCTGGTCAATAAAGAAATCTACATCCTTCTTCTCCCCCGGCTCCAGGAAAACCTTCCGGAAACGGATAAGCTCTTTCTTCGGACGTACTACAGATGCATATAATGTTTCATAATAACACTGGACTACTTCTGCCCCCGCAACATTCCCCGTATTGCACACATTACAATGTACATGTACTTTTTTATCCTGTCCTATCTGCACATCAATGTCCGAAATATCAAACTCTGTATAAGACAATCCATAACCGAATGGATATAACGGCGTATTCGGGATATCCATATATCTGCTGGTGAAACGGTTTTCTGAATTATCTTCTGTAAGAATATGTCCGGTTTTTACATCCCAGTAGCTTATGGGCACCTGTCCCACACACCATGGAATACTCACAGATAATTTGCCGGAAGGATTTATTCTGCCATACACAATATCTACGATTGCTTCAGCTCCCATAGTTCCTGGTCTCCATGCCATAATGACAGCCTTGGATTTTTCTGATATCCTCCGCAGATCCAATGGTCTTCCTGCAATTACCACAGTCACGATATTACTTGTACGTTCTGCTATTTTTTCAAATAACACCTGCTGCTCTTCCGGCAAAGTCAGGAACGCCCTGCTGGCAGCCTCTCCTGACTGGGATTCATGTTCACCCAGTACACATACAACCGTATCTTCCCGGGTTATCGTTTCCAGCCACTGCTCATCCCTTGGCTTGTCAGACAATTCCTGTTCCACCTGCCATACCTTACACTCTGCATCAGAAAGAATATTGCATCCTGTAATACATTCTGCTTCTATCTGCTTTTTTTGTAAAACTTCTTCTATTGTTTCAACTGACTCATGTTCTCCAAAAATTGACCAGCGGCTTAAGAATTCTCTTGACGCTGTATAAGGCCCTGCCCAGATAACTTTCTTTTTTACGCTTAATGGAAGTATCTTTTTTTCATTTTTCAAAAGGACACAGCTTTCGCCAGCCATCTGATATGCCTTTTCCCGGTTATGCTGAGTCAGTTTTCCACTCTTTCCAAGACCGGCAAACGGATTTTCAAAAAGCCCCAGCTGATTTTTCATCATCAGGACCCTGAATGCACTTTCATCAACAAGCGCTTCCGGGATTTTGCCACTTTCTACAAGTTTCTCAAGATACAGCATATAAGCAGGACTCATCATATCAATGTCTACACCGGCTTCTGAAGCCTGGATTGCTGCTTCTTCCATATCTGCTGCCACTCCCTGTTCTTCCAGCTGGCCTATGGAGCCCCAATCTGAAATTACAGTTCCCTCAAATCCTTCCTTATCCCGCAGAAGCCCTTTAAGAAGTTCCTTATTTCCGCTTATCGGTTTACGGTCAATCGCATTAAAAGCTGTCATGACCATAGCTGGCTTTGCTTTTAGTGCCATACGGAAAGGTTTTACATACTGTTCCAGAAATGTCCGCTGGGATATTTCAACATCATTATAATCCCTTCCCGCATTCACTGCCCCATAACCTGCAAAATGCTTTAGGCATGCCGCTATTCTGGTATCAGCTTTCTGCTGATAGCCATCTACCATTGCTTTTCCCATGATCCCGTTTACATATGGATCTTCTCCAAAGGATTCCATTATCCTTCCCCATCTTGGATCTCTTGAAACATCAATCATAGGAGAAAATGTTGCCCTGAGCCCTTCTGAAGATGCCTCCAAGGCAGCTATAGAAGCCGCCTCAGACACCAGTTCCGGATGAAAGGAACACGCCTGCCCCAATGGAATCGGATAAATTGTCCGACATCCATGGATAACATCTGCCATAAAGATAAGCGGAATATGATGGGGATGCTGTTCCATATATCTGCTCTGGATATCATAAATTTTATCTTTTCCAATCACTCCAAGCACTGAACCGGCATATTGAATAATCCATTCCGGTGGTAACTGTTCCCCAACAACACCTGTGAGTACCGCCTCTTTATCGAAGTATACACCAGTGAGCTGCACCATCTGTCCTATTTTTTCCTGTAATGACATTTCTGACAGCAATTGCTGTAATTCATGTATTTCCATAAATATACCCCTTCTTTCTGTGAAAGACACCAATGCGTCACGAAACACAGGTTCTGTCCTTCGCTATCTAATTTTTACACTCCCCATTTCCGTGCATCTGTACGTTTTTTCGTAATGATATTCTATTACAAAACAAGTGGAACTTCAATATTCATTCCATCTGGCATTCGTTTCTTCCAGATCATGTTTCTGCATAATTCTGTTGCGATCACTTAGTATTGCAAGCATTTCATCTACAATTTCCTCAAGCGGCAGCTTTTTGTAATGGGACAAATAACCCATCATCCGTCCGGCTGTCCAGTCGGTGTTAAGATTTTTCGTTATCTGATCGCAAAACTCCGCTGGATATCCCCGTTTTATCATAATGTCATATAGTTCCAGGCTCTTAGGCGACTTAGGTTTCATATTACAACTCCATTACAATGATCTATTTCGTGTTGAATGATCTGTGCAGTCCAACCGGAATATTTGCCGTGCTGCTTCTTGAAATTAGCATCCAAATAATCTACTTCAATTTCTTTATATCTTGTACACGGACGCACCCCTTCCAGAGAGAGGCATCCCTCCTCTGTCTGAAATGCTCCGGTCTTCTTTGTAATAACTGGATTTACCATAGCAAATTGAAATGGGCCTGCTGCCACCACAATGATATTTTTCTTTACACCGATCATATTGGCTGCCATACCAACACAATGATCCAGATTTGCCCTTAATGTATCAAGCAGATCTGTAATTACCTGTTGGTCTGCCTCCGTTGCATCTGTAGATTTCTGAGTGAGAAACAATGGGTTCCGCATAATTTTTTTTACCATATTCTTATCCTCTAATTCCAGTTTTTCCAAACATCCGGCAGATAACCCAGGGGTGATTGCTTACCATTTCTAACCACTGGTGTCTTAATCACCTGCGGATTTTCAAGAACCTTATCAAGCTTATCATCCGCTGCATATTGCGAAGCTAAACGGCCGGATTTGCGGAGCAAAACGGTCGCATTCCATTTCTGCAGTTGGATTACAAGTTTTGTGTAAACGTTAAAAATCGATATAAGATTTGTGAATAGTTGTAAATTGGCAGAGCCGATTTTCCGGATTCTGCCCATATCTGCATTATTTTCTTGGACACATCCTTCCAGATGTGATATTCTAGTTACAGAGATGGAGGATTTTCATGGGCAGAAAACTATTCACAGAGGGACAACAACAATTACTTCGCCAAAACCCTTACATCTACAGTGTTACTGAGACAAGGATCACTCTTACCAAAGAGTTCAAGGAGCTCTTCATGACCGTATACAAAGCCGTTGAATCTTCAAGAAAGATTCTGGAAGATCATGGTTTTGACATAAGCATCATCGACGAGCGGCGCATATAGAACATTTCCCAGCATATCCGTATAGAATACAAAAAGTATGGGGAATTCCATGAAGGTTATGGTCCTCGGAGCGAATCAGCCAGCCCTGATGCGCTCTCAGATGCTGCCAAGCCGGTATGCCTGCCATTACTGCTTCTTCGCTAAAAATCCGCCTGACCGCTGCCCAGATTGTGGCGCACAGACCTATAAAGAGAAACCAGCAGTACGGCCGGCGAGTAACAAAGAGATAAATGAACTTCTCAGAATACAGGCGGAAGATAAAGAGAATAGCACTCTCCTATCAGGAGAAAATATATAGAAAAAGGGAGGATACACAAAATGAAAGCACATAAATATTGGTCACTCGGAGCACTTGCCTGCATGGCAGGATGCTTCTACACGGGCTACAAGAAACTGATGCAGGCTCACAAGTATTTCGCTTGCGGCTCTCTGATCTGCATGGGCATGGCAATCTACTCCGGTCACAAAATTGCGCCGAAGAAGAAAAACGCTGAAAAGCCTGAAAAATAAGAACACACGCCCTCGCCGCAACAAGCGAGGGCTTTTTTGAACTTCAGGGGTTCATTTTATTTTCGTCATAAACTATACGTCAAGAACTTCCACCATCAGCCGCATCCCGACTTTCAGGACTTCCTCAAAGGCGGTCTTTTCCCAGGCGCAGCACACCGTCCCCTGCCGGTCCAGACTTTTACGCTTTTCCCGTCTGTCAATCCACAGCTCCTTCGCGTACTCGCCATACGCAGTTGGCCTGCTGATTGTTACAAGCTGTATTCCCTTATATCCAACGGCCTTATTCAATTCCCTCTTTAATTCTACCAGATGCCTTCCATGCGTTGTTTTCAGAGCGAAACAGCTGCAGCGGGATCACAGCCAGACTGCCAACAAAAACACCTTGCTACGCTGGTTGTACTACATTTTAGTCAATATAGGAAGATAGGAACGGATAATTGCGGAAGAACCATTTGAACCGTAGTATTCACCAGTTGTTTCAAATATTCTTCTCGTAGAATCCTTCCTGACTATATTCTGACCATTTCAGGTACATTTCCTGATAATTCTGCTTAATGAATTCTTGAATTTTTCGAATTTCTCTATCATTCAAAATTCCACGGTTCTGCACCAGTGTGTCCCCGTTATCCTTTACAAAGAACTTTGCGGATCCAATTTCCGTCAGTTTACGGTCGCTGGCGTGCACATGCATACACTCGATGACATAGTAAGATGTAAAGTAAAGGTAATACCCTGCGATTTTGTATTCATAATACTTCGGCATCTTAGTCCTCCATGAACTTCCGGTTCTTTTCCAGATAGTCACCTGCGATTCGAACCTCAATATCGTCCATACTGGTTTCTAAAACCTTACCGTCATTTGAAAACACCACAGCCCGGTCAGGACGATTCAGATTTAAAACACGGAATCCCTCTGCGCAACGGGTAAATGCATAACCATTTACAATCATGTCCGCTGCATCCGCAACTTGCTTCACATCAACCATTTGCTACCTCCACTGCTTTGATCGGATTCAAAAACTTATCTACATCTAAATACAGATTCTGGAGAATCGGAACTAAGTCAATATATTCTTCTTCCAGTTTATCGTTGTGCTTATACTTTGCCATAACAACAAGGTATCCGTTGTCCCACTCCTTCACAGCTATATATCGCTCCAACGAATACGGAGCAATAAATCGGATCACATGGTTTTCGAACTGGAACACGGTATAGTTTTTCTCATTGCTAAGAGTTGCCACTCCGCTCATGCCAATTCCTCCCATTTCAAAAGTTCAGAAACCATTTTATAGGTTCCGTTTATCGTCTTCACTTGATTCTGCATCTTACAGGGATTGTTCGACTGCTCCGACAAGCTGCTGATTCCTTTCATCAAAAGGGTAAATCTCTTCACAGTTACATTCATGATGTCTATGTCTCCTGCTTCTACCTTTTGAATCCATCGCACATCCAATCCAGAAGCTTTAGCCAAAGCCTGCTGCGTGATACCGAACTCTTGTCGCCACTCTTTGATATCAACCATAGCATTATCCTCCGCTTTCAGCATACGTCAATATTGGCGTGCAGTCAAGCTTTCAAACGGATTTAGATTATATTCGTGAACTACCCATTGTCTTAAGCCAATGGGCTTCCTGCTTC
>QUKC01000008.1 GCA_003481005.1 Firmicutes bacterium TM09-10 | reverse complement strand
ATCTTATATCAGTTTTTAACGTTTACACAAAACTTGAAACGCTCTCCGTTTAATCATCGATATTCTTATTTTATTCTTTACTTTACCAACTAATCTGGCGGTGCAGTTTACGATATTGTCCAGGGGTTATACCAGTGTATCGCTTAAAAATAGAAATAAAATAACTTTGAGATGAAAAATTCAAGTAAGTACTGATTTCGCCCAGACTGTAGTCAGAATGTGCCAGCAAATTCTTTGCCTTTTCGATAAGAACTTTATGGATAAAAACAGTAAGCGTCTGTCCGGTTTCTTTATGGAACAGGGCAGACAGATATTTAGGTGTTAAATTAACTAAAGATGCCAGTTGATTTAAGGTTAAAGTTTTATTTTTTCCATGATAGATATAATCAATGACGCGAGAAATAGCTGGTGAATAGTAGTTTTTTGGCGTCTTTTTTGCCTCAGCAACACGAAGCGTAAATTCAATAGCCATCTGTTCATTTAATTTCATTAAAGCGTCAACATCGGTAGATTGTTCCATTTTTCGTATATATACATCACTTAAGGAAAAAGCAGTTTCCTCATTAAGTCCTCCTTCGATGGCATATCTGGTAACTAAAGTTGTATTAGCAATACTTGCATAAAAAAGTAATTTTAATTTGGAATTGGAAGAGGTCATCTTTCCGTAAACAGTTGTTGGGAGTGAATAATAGGTATTCTCCAATGCATAAATATCTCCGTTTGAAACACATTCGAGAATTGCCTTTTCCTGTGCATAAGATGTATGTATCCGTTCATTTTCTGCATTTTCCAACATTTCATGTGTGAGTGAAAAATTGATGTCTGACTTCATTTTATACATAGGTAATTCCTCCTGTCAAAAACACGATAAATTGACATAAAACACGATAAACCAATATAATTATATGCCGGAAATAGATAAAATGCAATTAAGAGATTAAAAGAGAGGAGATAGATGCTATAAAACGAAAAGAAGTAATTTTTTTACTGGCAATGTTTGTTAGTTGGAACTTCTGTTGGTGGTTTTGCATATCCAAGTAATTGTTATGCAGCAACAGAAAGTTCTTCGGAACAAAGTATTTATTCACTGGCCAACCATTATTTTAAAATCAAGTCTATCAGTAATGGGAAATACTTGCTTGGAAATAAAACTGGATATGAAGCGCAGGCAGATACAGACGACATTGTCAGATAGGACACGATTTAAAGTAGAGCAGTATGAAGATAATTCCTTTTCTTTTTATTCTTATGTAAAAAAGAAATATGTTGGAATTAAGGGAACTTCACTGGTTTGGAAAGATAATGTGGATGATACATGCCGGTTTGAACTGGAACTTACAGAAGGAAATAATCCGTTCCCGGAAGCAGATGTAAATATTGATTTTTATGACGAGGATGGGAATCCAATAACGACATCGAACGTGATGGCGAGACCGTCAAGTGGTGAAAACATTATCGGAACAGCAGATACTCATGCACATTTGTGTCATAACAAAGGATCCGGAGAGGTTGTATTTAATGGAGATGCATTTAGTCCCCTGGGAATTGCAGATGCACTCAATGATTGTACGGATCTGCATGGAGTAAATGGAGCGTATGATATTTGGGGAAAAGCAGTAGATGGTGCAACGACACATAATACATCGGGATATGTTACCAATGCACTTCCGCCTTATAAAAATGGCGTAACAAATGATATGGACGTAATTTGACAGAATATTGGCATTAGATATGGACTTTGAAAGAGGGGATAAGCCATGAACATTGATAAAATATGTGAACAGTTAACAATAGATGAAAAAATCCGGCTTTTAGGCGGTGTTGGTGACTGGCATACTTATGACTGTAATGGAAAAATCCCCTCTATTATGATGACAGACGGACCACATGGGATTCGAAAACTGGAGCAGGAAAAGGTTGGGGATATTGAAACCAGTAAGCCAGCAACCTGTTTTCCAACTGCAAGTGCAATAGCCTGCAGTTGGAATCCTGCTATTGTTAAAAAGATGGGTGAAGCGATTGCGAAAGAAGCAAAAAAAGAGCAGATATCCATTGTGCTAGGCTGCGGAATCAATATCAAGCGTTCTCCTTTATGCGGAAGAAATTTTGAATATTTCAGTGAAGATCCGTATTTGACAGGAAAGCTGGCAACGGGATATATCGAAGGTGTACAGAGTCTTGGAATAGGTACGAGCTTAAAGCATTATGCTGTTAATTCACAGGAAACAAGACGAATGACATCCAATAGCCAGATTGATGAAAGAACTCTTAGGGAAATATATCTGTCGGCTTTTGAAGAAGTTGTGAAAAAAGCAAAACCGACTTCTGTAATGGCTTCATACAACAGGATTAATGGCGAATTTGGAGCAAGAAATAAATACTTACTGACAGATGTTTTGAGAAAAGAATGGAAATATCAAGGTGGTGTGGTGTCGGATTGGGGAGCAGCAAATGATATTGTAAGCTGTATGAAAAATGGTCTGACATTGGAAATGCCAGATCCGAAAGGCTTTCACACAGATGTGTTAAAAGAAGCGTATAAGGATGGCCGGATTACGGGTCAGGAACTGGATAACTGGACTAAGAATGTTCTGCAGAATTTTGTATCACTTCATAAAAATATAGAAGAAAATTATGAGGTAGATATGGAAGAACAGAATCAGGTGGCACGTAAACTAGAAAATGAAAGTGCAGTGCTTTTGAAAAATAATAGTGTTTTGCCAATTGGAAAAGAGAAGAAGGTAATCATTATTGGAGAGCTTGCCAGGCAGATGCGATTTCAGGGAGGTGGGAGCAGTCATATCCAGCCGACGAAGATGACAAATGCGATTGAAGCAATACGTGAAAAAGGATATCAGGTAACTTATATACAGGGATATCAGAATGAAAAGGAAGAATTAGGAGAAAAGCAACTACAGGATACGATAGAAAAACTGAAACAGGAATATAGAAAAAAGGATTGTGTGATTCTATATTTTATCGGTCTTACAGAATCTTACGAAGGAGAAGGATACGACAGGAAAAATCTTAAAATCCCTCAAAATCAGGAAGAGCTGTTGGCTGAAATTGCAGAAACTGTCGGAAAAGATCATATTGCAGCAATTAGTTTCGGTGGTGCGCCTATGGATTTTAGTTTTGAAAAGAATGTAGGAGCAATTCTTCACATGTACCTCGGAGGACAGGCTGTAGGGGAATCTGTTGCTGACTTAATCAGTGGAGAGGTGAATCCATCCGGTAAATTGGCAGAGACAATTCCGTTTTCAGAAAAAGATACTCCGGCATGGAGATATTTTGCACCTCCGAATGATGATGTAGAATACAGGGAAAGCATTTTTGTAGGTTATCGTTATTATGAGACATTCCATGTTCCGGTAAAATATCCGTTTGGTTATGGACTTTCCTATACTTCTTTTTCCTATTCGGAATTGAATGTACCGGAAGTATATAGTGGTGGAAAGATACAAATTCGTTTTAAAATTAAAAATATCGGAAAAGTGAGTGGAGCAGAAATAGTACAGTTATATATCTGCCCGATTGAATCAGATGTTATCAGAAGCCATATAGAACTAAAGGGATTTCAAAAAATATATCTGCATCCGGGAGAAGAAAAAGAAGTTATACTAGAGCTGGATGAAAGAAGTTTTTCCGTCTATGATGTAGAGAAAAAAGCCTTTTCCATGTTAAGCGGCAAATATCAGATCTGTATCGGAGCATCGGTACATGATTTGCAATTAAAGGCGAATATGGAAGTAGTAGGAAATAGTTATTTTAGAAATGAAAGAGAACTGTTTCCGGATTATTTTAGAGAGCAGCCACATGGAATGGAAATCAGTGCAGAACAATTTTATCAGCTATTAGGCGGTGAACCGAAACATGACAAAGAAAAAAAGCGTGGAGAGTATACGGTTTACGATTCCTATCAGGATGTGGTAAATGTCTCAATGTTTGGAAAATTTGTTCGTGGAGTCGTACATATCGGACTTAAGATTATACTTCGTGGAAAATCAGAGCGGGACCCGGCCTTTAAAATGGTAAAAATGGGAGTCGAAGAAGGAAATCTGGAAGGACTGATTGCAACCAGTGGTGGAATTGCAACTCCGAAGTTAATCGATATGTTAGTTTACAATGCTAATAAAAAATATTTGCAGGCTTTTAAAAGACTGCTGAAGAAATAGAGAGAGGGGGAGTCGTATATGGACAATAAATTGGATAAACGCACAAAATGGAGCTATTGTATAGGAGCAACCGGAAGAGATATGGCGTATGCACTTGTCTCTATGTTTCTTCTTACATATATTCAATATACGATGAAACTGACAGTTGCCCAATATGCAGTAATATCAGCAATTATGGTAGTGTGTCTGCTGTGGGATGCCATTAATGATCCAATGATGGGAATTATTATTGAAAATTCGCATTTGAAAGCCGGAAAATTTAAACCTTGGATTTTTATAGGAGTAATTTTAAACAGCCTGATAATTATCTGCTTGTTTACAGTAAGGCCGGAAGGATGGGGATTTGTTGCATTTTTTGGAGTGGGATATCTTTTATGGGGAATGACTTACACAATGAATGATATTGCCTATTGGGGAATGCTGCCGAGTCTTACATCAGATCCGGGAGAACGGAACTGGCTGGTAACCGTACAGGGAATTTTTATCTGTATCGGACAGTTTTCTGTTGCAGGTCTGCTCCCTGATATGGTAGCTGGAAATGCGATTATGGCATATCGGACGGCTGCGATTGTGATTGCTTTTTGTTTTATTGGTTTCCAGCTACTTACAGTGTTTGGAGTAAAAGAGAGAAAACGACCGGAAAAGAAGAGAACACTGTCATTAAAAGATATGTTTCATATATTCCTGAGAAATGATCAGTTGATAGTGATTGGAATTGCATGTTTATTATTCCAAATCGGAAATGCTCTTCTGATTATGATTGGAATGAATTTCTTTTATTTTGAATTTGGATATTCTGTAGGTGGCAGTCTTGTATTTTGGTTTACAATTATGTATGGATTAGGAACGCTGATATCAGAGGCATCTTTTGCGTGGCTTTCCTCAAAATTCACACGAAATCAGATTATAACTGCAGCTACCATCATTACGGTCATTGGGTATATGCTTTTTATGAGTGTAGGCTACATTTTACCCAAAAGTGTTGTTTTACTGAATATCATCGGTTTTCTAATCTTCTTTTCGCAGGGAGCATTCAATATGACGATGATTGTCATGTTAAATAATACCATAGAGTATGATGAAGTCCGGTTTCATGAACGACATGACAGTATTATCTCAGCAGTAAGATCTTTTGCAACAAAGCTGGCCAGTGCGGTTGATCAGGCGGTTGTTGCGTTAATACTGATTATAAGCAATATCTATGCAATCAGTCAGAAAATATCCGGATTAGAAATAAAAGCTGGTACAGGAGAACTTACTTCGGGAAATGTAATTGTACAGGCAGATAAATTTATCCAGACAGCAGATGCCGGACAAAGATTTATATTGCGTCTTGGAATTGCAGCTGTTCCGGTAATTTCTATAGGAGCTGCTTATATATTGATTAAACGGAAATATATCATTGACGAACGTAAGTATGAAGAACTGGTAGCGGAAATAAAAAGCACAAATAAAAAATAATTCAATAATAAAGCGGAGCAATAGAATGAAAAAAAAGAATTATCGTCGGTATATCCATTGTAATATTATTATGTAGCGTTGTTTTTTGTGTGGCAGTTCAAAGAAAACGTTCATTTGTTGAAGGAGTCGTTATCGAAAAAACGAGCAGTTTTTATTATTTTGATGAAGAGGGATATGCAGGGATTTATAATTGATAGGACGAAATCTCCGGAGTTTTCGGGCAAAATAGATTTCGTCCTTTTTCTTGTCCAAAAGGGAAAAGTTTTCAAAAATATAGACATGAGAAAATATGAAGTGCTATAATAAAACTCATGTTTTTATTCATGACAATAGAATGCTCGCAAAGCGTGCATTCTATTGTATTATAGGCACGATCAACACGGGCTTTCAGTGGGGAAATGGGGAAGCAGACACATGAAAAACAGGAAATATAATCTGGCTGCGTTTATGATGGCTGTGCTTGTCGGCGCGGCTGTTTTGTTTGGATGCGGTGAGCCTTCAGGAGCGGTATCCGAAGAAGAGCCGCTTACCGTATATCTTTGGGAAAATTCTTTGATCAAAAATCTGGTACCTTATATTCATGAACAGCTTCCGGATCAAGACATAGAGTTTATCGTTGGGAACAATGATACCGATTTATATAGTTATATGGAAGAACATGGCGAGCTGCCGGATGTGATAACGGTGCGGCGGTTTTCCGGAACAGATGCACAGGATTTACAGCCGTATCTTATGGATTTTTGCTCCTATGATGTTGTTTCCAGGTATTATTCCTATGCATTGCAATATTATAAAAATTCTGACAATGAGATTCAATGGCTGCCTGTCTGTGGTCTGCCGCAGACGATCATTGCCAATAAGACACTGTTTGATCAGTATGGTATAAAAATTCCGACAAATTATCAGGAATATGCAGAGGCCTGCCAGCAATTTTATGAGAATGGAATCAAACCCTATTCCATGGATCTTGCAGAAGACTGGTCTGCCCATGAAGTGATTCAGGCGGGTGCCATTGGTGAATTCACAAGTCTGGATGGAATTGAATGGCGAAGCAGCGCAGAAACCTCATCGGGGGAAGTAAAATTTGACGATAGATTATGGAAACGTATTTTTTCAGAAACCAGCAGGTTTTTAAAAGACTCTCATTTTGGGAAAGACGATATCCTTGTGGATGTGGATACTGCATACCGGAGCTTTGTAGAAGGAAAAGCAGCAATGTTCCACGGATATCCGGCGCTTATGCAACAGCTGCAGACACAGATGGATGCGGAGCTGATCTGTATTCCTTATTTTTCCCAGACCTCAGAGGAGGCCTTTGTGTATATGACTCCGTCTTTAAATATTGCATTCAATAAAGATCTGGAAAAAGATCAGGAAAAGCTGGAGACTGCATTGGATGTGCTGGATTGCATGATTTCAGAAGAGGGACAAAGACGGATCGCCAATGGAAGATGTGTAATCTCATTGAATACAGATGTTCCGACGATGATGCAGGATATATCCGGTTTGGAAGATGAAATGAAAAGTAATTCCATTTATATCCGATATTCTGCCCAAAAATCCTTTTCTGCCAGTCAGGAGGCTGTTCATGGTTTGTTATCAGGCGAGATGGATGAAGCCCAGGCATATGATGCTTTCCGCAGTACAATGAACGAAGAAGATACAGAAGAAAAAGCAGTGATAAATTTTGACAGGGAGTATTCCATAGCACTGAATGAGAAAAATGGCCGTGATGCGGCATCCTCTATTTTAACTACGGTCCGAGTTGAAAACAATGCACAGCTGGCGATTGCCCCCTATTATTATTTCACTGCTTCTATTTATAAGGGAGAGTGTACCGGCAGTCGTGTTGCTCTGATGACAGCAAAGAGCTCAGATACCTCCCTGTATTTTGCAGAAATAAACGGGGAACAGGTTTGGAAGCTTGTAGAGAATTATCTGGATTATACAGAGGGTGAATTTTCTATAACAAATAAATACGAATTGCCCATTCTATCCGGGATGAAAATAACCGTCCAAAAGGAAAAAGACGGATTTTCCTTAAAAGATATCACGGTAGATCAGGAAGAAATAGACAAAGAAAAGGAATATTCCATTCTACTTACAGATACTACAAGGTCTATTCTGGAAAAAACAATTCCGGGATGTAGGATAAAACAGCTTCAGAATATGACATTATCCAGTGCGTGGACTGCATTTATGGAAAAAGGACAGCAGCCGTTGGCACCGGAGGATTACATAGAGGTTAAAAAATAAAGCGCAGATGGAACAAGCAGCAGTGAAAAGAAAAAAAATAATCGTTCCGTTCCTGATAGGGCTTCTCATTCTTTCAAGCATAGTCTTTATAAAGCATCTTACGAACAGGATGAACAGTTATATTGAGAAAAACGGAAAAATCAGTATGGGAGCTGTTGTAGAACAAATGCAACAGACCTATGAGCTTCAGACAAGTGGATACTATAGCCGGCTGCATTTGGTGGAAGACTATCTGCTTCAGGAAAAGGAACTGTCCCTGGAAACAGAAGGAACCAGTATTTTTTTTGAGGCGTGGGAAAAAGAATCGGAAAGTACACTCCTGTTTCTTCAGGAAAATGGTAAGGCGATCACTGCAGACGGAACGAAAATACGAATGGACATTCCAAGTAAGCTTCTGTTGGATTTAAGAAACGGACGTAATATTGCAAAACTGGTTGCCTGGAATCATGAAGAAATACAAAACGGTGCTTATTTGGTTGCAATTCCATGTCAGCCATATCGCGTGGATGGAGAAACGTATACCGCAGTTGGAACGGTATATAATCATGCAAAATTAGATTCTATGCTAAAGCTTAAGGGATATCATGGAAATGCCTATCTGTTTCTGCTGGATAACGAGGGAAACATTACCTATACGAATCAGAGTAAAGATGTATTATTCCGGAATTATTCTCTGTTAAAGCACTTAAGGAAGAATCAGGCTATCACAGAAGGTGAGGTAGAAACACTTCAAAAAAGACTTGTGGCCAGAGAGCAGGGAGTAGAGCTTTTGGGCGGAAAAACGCCCTATTATCTGGGCTACTGTCCGATAGAAAGCAACCATTCCGTGCTGATCTGTATTGTGGCAAAAAATGTTGTCGATAATACCCTGACAGAGTATCAGAAAGCGGTGTCATTTACAACAATGTTTATGGTAGGCTTTATCATTTTACTCTTTGCCGGGTTATTTTACAGTGTTTCCAGACTCAGTATCGCAGATCAAAAAGCAAAATACGAAAAAAGAAATAATGAACTTCAAATACAGGCCATGAAGGAATTGGAAGCATCGAATCAGAATCTGAAAGAGGCAAAGAATATTGCAACAGAAGCCTTACAGACAGCGGAAAATGCAAATAAGGCGAAAACAGATTTTCTGTCCAATGTGTCCCATGACATCCGCACACCCATGAATGCGATTGTTGGTATTACAACTTTGATCAGGCATAATGCAGGGGATAAGGTCAAGGTATTGGAGTATATTGATAAAATTGACATATCCTCGCAGCACCTGTTAGGGATCATTAACAATGTTTTGGATATGAGCAAGATCGAAGCAGGAAAAACAGCTTTTCAGTATACGGATTTTTCTATTTCGGATCTTTTACAGGATCTGAATGCGATATTCCATCCACAGGTAGAAGAAAAAGATCAGACCCTTACAATTACAAAAGAGAAGATCCGGCACGAGTGGGTAAATGGAGATCAGGTTCACCTGATGCAGATTTTTAGCAACCTCTTGTCCAATGCGGTAAAGTATACACAAGAGGGGGGAGCAATTCATTTTGGGACAGAAGAATGTGAGACAACCTCCACAGTCTATGCAAGGTATCGCTTTTTTGTCCGTGATAATGGAATGGGAATGTCAGATGCTTTTAAAGATACGATCTTTGATGCCTTTACCCGTGCAGAAAACTCTGTGACAAATAAGATACAGGGAACCGGACTTGGAATGGCCATCACCAGAAATCTCGTGGAAGCCATGGGAGGTACGATTTCTGTAGAAAGTGAACCCGGACAGGGAAGCTGCTTTGAAGTGCTTATAGATCTGAAAATTGCAAAAGAGCGGCCTGCATTCCTATCATCCAAGGAAGAAGAAACGCCGAATGGAACTATCCTGGAGGGAATGCACTTTTTATGTGCAGAGGATAATGAACTGAATGCAGAAATTTTGACGGAACTGTTAAAAATCAAAGGTGCGGAGTGTACGATTTGTGAAAATGGGGAAAAGGTGGTGAATACTTTTGAACAGTCTGTGCCCGGAACCTATGACATGATCCTGATGGATGTGCAGATGCCTGTCATGAACGGTTATGATGCGGCAAGGGCGATCCGAAGGAGCTTACACAAACAGGCAGGGACAATTCCGATCATCGCAATGACTGCCAATGCCTTTTCAGAGGATATCCGGCATTCTCTGACAGCCGGTATGAATGCACATATTGCAAAGCCCGTAGATATGAAATTACTGATAACAATGATCAACGAATTAAAAGAAACTTACTAACGACTGTAGAAAGGAAATCAGGATGGCAAATTTTAAAGAACGTTATCTGGCAGGGGAGATCGAGTTTGAAGAGATCGACGATTATGTGGACGAATGGAATAACAGCGATGATACCCGAACGCTGGCACAATTTCTTGGCTTGAATGAAGAGGAAGAGGATGTGTGGATCGACGAAGGCGACGATGCGCTCTATGAGCTCTTAGAGCAGCAAAAGGAAGACTGAAACTGTAGGGAAAGAAAAAATGGTACAAAAAATACCAGGAGGAGAAAGCAATGCTATACTTTGACTGTGACTACATGGAAGGCGCACATCCTGCAATCTTACAGCGCCTGATGGAAACGAACATGGAGCATACCTACGGCTATGGAAAGGATGCCTATTGCGAATCTGCAAAAGCAAAGATTCGGACAGCATGCCAGTGCCCGGAGGCGGAAATTTATTTTCTGGTGGGCGGGACCCAGACAAATGCGACAGTGATCCGGGGATTTTTAAAGCCCTTCGAGGGGGTTATTGCAGCGGATACCGGACATATCGGTGTCCACGAGGCAGGTGCAATTGAAAGCGGCGGTCATAAGGTGCTGACGATTCCCCACAAAAACGGGAAGCTTGAGGCTGCGGCGGTAAAGCACTATCTGGAACGCTTTTATCAGGACGGCAGCTGTACCCATATGGTGCAGCCCGGCATGATTTATATTTCCCATCCGACCGAATATGGAACACTCTATACAAAAGAAGAGTTAAAGGCGCTTCGAAAGGTCTGTGAGGAATATCAGCTGCCTCTGTTTTTGGACGGTGCGCGTCTGGGCTATGGACTTTGTGCACCCGGAACAGACGTGACACTTGCAGATCTGGCAGAGCTGTGCGATGTGTTCTATATTGGAGGTACAAAGGTGGGCGCACTGTTTGGAGAAGCAGTTGTTTTCCCTAAAAAGAACACTGTTCCGGGATTTTTTACCCTGATGAAGCAGCAGGGGGCGGTGCTTGCGAAGGGGCGTCTGCTGGGGATTCAATTCGATACGCTTTTTACAGAAAATCTGTATTTGAAAATTTCTGCCCATGCGATCGAGATGGCCATGAGGATCAAGGAGCTTCTGACGGAGCATGGGTGTCCGCTTTATATCAATTCTCCGACGAATCAGCAGTTTGTCGTATTAAATGCAGCACAGCGGGAAGCACTGAAGGATCGTGTCAGCTGTGAAACCTGGGAAGAGCTGGAAAATGGAGCAGCTGCAGTGCGGTTTGCGTCCAGCTGGGCAACAAAACCGGAAGATGTAGAAGAGCTGGGACGGATTTTAAAAACGCTGCCGTGAATCGAATGTATAAAAATGGAATCGCCTGATTAGAAAAACCGGAAAATCTGTTCCGATGCCACGCACATGGATTGTCGTAAGGCATCTGGAAAGATTTTCCGGTTTTTGCGTCAATAATAGAAGGTTGCTGTTTGATGGGATATACGTTCTATTTTACAGAGAAAGCAGTCCGACTTCCAAGCACTGGTCAGAATTCGTATACTTTACTGTATTTTTCTTCAAAATAGCGAAGCAGTGGCTGTGCGCTGATTTCCTTGCCGCAGACCCGTTCGATAACCTCTTTGGAGTTATACATGCTGCCAAAACGATGGATCTTTTCCTTCAGCCAGTGGGTGATGTCGAGGATCCTTCCGTTTTCCAGAACCGTATCCAGATCTCCGAGATCCTTTTGGATTGCTTCAAGGTACATGCCGTCATAAATGGAGCCCAGCAGGTAGGAGGGGAAATATCCAAAGGAGCCGTCGGACCAGTGCATATCCTGCAGGATGCCTTCTGCATCGTTTGCAGGAGTAATGCCCAGCAGCTCCTGCATTTTCTGATTCCAGAGAGCCGGCAGGTCATCGGTCTTTACATTATCTCTAAAAATTGCTTTTTCTATTTCGTAACGCAGGATGATATGCAGACCGTAGGTCACTTCATCTGCTTCCGTACGGATCATGCTGGGGTGTACGTCGTTGATCGCTTTTATAAACGTATCAAATGGGACGGTTTTAAATTCTGGAAGCAGCGCGGACATTTTTTCGTAAATTGGTGTCCAAAAGTGTGGGTTTCTGCCGAGGATATTTTCGTAAAAGCGGGACTGGCTTTCGTGAAGTCCCATCATATTGATCTGGGCTGCGGCAGTATGCCAGAAATCCTTATCGACATTTTGCTCAAAGATTGCATGACCGCCCTCGTGAATGGCGGAGAACATCGAAGAAATCGGATTGTCGGCATAATAGTGGTTTGTTACGCGGACATCGCCGGGGCAAAGCGTAGTCGTAAAGGGATGCATACTCTCGGCAACCGCGCCGCAGTCAAAGGAAAAGCCGATATAAGAAAGCAGCAGCTCCTGTACCTTTTTCTGAGCATCCGGGTCAAAGGTCTGCTGCAGGGCAGAGAGATCCGGCTTGGGAGCTGCCTCGATTTTGGCAAGCAGCGGAAGAAGTCCTTCTTTTAGTTCTGCAAAAATGCGGTCGATCGTTTCCGTATCCATACCGTCCTCAAAAAGACCGACCAAAAATTCATACACATCCTGATCCGGCTCCATGTAGTGGACATATTCTTTTGTCATGGAGATGACCTTGTCCAGATGGGGCGCAAATATAGAGAAATCAGAAGCCTCCTTGGCCGCCTCCCAGGCTTTTTCGGAACGTGCCTTTTCTGTGACATATTCTGTGTAGAAGGCTTCCGGAATGCGCTTGAAGCGTTCGAAATCTCTCAGGTTTCGCCGGATCGTAAGCTGCATGGCGGGAGACAGCTGATCATATTCTTCGGGAGCAGAGAGTTTTTTTAACAGGTTGCCGTATTCGTCCGCCGTCGAAAGGCGGAAGGATTCCGTGGAAAAATAGCCTACCGCAGACAGCTTTGCTTCGATGCTGTCTTTTGGAGCTGCGGTCTGCAGGTCCCAGTAGAGCAGGGCGATCGCCTGATCGTATTGTTCGAGTCTGGTCTGATAGGCCTGAAATTGTTCGAGTGTCTGTGACATAATGTCCTCCTTACAGGATACTTTTTGGGTCGGACAGGAAGTGCCGACCACTTCTTTTTCAAGTATACCCCGAGAATAGCAAAAGAACAAGGCGGGAATGCCCTGTTCTTTTGCATCAATAGAGATCAACGCTTCAGCCAGCCCTCCGGAAGCGCATCCAGGGGTGCGGGCATCTGGAAGGTCTTACCGATCCTGGCAAATTCTTGCGCAAGATTTTCGTCCACCAGACCGGTTGTGGAAGGGGAGAGATTTAACATGAAGTTGACATTCTGGGGGAAATAATCCTTCATTTTGGAAAGTGCCCATTCTGCGTTTGTAACGGGCATTGTCGGGTCTTCGTCTCTCCAGAACCATGTCTTTGTCAGTTTGTTGCAGCTGATGCCGGGACCGTTGAAGCTATGGTCGACTTCCTGACCGGCGGCGTTTTCATAAAATACAACGTCAGTACCGGATAATCCTTCCTGACAGCCGATGTTCATCAGCATACAATCGGGCTGCAGAGATTTCACAAGGCGGTCGAGCTCCTCGAAGGGAAGCATCTCATAGGAGGGACCACCCCAGGGAGCATTCCAACCGTCTACGATCAGGAATGGGATTTCTCCATAGTTTGTAAGAAGCTCGGTCACCTGACCGAAGATTTTTTCTTTCTGCGCTGTTGTGCAGGATCTGTGACCGGTTTGAGCAGTCAGGTCGAGCACGGAAAAATACAGACCGGCAACAATTCCCTCGCTGCGGAACGCGTCCAGATAAGCGGCAACGACATCGGTTTTGTTTGTCGCATTTCTCACACAGTGATCGGTATAGTCGGAGGGCCAGAGATCGAAGCCCTCGTGGTGCTTGCTTGTCAGGGCAGCGAACTGGCAGCCGGCGCTTTTAGCGATTTTTGCCCATTGCTTGCAGTATTCTGGAGCGGTCGGGTTAAAGTCTTTTTCATCAAACGGGAACTGCCTGGGCAGATCGCCGTTTTCATGGTCGTATTCCCAGTCGATGATGTCGGGGTTGTTGTGGAACTGGAAGGTTGCGCTGTTGAAGTGAATAAATGTGCCGAAGCGCATGTTGATAAATTTTTTCTGCAGATCTTCTAAATGTGTCATTGGATAAACTCCTTTCTGGTGTCTTGAAATAAATGGATTTGTTTTTCCCGGGCGAAATTGTATTGCCGCTGTCTGAACTTATCGTAGGATGAATTGGTAAAAAAGACAATAGAAAACTTAAAATAACAAAATATATATGATATAATCATAAAATAACAAAATTTTTGAAGCAAAAAGAAATGGAGAAAATATAGGGATGCAGTTTGGAAAGGGAATTCTTCCGGCAAAGGAATATTTATCGAACGGGCTTTTCAGCATACAGAATTGCTATTCGGAAGCGGAGAGCAGCTTCAATCGGCAGCTTCATTTTCATGATTTTTACGAGCTGTCGCTGATCTATGAAGGAAGCAGCCGGTTCCTGATCAACGGAAGCAGCTTCGTTGCGGCGGCAGGCAGCCTGCAGCTGATTCGACCATCGGATTATCACAGACAGATGACGGATACAGGGGAATATATCCGCTACTATAACCTGATTTTTCGGCAGGAGGTGTTATCGAACGTATTGTTGGATGCGCTGGAAGAAGCGGTAGAACCGTTTTGCTTTCAGATGCAGGAAAAGGAAATGCAGAAGATGACACAGCTTTTGCTGGAATTAAAAAGAGAGCAGGAAGAAAAAGAAGCGTTCTGGGAAAAAATGTCTGCGGATCTGATCGAAAAAATCTGTATTTTGATTCTGCGAAAAAGCCCGAAGAAACGGCAGGCAAAGGAGGAAGAAATCCCTGAGGCGGTGCGCAGGTCGCTGGTTTTTGTACGGCAGCATTACCGGGAAAAAATCAGGCTGTCGGATGCGGCGCAGAAGGCAGGATTGTCGGAATCGTATTTTTCTTCCGTATTCCATGCCTGTATGGGCGTAACCTTTTCCGAATATATGCTCAATTACCGCCTGTCTCTGGCAAAACGGATGCTGGAGGAGGGAAACATATCCTCTAAGGAAGTATGTGCGGCGTGCGGATTCTTTTCCTATTCTTATTTTCTGACGGCATTTCGTCAAAAATATGATATGTCACCGGGCGCCTTGGCACGCAGCTGTCAAAATCCGATACAAAAAACTTACAAATAGGACGACATTGTATAATATAACAAAAGAAGAAACAAAAAAGTCAAGGATTTTGTTGACATTTTCAGATGAAAGGGGTATCTTTTAAGAAAAAAGAAAAACTGTCCGACAGGACAGGAGGGGTGACAATCATGCAGACAGCAACAAAAAAAGAGACAGTACTTGGAATCAGACAGATGGCGATGATCGGTGTGATGACAGCGGTGACCTGTATAGCGGCTCCGTTTTCCATTCCGATCCCGGTCAGCCCTGTTCCGCTTTCCCTGACAACCTTTATTTTGTACCTTTCCGTTTACATTCTGGGCACCAGAAATGCATTCATCAGCTATGTGATCTATCTGCTTCTGGGTCTGGTGGGACTTCCGGTATTTTCCGGGTTTTCCGGTGGCTTTGCAAAGCTTGCAGGACCGACTGGAGGATATCTGATCGGCTTCCTGTTCATGATCCCGCTGACCGGTATTCTGTTTGAGAAGACCGGCAAAAGCTTCTGGAAACAGTTCGGTGCGATGGTTCTGGGAACGCTGGTATGTTACCTGTTCGGTACCGTATGGCTTTGCCTGCAGCTGAACTTAGACTTCATCGGAGGTCTTGGTGTGGGGGTTATCCCTTATCTGCCCGGTGATACTGCAAAGATTATTTTAGCAGCGCTGATCGGACCTGTGATCGTAAAAGCGTTAAAACGGGCGGAATAAGAAGAATCCCGAGAGGAAGATTTTTCCCTGCGTCAGGTCGCAAAAGCGAGAATTCCGGAGGCGGACGTCAAAAGCGTTCGCCTCTTTTTCTTGCATATTTTTCATCGAACTGCTATGTTTATAGATGACGCAGCTGCCGCATACAAAAGCAAAAACGGAATGGTACGGTTTACACGTGCCATTTCATTCATGACAATAGAATGCTCGCAGAATGTTCGCGGAGTGTGCATTCTATTGTATGGAAAAGAAATTGAGGAGAAACTGCATGAAAAAAGACGATATGATTATGAAAATGGGGATTGTCCATATCCTGGATTCTGTGGTTGGAATGCCGGTTCTTTCGGACTGTCCGATCGATATGGGTTCGAATCTGTGCGATTTTTTAAAAGCTCATATTGAAAAATTTACAGAGAGCGACGATATGAAGGTCTGCCAGTTTTCTAACGAATCTGAGGTGATGGGGCTGATCCAGAACTGTAACGCCGAAAATTTTGTCCAGACGAGCAGGGCATTGTGTGAAAAGCTCTATGGGATCATGAATTCGAATATCGATATTCCGGCGGCGGACGTTGCGGTTGTCGTTTTTTCTGCGGAGGGCGTCGATTATTTCGGATTTTTAAAATTAAATTATAAAACTTCCTATACCCATGCGACGAAGGCTACCGAAACCGGAGAAAATTTAAACGATATCATTTTACAGAAAGCGATCCTGCCGTCTGCCGGACAGAAGCTTTCTGAGGCATTTTTAGTGAATCTGTCGAATGGAGAAATTTTGCTGACAGAGAAAAAATTCGAAGTAAATGGGGAAAAGAAGCTGTACTTTTCCGAACTGTTTCTGGAATGTCATGCACCGATGTCTCAGAAGACAAAGCTGGATATCGTGACAAAAGCAGTGGAACAGGTCAACAAAAAATACTATGGAGATGAGGACACCCGGCGAAAGATGGAAGTCAAGCAGGCGATCTATGATGAGCTGGAGGAAAAGGGGAGCCTGGAGGTCGAAGCGGTCAAGGAGAAAGTTTTTAAGGACAGTCCGCAGATGCAGGCAGACCTGGAGGAAAAGCTGGAAAAATATAACATGGAAAAAGAAGTTGTCAGGCCCAAGAGCGAGGCGACGATCAAAAAGTTCCAGAAGCAGCACCTGACGACGGACACCGGCATCGAAATCACGATTCCGATGGAAGAATATAAGGACCCCGAGAAGGTAGAATTTATCACAAATCCCGACGGGACGATTTCCGTGCTGATCAAAAATATCGGGCATTTGAGCACCAGATAAAAAATGCCCTGATAAGTACCTTCCGACGTGAAAGCTTTTACGCTTTTGTTCCTAAAAAAGACCACAACAAAGCGTGCAGTGGGCTTGAAAAGCGTTTCAAAAGTAGTATGATAAAGAAAAAAGGGAAAATGGAGGAATCAATGTTATGGCAAGAAAAGTAGTGCTGGCAGGCGCATGCAGAACAGCAATCGGCGTAATGGGAGGAACTCTTTCCAAAACTCCCGCACCGGATCTGGGCACTGTTGTAATCAAAGAAGCCCTGAAAAGAACCGGAATCAAACCGGAGCAGGTAGATGAAGTATATATGGGCTGTGTCATTCAGGCAGGTCTTGGTCAGAACCCTGCAAGACAGGCAGCAGTCAACGCAGGGATTCCGGTAGAGGTTCCTGCAACTACGATCAACGTACTGTGCGGCTCCGGCATGCACTGTGTAAACCTGGCTGCCAAGCTGATTGCCTCCGGTGATGCGGATATCATCGTAGCTGGCGGTATGGAAAATATGTCCATGGCTCCTTATCTTCTGTACAATGCAAGATTCGGTTACAGAATGGGCGCTGGAAAGATGGATGATGCGCTGATCCGCGATGCCCTGACGGATGCATTCGGCGGCTATCATATGGGTATTACTGCTGAAAATATTGCAGAAGACTGGGGACTGACCAGAGAGCAGCTGGACGAGTTTGCGGCATGGAGCCAGCAGAAGGCACAGAAAGCGATTGCAGAGGGCAAGTTCAAGGACGAGATCGTTCCGATGGAAGTAAAACAGAAAAAGCAGACCGTGGTATTTGATACCGATGAGGGTCCCAGACCGAATGTAACGGCAGAGAGCATCAGTAAGCTGCGTCCTGCATTCAAAGAGGGTGGTGTGGTAACCGCCGGCAACGCTTCCGGTATCAACGATGCAGCGGCAGCGCTGATCGTTATGAGCGAAGAAAAGGCAAAAGAGCTGGGCGTAAAGCCGATGGCTACCTGGGTAGCAGGCGAGCTGGCAGGCGTAGAACCCCGCATCATGGGTATCGGACCGGTTGCAGCAACCCGCAAGGTAATGAAGAAAGCCGGCTACGAAATCGGCGACTTCGACCTGATTGAGGCAAACGAAGCATTCGCAGCACAGTCTGTAGCAGTTGCGCATGACCTTGGCTTCAACAACGATATCTTAAATGTCAACGGCGGAGCAATCGCCCTTGGTCATCCGGTAGGAGCATCCGGCTGTCGTATTCTGGTAACCTTACTTCATGAGATGGAAAAGAGAGATGCAAAGAAAGGTCTTGCGACCCTTTGTGTTGGCGGCGGCATGGGCTGTGCAGCCATCGTAGAGCGCGAGTAAGACAAAAGCTTCGATAACTTCCCGGATGCTTTGGGATAGGATTTCATAACAAAATTTCAAAAACGGTTCTGCTGAGCTCTATAGAGTTGGCAGGACCGTTTTTTCCGTGGGTTAGAAAAACTTCCGGACTGGATTTTGCTGTAGCAGAGGGAAACCATGCGCCTGAAAATCCCTGCATGTTCTTCTGGCACGGAATCTGAAAGTGTGCTAAAATACCTTTATACTGCGATTTTTATCGGAATGGAGAAGTTAATTTATGGCAAATACTGAAAAGGTCCGTTTAAATAAATATCTTTCCCAGGCTGGCATCTGTTCGAGAAGAGAAGCGGATGTCCTGATCGAAGGGGGAAAAGTGTCTGTGAATGGCAAGATTGCAGATCCGGGTATGCGGGTCAACGATCTGGACAAAATTACAGTTGAGGACAAACCGGTCGGACACCGGGAGAAAAAGGTGGTGCTGGCTTATTACAAGCCGGTTGGAGTGACCTGCACAGAAAAGGACAAGCATGCCCAGATCACGATCCGTGATGTCGTCGAATATCCGGTGCGTGTAACCTATGCAGGACGCCTGGACAGAGATTCAGAAGGACTTTTACTGCTGACAAACGACGGTGACTTAATCAATGGTCTGATGCGTGCGGCAAACTTTCACGAAAAGGAGTACCTCGTCCGCGTCAATAAACCCATTAGCCGGGATTTCCTCAAAAAAATGTCGGACGGTATGCTGTTAAAGGATTTAAATGAGCGTACCCGTCCCTGCTTTGTAAAGGAAGAAGGAAAATTTGTCTTCCGTATTATCCTGACGCAGGGCTTAAACCGCCAGATCCGCCGGATGTGCAAGACCCTCGGCTATGGCGTTCTAAGCATCAAACGTGTGCGTGTGGCAAATATTCTGCTGGGTAAATTAAACCCGGGCGATATTCGTGCAGTCACCGGTGCGGAGTTAAAAGAGCTGTACTATGAAGTTGGAAAAAATGCCAGCCGTCCGGCGCGTCCTGCATGGGAAAAGGAACGGCAGCCTGCTGCGAAAAAAGAAGCCCAGACCGGCGCTGCAGAGCCAAGAGTGAACGGACGCATAGCGAATGCAGGAATGCAGCGCAGCGGGCAGAATCCGGCTCACCGGAATGCAGGTGGCTACGCAAAAACGGCTGACCGCAGGCAAGGTACAGACGGTGCTCACAAAGCAGAGCAGCGCGGTACCTACCGGAGTACCGCCGACAGCCGCACAAATGGTACCTACCGGAGTACCACCGACAGCCGCACGAATGGTACCTATCGGAATGGTTCCGGATCCGGACAGACAGGAGTTCAGAAAAAGCGATATGAATGATACAGACAGAATGAAAGAACTGGTCTCGAAGTTGAATGAGGCTGCAAAAGCCTACTATGCCGAAGACCGGGAAATCATGAGTAATTTAGAATATGACAGGCTCTACGACGAGCTGGTTGCCCTGGAAGAAAAGACCGGAGTTGTGCTGGCAGCGAGTCCGACCCAATCGGTTGGTTATGAAGCAGTAGACGAACTTCCCAAAGAGCGTCACGAAAGCCCGATGCTTTCTCTTGGAAAAACGAAAAGCCGGGAAGAGCTGGCAGACTGGCTGGGAGATCAGAAAGGTTTGCTTTCCTGGAAGCTGGACGGTTTGACCATCGTGTTGACGTACCGGGACGGAAAACTGTTTAAGGCGGTCACGCGGGGAAATGGCGAAGTTGGCGAGGTCATCACACCGAACGCCAAAACCTTTGTCAACGTGCCGCTGCAGATTCCTTATCAGGGAGAGCTGATCCTGCGGGGAGAAGCGGTCATCACCTATGCGGATTTTGAAAAGATCAACGGCGAAATCGAAGACGTGGACGCTCGGTACAAAAATCCGAGAAATCTCTGCTCCGGTTCCGTACGCCAGCTAAACAGCCAGATCACTGCGCAGCGAAAGGTGCATTTTTTCGCATTTGCACTGGTGCGTGCAGAGGGTGTGGATTTTAAAAACTCAAGGGAAGAACAGTTTATATTCTTACAGAAGCAGGGCTTTGAAACGGTAGAATATAAAGCGGTAACTGCGGACACAATGCAGGAGAAAGTTGCCTGGTTTGAAGAAAAAATCACAGATTATCCGGTTCCGTCCGACGGGCTGGTACTGCTTTTGGACGATATCGCTTACGGAGAGTCGCTTGGAAGAACGGCGAAGTTCCCGCGCAATGCCATTGCATTTAAATGGGCGGACGAGCAGGCGGAGACGACGCTGCGCGAGGTGGAGTGGAGCGCGAGTCGTACCGGACTGATTAACCCGGTTGCGATTTTTGACCCTGTGGAGCTGGAGGGGACAACCGTAAGTCGTGCCAGCGTTCACAATGTCAGCATTGTAAAAGAATTAAAGCTCGGCATCGGCGACCGGATTACAGTCTATAAGGCAAACATGATTATCCCGCAGATCGCGGAAAATCTGACC
This sequence comes from Firmicutes bacterium TM09-10, assembly GCA_003481005.1. Taxonomy (GTDB): domain Bacteria; phylum Bacillota; class Clostridia; order Lachnospirales; family Lachnospiraceae; genus Gallintestinimicrobium; species Gallintestinimicrobium propionicum. Next base: position 115,509 of record QUKC01000008.1, on the reverse strand, counting down.
AAAAGCGGCACACTGGAAATTCCCTGCACCTGTCCGGTCTGTCAGGGAGAGACTCGGATTGTAAAAGAAAACGATACGGAGACGTTAGTCTGCCCGAACCCGGACTGCGATGCCAAAAAGATCAAATCTTTTACGCTGTTTGTCAGCCGGGACGCGATGAATATCGACGGACTTTCCGAAGCAACGCTGGAAAAATTTCTGGCGGAAGGCTTTTTGCATACCTATGCGGATCTGTTCCATCTGGACAGACACCGGGATGCGATTATACAGATGGATGGATTCGGCGAAAAATCGTATCAGAATCTCGAAGCAAGCGTTGAAAAAGCGAGACATACAAATCTTGCACGCCTGATTTACAGCCTTGGAATCCCGAATATCGGAATTGCCAATGCACGGATGATTTGTCGGGAATATAAAAATGATCTGGGCAAAATGCTCGCTGCACCTGCAGAAGAGCTGGCGGCGATGGATGGCGTAGGACCAGTCATCGCAGGTGCGTTTGTGGATTTTTTTGCCCAGGAAAAAAATAAAACTGCGCTGGAGCTTTTATTAAAGGAAGTAGAGCTGGAGCAGGAAACCTTTTCAGAAGAAGCCCTGCCGCTTTCCGGGCAGTCCTTTGTTATTACGGGCAGCCTGAACCACTTTGAAAATCGCAGTGCCTTAAAGGAAAAGATCGAAGCCCTCGGCGGAAAGGTAACCGGAAGCGTGACGGGCAAAACCGTCTGTCTGATCAACAATGACAGTACCTCCAATTCCGCCAAAAATAAAAAAGCGCGGGAGCTGGGCATAGCTGTACTGACAGAAGAAGAGTTTATGGAGCAGTATCTGGAAAAATAAACCGTCCGGACGAATTTATTCAAAAGAAACGCCGCACAGCGGCAGGAAAGTGAGAGAGAAAATGCCGATTAAAATACAGAGTGATCTGCCCGCCAGAGAGATTCTGGATAATGAAAATATATTCGTGATGGACGAATATCGCGCGATGCACCAGAATATCCGCCCATTGCAGATCTGTATTCTGAATTTGATGCCGGTCAAACAGGATACGGAGCTGCAGCTTCTTCGGTCGCTGTCCAATACGCCGCTGCAGGTGGACGTGACCTTTATGAAAATGAACAGCCACCTGTCGCTGAATACCTCTGCAACACATCTGAATAAATTTTACGATACGTTTGATGATTTGAAATCCAACAAATACGATGGCCTGATTATCACGGGTGCACCGGTGGAACAGATCCCTTTCGAAGAAGTGGATTACTGGAAAGAACTCTGCGAAATTATGGAGTGGTCAAAGACCCACGTCCATTCCACGTTCCACATCTGCTGGGGCGCCCAGGCGGGGCTGTATTACCACTTTGGACTCGACAAACGCCTGTTGCCGGAAAAGCTTTTCGGGGTATTTGAACACCGTGTGTTAAACCGCAAAGAGCCGCTGGTGCGCGGATTTGACGACGTTTTCTGTATCCCCCACAGCAGACATACCGAAACACCTGCAGCGCTGATCCATGCCTGCAAAGAGCTGACCGTTATGGCGGAATCGGACAAAGCGGGAGTTCTTTTATGTATGACTGAGGGCGGACGGCAGATTTTCGTTATGGGACATCCGGAATATGATCGTTACACGCTGGACGGGGAGTACAAGCGCGATCGCGACAAGGGACTGCCGATCCATGTGCCGGAAAACTATTACCCGGAGGACAACCCGGAGAAGAAACCGTTACTTTCCTGGCGTGCGCACTGCAACGGATTGTATACAAACTGGCTAAATTATTACGTATATCAGACCACTCCGTATGATATTCGGGAGATTTGAGAAAATAAGGCAAAACGTGAGGATTTAACGCATTTTGTGAGATATGTATTCTGTTTATTACCGGAAAGAGGAGCTCAACATGAATATAGATAACGCAAAGTATTTGGATAAAATAGAAAAAATACAAAAACGTTACCCGTATCAGCAAATGCCTGAACATTTAAAACAGGCGTTTGAACAGGATATGCGGATTCGCCTTTCGTGGAATACGAATTCTCTGGAAGGCAATACCCTGTCGCTGGAAGAGACTGTTGAAATCATTTCCTATGATGAAGTGCGCAGCGGGCATACTTATTCTGAATATACAGAAGCAAAGAATTCATACAAAGCTTATCAAAAGATGAATTTTTCGCAGGTACAGGAGATTGATCTGAATCTGATCCGGCAAATCAATGGAATTATTATGGATTCTGATGGAAATTTCCGCACCAATCAGGTCTATATCGGAAGTCTGGCGGAGGTTGCGTTTCTCCCGCCGGAACCGGAAAAGATAGAAGAAAGAATGGAAAATTATCTTTCTTCCATGCAAATGCCGGAACCAACAGAAAAATTACAGAAAATCATTCAACAGATTGCGAAACTGCATATGGAATTCGAAATGATTCATCCATTCCGGGACGGAAACGGAAGAACCGGTCGTTTTATGATGAATCAGATGCTTTTAAATCAGGGCATTTTACCGGCAATCATTTTGAATCATTCAAAATATCGACAGGCATTTCGAATCTATGAACGCAATGGAGGTACCGGATTGATGGAATACTGTCTAGTATCCGGAATCGCCAGAAGCTATGAAATACTGGAAGATAATTGCGTAAAACTGGGGATTTTTCCAGTTTTCAGATGAAAAATCAGATTGGTTTCCCTTTGCGAAAAAGGGATTAGTGGTTTACTTTTTGAAAAAAATAGCTTATAATCAACTATGAATGAAAAAATGTTGTAGAAATACAAGAAGGAGAAGGATTATGGAAATTTCAGCTTTACAGAAAGCCAGATATGAGTATGCTCCGAAGCTTCCCGGCATGCTGAGACACGGCATTGCAGATATCTGCGTTAAGGAAGGCGAAGAGACTCAGAGCGTTGCAGATCAGGAGAAGATCAAAGCGCTGTTCCCCAATACCTACGGTAAAAAGGAGATCACTTTCCAGAAAGGTGCGAACACTTCCGTTGCGAAGAAGCAGGTTGTAGGCGTTATCCTTTCCGGCGGACAGGCTCCTGGCGGACACAACGTTATCTGCGGTTTATACGATGCATTAAAGGCAACCAACCCGGAGAACGTACTGTACGGCTTCAAGAACGGTCCGAGCGGTCTGATCGAAGACGATTATCTTGTTTTTGATGACGAGTATATCAATGCATACAGAAACACCGGCGGTTTCGATATCATCGGTTCCGGCAGAACCAAACTGGAGACTCAGGAACAGTTCGCAATCGCTGCTGAAGTCTGCAAGAAGCATGGCATCACCGCAATCGTTATCATCGGTGGCGACGATTCCAACACAAACGCAGCTGTACTGGCTGAGTACTTCGCTGCAAACAACACCGGCGTACAGGTAATCGGCTGCCCGAAGACCATCGACGGCGACTTAAAGAACGAAGATATCGAGTGCTCTTTTGGTTTCGATACCGCTGCAAAGACCTACAGCGAAGTAATCGGTAACATCGAAAGAGATGCAAACTCCGCTAAGAAATATTGGCACTTCATTAAGGTTATGGGCCGCAGCGCTTCCCATGTTGCTCTGGAGTGCGCACTGGAAACCCAGCCGAACATCTGCCTGATTTCCGAAGAAGTTGCAGCAAAGAAGATGTCCCTGTCCCAGATCGCTGACTACATCGCTGATTCTGTAGCAAAGAGAGCAGCAAAGGGCATGAACTTCGGTGTTGCAATCATCCCTGAAGGCGTTGTAGAATTCGTTCCCGAGTTCTCCGCACTGATCGCTGAGATCAACGAGCTGTTAGCAGGCAGCAAGGCAGATGCGTTCAATGCACTTCCTACCTGGAAAGAAAAATATGCGTTCATCGAAAACGGTCTGTCTAAAGAATCCATGGCTGTATTCGCAATCCTGCCGGAAGGCATTCAGCAGCAGCTGTTCCTGGAGAGAGATCCTCACGGCAACGTACAGGTTTCCCTGATCGAGTCCGAGAAGCTGTTCTCCGCTCTGGTAGCTGACAAGCTGGCTGAGAGAAAGGCTGCAGGCACATACAACGGTAAGTTCAATGCACTGCATCATTTCTTCGGTTACGAAGGAAGATGTGCATTCCCTTCCAACTTCGATTCCGATTATTGCTACTCCTTAGGTTACAATGCATTCATGCTGATCCAGTATGGTTACAATGGTTACCTTTCCAAGGTTTCCAACCTGTCCAAACCGGCAGCTGAGTGGGTTGCAGGCGGTATGCCCATCACCAAGATGATGAACATGGAGAGAAGACATGGCGAAGACAAGCCTGTTATCCGTAAGGCTCTGGTTGAGCTGGATGGCAAGCCCTTCAAATACTTCGAGGCACACAGAGAAGAGTGGTCTGAGAACACCTGCTATGTATATCCGGGTGCAATCCAGTACTACGGACCTGCAGAGGTTTGTGATATCACAACCAAGACTCTGGCTCTGGAGAAGGGCGAATAATTCCCTCGACTTCAAAAATCAACAATAGAATGCACGCTCTGCGAGTATTCTATTGTCATGAATAAAGAGCGCCGCAAGACGTATACGGCAGAATGTGCTTTGCGTGCATTCTGCTGATAGAAAAACTGCCGCACATCAGATGAGAGATCATCCGGGTGCGGCAGTTTTTTATTTCATAGGAAATAGTTTTAGTTCGCGGGCGCTTCTTCTTCGTTTAAATTCTCCTCACACACTTCTTCGAAAGAACGGTGCTCTGCGCGTGCTTCTTCCTTTGCGTGCTGGAAGAATGCTCTGGTTTCTTTTACAATGACACCGCTCAATGCGAACAACGCGATCATGTTCGGGATAGCCATCAGACCGTTGAAGATATCAGCGATGGTCCAGACAGCGCTCACCGTCATGTAAGGTCCGATAAAGACAGCCAGAATGTAGATCCACCGAAAGATCTTAACGTGCTTCATATTGCCGCCGCTTAAATATTCCAGGCAGCGTTCACTGTAGTAATCCCAGCCAAGGATTGTTGTAAAGGCGAAGAATACAAGGCAGAGCATCAGAATAAAGGAAGAAAACTGTGCAGGAAACGGAAGACCATGCTGGAATGCATAGGTTGTAACCTGAACACCTTCCAGACCTTCTACCTGCCATGCACCGGTCAGAACAATGGAAAGACCGGTTAGGGTACAGATGATGATCGTGTCAATAAACGTACCGGTCATGCTGACAAGACCCTGACGGACAGGAGAGTTCGTCTGTGCAGCAGCCGCAGCGATGGGCGCGCTTCCCAGACCGGCTTCATTGGAGAAGATGCCGCGGGCAACACCCTTCTGCATTGCGATGAGCATGCTGCCGACTGCACCGCCGGTAATCGCTTTTGGAGAAAACGCTGCGGTTACGATGGTTGCAAACGCTGCAGGCACTTTGGTGATGTTGCAGCAGATCAGGATCACTGCGAATACAAAATAGATGACCGCCATGAAGGGAACGATGATCTGGCTGACGCTTGCAATTCTCTTGACGCCGCCGATCAAAACAGCTGCGACGCAGAAGGAGAGAATCAGGGAAGCAATGATAACGGACCAGGAATATTCGCCAAGGAACGGCAGAATTTTTACAGTAAAGGCATCGTTTGGATCAAAGAAACCATGTACTGCACTGGAAATACCATTGACCTGGCTGAAGGTACCAATGCCGAATAGTCCTACACAGACACCGAAGAAGGCGAAAAGCTTTGCGAGCCATTTAAAATTTTTGCCCATGCCGAGTTCAATATAGTAGAAGGGACCGCCGAGGCTGTGTCCGTCTTCGGCAACGGTACGGTATTTGACTGCCAGCAGACCTTCGGAGTATTTGGTTGCCATGCCGAGAAACGCTGCTACAACCATCCAGAACAGGGCGCCGGGACCGCCTGCACAAACTGCCGTTGCGACACCGACGATATTTCCGGTACCGATTGTTGCACTCAGTGCGGTACAGAGTGCGGAGAAGCTGGAAATTTCACCTTTTCCGCCTTCCTCATTTTGAAGCATCCATTTCAGTGCAAGGGGAAGCTTACGAATCTGGAGCAGACCGAGGCGGATGGTCAAAAGCAGTCCGCCGGCGATAATCAGTACCATCAACGGTACACCCCAGACAAAGTTGTCGATTATATTCAGAGCTTGATTGATAGAAGTCCACATGGTATTCGATCCCTTTCTTATTCTTTGATGCAACAGATTTTTGGCAGCAGATGCCTTTCTGATGCCATGCTACGCTATGCGTAAGGAAAGCGTTTCGAAATGAAAGAAGGGATTGGAATCACTCGTGAAAATAGAAACGGGCGGTGTGCCGGACAGGTTTATTCGCCGAAGAACGAAATATCCGCTGCGCAGACAGATATCGTTCAAAGCATGATAGAATATAAGATTGCGAATATTCTATGCTGCGAATAAAAAGAGACTGCACCAAAAAGAAATCCTTTTTGTGTCAGTCTCAGGAAGATACAGAATACTTGCGTAATATCTTCTCTGTCCTTTTACCTGAGAGATTCATACGAGAAATTCGTATGTTGCACCTTCGGCCCCCGGCTGATCCGGGTGTCTCCAGAGAGTCGATCCATTTACAGTTGCGCTGCAAACTACAGCACCTGAGAGTTTTACTCCTTCGGTAGACAAAATGTCTTTTCCTGCAAACTTCATTTCGAAAATTGCCTATGGGCAATATGATATACGCAAATGTGATATTTTTCAAGAGAAAAATTAAATTTTTATAAAAATCCGCCGTAAAAGTCAGAACTCTGCGGCGGATGTATTCAAAATGCGATTTTTATCAGAACAGTGATGTGCTGCTTTTGCACAAGCTACAGCTGCTCGGCGCGCTTTAGGGCGTCATCAATATGAGCACAGAAGTTGTCGGCACCGACTTTTTCGATAAAGCCGTTTTTTCCCATGACACGCCAGGGTTGTTCGTTGACATGGGAGAAAATCAGCTGAATGCCCTTTTTCTGACAGTTCTCGTAGAGCTTTTCAAGGTTATGCATGGCGGTCGCGTCGATGGCGCTGACACTTCTCATACGAAGGACGAGACAACGGCGCTTTTCGTCGAGGGTGATTTTCAGAATCTTATCCGCAGCGCCGAAAAAGAGGGGACCACTGATTTCATAAACTGTAATGTGATCTGGTACAACGCGCAGGGCAAGGCTGTCCGCATCGTCGTCCTCATCGACATATTTCCAGCCTTCTACTTCTGTAACGTCGCTCATACGTTTCATAAACAGAATCGCAGCGAGCAGGATGCCGACCTCGATGGCAACGACAAGATCGAATACGACCGTCAGAACAAAGGTGCTGACCAAAACGATAATATCGCTCTTCGGAGAGGTTTTACAGAGGTTGACAAAGGTTTTGATATCACACATATTATAGGCAACCATAAACAGGATCGCTGCGATAACCGGCATAGGAATCAGGGCAGCGTAGGGCATCAGGACAACCAGGATCAGCAGAAGGACAACAGAATGCACCATTCCGGCGATCGGAGTGCGTCCGCCGTTTTTGATGTTTGCGGCGGTTCTGGCGATGGCTCCGGTAGCTGGGATGCCGCCGAACAGCGCGGAGGTGATGTTTCCGGCACCCTGTGCGATCAGTTCCATATTGGAGCGGTGACGGCTGTTTACCATGCTGTCCGCAACGACACAGGAGAGCAGGGACTCGATTGCTGCTAAAATCGCGATCGTAAAGGCGTCTGGCAGGACGTTCTGAACGGTTGTCAGGGAGAACGCCGGAAGCGAAATCGCCGGCAGCTTATTAGAAATTTCATACAGATCCCCTATCGTATTGACGTTCAGATGCAGACCAGCTACCGCAGCACTGCCAGCAATTACGGCGATCAGGGAAGCGGGAATCCGTTTTAAAAAGCCGGGAAGCATCGGCCAGAAAATCAGGATGGCGAGGCTGAGAACGCCAACAAGCAGCGCTTGTACGTTCAGCGTGCCGATAAAGACGAAAACAGCCTTTAATTTATCCATCGTTTCAATCAGCGGTTCATCGGTACCGATGCTCAGACCGAGAAAATCCTTGATCTGACCGATAAAAATCGTTACAGCGATACCGGAGGTAAAGCCGGTTGTGATCGTATATGGAATAAACTTAATGAGGTTGCCGAGGCGCAGCAGACCCATCAGGATCAGAATCACGCCTGCCAGCAGAGTAGCGATAATCAATCCGTCCATGCCGTTTTTTGCAACAATTCCGGCGACGATCGTTGCAAATGCTGCAGTCGGACCTGCGATCTGGACGCGGCTTCCGCCCAGAAAAGAGATGACAAAGCCTGCTGTGATCGCAGTGTAGATGCCTTTTTCCGGTGTGACGCCGGAGGCAAGGGCGAGGGCGATGGACAACGGAAGAGCGATGATTGCAACGATAATGCCGGCAACTACATCTTTGACAAACTGCTCACGGGTGTAGGTTTTCATGACAGAAAACAGCTTCGGTTTTAATTTTTCCATGTGGAAAGTTCCTTCCTCTGAGTAAAATAAGAAACGATAGAGATGTACGATTTTAGAAGATATATTCGAATGATAAAAAAAGAATATAAATCATTAAATTTTTATAAAAACGCACGTTTTTTATCATAAGACAAATTGGAAGAAATTGCAAGAAAAATCGATAAAAGCAAAATCTACGCCTGAGAGGAAGAGCGATGAAAAAGAATCCTGCTCTACAGGATTCTCCGCCTGCGGCGGGTCGCGTAAGCGACATTCTACCATTCCGCTGCAGTGCGATCCTCGCGGAGCATTTTTATCGTATAGAAACGAAGTTTCTATACGATAAAAAAGGAGATGCAAAACTGCATCTCCTTTTCAAAAGGTCAATATGTTGCAAGTGCTGATTACAGCTGAGGACCTGCAGCAACCAGAGCCTTACCGGATTCGTTGCCTTCGTATTTTGCAAAGTTCTTGATGAATCTTGCAGCAAGGTCTTTTGCTTTTTCTTCCCATGCGGAAGCATCAGCATAGGTGTCGCGAGGATCCAGAATGGCGGGATCAACGCCGGGCAGCTCGGTGGGAACTTCAAAGTTGAAGTAAGGAATCTTCTTGGTAGGAGCTGTCAGGATAGCGCCGCTTAAAATTGCATCGATGATACCACGGGTATCTTTGATGGAGATACGCTTGCCGGTGCCGTTCCATCCGGTATTTACCAGATAAGCCTTAGCGCCGCTCATTTCCATCTTCTTAACCAGTTCCTGTGCATACTTGGTAGGATGCAGTTCCAGGAATGCCTGACCGAAGCAAGCGGAGAAGGTAGGAGTAGGCTCTGTGATGCCGCGCTCTGTACCAGCCAGCTTAGCTGTGAAACCGGACAGGAAGTAGTACTGAGTCTGTTCAGGTGTCAGAACGGATACCGGAGGCAGTACGCCGAATGCATCTGCAGACAGGAAGATAACGTTCTTCGCTGCGGGAGCAGAAGAGATCGGGCGAACAATGTTCTGAATATGATTGATCGGGTAGGATACACGGGTGTTCTCGGTTACGCTCTTATCCGCGAAATCGATCTTGCCTTCTGCATCCAGAGTAACGTTCTCAAGCAGAGCGTTGCGTTTGATCGCATTGTAGATGTCGGGTTCGGAATCCTTGTCCAGGTTGATAACCTTAGCGTAGCAGCCGCCTTCGAAGTTGAATACGCCATTGTCATCCCAGCCGTGCTCATCATCACCGATCAGCAGACGCTTGGGATCTGTAGACAGGGTGGTCTTACCGGTACCGGACAGACCGAAGAAGATAGCGGTGTTCTCGCCGTTCTTATCTGTGTTAGCGGAGCAGTGCATGGAAGCGATGCCCTTTAACGGCAGATAGTAGTTCATCATGGAGAACATACCTTTCTTCATTTCACCGCCGTACCAGGTATTGATGATAACCTGCTCGCGGCTTGTGATATTGAACATAACAGCGGTCTCGGAGTTTAAGCCGAGTTCCTTGTAGTTTTCAACTTTAGCCTTGGAAGCGTTGTAAACAACGAAATCGGGCTCAAAGTTCTCAAGCTCTTCTGCAGTGGGCTTGATGAACATGTTGGTTACGAAATGTGCCTGCCATGCTACTTCAACGATGAAACGGATTGCCATACGGGTATCTTTGTTTGCACCGCAGAATGCATCTACAACGTACAGTTTCTTATTGGAAAGTTCTTTCTGAGCGAGTTCCTTGACTGCCTGCCATGCTTCCTGGGTAGCGGGGTGGTTATCATTCTTGTATTCGTCAGATGTCCACCATACAGTATCTTTGGAATTTTCATCAACAACGATGAATTTGTCTTTGGGAGAACGTCCGGTGTAGATACCTGTCATAACGTTTACAGCACCCAGCTCGCTGACCTGTCCCTTTTCATAACCTTCCAGTCCGGGTTTGGTCTCTTCTTCGAATAATACTTCATAAGAAGGATTGTAGACAACCTCGGTAGTTCCGGTAATACCATACTTGCTTAAATCGATTACAGCCATTTGTATTAACCTCTTTCCTTTCCTTACATTTCCTGCATTGCAGGTTCTGGCAGATTGTTTCAAAAAAGGAACAAATCCGCTTCATTTATATATTATACATATTTAAAAACTAAAATCAACTAAAAAAATATAAACAATTCCTGAACTCGCAGATGTTTTTTTTACAGTCTGCTATTCATTTTGACGATTTCGCAAAAGCTGCTGGCGTTGGGCGTTTCCTATCGGGAACAGGCAGTAACGTCTGAGGTAGTACAGGTTGCCGTAGAGGGCGTCGATCAGCTGGAAACGTATTTCGGTGCGTATTTGCCGCAATTTTTTTACAGTATGCTGGCTCCGTTTACGCTGTTTGTCGTACTGTTGTTTGTGAACGTGCCGGCGGCGATCGTACTGTTTGCCTGCGTCCCGCTCATTCCGGCGGCGATTGCAGCAGTGCAGACCTTTGCCAAAAAGCTGTTATCGAAATATTGGGGGCAGTACACCAGCCTCGGTGATACGTTTTTGGAAAATCTGCAGGGACTGACTGCACTGAAAATATATGAATCGGATGGCTGGAAACAGGAGCAGATGGATCGGGAATCCGAGCAGTTCCGCAAAATTACGATGAAGGTGCTGACGATGCAGCTCAACTCCATCACGATTATGGATCTGGTTGCCTATGGAGGTGCTGCAGCCGGAATGGCAGTTGCGGTGACGCAGCTGCGGTGGGAAAGGTGTCGCTTTCCGGATGTCTGTTTATCGTGCTGATCGCAGCGGACTTCTTTATTCCGATGCGCCAGCTCGGCAGCTTTTTCCATATTGCGATGAACGGTATGGCGGCAAGCGATAAGATTTTTCGTCTGTTGGAGCTTCCGAAAGCAAAAATAGAAGGAACGCCGGAAAGGTTCTGTGCCGGGGATCTTTGCCTGGAACATGTAAGCTTTTCTTACGATAAAGAAAGAATAGTGCTGCAGGATGTGAGCCTGCAGGGCAAAAAGAATCAACTGACTGCCCTTGTCGGAGAGAGCGGCTGCGGCAAATCGACCATCGCTTCGCTGGTGATGGGACAGCATCGGGTATCCGACGGCAGGATTACGATCGGCGGCGTGCCAGTTTCTCAAATCCCGGAAAAAGAGCGGATGTCCCATATGATGTATATCGGCCATGACAGCTATTTATTCAAGGGAACCGTGCGGGACAACCTGCTGATGGGCAAACCGGACGCTTCTGACGAAGAACTCTGGGAGGCACTGCGAAAAGTCCGGCTGGACGCTTTTTTGCAGGGAGAAAAGGGACTTTCCTCCGAATTGACCGAAAAGGCGTCGAATCTTTCCGGCGGCCAGAGACAGCGTCTGGCGCTTGCAAGGGCGCTTTTATGCGACAGTGATGTTTATATTTTCGACGAAGCGACCTCCAACGTGGACGCAGAGAGTGAAGACGCCATTATCGCACAGATTTATGAGCTGTCGGAAACAAAGACGGTTCTGATGATTTCACACCGTCTGGCAAATGTCACGAAGGCAGGGCGGATTTATGTGCTCGGGCAGGGTCGGATCGTCCAGTCCGGGACACATGAGAGCCTGCTTGCAGAAGGCAGCGTTTATCAAAAGTTATGGAATGCACAACAGGAGCTGGAGCAATATGGAAAAGGAGGTGCGCAGGCATGAAAAAGAGATCGAATGTTGCAGTTTGCCGGAAACTGATTGTTCTGGTGCGTCCGCTGACCGGCTTTATGCTGGCGGCGATTCTGATGGGACTTGCCGGACACCTTGCAGCGACGTTCCTGGCGATTTTGGGTGGATATGCCATTTTGGATGCGGTCGGCTCGTATGCGGGAGTCGGCATGAAGACCGCTTTGGTTGTGGCGGGACTTTTGGCGTTTTTTCGCGGAATTTTGCGCTATGCCGAGCAGGCGTGCAATCATTACATCGCGTTTCGCCTGCTTGCACTGATCCGCAGCAAGGTGTTTGCAGCGCTGCGCAGGCTTTGCCCGTCAAAGCTGGAAGGACGGGATAAGGGAAACCTGATTTCTGTAATTACGTCTGATATTGAACTTCTGGAAGTATTTTATGCCCATACGATTTCTCCTGTGGCGATTGCGTTTTTGATGACGATCGTGATGATCTGCTATATCGGGCATTTCGCATGGCAGCTTGGAATCCTTGCGCTGCTTACCTATCTGCTTGTGGGCATTGCAATTCCGCTTTTTATTTCGAAACAGAGCAAAAATGATGGCATGCAGATTCGGACACAGGCGGGGGAGTTGAGCAGCTTCGTTCTGGACAGCCTGCGCGGTCTGCCGGAGATTTTGCAGTACCGTCAGGGAGAAAAGCGTCTGGAAGAGATGAACCGCCGAACCGACCGCCTGATGGAGCAGGAAGCGCACTTAAAATCCGTTGCCGGCAAAAATACCGGTTTGACAGGCGCAGTGATTCTGCTGTCTGACACGGTTATGCTGCTGGCAGCTGGTCTGATGTGCAAAAACGGGACGCTGGACTTTTCTTTTGCGCTGCTTGCCGTAATTGCGCTGATGAGCTCTTTCGGTCCGGTTACTGCGCTGGCAAATCTGGGCAGCACGCTGCAGAACACATTCGCGGCTGGCAATCGAGTGCTGGATATTCTGGAAGAAGAGCCTGTAATCGAAGAAGTGACCGGACGGCAGCCGATGCCTTCCTTTGAAGGGGCAAAGGCAGAGCACGTCGATTTTTCCTATGAAAAAGAGCCGATTTTGTCCGATTTTTCGATGGAAATCCCCAAAAATCAGATCATCGGTGTGATCGGAAAAAGCGGCAGCGGAAAGTCTACGTTTTTAAAACTGCTGATGCGTTTCTGGCAGACGGACGCCGGAACGATTCAGATTTCCGAAAAATCGATTGATACCGTCAATACGACAGACCTGCGGCGGATGGAGAGCTATATGACGCAGGAAACGCAGCTGTTCCATGACAGCATCACCAACAATGTCCGCGTTGCAAAGCCGGACGCTTCGATGGAGGAAATCGAGAACGCCCGCAAAAAGGCGTCGCTCCACGACTTTATTCTGAGTCTGCCAAAGGGCTACGAAACGGCGGTCGGGGAGCTTGGCGATACGCTTTCCGGCGGAGAGCGGCAGCGAATCGGACTTGCGAGGGCATTTTTGCATGACGCCGATCTAATGCTTTTGGACGAGCCGACCAGCAACCTGGACAGCCTCAATGAGGGCGTGATTTTAAAGGCACTGAAAGAAGAGCAGAAGGATAAAACGGTCGTGCTGGTATCCCATCGGGAATCAACGATGCGGATTGCAGACTGTGTCTGCAGCATGGAAAACGGGCGGATGAGCTGATTACGGCTGCAATGCAGAAAACAGGCGAATGAGCTGACATACTTGCCTCCAAGCAGAACTGCAGGTGACCCGAGAGGGAACGGACGTTGCCCGACCTAGAGGATAAAAACAAGAGAGGTTACGAATATGGATCGAACAGCCCGGAAGCGGGAAAAGGAAAAGAAGATGGTGTCGGAGATGATCGCGCTGTACTGCAGAAAAAAGCACCACACCAAAGGCGGACTCTGCAGCGAATGTACTGAACTGAAAAGCTATGTAGAGTCCAGAAGCGATCATTGTCCGTTTATGGAAACGAAGACATTCTGCTCGAACTGCAGAGTGCATTGCTACAAACCGCAAATGCGGGAGAAAATCCGTGAGGTGATGCGCTTTTCCGGCCCTAGAATGATGCTCTATCATCCGGTTGCGGCGGTTTCCCATGTTGTTTCGACGAAGGTGGAGAAAAGGCGGCTGGAGAAATATTTGCACTGAATGAAAAAAAGCGTGCATTTCATGAGCTGATATGGTATCATGTAACTTAAGTTAGATAAAACTAACCCATACAAGAGTCCATGCACAGTTTCAGTGCAGAAAATAAAGGAGTAGCGGCATGAGTGTTGTAATTATCGGCGGAAATGAAAGAATGGTAACGCAGTATGAAAATATCTGCAAGGAGCATGGCTGTAAGGCGAAGGTTTTCGCAAAGGAAAACGGTTCCTTAAAAAAGAAGATCGGTTGTCCGGATTTGCTGATTTTGTTCATCAGCACAGTTTCCCACAAAATGGTCATCAGCGTGACGCAGGAAGCGAAGAAGAATCAGATTCCGGTAGCACGTGTACATACCAGCAGTGCGACAGCACTTCACGCGGTTCTGGAAGAGCATTGTGCAGCATTCGCATAAAACAGCTGTCTGTTAACGGTGGTTCCGGGGGCTCCTGCAGGGCATGTTTTTTCTGATTAGAGAATAGATAACGATTGTCATGTCGCTCTGTTCCATATATAATGAGCACAAAAGAAAAACAAGCGACGCCGAAGGCGGCATTTGTTTTTCTTGTGCCATTAGAGAACGAGCAGCCTGCGCAGCAGGCGGTAAAGCGCGTCAGCGCGGGCTCGTGATATAATAAAAGAAGTAATCATGAGAAAATAAAGAGGAATTTCAGTGATGGAACAAGGTACAGAACAACAGACCTCCGGTCAGCAGTCAAAGTCACCGCGGATGCATCTGCAGCAGGGGCTGCTGGAAATTTACTGCGGCGACGGAAAAGGAAAGACGACAGCGGCGCTGGGGCTTGCACTGCGGGCGGCAGGCTGCGGTCTACGAGTTCATATTGTGCAGTTTTTAAAGGGAACAGAGACAGGGGAGCTTGCGTCTCTTGCGCAAATTCCGCAGATCAGCCTGGTGCGCTGCGACAAGAACTGGGGATTTACCTTTTCCATGACGGAGCAGGACAAAAAGGAGATCACCGTGTGTCACAATCAGATGCTGCAGGAGGCAATTTCCATGGCAAAAAGCGGAGAAATCGACGTGCTGATTTTTGACGAATTTCAGGCGGCGTATGCGCATGGACTGCTCGACAAAGAAGCGGCAAAAGATTTTATTTTGAAAAAACCGGCGACGCTGGAGCTGGTGCTGACCGGACGGAATCCTGATCCGGTATTTTTGGAGGCGGCGGACTATGTGAGCGAAATCCACGGGGTGCGTCATCCGTACCAGAAACAGATTCCGGCGCGGAAGGGAATCGAGTTTTAAACGGAATTATTACCCGAAGCGAAAAAATTGTCCAGTGACAAAATGGGGGTTCAGCGTTATGCTAGACGGGATGAAAGCATAAAAGGAGCTGAATTTGCCTTGAAACAGGAAAAAAAGAAGAGCTGGCTGAAATATGTCCTGGTATTTGGATTGATTTTCTTTGCCTGCTGGTATGAAAGAAATTTCCTGGCGCAGGCGGCGGAAAAAATCCGCAAATTGCCTAACTGGACGATCTTTATAATTATTGTGCTATCGTTGACCTATCTGGTCTGGGAAGGAACGATCATCTGGCTGCTGATGCGGCAGTCTGTAAAGCATTATTCCTGGATGCAGGGCGTGAGATGTTCGTTTGTGTGCAGCTTTTTTCGGACGACGACCCTTGGAAGCGGAGGCGGGGTCGCACAGATGTATGAAATGAACCGGGACGGGCTTCCGCTTGCACGCGGGGCAGGACTGTCCATGGTGCAATATATTTTCCATAAAGTATCGATTACGCTGTATGGTCTGATTGGCTTTCTCTGTCTGCTGTTTGCGAAGGATGAAAGCGTCTCCGGCTATACGGCGTTTCTGGCGGCGGGAATCGGTTTGACGGCGCTGATTACCGCAGTGCTGCTTCTGGTAACGGCATGCCCGCCGTTTTCCAATTGGGGATTTTTGATTGCAGAACGGCTATGCCATGGGAAATGGCAGGATAAACGGGATAAAATGAAGGCGCAGATTGATTCCATGCAGGAGGAATCGCTCCGATTGTTAAAGCATTCGCCGCGAACGGCAGGAGGTATTTTTCTGTGCGATTTTGCAAAGCTGACCTGCTGGTATTTGGTTCCCTGGTTTGTGTTGTCGGCAGACCTTCCGGTTTCCCTTTGGGAGATTGTGTGCATTACAGCCGCGGCACAGATGCTGGCGGGTGTAATTCCGACGCCCGCAGGGCTGGGTTCTCTGGAATTTGTTTTTCTGATGTTTTCCACAAAGATCGTAGGAGCGGCAGAAGCAGGTGCAGCCATGATCCTGCTGCGGTGTGCGGTCAACATTATTCCATTGGTCCCGGGCGCGTTGCTTGCCCTGACAGACCGCAGAAAAAAGAAAGGAAGCCGGGAATGCCCGGTAGAGTAAGTTATGGTACCTGATCTTGCAAGAATGTCAGTGATAATCAAATCGCAGCATGAAACCTCCGTGATGACGGGAAATTATGAAATGGGCTATGCCTGCGGCCTACTCTGTAAGCTGGCGGGCAGGGAGGTTCCGCAGTGGGAAACTCCGGTTGAATTAAAAGACCGTGTGGCAGAGCTTTTAGCTGGCTATGAACCGGCGAATGAACGGGAAAAGAACGTCATCCATATGCTGCATTATTACCATCCGGATGAAACCGCAGACAAGCAGGTAAAAGAGCTGATCGGATGGGGGTATGACGAGCAGCGCCTCTGGCAGATGCAGAGGAAGCAGTGACTGGCACAGATGTTTTTTGCGCGTAACTGTGAGGGCACTGAACAGTTACGAAAATTTGAGATTGCAACAATAGAATGCACGCTCTGCTAGCATTCTATTGTCATGAATTAAAAACCGGACTGGGAATCCTTATGAGAGGAAACACAGACCGGTTTTGTTTGTCTATGGAAGGTGCGTCACCATGCCAATGCCGGTGCGAAATTTTTACTTCGCCAGACCCAGCAGATCATCATAGAAGTTGGGATAACTGATTTTGACACAATCCGCATCTTTAATAGAAGTAACGCCATCGGCTGCCAGCGCGGCAACCGCGAAGCTCATGGCAATGCGGTGGTCGAGATAGGAATCGATTTCTGCGCCGTGAAGTGTTTTTCCTCCACGGATTATCATACCGTCGTCCGTAGGTGTGATATCACAGCCCATCGCGCGCAGTCCGGCAGTCACCGTGGCAATACGGTCGGATTCCTTGACCTTTAATTCGGCGGCGTCGCGGATCACAGTCTGTCCATCGGCAAATGCAGCCATTACGGCAATCATAGGAATTTCATCGATCAGTGCCGGGATCAGATTTCCCTCTATAGTTGTTCCATGCAGGGAAGAAGCAGAGACGAGCAGATCAGCAACCGGTTCCCCTGCGCAGACACGTTCGTTTAAAACAGTCAGGTTTCCACCCATTGCGCGGAGCACGGTCAGGATTCCTGCGCGGGTCGGATTGATGCCGACATTGTGGATCAGAAGCTCAGAGCCAGGGACCAAAAGACCTGCTGCCAGGAAATAAGCTGCGGAAGAGATATCGCCGGGGACAAAAATCTGCTGTGCATACAGCTCGTTTCCTGGTGTGATCGTTGCAGTCAGTCCGTCAGAGCAGATATCTGCGCCGAAACCGGAAAGCATCAGCTCCGTGTGGTTGCGGCTGAGAGCAGGCTCTGTTACGCTCGTCTGACCATCCGCATAAAGACCGGCGAGCAGGATCGAGGATTTGACCTGTGCGGATGCGACCGGCGTGGAATAAGTGATCCCGTGCAGGCTGCTGCCGGTGATGTGAAGCGGCGCGCAGCCGTTTTTACGGACGCTTTCAATTTCTGCGCCCATCAGAGAAAGCGGCTCCATGATGCGCTTCATTGGACGCTTCTGAATGGAAGCATCCCCGGTCAGCGTTGTTTCAAAGGCCTGACCGCTCAAAATGCCGGAAATCAGCCGGGTTGTCGTGCCGGAATTGCCTGCATCCAGCACCTCAGAGGGCGCAGACAGCCCGTGTAAGCCTTTTCCGTGTACTAAAATGCGCTCCGGCGTATTTTCAATTTCAATGCCGAGCTTTTGAAAGCAGCTGATTGTAGAAAGACAGTCCGCTCCCTGTAAAAAATTCGTAACCTCTGTCGTTCCCTGTGCGATTGCTCCGAACATCACGCTGCGGTGGGAGATCGATTTATCTCCGGGGACGGTCACTTCGCCACGCAGCGCTTTGCTGGCTGTCAGTTCCATCATACCATTAAAATCCTTTCCGTTTATCAATTTTTTCAGATATGCGTTACATAGCCGCGTCTGTTCAGCAGCTGAATCGCCTTTGTAATCGAATCTTCTTCGTAAAATTCAATTCGCAGGACGCCTTCCTGTGCCTCCCGGTTATGGACGATGCCGATATTTTTGATGCTGATGTTGTTCAGCGCCAAAAGCGTGGAGACGGCGGCGATAGAACCTGCTTCATCCGGGATATCCAGACGGATAGAGTAATCCTTTTTGATCGGGCCGCTTCCGGCGTCAATAAAGGAATCGCGGTATGCGCGTGCACCGTCAAAAAAGGTATAGAGCGAGGCAGAATCGTGTTCCTGCAGCTCTTTTTGAACGACGCCAAGGGCGTCAATATAATCCTGCAGCAGTCTGGAAATATTGACCGTGTTGGTCATGCAGATCTGCTCCCACATGACAGGGGAAGAGGAGGCGATCCGCGTGATATCCTTAAACCCACCTGCAGCGATGGATTTCATCAGTCCCTGAGCATCGTCATGATCCTGTACCAGATGGACGAGGGCGGCAGCAACGATATGAGGCAGGTGGCTGACAGCAGCGGTCACGTAATCATGCTTCTGGCTTTCCACCTGCAGAGGGATCGCTCCCATGGAGGTGACAAGCCCCTGAAATTCTGCGATTTTGGCAGCGGGAACCTGCGGCGCGGGAGCGAGGATGTAGTAAGCGTTTTCCAAAAGGCCCGCCTTGGAATTGGCAAAGCCGATTCGCTCGCTGCCCGCCATCGGATGTCCGCCGATAAAGCAGTCCGTCAGTCCCAGAGAGTGGATCAGCGAATTGATCGGCGTTTTGACACTCCCGACATCGGTCAGGATACAGTCCTTTTTGCGGTAGGATAAGATTTTTAACAGGTTCTCATCGTTGTGAGAAACGGGCGCGCACAGGAAAATATAATCGCAGGCGGTAAACGCGTCGCAGGGAGCCGGATAGGCTTCATCCGCAATTTTCTGTTCTGTTGCGAGCTTCAACGTTTCTTCGTTTGGGTCGCAGGCGATGATGACAACATCCTTTCGGTTGGCCTTCAATGCCCTGGCGATGGAACCGCCGATTAAGCCGAGTCCGACAAAACCACAGGTAATCATGACAGTAACTTACTCCTTAATTTCTGCCCGCAAGCTTCCAGAACGGATCGAGCTCTTTGGAAAGACGGGCGAATTTTTCAAAATTCAAAGACTGAGGACCGTCAGAAAGAGCGCAGGCAGGATTGTTGTGCACCTCGATCATCAGACCGTCCGCGCCGCAGGCAACGGCAGCTTTTGCCATCGGAGGTACATAACGGTAAGCACCTGTCGCATGGGACGGGTCTACAATAACCGGCAGATGTGTCCGCTCCTTTAAGACGGGAACCGCGCTCAAATCCAATGTATTTCTCGTGGAAGTTTCATAAGTACGGATACCTCTTTCACATAATACCACATTCGGGTTGCCTTCCGCCATAATATATTCTGCGGCATTGAGCCATTCGTCGATCGTCGCGCACAGCCCCCGCTTTAATAAAACCGGAAGACCGGAACGTCCGGCTTCTTTTAATAAGATGAAATTCTGCATATTGCGGGCACCGATCTGGATCATATCGACATATTTGACCGCTGCTTCGATCGCTTCCAGGCTGACAACCTCGCAGATCGTCGCCAGATCGAAGGCTTTTCCGGCCTCCTGCATGTATTTTAAGCCCTCTTCTTCAAGACCCTGAAAGGAGTAGGGGGAGGTACGGGGCTTATATGCACCGCCGCGCAGGATGGTCGCGCCGTTTTTCTTGACTGCTTCGGCGATCAGCATCAGCTGGTCGTTGGATTCCACCGCGCAGGGACCTGCCATAATCGTCCGGGTGTCCGGTCCGATAGAGGTGCAGCTGACCTTTACGACAGACGGCTCCGGATGAAATTTCAGGTTTGCGAGCTTATAGCTTTCCGTGACGGGAACGATCCGGTCCACGTCTTCAAGCAGTGCAATATTTTCTGTGGAAAGACGGGATTTGTCACCGACTACGCCGATGATCGTAACCTGTTCGCCCTGGGACAGATGTGCGGTCAGACCGTTTGCTTCAATATACTGTGTGACAGCCTTTATATTTTTATCCGCTGCCTTCGGTTTCATTACAATGATCATAAGTAAAGTCCTCCCTTGAGTGAAAAATCTTTGATTCTGTATCTTCTTTTCGAAAAATCTCCTTGTAATATAGCACTTTAAAGCGCGAAAGTCAATTGTATCCTGTATAAATATTATATAAGAATACACGGGAAAGTCCAGCTTTTACAGAACTGGCGAAAAGATTTTCAGATAGTCAAAGAAAAGCATGTCCAAAATGACGAAAAGGCTTGCTAAAAATGTGAAAGTTTAGTAGAATATCCACATGGGGAAATTGGGAATGATTTTAATCATCTAAAAATCTTTGACAGAATACCCAGAATTTGCAATATACGGAGGAATGAAGATGAACATTTACACAACTGACAAGATCCGTAACGTGGTTCTGTTAGGCCATGGCGGTTCGGGCAAAACCAGTCTGACTGAGGCAATGGCTTATCTGGCTGGCATTACATCCAGAATGGGTAAGGTCACAGACGGCAATACCGTCAGTGATTATGGCAAGGAAGAACAGAAGAGACAGATTTCGATTAATACCTCCGTTGTTCCCATCGAATGGAACGGCGTGAAGATAAATATTTTGGATACTCCCGGATATTTTGACTTTGTAGGCGAAGTAGAAGAAGCGGTAAAGGCTGCAGGCGCTGCCATCATCGTAATCAATGGTAAATCCGGCATTGAAGTCGGCACCGAGAAGGCATGGGAGCTCTGCGAAAAATATAAACTGCCCCGTTTTGTCTATGTTACCAACATGGACGTGGATAACGCCTCCTATCGTCAGATCGTAGAAGATCTGAAAGAAAAATACGGTAAGAAGATCGCACCGTTTAACCTCCCGATTCGTGAAAACGAGCACTTTGTAGGCTATGTCAACGTCGTATCCGAAACCGGTAACCGCTGGCAGGGCAAAGAGGTTGTTCCCTGCGAAATCCCGGATTACAACAGACCGAATCTTGAGATCTGCAGAGAGACGCTGATGGAAGCGGTTGCAGAAACGAGCGAAGCGTTCATGGAGCGCTATTTTGGCGGCGAGACTTTCTCCGAATCCGAAATTCGTGCAGCGCTGCGTACTAATGTTATCGACGGCTCGATCGTTCCCGTATCGATGGGCTCCAACACTCTCTGCCAGGGCGTATACACGCTGCTGGATGATATTGTAAAATACGTTCCCAGCCCGGAAGACAGGATATGCGCAGGCATCAGCTTAAAGACAAACGGCATTTTCCAGGCGGATTATGATTTCTCCAAAGCGAAATCCGCATACATCTATAAGACGATTTCCGATCCCTTCATCGGTAAGTATTCCCTGATTAAGGTTTGCTCCGGTGTACTCAAAACGGACGATACGATGTATAACAACGACAGCGATGTTGAGACAAAGATCGGCAAGCTGTATGTGATGCAGGGCAACAAACCGATCGAAGTGAGCGAGCTGCATGCCGGCGACCTCGGTGCACTTGCAAAGCTGACCGGCGCAAAGACCGGTGATACGCTTTCCACCAAGGCAAATCCGGTTGCTTATGCGAAGACCGAATATTCCAAGCCTTATACTGCAAAGCGCTATAAAGCGGTTAACAAGGCGGATATCGATAAGATTTCCCAGTCTCTGCAGAAGCTGACAGACGAAGATAAGACGCTGCGCGTAGTCAACGATTCCGAAAACCGTCAGACCCTGCTTTACGGCATGGGTGAGCAGCATCTGGAAGTGATTGCAAGCCGTCTGGAAAACGAATATAAAGTAAAGATTGAACTTTCCAAACCGAAGGTTGCTTACCGCGAGACGATCCGCAAGAAATCCGACGTTGAATATAAATATAAGAAGCAGTCCGGCGGACACGGTCAGTATGGTCACGTTAAGATGCGTTTTGAGCCCTCCGGCGATCTGGAAGCTCCTTATGTATTTGAACAGGAGGTTGTCGGCGGCGCAGTTCCGAAAAACTACTTCCCGGCAGTAGAAAAGGGTATCGCAGAAGCCGTTCAGAAAGGTCCTCTGGCAGCATATCCGGTTGTCGGTGTAAAGGCTGTTTTATATGATGGTTCCTATCATCCGGTTGACTCCTCCGAAATGGCGTTCAAGATGGCTGCATCCCAGGCGTTTAAGAAGGGCTTCATGGAAGCGGGCCCGGTTCTGTTAGAGCCCATTTCTTCCCTGAAAGTAACCGTTCCGGATTCCTATACCGGCGACGTTATGGGCGATTTAAATAAGAGACGCGGCAGAGTGCTCGGCATGACGCCCGTTGCAGGCGGCAAGCAGATCATTGAAGCGGATGTTCCGACCTCCAATCTGTATGGCTACTGCACAGATCTCCGCTCCATGACCGGCGGACGCGGCGTATACGAATATGAGTTTGCAAGATATGAGCAGGCTCCCTCAGACGTACAGGAAAAAGAAATCGCAGCGAGAGCAGCAAAGGTTGCAGAAGGCAGCGAAGAATAAAAAAGGATGTGCCTTGACACATTCTCGCGCCGAGGCGCGGTTGCTTTAGCAACCATCTACCCCTGCGGCGAGTGCGCATCCTCGCGGAGCATCTTTATCGTATGGAAACAAAGTTTCCTATACGATAAAAAAGAATGTGTCGAGGTACCTGCACCGGCTGCGGCGAGTCGCGTAAGCGACATCTTCCATTCTGCCGCAGTATGATCTGCACAAAAACGGCTTTCGGGAGTTTCCCGGGAGCCGCTTTTTGAATTTTGTATTCTGATTGACGGCAGGCGGTCTTCTTTCCGACTTTGGGCTTGACAAAAGAAAGGGCGAACGATACAATAATACAGAATTTAAGACTTTTGACAGACGTTGAAGAGAAGAAGTAAAAGGATTGTTTCTATCCAGAGAGCTGCCGGACGGTGCGAGACAGCAGAAAGATTCTTTGAACTGGTCTTGGAGTTCTTTTTGTGAGAGCCGTATGAAATATGGAAGGTAGCAGAAAGCGGGTGGCGCCGTTATGCGCACGACAAGATGCACAGGGCATTTTTGATCCTGTGAAGTAGAGTGGTACCGCGAAGAGCCAGACTGTTTCGTCTCTATTTTTGAAAGAGCGAGATGGTCTGTTTTTTTACGGAATCAAGTCAGGAGGACACACATGGAACGGGTTTATAATCCCAAGGAAATCGAACAGAAATGGCAGAAAATCTGGGATGACGAAAAGGCGTTTGCCGCATCCGACGATTATTCCAAACCGAAGTATTATGCGCTGGTAGAGTTCCCTTATCCGTCAGGACAGGGGCTGCACGTTGGACATCCCCGCCCGTATACGGCGCTGGATATCGTTGCGCGTAAGAGAAGAATGGAAGGCTACAACGTACTGTATCCCATGGGCTGGGACGCATTCGGACTTCCGACCGAGAACTATGCGATCAAAAATCACATCCATCCGAAGATCGTAACGAAAAATAACGTTCATCGTTTCAAAGAGCAGCTGCACTCCTTAGGCTATTCCTTTGACTGGGACAGAGAGATCAACACCACCGATCCGGAATATTACAAATGGACTCAGTGGATTTTCTTAAAGCTGTTTAAAGCGGGACTGGCTTACAAAGCGGAGATGCCGATCAACTGGTGTACCTCCTGTAAGGTGGGACTTGCAAACGAAGAGGTTGTAAATGGCCACTGCGAACGCTGCGGCGCAGAAGTTATCCGTAAGGTAAAGAGCCAGTGGATGTTAAAGATCACTGAGTATGCGGATAAGCTGCTGGAAGGTCTGGATCACGTCGATTACATCGAGCGCGTCAAGGTTTCCCAGAAAAACTGGATCGGCCGTTCGACCGGTGCAGAGGTGGATTTCCCGATCGCAGGCAAGGAAGACAAGCTGCGTATTTATACGACACGTCCGGATACTCTGTTCGGTGTAACTTATATGGTAATTTCCCCGGAACACCCTTATATTGAAAAGTTTGCATCCGAGATCAAAAACCTGGACGAAGTAAAAGCATATCAGGAGCAGGCTGCAAGAAAATCTGACTTCGAGCGATCCGAGCTGGCAAAAGAAAAGACCGGTGTAAAGATCGATGGTCTGACCGCAGTCAATCCGGTCAACGGAAAAGAAATCCCCATCTGGGTTTCCGACTATGTATTGATGAGCTACGGTACCGGCGCAATCATGGCGGTTCCTGCCCATGATGAAAGAGACTGGGAGTTCGCAAAGAAATTCAACATGCCGATCATTCAGGTTGTAGAAAGCTCCGAAGGTCCGGTGGATGTAAACGAGGCTGCTTTTGTAGACGTTGCAACCGGAAAGCTGGTAAACTCCGGCTTCTTAAACGGCATGGAGGTAGCGGAAGCGAAAAAGGCGATCATCGAATATCTCGAAAAAGAAAACATTGGCACACAGAAAACGAACTACAAGCTGCGTGACTGGGTATTTTCCAGACAGCGTTACTGGGGCGAGCCGATCCCGATCGTTCACTGTGACAAGTGTGGCTATGTGCCGCTTCCGGAAGATCAGCTTCCGCTGGAGCTGCCCGATGTAGAAAGCTATATGCCCACTGATAACGGCGAATCTCCGTTAGCTGCCATGAGAAGCTGGGTAGAGACAACCTGTCCCTGCTGCGGAGGTCCTGCAGAGAGGGAAACCGATACCATGCCTCAGTGGGCCGGTTCTTCCTGGTACTTCCTGCGTTATACCGATCCCCACAATACGGAAGCACTGGCAAGTCCGGAAGCTCTCAAATACTGGATGCCGGTTGACTGGTACAACGGCGGCATGGAGCATACCACCCTGCATCTTCTGTACTCCAGATTCTGGCATCGTTTCCTGTATGACGAAAAGGTTGTTCCCTGTCCGGAGCCTTACCAGAAGAGAACCTCTCACGGCATGATCCTGGGAGAAAACGGCGAGAAGATGAGTAAGTCCCGCGGCAACGTGGTAAACCCGGATGATATTGTCAACGAGTTCGGCGCAGATACCCTGCGTACCTATGAAATGTTCATCGGCGCATTCGAACTGAGCGCTGCCTGGAGCAATGAAGGCGTAAAAGGCTGCAGAAGATTCCTGGAGCGTGTCTGGAAGCTGCAGGAGATTGTAACCGATGAAGCCGGCTATTCCAAGGAACTGGAAACCAGGATGCATCAGACGATCAAGAAGGTTTCTTCCGACTTCGAGACCTTAAAGTATAACACTGCAATCGCTGCGATGATGTCTCTGATCAATGATTTCTACAAGGCTGGCAAGGTAACCAGAGATGAGTTTAAAACTCTGCTGATTCTGTTAAACCCTGTAGCGCCCCATATGACAGAGGAGCTGTGGCAAATCATGAACTATGGCGGACGTCTGTATCAGACCAGCTGGCCGACTTATGAAGAAGCAAAGACGGTAGAGCCTGAAGTGGAAATCGCAGTTCAGGTAAACGGCAAGGTTCGTGCGACCATTAAGATCGCTGCAGATATCTCCAAAGAGGATGCGATTGCAGCAGGTAAAGCTGCAGTAGCAGACAAGCTGACCGGTCAGATCGTCAAGGAAATCTATGTTCCCGGACGTCTGGTAAATATCGTTCAGAAGGGCTGACCGCGATTGCCTGCTGAAGCAGACAGGCACTGCTGAAAAATAGCAGATGTGCGTTGCACAGATCGGTTGTGTTAATAATAGAATTCCCGACAGATGTGGATGAAAAGGATTCATGTCTGTCGGGAATTTTTGTTTTATCGTATAGGAAACTTCGTTTCCATACGATAAAAATGCTCCGCGAGGATGCGCACTCGGCGCAGGGGTAGATGGTTGCTAAAGCAACCGCGCCTCGGCGCGAGAATGTGCCAAGGCACATTCTTTTATGGGAAAGAAAAGACCTCTGGACGGGATTGGGATTGCACTGCATCAATATCCCGCAGAACACATTTTTTCCATTTTTTAAACACACTTTTCTCACAGAATCCTCCTGAAATGAACACATAATTCCGATAAACTTAAGAAAGTGTAAAATTTGAAAGGGAGGATCTCATTATGATTGAGATTTCGCATCTGGTCAAAAAATATGGCGATCACTATGCGGTCAAGGATCTGAATGTCCGGATTGAAGAAGGACAGATCTACGGATTCTTAGGACCAAACGGAGCCGGAAAATCGACCACCATGAATATGATTACAGGATATCTGGCACCGACTGCCGGAACCGTAAAGGTGGACGGCTTTGACATCGTCAAAGAGCCGGAAAAGGCAAAGGAACATATCGGTTATCTGCCGGAAATTCCGCCGCTGTACAGTGAGATGACCGTTGAGGAATATCTGAAATTTGCAGCAGAATTAAAGCGCATTCCGGGAAAGGAAAGAGCAGCGCAGATCGAAAAGGCGATCAAAACCGCGCAGCTGGAGGATGTCCGGAAGCGTCTGATTAACAACCTTTCCAAAGGTTATAAACAAAGAGTCGGTCTGGCACAGGCAGTGCTCGGCGATCCTGAGACGATTATTCTGGATGAGCCGACTGTCGGTCTGGATCCGAGACAGATGATCGAGATGCGTGAGCTGATCCGCAGTCTCAAAAAAGACCATACAGTTATTTTGAGTTCGCATATTCTGTCCGAAGTCAGTGCAGTGTGTGACCAGATCCTGATTATTTCCAAGGGTGAGCTGGTTGCAAGCGATACGCCGGACGGACTGCAGGCAAAGCTAAAGGGCGCAGGCGAGCTGGAGCTTTGCGTAAAGGGAACTGCAGCGCAGTTAAAGACGCTTTTGTCAAATCTGGACGGCGTAGAAAGCTTTACGACGACAGAAGCAGAAGATGGAACCGTGCTCGCACAGGTTTCGGAGAAGGCGGACTGCGATATCCGCGAGCCGCTGTTTTATGAGCTGGCAGAGAATCGGATGCCCCTGCTTGGCATGGAGAAAAAGACGGGATCGCTGGAGGATATCTTCCTGCAGCTGACCGATAAGCCCGAGGAGGAGACGAAACAATGACAGCGATTTATAAAAGAGAATTAAAAACATTCTTTACGACGGTAACCGGCTGGCTGTTTATTGCAGCACATATCTGTCTTGCCGGACTTTACTTTTTTGCAATCAATCTGCTGTCCGGCTACAGCAATGTCGGACAGAGCTTTTCCAGTATCCTGTTTTTGCTGCTGTTATCGACACCGATTCTGTCCATGCGTATGCTGGCAGAGGAGCGTAAGCAGAAAACGGATCAGCTGATTTTGACTTCTCCGGTTTCGATCGGAGGAATTGTAGCAGGCAAATACCTTGCGATGGCGACCGTCTTTACCCTTCCGGTTGCGGTGATGGCGCTGTTCCCGCTGATTTTAAGCCGCTACGGAACCGTTCCGATGGGCGAAAGCTACACGGCGCTTCTGGCCTATTATCTGTTTGGTCTGACCTGCCTTGCCATTGGCCTGTTCATTTCCTCCATCACAGAAAGCCAGATCATCGCAGCGGTGCTTTCCTTTGCCCTTTTATTTGTAGGCTACATGATGTCCTCCATTACCGGACTGATTTCCCAAACCGGCAACCTGCTGACAAAAATTTTAAATGCTTACAACTTCACCGACCGTCTCGACGCTATGGTGGAGGGAACGCTGAATCTGAAATCCGTCCTGTATTTTGTAACTTTGATCATTGTATTTTTATTCTTAACGGTTCAGTCGATCCAGAAGAGAAGATATCAGGTCTCGGTAAAAACGCTGCAGATCGGCGCTTACAGCAGTGGTATGATCGCCCTTGTCGTAGCGATTGCGGTGTTCTTAAACCTCGGATTTTCCGCCCTGCCGGATCGCTATACGAAGATTGATGTAACAAGCCAGAAGCTATATACGCTGACACAGACGACGAAAAATCTCGTCAAAAATCTGTCTGAGGATGTGACGATTTATGTCATCAATTCGGAAAACAGCCAGGATGAAACGCTGCAGCAGACGCTGAAAAGCTATGCAGAGCTTTCCGATCACATCAAACTGGTTTACAAGGATCCTGTCGTTTCCCCTGATTTTTATAAGGATTATACCGACAGCATTTCCGTAAACTCCATGATCGTGGAATCCGCACAGCGATTTAAGGTAATCAATTACAATAATATTTACGAATATGACTATGACTACAGCAACTATTCCAGCTCTGTCAGCGGCTACGATGCAGAAGGACAGCTGACAAGCGCGATCGCCTATGTGACGAGCGATTCCACCTCCGTTGTTTATGAATTAAACGGTCACGGAGAAGCCAGCCTGGACAGCTCGTTTGAGGACGGCGTGAAAAAGGAAAATGTCGATCTTGCGGAGCTGACACTTTTGACAGAAGACAGTGTTCCGGACGATGCAAATGGTGTCCTGATCCTTTCCCCTACAAACGACTTAAATGCAGAGGATGCCGATAAGCTGATTGCATACTTAAACAACGGCGGAAAGGTTCTGATTTCCACCTCTTATATCGATTGCTTCTCTGAGGAGATGCCGAACCTGACAAAGGTGCTTTCCGAGTTCGGACTTTCCATCGGGAACGGTCTGATCGTGGAGCAGGATAATGCGAGAATGTATCAGAATCCGATCTATCTGCTGCCGAACGTTTCCTCCGACAGCCTGACGAACGGCGTTTACGGAAAGAGCTATGATTATATCATGATGCCGTATGCCCAGCCGATTCTGACGAAGGAGAAGGATGGCGTTACGCTGACCACTCTTTTGACAACCTCGGAGAAGGCGTACAGCAAGACCGATTTAAATCAGTCCTCCGACGTTAAGAAAACAGAGGACGATGCGCAGGGACCATTTACTGTCGGCGTAAAAGCGGTGAAAACACTTGCTTCCGGCGAAGAAGCACAGCTGATTTTATACAGCTCGTCCTATCTGTTCACAGAGTCGGCAAACCAGTACACGATGGATAACAACCTGACGCTGTTCACCAACGCGATCAGCACGATGGCAGGAGAGAGCGAGAGTATTTCCATTCCGACCAAATCAATGGCGTCCACCTATGCGACCGTGCCTACGGCATCTGCTGTCCGCTATGGAATCCTCCTGATGGGCATCCTTCCTATCGGTCTGCTGGCAGCCGGTATTATCATCTGGATCAGAAGGAGAAAGAGATAAATGAAAAAGCAGAAAATTCAAATTTTGATTTTACTTGTATTATGTATCGTCTGCGTCGGCGGATATTTTATCATCCGGAATCATACGTTTGAAACGGAGGAAGAAACCGTTTCCGTTGACGTTACCAACTTCAATAAGGATGATGTGACGGAGCTGATCCTTTCCGGCGACCACGAGGTTCATCTGGTGAAATCAGACGACGTCTGGACGGAGAACAGCCTGCCGGATGAAACCATTAAGGAATCGACAGTTAACACGCTGTTGAATGAAATCGCCAACATCACGACGACGGAAACCGTTGTGGAAGCGCCGGAGGATCTTTCCCAGTACGGACTGGAGGAGCCTTTCCGGACGATCACGGCAGTCCTTTCCGACGGAACGCAGGTTGTGATTTATGCCGGAAATAAGAGCGATCTGCTTTCTGAGTATTACATCAAAGTGGAAGGCGACGACAATGTTTACCTCGTTTCCAGCAATATCGTGACGGATTTCGATAAGGATCCGGAGGATTTCATCGACGAGACGGAGACTGAAACGGAGACAGCGGATTCTGCAGACGAGACGGCATCAACTGACGCTATAGAGGAAACGGCTGCGGCTAAGACACTGGAAAGCGCAGATGGCGAGACAGAAAGTGCGGACGCAGAAGGTGAGAATGCCGGGACGGCTGGCGAAACGGAAACTGCAGAAAGCTCAGGGGACTGACGGATCACAGAAGGTTTCCATAGCTGAAAAGTTTAACACCCGGAAGGTTTCTTGAAAACGCCCGGAAGGCGGGAGCTTTACTCCCTCTTTCCGGGCATTTTCTTTGCCATCAGGCGGACGATCTGATTCATTTTCAGCTGTTCCTCCGGTGTGGCATATTTGCGGATCGCCGTGAGGATGGAAGAAATTTCTGTGTCGGAAAAACTGATGGATGCTTCATAGCTTTTCTGTGCCAGCGCCATCAGAAACGGCAGCAGTTCTTTTTGTGAAAGCGAGCTGCTTTCAAAGACGAGTTTTTGTAAAAATTGCAGCTTTTCTTTGGGAATGCTCTGGACGCATTCTTCCTTCATCCAGTTTGGTTCCGGGATGGTGTTTGTATTGCTGTTTCGTTGACTGGTCATAAAACCCTCCGTTTTGAAAATATTTTTTGGAAAAAGCGGCATTTAGAGCCCATCGCGAAATGCCTCGAACATCTCCTGCTGTTCAGGCGAGAGCATGCCCTTTAAAAATGTCATCGGATCGAAATTGCCGGCAGCCGGATTCGTGCCGGAGCAGTCTGTATTTGCCGCAGTATCGGCGTCTGCGTCGGGCGCACTTTCCCTCAACGTTTCGAACAGCTGCATCATCCCTTTCATTTCCTTGAACAACTCGAGATTTTTCTGCAGGTTGAGAAGTTCTCCAAACAGTGCTTTTTCCCGGGGAGAACAAAAGTTTTTGATCTGCTCAAACAACACGGCAAAGTCCGGCGAGGATGTGCCGGAGGTTTGATTTTTGTATGGAGGGGACGGATGCCTGGAAACATATTCCAGGGTGTAGCGCAGCTCCAGATATTTGATCCAGACCGCGAGATGGCTTTGACCATATGGGTCAAAATATGGCAGCAGGATTTTTAAAATCTGGATATGGTTTTGTGTATAGAGCGTATCAAAGGCGATGACAGCTTCGTTTTCACAGACGTTCATTAAAAAGCTTCCTTCCGGTGTTTATTCTATTTCTATGAAACAGTTAGATAGAATAGGACAACAAGGAATTGCTTTTGCCAGTCTGTCAGAGATCGTCTGTGGGACTCGAAAAATCGTTTGCATCGCGAAGGGGCATTACCCCCGGAGGAAGCAATGCCCTTTGGGATGGGAGCCAGATGCGCTCAGATACCTATGGAATCAGCATCCACAGCCATTATTGCATCCGCAGCCGTTATTCGTGCCGATTCCGCTGCAGCCGTTGCCGCAGCAAGCCAGAAGCAGCAGAATCCAGATCAGGGAATTACAGCCGTTGTTGCAGCCGTCGTTACAGCCACAGCCGTTGTTTGCGCCGAGTCCGTTGTTGCCGCAGCATAACAGCAGAATCAGAATGAGGCAGCAACTGTTGCCGCCGAAAAGACCGCCGTTCTGACAGGTATTGCCGCATCCGCAGTTGGTAGCTGATAAATCACTCATGGTTATGAGCCTCCGAATGGATAGTTATGGTTTAAGATATGACTGCATGTTTGTCCAGGTTTCTCGGTGGAAGGAAATTTTTTGAAACACTTTTCCTATCATTTGCGAGTACACTGGAGCCCGGCGAGCAGGCCGGCTTTATTATCGTATAGGAAACTTCGTTTCCATACGATAATAAACGCTCCGCGAGGATCGCACTGCGGCGGAATGGTAGAATGTCGCTTACGCGACCCGCCGCAGGCGGAGAATCCTGCTTTGCAGGATTCTTTTTTACTGTCTTCCATAAAATGCAGCACACCTCTTCCCCCATCCTTCCATATCCTAAAAGAAAAAGGATGCGTATGCCTTGAACAGGGTAAAGAGAGTTGTCCACGCGACCGCGGCAGAGGTAAACGGGCTTTCCGGAAAAGGTGTGACGGCAGCGGTGCTGGACACCGGGATCGCGCTGCATCCGGATCTTTCCGGGAGAATCGCAGGGTTTGCAGACTTTGTCGGCGGACAGAAGCAACCGTATGACGACAGCGGGCATGGAACCCATGTGGCAGGCTGCCTGTGTGGAAACGGGAAATGTTCCAACGGTCTGTATGCCGGAATTGCGCCAGGCTGCCGTCTGGTAGTATGCAAGGTGCTGGACGAACGTGGGGACGGAAACGTTGCCGCCATGATAGAAGGCATCCGGTATGTGCTGGACACACGCCGGATTTATCATACGAGAATTTTGAATATTTCCGTCGGGATCGGCTCGATCCGGGAAGCTGCGCTCGAGCAGGAGCTGCTTTCTTGGATTGCAAAAGCATGGAATGCAGGGCTGTTCGTCGCAGTGGCTGCCGGAAACAACGGACCTGCCCCGGATTCTGTCTCTGCGATGGGGCTGCAGGCGCACGTCATATCGGTCGGGTGCCATGACGGAAGGCAGACCCTTGGACACAAAAATGCCTGTGCCGCTTATTCCGGGAGAGGGCCTGCAAACGGCAGAGTGAAAAAACCGGATTTGGTGGCACCGGGAAGCGGCATTGTTTCCTGTAATGCCTGGTATCGGAAAAATCATTTCTGCTCGGTAAATCATCCGTATACAGCAAAGAATGGGACCTCAATGGCGGTTCCGGCAGTCAGCGCGGCAGCAGCACTTTTGTGGGAAAAGGAGCCGCATCTGACAAACGAACAGATACGGGAACGGTTGCTATACCATGCGCAGGATCTGGGAGAAAACTGGGGGATGCAGGGCTGGGGAATGCTTCATGTAGGCAGAGCGTTAAAGGGATAAATTTTTTGTTTCAGAAGGATTGACAAAAATTGGATGATTGTATACAATGATACCTGAATTACAGAACACACTGCTTGGAAGAAAGCGGCGAGCAAACGAAGGAGAAGGCATCATGAACAATACATTTACCAATCGTCCGGTCACCATGAATGAGAACAAGAACCTGCTCGAGATCGAAGAGCATATGTACATTCTGGATGACGTGAAGAAGCCGAATGTTTTCCGGAATATGTTCCCTTATTCGGAAATTCCGAAGATTCCGTTCAATGACCGTACCGTTCCGCACGATATGCCAAAGGACATCTGGATTACCGATACGACGTTCCGTGACGGTCAGCAGTCACGCGCCCCTTATTCCACCGAGCAGATTGTAACGATTTATGACTATCTGCACCGACTGGGCGGAGAAAATGGTCTGATCCGCGCCAGCGAATTTTTCCTTTACAGTAAAAAAGATCGGGATGCAGTGTACAAATGTCTGGAAAAAGGATATAAATTTCCCGAAATTACCAGCTGGATTCGCGCGAGCAAGGAGGACTTCAAGCTGGTGAAAGAGATCGGCATGAAGGAAACCGGTATTCTGGTCAGCTGTTCCGATTATCACATTTTCATGAAATTGAAAATGACCCGCAAACAGGCAATGGAGCATTACCTGAGCGTCATCAAGGAGTGCCTGGAAGAGGGAATCAGTCCCAGATGCCATCTGGAGGATATCACGCGGGCCGATATTTACGGATATGTTGTTCCGTTTTGCCTGGAGCTGATGAAGCTGATGAAGGAATATCAGATTCCGATCAAAATCCGCGCCTGCGATACGATGGGCTACGGCGTCAACTATCCGGGTGCCGTTATCCCGAGAAGCGTACAGGGAATTATCTATGCGCTGCACACGCACGCGGGTGTTCCCCACGAGCTGTTGGAATGGCACGGACACAACGATTTCTATAAGGCAGTTGTCAATTCCTCGACGGCATGGCTGTATGGCTGCTCCGGTGTCAACACCTCGCTGTTCGGTATCGGCGAGCGTACCGGTAATACGCCTCTGGAAGCGATGGTATTTGAATATGCACAGCTGCGCGGCACGTTAAACGGCATGGACACCAGGGTGATCACCGAGCTGGCAGAATACTACGAAAAAGAAATCGGCTACCACATCCCGCCCAGGACGCCGTTTGTCGGTAAGAACTTCAATGTCACAAGAGCGGGTATCCATGCAGACGGTCTGCTGAAAAACGAAGAGATTTACAACATTTTTGATACAGAAAAGTTTTTAAACCGTCCGGTTCTGTGCGCCGTATCGAACACCTCCGGCCTTGCAGGAATCGCACACTGGATCAATACTTACTTCCATCTGCCGGAGGAAAAGAAGCTGGATAAAAACTGCGAGCTGGTTCACGAGGTCAAGAAATGGGTGGACGCCGAATACGAAAGCGGCCGTGTTACCGTTCTGACCGATGAAGAGCTGTTGAAGGTAATCGATGATGCCAGCAAGAAACTGGGGATTTTATTGGTATGAGTCAATACGAAAAAGAAGAAAGCTCCGACCGATATTCGCTGAGGGGAAAGGTTTTTCATCAGCTGCGGGAGGATATTTTAAGCGGACATTATAAAGAACACGAGGAACTGCGGGAAATGGCGATCAGCGAAGAGATGGGCGTTTCCCGCACGCCCGTCCGGGAAGCGCTGCGCCAACTGGAACTGGAAGGCCTGGTCAGCATTATCCCGAACAAGGGGGCATATGTGACCGGCATCACCAGAAAGGACGTGGAGGATATTTATGCGATCCGTTCTTTGCTGGAAGGGCTTTGTGCCCGTTGGGCAACCGCGCATATTACGGAAAAACAGCTGGATGCGCTGGAAGAAAATATTTACCTGTCAGAATTTCACGCCAGCAAGGGACATGCCCAGAAGCTGACGGAGCTGGACGATCAGTTTCACGATATTTTATATGAAGCCTGCTCGAGCAAAATGCTGGAGCATCAGCTGAGGGATTTCCATGAATATGTGCGAAGAATGCGCAAGCAGAACCTTTCCGGCAGTGAAAGAGGGCTGGAAGCCGTACTTGAGCACAAGCAGATCATGGAGGCGATCCGCCAGAAGGATGCCGACCGCGCACAGGAGCTGGCAGCCTTGCATATGCGCAATGCTTATGATAATATGATTAAAAATGGGCTTTTGGATGCCTATGATGAAAAGGAGAGAATTGATGGCTAAGATTCAGATGACAACGCCGCTGGTGGAGATGGATGGCGATGAAATGACCAGAATCCTCTGGCAGCTGATCAAGGATGAGCTTCTGCTTCCTTATATTGACTTGAAGACAGAGTATTATGACCTCGGTCTGGAGCATCGCAACGAAACAGATGATCAGGTGACGATTGACAGCGCCAATGCAACCTTAAAATACGGCGTTGCAGTCAAATGTGCAACGATCACACCCAACGCAGCGAGAATGGAAGAGTATCATTTAAAGAAGATGTGGAAGAGCCCCAACGGCACGATCCGTTCCATTCTGGACGGCACTGTGTTCCGTGCCCCGATTCTGGTAAAGGGCATCCGTCCCTGCGTCCGCAACTGGGAAAAGCCCATCACGCTGGCACGTCATGCTTACGGTGATGTATACAAAAATACCGAAATCCGCGTAGAGGGTCCCGGCAAGGCAGAACTGGTGTTCACGGCGGCGGACGGTACAGAAACCCGCGAGCTGATCCACGATTTTACCGGTGCAGGTGTCTTACAGGGCATGCACAATACGGATAAGTCTATCACGAGCTTTGCCCGCGCTTGCTTTAATTACGCAGTGGATACGAAGCAGGATCTGTGGTTTGCGACCAAGGATACAATTTCCAAAAAATATGACCATACCTTTAAGGATATTTTCCAGGAAATCTACGAAAACGAATATCAGGAGAAGTTCAAAGAGCTTGGTATCGAATATTTCTACACTCTGATCGACGATGCGGTAGCGCGCGTCATGAAAGCAAAGGGTGGCTTCATCTGGGCATGCAAAAACTATGACGGCGACGTTATGAGCGATATGGTAAGCTCCGCCTTTGGTTCTCTTGCGATGATGACCTCTGTTTTGGTTTCTCCTGCAGGCGTTTATGAATATGAAGCTGCGCATGGAACCGTTCAGAGACATTATTACAAGCATTTAAAGGGTGAGGAAACCTCTACGAACTCCGTTGCGACGATTTTTGCATGGACAGGCGCACTCAGAAAGCGCGGCGAGCTGGATAATCTGCCGGAGCTGTGCACATTTGCGGACAAGCTGGAAAAAGCAACACTGGATACGATCGAAAGCGGCAGGATGACAAAGGATCTGGCACTGATTACAGAGCTGACGGATGTCACGGTATTAAACAGCCAGGATTTCATCAAAGCGATCCGGGAAACTATGAAGAAATAAGAGAGGTTCTAAAGCTTGATTAAGAAATTGATTAACAGTAAGCTCGGACAGCAGATCATCAAATTCGGCGCGGTGGGTTTTTTATGTTTCTTCATTGAATACGTGCTGTTGATTCTGTTCAAGGAGCTGCTCGGATGGCCGGTTATCGCAGCCAATACCCTTGCCTTTACCGTATCGGCAATCGTCAATTATATCATGAGCATTCTTTTTGTATTCGATACGGACAAAAAAGCAAACCAGGGCAAGCAGTTCGCCGTCTTTTTCATCCTTGCAGTCGGTGGTCTGATCTTAAACAATATCGTCTTAAAGCTCGGCACGATGGTTCTCGACCCGTTCTGGAGCCGTTCCTACATCATCGTTAAGCCGTTTGCAACCGGCGTGGTAATGGTTTATAACTTTATCACGAGAAAGATTTTCATCGAAAAAAAGCCGGAAAAAGAAGCTGCAGCCGAAGAAAAAGAATAGAATGCACGCTCTGCGAGCATTCTATTGTCATGAATAAAAGAGCCGAAGATTCCTGAAAATCAGGTCCTCGGCTCTTTTTTATTTCCGTATAATTCAAAGGTTTTATACACTGCAGGCGAAAGATCGCGGAGACATTCTACTCGCTCAGCTGTTCCCATTCCTCCATCAGCTCCATGAGCTTGTCTGCGATTTCATCCTTTTCGCGGGAGAGCTTCTGCAATGCGGCAACGTCGGTTGCGATTTTGGGATCGCTCATTTCGAGGTCGATCTGTTTATCCCGCTCTTCGAGGGAAGCAATCTGCTCTTCGCATTTTTTCAGGGCATTTTCCTTTTTGCGGCGCTGGGCTTCCTTTTCCTTCTGTGCCTGCCAGGAAAGCTTTGAGGCAGAGCTTTCTGTGGAAGCTGCAGAGACAGCAGACGCGGCTAAAGTGCCGAAGGCTGCGGACTCTGTAGAAGCGCCCTGTTGGGATTTTTTCTCCAGGTAATAATCATAATTGCCCAGATACTGGTGCAGCGTGCCGCCGGAAAGCTCCAGAATGCGGTGCGCAGTACGGTTGATAAAGTAACGGTCGTGGGAAACATATAAAACCGTTCCGTTGTAGCTGTTTAACGCATCCTCCAGAATTTCCTTGGAGGCGATGTCCAGATGGTTCGTCGGCTCGTCGAGGATCAGGAAGTTCGATTCGGAAAGCATGAGCTTTGCGAGGGAAACACGTCCGCGCTCGCCGCCGGAAAGGTCTTTGATCCGTTTGAATACATCGTCGCCGGTAAACAGAAATGCAGCCAGTGTATTGCGGATTTCCGTGTTGTTCAGGGATGGATATTCGTCCGAAATTTCTTCAAACAGCGTTTTATCGGGATGCAGGACATGATGCTCCTGATCGTAGTAGCCGATCTGCACCTTGCTGCCGAGTCGGATAGTTCCGGCGTCCGGTTCCACCAGCTCGTTGATGAGTTTTAAAATCGTCGTCTTTCCGGTTCCGTTGTCGCCGATGATCGCGACGTGCTCGCCGCGCTTTAACGCAAAGGAAAGATCGGAAAACAGCGTATTGCGGTCAAAGGTTTTTGCCAGATGCTCGACGGTTAAAACGTCGTTTCCGCTTTCGATGCGGGGGGTCAGCTGTAAGTGCATATCGGAACGCACCTCGGTGGGCTTATCCAGCACTTCGATTTTCGCAAGCATTTTTTCCCGGCTTTCGGCGCGCTTGATCGACTTTTCCCGGTTAAAGGATTTTAACTTTGTGATGACCTCTTCCTGATGCTTGATTTCTGCCTGCTGGTTTAAATAAGCGTTTCGCTGTGCCTGACGCAGCTGTTCTTTTTTGGCGGCATAATCGGAATAGTTGCCAGAAAAAACGGTCACCTTCGTGTTGTCGATTTCGATGATCTTCGAAGCGATCCGGTCGAGGAAATACCGGTCGTGGGAGACGATTAAAACGCTTCCCTTATAGTTGAGCAGATAGGTTTCGAGCCAGGAAATCGAAGACATGTCCAGGTGGTTGGTGGGCTCGTCGAGGATGATCAGGTCAGGCTTCTGCAACAGAAGTTTACCGAGTGCAACGCGGGTTTTCTGACCACCGGAGAGGGTGGAAACCGGTTTCTGAAACTCGTCCTCGGTAAAGCCAAGGCCTTTTAAAACACCGGTCAGTTCGCTTTTGTAGGCGTAGCCGTTTTCCATTTCGAAACGGTGTGTCAGATCTGCATATTTCTGCATCAGGTTCTCTAATGCGTCGCCGGAAAGCTGCTTCATGGAAAGCTCCGCCTGGCGGATCTGATTTTCGAGATCGAGCAGATGCTGCTTGACGGAGAGCAGCTCCTCATAAATTGTATTGTCGCTGTTGACGGCGCTGTCCTGTGCCAGATAACCAAAGGTCTTGTCCTTTGCAAAGGCGACTACGCCGCCGTCGGGCTCGAGCTGTCCGACGATGATGCGCAGCAGGGTTGTCTTGCCTGCACCATTTAAGCCGACGATTGCGGCTTTTTCATAATCTTCTATATGAAAAGAACAGTTTTTTAAAACCTGTTTTTCCAGAAATGCTTTTTCGATATTCTGACAGGAAAGTATCATGATGGTTCTCCTTCTTTATACTATGTAACAGTTTACCTGTGTGCAAATAACGTGTCAAGTCCAATCGGACGGTCGGAGTACGCATTGACATTTTTTTAACGCAGGGTATAATAGAATGGAAGTAAATGTTCAGCAGGTCTGAGCATTTACGAATGGAAAACAGTATCTGACAGCGGACGAAGGAGGCATACGAAGTGGCAGAGAAGGAAATTTCACAGGCTGTAATCGGCAGGCTTCCCAGATATTTCCGCTTTCTGGGAGAATTAAAAGACGAAGGTGTGGAACGGATTTCCTCACAGGAGCTGTCCGGCATCATGAATGTGACGGCATCTCAGATCCGACAGGATTTCAACAACTTTGGCGGGTTCGGGCAGCAGGGCTACGGCTACAACGTCGAATATCTGTATCAGGAAATCGGCAGGATTCTGGGGCTGGACAAAACCCACCACCTGATTATTGTAGGGGCAGGCAACCTCGGACAGGCGCTTGCCAATTATATGAATTTTGAACGGCGCGGCTTTATTTTCACCGGGGTCTTTGATAACAATCCGGCGTTGTACGGGCGTAAAATCCGAGGCATCGAGGTACGTCCGATGGAAGAGGTCGCGGATTTTGTTGAACAGAACAATGTAGATATCGCAGTTTTGACGATTCCCAAAAACAGCGCGGAGGAAGTCGCAGAGCGTCTCGTTTCCGTCGGGATCAAGGCGATCTGGAATTTTGCACATGTGGATTTGAAGGTTCCAAAAGAAGTGCAGGTTGAGAACGTCCATCTGTCCGACAGCCTGATGAAGCTATCTTATATGCTGGAGCGTTACGAAAAGGAGAGCAGGGAAACGAATGAATAAATGCGTTTTGTCAGCGTCGGGCTCTGGCCATCCAGTTGTCTGCTGGCTTTTAACTGCGGCAGAAATGAAACGCTGCGACAGCAATACTTCTGAGATTTTCGGTGTCCCGTCCGTCGTTTTGATGGAACGGGCTGCGCTTTCCTGTGTTGATGTGATTGTGTCGCGTCAAAAAAAGCTGGAAGAGCAGGCAGGGCAGCTTGGCTTACATCCAAAACGGCGCGTCCTGATTGCAGCGGGCGGAGGCAATAACGGGGCGGATGGTATCGCAATTGGCAGACTTCTTTTGCAGGAGGGATATGATGTTTCCTTTTATCTGGCATCCGGTGAAGAAAAAGCGAGCGAACTTTTAAAGCTGCAGCTGCATGCGGCAAAGGCTTACGGCGCCGTTATCTGTGACACAATCCCGGATGGAGAATATGATATTATTGTAGATGCTTTGTTTGGAATCGGTCTGTGCCGTCCGGCAGAAGGAATTTATCGGGAAGCAATCGAATGGATCAACGCGCAGGATGCCTTTGTGCTTGCGGTGGATCTTCCCTCCGGAATCGAAACGGATACCGGGGCGGTGCTTGGCTGCGCTGTCCGGGCAGACGTGACAGTTACGTTCGGCTTCTGGAAGCGCGGGCTTTTGTTCTATCCGGGCTGCAAATATACCGGAAAAGTGATCTGCACACAGATCGGCATCACTGAGGATGGATTTTTGAATCAGACGCCGGAAGCCTTTACATTTACTGCACCGGTGGCAGAGCTGCTTCCGGCACGCCCTGAGGATGGAAATAAGGGCACGTTTGGAAAAGTGCTGCTGCTTGCGGGCAGTGAAGCTATGGCGGGAGCGGCGATTCTGTGCGGTCGGAGTGCGTTTTATGCAGGAAGCGGCATGGTAAAGCTTTCCTGCCCGACATTGATACATCCGGTGATTCAGACGGCGCTTCCGGAGGCAATGACCGCAGATTCTGTGGAAGCATCCGCCAGATGGGCGGATGTGATCGGCGCAGGTCCCGGGCTATCCTTATCTGATCGCGCCCGGAAAGAGCTTTTGTTTGTGCTGCAGCAGACCTTGCAGCCCCTTGTGCTGGATGCGGACGCAATCAATCTTATCGCAAAGGACGAAGCACTTTTACAGGAGCTGATTGAACACCAGCAGAATCCGGCGACGCGCCGGAAGCTGATTTTAGCGCCGCATCCCGGGGAGCTTGCCCGGCTGGAGGGCTGCGCGATTGAAGAAATTTTAAAACAGCCTGTGTTCTATGCAAAAAAGTGGGCGAATCGTTTGCAGGCAGCTGTTCTGTGTAAGGGTGCGAGAAGCATTGCAGCTTCGCCGGACGGCAGCATTTATATCAATCGCAGCGGCAACAGCGGCATGGCGGTGGCCGGGAGCGGGGACGTACTGACCGGAATTGTGACGGCACTGCTTTCGACGATCGACGATCCGTTCTGGGCGCTGTGTATCGGCGTCTATCTGCACGGTCTG
The DNA here is from genome assembly GCA_003481005.1 of Firmicutes bacterium TM09-10. GTDB lineage: Bacteria > Bacillota > Clostridia > Lachnospirales > Lachnospiraceae > Gallintestinimicrobium > Gallintestinimicrobium propionicum. The sequence continues at coordinate 74,344 of QUKC01000008.1, read as the reverse complement.
GCAGGCGACTTGGCAGCCCATACAAAGGGCGAATACAGTATGACCTCCAATGATATCGCGGAAGCGGTCTGGGCGGTACTTGTGAAGCAGGAGAAAAATTATGTGTGAGGAAATGATCAAAAATCTCTATAGAAGAGTGTGGGCTTGCGTAAATCTGGACGCGCTGCACGACAATCTGCGCCAAATTGCAGCCTGTCGGAAAAATGACGCCGGAATCATCGCGGTCATCAAAGCGGACGGTTACGGACACGGCGCGGTGATGCTGGCGCGGGAAATGGATGAAATCCCGGAAGTCATCGGCTACGCGGTGGCAACGGAGGAAGAGGCAGTATTGCTGGCAGATGCCGGAATCAAAAAGCCCGCGATGGTGCTCGGCTATACCTTTCCGGAGGCTTATGAGGAAATGGCGCTTCGGGGTGTCCATGCGACGGTTTTCACCGATCAGATGCTGGAGGATATGAACTGCGCTGCCCAAAAAGCCGGCAAAAAAATGCATGTTCACATCGCGGTAGACACCGGTATGTCGAGAATCGGCATCCGCCCAGACGATGAGGGACTTTCCTTTGTCGCACGCGCGATGCAGTGTCCGAATCTTTCCATTGATGGGATTTTTACCCATTTTGCGACAGCGGATGAAGCAGATAAATCCAAAACGAATGTGCAGTATGAAAAATTTTCGAGCTTTACCGATCGTGTGGAAAAGGAACTTTCCCTGAAAATCCCGCTGCGGCATTGCTCCAACAGTGCGTCCATCCTGGAGCTGCCCAACATGCACATGGATGCGGTGCGCGCCGGAATCATTCTCTATGGCATGTGGCCGTCAGATGAAGTCAAACGCGACGGCATCGTGTTAGAACCGCTCCTGTCTTTAAAGAGCCGTATCGCTTATATCAAAGAGCTGGATGCAGGGCAGGAAATCAGCTACGGCGGGACATTTCGTACAGCGCATCCTATGCGTGTGGCGACGATTCCGGTGGGTTATGCGGACGGCTATCCGCGCGGACTTTCCAACAAGGGCGATGTTCTGATTGCCGGAAAGCGCGCAAGGATCCTTGGACGCGTCTGCATGGATCAGTTCATGGTCGATGTGACAAAGATTCCTGAGGCAAAGGTAGGGGATATCGCAACGCTCATCGGCACAGACGGCATCGAAACGATTACAATGGAAGAAATCGGCGACCGCTCCGGCAGATTTAACTACGAAACCGCGTGCTGCCTCGGAAAGCGGATTCCACGCGTCTATGAAAAAGACGGAAAAATCGTCTGTACGCGGGATTATTTTCACGAAGAGAAACTCTTTTTTTAAAGAATGGTATACGCGCTGAGAAAGCAGCCAATACTTGTCCTGAGGTAAAAAAACAGGAAAGGAAGAAAAAAGAGTGAAGCGCGGAGATATTTATTATGCAGATTTAAGACCCGTGGTCGGATCGGAACAGGGAGGTGTCCGTCCGGTGCTGATTATCCAGAACGATATCGGCAACCGTTACAGCCCGACTGTGATCTGTGCGGCAATTACTTCCAGGATGAATAAAACAAAGCTTCCGACCCATATCGAAATTTTTTCCGGGGAATATGAAATCGAAAAGGATTCCGTAATTTTACTGGAACAGCTCCGCACAATAGATAAAAAGAGGCTGAAAGACAAAGTATGCCATCTGGATGCGCGGGTGATGAACCGCGTAAACTCTGCCTTGAAGGTCAGCCTTTCGCTGGATACATAAAGAAACCGTACAAAGCAGATGTTTTCTTGACGTTTTCCAGCCAAAATGCTATGATAAAGAACTAGAAACACGTTAGATAAAGGAGAAAAGAAATGTCCGGACATTCAAAATTTGCAAACATCAAGCATAAAAAAGAAAAAAATGACGCTGCAAAGGGAAAAATTTTCACCATTCTCGGAAGAGAAATTGCAGTTGCCGTAAAAGAGGGTGGTCCTGACCCTGCGAACAACTTCAAGCTGGCACAGGTCGTTGCAAAGGCAAAATCCAACAACATGCCTAACGACACCATTGAACGAGGAATTAAGAAGGCTGCCGGCGACGTCGGCAACGTTAATTACGAATATATTACTTACGAAGGCTATGGCCCCGGCGGAATCGCAATCATCGTCGATGCTCTGACCGATAACAAGAACCGTACCGCTGCCAACGTCAGAAGCGCGTTCACAAAGGGCAACGGCAACATTGGCACACCTGGCTGTGTATCCTTTATGTTCGATAAGAAGGGTCAGATCATCATCGATAAAGAAGAATGCGATATGGAAGCGGACGATCTGATGATGACCGCTCTGGATGCAGGCGCAGAGGATTTCAGCGAGGAAGAGGACAGCTTCGAAATTCTGACCGATCCCGATACTTTTGAAGAAGTGCGCGAAGCGCTGGAGAAGGCAGGCATTCCGATGGCATCCGCAGATGTTACCATGATTCCTCAGAACTATGTCAAGGTAACAGACGAGACTGCATTAAAGGGACTGCAGCGTACCCTGGATCTGCTGGACGAGGATGACGACGTTCAGGCAGTATATCACAACTGGGACGAAGAATAAAACGGACAAAAGACCGGATTTTTGCCGGAAAGACAAAGAGGTAAGAGGATACTATGGCATACGCAAAGGAAACGATCTGTATACAGTCTGGCTGGAAGCCGAAGAACGGAGAGCCGAGAGTGCTCCCGATTTATCAGAGTACGACGTTTAAATATGAATCCTCTGAGCAGATGGGCAGACTTTTTGATCTGGAGGAATCCGGATATTTTTACAGCCGTCTGGCAAATCCGACCAACGACTGTGTCGCACAGAAAATCTGTGAACTGGAGGGCGGCGCAGCAGCGATGCTGACCGGTTCCGGACAGGCGGCAAACTACTATGCCGTTTTCAATATCTGCGAGGCGGGCGACCATGTCGTATTATCGTCCACTGTATACGGCGGAACTTTCAATCTGCTGGCGGTTACCATGAAAAAAATGGGCGTATCCTGTACTGTCGTAGACCCGGATGCGGATTACGAGACGATCTGCAAGGCGTTCCAGCCCAATACCAAATGTGTTATGGCGGAATCTCTGGCAAATCCCGCGCTGGTTGTGTTGGATTTTGAAAAATTCGCCCGTGCGGCGCATGCACATCATGTACCGTTAATCGTTGACAACACGTTTCCGACCCCGATCAACTGTAATCCATTCGAATGGGGGGTCGATATCGTAACACATTCCACCACCAAATATATGGACGGTCATGCAATGGCGCTGGGCGGTGCGATCGTAGATTCCGGCAATTTCGACTGGTCTGCATACCCGGATAAGTTTCCGGGACTCTGCGCACCGGATGAATCCTATCACGGTGTAGTTTATACCGAAAAATTCGGCAAGGCGGCATACATAACCAAGGCAACCTCCCAGCTGATGCGCGATCTCGGCGCGGTACAGTCTCCTCAGAACGCGTTTCTGCTGAATGTCGGTCTGGAGACGCTGCCGCTTCGGATGGAACGCCACTGCTACAATGCGCAGAAGGTTGCGGAGTTTCTGGAAGCGAACGAGAAGGTTGCATGGGTCAACTACCCCGGCTTAAAGAGCAGCAAATATTATGAGCTGGCACAGAAATACATGCCGAACGGCACCTGCGGCGTCATTTCCTTTGGCTTAAAAGGCGGACGCAAGGCGGCGGAAGAAATGATGGATAAGTTAAAGCTTGCAGCTATTGTTACCCATGTGGCGGATTCCCGCACCAGCATTCTGCATCCTGCCAGCCATACGCATCGTCAGATGAACGATGAGCAGTTAAAAGAGGCCGGCGTAGCGCCCGATCTGATCCGTCTTTCCGTCGGTATTGAAAATGTAAACGATATCATCGCGGATCTGGAACAGGCACTCTAAAATCCTCGTATTGCGTTTTGATCCTATGGGAAAGAGTTTTTTTGCACAGTGAGGGCGAAGCATGAGTTGGGGGAAAAAGAAGAAACACGCTTCACAGAATACCATACCGGCAGCTGAGTTTTGGCAGGAGGGGGAGTCTGCGCTTTTTGAGAAAGCGCCAAAGGAACCACCAAAGCCTGCGCCGGGAGAATATCTGGATAACCCGCTTCCCGTTCCCAAACGACATGTCCGCAAAGAAATGAATTACGCTTTTGAACCGTCGCCGGATCTTATGTTTTATGAAATTCCGGTTGCGGATAACGATGATTTTGATGTATAAAATAAATCACTCCTGCACATCCTTTTTGAAAAAGAAATGCGGGAGTGATTTTTTATGGGAAAAAAAGAAGAACAGGAAATGCACCGGGACGAGCGAATCGAGCAGACCGGTCAGTTAACGCTTACAGATAATAAGGAAGAAACCTCGATCCATCTGCTGACGATCATCGGGGAAATTGAGGGGCATGACAACCTCGGAAGCAGCTCCAAAACGACAAAATATGAACATATTCTACCGCAGCTGGCGGCGATAGAGGACAGTAAGAATATTAGCGGTCTGCTTGTTTTGCTAAATACGATGGGCGGAGATGTCGAAGCGGGGCTTGCGATTGCAGAGATGATCGCTTCTTTGAGCAAGCCGACCGTTTCCCTTGTGCTGGGCGGCAGTCATTCCATCGGCGTCCCGATCGCGGTGAGCACGGATTATTCCTACATTGTGCCGTCCGGGACAATGGTAATCCATCCGGTTCGCATGAACGGGACGGTGATCGGCGCACAGCAGACCTATGATTATTTCCGGCAGATTCAGGATCGGATCACCGGTTTTGTCTGCAGCCATTGCAGTGTTTCCAAGCAGCGGATGGAAGAGATGATGATCAGACAGGGGATGTTGAGCCGTGACCTCGGGACGATTCTTGTCGGAGAGCAGGCGGTGTATGAAGGGATCATTTCTTCCGTCGGCGGTATTCGCGAGGCAGTGCAGAAGCTTCATGAGCTGGCAGACGGCTATCGGGCAGGTCGGATGAAAAAGAAAAACAGCAATAGTGACAAGAAGAAAATTAAGTGATATACTAAATTGATCTAGTCTTTTTCTGCCTATGCTAATTTAAAAATCCATTTTGCAGATGTAGAAAAAAGGCAGGTCAGTTGGAGGGATGATTATGGCATCAACTGCGTCGAAAGGAAGGAAAAAGACCCCTGCGAAAACAGGCAGAGGCGGCGCAAAGGGTGGAAAACAAAAAACAACCAGAAAACCGAGTGCAGCTGAGCTTCAGGCACAAAGCGCGATTACAAGCGAAATTATCCTGATCGGCGTATTAGCACTCACAATATTGCTATTTTTATGCAATTTCGGCGTGATCGGTGTCATCGGCAATCAGATCAGCCGCGTAATGTTCGGTATTTTCGGCACGATGGCATATGCACTGCCGGTACTTGCCTTTATTGCAATCGCGTTTGGCATTTCCAATCAGGGAAACCGGATCGCATCCATGAAGCTGACGGCGGGAATCGTCCTGTTTTTCCTGCTTGGTGTAGTCTGCTCGCTCCTGTTTCAGGGGGGGACGCTGTCGATGGATTATTCGATCCGGGAGCTGTATCTGGAAAGCGCCCAAAAGCGGCTGGGCGGCGGTGTCATATCCGGCTCCCTTGCCTGGGGGCTGCACCGACTTCTTGGCATGGTCGGCACAGTACTGCTTTTGTTGGTGTTGGTGATTATCTGCACAGTTATTATCACAGAGCGTTCGTTTGTGAACGGTGTAAAGACTTCCGGCAGATATGTCTATGAGACGGCACGTTCCGATGCGCAGAGGTACCGCGAGCGCAGCGAAAGACGCCGGAAAGAGAGCGAAGAGCGCTATGAACAGCGCCGACAGGCAAACGAAGAGCGCAGCAAACGTCTCCGCCAGGAAAACGAAGAACGTTCCGAGAAACGCAGAGAAGAAGAACTCGCCCGCGAAAAAGAAAGAAAACAGCTCGCCCGCCAGAAGCAGCTTAACGCAGAGCAGCAGCGCGAAGCCAAACAACGCCGCAAGGAAGAGGCTCAGGCACGTCAGGATGCAGATCAGATCTTCCGGATGGAGAAAAAAAGCACGGGCATTATGGCGGACACGACGCTGCGCAAGGCATCTGTCGGCCGTCGCGAGGACATGCACGAAATCACCATAACAGAAAATCCCGGTCAGGTGACGGAGCAGTATACCGTCAGACCGGTAAGTGTCAACCTCGATGCAGACCGCAGGAATGAAACGTTTCCCGATGCAGCGGTTGCGAGTGGGGCAGCTGTTTTAGCGACATCATCGATCATCACAGCAAAAGAGAGCATTCCTGCGGCTGCAGCGGATGCATCCGGCTCAGCTTTAATGAGTCATGTGCGGATTCATTCCGCATATTTGAACAATGACAGTGACACAACCCCTGTCCCCCAGGACAACACCGCAGAACCGGCGGATGCATTTTTATCGGGAATGCAGGATCCTGTGACCATCAAGCCGCAGGCGGATGTTTATCAGGATATGAAAGAGGTTCACTACCTGGAACCGAAACAGCCGCAGCAGACAGAATCATTTGTACCACTGGAATCCAGGGTGGAAACTTCTGTGGTGGAAACTTCTGTGGTGGAAACTTCTGCACCGGAGGTTACCCTGCATATGGATACACAGCCTGCCTGTGCATCACAGAAGCTTGCTCCTGCACAGGAATTGGAGCAGTCGGATTCGGACAAATTCGACGCTGTGCCGCCCAAGCTTCCATGGAATGACAACATGGACGCTGCGGAGGAGCCGACCGTGATTCCAACCCAAAACCTGCAAAGTACCGGAGTGCCGCGCCCCAAAGCTGTGCCCCCCAAAGCACCGCAGACCGCTACAGAAGCCACTGTCGTTGGTCAGGAGCTTGCTAAGAAACAGAAAGAACAGGAAAAGCAGGCGGCACAACAGCCACCAAAGCCTGTCGTATACCATTATCCACCGCTGTCGCTGCTACATAAAAGCAACAACGCCAATAATATGGACAGCGAGTGCGAGCTGAGAGAAACGGCGAAGCACCTCGAGGATACGCTGCAGACCTTCGGCGTAAAGGTCACTGTTACAGATATCAGCCAGGGACCTACCGTAACCCGGTATGAGCTGCAGCCCGATCATGGCGTAAAAGTCAGCAAGATTCTGGGTCTGGCGGACGATATCAAGCTAAACCTCGCTGCGACAGATATCCGAATCGAAGCACCGATTCCCGGCAAGGCCGCAATCGGTATCGAGGTTCCGAACAAAGAGACGATGGCAGTCGGACTGCGGGAGCTTTTGGAAACGGATGCGTTTTCGAACTTCCCGTCCAAAATTGCTTTTGCAGTCGGCAAGGACATCGCCGGCAAGGTGGTCGTATCCGACATTGCAAAGATGCCGCATATGCTGATCGCAGGATCCACCGGTTCCGGAAAATCCGTCTGCATCAATACGCTGATTATGAGCATTTTATATAAAGCGAAGCCTTCGGAAGTCAAACTGATCCTCGTCGACCCCAAGGTTGTAGAGCTGAGTGTGTACAATGGCATTCCGCACCTGTTAATTCCTGTCGTAACCGATCCGAAAAAAGCGTCGGCTGCGCTGCAGTGGGGCGTTGCGGAAATGACCGACCGATATCAGAAATTTGCAGACAGCAATGTCCGCGACTTAAAAGGATATAATAAGAAGCTCGAAGAACGAAGACAAAAGGGAGAAGAGGGCGTACCCAACGACCTTCCGCAGATCGTCATTATCGTGGATGAGCTTGCCGACCTGATGATGGTCGCACCGGGAGAGGTGGAAGAAGCGATCTGCCGGCTGGCACAGCTTGCAAGAGCGGCAGGCATCCATCTGATCATTGCGACTCAGCGCCCCTCCGTCGATGTCATCACGGGACTGATTAAGGCGAACATGCCGAGCCGTGTCGCATTCGCGGTCTCCAGCGGCGTCGATTCCCGTACCATTCTGGATATGAACGGAGCAGAGAAGCTGCTCGGAAAGGGCGATATGCTCTTTTACCCACAGGGCTATTCCAAGCCTGTCCGGGTGCAGGGTGCATTCGTTTCGGATAATGAAGTGTCTGATGTCGTGGATTTCTTAAAAAATCAGAACATCGGTAATGTTTACGATGCCAGCAATGAAATCGAGGAAAAGATGAAATCCATCGGAACCTCTTCGGGCGGTGCCGCATCCGGCTCATCCGGACCGGAATATGATGCCTACTTTGCAGATGCGGGACGCTTTATTATCGAAAAGGACAAAGCATCGATCGGTATGCTGCAGAGAGTCTTTAAGATCGGCTTTAACCGCGCCGCCCGGCTTATGGATCAGCTGGCGGAGGTCGGTGTCGTCGGGGAAGAAGAGGGTACCAAGCCCCGTAAGGTACTGATGACCGAAACAGAGTTTGAACAGCTGGTAGAGGAAATCCTCTGATATCAGCATACAAAAGCATAGAACATTTCAAACACAGGCAAAGGAGAATGAATAGATGAAATCAGATATCGAAATCGCACAGGAAGCTGTTTTATGGCCGATTCAGAAAGTGGCCGAGCATCTGGATATTCCGGAAGACGATCTGGAGCTTTATGGCAAATATAAAGCGAAGCTTTCCGACGAATATTTAAAATCCATCGAAGACCGCAAAGACGGAAAACTGATTTTAGTGACAGCAATCAATCCGACCCCTGCCGGGGAGGGCAAGACAACGACCAGCGTCGGACTGGGCGAGGCATTTGCAAAAATGGGCAAAAAAGCGGTGATTGCGCTGCGTGAGCCTTCTCTTGGCCCTTGTTTTGGCATTAAGGGCGGGGCAGCCGGCGGCGGTTATGCGCAGGTCGTTCCGATGGAAGACTTAAACCTGCATTTTACCGGGGATTTTCATGCGATTACTTCTGCAAATAACCTTCTGGCGGCGCTTTTAGACAACCATATCCAGCAAGGCAATGCGCTTGGGATCGACTCCAGACAGATCTTATGGAAACGCTGCGAGGATATGAACGACCGCGTGCTGAGAAATATCGTTGTCGGTCTCGGTGCAAAAGCGGACGGCGTTGTCCGGGAAGACCATTTCGTGATCACCGTCGCTTCTGAGATTATGGCGATCCTCTGCCTGGCAGATGACATGGATGATTTAAAGGCGCGTCTGGCAAAAATCGTCGTTGCCTATAACTATCAGGGAGAGCCGGTGACCGCAGCTGATTTAAAGGCGGTTGGCGCAATGGCAGCCCTGCTTAAGGACGCGTTAAAGCCCAATCTGATCCAGACGCTCGAGCATACTCCGGCGATCGTCCACGGCGGACCCTTTGCCAATATCGCACACGGCTGTAACTCTGTCCGTGCAACAAAGGCAGCCCTGAAAATGGCGGATTATACGATCACAGAGGCCGGCTTTGGTGCAGACCTCGGCGCAGAGAAGTTTTTCGATATCAAATGCCGGATGGCTGGCTTAAAGCCGGATGCAGTCGTTTTGGTTGCAACGATCCGTGCACTCAAGTATAACGGCGGCATTGCAAAGGAAGACCTGTCTGCGGAAAATCTGGACGCGCTCAAAAAGGGCATTGTCAACCTGGAGAAGCACATCGAAAACCTGCAGCAGTTTGGCGTTCCGGTGGTTGTTACCTTAAACTCCTTCCTGACCGACACTGAGGCAGAGACGAATTTTGTACAGCAGTTCTGTGAAGAAAGAGGCTGTGAGTTCGCACTGTCCAACGTCTGGGCACAGGGCGGCGAGGGCGGCATTGCGCTTGCGGAGAAAGTATTAAAGACTCTGGAAGAAAAAGAAAGTCATTTTGCTCCGCTGTACGACGAAAATCTTCCGATCAAAGAAAAGATCGGCTGCATTGCGACAAAGATTTACGGTGCGGCTTCTGTTTCCTATACCGCAGAGGCATCCAGACAGATCAGGAAGCTCGAAGAGATGGGCTTTGGAAATCTTCCGGTCTGCATGGCAAAGACACAGTATTCCCTGTCGGATAACGCAAAGCTGTTAGGACGCCCGGAAGGCTTTACGATTACGGTTCGCGACGTGTATGTATCCGCAGGCGCCGGCTTTGTGGTTGCATTGACCGGCGCGGTGATGACGATGCCCGGACTGCCGAAGGTTCCGGCTGCCGTCAATATCGATGTGGACGAGAACGGAAAGATCACAGGGCTGTTCTGATCCGTTGCCTGAAAAATAACCGAGAGAGGACCCTACAACATGGCAAAAAGAATTGACGGAAAAGCGATTGCCGCACAGATCAAGCAGGAATTAAAGGAACAGGTACAGCAGCTTGCAAAAGACAACATTACCGTAACGCTGGCGGTTATTCAGGTCGGTCAGGACCCCGCATCGTGTGTCTATGTCAGAAACAAACAGCGAACCTGTGAGGAGCTTGGAATCCACAGCCTTTCCTATGAACTGGAAGAAACGACGTCGGAGGAGAAACTGCTTTCCCTGATTCAGGAATTGAACGCCCGGGAGGACGTGGACGGCATTTTGGTGCAGCTTCCCCTGCCCGGACATATCAATGAAAAAGATGTTTTAAATGCCATCGACCCTGCAAAGGACGTCGACGGCTTCCATCCTTACAATGTCGGCGCATTGAGCTGCGGGGAAGAGGGCTTTGTCCCCGGCACTCCGGCGGGCATCATTGAGCTGTTAAAGCGCTCTGATATCCGGATCGACGGAAAAGAGTGCGTTGTGATCGGCAGAAGCAATATCGTCGGTAAACCGATCGCACAGCTGTTGCTTGCAGAAAACGGAACCGTCACAATCGCACATTCCCATACGGTAAATTTGAAAGAGGTGACAAAGCGTGCGGATATCCTTGTCGTTGCGATCGGCAAACGGCAGATGATTGATGCGGAATATGTCAAGCCCGGCGCAGCCGTGATCGATGTCGGCATTCACAGAGACGAAGCAAACCATCTCTGCGGCGATGTAGACTATGAAAGCGTATTCCCGGTCGCTTCTGCCATCACGCCGGTTCCTGGCGGCGTCGGCCCTATGACGATCGCCATGCTGATGAAAAATTGTATTGAAAGCAGGAGAAGACGCCTATGAAATGCCCCAGATGCGGCGCAGACATGAAAGAAGGACAGATGTACTGTGAGCATTGCGGCAGGGAAATCCAGATCGTCCCGGAGTTTGATCCGGCGCTGGAAACGAGCCTCCATAAAGCGCTTTCCGATGTTGGAACCCAGATCGCGGAGAAAGCTTCGGAGGATAGCAAACCGGAGACAGATGCAGGGCAAAGCGCTGTGCCGGAAAAGCAGCCTTCGATGAAAAACCGCAGAAAAAAACGCTGGAAGGTGTTTGCAGGCCTTTTTGCCGCAGCAGCTCTCTGCGCGGGCATGAGCCTGATTTTTTGGCATCATACCCCGGAATATCGGTATGAAAAGGCTACTGTGCAGATGAAGGAGAAATCCTACGATTCTGCAGCGGAGCTTCTGGAGCTGTTGGTCGAACAGGATCCCAGAAATGTGGAATACTTAAATGCGCTGTCTTCCTGCTACTATTTTGAAGGAAAGCTGGAAGAGGCAAAGGAGCTTTGCCTGACGATCCTCGATATGGATGCTTCCTGCGAAGACGCCTATCGTCGTTGTGTCGCTATTTATGAAAAACAAAACGACTATGCAGCGATCAATGCGCTGATGCAGAGTTGCCCGGATGTCCAGATCCAGAGCCAGTATTTAGATTATATGGCAAATCCGCCGGAATTCGACCTTCAAAGCGGGACTTACCGGGAAGCGCAGAATTTAAAGCTGATTGGCAATGCGGCAGGAACTATTTATTTTACAACAGACGGCTCGGTGCCGGATGAAAACAGTCAGGTCTATACTTCACCAATTCCATTGAAGGACGGAGGCTATGAGATAAAGGCTTTGTTTGTAAATCATTACGGAATTGCCAGCGATATCTCTTCTGCAAACTATTACATAGATATCAGCAGGCCGGATGCACCCTATGTGACGCCGCTTCCCGGAAACTACGGTAAACCCGTACGGATTGAGGTGGATGTACCGGATGGCTGCAGCGTTTACTATACAATGGATAAAACAGAACCGACCGCATCATCGACCCGCTACGAAGAGCCATTTTGGCTCCCGGTTGGATATTCCACCTTTAAATTTGTCACAATTGCTCCGGACGGTGTGACAGGCAGCGTAACGGAGTGTAATTATACGTTGAACCTGCATCCGCTCCTGAGCATGGAGGCGGCATCCAACCAGCTGCTTTTGACGTTAAAAAATGCCGGAGTAGTGAATTCCCTGCAGGGAGATGTTCCGGATGGAGATGGCCGTAACCTCTATACTTTTAAGTATGCCCTCACGATCAACAATCATCATTATTATCTTTATCGGGAATATCACGAGTTAGATGGAGAAAGCAACGCGACCGGAAACGATTATGTGGTAAACTATATGTCCGGGGAATGCTACCGGGCAGAGAAACAGGAGGATAAGAGTTTCAAGCTGTACGCAATAGAGCAGCCGGAAAACGGACAGGAATAAGGATACTGTCTGCAGACTCTTAAAATATATTGTCCGATCGGACAGAAAGGTGAGATTTATGTATCCTATTTTAGAAACGAAAAAACTCACTGCCAACATTTACTGGATGGAAGTTAAAGCAGAACGGATCGCAAAATCCTGTATGCCCGGCCAGTTTGTGATTGTGCGGACAGATGCCGACAGTGAAAGAATTCCACTGACCATTTGCGACTATAACAGAGAAAAAGGAACGATTACGATTGTATTCCAGCCGGTGGGAGCCAGCACCCATCTGATGACCTCCTTAAAGGCCGGGGATGCCTTCCACGATGTGGCAGGCCCTCTGGGATGTCCGTCCGAGCTGACAAAAGAAACAAAGGAAGCCCTGGCTGCAAAGAAAATTCTGTTCGTTGCCGGCGGCGTCGGCACAGCACCCGTTTATCCGCAGGTAAAATGGCTGCATGAGCAGGGTGTTGCAGCAGACGTTATCGTAGGCGCAAAGACGAAAGAGCTGCTGATCCTTGAGGAAGAGATGAAAGCGGTTGCAGGAAATTTATATGTGACCACCGATGACGGCTCTTATGGAAGAAGCGGCATGGTAACAAAGACCATTCAGGATCTGGTAGAGCAGGAAGGTAAGCACTATGACCTCTGCGTTGCAATCGGTCCGATGATCATGATGAAATTTGTCTGCAAGACAACAGAAGCGCTGAATATCCCGACGATCGTTTCCTTAAACCCTATCATGGTAGACGGAACCGGCATGTGCGGCGCCTGCCGTGTTACTGTAGGCGGCGAAGTGAAATTTGCCTGCGTAGACGGTCCGGAATTTGACGGACATCTGGTAAACTTTGACGAAGCGATGCAGCGTCAGCAGATCTACAAGACCCAGGAAGGCAGAGCTTATCTTGCTGCAAAGGAAAAAGACACGCATCACGGCGGATGCGGTCAGTGCGGAGGTGAAGAGTAATGGCTGATATGATGAAAAAAGTCCCGGTCAGAGAGCAGGATGCAAAAGAACGCGCATGTAATTTCGAAGAAGTATGTCTTGGCTATAATGCCGATGAAGCAGTAGCAGAAGCACAGCGCTGCTTAAACTGTAAAAATGCGCACTGCGTACAGGGATGTCCGGTTTCGATCAATATCCCCGGCTTCGTGGAAAAGGTAAAAGAGGGCGATTTTGCAGCTGCTTATCAGGTTATCAGCGAATCCAGCGCACTTCCCGCTGTCTGCGGTCGTGTCTGCCCGCAGGAAAGCCAGTGTGAAGGAAAATGTATCCGTGGTATTAAGGGCGAAGCGGTGTCCATCGGCAAACTGGAGCGTTTCGTAGCGGACTGGGCAAGAGAAAACAACATCCGTCCTGTCGGCGCTGCCGAAAAGAAGGGAAAAAAGGTAGCAGTCATCGGTTCCGGCCCTGCAGGTCTGACCTGTGCAGGCGATCTGGCGAAGATGGGCTATGATGTGACCATTTTCGAGGCGCTGCATGAGGCAGGCGGTGTACTGGTATACGGTATTCCGGAATTCCGTCTTCCCAAAGAGAATGTTGTAAAGAAAGAAATCGAAAACGTACTGTCCCTCGGCGTAAAGATCGAGACAAACGTCATCGTCGGCAAATCTGTTACGATTGACGAGCTGCTCAATGAAGAGGGGTATTCTGCAGTCTTTATCGGCTCCGGTGCAGGTCTTCCTAAATTTATGGGCATCCCCGGTGAGAATGCCAACGGTGTATTTTCTGCAAACGAATATCTGACCAGAAGCAACCTGATGAAAGCGTTTCAGGCAGATTCTGCTACTCCGATCATGGAGAGCAAAAAGGTGGCAGTTGTCGGCGGCGGCAACGTTGCAATGGATGCTGCGAGAACCGCGCTGCGTCTCGGCGCGGAAGTGCATATCGTATACCGCAGAAGTGAAGAGGAGCTTCCCGCCCGTGTGGAAGAAGTACATCATGCAAAACAGGAAGGCATTATCTTTGATCTGCTGACGAATCCGGTCGAAATTCTGGAAGATGAAAAAGGTTGGGTAAAGGGCATGAAGTGCGTGCGCATGGAGTTGGGCGAGCCCGATGCTTCCGGCAGACGCCGTCCGGTAGAAATCCCCGGCTCTGAGTTTACCCTGGAATTGGATACGGTCATCATGGCTCTGGGTACCTCTCCGAACCCGCTGATTTCTTCTACAACAGAAGGTCTTGAAACCAACAAACGCAAATGTATCGTCGCTTCCGAAGAAAATGGTCAGACCAGCAAGGCTGCTGTGTTTGCAGGCGGAGATGCCGTTACCGGCGCAGCGACCGTTATTCTGGCGATGGGCGCCGGAAAAGCGGGTGCAAAAGGAATTGACGAATATCTGTCCGGCAAATAAGGAGGACGTGTCCTATGCCTTGGTGTCCAAACTGTAAAACAGAATATCAGGACGGCTACACCGTCTGCTCCGACTGCGGCTCTACGCTTGTAGAGTCGCTGGAACAGGCAGCAGCGGAGGAAGCGGCAGAATACATCCGGGATGCTGCCGCTTCGTTCCCGGATGATACGGGATTTGAGACAGAGGAAATACAGGAAGCCCAGGAGGAGACGCTGCCGGAGGGAAAGGAGCTGCTGCACGATAAAACCCACCACGGCGTCTATGAGGGTGCATCCGACAAGGCGGAAAATTTCAAATCCGGCGCTTATACGCTGCTGACCGCAGGTGTTATCGGCCTCGTTGTCGTGGGCTTACTTGCATGCGATCTGCTTCCGGTCCACCTGACGCTGTTTTCCAAAGTGGCGACCTGTCTTGTGATGGGAACGATGTTCATCGCATTTATCGTGATGGGAGCAAGTTCCTACAAATCCTACAAAAAACATGCGACGCAGGCGGTAGCAGAGAGCCAGTTAAAGGAAGAGCTGGTTAAATACTGTCAGGAACGCCTGAATCGTGAGCTGATCGACCAGACTGCTTCCGTTCTTGAAACAGAGAGCGACGAAACGGCATATTTTAAACGGTCAGCCGCTATGAAACAGCTGATTTCCGAAAATTTCCTGAATCTGGACGAGGAATATCTGGATCATTTCATCGATGAAATGTATGGCCAGATCTATCCGAACGAATGAAAATACGAATTCTGACCGTCGGCAAAATCAAGGAAAAATTTTACCGGGACGCGATTGCCGAATACCAGAAGCGTCTTGGTCGTTACTGTAAGCTCGAAATCGTGGAAGTAGCGGATGAAAAGACAGACGAAAATGCCAGCCCTTCCCAGATGGAGCAGGTAAAGGAAAAAGAGGGACAGCGGCTTCTTTCCCATATTCGGGACGGAGAATACTGCATCGTGCTCGCCATTGAAGGCAAAAAGCTGGATAGCGTGGCGTTTTCCCAGCAGATGGACCGCCTGATGGTGTCCGGCACAAGCACCATCGATTTCGTCATCGGCGGGTCCCTCGGACTGTACAAAGACGTCCTTTCCCGCGCGGATTTTCTCCTGAGCTTTTCCGATATGACCTTCCCGCATCAGCTCATGCGCGTCATTTTGCTGGAACAGGTCTACCGCGCGTTCCGGATTTCAAATAAAGAGCCGTATCATAAATAAGAAATCTGCCGTCAAATATGTTTCCACACTGTCATTTTTTACTACCGCGTCTCATACAATAGGGCATGAGCAAAATCAGAAAATCACCGCAAAAACAGACAGCCATACGGGCTAAGGAGGCTTTCACAGAGTCCCTGCGTCTGCCCCGGGACGTCATGCTGGGCGCGAGTATCCTGACGCTGATCGGAGATACCGAGCTTTTGGTGGAAAATTACCGGGGAATCCTGGAATATACGCAGGAGTGTATTCTTCTGCAGGGGAAGCATACCAGAATCCGGATTGAAGGGTGTTGTTTAAAAATCGTCTACTATACCAATGAAGACATGAAAATTGCCGGAAAAATTTCCGGCGTGCGGTATCTGTAGCGGAGGGAATGCCGATGATTGCCTTAATCCGGTATTGCAGGGGATATGTCAGGATCAGCGTCCGGGGTTATGCGCCGGAACGCTTCATGAATCTGTGCGCAAACCGAGCTATCGTGCTCTGGGAGCTTAACGGGCACGACGGTTTTTATACGATGTGCATCAGCCTTTCCGATTTCTTCAAAATTCGGGATATTGTCCACAAAACCAAAACAAGGGTAGCCGTTCTGGAAAAAAGAGGGCTGCCCTTTTTTCTACAGGATGTCCGGCACAGAAAAATGTTCTTGCTCGGGGTTCTTTTATGCAGTGCATTTTTAATTCTGATGTCGCAGTTCATCTGGGCGATGGAATTTGACGGCAACCGAATGATCACGGAGGAGGAGCTGAAGCGGTATCTCGAGGATGAGGGAATCCGTTACGGAACGCCGCGGCACTTTTTTTCTGCGGAAACTCTCGAAAAAGGACTTCGGGAAGCCTTTGAAGAAATCACCTGGGCGTCTGTCAGCCTCCAGGGGACGAAGCTTGTTGTAAAAATTCAGGAAGACATTCTGCCGGACACTGCTCAGAAGCAGGAGCTGTCCAAATTTGAAAATGGAGCGGATCTTGTTGCGTCCTGCTCCGGCACAGTCGTTTCAATCCTGACCAGAAGCGGCATCCCGACGGTGCGGCCGGGAGACAGCGTTTCCCGCGGCGATCTGCTGATCAGCGGACGAATTCCGGTTAAAAACGATGACGAAACTGTTCGGGAATACCTGTCAGTCGTCGCGGACGGGGACGTGATTTTAGAAACCGACTATCGGGTGCATTTATCCTGTCCTTATGCTTACCAGTATAAAAATTATACCGGAAGGGAAAAGAGCCGGAAATTCCTCACAATCGGCAGTCTGCGGGTTCTTTTTCCTCCTATCCGGAAGAACTTTGCGTGTCAGGATATCGTAACGCAGCAAAATCGTCTATGCCTGTTCGGACAGCTCGATCTCCCTATTTTTGCGGGCAGTCAGACGCTGCGCGAGTATCTTCCGGTCGATGCGCGCTACGACACGGACAGCGCAAAAAAGATTCTTTTGGATAAATTTCAAAAAATAATTGCCGCTTTGGAGGAAAAAGGGGTTCAAATTATACAAAAAGATGTTAGAATAGTAGAAAAAGCCGATATCCTCACCTTGGAGGGAAGCCTGAAGATACAGCTGCAGGGCGGCGTCTGGCAGGCACTTTCGATTTCGGACACGGCAAAAGAACAGGAGACTGCACAAAATTAACATGGCATTTACAGAACAGACACTGGAGCTGGACAGCACGCATATCAGCAACCTTTTCGGACAGTTTGACTGTTATTTAAAGAAACTGGAGCGCGCATTCGGCACGCAGATTATTGACCGGGACGGTACCGTCCATATCCGCGGCGAACAGTCGGCAGTTGCCCATACGGCGGCAGTTTTTACCGAACTGCAGGAGCTTGCCAGACGCGGAAATCAGATACAGGAGCAGAACGTGGATTACGCAATTGCAATGCATATGGAAAATCAGGAAAATACCTTACTTGAAATAGACGGCGATCTCATCTGCCACACCGTGAGCGGAAAACCGGTAAAGCCCAAAACGCTTGGACAGAAGCAGTATGTGGATGCGATCCGGGAAAAGATGATCGTATTCGGTCTTGGGCCTGCCGGAACAGGCAAAACCTACCTGGCGATGGCAATGGCGATTACCGCTTTTAAAAATAATGAGGTGGAGCGCATTATTCTGACCAGACCTGCGATCGAAGCAGGCGAGAAGCTTGGCTTTTTGCCCGGCGATCTGCAGAGCAAGGTAGACCCGTACCTGCGTCCGCTCTACGATGCACTCTATCAGATCATGGGCGCGGAAAGCTTCCAACGCAATATGGAAAAAGGGCTCATTGAGGTTGCGCCGCTCGCCTACATGAGAGGACGTACCCTCGATAACGCTTATATCATCCTCGACGAAGCGCAAAATACGACGCCTGCCCAAATGAAGATGTTCCTGACCCGAATCGGCTTCGGTTCCAAGGTTGTCATCACCGGCGACGCTTCGCAGAAAGACCTTGCGCCTGGAACACAGTCCGGTCTGGACGTTGCTGTGAAGGTGTTGTCCGGTCTGGACGATATCGGTTTCTGCAACCTGACAAGCCGCGATGTCGTCCGGCATCCGCTGGTTCAGAAGATTGTCAAGGCTTATGAAACCTATGAGGCAAAGCAGGCTTACCGCGAGAGCAAGGAAAGACGTCTGACGTCCGCTGCTGCCGGCAAGACGTCTGGAAAGACAAAACGCAGGACGGAAGCTCCTCTGCGCAGAAATGAAAAGGAGAGACGCTCATGACCATCTATGTCGAAAACGAAACGGATTTTACTTTTCCCTTTGACACGAAGGAATTATGCAGCCGCGTAGCGGAAGCGGTTCTGGATGCAGAGGGCTGTCCCTATGAAACCGAGATTAACGTACTGATTACGGATAACGAGGGCATCCGCTTGTATAATAAAGAATACCGCAATATCGACCGGGAGACGGACGTTTTGAGCTTTCCGAACATTCCGTTTGAAACCGAAGCGGATTTTTCCATTGTCGAAGAAAACTGTTCGGATTATTTCCAGCCGGACAGCGGGGAACTGATTCTGGGTGACATCATCCTGTCAGTGGATCGGATCTGTTCCCAGGCGGAAAGCTACGGACATTCCCGGAAACGGGAGTTTGCATTCCTCGTTGCCCACAGCATGCTGCATTTGTGCGGTTACGATCACGAAACACCGGAGGAAGCGGCTGTGATGGAGCAGAAGCAGGAAACTATATTAAGCGCGCTCGGGCTGACCCGGGATTGCCTGGATGAATGAGGGTTAAGTTTCTATGGCGGCACGAAGAAAACATAAGAAAATCGATCGCACAGGTGTGCTACCAAGGCAATTGACCGGGATAGTCAAGCTTCTTGCATTCCTGCTTTGCCTTTTTGCACCCATTCGGCTGGTCAACGCGCTGGGAGACGAAGGGTGCGCAGACTTTTTTGGGGCCCTGGAGGGCTGTTTTGTCCTGTTTTCCCTGTTCGGGATCGGAATGAACCGGGCGGTTTCCAACCTGATCCGTACAAGAATCGAACGCTACGGAATCACAGGCGCAAAAAAAATTGCGGGACAGGCTCTTTTGACGGCATTTTTTGTATCCGTCGTTCTGGCACTTTTCGGTGCTGCCTTAAAAGATGTGCTGTTTTGCACATTTTATGCGCTGCCCTTTGCGAAAATGGCGTTTTTGGCGTTATTATGTGCGTTCGTTATCCTGACGCTGTTCTGGATGCTGCTCGGCATTCTGGATGCCTTTGGCAGGCGGGAAACAGCGGGCAGATGGATACTCACATTCGGAGTACTTTTATTTTTCGCAGCACCCCTGATTGCAGCACCGCTCGACGCATACGGTCAGAAGGTCGGCGCGCTTTTGCAGAATACGTCCTATCAGGCGGCATATGGTGCGCTCGGCGCAGCGTTTTCCGTTTTATGCGTCAGTCTTTTGTGTACGGTAGGCTGCGGGATCTCCTGGATAAAGGCTTCGCATGAGCTGCACCAGGCAGAATACGGAAGCAGTACGAATCCTGCGGCAGATCGCAGCATCGCCTTTGCCTTGTTCCGAAACGGGCTTGTGATCTGTGTTCCGGCGGTGCTTGCCGGTATCGGGAGGATCGGACAGTCCGGTATCTATTTAAAGAACGGCTCTGTTTCAACGTGGGGCGCGTATCTTGGAAAATACCGTCTTTTGATGACGCTTGCGCTGCTCGGGGCATTTGCCCTGGCGGCTTCCCTGCTGCCGCAGTTCCAGCTCGTCTTAAACCGCCGCAGCCTGCGTAAAAGCCGCGAAAAATGCATGGTCGCCTTTCGCTGCACTGCTCTCTATACGATTCCCTGCGCCGTTTTATTTTTAACGACGGCACAGCCGATGCTGCATATGCTGTTTTCCAAAGGAGAGTTAAATGGTCTGTACAGTATTTTAAAAGTTCTGGCGATCACGGTGATCTTTTATGGCCTCGCCTTTATGCTTGGCAGCGTTTTGTTTGCTGCAGAGCTTTACTATAGCATCTGGATCGCAGTGCTGGTTTCCGTCCTGGTTCGGCTGATCAGCTTTTCCGTGATGAGTTCCGCGCTGAAACTCGACCTGTATGCGGGCGCTTATTCCGATGCGCTGTCTGCATTTGTTTTGTGTCTGATTCTGCTGGGCATGGTGCGCCAGCAGTTAAAAATAGCAGTCAGCTGGCTCCGTGTTTTTTTGGCGCCTCTTTTGGCAGGCATTCTGATGGCGCTTGTCAGCCTGCTGTGCAGCCAGGTGATTTTGAAAAATACTGCCAGCCCGGTTCGGATGCTCGTTTCGGCGGTTGTCGGACTGCTCGTCTATTTTGTGTCGACTGTCGTTTTAAAGGGTGCGACCAGACGCGAACTGCGTTGCTTTGCAGTGGGAGATGTGCTGATCGAGCTTGCCAGTACGATGCGGCTGCTGTGATGGTCACTGCACTGCATAAAATAACCGAAAAGAGCTGATACTTTTTAAGAGGTGAAAATATGCGCCGTTTAAAAAGAATCAGCTTTTTTCTCTATTCCTGTCTGCTTTTTGCGGTGGGATTTTATGGACATTATAAGATCGAACAGTGGTTTTATCCCGGAAGGCAGACGATTATCAGCCAGAACGAAATCCCGTTTTCTCAGATGCAGTCTGCAACCCAGGCGGTCAGCGTACCGGATCGGTTGCGCGCAGATACGAAGCTTGTGGTAAAAAATACCGATCAGGTGTCTCGAAGGCAGACAGAAGAGATCAAATCCCTGCCGCTTCGGCTGATCGGGTGCAGCAGAAAAGAGGTGGAGGATGAAATCCGGCACTATCAGGATGCTCCGCCCCTTACCGAGCTGCAGCAGGGGCTTCTCCGGATGGAGCTGGTTTCTTTTTCCCCACAGCAGATTGTTGTTTCCAAAACATACCGAAAACTACAGCAGGCAGAAACCTTCTTTTTACAGATTGAAGAGAATCGGGTCATCGTATACGAAGAGGACAGCCGGGTTTTATATTTGCAGACCGCGATTGACGCAAGAACCCTGCCAAGCGGGGTCAGACGGCAGATTTTGAACGGCTGGCACGGCGTTTCCAAAGCAGAGCTGGAAAAATTCCTTGTGTCTCAAACCGAGACGTAGTATGATAATTACAGTTTTGCCGTTTTCCAAACGGCTGTAGGGAGGATTTGAAATCGGTTATGAGGCAGATCGGCATTATCGGCGGAGGCGCATCCGGCATGATGGCGGCGATTGCAGCTGCGAATACTTCAATAAAAGATACAGAAATTACCATACTGGAACGTCGTGACCGAATTGGCCGCAAGATACTGGCGACCGGAAACGGAAAGTGCAACCTCGGCAATACTGATTTTTCTCCGAAGCGGGATTACCGAAGTCACGACCCGTACCGGCTGCCGGAGTTCTTTGCGCGTTTCCAGACATCCGATACGATCCGCTTTTTTGAGGAACGAGGTCTTTATCTGACGGAGAAAAACGGCTACTTGTATCCCTATAGCGGACAGGCATCTGCCGTCCTTGATTTTTTCCGGGAAGAGCTGGAACGAAAAAAGGTTCGCATCGTCTGTGACTGTAGGATTCAGAAGCTCTGCATGCAAAAGAGCGGCTGGCAGGTGTTCACCGATCAGGGACAGTATCATTTCGACCGGCTGATTATATCCTGCGGGACAGCGGCGGGAATACCTCCCAAAGAAGCGCTCGGTACAGGCAGCCTGACTGCAGCGTTTGCATTCAAACAGTATCCTTACCTTCCGGCGTTGACTGCATTGCGCTGTGAAGAAAAATTTTACAAATCCATCGCAGGCGTGCGCTGCCCGGCTGCAATTACTGTAGAGATTCCCGGCAGAAAAAAGCTTTGTGAATCCGGGGAACTGCAGCTGACTGATTACGGCATTTCCGGGATTCCGGTCTTTCAGCTTTCCGCAGCCGTGTCGGAAGCGCTGCAAACGAACAAAAAGATCAGCGCCAGCATTGATTTCTTCCCGGCAGTTCCACTTTTCAAATGGAACGAATTTTGCTGCAGACAGTATCAGGCGTGCTGCGGCAAGCATGTGAGGTTTCTGGCACAGGGCATTTTGCCGTCGAAGCTTGCACAGCTGTTTATTGAACGCAGCCCCCTAAAAGCGCAGGACATCGTAACAGCTGCCAACAAAAACGCGGTATTTTCGATGCTGCAGAATATGCGCGCTTTAAAAACTGTCGTAATTGGCACAAATCCGGCGCAAAACGCGCAGGTCTGCACCGGCGGAATCTCCTTGCAGGAGGTAACAGACGACCTGGAAGCAAAGCGTTTTCCCGGTCTGTATCTGTGCGGCGAGCTGCTCGATGTGGACGGTCGCTGCGGCGGTTACAACCTCCAGTGGGCATGGACGAGCGGACAGATCGCTGGAACGGCGGCTGCGCGCGAGGAATGAAACTACCGTAGAGCTGACGAAAAGGCGGCGTGGCTAACGCAGTCACCAAATAGCCAGATACAACTTTAATCAATATGGAGAACCCTATGATTCGAATTTCCCAGCTGAAGCTCCCTGCCGGACATTCCAAAACGGAACTGTACCACAAGGCGGCAAAGGCGTTACATATAAAATCCGAACAGATTGCCAGCCTGCAGATCCGCAGGCAGTCGATCGACGCCCGCAAAAAGCCGGACATTTTCTTGATTTACGTCGTGGACATCACATTAAACGGCATCTCCGAGCAAAACTGTGTGTCCCGCAGCAAAAATAAGGACGTTTCCATCGTGACAGAGCGACCGTATCAATTTCCGAAGCCGGGGACGAAGGCGCTGCGCAGACGCCCCGTGATTATCGGAAGCGGTCCTGCAGGTCTGTTTTGCTGCTACATGCTCGCACAAAACGGCTATCGTCCGATTCTGCTGGAACGAGGAAAGGACGTGGAAGCGCGCAAAAAGGATGTCGAAGCCTTCTGGAACGGCGGACCCTTAAACCCGGAATCCAACGTTTCGTTTGGAGAGGGCGGCGCAGGCACGTTTTCAGACGGCAAATTGAACACTTTGATCAAAGATAAAGACGGACGTGGCAGACATGTCCTTTCGATTTTTGTAGAAAACGGCGCGCAGCCGGAAATTCTCTACGAAGCAAAGCCGCATATCGGAACAGATGTTCTGTCCAATGTCGTAAAACAGATGCGGGAAAAAATCATACAGCTCGGCGGAGAAGTCCGTTTTGAGAGCCGCGTAGAAACCTTCCGTACGGAAAATGGAGCGCTGAACGGCGTTATCCTTTCGGACGGCTCTGTGATCGACACCGAGACTGCCGTGCTTGCGATCGGACACAGCGCGCGGGATACGTTTTTTAAACTGTATGAAAGCGGACTTCATATGGAAGCCAAAGCCTTTGCAGTTGGACTGCGCGTAGAGCACCCACAGGAGCTGATCAACCAGTCCCAATATGGAACACTACATCCGGATTCGTTAGGCGCTGCTCCATATAAGGTGACGGCAAGGACTTCCGGCGGCAGAGGCGTTTATTCGTTCTGCATGTGCCCTGGCGGTTACGTGGTCAACGCCAGCAGCGAGCCGGGACGCATTGCGGTAAACGGCATGAGCTACAGCGGCAGAAACGGTGCAAATGCAAACAGTGCAATCATTGTTTCCGTTACGCCTGCAGATTACGGTTCGGACGAACCGCTCGCCGGAATCGGATTTCAGCGCAGGCTGGAAGAAAAGGCATTTTCTGCCGGATGTGGGAAAATCCCGGTAGAGCGTTACGGAGATTTTTCGGATACCGCAACGACCGGACATATCCCGACGGAATTTGTCCCTGCAATCAAGGGACAGTGGATGTTTGCAGACGTAAAAAGCGTGCTGCCGGACAGCCTGTCGGAAGCGTTTATCGAAGGAATGGAGCAGTTCGGACATAGGATTCCCGGTTTTGACGATGCAAATGCAATCGTTTCCGGCATCGAAAGCCGGACATCCTCCCCGGTGCGGATTGTCCGCGATGAAACGCTGCAGGCAAATATCCGGGGGGTCTATCCTTGCGGAGAGGGTGCAGGCTATGCAGGCGGCATTACTTCTGCGGCGATGGACGGCGTGCGGGTTGCCGAAGCAATCGCTTCCTGTTACGCTCCATTTTCCGAAACCGGCAAATGACCAAAAGAGGAGATACAGACATGGATACCAGACGAAACCTGCTGAAAAAGAAACAGAGAGTTGTCATCAAAATCGGTTCCTCTTCCCTGCAGCATACCGAAACCGGTGATATGGATTATATCCGCCTGGAGGTTCTGGTGCGGGAGCTGTGCAATCTGAAAAATCAGGGAAAGGACGTTGTGCTCGTTTCGTCCGGCGCTATCGCCCAGGGCAAAAAGGCGGTGCATCTGACGCCGGAGCAGCTGCAGAAGCATCCGATCGCAGTCAAGCAGGCATGTGCGGCGGTCGGTCAGGCACGCCTGATGATGACTTATCAGAAAATTTTTGCAGAATATAATCAGGTGACGGCGCAGATTCTGATGACACGTCAGACAATTTCCAACGATACCAACCGCATCAATGCGCAGAACACCTTTGAAGAGCTGTTTCGGATGGGCGTCATCCCCATCGTCAATGAAAACGATACCGTCGCAACGCACGAAATCGAGATTGGCGATAACGACACGCTTTCCGCCATTGTCGCTTCGATGATCGGCGCAGACCTGCTGATTCTTTTATCGGATATCGATGGGCTTTATACCGATGATCCGCGGGCAAATCCGGATGCAGAATTTATTGAAACGGTCGAGCATCTGGACGAATCCTTCCTGCGGATGGGCAAATCCACCACCGGCAGCGGCGTTGGAACCGGCGGCATGTCAACCAAGCTGACTGCTGCCACCATCGCAACCGCAAGCGGAGCTGATATGGTGATTGCGAACAGCAAGGATGTCCGGATTATCCACCGGATCATCGACGGGGAGAATTATGGAACGCTGTTTCTGGCAGAAAAGCAGGATGCCTTCGATCTGCCGGATTTCGTAGAGAACCTGCACAGCTGCCGTGAGCGTGGCTGAGCAAACAGAAACCAGAGTTTTGTGTCTGCGCACACTTGACACAAACTCGCTATGCGCAAAAAACGTGCGCAGAAATGAGAGGAAAACATGACACTGGAACAGAAAATTGCCCGGATCAACGAGCTTTATAAAAAATCAAAATCATCGGAAGGTCTGACTGAAGCAGAAAAATCTGAACAGGCGTTGCTCCGGAAGGAATATATTGACAACGTCCGCCAGAATCTGCGGAATCAGTTAAATAACATCAACATCCAGAATGAGGACGGTTCGATCGAAAACCTTGGCGAACACTATGGATCAAAAAACGCGCAGTAACAGAGCACTCGGAAAACAGAACAGGGAACAGCTTTCGGAAGAGAGCCGTTTCCATAAAAGCAGGGAAATCGCAGAAAATCTGATGGCAACGGCTGTCTGGAAGCAGGCAAAACAGGTACTTTTGTATGCCTCCTATGGATCAGAGGTATCGACCGGACTTCTCATTGATGCTGCGCTGGCAGCAGGAAAGGAAGTTTTTCTTCCTAAGGTTCTGGGCGATCAGATGGAGTTTTTCCGAATTACAGACAGAGCAGAGCTTGCGCCCGGCTACCAGCATATTTTGGAGCCGCCCGGACAGACAAAGCGCTTTTTGCCGGATGCTTCGATTCCGACGCTTTTGACCGCTCCCGGACTTGCCTTTGATCGATCCGGCGCACGCATTGGCTACGGAAAGGGCTTTTATGACCGCTATCTTGGTAAAATTCCTGCTGCCGACAGACCTTATCTTGTCGGGCTCTGCTTTTCCTGCCAGCTGTTCGAGATCCTGGATGGGCAAAAACCGCATGATATCAACATGGATTTGATTGTTACAGAACGACGATAAAGGAGGGAACCTTATAGATGGCTGATCTGAAAGAAATCGGAAAACAGGCAAAAGCAGCCCGCTACATCCTTGCCGGGCTTGATACGGATACCAAGAATAAGGCGCTGTTTACAGCGGCAGAATGTCTGGAAGCGGACGCAGCAGACATTCTTGCAGAAAATGCAAAGGATCTGGAAGCCGGACGCAGCCGCAGCATGCCGGAAGGGCTGCTTGACCGGCTCTCCCTGACGCAGAAGCGGATTTCTGACATGGCAGAAGGGCTTCGCCAGGTCGCTGCGCTTCCCGATCCGGTCGGAGAGATTCTGGATACCTTCACCCGTCCAAACGGTCTTGTCATCAGCAAACGCCGTGTTCCCCTCGGTGTCATCGGAATCATCTACGAATCCCGTCCCAACGTGACGGCAGATGCGTTCGGTCTGTGCTTTAAAGCCGGAAATGCCGTAATTTTGAAAGGCGGCAGCGATGCACTTTTCTCCAATCTCGCGATCGAAAAAAGCCTGCACCGTGCGCTGGCACAGTGTAACATCCCGGAGACAGCAGTGCAGCTGATCCCATCGACTGACCGGGCAGTGACGCAGGAGATGATGCGGTTAAACGAATCTATTGATGTCTTAATTCCGCGCGGCGGGGCAGGACTGATCAAAATGGTCGTGGAAAACAGCACTGTCCCGGTCATCGAAACCGGTACCGGCAACTGTCACGTTTATGTCGATGCGGACGCGGACTTCGATATGGCGATCCGTATTATTTTAAATGCCAAAACACAGCGCGTCGGCGTCTGCAATGCCTGCGAATCCCTTGTCATCCACGAGTCGATCTGCGATAGCTTCCTGCCAAAGCTCTATCAGGCGCTGCGGGAAAAGGACGTCGAAATCCATGCGGATGACCGTGCGTTTTTAGAGATCGACGGCTGCGTGCCTGCAACAGAAGCCGACTACGGAACAGAATATCTGGCGCTCAAGCTGTCTGTAAAGACGGTCAGCAGCCTGGAAGAAGCAATCGGGCATATCAACCGCTACAACACCGGACATTCCGAAGCAATCATCACGAACAACGAAGCGCATGCCCGGACATTTCTGGATCAGGTGGACGCCGCCTGCGTCTATGTTAACGCATCGACCCGATTTACGGACGGCTTTGAGTTTGGCTTTGGCGCAGAGATCGGCATCAGCACCCAGATGCTCCATGCGAGAGGTCCGATGGGCTTAAAGGAGCTGACCAGCTACAAGTACACAATTCGCGGAAATGGACAGACTCGTAGCTAAGCAGCGTATAACGTCGGATAATATCTGGAAGACCCGTTTGCGGTATCCGGAAATGTCGTTACACCAAAATACATTGCCGCATAAACGGCAGGCTGCTTTTATGAACAAAATGCTGCAGCCGGAAAGGAATCAATTATGAGTACCGTATTGGATAAATTTCTTCGTTATGTAAAAATCGACACGCAGTCCCAGGATGGCGCAACGACCGTCCCGAGCACAGACAAGCAGAGAAACCTCGCCTCCCTTCTGGCACAGGAGCTCAAGGATATGGGCGCGCAGGATGTCGTATATGACAAAGCACACTGCTATGTGTACGCGACGATTCCCTCCAATCTTCCGGAAGGAAAAACAGCGCCTGTCATCGGCTTTATTTCCCATATGGATACGTCTCCGGCGGTTTCCGGAGAAAATGTCAATCCGAGAGTCGTTGCCTATGAAGGCGGGGATATCATCTTAAACGCTGAAAAAAATATCGTCCTGACCGAAAAGGAAAACCCGGAGCTCGCTCATTTTGTTGGAAAGCACTTAATCGTAACCGACGGCAACACTCTGCTGGGTGCAGATGATAAGGCAGGCGTTGCGGAGATTATGACGATGGCACAGGAGCTTTTATCCAACAAAAACCTCGTACACGGCAAAATTCGCATCGGCTTTACCCCGGATGAAGAAGTCGGCTGCGGCGTAGACTTCTTCGACGTAGAGGGCTTTGGCGCAGACTATGCCTATACCGTGGACGGCGGCGATTTGGGCGAGCTGGAATACGAGAACTTCAACGCAGCCGGTGCAAAGCTCATCATCGACGGACACAGCGTCCATCCCGGCAGCGCAAAAAATAAAATGCTCAACGCGATTTTGCTGGCACAGGAGTTTCAAAACCTTCTGCCGGTACACGAAAACCCGTCTGCAACAGATGGCTATGAAGGTTTCTACCATCCGGATTCCATCACAGGAAGCGTTGATCACGTTGTAGTCGACTATATTATCCGTGACCACAACATGGAAAAATTCGAGCAGAAGAAGCGCTTCTTTTTACAGTGCGCGGACTTTTTAAATGCGAAATACGGTAAAAAACTTTTTACGGTGGATTTAAAGGACAGCTATTATAACATGAAGGAAAAGATTCTGCCGGAAAACGCACATTTGATCGACAATGCGGTGCGCGCGATGGAAGAAGCAGGCGTAACACCCACCATCGTACCGATCCGCGGCGGAACAGACGGCGCGCGCCTGTCCTTTATGGGACTTCCCTGCCCGAACCTGTGCACCGGCGGCTTAAACTATCACGGACGCTATGAGTACGCCTGCATGGAATCCCTTGAGAGCTGCGTGGAAATTTTGAAAAATATCGCTGCACTGTACGCAGAGTGAGATTACCACAATATAAAGAACGGAAAGGAAACACAACTTCCCTTATGATGTACGAAAACATTGACTTTAACAGCATCGATCTGACCCAGGAGCCCCCTGTATCGGAACCGGAGCGTCAATATTATTTTATCGCCAAATGCAGACAGTATGTAAAGGAGCAGGAGGAGCTTGCAGGACATCCCCTGACCGCCGCCGTCGTGACCTTTGGCTGTCAGATGAATGCCCGCGACTCCGAAAAGCTTTCCGGCATTCTGGAACAGGTCGGCTACACCTTAAGCGACAGTGAGGAGGCAGACTTTGTCATCTACAATACCTGCACCGTGCGCGATAATGCCAACCAGCGTGTATACGGCAGGCTTGGCTTCTGCAACAGTATGAAGCGCAAAAATCCCCACAAAAAGATCGCGTTGTGCGGCTGTATGATGCAGGAGCAGAACGTGATTGATAAACTGCAGAAAAGCTATCGGTTCGTTGACTTGATATTCGGCACGCACAATATTTTCAAATTTGCAGAGCTGTTATGCCGCATGTTTGAAAGCAGCGGCATGATCATCGACATCTGGAAGGATTCCGATCAGATCGTGGAAGACCTCCCGGTAGAGCGCAAATATCCGTTTAAATCCGGCATCAATATCATGTTCGGCTGCAACAATTTCTGCACCTACTGTATCGTTCCGTATGTCCGCGGACGCGAAAAGAGCAGACGCCCGAAGGAAATTTTGCAGGAGATCGAAAGACTCGCAGACGACGGCGTTGTGGAAATCATGCTGCTTGGTCAGAACGTCAACTCCTACGGCAAAAACCTGGAAGATGAGATTTCCTTCGCACAGCTTTTGCAGGAAGTAGAAAAAATCGATAAAATCAAGCGCATCCGCTTCATGACGTCCCATCCGAAGGATCTTTCCGACGAGCTGATTGAGGTCATGAAAAACTCGGATAAGATCTGCAGACATCTGCACCTTCCGCTGCAGTCCGGCTCTACGAAGATTTTAAAGGCGATGAACCGCCGTTATACGAAAGAACAGTATCTGGAGCTTGCAGCCAAAATCCGCCGCGAAATCCCCGATATTTCGCTGACGACAGATATCATGGTCGGCTTCCCGGGAGAAACAGCAGAGGACGTGGAGGATACCATCGACGTGATCCGTAAGGTTGGTTTTGACAACGCGTTTACCTTTATCTATTCTGTCCGGACCGGAACCCCGGCAGCGGCGATGGAGCAGGTTCCGGAAGAAGAGGTTCACGCGGGCTTTGACCGTGTGCTGGAGGCAGTTCAGGAAACTGCACGCAAACAGGTCGCACGCCTGCAGGGCCAGACCCTTACTGCCCTTGTGGAAGAAGTAAACGAACAGGATGCTTCTCTCGTCACCGGAAGGCTGTCCAATAACACGATTGTACATTTTCCTGGAAGTGCTGACCTGATCGGGCAGATCGTACCGGTGAAGCTGGAAGAGTGCCACGGCTTTTATTACACGGGGCACAGGGTGGAAGAAACAAAATGAAACAGACAAAAAGCTTTGAAATCGATATGTGCAACGGAACGCTGATGGACAAGCTGATTTCCTTCTCCATTCCGTTAATGCTTTCCGGTATTTTACAGCTGATGTTCAATGCGGTCGACATTATTGTAGTCGGCCGCTTTGCCGGAAGCGAATCATTGGCGGCAGTCGGTTCTACAACCGCCCTCATCAATGTATTTACCAACCTTTTTATCGGCATTTCCTTAGGCTCCAATGTCCTTGCTGCCCGCTATTATGCAGCCGGGAAGGAGCGGGAAATGTCGGAAACGGTACATAGCTCCCTGACGCTCGCTTTGATCAGCGGAATTTTGATGGCATTTGCCGGACTATTCTTTTCCAGGACAGCCCTCGAATGGATGGGGACGCCGGACGATGTCATCGATCTGGCAGCCCTCTATATGAAAATTTATTTTATCGGCATGCCTTTTTTCATGCTTTATAATTATGGTGCGGCTATTTTAAGGGCAGTGGGGGATACAAAACGTCCGCTGTTATTTTTAGTTGTGTCCGGACTGGTCAATGCAGGCTTAAATATGATTTTTGTCATCTGCTTCCATATGGCGGTAGAAGGCGTTGCGATTGCAACTGTCATTTCTCAACTGCTTTCCTGTATTATGGTTTTGAGCTGCCTGTATCGGACGCAGGGCTGTTATCAATTCCGCTTTTCGAAGCTGGGTCTCAAGAGCATCTATGTCCTCCAGATTTTCCAGGTCGGAATCCCGGCAGGAATTCAGAGCACCGTCATCAACTTTTCCAACGTCCTGCTGCAGTCCTCGGTCAATTCCTTTGGCTCGATTGCAATGGCAGGATACACTGCGGCGAACAATATCTTCGGATTTTTATACACTTCAGTCAACTCTGTGACGCAGGCGTGCATGAGCTTTACCAGCCAGAATTACGGCGCGGGAAAAACGAAGCGGATGGACCGCGTTTTAATCGACTGTCTGATTTTATCCTGTGCGTTTTCCCTGACCATGGGCTGCTGTGCATGGTTTTTCGGACCACAGCTTCTGCAGATCTATACGGAGAGTTCTGCGGTTATTTCGTGCGGCGTTGAGATTCTGAGCTTTACGACCGTGACGTACTTTTTATGCGGAATTATGGATCTGATTCCGGGCGCGCTGCGCGGGATGGGACGTTCTGCCGTGCCCATGGTTTTATCGATTATAGGAACTGTCGGAACGCGAATTGTCTGGATTTTCTGGATTTTCCCGTATCACCGCTCTCTGGATATCTTGTTCCTATCCTATCCGGTGTCCTGGATTCTGACGATTCTCATGCAGGTCATCTGCTTTTTTATCGTTCGGAAGAGCGTCCATGCGGACATGAAAACGCTACAAAAGGATTCTGCAAAATTATTATAATGTTACCTGTTCGGTAACTGTTCAGTAGGTCTGCACATTTACTGCGCTGACCGTAAGAAAACTTGAACTAGAAGGCAAAAATCCTATCGGCACAGCCGATTTGGAATGGATTTTTGCGCGTAACTGTGAGGGTACTGAACAGTTACCCTGTTCGAAAGAACTGACAGAAGTTTTGAAATTCTGACTTGAAAAAGGAGAATACATACCGATGGCGGAATTAACACCGATGATGCAGCAATATCTGGAAACGAAAAAACAGTATCCGGACTGCATTCTTTTTTACCGTCTGGGCGATTTTTATGAAATGTTCTTTGACGATGCACTGACCGCGTCGAAAGAGCTGGAAATTACGCTGACCGGAAAAAACTGCGGTCTGGAAGAACGTGCCCCCATGTGCGGAGTTCCCTATCATGCTGTGGAGAGCTATCTGGACAGACTGGTTTCCAAAGGCTATAAAGTAGCGATCTGTGAACAGATGGAAGACCCGAAGCTCGCAAAAGGACTGGTAAAGCGGGATGTCGTGCGCATCGTCACCCCCGGCACCAACTTAGACGTTCAGGCGCTGGAGGAATCCAAAAACAATTATCTGATGTGCGTTGCCTATTTTACCGGAAAAACAGGGCTGTCCGTCGCGGATGTCACAACCGGGGACTATTATGTGACCGAGGTGGAGGACGCCAAAAAGCTGCTGGATGAAATCAATAAATATCACCCGTCTGAAATCATCTGCAACGACGCGTTTTTGATGAGCGGTGTGGATATCGAAGATCTGAGAAACCGGCTGCATATCACGGTTTATTCCCTCGATCCGCACTATTTTGATGAAGATTTGTGCCGCAAATGCCTGCAGAAGCATTTCCATGTCTCTTCGCTGATCGGTCTTGGCCTCGAGGAATTTGCGAACGGCCTGATCGCGGCGGGCGGTCTGATGCAGTATCTGTATGACACACAGAAAACCAGTCTGGCGCATTTTACCCATATCGATCCGTATCTGACGAACAAATATATGCTGCTGGATTCCTCCACACGCCGGAATCTGGAGCTGACGGAAACGCTGCGCGAAAAGCAAAAGCGCGGTTCCCTGTTATGGGTTCTGGACAAGACGAAAACCGCCATGGGTGCTCGCATGATGCGCAGCTGGATCGAGCAGCCACTGATTGCGAAGAAGGAGATGAACCTGCGCCTGGACGCGGTCGACGAGCTGCTGAAAAATCCAATGTCCCGCGAAGAAATCCGCGAATATTTAAACGCGGTTTACGATCTGGAACGCCTGCTGGGTAAAGTCAGCTACAAAACAGCGAACCCGAGGGATCTGATCGCATTCCGTAATTCCATGCAGATGCTGCCGCCGATCAAAAGTGTACTGGAGGATTTTCATTCCGAGGAGCTGGTAAAAATCGAAAACGATATCGACGCATTGCAGGATTTGTGCACGCTGATCGAAGAGGCAATTGTCGAAGAGCCTCCGATTTCCATCCGTGAGGGCGGCATGATCAAAGAGGGCTTCGACGAGACCATCGACCAGCTGCGCGCTGCCAAAACAGAGGGCAAAACCTGGCTGGCAGAGCTGGAAGAGCAGGAACGGGAACGCACCGGGATCAAAAACCTCAAAATCAAATATAACAAGGTATTCGGCTATTATCTGGAAGTCACTAATTCCTATACGGATATGGTGCCGGACGATTATGTGCGTAAGCAGACGCTGACAAACGCGGAGCGTTATTCCATGCCACGGTTAAAAGAACTTGAGGATATGATTTTGAATGCCGAAGACAAGCTGACGGGACTGGAATATGATAAATTCTGCAGCGTGCGGGAGCAGATTGCCACGCAGATCGAACGTATCCAGCGCACGGCAAAGGCAATTGCCCGCCTGGATGTCTTTGCCTCCCTTGCACTTGTTGCGGAGCGAAATCACTATGTCCGCCCGGTTCTGAATGAAAAGGGCGTAATCGATATCCGAGACGGCCGGCACCCCGTTGTTGAACAGATGACCGACCACGATATGTTCATTTCCAATGACACCTATCTGGATAACCAGAAGCATTGCATTGCGATTATCACAGGCCCCAATATGGCTGGTAAATCCACCTATATGCGTCAGACCGCACTGATCGTGCTGCTCGCCCAGATCGGCAGCTTTGTGCCGGCAAAAACGGCAAATATCGGCATTGTCGACCGGATTTTCACCCGCGTGGGCGCATCCGATGATCTGGCAAGCGGTCAGTCTACCTTTATGGTCGAGATGAACGAAGTCGCAAATATTCTGCGCAATGCAACGTCCAAAAGCCTTCTTGTGTTGGATGAAATCGGCAGAGGCACGTCGACATTTGACGGTCTTTCCATCGCCTGGGCGGTGATCGAGCACATCAGTAACCGAAAGCTTTTGGGGGCAAAGACGCTGTTTGCAACGCATTATCACGAGCTGACCGAGCTGGAAGGTAAGATCGGCAACGTCAACAATTACTGTATCGCGGTCAAGGAAAAGGGCGATGATATCGTTTTTTTGCGTAAAATCATCAAGGGCGGCGCAGATAAGAGCTACGGCATTCAGGTGGCTCGGCTTGCAGGTGTCCCGGATATGGTTATCGACCGCGCAAAGGAAATCGTCAAGCAGCTTTCCGACAACGACATTACAGAAAAAGTACAGAGCATTTCCGTGGATACAGACACGACGGCAAAGAAACAAAAGCATTACGATGAAGTGGATCTGGAACAGTTTTCCCTCTTCGATACGGTCAAGGATGAGGACGTTCTCGAGGAATTAAAAAACGTCGACATCCAGACGCTGACGCCGCTCGATGCGCTCAATACGCTTTATCGGCTGCAGAACAAGCTTAAAAACCGCTGGGGAAATGGATAAGGGGGAATTTTACATATGGCTGAAATTATGGTTCTGGACAGCAAAACCATTGACCAGATTGCAGCGGGAGAAGTGGTGGAACGCCCCTCCAGTGTGGTCAAGGAGCTGGTGGAAAATGCCTGTGATGCAGGTGCAACCGCTGTCACGGTCGAAATCAAGGATGGCGGAACTTCGTTTATCCGGGTTACGGACAATGGCTCTGGAATTGAAAAGGCGCAGATCCGGAAAGCCTTTTTACGCCATGCGACGAGCAAAATCCGCGGCGTAGAGGATTTGAGCCGGATTCATAGCTTGGGGTTTCGAGGGGAGGCGCTTTCCAGCATCTGCGCAGTTTCGATGGTTGAGCTGATCACGCGCACGAAGAATTCCTTAGTCGGCGTCCGCTATTGCATCGAAGGCGAGCGGGAAGCGGATTTTTCAGAAATCGGTGCGCCGGAGGGCACGACGATCCTTGTCCGCGATTTGTTCTATAACACACCCGCCCGTAAGAAGTTTTTAAAAACGCCGGCGACGGAGGGCGGCTACATTGCAGATCTGATGGAGCACATGGCGCTTTCCAGACCGGATATTTCTTTTACGTTCCAGATCAACCGCCAGACCCGTTTTTCCACCTCCGGCAGCGGCGATTTAAAGGAGGTCATCTATCGGATTTACGGACGTGAAATCGCAAAGGAAATTTTCCCGTTCGAGGCTTCTGACAACGGATTTTCTGTAAAAGGATTTCTTGGCAGTCCGCAGCTGGTGCGCCCGAATCGCAATTTCGAATTTTTCTTTGTCAACAACCGCTATATCAAAAGCCAGGTGCTCTCAAAAGGATTGGAGAGCGGCTATCAGGCCTATCTGATGCAGCATAAATTTCCGATGGCATACCTCCATCTTCAGATCGATACCGAACAGGTAGATGTCAACGTCCATCCATCCAAAATGGAAGTGCGCTTTTCGGATAACCGCAGGGTGTTCGATTTTCTGGAAGAGCAGGTGCAGAAAGCACTGCACGACCGGGAGATGATCCCGCAGGTTGTGCTGGATGACGACAAAAGGACGGGAAAAAGCGGTGCGCAGGCATCTAAGCAAACTGCCGTCAGTCTCACACAAAAGCTCCTTTCCTCCGACATTCCGACTGGACATCACCAGCAGGAGCGTAGGGATGTCCAGGCAGCAGCACCGATGCCGGATTCGGCAAAGCAGCGATCGACCGATATGGTCAATTTATACAAAAGCCGACCTGCCAGGTCAACGACCATAAGCAGTCAAAGTGTAGAAAACAGCATAAATAAGCCAACTGTCCGAGTCTTGACTAATAAAGTCAATATACTTGATACAGCCGTGGAAGGTTTGTCCACACAAAAGACAGAGGAAGAATCTGCTGCCAGCGATTCGCTTTCCAAAGCTACGGCAGATCCCGTTTCTTCTACCGGTGCAGGGATTGGCACATCAGAAAATGTCGGTGTTTCCTCACAGAGTCCCCAGCACCATTCGGCGATTCTCCCGCCGCAGCCCTTTGAGAAAAAACGCTTCGAACAGGCTGTCCGTGAGAATCGAATCGCATATGAGACACAGGCGCCTGACATTGCAAAATCAGAGCAGTTGAATTTATTTGATGAAAAAATCCTTAGCCGCAAGGCGGTGGACGAATACCAGCTTATCGGTCAGATCTTTGACACGTACTGGATTGCCGTGTATCATGATAAAATGATTCTGATCGACCAGCATGCGGCGCATGAAAAGGTAAAATACGAAATGCTCATGAAACGATTCTACGACAAACAGCCCGTCAGCCAGAACCTGATGCCGCCTTTGATCGTAACACTCACAGGCGCTGAAGCAGCGCTTCTGGAACAGTATCAGGAGTATTTTGAACAGCTCGGCTTTGAAATCGATTCCTTCGGCGGCAGCTCCTATGCGATGCGCGCAGTTCCCTGCGATCTGTACGGACACTGCGAGGCAGAATTTTTACAGGATATTCTGGATGAGCTGGGAACCGGTCAGGCTCCGAATGCACCGACCGCGATCGCAGAACGTATCGCTACGATGGCCTGTAAATCTGCGGTCAAGGGCAATAATCGTTTAAGCCTTGCCGAAATGCAGGAACTGTTGGAACAGCTTCTGACCCTCGATAATCCGTATCATTGCCCGCACGGCCGCCCGACAATGATTGTGATGACAAAGCAGGAGCTGGAACGCAAATTCAAGCGAATCGTGTAATGGGAATTCGATCCCCGAAAATAGAACCGGGAGATATAGCTTTCAATTTGGAGAGATAAAATTTTATGGAAAAGATACAACCTTCCGCCTGCAGCGCAGTAAATAATGGAAAAGGTTCTCCCGACGCCGGACTCAACGTTCAAATCTGCTCCGGTGCAGGCAGCGTGCCCTCAAAGCCGCCTCTCGTCATCCTGACAGGTCCGACCGCTGTCGGAAAAACGACCCTGTCTGTTGCCCTTGCAAAGGCGGTGAACGGAGAAATTATTTCCGCCGACTCCATGCAGGTGTACCGGCGCATGGATATTGGCTCTGCCAAAGTGCGCACTGAGGAAATGCAGGGGGTCCGCCATCATTTAATCGACGTGCTCAACCCGGATGAGGATTTCAATGTCGTGCTGTTTCAGAAACTGGCAAAAGAAGCGATTTCAGATATTTTAAGCCGTCATAAAATCCCGATTCTTGTCGGCGGAACAGGCTTTTACATTCAGTCCGTTTTATATGATATCGACTTTACTGAGCACGCAGAGGATACATCGCTGCGAAACCGGCTGGAAGAATATGCCAGAACAAACGGCGCACACGCGCTGCATGAGCTGCTTGTACAGGCTGACCCGAAAGCCGCGGAAGAAATCCACGAAAACAACGTAAAGCGCGTCATCCGGGCGCTCGAATACCACGAACAGACCGGCGGGAAGATTTCTGCGCATAATGAAGCGCAGCATAAGCGGGACGCCGCCTATCGGTTTTATTATTTTGTCCTGACGGATGACCGCGCAAAACTCTATGAACGGATTGACCGCCGCGTCGACCAGATGTTAAAAGACGGACTGGTGGAAGAAGTCAAAGGGCTGCAGCAGGAAGGCTGTCACAGAGGGATGGTGTCGATGCAGGGACTTGGTTATAAGGAAATCCTGGCTTACCTGGAGGGCGAATATGACCTCGAACGCGCAGTTTATCTGATTAAGCGCGATACCCGGCACTTTGCAAAGCGCCAGCTGACCTGGTTTCGCCGGGAAAAATGTGTAACATGGGTTGACAGACAGGACTTTGCAGATGAAAATAGTATTTTACAGTTTTTGATTACAAAAGCAGAGGAGTTAAAACAATGATGCAGGATATGTATACCGCGATGGGAATTTCCCCCGAAGTATATGAATACGGGGAACAGACCCTTGTTTCTTTAAAAGACCGGTTTGACGAGATCGACAAAACAGCAGAATACAATCAATTGAAGGTATTAAAGGCAATGCAGGACTGTCGTGTCAGTGAAGCCTGCCTGCTTGGCACAACCGGCTACGGCTATAACGATATCGGCAGAGACACGCTGGAAGCAGTTTATGCCTCCCTGTTCCATACCGAGGCAGCCCTGGTGCGTCCTCAGATCACCTGTGGGACACACGCGCTCGCGCTCGCGCTGATGAGCAATTTAAGACCGGGAGACGAACTGTTATCCCCCGTTGGAAAGCCTTATGACACCCTCGAAGAGGTTATCGGCATCCGGGAATCCCGTGGTTCCCTGAAAGAATATGGCATCAGCTACCGTCAGGTCGATTTAAAAGAGGACGGTTCATTTGACTGGGAGGGCATTAGAAACGCCATCCATCCGAATACTAAACTCGCAACGATCCAGCGATCCAAGGGCTATCAGACCAGACCGACCCTGAGCGTAGAGCAGATCGGCGAGCTGATCGCTTTTCTTAAAAGCATCAAGCCGGACATCATCTGCATGGTGGATAATTGCTACGGCGAATTCACCCAGACGATCGAACCCACAGACGTCGGTGCAGATATGTGCGTCGGCTCTCTGATCAAAAATCCCGGCGGCGGACTTGCACCGATCGGCGGCTATATCGTCGGCAAAAAGGACTGCGTGGAAAATGCTGCCTTTCGTTTAACCTCTCCCGGACTCGGAAGAGAAGTCGGCGCATCGCTGCAGGTGCTCCCTTCCTTTTATCAGGGACTGTTCCTGGCGCCGACCGTCACCGCAGGCGCATTAAAGGGTGCGATTTTTGCGGCGAACCTCTATGAAAAGCTCGGCTTTAAGGTCGTTCCCTCCGGGGACGCCCCCCGCTACGATATCATTCAGGCGATCGAATTCGGCACGCCGGAAGGACTGATTTCCTTCTGTGAAGGTATTCAGTACGCTGCTCCTGTAGACAGCTTTGTTACCCCGGAGCCGTGGGATATGCCCGGCTATGACAGTCAGGTCATCATGGCGGCGGGGGCATTTGTATCCGGCGCTTCCATCGAGCTGTCCGCAGACGGTCCGATCAAGCCTCCCTACGCCGTTTATTTTCAGGGCGGACTGACCTGGCAGCACGCAAAATTCGGCATCCTGAAATCCCTGCAGCAGTGCGTCAAAAAGGGCGTCGTTTCTGCCATTTTGTGTCAGAAATAATCGCCAGCTGTCGGACGGTGCGAAAAAAAGTGCCTTTTCTTTCTATACAGAAAAAAAGAATTATGTTAATATGATAAAAGCTCAGGGAGACAAAAGAGCATGCTGTCCTGCATTTTCATGGAGAGGAAAATGGAGGACAAACCAAATGAAAGTATCCAAAAAAGAAACACAGCTGACAGCTTCTGACCGTCTCCCGTATGAAAAATTTCTGCAAAAAGGGGCAGAATCCTTATCAGACGCCGAACTTCTGGCGATTATGCTGCGTACAGGACCTAATCCCGGACCGGACGCCCCGCAGGCGTTTCGGGATTGTCCGGCGCTCGCGCTGGCAGAGCAGGTGCTCTCCCTGCCGCTCGGTTCCCGAAGCGGACTTTTGGGACTTTCCAGCTTATCTTGCAACCAGCTGCAGCAGATCAGGGGAATCGGCGAAGTAAAAGCCGTGCGGATCTGCTGCATTTTTGAACTGGCAAGAAGGATCGCCCTCGGGCAGCGCAAAAAGCTTCCCGCCTTTCCGGACCCGGGAACGGCGGCAGACTATTGCAGGCCGATATTTGAAGAGGACGGCGGTATGCTCGAACGCACGATTCTGCTGTTGCTAGATGGCAAAGGCTGCCTGATCAGGGAAAAGCTTCTCTCGATTGGGACCATTGATGCGGCGCTCGTTTCTCCGCGCGAAATTTTTCTGCAGGCGCTGCGCGTCGGGGCTGTCAGCTTCCTCTTACTGCACAACCATCCCAGCGGGGACGTTACTCCGAGCCCCGAGGATAAAGAACTTACAAAGCGCCTTGCCATGCTTGGCGGGATGATGCAGCTTTGCCTGACCGACCATATCATTGTCGGCGATTCGGATTTTTTCAGTTTCCGGCAGGCAGGGCTGATCTAAGGAAGGAGAATAACATGGTGCCAAATTGCGCATACGGAATCGATCTCGGAACGAGCAACATCAAAATCTACAGTCTTTCCGACGATTCAGTCATGATGGAAAAGAATATGATCGCCATCGAAAATAAAAAGAACATATTTGCCTACGGTAATTCCGCTTATGAAATGTATGAAAAAGCCCCGGCAAATATTCAGATCAGCCATCCGCTTTCCAACGGTGTCATCGCGGATATCAACAACATGGAGCGGCTGATTCATCTGTTTATTTCCGATATGTCCAAAGGAAATATCCGTCCGGCAGATTTCTATATTGCAGTCCCGACCGATATCACGGAAGTGGAGAAGCGCGCGTTTTATGATCTGATCAAGGATGCGAACGTCAAGGCACGCAAGATCATGGTCGTGGAAAAGGCAATTGCGGACGGCCTCGGCATGGACATCGACGTAAAAAATTCCCAGGGTGTCCTGGTTGTGGATATCGGCTACGATACAACGGAGGTTTCCATTCTTTCCCTCGGCGGCATCGTGCTGAGCAGACTGATCAAAACCGGCGGCTTGAAATTCGACGAAGCGGTTCGCCAGACCGTACGCCGTGAATTTAACCTTCTGATCGGTCAGAAAACAGCCGCAACGATCCGCCAGTCCATCGGCGATCTCGAAAAAGAGGGCAAGGGCGCTGTCGTATACGGCCGCGATATCGTAGTCGGGCTTCCGGTAGAACGTGAAATCCCGACGGATTTAATCAACAGCTGCCTGGAAGAGCACTTCAACACCATCATCGACAGCGTAAAAGTGATTCTGGAGAGAACCCCTCCGGAACTCGGTGCCGATATTTTCAAACACGGTGTCTATTTAACCGGCGGTGCCAGCCAGACCAGCCATTTCGCAGAGCTTCTGCAGAAATCCACCGGCTTAAAGGTCAATCAGGCGCAGCGCCCGCTTGAAAGCGTAGTGCTCGGCATGGGCCGCATCCTGAAAGAGGACAATTACAAATCTGTAGCATATGCTATTGAAGGGATGGGTAAATGAGTCCTGTAGTCAAAAAGAAACGAAAAAAAATCACGATTACAAGCCAACAGCTTTTGCTTGTGCTG
Source organism: Firmicutes bacterium TM09-10 (assembly GCA_003481005.1). Lineage (GTDB taxonomy): Bacteria > Bacillota > Clostridia > Lachnospirales > Lachnospiraceae > Gallintestinimicrobium > Gallintestinimicrobium propionicum. The sequence continues at coordinate 33,163 of QUKC01000008.1, read as the reverse complement.
ACTGCAGTCTGCGCTTTTCTGCTGATTTTTACCTTTAATACCAACGTATTTGAAGGTATTTTAAAGCAGGCGGCGGGCTACGTCGTTGTTCCGTTCCAGAACGGGATCGCAACGATAGGCGGATACTTAGCCGACCGTTCCGACGAGCTGGCGCAGTTAAAGGATGTTCTTGCCCTAAACAAAGATCTGCAGGAGCAGATTGACCAGCTGACGATCGAAAACAACCAGCTGCAGCAGGATCGTTACGAATTAAATAACCTGCGCAGCTTATATGACCTCGATCAGGCATATTCCGATTATGACAAGATCGGGGCGAGGGTCATCTCCAGCGAAACTGATAACTGGTTTTCTTCGTTTACGATCAACAAGGGGGAAGAAGAGGGCGTACAGGTCGATTATAACGTCATGGCAGGCAGCGGTCTGGTCGGACGCGTTGTTTCTGTTGGTCCGCACTACGCAAAGGTTATTTCCATCATTTCCGATACGAGCAGCGTCAGCGCAACCGTCCTTGCAACCTCAAACAACTTAATCGTATCCGGCAGCCTGCAGTCCATACAGTCGGACGGAACGATTCTGTTTTCCCAGCTTTCCGACCCGGACAACAACGTATCAGTCGGAGATAAGGTCGTTACGAGCAATATCAGTGATAAATATCTGCCCGGAATTCTGATCGGCTATATCGATTCGATCAGCACTTCCTCCAATAACCTGACCAAATCCGGAACGGTGACACCAGCTGTCGATTTTTCCCATCTGGACGAGGTTTTAGTTGTAATGGAACAAAAACAGCAGACCGGTGACTGACAAAGGAGGCTTCTTTCTATGAAAAAATTTCTGACAGTTGCCGCCCTGATCTGGGTCTTTTTCCTTTTGCAGACCTCTGTCTGCCCCTGGATTGCGTTTGGCTCGATCAAACCGAACCTTTTAGTCATTTTGATCGCATCCATCGGATTTATGGAGGGATCCAAAGCCGGCATGTGGACAGGCTTTGCCTGTGGGCTTTTGGCAGATCTGTTTGCGGCAAACGGCGTCAGCCTCATTTCCCAGAACGGTGCTACCGGAGACCTGCTCGGTTTTTACGCGCTGCTGTTTTTGTATGTCGGATATTTATGCGGACAGGCGAACCGGCTTTTTTATCCCGAAGATATCAAGCTTCCGCTGATGATGATTGCCGCTGCAGACCTCTGCGTCAATTTCGTCTGCTATCTGATTATGTTTCTGATGCGGGCGCGCCTTGACATCGGTTACTATCTGTTACATATCATTTTACCGGAAGCAGTTTACACCATCGTTGTTGCATTTATTTTTTATCCGCTGCTTTTGCTGCTGCACAAATGGCTCTGGTGTGCGGATCGAGGGAGTACAGAATAATTGTTGAAAAAAATTCAGAGATTTCTGATCAATTTTATCAGTTCCAGAACGTTTTTTTTGTACGTCATGTTTGTTGTGATGGCAGTCCTTTTGTTCCAGCGCATTTTTACGCTGCAGATCGTACAGGGCGAGGACAAGCAGCAGGAATTTGAACTGAAAATCAAAAAAGAGCGTTCGATTGCAAGCACGCGAGGCAATATTTACGACGTAAACGGCATTGCGCTCGCCTACAACGAGCTTTCCAGCTCTGTCACGATCGAGGATGTCTATGAATCCAGCGGAAAAAATGCCACAATTAACGGTATCCTCAAAAAAGTCCTTCATATTCTGGATGAAAACGGCGACAGCATCAGCTGCGATTTCAATATTTATATCGATGACGACGGCGAATTTGCCTACAGCGTGACTGGCTCGAGAAGGCTGCGTTTTATCGCTGACGTCTACGGTATCACCCGGATTTCCGATCTGGAAGAGCGCCAGAAAAATGCAACCGCGCAGGATATTATCGAATATCTCGCCGGCTCCAAACGTTACGCAATCGGCGGACTGACTGATCCGAACGATAAAAACAGCTTTACAGTCGGAGAGGGATATACCCAAAAAGAACTGCTCAACATCATCGCGATCCGGTATACGATGGGAACCACCGGATATCAGAAATATATCCCGGTTACAATCGCGACCGACGTTTCAGAAGAAACCGTTGCCGCAATTGCAGAAAACCAGGACGAGCTGGAGGGCATTTCCGTTGCGGAGGACACAATCCGCAAATATAAGGACGGACCGTATTATTCCCAGATCCTCGGCTACACCGGCAAAATTTCAACGGACGAACTGACCGCATTAAACAGTGAAGAGGGCATGGACGGCGTCAAGAGCGCGCCGGATGTCAAAGAATACGAGCTGACGGATGTCGTCGGCAAGGCTGGCATCGAAAAGGTCATGGAAGAATATCTGCAGGGAACAAAGGGCTATGAGACAGTCTTTGTTGACCGGATGGGTCGGGAGGTAGAAGTGCTTGACCATGTGGACGCGACTGCCGGAAACGACGTTTACCTGACGATCGACAGCAAACTCCAGGCGGACGCCTATAATATCCTGGAAAAATTCGTTGCCGGTATTCTGGTGGATAAAATCATCAACGTTAAAAACTATGATTCCACCGATGTTTCCAGCGCGAACCTAAAGATTCCGATCGATAATGTATACAGCGCGTTGTTTAAAAATAACGTGATCGAGCTTTCCAAAATGGAAGCTGCCGTCGAAGGAGAAACCCAGCACAGCGTCTATCAGACGATTTTATCCCGGCGCGATGAGGTCTTTACCTGGCTCTCCGGGGAGCTTTTGTCCGGAACGATCGCTTATCAGAGCCTTCCTGCAGAATATAAGGCATATGAAAGCTATATCATCAACAACCTGCTGCCGGAGAATAATATTTTATCCGGCGTAGATAAAACCGATCAGACCTACATCGACTGGACGACCAATGAGACGATCAGCATCCGGGAATATCTGGAATACGCGATCTCCAAAAACTGGATCGACGTGACCCAGCTTCCCCTGGAGGGGAAATATTCCGATTCCTCGGAGGTCTATCAGCAGCTGGTTTCCTACATTTTAGAAGAGCTGGACAGCCAGACTTTCTTAAAGAAACTGATTCCGTACATGATCGAGCAGAACCGGATTACCGGAACCCAGGTCTGCATCATCCTGATCGAACAGGATGTCATCAACCCGACAGAAAACCAAATCGCCGAATTAAAATCCGGCAGTGTTTCTGCCTTTAATTTTATGGTAAATCTGATTCGCAACCTCGAGATCACCCCGGCACAGCTTGCTCTCGACCCGTATTCGGCATCCTGCGTTTTAACAGACGTCAACACCGGAGAGGTGCGTGCGCTCGTCAGCTATCCCAGCTATGATAACAACCGGCTGGCAAACGGCATCGACGCAGAATATTATGCGCGGATTTCCAGCGGCGAGGATCTTTCCCGCCCGATGTGGAATTATGCGACCCAGATGCGTACGGCGCCCGGTTCCACCTTTAAGATGGTATCGTCTACCGCGGCTTTGATGGAGCATGTGATCGATTTGACGACAAGAATTGAGTGTCCGGGAATTTTTACCCGTTTCTCCGATTATCAGCCCCGATGCTGGAAGAGAAGCGGTCACGGCAGCTTAAATGTATCCGAAGCGATCACGAACTCCTGTAACGTCTTTTTTTACGAGGTCGGCTATCAGCTCGGCTTAAACGGCGATAAATACGATCAGGATCTCGGTAATGAAAAGCTCGCCAAATATGCGTCTATGTACGGACTGAACGAAAAATCCGGCATTGAAATTGAAGAATCCGAACCGCAGATTTCTGACGCACTGTCTGTTGTATCCGCAATCGGACAGGGTACCAACAACTTCACCACCGTCGGTCTTGCCCGTTATGTGACGACCGTTGCAAACAGCGGTACCTGCTATGACCTGACGCTTTTAGATAAGGTGACGGATACCTCTGGCAACCTGCTTGTCAATTATTCGGCAAACGTCCGCAATACGATCGATATGCCCCAGTCCTACTGGAATGCAATCCATCAGGGCATGCGCGGCGTTGTCCAGAACAAGAAATACTATCAGGATTTCGGCGTTGAGGTTGCCGGCAAGACCGGTACCGCCGAAGAAGATAAGTCCCGTCCAAACCACGGTCTGTTCGTCGGCTACGCGCCTTACGACAATCCGGAGGTCTCTATGGCGATCCGTATCGCAAACGGTTATTCCTCCGACTACGCCTGCCAGCTTTCCAAGCAGCTGATGACCGTGTATTTCGACCTGGACGAAAACGGAGCCCTGACTGACAGCCAGACTGCACTTTCCCTGGAAACTGTCGTTGGGGGAGGAGACTGATCATGAAAAACACCGTAATTCTCAAAAGCTATAAAGACGGCATTGCAATCTATCTGGATGATACGCTGGAATTTGAACAGCTCTGTCTGGATCTTGCACAGAAATTCCGCGACTCAGCCCGTTTTTTCGGGGATATGCAGGTCGCGGTGTCCTTTGAGGGCAGGACGCTTACCCAGGAGGAGGAAAATATCCTCGTGGACACGATCACCTCATCCAGCCGTCTGCAGGTGCTCTGTGTCATCGGAAAAGATGCCGGGCTCCAGAACCAGTTTTCCAACGCAGCGGAAGCGGCGCGGTACTTTGCGCAAAAATCTGCGAGCGGGGACGATGGACAGTTTTACCGCGGCAGCTTAAAAGACGGGCAGATTCTTGAAACCGAGGGCAGCATCGTCATTTTAGGCAGCGTGGAAGAAGGCTGCAGCATCATTTCCACAAAGGACATCATCGTTCTGGGAAGGCTTGCCGGAAACGCCTATGCGGGCGGCGACGGCAGGGACCATCACTTTATTGCAGCGCTTGAAATGACTCCGCAGAAATTAAAAATCGGAGATTTCAAATATAAAACAAAGGAAAGCCGCTTATGGGCGGGAAGGCTCCGCAAGGGACAGCCGCAGATGGCATGCGTCCGAAACGGCGAAATACAAATGCAGTCCATTACCAAAGAATTACTGAATGAACTGCCTGTTTAGTGCAGCCTGTTCAGGGAACGCCAATATTTCATGATCGGAGGATCGTATGCCATGGGTGAAGTCATTGTCGTTACCTCAGGAAAAGGCGGTGTCGGAAAAACAACGACGACCGCAAACGTTGGAACCGGTCTGGCGGCGGCTGGAAAAAAGGTTGTATTGATCGATACCGATATCGGTCTGCGGAACCTGGATGTCGTCATGGGACTGGAAAACCGGATTGTATACAATCTTGTAGACGTCGTGGAAGGAAGCTGCCGCGTCAAGCAGGCGCTGATTCGCGACAAACGTTATCCCGGTCTGTACCTTTTGCCAACCGCGCAGACAAGGGACAAAAGCGCTGTCAACGAAAGCCAGATGAAAAAGCTGGTGGAACACTTAAAAGAGCAGTTTGATTACATTTTGTTAGACTGTCCCGCAGGCATCGAGCAGGGGTTTAAAAATGCCATCGCCGGTGCGGATCGGGCGCTCGTCGTCACAACGCCGGAGGTTTCCGCCATCCGCGACGCGGACCGTATCATCGGTCTTTTGGAGGCATCTGGTTTTGAACGCATCGATCTGGTCATCAACCGGATGCGCTACGAGATGGTCAGGCGCGGGGATATGATGAGCGTAGACGACGTGGTGGACATCCTTTCCATCCCGCTCATCGGCGTCGTGCCAGACGATGAAAACGTCGTCATCGCAACCAATCAGGGCGAACCGCTCGTCGGCAACCACACGCTGGCGGGACGCGCCTACCGGAACATCTGCCAGCGGATTTTGGGGCAGGAGACCCCGTATCTGCTTCCGGAACCGACTTTTTCGTTCTGGACGAAGGTCACCGGTATTTTTCATAAAAGTCAGGAGGGACGCGTATGAAACTGTCTAATCTTTTTCGCAGAAAACCCTCTCGCGAGGTTGCAAAGGACCGTCTGAAAATCCTGCTGATTTCCGACCGCGTCAACTGCTCGCCCGAAATTCTGGAGATGATCAAAAAAGATATCGCAGAAGTCATATCACGCTATATGAAAATAGACACAAACAATATGGAAATCCAGATCAGCAAAGCGCCGACGCGGGGCAAGGGGGCGAAGACCCCTTCGATCTACGCCAACATCCCGATTCTGGATCTCCATAAAATCAGCTAAAGGAGCAATATGTTTCGGAGATACAAACTAAAGAATTTTGATTTTCTTCTGGTGCTTTTGGTGATTGCTTTAAATGTTATCGGCATCCTTGCGATCGGAAGCGCCAAGCAAAGTGTACAGAGCAAACAGATTCTCGGCATGGCAGTCGGTCTGATTGCCATGCTGGTAATCGCCTTTTTGGACTATTCCAGACTGTTGAAGCTGGCATGGATCGGATACCTGTTCGTGATCGTGACCCTCGTTCTGGTTCATTTTTTCGGAAGGTCGGCAAACGGTGCGGCGCGCTGGCTCGATTTGGGCTTTTTTGACCTTCAACCGTCAGAAACTGCAAAAATTTTGTTGATTTTATTCTATGCACAGTTTATTATGAAGTATAGAGAACGATTTAATACGATGCGGGTACTGTTGCTTGCAGTCCTCTTTATCATCCCGCCTCTGACCCTGATTTATAAACAGCCCAACCTTTCCACGACGATTCTGGTGTCTGTTTTATTCTGTGTCCTGATGTTTGTCGGCGGCTTGAGTTGGAAGATCATCGGGGGCGTTCTCGCAGTAGCGGTTCCGTCCGTTCTTGTTTTTCTGTCCATTGTCATGCAGGAGGGACAGACGCTGATAAAGGATTATCAGCGGGACCGTATTATGGCATTTTTTGACCCGGCGACCTATGCGGATACAGAAGCTTATCAGCAGTTAAATTCCGTCATCGCGATCGGATCCGGACAGCTTTGGGGAAAGGGACTTAACAATACGGATATCGCATCCGTCAAAAATGGCAATTTTCTCCCGGAATCCCAGACGGACTTTATCTTTGCTGTCATTGGGGAGGAGCTTGGATTTGTCGGTTCGGCAGTAGTCATTTTGCTGCTGATCCTGATTGCAATGCGCTGTGTGTCCATCGCGCGGGTCGCAAAGGATACCGCCGGAATGGTTATCGCTGCCGGAATGGGTTCCCTGATCGGAATCCAGGGCTTTATGAATATTGCAGTCGCTACCATGATGATGCCAAATACAGGATTACCGCTTCCGTTTGTCAGCTATGGGCTGAGTTCGCTAGTCAGTATGTATATAGGGATCGGCTTCGTCTTAAATGTCGGGCTTCAGCGAAAAAACCTGTATAATTTATAGTATTGGAGAGAAGGCAACATGAACATTGCGTTAATTGCACATGATGCAAAGAAAAAACTGATGCAGAACTTCTGCATTGCGTACAGAGGCATTTTAAGCCGGAACAGTCTGTATGCAACAGGTACCACCGGTCGTCTGATCGAAGAAGTTACCAATCTGAATGTCCATAAATATCTGGCGGGACATCTTGGAGGTGAACAGCAGATCTGCGCACAAATCGAGCATAACGAAATTGACCTTGTCATTTTCCTGCGTGATCCGATGACTCCGAAGATGCATGAGCCTACGGTAAACAACATCCTGCGTCTGTGTGATATGCACAACATCCCGGTTGCTACCAATCTGGCTACATCAGAACTGTTGATCAAGTCCCTGGACAGAGGAGATTTAGACTGGCGTGAAATGTACAAATAAATGTCTTGCACTGCTGACAGCGCTTGCTGTCTGTTTCGGTGCGACCGGCTGCAGCGATGAGGCAATTGCCTTTTCCTACAATCCGGATTATAAGGTTTCTGCGTTTCGGATTTCCGGCGATACCGGTTTCGAGACAGCAGATGCTTTTGCATCCGGCCTTTGTGTTGTGAACGGAGATATCAATACGGACAATTCCGCTGTTGATATGACGGATGCCACATCGGCCGGTCTTTTTGATTTGAATTCCCGTACCGTTCTTTATGCCAAAAACATTCATGAACGGCTGGCTCCCGCGAGCCTTACCAAGCTGATGACAGCGGTTGTCGCACTCAAATACGGCAATCCGGACGATGTGATCACGGTCAGCTCCAATATGGGAAACCTGGAAAGCGGAGCAGTTGTCTGCGGCCTTGCAGAGGGTGACCAATTGACGTTAAACCAGGCGCTCCATGCACTTTTGATCAAATCCGCCAATGACGCGGCCGTTGCAATTGCAGAGCATATCGGCGGTTCCGTAGAGGGCTTTGCGGATATGATGAACGAAGAGGCACAGGCGATCGGTGCAACCAACAGCCATTTTGTAAACCCGCACGGACTTAATGCAGAGAACCATTACGTCACGGCGTACGACATGTACCTGATTTTCAATGAGGCGCTCAAATACGACACGGTCAATGAAATCATCAGCATGACGAGCTATGATACCGTCTATACAGATAAAAACGGCAACGAAAAAACGCTTTCCGTCAAAAATACCAATCAATACCTGGCGGGCAATGTCGCAGCGCCGGACAGGGTTACGGTAATCGGCGGCAAGACCGGCACCACAAGTGCTGCAGGAAACTGCCTGATTTTACTTGCACGCGACACCTCCGGGAACCCTTATATTGCGGTGATTTTAAAGTCGGCGGAGCGCGGGATCCTGTATACAGAGATGAATGCCCTGCTGAAGCAGGCGACTTCTTAATCGGGTGGCGTGGGGTGTTTCAGCCCTTACACCGTTCATCCGGAAAGCTGTGAGTGAACAGTAACAGAAGTGAAAATAAAGGTTGTTTTTTTGGGCGAAATCCACTATAATAAAACATATCCTATATGTTATATGTGTAATGTTTACATATAAAGGGGAATATACTTTAGGAGGGATTGCAATGGTTCAGTTAATCGTAGGCGAAAAGGGCAAGGGTAAAACAAAATTTCTTCTGGACAAAGTGAATAATGAGGTAAAGGATGCGCACGGCAGCATCGTATATCTGGACAAGAGTCCCAAACACATGTATGAATTGAATAACAAAATCCGTCTGATCGTAGTTCCTGACTACATGATCGATTCCAGCGACGCATTTCTCGGATTCGTCAGTGGCATCATCTCTCAGGATCACGACCTCGAGCAGATGTATTTTGACAGCTTTTTGAAAATTGCAAACCTGGAAGGTCAGAACATTACAGGCGTTGTTGCAAAGCTGGATGAGATGAGCGAAAAGTTTGGCGTGGATTTCGTACTCAGCGTTTCCCTGAATGAATCCGAACTGGACGACAGCTTAAAGTCCAAGATCATCGTATCCATCTGATAAAATGAGTTTATTGAAACAGGAGATCTCAGCTTACCGCCAGCCAGAAGCTGGTCTACTCTGAAGAAAAAGCCCCGGAGGAACTCTGCCGGGGCTTATTTTTGGAAAAAGCCGGAGGTTTTTTATTTGGCAGCAAGACAGAATAACGGAAATATCAGACAGTACCGCAAACCCTTCAATATCAATCTCGGGACGTTTATCTTTTTCCTGATTTTTGTTTATATCATTATCTGCGTCGGGAGTTATCTGCTCCGGGATCAGAAGGTCGTCGCCTACCGCGTACAGGAGGGCGCGCTGTCTGTAGATAATATTTATACGGCCATCGCCCTGCGCGATGAAACGGTTGTGACAAGCTCCTACAACGGCTATATCAACTATTATGCCCGTGAAGGGGAACGTGTCGGTGCCAATCAGCTTGTTTGCACCGTAGATGAGAGCGGTCAGATCAAGGAAATCTTAGACGAGCAGAACGCGGACAACACTTCCCTGTCGGAAAGCGATATGCGCGAGCTGCGCACAAGTATTTCCGGCTTCTGCGCGAATTTTACCCCCCATGAGTTCAACAGCGTCTACAACTTCAAATATGAGCTGGAAGGCACTGTTTTAAAACTCGCTAACATTAACGTACTGGAAAATCTCGAGGTCATCAACAATGCAGCGAGTACGCAACCGGTCAATCTCTGTTATGCGCCGGAATCCGGCATTATTACCTATTCGATCGACGGTTATGAAGACAAAGCGCCCTCCGATTTGACTGACGCTGACTTTCAAAAAGACAACTACGAAAAAACGCAGCTGATCAGCAACGAGCTGACCTCTGCCTCCGATCCGCTCTACCGACTTTCCACCAGCGAAAATTGGAGAATCGTAATTCAGGTCGACCGCACGACAGCAGCGCAGTTAGAGAACGAGCAGTACGTCAAAGTCCGTTTCCTCAAAAACCAGTATGAATCCTGGGGACAGGTTTCCATCATCGACAACGGCGGCGAGGGAAATGTCCTGGCAGTGCTGGAATTAAACAATTCCATGATCACCTTTGCAACCGACCGTTTTCTCGACGTGGAAATTTTATCTGACTCCGAGAGCGGTTTAAAGGTTCCCCTTTCCGCGATCACGACGCAGGAATTTTTCCTGATCCCGAAGGATTATATCACAAAGGGCGGAAGCAACGGCGCAACCGGTGTCCTGCGCGAAACGGCGGGAGAAAACGGCTCCCTGACGACGGAATTTGTTGCGACACAGATTTATCAGGAAAACGATGAGAATTACTATCTGGACGATTCCTCCCTGCGTGTCGGCGACCATTTGATCAAACCGGAATCGACGGAAAGCTATACAGTATCCCAGACGGCTTCCCTGACCGGCGTGTTCAATATCAACAAGGGCTACGCCGACTTTAAGGAAATCCAGATTTTAAAACAGAACGACGAATACGCGCTGATCAAATCCAACACCACCTACGGTCTGAGCACCTACGATTATATCGTGCTCGACGCTTCGAGCGTGGACGTAGATCAGCTGATCAATGAATAAATACAGACCCTTTACCAAAAACAGAACGATAGGGATGGAGCAGGAACAGCATGATTACACAAAATCTAAAACAGACACAGAACAATATCGCAGAAGCCGCGAAAAAATCCGGGAGAACCTCCGATGACATCCTTTTGGTTGCAGTCAGCAAGACAAAACCGCTTTCCGCCCTGCAGGAAGCCTACAACGCGGGGATCCGCGATTTCGGGGAAAATAAGGTGCAGGAGCTGTGCGATAAATACAACCAGCTTCCAAAAGACATCCGCTGGCATATGATCGGACATCTGCAGCGCAATAAGGTAAAATATCTGATCGGGAAAGTGACAATGATCCACAGCGTCGATTCCCTGCGCCTCGCGGAGGAAATCAGCAAAGAAAGCGTCAAGAAAGACGCGCAGACAGATATTTTACTGGAAATCAACTGTGCCGGGGAGGAGAGCAAATTTGGCATCCGCCCGAAGGATACCCTCGCGCTGGTGCGGCAGATCGCAGTTCTTCCAAATGTCCATATCCGGGGGCTGATGACGGTTGCACCGCTTACGCAGACGCCGGAAGAGAACCGGGTTTATTTTCAGCTGATGAAGAAATTATCTGTTGACATCGCACAGGAAAGTGTTGATAATGTTTCTATGGACGTTTTATCGATGGGCATGACCATCGACTACCAAACAGCCATTGAAGAAGGTTCCACCTGTGTGAGAGTCGGTACTGGGATATTCGGTACTCGGACAGTGGCCGATATGGAATAAAAGGAGAATGTTTCGAAAATGGGATTGATGGACAAATTTTTGGGCTATATGAAATTAGGCGACGATGAAGATGATGGATACTATGATGATGAATATGATGATTATGACGAAGCGCCGGTAGAGAAGAAACCCAAAATCAAGAGCATTCAGAAGGCTGATTCTTATGAAGAAGAGGAACGCCCAAGAAAAGCGCTTCAGAAAGTAACTCCCATGCGTCCTGCACCGCGCAGATCCGGCGTACCCGGTATGAACGTACAGGTCATTAAGCCTACCAGTGTAGAAGACGCCAGAGAAATTACCGAAACACTTCTGGAAAACCGCACTGTCGTTCTCAATATGGAAGGGCTTGACATTGATATTGCACAGAGAATTATCGATTTCGCGTCTGGGTCCTGTTACGCAATCGACGGTCATCTGCAGAAGATTTCGCATTTTATTTTTATTATTACCCCTGCAAGCGTTGATATTTCCGGCGATTCTCAGGAAATTATCGGCGGCGCATTCGATGTCAGGGATGTCTGATGCAACCAGCGCAAAGACTGCGCAGCATCGGATTTATTCATGACAATAGAATGCTCGCAGAGCGTACATTCTATTGTTTAGGCGGACAACCTGCCATTCTGGCAGGTTGTCCCTGTTTTGCCCGGAAACTTTTCCCGAAGGAGGAATTTCATGAAAGAAAAACTGACGGTATCCTGTGAAGGAAAGCCCTGCTATGATATTGTGCTGACGATCGGCTTTGAAGAGCTTGCAGGCGCGGCACTTTCGGTTTCTGCACCGGAGCGTAAGATTTGCATCGTTACGGACACAAATGTTGCCCCCCTTTATGCTGCGCAGGTCAAGGAAGCTTTTTCCTCTGCCTTTGCACAGGTAGAAGTGTTTGAATTTCCGGCAGGCGAAGAGAATAAAACCCTCGCCAACATCCAGACTTTATACGCTTTTTTAATCGAGCATCATTTTGACCGCAAGGACATGCTCGCAGCCCTCGGCGGCGGCGTGGTCGGCGATATGACCGGCTTTGCTGCAGCGACCTATCTGCGCGGCATCGATTTTATCCAGATCCCGACAACCCTGCTCGCCCAGGTGGATTCAAGCATCGGCGGAAAGACGGGCGTAGATTTTGATTCCTACAAAAATATGGTCGGCGCGTTCCATATGCCGAGACTCGTTTACATGAACCTCGACACCCTGCAGACGCTGGACGCAAGGCAGTATTATTCCGGCTTTGCAGAAATCATGAAGCACGGTCTGATCAAAGATGCGAAATATTATGAATGGCTGATCTCTAACATGTATGAAATCTGCGAACGCGACCCGGAAACGCTCCTTTCCATGATCAAGCGCAGCTGCGAGATCAAAAAAGCGGTCGTGGAAAACGATCCGACCGAACAGGGCGAACGCGCGCTCTTAAACTTCGGACACACGATCGGTCATGCAATCGAGAAAAACAGCGGCTTTCAGATGCTGCATGGCGAATGCGTCGCCCTCGGCTGCGTTGCTGCTGCCTATATTTCCTGGAAAAAAGAGCTCATCGAGATGGAAGAATACTACGAGATCCGCGACATGTTCGTTCCCTTCAACCTTCCGATTTCTGCAGATGACCTGGATGTTGCAAAAATCGTAGCACTGACCAAGTCCGATAAAAAGATGCGCGGCGGCAAAATCCGTTTTGTCCTGTTAGATCGGATCGGACATGCACGGATCGACGATACCGTAACCGATGAAGAGATGACAGCTGCCATCGAAGAACTGAACTTTAAGGATGAGGACTGATATGAATTTTTCTGCGAAAAAAATGTTTTTTATAGATCTCCTGATCACAATTATCGGTGTTTTGTTTGACCAGTTCACGAAACACCTTGCTGTCCTTCGCTTAAAGGATCAGGCCCCGGTTTCGCTGATTCCCGGTGCTTTGGAGCTTCGCTATCTGGAAAACCGTGGTGCCGCATTCGGCATTTTACAAAATCAGAAAATCTTTTTTGTACTGATGACGAGCCTGATTCTGCTCGCCTGCATCTATGCGCTCTGGCGCATGCCTGCCGCACGGAAATATACCATGCTCCATATCCTCGGGGCGATTTTGATGGCAGGAGCGCTCGGCAACTTCTTCGACCGTATCCGTCTGGATTATGTCGTGGACTTTATCTATATCAGCCTGATCGACTTCCCGATCTTCAACGTAGCTGATATCTATGTGACGTTTGTCTGCGCGGCAGGTCTTTGTCTCGCCTTTTTCGGGCATTTCGAGGAAAAGGACTTTGACTTTTTAAAACGAAGGAAACCGGACTCAAAAAAGGAAGCATAATGGAAAACCCGATACAGGAAACAACTGATTTATTTCGATTTCAGATTACCGAAGAACAGGAAGAAGAAAGAGTCGATAAGTGCATTGCAGCGCTGATCGACTCTTTATCTCGTTCTTTTATCCAGAAAATGATCAAGGAGGGGCGCGTCTGCATCAACGGCTTGCCTGTCAAAGCAAGCTATCAAGTCAAAGCAGGAGATGACTTATCTTTCCTGTTGCCCAAAGCGCAGGAGCCGGATATCGAGCCGGAAGACATCCCGCTGGACATTCTCTATGAGGACAGCGACGTTTTGGTTGTCAACAAGCCAAAGGATATGGTCGTCCATCCGGCAGCCGGGCATTACAGCCACACCCTCGTCAACGCCGTACTGTATCACTGTAGGGGACAGCTTTCCGGCATCAACGGCGTGCTGCGCCCCGGAATCGTCCACAGAATCGATAAGGATACGACCGGCTCTGTCATCGTCTGTAAAAATGATGCCGCCCATCAGGCGCTTGCCGTGCAGTTTGCGGACCACACGATCACGCGTCGCTACCGGGCGATTGTACACGGCGTGCTGACCGACGACGAAGGCATCATCGACGCGCCGATTGGCAGGGACAATGCCGATCGCAAAAAAATGGCGGTCAACCAGGTGAATGGCAAACGCGCCGTCACCCATTATACTGTCCTGAAGCGTTTTGAACGCTTTACTTATATCGAATGTCGTTTGGAGACCGGGCGCACCCATCAGATCCGTGTCCACATGGCGTCAATCGGTCATCCGCTTTTGGGAGACAGCGTTTATGGTCCGAAAAAATGCCCGTTTCCAAAGCTCGAAGGGCAGACGCTGCACGCGATGATCCTCGGCTTTGTCCACCCGCGGACAGGAGAGTATATCGAAACCAGTGCGCCGCTGCCGGAATATTTCCAGAGACTGCTCGATCTCTTATAAGCTGCAGAATCTGCATTGCAGAGCGCGCATTCTATTGTATTGCGAATAGCACATGTGAACAGTAACATTTTTCGAGAAAATTTAAAAAAATCAAGTTAAAATACTTGACAGTGTTTAGGTGGAATGCTATTATACTGAAGTATGCCGCGTAACGAGGTATAAGTGCGCTGTAACAGCGCCACCAAAGTTAGCGAGTAACGTTAATTATTTTAACGCTTGACAGGAGGTGTCCCAGATGTACGCAATTATTGCAACAGGTGGCAAACAGTACAAGGTAGCTGAGGGCGATGTTCTGAAGGTTGAGAAGCTTGGCGCAGCAGCCGGTGAAACTGTAACATTTGATCAGGTAATCGCAGTAAGCAATGACGGCTTAAAGGTCGGCGCTGACGTAGCAGGTGCAACCGTAACCGCTACTGTAGTAGGCGAAGGCAAAGGCAAGAAGGTCATCGTTTACAAGTATAAGAGAAAGACCGGTTACCACAAGAAGAATGGTCACAGACAAGCATACACTCAGGTGAAAATCGAGAAAATCAACGCTTAATCATCAGATTTTGCGACGGTATGTTTTATGACGACGATTCTAATTCGAAAGACAAAGGATTCCTATCAGGGGTTTAACTGCATCGGGCATGCCGGTTATGCGGATGCCGGTTCAGATATTATCTGTGCGGCGGTTTCCGTACTCGTTTTCAATACGCTCAATGCGATCGAAAGTTATACGGACGATACAATGAATGTAGTGACAAACGACGAGGCAGGCCTGGTTGATGTAGTATTTGAATCCCCGGTCAGCGATCGGGCAAAGCTTTTGCTTGATACCATGATCCTTGGTCTGACAGGCATTGAAAAACAGTACGGGAAAAAATTCCTGAGGCTGAAATTCGAGGAGGTGTAAACAAATGTTCAATATGAACCTTCAGTTTTTTGCTCATAAGAAGGGTGTCGGCTCTACCAAGAACGGCAGAGATTCCGAATCCAAGCGCCTTGGTGCAAAGAGAGCGGACGGACAGTTTGTAAAGGCTGGTAACATTCTTTACAGACAGCGCGGAACCAAGATTCATCCCGGCATCAATGTTGGCATCGGCGGCGATGACACATTATTTGCTAAGGTAGATGGCGTACTGAAGTTCGAGAGAAAGGGAAGAGACAAGAAACAGGCTTCCGTATATCCCGTAGAACAGTAAGCATTATCAAGGAACCATAAGCGGACGCACAAATGGGCGGGCCGCATTTCCAAAAAGGCCCCAGACGCACGTTTGGGGCCTTTTTATCGAATATGAAAAGAAGTTGCTTTTGCGACAAACCGCAGACATGAAAACCCTGCTGGACAGGTGTTTCATTATATCATTTGGAGAATCAGAGTATGTTTGCAGACAGAGCAAAAATATATGTCAGAAGCGGCAAGGGCGGCGACGGCCACGTTTCCTTCCGTCGTGAAAAATATGTTCCGGCAGGCGGTCCGGACGGCGGCGACGGCGGCCATGGCGGCGACGTCATTTTTATCGTAGACGAAGGCTTAAATACCCTGACCGATTTCAGACATGTTGGAAAATATAAAGCCGGAGACGGCCAGGAAGGCGGTAAGAAAAACTGCCGTGGCAAGGACGGCGACGATATCTATATCAAGGTTCCGGAAGGAACTGTTATCAAAGAATTCAATTCCGGCAAGGTCATCGCCGATATGTCCGGCGACAACCGTAAAGTCGTTTTATTAAAGGGCGGACGCGGCGGAAACGGCAACCAGCACTATGCGACCAGTACGATGCAGGCGCCGAAATATGCACAGCCCGGTCAGCCGGCGCAGGAGCTTGAACTGACACTTGAATTAAAGGTCATCGCAGATGTTGGACTGGTAGGATTCCCGAACGTCGGAAAATCCACCCTGTTATCCCGTGTCAGCAACGCAAGACCGAAAATCGCAAATTATCATTTTACAACCTTAAATCCGCACCTCGGAGTTGTCGATCTGCCGGATATGAAGAGCTTCGTCATCGCAGACATTCCGGGACTGATCGAGGGCGCTTCCGAAGGCGTCGGTCTCGGCCATGAATTTTTGCGCCATATCGAGCGTACCAAGGTGCTCATCCACGTTGTCGATGCAGCCGGAACAGAAGGACGCGACCCGATCACGGACATCTATGCGATCAACGCAGAGCTTGCCAATTACAGCGAGGAGCTTGCCAGAAAGCCCCAGGTGATCGCAGCCAACAAAACCGACGCGATTTACGATCTTGAAGAATCCCCGGTCGAACAGCTGCGCAAGGAATTTGGTCCCAAGGGCATTGATGTATTCCCGATTTCCGCAGTCAGCGGCAAGGGCGTCAACGAGCTGCTCTATCATGTCCGTCAGATGCTGGACGGTCTCGACGAAAAGCCGACTGTATTTGAGCAGGAGTACTTCCCGGAAATGGCACTTGCGGTTTCTGACGAACCTTATACCGTTACCTATGACGAACTCGAACAGGAATATGTCGTAGAAGGTCCCCGCATCGAAAAAATGCTTGGCTATACCAACCTCGAATCCGAAAAGGGATTTGCGTTCTTCCAGGGATTTTTAAAAGATGCCGGCATTCTGGACAAGCTGGAGGAGCTTGGAATCCAGGAAGGCGATACGGTTCGGATGTACGGCTTATCCTTTGATTATTATAAGTAAGAGAGGACTCCCATGAAGGAATTAAAAAGTAAGCAGAGAGCATATCTGATGAAGCTCGCAAGCAGCCTGGAACCGATTTTTCAGATCGGCAAATCCAGCCTGACCCCGGAATGCACGGCAGCAATTGCAGAAGCATTCAATACCAGAGAGCTGATTAAAATTTCTGTCCTGAAGAACTGTTTCGACGATCCCAGAGAAATCGCAGCTATCGTAGCAGAGCGCACACACTCTACCGTTGTTCAGGTCATCGGCAAGAAAATCGTTCTCTACAAAGAGAGCAAAGACCACAAAAAAATCGAACTTCCCCTGTAACAGTTATTTTACCCATGGATAAAGGCGGTAGCCTATGAGCAAAATCGGTATTTTAGGCGGCACCTTCAATCCGATCCATAACGGGCACCTGCTGCTTGCAGAGCAGGCGAGGTGCTTTTATGGACTGGATCAGGTTCTGTTCATTCCAAGCGGCTGTTCCTATATGAAACGGCAGGAGGAGATCCTGCCTGGAGAAATTCGTTTTCAGATGGTACAGCTCGCCATAGCAGATAACCCTTATTTTTGCGTTTCCGACATGGAAATTGTAAGAGAAGGCAATTCCTATACCTGTGAAACGATTACCCGACTGCATGCGCAGTATCCGGAGGACGAACTTTATTATATTGTCGGTGCGGACACGCTGTTCCAGATGGAATTCTGGAAAAATCCGGAGCAGATTTTTACTCAGTGCATTACGGCAGCCTCCGTCCGGCAGGGCAGGGAAGATTCTGCGCTGATGCTGCAGGCAAAATCCCTCGCGTCCCGTTACCGCGCGGATATCCGTTTCATGCCGTCCCTTCATGTAGAAATTTCTTCTACCCTGGTGCGGGATCACCTGCAAAAAGGAACATCCGTCCGTTATCTCGTCCCGGAACGCGTCCGCAGCTTTCTGGAAAAAAACGGGTATTACAGGGATGGAAAGGAGTCTTTTAAATGAAAGAGCCGGATCTGAAAAAAATACGTAAGGCGATGGAAAAAGAGCTCGACCCGAAGCGTTATGAACATACGCTCGGCGTCGCCTATACCGCGGCTTCCCTTGCAATGTGCTACGGCGCAGACTTAAACAGCGCGCTGATTGCCGGCATGCTCCACGACTGCGCGAAATGCTTAAGCAATGAAAAAAAGATTTCAATCTGTAAAAAGCACGATCTCCCGATCAATCCTGCAGAAGAAAAGAATCCTTTTTTACTGCATGCAAAGGTCGGAAGCTATCTTGCTTCCAAAAAATACGGCGTGACAGATCCTGATATCCTGAACGCGATTTTGAACCATACGACCGGACGGCCGGATATGTCCCTGCTGGAAAAAATCGTATGGCTGTCGGATTATATCGAGCCCGGCAGAAAGCAGGCTCCAAATCTTCCGGAAATCCGAAGGATCGCTTTTGAAGATCTTGACAAAGCACTCATCATGGCGCTGGAGAACACCTTAAGCTATTTAAAGGGCGGAAATATGGAGATCGACTCCATGACACAGAAAACCTATGATTTTTATAAAAACGGAGGAAACGTATGACACAGGCAGCTAAAATGACGCAGCTTGCGATCGCAGCGCTGGAAGATAAAAAAGCCGAGGATATTACCCTGATCGACATCGCAAAGGTTTCCGTTCTGGCAGATTATTTTCTGATTGCAAACGGAAACAACCGAAACCAGGTGCAGGCAATGGCGGACAATGTAGACGAACAACTCACCAAAGCCGGCTATTCCTTAAAAAGCATGGAAGGATATCCGACCGGAAACTGGATCCTGATGGATTACGGCGATCTCGTCGTACATGTGTTTGACCGTCAAAACCGACTGTTCTATGATCTCGAGCGTATCTGGAGAGATGGCGAGCAGATCGACGTGGATGCTTTTCTGGAAGAGAAGTTGTAGTTTTCCTTTTATTTATGAAACATGCTTTTTATATCAAAACAAATAGCGTCCGTTTTTTTTCAAATTGGTTATTTGAAGAAGAAGTGCAGGCAGCTTGCACTTCTTTCTTTTCCTGAAAAAATGAAACCGTTGGTTAAATGCGGCCTTTTCCGTTCCGTGATATAACTGTCGTATCAGGGATATTACGGGAAAGGAGAAACCGCAATGGATGAAACTGCAAAGAAAAAAGGAAGCGGCGGGGAGTCGAAGAAGGATTCCCTGCCGCTTCTGTCGTTCGCTTTCTGCTTCTTCCGGTTGTATGCCTTGCCGTTCGGCATGGTCCGCGTTGCCGGGTTCAGGATGCCCCAGGTGGAACGCTGGGTGGAATGGTACGCTTTTTGTGCTTTCTTACTCTGTTTGCTGATCGGGACAAATGATTTCTTCATGCGGCACCTCGATTCTGTTCCAGTGTTTCCATGATGCTATTGCAGAATTCCATGTAATCGTTGTGTCCGAAAAGCAGCATCTTATTGCATAGCAATTCCATGGATTTTTCAAATCCCGCCGTGTCTTTCTTCCTGACTTTGCAGAGAATGATCCGGTATGGGGAATCGTCCCGTGAGAATTCGTTTTCGAACCGCACGGAAACATGGTTCTGTGCGAGCAGGGAATCCGCAAGGTAGTCTTTGTAATCAATATACATATATTGGACGGACAGGATGGACAGACCGTCGAGTCTCAGGAAATTTTTCATGGGATCCTCCTTTGTGATAGCTGTCTGTAAGGAAAAGGCTGCGAAATTTACATTCCGCAGCCGTGGTGCCTGAAACCGTACCCGGCACCGGTGTGATCGCTCACGGGTTTTCTACAGGGGGATTATTTACCATTGATATTTGCTGAATTAGCGTACCATGAACCGAAAGATACAACGGATAAAAAATAAGAAAACAATCCATGTCACTGAACGTTAACAATCCCATCTGCATTTTTAAAGACCCT
This sequence comes from Firmicutes bacterium TM09-10, assembly GCA_003481005.1. GTDB lineage: Bacteria > Bacillota > Clostridia > Lachnospirales > Lachnospiraceae > Gallintestinimicrobium > Gallintestinimicrobium propionicum. The sequence goes on along the minus strand of QUKC01000008.1, from coordinate 12,911 downwards.
GTACGGAAAATTCTTTAAATGTCCGCTTCAAACAGGAACGTCTGATTGTACCGGTCAAGGGCAATCTGCATTTCCATGATTTCGCCGGAAATGCGTTCGTAATCCTGTTTTACCAGCTCTGGATCGTAATTGGTGTAGCGGTATTCAGGAACAGCATTTCTGGAGCTGAATGCATGAGAAGATTCCCTCATTTTCGGAAGACATTTCCGCATAACGTCCAGGGTCACTTTGCGAGAGTTAAGCTGTGCCATTCTTACCAGGATGCTGTCAACGCTCATTTCCGTATCTCCGACCGGGATCTTTGCGGTGGCGTTGGCCAGGTTCAGAGCATGTTTGATGATGACGGTTTTACGGTCGATCTCTTTTAATGTCGCAGAAACAGCGGTGTAGTCATACTCCGGGATAACCGGTTCCTCACCGACGGCGGCAACATAAGTGCGGGATGCGGCTTCCTTGGCTTCCCAGTAGGATTTCTCGTCCGTCAGGCTTTTGAGCAGTTTATTGGCATAAGCCGATGTGATTTTCATGATGTATTCGCCTCCTTCGCATCAGTTCCTTGTGACACGATTATAAGGCGGGAGAGAGAGGAAGTCATTGAACCTTTGGTTTAAAAAGCCCCCTAAACGAGGAATATCCCCGTCAATGACGAGGATATTTTCAATGCTGGTATGCAACAGTCGGCTGAGAATAACAAAGTTGTCCAGGCTTGGCAGCGATTTTCCGGAGACCCATTTGTAGATCGCCTGCGGGTTCTCAAAGCCGAACGCACCCTGGATCTCCCGGATCGTATAGTTCTGCTCTGAAAGCAGCTGCTTGATCCGCTTCCCGGTTTCCACGGGCTGGATTGACAAATACATCGGTTCCATTTGCATCCCTCCATGATTCTGTACCATCCCGAAACACTGCATTCATTCTATCACGGTTGTGATGGATTGAACAGCAGAATTTATCCGTTCGGACAGCTTATCGGGAAAACATCATATCGAAATTCGTCACATTCGAAATATTCCAATCGTTAAGGCTGGAGACACCCGTAAGATTAGCACAATCACCAAACATATTAAGCTTGTTTTTTGTACAGCTGCTTTGTGACGCCTGCGGAATGAGGATTTCAATGGAAGATCCGCATCATTCCGAACACACGTCCGATCACCTGGCAGTCGTCTACGATGATCGGGTCCATCGTATCGTTTTCCGGCTGCAGACGGATGTGATCCTTTTCTTTATAGAAACGTTTTACTGTAGCAGAGTCATCGATCAACGCAACCACGATCTGTCCGTTATAGGCTTCCTGACAACACTGTACAAAAATCTGGTCACCATCCAGAATTCCGGCATTTACCATAGAATCGCCGCGGACATTCAGCACAAAGCACGGCTCACCGGTCGGCACGGATTCTGCCGGAATCGGAAGATAGCTTTCGATATTTTCTTCGGCAAGGATTGGCTGTCCGGCTGCAACATTGCCGACAACCGGAAGGCTCGTCATCTCTGTGCGAACAGCCTGAAAGCTGTCGTCTGTAATCTCAATCGCGCGCGGCTTAGTCGGGTCCCTGCGGATATATCCGTTCTTCTCCAGCGTCTCCAAATGAGAATGAACGGAAGACGTGGATTTTAAATGAACTGCCTCGCAGATCTCACGAACTGCCGGCGGATATCCCTTTTTTAAAATTTCTTCTTTTATATAATCAAGAATTTCCTGCTGTTTTGCAGTGATCTTTCTCTGTGTCATAGAAAAATTCCTTTCTGCATTTTAATGTAAATTCAGTATAACATACCCCTGATAAAAAAGCAAACATACATTCCGAAGAAGTGTTCGATTTTTACCGTTTCCTGTTGACATTCGAAAGTACGTTCGATATAATCCATGTATAGAAACATATGTTCGAAACCATATGTTCGATTGTACTCAGGAGGGGATTTCTATGAACACAACATACAGCACCTATTTTCAGACCGCCAGAGCAGTAGCAGCATATCAGGAGCGTTCCTATCGCAACCACCTGCGCAGAACCAGACAACTGACCAAACGGATCTTTTTCAGCCTTGCAGCGACCCTTATCGCGGTCTTTATCGGTATTTTGACAACCGGATTTTTATCCAGAGCGCAGGCATCCTCCGAACCTGTCCATTATAAGTATTTCCGCAGCATTATGGTATATTCGGGAGATACGCTTTCCGCTATTTCCGGCCGTTATATGGATAATCATTATACATCTGTCCAGGATTATATCGACGAGGTCTGCGAAATGAATCACTTACAGAATGCAGACGATATCCACGCCGGAGATTATCTGATCATTCCATACTACAGCACGGATTTTCACTGAACGGTTCCGTCACATTTTTCGGAAATCATTCCGCTGATACCTGCTATTAGGGCACATATTTTCAAAACTTTAGATTTTTTTTCGTTTTTATGCCGCTTTTTTCTAAGCTCTTTTGCGTATCGTAAAGTTTGTCCGAAGGTTTGCTTTCCCGGGACGCGGATGCTATACTGATAGGACATATGTCAGGCAGGCGATCTGAACACTATTTTTACTATCAGGCGCCATACAAAAGAGGGGAGTTAAAAGCTGCAATGGATAAGAATCATATTCTGATCGTAGAAGATGACGCCGATATCCGTTCCGGAATCGAGATTTATTTAAAAAACCAGGGATATGACGTATCTCAGGCAGGCGATGGAATCGAGGGTCTGGCGGTCATTGAAAAAGAAGAAATTGATCTTGCAATCGTAGATATCATGATGCCGCGCATGGACGGCATTACGATGATGATGAAGGTGCGGGAAAAGGGCTATGATTTCCCGGTGATTATGCTTTCCGCCAAATCAGAAGAGGTCGATAAGATCATGGGCTTAAATATGGGTGCTGACGACTACATCACAAAGCCGTTTACGCCCTTGGAGCTTTTGGCGCGTGTCAATTCCCACCTGCGACGCTATAACCGTTACCGGGAAGCGATCGCATCGGCTGAACCGGTCAAGGATACTTACCATGTGCTGGGCGGAATCGAATTGAACGAAGAGACTGTAGAAGTCTTTGTTGATGGTGCACCGGTGCGCCTGACGCCCATTGAGTTTAAAATCCTGTTGCTTTTGATGCGCAATCCCGGACGTGTTTTTTCCGCAGACGAAATTTACGAACGCATCTGGAATGAAAAAGCGGTCAATACTGACACGATTATGGTTCATGTCCGTAAAATCCGAGAAAAAATAGAAATCGATCCGAAGAATCCGAAATATTTAAAGGTGGTGTGGGGTGTTGGTTACAAAATGGAAAAACAGTAGTCCAAAGGCAAAAAGCGTTACAGTGATGCTTGTCATCCTCCTGTCTTTGACACTCTGTCTGATGGCGTTTCTGCCGTTCTTTCAAACGCGCGCTGCCAGCGAATTTTCCACTCCGCTGACGGAAATGTCCTTTATCGAACAGCTTTATCAGAGCAACTATATTCAATATAAATACCTGAAAGAAAAGACCGATCAGAAAAACTGGTCTTATTCCGATCTGTATCTGACGATCGACTATCTGGGGAGCCGTGAATCAGGTGATCCTGCATTTTCTGCCTCTTCAGCAACTTATCAGATCGCTGACAGAATCTCTTCCGACGATTCATCTGACACCCCTGTTTCTGACGGTGATCTGGAAGAAGCCCTGTATAATGTATTTCTGTCACAGATTGATGAAATGAAGGTGGGTGCAGAGAAACTGACGCAATATGTCGATTACTGTGCACAGGATACTGCTTCCGGTACGCAAATCGGAAACAGCAGTGTTTCTGAACTGACTGCGCTTTTAAACGGACAAACCTCGACAGAGCATCCGTCCTATATTTATTATGCAGTTATCGAATATGATGCCGCCGGACATGTCAGCAGCTGCCGCGCTTATTTTGGCGACGAGTCCGACAGCTTTTTAAAAAAGCTGGAAACTGCCGGAAGAGAACAGTATTTTCAGCAGTTTTCTGATGACTCCGACAGCCTTTTGTTAGATTTCGATTCAGACTCTGGCCAGACTTACCGTTACCGTGTTTCGCTTTCCGGTCCTTCGAATATGCGGATTATTTATGCCATCACCCAACAGCAGTATCAGAAGATTCTTTCTTCCCGGGATCTGTTCATGAGCGATACCAATTACGATGGCCTCCAGTATCAGAGCTATTGTGCCGCCGGGGTTCCCCACGTGCTGATCGGTTTTTTTGCTGCAGCATTCCTGTTCGGTGGTTTTATGGTTCTCTTGTTTGAAAAAAGAGGTTACTGTATCCGCAGCTTTTCCATCTGCCAGCTTCCGATCGAGATAGCAGCAGTGCTTCTCTGTCTGTTTTTTCAGATGCCCTATTTCCTGACTCGCCTGATCTGCGGCGTTCAGCATGGACAGCTGTTTCCGAACCTGACAAAGCATGTTCTTTCACCGCTGCATTTGTCCGGGACGCTGTATCTGTTTTTGGCGATTGTTTTTTTCCTTTGCTTTTTCGTCGCCTTTCTTCTCGGTACGATTGCAGCAGGCTGTCTGCGCAGCAAGCAGGAGTTTCGCGAGCACAGCCTGTTAATCCGCTACTGGCGCAGAATTATGAACGCCTGGAACCGGTTCTATCAGGAGCTTGTCAGCTTCGATATCGGCACAGACGCCAAGAAAATGATTTCCAAATTGGTCATCGTCAATTTTATTATCCTGTTTGTCATTACGTTTTTCTGGGTATGGGGCTTTGTTCCACTGTTGATTTACTCCCTGATTATCTATTTCCTGCTCAAAAAATACGTCCATGACATACAAACCAAATATCAGAACCTCCTGCGTGCGACCAGCTCGATCGCAAGAGGGGATTTCGATACCGCTTTTTCAGAAGACTTCGGCGTTTTCGAAAGCTATAAAAAAGAGCTTTTACAAATTCAGACTGATTTCAAGAAAGCGGTAGACGAAGAGGTCAAGAGCCAACGGATGAAGTCCGAACTGATCACCAACGTATCTCATGATCTAAAGACGCCGCTGACTGCAATCATTACCTATATCAACCTGTTAAAGGAACCGGGACTTACCCCAATACAGCAGCAGGAATATCTCGATACGCTGGACAAAAAGGCGCTCCGCTTAAAGGTACTGATCGAAGATCTGTTCGAAATCAGCAAGGCAACTACCAATAACGTTACCCTGCATTACGACAATGTCGATATCTGCAACCTGCTTCGACAGTGCTATCTGGAATACGAAGCCCGCATGCAGGAAAAGAATCTGACATTCAAATTTCAGCTGCCGGAAGAAAAAGTAATTTTACGGCTTGATCCGCAAAAGACGTTTCGTATTTTTGATAACCTTTATACCAACATCAGCAAATATGCCATGCCATCCACGCGCGTCTATGTTACTGTGACCGACAGCGCATCCGAAACGCAGATTGCGATCCGAAACATTTCCCAGATGGAGCTGACCGTCTCCGGAGAAGAGCTGACCGAACGTTTCGTCCGCGGAGACGGCTCCCGCAACACAGAGGGAAGCGGACTTGGTCTCGCCATCGCAAGAAGCTTTACTGAGCTGCAGCACGGCACAATGCAGATTCTTCTCGATGGCGATCTGTTCAAGGCGATTCTGACCTTCCGCAAGCCGGGCGCTGAACCGGTCGATAACCGATCGGAACACCTGGATACCGCACATTCTGCAAACGCCAATTTATCTGGCAATTTAAATTGCCCCGGCGCTGCAGACAATCCTGCAGAGGGTATCGAACCACCTCCGATTTATCGCCCAAGCCGATGGAGAAGCGATAAAAACCTTCGCAAGCACAGGCAGAAAAAGTAACAAGAGAACGGAAAAACGGTCACTCAGTCCAACACTGGAAGAGTGACCGTTTTCGATTCCGCACAATAGATTGCACGCGTTACACGTCAACGAAAAATCATAACTCCCGTAATTTTACTGTTTTGGCAGCTTTCCGTTTATGATCGTCCTTCATCGCAGCGTAATGCTTCCGTGTGGTATTGACATCCTTATGTCCCAGAACGTCTGCAACGAGGTAAATATCCCCGGTTTCCTGATACAACGTCGTGCCGTAGGTGGAACGGAGCTTATGAGGCGTGATCTTTTTTGTCGTTGTGACGAGAGAAGCGTATTTTTTGACCAGATTTTCCACGCTGCGCACCGCCATGCGCCGGTTCTGCAGGGATAAAAATAATGCATCCTCGTGGCCACTCATCGGAATCATATGTTTGCGTTGATCCAGGTAGGAGAGAAGCGCTTCCTCCACCTCTTCCCCAAAATAGACGACGTCCTCGTATCCACCCTTGCGTCGCACCTTGATTGCGAGATTATCAAAATCTACGTCGCTGATATCCAGACCGACACACTCCGACACACGAATACCGGTTCCCAGCAAAAGTGTCAGAAGCGCAAGATCGCGCACCTTCGTCTTATCGTGGAACTTCATCTGACTTTTGGTCATTTTGGTGCCGTCCTCCACCTGATCAAGCAGAATTGCGACCTCGTTGGGGTCCAGACGCACGATTTCCTTGTCATGGAGCTTCGGCATTGGCACTAAGGACGCAGGATTGCTTTTAATCTGTTCGTCCCGGAAAAAATAATTATAAAACGAGCGCAGGGAAGCAAGCTTGCGGCGTTTCCCGCGTTCATCGTTGGTATATTCCGTGCCGTCGTCTTTGACATAATACGAAAGATATTCCAGATATTCCTCGATATCCGCCTTTGTGATCTGATCCAGAACTGACAGCGGAAACTCTATGATATCCATCTTCGAAAGCACGCTGTTATTTTTGTGCAGAAACTCAAAAAAGACACCGAGGTCATACGCATAGGCAAGCCGCGTGCGGGGCGCGGTCGTCTGTTCGATTCCACGGAAATACTGGCGACAAAAGCGCGGCAGCTCTTCCTGCAGCTTTCGCAGCTGGAGGATATTTTCCTTTGCAGTTTCATCATGATAATTGTTACTGTTTTTCATGTACCCTCCATTCCGCAAGACCACTCTGAACCGCGGTGAACATCCGATCCTTCACACCTGGATTTTCCAGGTTCAGCTGACGCAGCAGCTGCTTGACATATTCTCTGCGAGTATGTCCGTCTGCAGGGCAGGGACTTTTGACAACCGGAACATCATGCTTATGGACAAATCCGATCACATCCGCTTCCTTCATATAAACGAGCGGACGGATCACCGTTAGATTCATCCGATCCAGAAAAGTGACAGGGGCAAACGTATGGAAGCGCCCTTCATAAATCAAAGACAGCATCAGCGTCTCCACGACATCGTCCTTGTGGTGTGCATAAGCAATTTTGTTGCAGCCTGCCCCACGGATCGCTTCATTTAATGCGCCTTTCCGCATTTTGGCGCACAGTGCGCAGGGATTTTTTTCTTTCCGTTGGTCAAATACGATCGAAGCGATCTGCGTCGGCACAATTGTATACGGGACATCCAGCTCTTTACAGAGTGCCTCTATTTTGCCCAAATTTAAGTTTTCAAAGCCAAGGTCGACAGTTACCGCATGCAGTTCAAAGGGATGCGGATAAAAGCGTCTGAGCGTGCTCAGCGCATAAAGAAGCGTCAGGGAATCCTTTCCACCGGAAATCCCGACTGCGATTTTGTCTCCGTCCTGAATCATTTCATAATCGTCTGCGGCTCGCCGCACCTGGCTCAATACCTGTTGTAACGTCATGCTGTTTCCTCGTTTCATAGTTACCGGCGTCTGCACGCCGGAATGGTTTTCTCATCCTGATTTTCCTTTTGACAGTATACTATTTTTTCTTTCTTTTTGCAAAGAGACCGCAGTGATTCCTACCGGATTTGGATCGATCCTAGGTTTCTATCGGGATTCGCCTTGAAAAAAAGTGCTCGACAGAGTAAACTAATAGAATATCCAATCATGATAAAGGAGCAGGTGCATGCAGGAAATCAAATGTCCCAAATGCGGCGAAGTCTTTCAGGTAGACGAATCCGGCTATGCGGCGATCGTCAGACAGGTCCGTGATAAAGAATTTGAGAAAGAGCTTTCCGAGCGTAAAGCGCAATATCTTTCTGAAAAAGAAAACGCTGTCCTTCTGGCGCAGACCCAGACGAGACAGGAGCTGGCGGAGGAAATTTCCCGGCTGCAGGCAAAGCTTGCGGCAGCAGAGAGCGCACGGCAGCTGGCAGAGGCAGACGCCCGTTCCCGGCAGGAAAAGCTTTTGTCCGAACAGGAAAAGGCTCTGTCCCAAAAGGACGCTCAGATCAGCCTTTTAAATGCCAAAATCACATCTGTACAGGAAACTGCGGACAAGGATATCGCCCTGGCGGTTTCTAAAGCAGCTGCCCAGAAAGAAAAGCAGATCAACGAAATGGACCGGCAGATTTATGACCTGACCGGCAAAATAGAACATGCAAAGCAGGAAACCCGGCTCCGGGAGCAAAATATCAAGGAGCAGTACGAAGAGCGCCTCCGCATGAAGGACGAGGAAATCGCCTATTATAAGGATTTCAAGGCGCGCCAGTCCACCAAAATGATCGGAGAAAGCTTAGAGCAGCACTGTGAGACAGAATTCAACAAGCTGCGCGCAACCGGTTTCCAGAATGCATACTTTGAAAAGGACAACGATGCCAGAACCGGCAGCAAGGGCGATTATATTTATAAAGAAACGGATCCGGACGGAATCGAATTTATTTCCATCATGTTTGAAATGAAAAACGAGATGGATGAAACCGCAACGAAAAAGAAAAATGAAGATTTTTTCAAGGAGCTGGATAAGGACCGGCGCGAGAAAGACTGCGAATACGCCGTTTTAGTGTCCATGCTGGAGCCAGACAGCGAGCTGTATAACACCGGCATCGTGGACGTTTCCTATCGATATCCGAAGATGTATGTGATCCGTCCGCAGTTTTTTATCCCGATGATCACGCTGCTGCGCAATGCTTCTCTGAATGCGCTGCGGTATAAGCAGGAGCTTGCTGTCATCAAAAATCAGAATATTGACATTTCCCATTTTGAGGAAGATATGAATGATTTTAAAGAGAAATTCAATCGGAATTTCCGTCTGGCGAGTGAACGGTTCCACCGCGCGATCGATGAAATCGACAAAACGATCGACCATCTTCAGAAGACAAAGGAGGCCCTGCTTTCTTCTGAAAACAACCTGCGGCTCGCAAACAACAAGGCGGAAGATCTGAGCATCAAGCGCCTTACGAAAAACAACCCGACGATGAAAGCGAAATTCGACGAGCTTTCTTCGCATGACGGAAAGGAGAGTACTTGACATGAAATTTCGCTGGGAAAAAAAATATCTATACTGGGGCGTAACGGCGCTTCTGGTTGTAATCGGCGGGCTGCTCGCCTATTATCTGATCTTTCACGGCGGCAACTTTAAAGATCATCTGCAGAATCTGCTGCACATCTGCATGCCGATTCTGGACGGCTTTATTCTGGCATGGCTGATGTGTCCGCTGGTAAACGCCATCGAGCATTTTGCATTGTATCCCGCCAGAGACTGGCTGATTTCCCAAAAACCGTCCTTACAGAAAAAAAAGAAACAGCTGACCAGCTATTGCCGCGGCATTTCGATCGTCCTGACGCTGTGCTTTGTCCTGTTTTTGGTGTACGGATTTTTCAGAGTTGTAATTCCGCAGATCATTGGAAGCATCCAAAGTATTGCCGGTCAGTTCCCCAGCTATGTAAAAAACGTCAGTGACTGGGCAGAAAAACTGCTCGCTGATAATCCAGACATCGAAACGACTGTATCCGATCTGATCGATCATTATTCGACAGATCTTGAAAACTTCCTCAATAAAACCATGATGCCTCAGATCAATGCCATCGTGAAAACAGTCTCCCTAAGCATGTTAAGCTTTGCGAAGGCAGTCTGGAACCTCGTTATCGGACTGATCATTTCCATCTATCTGCTTGCCAGTAAGGAACGCTTTGTCAGCCAGGGGAAGAAGCTTTTATACGCTTTCTGGGATACCAGACAGGCTAATGTAATTATGGAAGACTTCCGTCTGATCGATTCCACCTTTGGCGGATTTATCAGTGGAAAAATTTTGGATTCAGCCATCATCGGTGTTCTCTGCTTTGTTGTTGTCAGCATCATGAAAATGCCATATCCAATGCTGATCAGCGTCATAGTCGGCGTTACCAACATTATTCCGTTCTTTGGTCCTTTTATCGGAGCCGTACCCTGTGCATTGCTTATTTTAATGGTCAATCCGATGCAATGCCTGTATTTTATCATCTTCATCTGGATTTTGCAGCAGTTTGACGGCAACTTCCTTGGGCCTAAGATTCTTGGCGATTCCACCGGTCTTTCCGGGTTCTGGATTATTTTTTCCATCACCATCTTCAGTGGTCTCATGGGTGTACCAGGCATGATTCTCGGTGTTCCGATCTTTGCTGTTTTTTATGCGCTGATCAAGCGCTACGTCAACCGCAGTTTGCAAAAAAAAGGCATGTCTGATAAAACAGAAGAGTACCAGACACTGGATTATGTCGATGTCCAGACCGGCAGCTTTATTTCTAAACCGGAAGATAAGCCCGCGAGACATCGCAAGAAACAGTTTTCGTTCCGGAATTTTAAAGAAGATTTGAAGACGTTTATTCCGCACCCTGCAGAACATGTAGAAAAAAATGCAGAAACCGCTGCAAAGGATTCCGCGGGAAAGGACAATCAGAAGCAGGAAAATTCTGAGCCCTCTGATCGATGAAAAATGATCAGATATTTCAAAATCAAAATCCATTCCGATAGAGGTTTGAGAAGAAGAGATAAATACCTATGAAATTTGTTATTCAATGTACTACACAGGTTATAGAGGAGACATTATTATGAGGTTTGATACTTTAGAAGTAAAAGATAAAACAGGACAGACAATAGTTTTGAGAAATGCAGAAGAATCAGATGCAGAAGATTTAATCAAATATTTGAGAATAACAACTGGAGAAACACCGTTTTTGATTAGAGAACCTGATGAAGTCAAATTGACGCTTGAACAAGAGAAACATTTCATTACAAGTTGCATTGATTCTGAACGGGAATTAATGCTAATTGCAACCATAAATGGAAGGCATATTGGTAATTGTTCCCTTAGTAGTATTGGAACTTATAAAAGATATGCTCATCGTTGTGAGGTTGCTATTGCTTTGTATCAGAAATATTGTGGGAGAGGTATCGGCAAAATTATGCTGAAAACTATTCTTGATATGGCAAGGAACCTTGGATATGAGCAAGCGGAATTAGAGGTGGCTGCTGGAAACGAAAGAGCAATTTCGCTTTATAAAAACCTAGGCTTTGAAAAATATGGTGTATTCCCTAATAATATGAAATATGCGAATGGTCAATATACAGATTCCTATTGGATGATGAAAAAATTGTAAGTATATGCAAATTTCCAATTTGTAGTTATATTGAATCGATGAAATTATATTTGATAACACTTTTGTGATAACAATTTGATAACACGAGGTAAGGCAGTCCATACGATAAGGACAGTTCAAACCAAATTGAGTCAGATAGAACCAATATACCGATACAAAATTGTATAGAACCAACTTTGATTTTGCGAGTTCGAAACGTGACGTATATTTGTATAGTGTTTATACAATATTGATGACAACTGAAACATAAAGAAAGTCAAAAAGATTTTCGTAAGAATATGACGCCAATGCGAATAAATAAGGAATATATTAATGGAAGAAGAGCAAACAAAAGCTAGTACAAATAAAACTACGCAAAAAGAACAGAAAAAATCAGAAAAAGATAAAAATGGGATAATAGGTGGACTTGTATTTGGGGCAATGGCAGTCTTTGCTACTTACCAAATATATGATAAATTTTTTGAGTTTGCGATTGGAAAAATACTAGTATATATTTTGGGGGTTTTAGCATTTATTTGCTTTGCAGTATCTATAAGTAGTTTTTTTGATTTCAAAGAATCAAAAAAACTGGAAAAACTAGATGAAGATGTTCGCAGAGAAGAAAAAGAATTTTCAGAAATAAATCCTGAAAAGAGAGCTTTAAGAGCAGAAAAAATGTTTAGAATGAACCAAAAGGAGTTAATGAGATATTATGATATGAATTTGGCTCAGACAAAATTTTTATCTGGTCTTGGTATTATGATGATTTTATTTGGTATATTGATAGTAGTAGCAAGTTTATATATGTATATGTCTTTGGATACAGATAAAATTTTACTATTTGTAGGTAGTTTTAGTGGAATAATTGTAGATTTTATAGGAGCTATTTTTATTAAGATGTATACCAAAAATATTGAAGCAGCAGTTAAGTTTCATGCAAAATTTGCGGAGAGTAATAATCTTTTACTTGCCAATTCAATTGCTAATAAGATAGAGGATGAGAGACTTAGGGAAGACACCTTATCAGAAATATCTAAAAGGATTATTTCGGTTGAAAAAGATATGAAGGATTAGTGGTAATCTAATATAGGAGAATCTAAATCACTTTATGTGGGAACATCTGCTAGGAATGCTCCGCTACCTTGCAATGGCTAATTAGAAAAATAGCAGAGTTATAGTTTGGAGTTGGTTGGAGAGGTAGAATTATTCCAATTGATGATATTAGATGGCTTGGGTTTATATCACATAAGCACTGTACCTATCATCTTGGTTGATGAATAAAAGAACGTTAAAAAATGTAATCAATGTCCAAGATTTCCGCGTTAAAAATAAAGGATATGTTTAAGCTACCTAATGAATATGATAAAAACATAGAGAAGTCTACATAATAGATGAAGAATACCAGAAGTGCTAAAATAACACATGAATACCTTGTATTGACCATTATAGTGGGAGTGGAGTTATCCTAAATAAATTGTAGAAATTTTACATGGGAAAAGTTAATTGTTCAGTTTTGGATTGAAGTTATGATTCTTGCATTAGCACTTACTTAAATGTAAACGTCAAATCCTGCGCCTTGGCTAATTAGTTTTTT
>QUKC01000007.1 GCA_003481005.1 Firmicutes bacterium TM09-10 | reverse complement strand
ATATGTGAGGTTTACCACAAAAGCAAAATGCCCGTAGAGCCTATAAAATAAGGCTTTGCGGACATTTAAGAAAATATAAAAAGATAGTCAAAAAGACATATATAATTTATAAGAACTTTTATCGCCTTTCTTCAAAGGAGAAAACGTAATCTTATTTGCCAAAAGAAAAAGAATTATTATTACAATACCAAATCCCACAAAAAGTGAACTTGTATCAACAACAGTAACTTTGTATATAATACTAATCACAAAAGATACCACTGGCGCGCATGCGTATGTAAGTGAAAATCGAATTGCAGAAACACGTCCTATATATTCTTTAGTAACTTCTTTTACAAATTTCACTTGTACATAAGTAATCATTAATCCCAATGCTGCACCAATTATTATCGAACCGATTAGCAACAGTAATTTTTGAGTTATAGGATTTGCAATATATTTTGAAACAAATGCAATAAAAACATAGTATACACCTAAAACAATTCCACAAAATGTAACAAGTGTATTATTTTTTTTCTCCTCTTTCATTTTTGCAAAAGTCAATGATCCCAAAATAGTACCAATAGTTACGCTTACACTTAGTAATGAAACAATTTTGGCATCTCCACTAAACATTTCTCTTGCAATCGGGGCGAGCAGTGCATCAAATGGAACCACTGCTGAATTAATTAGAATACATAAAAAACATAGTTTTAATAGCTTCTTATGGTCAAATACATAACTAAATCCATCTCTAAGCGAAATTAAATATTCTCTGCCAATTATTCGGTTTGTCTTCTTTTCTTCTTGAACAGAAAATTCTATTTTTACTATAAGCAACGCTGATATTAAAAATATCAAAGCATCTATCGCTAAAGAAATACCTATTCCAAATGAACTAATCACTATGCCTGACAAGCCAGTTCCAACTAATACTGCTATTTTGGTACAAGACACATTGACACTTACACCTTTATCATAATGTTCATTAGGAAGTACATGCTGAATAACTGCTACCCCTGCTGGCATATGAAATGCTTCTATTAATGAAATGGATATTGTCATAAAAACCAATATTAATGGTGAAAGCATGTTTTGTGTATATACATATAATATATACAAAACTAACAGAACTCGAGCTATATCTGAAAGTACTAACACTTTCTTTTTATTCATATTCTCGACTAATGGACCTATAAATGGTTGAATAATTACAGAAGTAGCTTGATTAATACCAAAAATAATCGCAGACCACCCTGCACTATTTGTAAGTAAATATACCAACCATGTAAAAAGTATTGTATCTAATGAATCACCACAGCGGTTAATAATATTAGAAGTCAGCAGATAAACATAATTGTGGTTATGATATAACTCATGTTTATTCATATTTGTTACCTCTCTAATCATAATTTAGATTGTTTAATTTCGCAAGCTATCTTATAAAGATCCTGATGTTTTAAAGCCGCTGCTTTTTCTATAACATTATCAATTTCTGATATATCATTAAGTGATTCCAAATATTTTTTCCATTTTTTCATTTCAACATTATATGCACAGTATCTATTTTCACTTTCAAATGAGCCGTTAATGCAATAACGACTATTACTACATCCTCCTAAGCATCGTTCTGTATAACGACATTCTCTGCAAAATCCTTTTAACTTACTACTATCAAAATTTCTATTCCACTTAAAAGATTCCGGACTTTCCCAAATCGACTTTAAAGATTTTTCACGAATATTTCCCGCTACTAATGTTTTATCTCTAATAGAAGTACAAGCAACAATATCTCCATTATGCAGAATACCAATTACATGCTTTCCTGCTCCACAACCTGTCCAAGACCAATTATCATTAAGAAAATTCTCATTTACTTTTATATCTTTATTGCTATAATAACCTATGCAATCTGCCAAAACAATTAACAACTTACCTCCAATTTTATTATATGCAAAATCAATAATAGAAAGAATATCTTGAGGTTCTATAAGCCATTCTGGGCGTTTTGCAAAATTCCCCATTGGTAATGCAATCTGTAACTGCCAACTATTAACTCCCAAATCACTTAATAATTGATATAGTTCTTCCAATTCACATATATTTTCTTTATTTATTGAAGTTATTACTGATGTCGAAATATTATTTTTTCTTAATTCTTTCAATGCTTTAATACTTTTATTGAATGATCCCGATCTCCGTATAAAATCGTGAGTTTTTTCAAGACCATCAATACTTAAACAGACACTTCTAATTCCTGATGTTATCGCATTATGAATAAAGTTTTCATCAATCAACCAACCATTTGTAATAATACTTGTTATTATGCCATTATCTACTAATCTTTTCGCAATAATATGCCAGTCACTACGTGTCGTAGGTTCCCCTCCAGATAATGTAATAACTTTTAATCCCAAATCTTTTAATTGGTCACACACCTCAAGAGCTTCTGATGTATTCAACTCATCGGGTAGCGCTTCTGCACAACTTGAACCGCAATGTTTACAACGCATATTACAACCCATTGTTATTTCCCATACAGCTGTAGTTAATTTATTCATATATTCTCTCCTATAATCCTTTTTAAATAAAAAAGACCTACTCTATATTTCTTTTTACATAGAGCAAGTCTTTTCTACAAACTACATTCTCACACCTGTTCCGTACATAACTGGTCCAAATAAGTTCTTAGAGGTTTTTAATTCAGAAATCTCTACAAACTCCAAGCTCAATTCTTCAAGATTAAACATTTTTATCCACCTCCCGTTTATTGAATTTATCTTAAAAATACATCTCTTATTTTCAAATGTCAAGTTATTTTCATTATTTTTTCCAAATTTCGAGTTCAAATTCTCGTTTTATTTGTAACATATTTTCCATTTTCTACGCATACATCAGATCTCTTAACCACTTATAAATGTCCGTAAAATTGCAAAAGCAACTGGAATCAGTGCTACAACCTTATATTCAATCATTCAAAAAGATTCCAATATTCGATTTGATTTTGCTTTAAGACTTGCAAACGAATTGCAAATTGATGTGAATGAGATATGTTCTGCCAGTCCATTTTCTGACACAATTAAGGAAGAAGAGATTTATCCTACACTTCCAGACGGTTTGAACGGAGCCTTAGACGCAAGTCGTGTAAAGACTTACTTAAAAAATTCTATGTATCCGTTGATGTATCTTTTTGGCAAAAATAGTATGCCTGATGTAGATAATCTACTTACATCATTCTATCAGCTTGATGATGAAGCCAGACAGGAAGTTGTAGAAACAATCCGTCTGAAACTGCAATATCATCGAGATCCGAAACGTGCTGAACAGATCAAGCAGATTAAAGGTTGGTAAAAAATCACTCCTGTGAATGGCAAACATTCGCAGGAGTTTCTTTTTGGGCACCGTTTTGGCACCACTGGTCTTATTTTTCAATTTTAAATTTATCTGTATTTTATCTTGCTGATAAATATTTCGCTATTTCTCTACTTATAATTTTTCAAATCATTCTCTCTTTAAGATACAGAAAAACCCGTAGAACCGAAGTTCTACGGGTATCTTACGTTTGGACACAACGTTATCTTGCGATAACAAATCTATATTCAGATTGTATTACTCGATGATTGTAGCAACTGTACCTGATCCTACTGTACGTCCACCTTCACGTATTGCGACTCGCGGCGCACAAACGTCCGCGAAGCCATTCTTTACCTTATTTCCTGTGTCCGAAACAGCATCGGCAAAAATTCTGCCGCGCACTTTCTCCACACATTCCAGTCGTGTCCGCCGTCGTACACTCTGCGCACCTGTTTTAAGCCGTAGTCCTCGCAGAGCTGATCCTCCTGCATAAACCACGTAAAGAAAGAATCCTCACGCCCCATCGCACGAAACAAGAGCCTCGTATTCTGATTGAACGCCTCTACGTCCGCAAACGCCTGCATCAAATGGCTGTCCGCGATTTCCTCCACGCCGATATAATTGCGCAGAAAGCCGGAAAAAAGCCCGATCCAGGCAAATTTTTCCGGATAGGAAAACGCTGCCATGGCCGCCTGCATCGACCCCATCGAAAGCCCGGCGATCGCGCAGTTTTCCCGTCCCGTCAGTACGCGGTAATGCGCCTCTACATACGGCATCAGATCCTGCGTCAGAAATTTCGTGAACAGCGACGGAATGATTTTTTTCTCCGGATCTCCGTCCTCGGACATCATCCCGTCCGCCATGACGATCAGCATCGGCGTGACTTTTTTCTCGGAAAGAAAGTTGTCCATCATCCAGCCGATTCTTCCCTGCCAGACCCAGCTTCCCTCATTTTCGCCGAAACCATGCTGCAGATACAGCACCGGAAGCCGCAGCTGATCCCGGTCATATCCAGGCGGCGCATACACCAGACAGCTTTCCGTCTGCCCCGTCACTTCCGAATAAAAATATTCATGCCGGATGCTCCCGTGTAAAACATCCTTTAAACGGCACGCTTCCATGGCTGGCCCGATTTCCAGATAATTGCACGGTCTGGAATACCCGTAGCCGATGGGAAGATAGGGACTTACGATCTCGACACTATCCACATACAGTGCAGCATAATAAAAGCCAGGTTCCAGCGGCAGCTTCACCTCCCAGAGATTGCGCTCCACCTCCAGCAGGATATAGGTATCCTGTCCGATGACGATCTTTACGTCGCAGGCATTTTTCATCCAGAGCTTCAAAAAAGGCGTTCCATCCTGTCGATAAAAAATTCCCTGCTCCGGCTGTTTTTCGTGCAGCGCAGTCAGGGACGCAGGATAGGGTCTGTGAAAGGAAACCGCCTGATCCTGCAAAAACAGATTTTCCGTCATATATCTCTATTCCTCTCCTTTAGACGGGCGCAGCACTTCCTTTTCCTGCTCCGTCTTTTTATCCAGCGCCCGACGCAGCTTTCCGCGGCTGCGCTGCAGGGCGTTATCCGTGCTTTTTCCATCTCTGCCGAGCACCTTTGCGATCTCCCGGTAGCCCATGCCGGTCAGGTGCAGATCCATGACCTGCTTTTCTAACGGCGTCAGCTCCTGCTCAATCGTTTCTTCCAAAAGCCTCGTATTTTCCTGATCGATGACAAGCTCTTCCGGGCTTTTTTCCCAGACATCCTCCGGCTCATACGCCTGTTTGTCCTCATCCCGATCTTCCGGCTGGCTCAATGAGACATAATGATTTAAGGGCGCATGCTTTTTGCGTGCGCCCGCCTCTACTGCCGTATAAATCTGTCTGGAAATACAAAGGTCTGCAAAGGTGGAAAAAGACGCGTCCCTGTCTTTTTCATAATCCCGCACCGCCTTGAACAGCCCGATCATCCCCTCCTGGATCAGATCCTCCTGATCCGCGCCCGGAAGGTACATGGAGCGCGCTTTTCTCCGCACCAGATCCTTATATTTTTCCATCAGATAATCCATGACGCTGCCATCGCCGTCCCGCAGCCTCCGGATCAGTTCTTCGTCCTGATATTCTTCGTAATTTTTCATACTTCCAGCTGTTTTCCTGTCCAACATCAGCCAAGGCGCTGACGCACAATTTCATAAGCCAGAACACCCGCTGCCACGGAAGCGTTCAGAGAATCGATATCGCCTTTCATCGGAATGGATGCGACCATGTCGCATTTTTCCTTCACAAGACGTCCAACGCCCTCTCCTTCATTGCCGATAACAAGTCCGATCGGCCCTTTTAAATTCAGGTCATACATCGTCGTGCCGCCCATATCTGCACAGACAAACCAGATGCCCTCTTTTTTGAGCTCTTCGATGGTCTTTGCGAGGTTCGTCACCCTTGCCACCGGAGTAAAGTTAAGCGCTCCTGCACTGGTTTTTGCCACAACCGCCGTCAGTCCTGCCGCCCGGTTTTTGGGAACGATCACGCCGTGTGCGCCCGCCAGGTTGGCGGTTCGGATGATCGCGCCGAGGTTGTGCGGATCTTCAATGTTATCCAGTAAAAATAAGAACGGTGCTTCGCCTTTTTGACGGGCATTGTCCAGAATCTCTTCCACGGTCGCATATTCGTAAGCCGCCGCATAGGCGATGACACCCTGATGTTTTCCGGTTTCGGAAAGCTGATCCAGACGCTCCTTTGTTACAAATTTAACAGGCGTCTGTTTCGCCTTTGCTTCCCGCTTGATCGTCAGGATCGGCCCGTCCTGGCAGCCGTCCAGAATGAACAGCTTGTCAATCGGACGTCCTGCCCGGTACGCCTCGATCACCGCATTTCTGCCTTCTATTGTAAATTCTTCATAACGCATCTGCGTGCTCTCCTATTTGATCATATTTGCTGGCCGGTCATCTCCAGCCCTTTCGCAATCAGCCAAAGCAGCCGGTCGGTCTGGTCGGTCAGGTATAAAAATCCATACAGTGCTTCCAATCCGGTCGCCTTGCGGTAATCCCCGATCGATGCATTTTTTGCTGCCGAATGGGAATGGGCGTTCCGCCCTCTGCGGTAAACTGCCTGCTCTTCTGCAGTCAGCTCCTCCATCAGCGCATCCGCCTGTGCTGCCTGCGCCTGCGCCTTTACGATGGAGCTCTTTTTGGTATGCAGGACGCCGGGCGCAGTATTGCCACGCTCCACAACGATCGTGCGGATGACCAGATCATAGATGCAGTCCCCGACAAACGCCAGTGTCAGTGGGGAATAGGTCCGGATGTCCACCCGATCGCATACAAATTTCTTCCGGATTGCGCCAAGCAGGCTCAGGCTCTCTTCCATTTTACGCCCTCTCTGGTATCCTCCAGCACGATGCCCCTATCCAGAAGCTGCTGTCTGATTTCATCTGCGCGCGCGAAGTTTTTCGCTTTGCGGGCAGCCTGACGCTCTTCAATCAGAGCCTCCACGTCTGCATCCAGCAGCTCTTCCTTTTTCTCTACGATCAGACCGCAGACATCGCTGAGGGTTGTGATCTTTTCTTTCAGAGCCTCCCAGAATGCCTTGGTGTGCTCTGTATCACCGCAGGTGTTGGCAAATTTTACCAGCTCGAAGATCGCTGCGATTGCATCCGCGGTGTTGAAATCATCGTCCATCGCCTGATCAAATTTCGCTTCAAATCCTGCTGCCTGTGCAAGAAGCTCCTTCTCCTGCTCTGTCAGCTCGCTGTCTTCTGCGTTCTGCGCCTTAAACTGCAGAGTAGCAACTGCAGTACGGATTCTTTCCAGGCTGTTTGCAGCGGCCTCCATCAGCTCTGCACTGAAATTTAAGGGGCTTCTGTAGTGGGCGGAAAGCATGAAGAAGCGCAGCACCATCGGATCATATTTTGCAACGATATCGCGGACGGTAAAGAAATTGCCCGCAGATTTGCTCATCTTGTGGTTGTCGATATTTAAAAAGGCATTATGCATCCAATAATGTGCGAAGGATTTTCCGTTTGCAGCCTCGGACTGCGCGATTTCGTTTTCATGATGCGGGAAAATCAGGTCTTCGCCGCCTGCATGGATGTCAATTTCATCCCCCAGATATTTTTTGCTCATGACGGAGCACTCAATGTGCCAGCCCGGTCTGCCGTCGCACCACGGGGATTTCCAGAAAGGCTCGCCCTCTTTTTTGGGCTTCCAGAGGACAAAATCCAGCGGATCTTCCTTCTGGTCTGCACCGGAAACCAGCAGGGAACGCTTGCCGCCCTCTAAGTCATCCAGATTTTTGTGGGAAAGCTTGCCGTAATCCTTGAAGCTTCTGACACGGTAGTAAACCGTGCCATCTTCCGCTGCATAGGCATAGCCTTTTTCGATCAGCGTGCGGATCATCTCTTCCATGCCGCAGATCTCCTGTGTAGCCTGAGGATGGGTTGTTGCCGGACGGACATTTAAGGAAGCCATATCCTTTTTGCACTCTGCAATATAGCGTTCCGAAATAACATTCGCATCTACGCCCTCTTCTACCGCTTTTTTGATGATCTTATCGTCCACGTCGGTGAAGTTGCTGACATAGTTTACCTCGTAGCCCTTATACTCCATATAGCGGCGCACGGTGTCAAACACGATCATCGGACGCGCGTTTCCGATATGGATAAAGTTGTAAACGGTCGGACCGCATACATACATGCGTACCTTTCCGGGCTCGATCGGTACAAATTCTTCTTTTTTCTTTGTCAATGTATTATAAATTTTCATGCTGTTTTTCGTTTCCTTTCGTATTGTTTTTCGATTCCTTTTCTTTTTTCAGACGCTTCACTTCCACTTCCAGCTCGAGAACCCGGTTGATCAGCTCGCTGTTTGCTTTCTGCAGCGTCATAATGTCCTCACGCACCGGGTCAGGTAAATGTACCTGATCCAGAGTTTCCCGCGGAAGAGGCTGATTATACCGGCGTACCACTCTGCCCGGGACGCCGACTACCGTAGAGTTGGGAGGCACCGCTGAAAGCACGACGCTTCCCGCACCTATCTTGGAATTTTCCCCAATTGTAAAGGATCCAAGCACCTTCGCGCCCGCGCTGATCATGACATTATCGCCGACAGTCGGATGGCGCTTTCCCTGCTCCTTTCCGGTTCCGCCCAGTGTCACACCCTGATACAGGGTCACATTATTGCCGATCTCTGCGGTTTCTCCAATGATAACGCCGTTTCCGTGGTCGATAAAGAAGCCTTTTCCGATTTTCGCACCCGGATGGATTTCAATTCCGGTTTTGCGCACCGCGCGCTGTGAAATCCATCTCGCCAGGAAATAATGCCCGGACAGATACAGCTTATGGGCCACACGGTAGTGCAGCAGCGCCCGGAAACTCGGATATAAAAAAACTTCCATGGAAGAATGAATCGCCGGATCCCGCTCTCTGATCAGCCGGATCTCTTCTTTTACATTTCCGATGATTCCCATATCCGAAACTCTCCTTTCCCTTTTCTCGAATAATCACAGCAGTTCCCAACGTCTCGTGTATGCACGGACTTTGGAGCATTGCTTCGCAATATACAACAATAGAATGCACGCTCTGTGAACCTTCTATTGTCATAAAAAAAGGAATTTTTCGCCTCTGTAGCCTAGAGACGAAAAATTCCGCGGTTCCACTCTGTTTCAGGATTCCAAATCCTGCCCTCAGGCGCGTAACGTGCGCAATTCGTACTCTGCTCATGCCGTCGGCTTCGCAGAATCTGCTCCCGGATGCACTTTCTGCACAAACCTGCGGGGACTGCTCTCAGCCAATGACATTCCCTCTCTGGCGCCGTCTGTCTGCATACTCTTTCCGTTCCATGCATTTTCAACCTGTTCATTTCAGCGATATCGCAGATGCTCCGGCTTTGGCAATTCGCAACTTTCCGAAGTATCTGCACAACTATAATTAGGATAAAAAATTTTCTTCTCTTTGTCAAGGGCTGCCGGTGTTTTTGTTCCGCCTGCGCTGAGTAGGACAGTGTCCCCTTTTCTTATTTTATGCAGCAGGTGAGGGCTCCGATGCCAGCTTTGGCAGCTGCCCCAACGTTCCTGTCACTTTACAAAGATTGCGCCATGCGACAGGCGGACTTACTGCACGCCACAACCGCCGCAGCCGCCGCAGCCGCTGGTCACATTCTGGTCGTAGAGTCCCATCGGACTGTTTAACAGACAGATCGCCTGCGCAGAAATACCCTCTCCGGCTCCGGTAAAGCCAAGTCCTTCCTCGGTCGTCGCCTTTACATTGATCTGCGATACGTCGATTTTGAGCGCATCCGCCATGTTCTGGCGCATCTGGTCGATGTGCGGGCGCATCTTCGGCGCCTGGGCGATGATCGTCGCATCGATATTTTCAATTAGAAAGCAGTGCTCTTCCAGCAGCTCCCCTACTTTCTGCAAAAGCAGAATGCTGCTGATTCCCTTATAGGCGGGATCCGTATCCGGAAAATGCTTACCGATATCGCCGAGTGCTCCTGCTCCAAGCAGGGCGTCCATCACGGCATGTACGAGCACATCCGCATCAGAATGTCCTAAAAGTCCCTTTTCATACGGGATTTCCACGCCGCCCATAATCAGTTTGCAGCCCTCCTGCAATCTATGCACATCATATCCCATTCCAATTCGCATCTTTTCTTTTCCTCCTGTTTTCGCGTCTTGGTCAGCCCTCCGGCTCGATCATCCGGTAGCCGACGCCGATTTCTGTAAAAATATACTCCGGCTGTGCCGGATTTTTCTCAAGCTTACGTCGGATATTCGCCATGTTGACCCGCAGAATCCGGTTATTGTTTTCCATGTTTGGTCCCCAGATTTCCCGGATCATAAAATCATAGGTCAGAACCTTTCCCGCATAACGGCTCAAAAGGCTCACCAGCCGAAACTCATTCTGTGTCAGGTTCAGATCTAAGCCACCCTTATAGGCACGATGTTTATCGTAATCAATCAGCAGGTCTTTCGCCTCAAAAACGCCCGTCATTCCACCTGCCGGTCCCTGATAGCCAGCTCTCGAATGACGGATCGCTGCCCGGATTCTCGCCAGCATTTCCGATGTTCCAAACGGCTTCGTGATATAATCGTCCGCTCCGAGGTCCAGTGCCTCCACCTTGTCCTTTTCATGGCTCCGCGCAGAAATCACAACGACCGGCATGCCCGACCATTTCCGAAGTCTGCTCAAAATTTCCATACCATCTATATCCGGAAGCCCCAGATCCAGAATCACCAGATCCGGACACTGGGATGTAATCAGGCTGTAGCCCTCCTCGCCGGTATCCGCCGAAATGACATCGTAACGGTTCGCTTCCAGAATTGTCCGGAAAAATTTACGGATGCTTCGGTCATCCTCGATAATCAGAATTCTGTCCCTTACTTCCATTCAGGCTTCCTCCATCCAGTTTTCTTCCTGACAGGGCAGCCAGAACTGGATCCTCGCTCCCCTGTGCGCCGCCATATTTTCCGCCTTCATGTCGCCCTGATGCGCCTGAATAATGCTCATGCAGACCGATAGTCCGATCCCCATGCTCCGTTTTCCATCGCTCGCAGCATGATCGCCGGTCGGAAGCTGTCCTTCGAAAATAATCGGCAAAATCGCCGGATCAATTCCTTTTCCGTTATCCTCCACGCAGAACAGCACCCGTTCCGGCAGTTTTTGGATGGATATTCGTATTTTTGTGGTTGTTTTTCCATGTATCGCAGAATTTTCCATCAGGTTTACCAAAACCTGCTCCACCAAAATGCCGTCCATCGGAGCCATCACAACCTCCTCCGGCATGCTCGTTTCCACTTCGATCTGCGGAAACTGCTTCTGGAACTTCCCGACCGCCCCGCCTACGATCTCTTCCACGACCTCCCAGGTCGTCTGAATCTGCGCACGGTCCCCGTTGATCCGCGTGATCGAAAGCAGGTTTTCCACCATCCGGATCAGCCACTGGGATTCGTCACGGATGCCTTCTAAAAGCTCCACCTTCTCCTGCCGTCCCAGCGCGTCGTAATTGTCTAAAATTCCCGACGCGGATGCCTGAATTGACGTCAGAGGCGTCCGGATATCGTGGGACACTGCCCGCAGCAGATTGGCGCGTGTCTTTTCTTTTTCCACTTCCAGACGTATCTGCTCCTGCCATTTAATCTGCGTCGTCAGAGCGCTCACCATAACCGCCGTCGCCAGCATCACCACAAAGGTCAGCGGATAGCCTGTAATCGAAAAATTCAACTCAAAGTACGGGTAGGTGAACACATAGTTGACCAAAACCACCGCAGCCATCGCTGACAGAATCCCATAAACATATCCTTCCGTGAACCGCGCCACAATCACGACCGCAAGCACGAACAGCAGCGGCACATGCGTATCCGCCTCTGAAAAATGCTGCAGTGCCAGACATACAATCGTCGCAGCGCCCATAATGCCCACCGTGATCAGGATGTTTCTTAGGATCGTCCGCCCTTTTTGTTCCGGGTTCTGTTTTCGTTCTATCATATTCTTTCTCTGCATCAGTGTTCTCCGAATGCCTTACTCTTCTGTATCTTACCATATCTTTCTGCAAAATGGGAAAAAAAATCCCGCCGGCGGACTGTCTCTATCTGCGGCGGGACTGCTTTTTGCAATTTTTTAAGCGTATAAGGATTTTCCATGAACAACCTTTCCGTATATTTTCTGTGCCAGCACCACAACAAGGCTCACGCACAGGTACAGGGTGGGAAGTCCGCCCAGAATTCCCATTACCACAAGCATAATCGCACCAAAAATCTGACTCATTTTTTCTTTACCCCGCTTTCTGCAGATTCTCTCCGTAACGCTTTTTTGCGTGTCCGGGATTTCAAAAAGCATCATACCAAACCAACTTTTTTTCTTCCATAGATTTGACACACCCTTAACGTATGCTTAGCTTTCTGCAGGCTTTCTTAGCGACTTCTGAACAGTCAGTTTCCCGATTATTTTTCTGTACATAAACCGTTCACAAAGTTTTCATCTTTCGGTCAGACTCCTGTCACATCTGACTTGTATGATAAGAGCATAGATAAAGAAAAACTTTTTCTGAAATACTTCTTTTTCATACCAGCCGGCAGGAGCACACCTGCCGGCCCTCCTTTTGTTATCCCATCGACAGTCACATAAAAAAGAATGTGCCTTGGCACATTCTCGCGGAGTTTTTTTGTCGTATGGAAACGAAGTTCCCTACACGACAAAAAAAGCCGTGTGTCCGGCACAGCATCTTTCGATGCCTGCCAAAACACACGGCTTTTTTATTCATGACAATAGAATGTTCGCGGAGCGTGCATTCTATTGTTGCAGCTGCAGGATAGAGGTTTTCTCTTATTCGCCGCCTTTTTCAAATCGTTTCGAAGTTGTTCTCAGTATGAATTATGCTTCAGATTTTCAGTAAAGAATCCCGTATCTTACAGGAAAATGTATTTCAAAATAAACAGCACTGCCAGTACCCACATCAGAGGGGTGATCTTTTTTGCCTTACCAGCTACCGCATTCAGTACAACGAAGGAAATAACGCCGAACGAAATACCTTCGGAAATAGAATACATGAAGGGCATTGCAAAAATGCAGATGAATGCAGGAATTGCTTCCAGCATATCACTCCAGTTGATCTTCGCTACAGACTGCATCATAAAGAAACCAACAACGATCAGTGCAGGAGCGGTTGCAAAGGAAGGAATTGCAAGGAATACCGGAGAGAAGAACAGTGCCAGGATAAACAGTAAGCCGGAAACAACAGAGGTCAGACCTGTTCTGCCGCCTTCTGCAATACCGGAAGAAGACTCTACGAAAGTAGTGATGGTAGAGGTACCCAGGCATGCACCAACGGTTGTACCTACGGCGTCAGCCATCAGAGCGCCCTTGATGCCAGGCAGCTTGCCTTCTTTGTCCAGCATGTTTGCTTTTGTCGCACATCCGATCAGAGTTCCCAGTGTGTCGAAGATATCAACAAACAGGAATGCAAATACTACAACAACGAAGTTCAGAGATGCAATTGCAGAGAAATCCATCTTGAACAGAGTCGGTGCAACAGATGCAGGTGCGGAAATGATACCGCTGGGGATCAGGCTGTAGAAACCAGCTTCTGCATTCGGAACATACAAGCCTGTCAGCTGACAGAGAATACCCAGTACCCATGTGATCAGGATACCCAGCAGGATGTTGCCCTTTACGTTCTTGATTACCAGGAAGGCTGTGATCAGCAGACCGATCAGTGCCAGTACCACGGTAATGCCTTCGGACTGGAATGTGCCTGCTTTTACAGAACCATTAAAGGAGAACAGACCTACCAGTGTGGAACCATCCACTACGATATGTGCGTTCTGCAGACCAATAAAGGTGATGAACAGACCGATACCAACAGATACTGCAACCTTCAGGCTCGCAGGAATCGCATTAAAGATTGCTTCACGCACATTTGTCAGGGACAGGATAATAAAGATAATACCCTCAACAAATACTGCAGTCAGAGCAACTTCCCAGCTGTAACCCATGCCCAGGACAACCGTATAGGCGAAGTAAGCATTCAGACCCATACCAGCGGAAAGTACGAAGGGCAGGTTGGCAAACAGTGCCATACAGAAAGAGCCGATTGCAGATGCCAGCGCAGTTGCTGTAAAAATAGCACCTGTATCCATTCCGGTTGCGCCGAGGATGCTCGGGTTAACCGCAAGGATATACGCCATGGTCATGAAAGTTGTGAGACCGGCGATGACTTCTGTCTTCACGTCGGTGCCGTGTTCTTTCAGTTTAAAAAAGTTTTCCATCGTTTATCTCCTCCTCATACTGATAACAAACAAGTCCAGTGTAACACAGTTTTCCGGATTTGGCTTTCCCTTTTTCATTTTTTTATAAAATTTTACTGAAAGCTGCGAGTGAACCGGTGAAAAAGAATCCTCGACACTGCGGGTATGAACCGCATGCTCTAGCCAACTGAGCTATCTCGCCATAAAATAGATATGAAATAGATATGGAACCTATAGGGCTCGAACCTATGACCCTCTGCTTGTAAGGCAGATGCTCTACCAATTCAACCCTGTTTTCTTGCTGTCTACGCTTGTCAGATGCCGTTACCGACATCGTCCCAGGACTCGCTATTATCTGGTTGGCTAAACCTTGGATAAACCGGATTTCCACCGGCTTGACTACACACCCTTAGCTGGGCGCACAACCGGAAGTTATAAACATCTTTGCAAATATACCATATCTATTAACTGTACACCACACTCATAAATTGGGTGGTCATAATTATCCGTAAAGAAATTCGGAATACTGTGAGATCGGACAAATCCGCATTTTTCATAAAACGGTACGGTCAACGGGCTGTCACCTGTTCCAACCTGCAAAATAGAATATTCATCTGCATATTTACTTGCAAGGAAGTCAATCAATGCTTTCCCATAGCCCTGTCCTTGATTCTGAGGATCAACTGCAATATTTTTAATTTCAAGTATTCCATTATCTTCATCAGTAACGACACATTCAGCTTTTACATTACCATCTTCAAGTACATACATAGTACCTTTTTCAAGATAGTGATCAATCATATTTTCCTGCTCATCAGCTAATAACAATAATGCTATAAATTGCTTTTTATTCTCATTCACTTCTCGGATTTTCATATCTATTACTCCGTCAAACTTGAATTTCATAAACGCATTTGCTTCTTAAATGCAAACATTCCCTCATTGCCATCACCGACAAAATCGTCCGGTGTATCCGGCATAGGATGTTTTTCATTAAAAAATTCTGTAATATGAAAGCCGCAGACATTCACATAAAAATGAATGTTGCGCTTATCAAAGTACGGCGTACAGGTTTCCCATACTTTCGTGTTCGGATATATTCGTTCCAAGTGAAACCATATCTTCTTACCTATACCATTGCTCTGAACGCCGTTCTTTACAAAAAGCAGGTCAAGATAGTTATGCTGTGTACTCTCATTGATAATAACAACTGCGCCGCCCACCATTTCTCCATCGACAACAGCTTTATAGACAGCAGAACCCTCCGCATTCACCGACTGGTCAATGTCCTTTTCAGGCAGAATAACAGCATCTGTTTTCCCGAAAGCATCTTCAAAACCTTTCTGAAATGCTTCCTGCATATCAGACTTGTATTGCGTTAATTCTTTTGGTTCTATACAAACTAATTGGAAGGTCATTTGATATCTATCTCCTCGAAAATACCGATTTTCTTAATTCTACAAACTTGAAGTTATTTTAAAGTTTTTATTCTGCGTTACAGTTCGCTGCGCCGTTGGCGCAGCTCCTTTTGCTTATGAACCGGTAAAACAAAACGCTCCGGATTTCTCCGAAGCGTTCCAATCATAGCGAGAGGGGGATTCGAACCCTCGACACTGCGGGTATGAACCGCATGCTCTAGCCAACTGAGCTATCTCGCCACAAATATATATGGGGCCTATAGGGCTCGAACCTATGACCCTCTGCTTGTAAGGCAGATGCTCTCCCAGCTGAGCTAAGACCCCATAATTTATGCTGCAAGTACATCACCTGCAACCGACTTTGTTAGTATACAAAACAATGCAGAATTTGTCAACAGTTATTTTAAAGTTTTTATTCTGCGTTACAGTTCACCGCGCCATTGACGCAGCTCCTTTTGCTTATGAACCGGTAAAACAAACGCTCCGGATTTCTCCGAAGCGTTCTACCATAGCGAGAGGGGGATTCGAACCCTCGACACTGCGGGTATGAACCGCATGCTCTAGCCAACTGAGCTATCTCGCCACAAATATATATGGGGCCTATAGGGCTCGAACCTATGACCCTCTGCTTGTAAGGCAGATGCTCTCCCAGCTGAGCTAAGACCCCATAATTGTTTGTCGCTCTTCGCGACTGCTTGATTATAATATCAAAGGTTTCTGAAAAAGTCAATGGGGAATTTTATTTTTTTTACAGTTCACTCGTAGCTTCCCGGGTACAGATTTCATGCTCGCATGAGAATCTGTGCATGGGAAGCTACGAAGGGAGCGCCATTCTATGAGCAAAGGGAGCTGCGAAGCAGCGGAAAGCATCGAAGATGCGGTTTTGCGAATGGCGCGGGGGAACTGTAACTTTTTTACATCAGGAAGCATTTGGGAAGGGCAGCACCATCATGATTTCGTCCGAGTAGCTTCCATCCGGGAGCTTGAAGGCATTGGGCATCCTGCCAACCTCCCGAAATCCCAGCTTCTGATATAAATGAATTGCACTGCTGTTGTCTGAAAATACGCCGAGCTCCATCTGTTCATAGCCAGCCTTGCGCGCCAGATCAATCGCACCGTTTATGAGCACCGTTCCCAGCCCGGTATTCCAGTATTCCTGAACTACTGCAATTCCAAGGCTCGCCCGATGGCGTACCTTAAATCGTTCTCCGATAGGAAATACACCCACATTTCCAACCACACTTCCATCCTGAGTCAGTGCCCCCAGCATAAATGTCTGCTTTGATTCTCTCGTATTCTGCAGAATTTTCCGCTCGTTCTCCAGCGTATAAACCGCTTCCTCCGGAAGACGCATCAGAAAATGGGTCTCCTGTGCTGTTTTCTGTAAGTAAACCAGCATAGCTTCTGCGTCTCCAGCATTCAGCTGCCGCACAAAAACCTCTCTTCCGTCCTTTAAAACCAGCTTCCTTGCAGTCTCATAATACAAATCTGCTGTCATAACCTTAATATTCCTCCTGTCTGCATTTCTACTGCGCTATTGGCATAACACAGAAAAAAGCATGCGCTGGATCTCCTCTACTGCCCTGCGTCCTGCGCTGCCAGTTCAATCAGACACTTCTGAAATTCTGTCAAAATCGTCCCATAGGGAACTGCCCAGCAGGTGCCGTAGGTATCACCGCCGGAAATACTTCCAACCCAAATCCCATTCTGCGTATAAACCGCGCCGCCGCTTGAACCGTAACTCGTTTCCGAATAAAACTGCAGCAC
The DNA here is from genome assembly GCA_003481005.1 of Firmicutes bacterium TM09-10. Lineage (GTDB taxonomy): Bacteria > Bacillota > Clostridia > Lachnospirales > Lachnospiraceae > Gallintestinimicrobium > Gallintestinimicrobium propionicum. The sequence goes on along the minus strand of QUKC01000007.1, from coordinate 130,326 downwards.
ATTCTGACCCGGATTGTTCGGATAGATGACGGACAGCTGATCCAGAACGCCGATACAGCTGGCAGAACTCGGGCTGTCCAGAGAGCTCACGGCAACAAGTGCGTCGCCTGTTTTCATTCCAAGCGCGGACGCGTCCGCTCCGGCTGCCGGAGTAATCCCGCCCAGCACTTCCTCCGGCAGCTGGCTGTATTCCACCGTCAGAAATCCTGTGTCTGTCTCGGTGCTGCGATACAGCACGGTAGCGCTGCATTTTGTTCCGTCCGGCAGAATCACCTCTGTATGGTTCTGTTTTAAGCAATGCGCTGCTGTCGCAATATAAATTCTTCTGCCATCCATCACCAGCACCACGCCGCTTGCGTCCGACCGGCGGATCAGTCCGAGTTCATCTACATCACTGTAATTGATCACGGATACGTTATGAGATTTTGTCATGACGCCAACCACATCTGCCACTGGCTGCAGCGCTTTCGAAACCGTCTGTACCTGCTCCTGTGAGGTGAGCCGATGCAGGTTCGCCGCTTTCGTCCCATATGCCGGCGCACCGTAGTCAGAGGTTTCTGTACTTTCCGCCTGCGCCGCAGGCTCTGCCGCTGCTGCCGTCATCGGTACAGAGCTTATCATCATCGAAATTGTAAGCAGCAACCACACTGCTGTTTTCCAGACGTTCGTTTTCTGAATCATGAAAAGAAACCCTCCCATTCTACAGAAGTCTTGCCCAAGGCAATCGCAAACCAGATGTCCAGTTCTGCCCTCCTGCAAAATCTGACCAAACTACTTCTTTTTCCCAATTGTCCCCTCTGCTGCCCCGCCTGTCAAGAGAAATTTGCTCTGCTGTGTTCCCGTCCCGACGGATTTGTTCCGGGCACTGCGTTCTTTCTTAAACTATCGCTTATTTTTGTTCGTCGAAGTCCACCAACAAATTGCTATTGAAGTTGAAAAATTTTTTAATTCCGCTATACTTACTGTTAGAAAACAGCTTATTTTATAACGAAAGAGGACATTTCATGCATACATCCAAAAAGAATCTTTTCCTTTATCTTCCAGTTCTGATTTTATTCCTGGCGTCGTTTATCTGGGTTTTGAAAGCGCCGGATCATTTTTCATGGTCGGCGGATCTTTATCTGAGAAACGATGACACATCCGTCCTGTCCCAGCTTTTTTACAGCGACAATGACGAACTTTCGCAGGACAACTCCACTGACGGAACCCGGGACGGCAACATCGTCACCTTTTCCGGCCTGCCCGATCTGCGTAGTCTTACCTTATTTCGGTTTGACCCGACGAATACCCAGGAATCCTATCGCGTCACACACGTCGGCTTTTTCCTAAACGGAGAAGCTTTTTTCACACTGGAAGCTGCCGATCTGGAAGCCCAGGCTTTCCCCGTCAACGCCTCCTGGCAGTTAAACGGGGAAGAGCTCGTTTTCACACCGCAAAATTCCGACAGCAGCTTTTTGCTTTCCGCTGACAGTATCCGGGAGGCTGCAAAAAGCGCGGCTGCAAAGCTCCACGTTTTATATGTGCGCCAGCGCTTTTTCCTTGCCCTGTCCATCGCGTTGCTGCTCTGTGTGCTTTTATTTTTCCGCAATGGTATCGCTTCTTATCTGAAAATGCTGTTCCTGCCGGACAGCTCCGGGCACTTTGACTGGTTTGCCCTCATCAGCACGGCGGTGATTGCAGGTGCACTGCTCGTCGTCTGTATCATCGGTTTGTTTTCTGCCCTCGGTCTGCATCCCGACGAATGGGACGTCAAAGCCTGTCTGGATTACGGCATGACGCACTTTCTGCCGCCCGATATGCGGGATCCCGCTGTTGCTCAGACCTATAGCGGCTACGGTTACACCAAGCTGGAAAATTACACCTGGTACTTTTATCTTGCCGGAAAGATCGCCCTGCTTTTTAAAACGATGTTCTGCAGCCTTGCCTACTACCGCGTTCCGAACCTTTTGCTGTTTGCTGCCCTCGCCTTTTATTTTGTCCGGAATATCCGTCAGAAAAACTGGCTCATGGTCGCACTGGGAATCTGCGTCCAGTCCTGGTACATTTTTTCCTATACGACGGCAGATGCGCTGGATTTTACCATCGCTTTCGCAATCACCTGCCTGCTGTGCAACCCGCAGAGTCTGCTTTATCGCACCGTGGAAAAGAAAAAATTATGCCGGAGAGATATTCCTGTTTTTCTTCTTTTAGGGCTTTTGTTTGGCAACATCGCCCTCGGAAAGCAGTGCTATCTCGCGATTCTGGCGCTGTCCTTCTTCGTCCTTTTGCTGCGGCTGATCTGGCAGAAAGACCCCTTACAGAAAAAAGTGCTCTGGCGTAATTACCTGATTATTGTGGGCGTTTTTCTCGCCGTCTTTGCATTCCGTGCTGGCTTTGACATCGCGCACTACGGTACGGAAAAATCTCAGGTCAAGGAAGCGGTCGCCATCCAGTACGCCGACTACGACAAAAATCCGTCCACCCCTACCGAAGAGCTGAACCCGTCCTGGCATATGTACAGCCGCGGCTATACGCTTCCTGATGTTTTTGCCGAAAACCCGGACTGGTTTGCCATGAGCTACAAGAGCTTTTGCGGACTTTTACAGGATCACGATACCGGCGCGTGGTACTACTGGTGCATGGGGCTGCTCTATCTTACACTGTTTGCAGGAATCGGAATCGCCACGTTCCGACAACCTGACAATCTGCAGGGCAAAATCCGTTTTGTTATCTGCACGCTGCTGATGGTGGGTGAGCTTGCTGCATCCATTGTAAACTCCTGGCTGATCGAATCCATGGCCCAGGGACGCTATCTGCTGCCATGCATTCTGATTGCCGGATACCTTGCAAGCACCGTCCCGGAGCTGTTCCAGAAAAAAATCTACCGCACGCTGCTTAGTATCGCCGGAATTTTATCCGTCGGCTACTTCGGACTGGTCGGTATCCCGCTGTTTTTCTAGGCTCTGCAGAAAACTGCAGCACTGACATTGGAGGAAAGACTATGATCTCACCGGAAATCATTCATGTAAACTATATCAAAAAAGAAGCGCAGACCGGAAGCTACTGCGGCATGCGATATCGGCTTTCCAAAGGGAAAAATGAAGAGGGGGACTGTATGGACGTCACGATCTGGCCGGAGCCCTTCTGCTTTGTCAAAACGCCCGCCGAGCAAAAGACAACAAAACAGTTTTCCCTGACCCAGGAGGGCTGTCTGGAAGCTGTCGCGTGGTTAAACGAACAACATAAAAAAGGGAGCTATCGGTAAATACCGTTTTTAGCTTCCCAATCTTAAAATAAGAATCTCCCGTAGAAATCAGTGTTTCTTATATCTGATCTTCTATGGGAGATTCTTATTTTTTCTTTTCTGTATGTATTTTAGGACATAAAGACCCCTTAACTGCATTTTTGAAAGCACTCTTTTTCTAAGCAGTCTTTTCTCCGGTTCTTCCCTTATTTAGAACTATCTATTTCCCAATAGCCCCTTTATGCGCGGCTGTACATTAAGGCGCGCACCTTTTTACCACCGCTCCCGGATAAACTCTTTCATCCGTTCTGCCTGCGCATCCAATTCCTCCTGCTTTCGCAGCTGCGGCTCCTGCCGGTTCCGATATACCTTCCCGGTGGAATGGAACAGGACAAAATCCGCAAGCCTGCGCTGCAGCCCTGCCAAAATCTCCCCATACGCCGGATCCTCTGCTACATTTTCCAGCTCCTCCGGATCCTTTTCCAGATCGAACAGCATCGTGTTTTCCATGCTGCCCTGCACGAGCAGCTTGTAACGCTTTGTGCGCAGCATATAGCCGATGCGCGGTTCCTCTTCCGTACCGTACTGCCCTTCCGAAAATACGAATTCTCTGCCGCCTCCTGTTAAAAGGCTTTTTCCCTGCATCGACGCCGGCGCTTTGACGCCGCACGCCTCCAATACCGTCGGTGCAACGTCAATGTTTTCAGACAGGGCACTTTCTGTCCGTCCCGCATCTTTCTGTCCGGGATACTTGACCAAAAGCGGGATTTTTGCCAGCGGATCGTACAGATAGTTGCATTTCAGCATCATGTGGTGGAAGCCCATGTACTCTCCGTGGTCGCTCGTGAAAATGATCATCGTATTTTCATAAAGCCCCTTCCGTTTCAAAAGACCGATCAGCCTTCCGATCCCGTCGTCGATCTCGGAGATCATCCCATAATACGCCGCCATCATCGCTCGTACGTCCCCTTCGCTCAGAGAGGTGTAATCCATCGCCGTGCCGTTTGCCTCCACGTCCCGCTTTAACGCCTCCTGCGTATAGCCGTCCAAAAGCCGCAGCTTTTCCGGATCATACATCGTGCTGTACGGCGCGGGCGGGTCAAACGGGTGGTGCGGGCTGACATAGCCGACCATCAGAACCGACGGCGCGTCCTCCTCCCAGCGTCCGATCTGCTCCTCGGCGCGCCGTGTGATCCACTCCGTCGAATAAAACCGCTCCTCCAGATCCGACTCCGCGCACTGGCACATATCATATAAATGGGATTTCCCCTCTTCATAAAAAATACCAGACTGATGGTGCAGGTCAAAACGGTCGATTTTGCCGTTGTCCATCAGCCACCGGTGATAATCGTCCTCAAAGCGCCCGATCCCGTTCTGCTCTGCCAGCTCCATCTCCGAAAAGCCGATGTCCTGATAGGTCGGATTCATGTGCATTTTCCCGACTGCCGCCGTATGGTAGCCCTGCTCCCGCAAAACCCCCGGAAATGTTGGATATCCGGAAGGCAGCGTCGCCTGATTGTCCCACGCGCCGTGCTGGTGCACATACAGGCTGCTCCAGAACGAATAGCGCGACGGTGTACAGATCGGATACACCGTATAATGATTTTCATAATTTACACTGTCTGCCGCCAGCCGGTCCAGATTCGGCGTACGCACGTCCGCATTCCCGTTAAAGCCAAGACAGTCCTGCCGAAGCTGATCGCAGTGCAGGATCAGAATGTTGGGCTGATTCATAACCACACTTCTCCTTCGATTTCTTTTTCTTCTCTGCATACGTCAAAAAACTTTTTCATCAGCGGAACATAAGTCAGTACAAAAATGCCCCCGCATGCTGTGCCAGCCGCCCTTTTGTGCTTCTCAGGCACCTTCATGCCGATCAACATCCCCATTGCAAACAGGCAGAATTTCAAAAGCGCCAGTGTTTTCCAGTTGCTTTCTTTACAGTATCTGTCCGCCGTCTCAAATAGTTTCATAACGACTCTTCCTCCCGGATTTTTCTGCATTCTCATTATATCCCTACTCACGTCGGCAGACAAGTATCATGACCGCTTTGTTCCATGCTGTATAGAATGCACGCTCTGCGAGCATTCTATTGTCATGAATAAAAGAGGGGCTCTGCTACCCCTCTTTCTCTTTATTCTGCGGTAAAATGTCCGCAAGGACTGTTTCCGCGCGGATCGCAATCGTTACATTCTGTCGGGTGCGGAGAAGCCCAGTACATCGATGCAGGTTTCCAGCACTTCTTTGGTCAGCTTCAGCAGTGCAATCCAGCCTGCCTGCTTCTTCTGATCCTCTTCTGCCAGAATCTTTGTCTCATGGTAAAACTTGTTGAACGCGTTCGCCAGATCATAAATGTACGCGCAGATCTTATGAGGCGCGGTTTCCTCACAGGCACTGTCCATCATTGCATTGAAGCTGCACAGCTGACGCATCAGATCTTTTTCGGAAGCGCCCTGCGCCTCTTCCAGGCACAGGTTTTCCAGGCTCTTTCCCTGTTCCTGATACTTGGCAAGGATCGATTTAATGCGCACGATTGTATACAGAATATACGGACCCGTGTCTCCCTCGAAGGAGGTGAAGCGATCGATATCGAAAATATAGTCCTTGGAGGCCTGATTGGACAGATCTCCGTATTTGATTGCGGAAAGACCGATGATTTTGGCGATCTTTCTTGCCTCTTCCTCAGACAGATCATGACGGCTTTCGGATACCTTACGGTACATTTCCTCGTCGATATCGCGGATCAGGTATTCCAGACGCATAACGCCGCCCTCTCTCGTCTTAAAGGGCTTTCCGTCCTTGCCGTTCATCGTGCCGAAGCCAACATATTTTAACTCTGTTTCCGGCGTTACCAGCCCTGCCTTTTTCGCAACACGGAACACCTGTACAAAGTGCATCTCCTGACGCTTATCCGCAAGATAGATCAGGGAATCCGCATGCAGATTCTCCATACGGTCCACGATTGTTGCAAGGTCTGTCGTTGCATACAGCGCCGCGCCATCGGATTTTAAGATGATGCAGGGCGGCATTTCCTTCGTATCAGTATCCTCTTTAACATCTACAACCAGCGCACCCTGGCTTTCATACGCAAGGCCGGATTCTTTTAAACGATTTACCAATCCCGGAATGAGCGGGTCTGCATCGGATTCGCCCTTCCAGAGATCAAATTCCACATCCAGATTGCTATAGTTTTTTTTCAGATCGGCTACAGATACCGCAATAATATGCTTCCACAGCGCGCGGTAGCCACGGTCACCGCTTTGCAGGCGCAGCGTTGCTTCCAGCGCTGCCTCCTTATACGCAGGATCTTCTTTGGACTTTCCGCTCGCTGTCGGATAGATTTCTTCCAGCTCGGATACAGTAAAGGGAGCCTCCTGCGGATATTCCCCGGTAAAGCTTTCATCAAAATAAGGCAGCTCGGGCTTGCGCGCTTTTAACTCGGTAATGATCAGCCCCATCTGCAGTCCCCAGTCGCCCAGATGGACATCGCCGATAACCCTATGTCCTTTGTAACGGTTGATCCGCTTGATGCTTTCGCCGATGACTGCGGAGCGCAGATGACCGACGTGGAGCGGCTTTGCAACATTGGGGCCGCCGTAATCGACAACGATGGTTTTTTTCTTTTCAGGAGGCTCTACGCCAAACTTCTCCGCTGCAGCCATCTCTTTTAAATATTCGCAGACAAAACTGTCCTTTACTTTCAGGTTCAAAAATCCGGGCGCAACCGCAGATACTTCAGAAAATACTGCGCTGTCCGTCAACTTTTCCGCTACATCGTTGGCGATCATGATCGGGGCTTTATGGTATTTTTTTGCGCCCGCCATCGCACCGTTACACTGATATTCGCACAGATCGGGACGGTTGGACACGGTTACGCGTCCCAGCTGTGCCTCATAACCTGCAGCTTCAAAGCCTTTTCCCATCTCTTCGGAAATGAGCTCCAAAAATTTCTTCATGTTCGTTCTCCAATCTATCTCCTGTAATAAGCGAGCACTTTTTTAATCGCAGTGATGACGCTTTCCACATCCTCGTCTGTCATGCTGTAAAAGAGCGGGATGCTCATCACATGCTCATACAGATACTCTGCATTCGGGCATAGTCCCTTCGGATAGCCCAGCTTTTCGTAATAGGAATGCCAATAAACCGGCAGATAATGTACCTGTGCATGCACATTTTCCGCATACAGCGCATCAAAAAATTCTCTTCTGGTACAGGTCAGAAGCTCTGGATTTAACTGGATCATGTACAAATGGCGCGCCGTCTTCGACTCCGGGATCTCCTGCTGCAGCACAAGCTCCGGGCACTCTGCAAACGCCTCATTATAGCGTTTTACGATCTGTGTTCTTCTTTCGATAAAACGGTCCAGCTTGTCTAACTGGCTGAGCAAAAGCGCCGCCTGAAAATCTGTCATCCGATAGTTATAGCCGAGCTCAACCTGTTCGTTGTACCACTTCGCATCGGTCGGATGTACCATCTCATCCGGATTTCTCGTAATTCCGTGAGAGCGCAGCCGAAGCAGCCTGTGATACAGCTTCTCATCGTTGGTTGCAATCGCGCCGCCTTCTCCGGCTGTTACGGTTTTGACCGGATGAAAACTGAAGGTTGTAAAATCTGCGATGCTGCCTACTTTTTTATTTTTATACTGTGTGCCGATCGCATGCGCCGCATCCTCGATCAGCATCAGATTATGCTCCTTGCAGATCTGACGGATCTCATCCAGCTCCACTGCCTGACCGGTAAAATCCACCGCAACGACAGCTTTGGTCTTTTCTGTGATATGGCTGCGGATACTCTCCGGATCAATATTGTAGGTGTCACGCTTTACATCAGCAAAAACCGGCGTCCCGCCACAATACAAAATACAGTTGGAGGAAGCTGCAAACGTCAGGGGGGTTACGATTACCTCGTCCCCTTTCGTAATGCCCGCCGCCATCGCAGCCAGATGCAGCGCCGCCGTTCCGTTGCTGACCATAACAACATAGTTTGCCCCGGTTACTTCGCATAAACGCTTCTCCAGCTCTGTCACCTTCGGTCCACAGGTGAGCGCATCACTGCGCAGCACATTTGCAACCGCTTCTATGTCCGCATCATCAATATACTGGTGCCCATAGGAAATCGGTGTCTTCCGAACCGGCTCCCCGCCAAAAATTGCTAACTGTTCCATTCTAATCTCCATTTCGCTCAAAACTGTGCAAACTATGCCCGTCTGCATTTCCTCTATCATACCACCCCGGCGGGCAATACGCAACAAGTCTTGCTTTCATATCGTCGGCAGGAAAGCAAAACTTCTGCCGGTCCTCCTTTTTTACAGGACTTTTTCTCCACTGTCATAAAATTCAAAAATCATTTCCAGATACGGCTGCAGGACGCTGTTTGGTGCACGGTAAATTTCATGCCGGATATCGGGCACAACCACCAGCTGTCCATCTGGGATCCTCTTGATAAACTCTTTTTGCGCTCCGGGCGTTACGAGCGTATCTTTTCCCGCCTGAAATAAAAGCACCGGCGTCTTCACCTTTTTCGCCTGCTTTTTGCTGATGACAAATTTTCCGGCATTGATCGCTTCCCTGCCCCATTCATAGCTTCCCGAAGAGGTCTGGCAGCTTTCATCCTCCCGCCGCTTTTTCATATAATAATCATGGCGCGCTTCGGAGCTGCAGGACGCATCCGCAAAAGACTCTTCCGGATCAAAAGTGCCCTGTGTGAGCAGACGATCCTTCCCATTGCCTCCGAACACTTTAAAATCACACAGCACCCGCGCCGCCCAGGACGGCACGCCGCCCAGATTCACTCCCAACATCGGTGCATTCAGAACCGCTTTGGCAAAATCCTCAGGGTACTGCTCCAGATAAAATGCGCCGATACAGCCGCCCATGGAATGTGCGTACAGATACAGCGGCAGATCTTTTGCCATCGGCTTCACCACTGTTTTGACGAACCGGTGCAGATCTTTTACATATCGGGAAAACAATCCAATGTGTACAATTGTGTGATCTTCCACTTCACGCATGGATTTTCCATGCCCTCTGTGATCCATAATCGCCACCTGATATCCCTGCAGATAAAAATAGTAAATCAATTCATGATATTTCAGGCAGGACTCTGTAAAGCCATAGCTGATCACGATCGTCCCTTTTTGTGTCTCCTGCGGATACAGTTCATAATACAGACCGCCCGTCTTAGCTGTTTTTCTCTGAGCCACGCCGTCTTCTGGTGCGTTCTCAGGCTTTTGCGATGTGCTGTCTGCCGATGCCGCATCACGCTCCTGCGATTCACCGCCTTCGGGCGCGACCTCCATCCACCCGCAAATCTGAACCTGTTTCAGAAACGGCTCTACCTGGCTGTCCATTTCCTGTTCCAGATTTTCTTCTGAGATACACTGCATTCTGCAGGAATTATTTTCCTTTAAAACCATTTTTTTCATTCGTATTCTCCATATAAAATATAAAAAGAATGTGCCTTAGTATATTTTTGCGCCGAGACGCGGCTGCTTCGGCAACCATCTACCCTTGCGTCGAGTGTGCATCCTCGCGGAGCGTTTTTTATTGTATAACATTGTATAGAAACGAACTTTCTTATGCAACAATAGAATGCACGCTCTGCGAGCATTCTATTGTCATGAACAAATAAAAAACCTGCTGACACGAAATCAGCAGGTATCGAATCTTTGTGGGGGGATGGCAGGACATCCTCCTTGCGGAAAACATCCTGCCTGATTTTGTGGGTTGATAACTTCTCAACTTGATCATATTGTATCGCACCACTGTATCTTTTGTCAACTACTTTTTCAAAATATACCTTGCAGTTCACTCGTACCTTTTGGTAAGCAGATTTTCATGCGAGCATGAAATCTGCCCCCAAACGGTACGAGTGGACTGTAACAATAGAATATTTTCCCCAAAAAAGATACATACTGATCCCAAAAGCTTTCCTATCGCTTTTTGAATCCAACAATGAAAAGGAGGTTTTTGTCATGTATCCTGTAATTCCAGAATCAGACCGTCCTTCTGACCTTGCGGATGACTGCATCCTCTCTCCCGACGGTGTCAATCCGGTTTCCAAAAACGACGAAGTGCCGTCTGAAAAAAACCTGTTCGACGACAAGATCGCGGTATATCCTGTTCCGGGTGCGACCCTTCCGTTTTATTTTCCGGGTTATCCCAACCAGCCGCTGTAGGGCGTTCTTACAGCTCCCGCGCGGCGTCGGCAACACTGCGGACACCGACTAATCGGATGCCGGAAATTTTCGGCATTTTTTCGAGACAGACCTGGGGGAGGATACAGGTTGTGAAACCGAGCTTCTGCGCCTCCCTCACTCTCTGCTCCGCCATCGAAACGGCACGTACTTCCCCGCTCAGGCCCACTTCCCCGAAGGCGACAACGCCCTCCGGGACGGGGCTGTTTTTGAAGCTCGACATGATTGCCATCACGATTCCAAGATCGATGGCAGGCTCTGTAATCCGAATGCCGCCCGCCAGATTGACGTAAGCATCACACCCCCCGATCTGCATGCCAAGCCGTTTTTCCAATACCGCCATCAGCAGATTGACGCGGTTAAAATCCGTTCCGGTCGTCTGACGGCGTGGAATGCCAAAATTGCTGTGGCAGACGAGCGCCTGAATCTCCGTGAGCATCGGACGAGTCCCCCCCATTGAGCAGGAGACGACCGAGCCGCTCGCGCCGGCAGGTCTGCCATTTAACATGAATTCCGACGGATTTAACACCTCTGTCAGCCCCTCTTGGCGCATCTCAAACACGCCGATCTCATCGGTTGAGCCAAAACGGTTCTTAACGCCCCGGAGGATTCGATAAGATGCATGTCGGTCACCCTCAAAATACAACACCGTATCCACCATATGCTCGAGCACTCTGGGACCTGCCACCGTTCCCTCTTTGGTCACATGCCCGACGATAAAAATCGAAATACCGAGTCCTTTTGCCAGCCGCAGCAAAACACCAGTCGATTCGCGCACCTGTGACACGCTGCCGGGCGCCGCGCTGACCGCTTCATTGTACATCGTCTGGATGGAGTCGATGATAACGATCTGAGGCTTTTTCTGCTGAATTACCTCTTCAATCCGATTCAGGTTCGTCTCACAGAACAGCTCCAGCGTGTCCGAAAAATCGCCGATCCGCATCGCACGCATTTTGATCTGGCGTAAGGATTCCTCGCCTGATACATACAAAATGTGCTGCTTTTTTAACGAAAGGTTCCTGCACATCTGCAAAAGAAGCGTCGATTTGCCGATACCCGGGTCGCCGCCGACCAGCGTCAGCGAGCCGGTAACGATTCCGCCGCCCAGTACCCGGTCGAGCTCTCCCATCCCGGTTTCTGTGCGTCTTTCCTCTTCCATCGAAATTTCATTCAGCACCGCCGGAGCGCTCTGCACCCCGGACAGCACCTGCTTTTTCTCTTTTCCGCCTGCGGTCACGGAAACCGGTTCCTCTACAAGGGAGTTCCACGCCTTACAGCCCGGACACTGCCCCAGCCATTTTGCCGTTTCATAGCCGCATTCCTGACAGAAAAATTTGGTTTTTATTTTGGTTGCCATTTATTTTGAAATTTCTACCTTTACTTCTCCGATTCCGGCAAGCTCCACGCTCACATTCAGCTTTCCGCCCAGGTTCGTGCGCATTCTGCCCGCATCCTCACCGTTGATTTTCACATCATATTCCGTATCTTCCTCCAGACCGAGTGTGATCTGCGCGTCCTCTGTGCCCTCTACCGTGAAGCTGACGCCATTTTCGCTCTCCGCAAAATGCTCTACGCTCGTGCCGGGCACGGATTCATAGACAAACATGCCGTTTCTCTCCAGCTTGGTAATCTCTTTAAAAGTCTTTACCTTGTACTCATCGCCGCCGGCCTCAAAGCCCTCCTTCTTGCTCTTTTCCTGCAGAAGATGATTGCCGAAGCTGATCTTTCCGTCTGCTTCTGTTCTGATGAGTTCTGCTACTGCTGCCATTCTTTTGTCCTCCTGTCCGCCCTTGCGGCGGTTTGCTGTTTATTTGTTTTTGACGCTGAAAACAACTTTATTCTCGCGGAAGCCTGCACTCACATGATCGCCGGATTTTACCCGTCCCGACAGAATTTCTTCCGCAAGTGCGTCCTCGATCAGCGTCTGAATTGCTCTCTTTAACGGTCTTGCACCCATTTTCAGGTTGCTGTATTTTTCTACGATATGCTCTTTCAGAGATGGTGTCAGTGTCAGGCTGATATCCAGCTGTGTCCGGCAGCGCGTAATCAGGCTCTGCGCCAGCAGATTGATAATTCGCTTCATATCGTCTTTTGTCAGCTGATGGAATACGATCGTTTCATCAATCCGGTTTAAAAATTCCGGTTTGAACAGGCGTTTTACCTCTTCCATCACGCCGGCTTTCATCTTTTCGTAAGTCTTTTGCGCATCTTCTTTTGCCGCAAAGCCGAGATTTTTTGGCTCCACAATCCGCTGTGCACCGGCGTTGGACGTCATGATGATGACGGTATTTTTGAAGCTGACCTTCCTGCCTCTGGAATCCGTGATATGCCCATCGTCCAGCACCTGTAGCAAAATATTGAAAACATCCGGGTGCGCTTTCTCGATTTCGTCGAATAAAACCACCGAATACGGATTTCTGCGAACCTTTTCAGAAAGCTGTCCGCCCTCGTCAAAGCCGACATAGCCCGGAGGCGAGCCGATCATTTTCGAAACAGAGTGCCCTTCCATATATTCCGACATGTCCACGCGGATCAGCGCGTTTTCTGAACCAAACATCGCTTCTGCCAGCGCCTTGGAAAGCTCCGTCTTTCCGACACCTGTGGGACCGAGGAACAAAAACGAACCGATCGGTCGTCTCGGATCCTGCAGTCCGACTCTGCCGCGGCGCATCGCCCGCGCAACGCTCGATACGGCTTCTTCCTGTCCGATCACGCGCTTGTGCAGAATAGATTCCAGCTTTAACAGCCGTTCGCTCTCTTTTTCGGTCAGGCGGCTCACCGGAACCTTTGTCCAAGTGGAAATGACCTTTGCGATATCCTCTGCTGTCACCTCTGGCTGCCCCTTTTTGCGGCTCTTTTCCTGTCGTTTCTGGTGCTTTTCGTAACGGGTGAGCGCCTCCTTTAGCTTTTGCTTTAGTCTTGAGGCCTCCTCCAAATCCTGATCGCGGATTGCCTGCTCCAGCTTTTCGTCCAGCGTTTTGATTTCCTTTGCCTGGTCTGTTGCCTCGTCAGTCGTCTGCATCCGCTGCAGGCGCACCGCAGCAGCCGCCTCGTCCATCACGTCGATCGCCTTGTCCGGGAGCTTCCGGTCGTTGATATAGCGATTGGAAAGATGTACTGCGGCCTCGAGGGCTTCCGGCAGAATCTTTACTTTATGATGCTCTTCATATCTGGAAACGATTCCCTGTAAAATGCCGATCGCCTCTTTTTCCGTTGGTTCTTCGACCGTAACCGGCTGAAAACGGCGTTCCAGGGCAGCATCTTTTTCGATATATTTGCGGTATTCTTCCAGCGTTGTCGCGCCGATCAGCTGAATCTCGCCGCGCGCAAGGGACGGCTTTAAAATGTTGGAAGCGTCAATCGCCCCCTCTGCGCCGCCTGCACCGATCAGTGTATGCAGCTCATCCAAAAACAGTAAAATATTTCCGTCGTCTGTTACCTCACGGATGACCTTACGAATTCGCTCCTCAAATTCGCCGCGGTATTTGCTTCCCGCGATCATCCCGGACAGATCCAGCATCAGAACCCGTTTATCCTTTACCGTATCCGGCACGCTGCCCTCCGTAATCCGAAGCGCAAGTCCCTCGACGATCGCCGTTTTGCCGACACCGGGTTCTCCTACCAGGCACGGATTGTTCTTCGTCCTGCGGCTTAAAATCTGAATCACGCGTCCAATTTCCTGATCGCGTCCGACAACCGGATCGAGCTTTCCCTGTGCAGCCAGCTTCGTCAGATCCCGGCTGTAAAGCTCCAGCGTCCCGGTCTGGCTCTTTTTTTGCCTGCGTCCCAGCTCTTCGCGGTACGCCGTAGGGTCCAGTCCTGCTGCCAGGAGCGTATCCCGCATGATTTTCTGCAGCGGCAGCGACAGCGTCTGCAGCACCCGCACTGCAACGTTATCCCCATCTCCTAAAAGCGCTAACAAAATGTGCTCCGTTCCGGTCAGCGCGCTGCCTGCCTTTTCCGCCTGTCTGTGGCTTTCCTCCAGAACTTCCTCTGCCCGGGGGGAATAACCGTCCCGCTCTATGACCGGATTGGGCGTCTCCGGAGCCAGCAGATCCTGAATCATTTCCCGGATCGCCTCTTCTTTTGCCCCGTTTTCCGTCAGAACCCTTGATGCCACACCGGTTCCTTCTTTGATCAGGCCCAGCAGGATATGCTCTGTCCCAACATAATTCTGATGCAGGCTTTTTGCCGCCCGCCCCGCCAAAAGCAGGGCAGTTTTTGCCTTATCCGTAAACTGTGACTGCATCTGTTATAGTCCTCCATACTCTTCATAAATCTCATCTATCAAAGCATGTACTTCCTCGCGGGAAATATTCCGACAACTTGCCCGTGCCAGAATGACCCGCAGCGACTCCCGCATCTGCTCCAGATCACTGATTCGATCCGCATCAATCGCAATCACTGCGCCGCGGCGTCTGTCCACCTTGACGAAGCCCTCCTGCTTGAGCACGGTATATGCCTTATTCACTGTATGCATGTTAATCCCAATGGATTCTGCAAGCTGCCGCACGCTCGGGAGGGACTCTCCCTCCTTGAGCCTGTTTGTCGCAATCCCGACAATGATCTGATTGCGCAGCTGTATATATAACGCTTCTTCGCTGTTAAAATCGACTTCCAGAATCATGCTGATCTCCCATCCATTTTCTCTTTAAAGTGTTCTAGAAACACTATAACAAGAATCCTGAAAATAGTCAACAATAGCATGCACGCGCTGCGAGCATGCTATTGTCATGAATAAAACAAAACACCCGGCACTGCTGTTTCCTGTGCTCCCGCCGGACAGCGGGCAGTTTGCAGCAAAAGCCGGATGTTTTTTATGGATTCACAACTTTTGAAGATTTATTTCAGGTCAAGGAATTCAAACTCAAGATCGTCATCATCCAGGAAATTCCTGGACTGCCAGTCTTTGGATTTGCCTTTTTTGCGGCGCGGACGTTCTTCTTCCTCTTCCTCGTCCTCATCCTCGTCATCCTCGTCTTCATATTCGTCGACTCTGGGGCGACGGACAGGCTTCTTTACCGGAGCCTTCTTTGCCGGACGGCGGCGCGGACGCTCTTCTTCCTCTTCCTCGTCCTCGTCATCGTCCTCGTCGTCATCGTCATCCTCTTCTACATAACGGGCAGGCTTCTTGCGGCCGAAGCGGCGCGGACGTTCTTCTTCCTCGTCCTCATCCTCATCGTCGTCTTCGTCATCTTCGTCGTCCTCTTCGTCATCATCATAATCGTCATAGTCTTCATACGTGCTTCTGACTTTGATGATCAGGATTGTTACAACGATAATCAGAACTACGATTACAAACGCCATCAGAATAACGACAAAGCGCATGCTCTTTGCGGTCTGGTCAATGGTTGCCTGATTGTTCTTGTTAGTCTCCTCTGCATTCAGCAGGTCACTGACCTGATATCTGGTTCCCATAGTATTATCATGCAGATACCATGCACTGCTGCCGCTTCCGTCATCCTCAAAGGCGACGGAATAATCTGCAGAGTTGTCTACGATCGGCTCTTCCTCCGGTTCTTCCGTCTCCTGAGTTTCGTCAACAGTCGGCTCTGCTGTCGCCTCCGACACATGTGCCTCTACCAGATCAGAACGGATATATCCGCTTACATTATCAAATGTTACTGCATACCAGGTTTTGCCGTCGCTGCCCTGTGTCTCGCCGGTAACGGTCAGCTCCTGTCCGCTGGTTGCCTTACCTGCAAGGCTTGCGCTGGTGGAAGCTTCGCTTCTGATATTAACGCTGGAAGAGGTTACGGTTGCGCTGGTAACGGTTCCTGCAGCAGCTGTCCCTGCGGCGTTATCCTCTGCGGCTGCATCAGCGTTTCCGTCCTCTGCAGCTGCATCAGCGTTTCCGTCCTCTGCAGCATTGGTGTCGGTTGTTGTGGTCGTTGTCGTTCCGCTCGGGGAAGAGGTCAGCGGCACAGCGCCGACTTCCATTGTGGATGTAAATAAAAATACCGCAGCAAGTGCACATCCCAGCACAGTGCTGAACTTGGTCGTCCATTTCATCATTCTAGTTTACGTACCTTTCTGATTCCGATCCGCAAAGGTCTCTGCGGACCTTTTCTCTTTTCCAAACTCCTCAGCCAGGCTTCCGATTTCGCCTGTCGCCAGTGCTCTATCGGTATATTATGCTTCGTCGATCGCTTTACCGATATCGTGTCTCATATATTTGTTGGCAAAATTGACCCATTCGGTCGCTGCATACGCTTTTGCGCGCGCTTCCTTTAAGGTAGGCGCCTTCGCCGTGATACCCAGCACACGTCCACCGTTGGTCAGGATCGTCTTTCCGTCTTCTGCAAACCTGGTTCCTGCATGGAAACAGAACACATCGTCTTTTCCGTCAAAGGCTTCCAGGCCGGAAATCGGGAGTCCCTTGTCATATTTTAACGGATAACCGTCCGATGCCAGCACAACACAAACTGTCGCATTGTCTTCAAACTCCAACTTGAGCTGATCGAGCGTACCGTCGATACATGCCTCGCAAACGTCCAGAATGTCATTTTTCATACGCGGCAGCACAACCTGCGCTTCCGGATCGCCGAAGCGGACATTATATTCCAGCACTTTCGGGCCGTCAGGTGTCAGCATCAGGCCGAAGAAAATTACACCCTGAAAGGTGCGTCCTTCCGCAGACATTGCATCGACGGTAGCCTGATAGATATATTTTTTACAGAATGCATCAACCTCTTTTGTATAGAACGGAGACGGAGAAAAATTGCCCATGCCGCCGGTGTTCAAGCCCTGATCGCCGTCCTTTGCGCGCTTGTGATCCTGGGCGGAAGACATGATCTGGATGGTCTTGCCATCTGTAAAGGACAGCACGGAAACCTCGCGTCCGGTCATGAACTCTTCGATGACCATCTTGTTGCCGGCTGTGCCGAATTTCTTATCTGTCATAATCGTGCATACGCCGTCTTCCGCTTCTTCCAACGTGCTGCAGATTAAAACACCTTTTCCAAGTGCAAGGCCATCCGCCTTTAAAACGATCGGGAATTTCGCTTTGGTATGCAGATATTCCAGCGCATCCTCTGCCTTGTCGAACACTTCATAGGCAGCCGTCGGAATGTTGTATTTTTTCATCAGTTCCTTGGAAAATGCCTTGCTGCCTTCCAGAATCGCCGCATTTTTGCGAGGACCGAATGCACGGATCCCGGCTGCCTCCAGCTGGTCTACCAGGCCCCCGACAAGCGGATCATCCATGCCGACGATAACGAGGTCGATCTCTTTTTCCTTTGCGAACTCGGTCAGACGGTCAAATTCCATCGCGCCGATCGGAACGCACTCTGCCAGCTGTGCAATTCCGGCGTTGCCGGGCGCACAGTAAATCTTCTCTGCTTTCGGGCTCTTTGCCACGCTTGCAGCGATCGCATGCTCTCTGCCGCCGCTTCCCACAATCAGAATTTTCATATGAACCTCCATATTTTCAGGCGCTTTCGCTGTTATGCGATGCAATTTTGCATCACGATGCGATAATCGTCTTTCCATCCACAACGGTTACTCTGCCCTGGGCAATCAGATCGATAGCCTGGGGCAAAATTTTCCATTCCGCTTCCTCCATGACCCGCTGCTGCAGACTCTTGGGTGTATCGCCCTGCTGCACTTCAACCGCCTTCTGTAAGATAATCGGACCGGTATCCATTCCGCTGTCCACAAAATGCACCGTCGCGCCGGTCACCTTTGCACCGCGCGCAAGCACACCCTCATGGACATGCAGACCGTAAAAGCCAACGCCGCAAAACGCAGGGATCAGCGACGGATGGATATTGATAATCTGGTTTGGGAACGCTTCAATCATCTCTGCCGGAACGGCGACTAAAAATCCTGCCAGCACGATCAGATCCGGCGCGATTTCCTTTACCTTTTCGGTCAGGGCATGATTGAATTCCTCTCTGCTCTCGAAAGATTTCGGAGAAAGACAGATTGCTTCCACATTATGCTGCCGCGCACGTTCCAGCGCATATGCGCCCGGGTTGTTGCTGATCACCGCTGCGATTTCGGCATTGCGGATTTTTCCCGCGTCAATCGCATCGAAAATCGCCTGCAGGTTCGTGCCTCCGCCCGAGACACAGACCAGAAGCCTTAACATAAGGTCACTCCCTTTTCGCCTGCTTCGATGGTGCCTACCACATAAGGGGTATCGCCTGCAGCTTTCATTGCTTCCATGGTCTTATCCACATCAGCGAGATCTACTGCGACGATCATACCCAGTCCCATGTTATAGGTGTTATACATCATATGCTCTTCGATATTGCCCTTTTTCGCCATCAGGGTAAAAATCGGAGGAATGGGATAGCTGTTTTTGTTGATCACCGCATGGGTACCCTCTTTTAACATACGGGGCACGTTTTCATAAAAGCCGCCGCCGGTGATATGGCTGCATGCCTTTACGGTTACGCCGGCTTCTTTGACTGCCTTTAACGCCTTAACATAGATGCGTGTCGGAGCCAGCAGGGTCTCGCCCAGGGTTGCGCCCAGCTCATCATAATAGGTATTTAAGCTTTCAACGGTCATGTCGAATACCTTACGAACCAGAGAGAAGCCGTTGGAATGCACGCCGGAGCTTGCCATGCCGATCAGCACGTCACCGGGCTTTAAGTTTTCGCCGGTAATCAGGTCTTTTTCATCCACTACACCGACTGCAAAACCAGCCAGATCGTACTCATCCTCCGGCATCAGTCCGGGATGCTCTGCTGTCTCGCCGCCAATCAGGGCAGCTTCCGACTGTACACAGCCTGCGGATACACCTTTTACGATCTCTGCGATCTTCTCGGGAATATTTTTGCCGCATGCGATATAGTCCAGGAAAAACAGCGGTTCGCCGCCTGCGCATGCAATATCGTTTACGCACATGGCAACGCAGTCGATACCGATGGTATCATGCTTGTCCATAAGAAAGGCGAGCTTGATCTTGGTTCCGACACCATCTGTACCGGATACCAGGGTAGGCTTTTCCATATCCTTGATCTTTTCCAGGGAAAATGCACCGGAAAAACCGCCCAGTCCGCCAAGCACTTCCGGGCGCATTGTCGTCTTTACATACTGTTTCATCAGTTCCACCGATTTGTATCCGGCTTCAATATCCACTCCAGAACTCTTGTAATCCATCTGATCCTCCATACCGTGCCTGTGCACCTGTTTATTTTGTGTAGTTGTGATAGCCGCATTCCTGCAGCTTTGCATCCTTTTTCAGTACGCCGTCTTTCATCTCTGCGCTGTAAGCCTTGAGCTTTGCAAGAAGCTCCGGATCGGAAACCGCTAAAATCTTCGCCGCCAGAATACCTGCGTTTGCACCGCCGTTGATGGCAACGGTCGCCACCGGGATGCCGGAGGGCATCTGAACGATGGAATACAGGGAATCCCTGCCTCCCAGAGACGTCGTGTGCATCGGGATACCGATCACCGGCATCGGAAACAATGCAGCGCACATACCCGGCAGATGAGCTGCCATACCGGCGCCGGCGATAATCACCTTTACGCCCCGCTCCTCCGCGGTCTGTGCATATTCAAAAAAAGTATCGGGCATCCGATGTGCGGAAATAATCCGCATTTCATAGGAAATACCGAATTTGTCCAAAATCTCAGCTGCTTTTGCCATTACAGGCATATCGGAATCACTGCCCATTACAATACTGACCTGTGCCATGTGCTTTTATCCTCCTGTCAAAATATGTCGCAACTTATCAATCTACAGTGTACTAAACTTTTTTGGCAGATGCAACCTATTTTTATATTACAGTTCACTCGCAGCTTTCTGTGCACAGATTCCATGCTCGCATGAGAATCTGTGCACGGGAAGCTGCGAAGGGAGCGCCACTCTATGAGCAAAAAGGAGCTGCAACGCAGCGGAAAGCATCGAAGATGCGATTTTGCGAATGGCGCGGGTGAACTGTAACGCACCTTCCCGCGAATAGCGCGGGTGAACTGTAAGATGTTTATCCCTGATACAGCGGCAAATTTAATTCTTCCGTGCCGTCCAGTACGAAAAATCCGTCCTTGATCAGGCCAATCCTGGTGCCGTCTGCACATACTGCTGTTACCTCTGCCAGCTCTGCGTACGGGATCGTAATATCTGTGTGGCAGTTAAAATATGCCTTTTCCGGATCGGTATGACGAAGCGCGGACACCTCGTTGTCCCGCGCGATGATCGCCTTGCCATCCGGATTATAGGTCATGCGGTCTTCTTCATAGCTGTAGCAGGTATCACCCACTGCGAAGTGGGGTCCGGTCTTTTCTGCAATCAACACCGGAAGCTTGTCATTGATTTCATAACGGCGCGCCACCATATAAGCAGTCGTGTTCGTGCCAATAGCAAATTCGCCGATCGGCAGCGTATCATGATGATACAGCACACCATCCTGCAGCAGCTTTTCGTTTTCCGCTTCCTTTTCGAAGTTACGGCAGGTGTATTTGGTAATCATGCCATCCCTAAACTGCAGCTCCAGATCGTTATACTGCATACCGCGCAAAAACGTCTGCGGTACATGCAAAACACCTTCTGTTCCGGTCAGCTTCGGAGAGGTGAACACTTCCCCAACCGGAATGTTGACGTCCGCCACGCAGTTTTCGAAATTCGTTTCCTGCGCAGGATTGTTGAGCGTATGGAGCATGACCTTCATATCGGTGTGGTTGTCGCCGCGTCCCTTGATCTCCACCCACGCTGCCTTATCCAGCGCATCGATCAGGTGCTGCTGAATCGTCTCGTAGGTCTTGTAATCCAACGTATTGATCTTTAACACTTCGTCGAAAATCTCCGGGAAATGCTCGCCGATGCCCGGAACCGGGAACGCGATACAGGTAAAGCTTCTTTCCTCCGGGTCGATATATTCGTTCGTCATCGCACCCGCCTGGCTCTGATATTCGACATACAGCTTCTGCTGTTCGGCCGATAAGGTGAGCAGATGCTCCTTGCTCGCAGGCTCGAAGGGCTCTTCGCCGAATGCTTCGATGACAGCGGGACCTGCATGGACAACCGCCATATCTTTGTACTCTTCCCACGCATTTTTGCGGCATTCCAGCATCCTGTGGACATATTTTTTGTCCAGGTACAGTGCCTTATCGTTTTCATGGTCATAGTCGAACTGCCGGTTCACTGCACCGCCGAAAAATCCGAGCCGGAACACTCTGCGTCCCTCTGCAAAGCTCGCAGGTGTGCGGGCGATGACAGGCTCTAAGCCCATTTTTCTGAAGTTTTCAATTGCAGCTTTTACGACACGCTCAAAGCCCAGAGGATAACGGATCTGGACGGATTTCTTTTTGTCCAGAGGCTTCTTTGCCAGCTCAAAGCCCTTGCAAAAGCCCTCCGTGTAGGTGTCTGCGATTTTCTGAATTTTTTCTTCCGGCAGACCATTCAAATGCTCTGCCAGCTTCCACTGGTCATCCGCGATATATTCCCCGAACCGGAACAGGTAACGGATATCAGACAAGTCTGCGTTTTCGATGATGTCCAGCGCAAATCTCTGTCCCCAGTCCACGGTATGGCGGATCGCATGCTCTGCAGTCAGCTCCGCATAGTCGCTTGCAAACCAGTAGAAAATATCCCGGATCCGGGAATATTCCGGTGCTTCTTTTGTCTCCTCGAAGCTTTCTGCAAACGCACAGTAAATTTCGACAAACAGCTCCAGGCGGATCGTGATGCCTTCCAGATCCTGTTCATAAATAAACGCAGGCAGGCTGCGCAGCTCCGCCGCAACTGCAGAAAGCAGCTGTCCAAAGGTTTCGCCAAGCTGTGCATACGCCCAGTCGGGGTTTGCATAGCTTGTCTCATAATTGCGTCCCATCAGGTCGATGAAGCAGCTTTCGTTGTGCCGTTCCAGCTCTTGCAGAGAGGCTTCCCGCATCGCCCCGGACGCTATCCATTTGTATTCTTCAAGCAGGACGCCCAGGTAGTCCGCGTTTTCTGCAAAATAGCGTTGAAACTGCTCCGGCATCCGTTTTTCTTTTTCGATTTCCAAAATACGCTGTGAGGCAAGCTCAAACCGTTCTTCCATTACTGTCATAATCCATACACTCCTACTGCCACAATCCCCCCGATCCCCAACAGGGTCAGGGCGTTCAACACAATGCCAATCCAGGCGAACAGATAAAATTTATCCTCTTCCAGCTTCGCCATAATTCCAAGTACCAGACCTGCCGCAGAAAAAATCAGGCACAGCAGTGTCACCACGCCGTAGCGCACATATGCCGTCCCATGATTCTGCCAGGTAAAATAGACGGTCAGGAAAACAGAAATCAGGGACATTGCCCCCAGCATTGCTGACAATATCCCCTTTTTGGATTCCCTCTTATCGGTAAAAATGTAATGCCTGTGCACGCCGGTCTCCTTTCCGAAAAGCTTCGCTTACGCAGTTCCCTATCTGTAACCGGGAACTGCGTAAAAATTCCATTTCCTGCATTCTCAGAAAATCAGTTTGCCCCGGTGTGCCAGCTGTCTTGCGCCGTTTACGATCAGCAGCACGCCGCTTGCAATCCCGGAAACCAGCACAACCGCGCCGACCGCGATGTTCAAAGCGCCGCTGCCGCCCAAAAGCTTGTAGGTCTTTTCTTCCATATTGGTTGAACCTCCTTATTTTGCACCGTACTGCGCGTAATAAGCGTCGATCGCAGCCTTTAAGGTATCATCAATATAAACCTGTCCCTTGTAGGGCTTGTTATACAGATATTCTGTCACTTCTGCCATGCTGACGATGGCATTGGCGTCAAAACCATACTTCTCTTTGATCTCTTCCAGCGCGCTCTTCTCAGAAGAAAGTCCGCGCTCCATGCGGTTTAAGGAAACCATCAGTCCAACAATCTCCACATCTGCCTGTGCTTTTAAGATCGGGAAGGTTTCTTCGATGGACTTGCCGGAGGTCGTTACATCCTCGATAATAACAACGCGGTCGCCATCCTTTAACTTGCTGCCCAGCAGAATGCCGGTGTCGCCATGATCCTTTACTTCCTTACGATTGGAACAGTAACGGATATCCTTGCCGTAAAGCTCGCTGATGGCCATCGTTGTCGCAACGGTCAGCGGAATGCCTTTGTATGCGGGTCCGAACAGCACGTCAAAATCCAGTCCGTAGTTGTCATGAATCGCCTTTGCATAATATTCGCCCAGTCTGCGCAGCTGTGTGCCGGTCACATAAGCGCCCGCATTCATGAAAAACGGGGACTTACGTCCGCTCTTCAACGTAAAATCGCCAAACTTTAAGACATTGCTGTCCACCATAAATTCGATAAATTCCTGTTTATACTGTTCCATTTCGTGTATTCTCCTTCGTTGCAGTGCATTGAAAATGCCTGTGCTTTGTTATGAATGCAGCGCGATCGCCTGCAGGTACAAAAAGATAATGTTAGTATAGCATTGCAAGACAGGTTTTTCAACCGTTAACTAACAGCACTGCGCTAAAGGGCGAGAGGTCTAATACACAGCCGTTCTCATATACCTGCTCTTCCCGTTTTTTGCTGCCGCCAAAGCACTCCCAATCGCTGTTAAGCAACTCGCGATAGCTGCCGTCTTTCTGCAGCGGTACGGCATAGCCGTTTTGCGGCTGAGCGGAAAAATTGAATACGCCGATCACGGTCTGGTCGCCCGCCATTCTCTGCATCGCGTAGATCACGCGCCCCTCCTGATGGCAGTCCAGCCAGGTAAAACCGTCGCGGTTAAAGTCCTTTTCCCAGAGCGCCGGATGATCGAGATAAAGGTGATTCAGTTCCTTCATATAATGATAGAACGCTTCGTGAATCGGGAAATCCAGCAGGTTCCAGTCCTGCTCCCGCTTTTCATCCCATTCCCGGAACTGCCCGATTTCATTGCCCATGAAATTCAGCTTTTTACCCGGATGCAGCATCATATAGGTGTACATGGCGCGTGCCTGTGGGAATTTCCGTTCGTAATCGCCGTTCATCTTCTGCAGAATCGTCGCCTTTCCATGCACTACCTCATCGTGGGAAAGCGGCAGCAGATAATGCTCGTTATAGGCATACATCATGGAAAAGGTCAGCTTGTGGTACGCTTCCGTGCGCGCCGACGGATCGAGCTGAAAATATTCCAGCGTGTCATGCATCCAGCCCATGTTCCATTTTAAATCGAATCCAAGTCCGCCCTGATCAGCGGGCGCCGTCACACCGGGGAAATTCGTGGAATCCTCCGCCGCCAGGATACAGTTCGGAACGCGCTCTTTCAACCCTTTATTCATAAAACGGATAAAGTCAACTGCATTACCGTTTACGCCGCGCCGTTCATCCCCCTGCCAGTAAATGATCCGGCTGATGGCATCCATCCGGATACCGTCAAAATGAAACTCCTTCATCCAGTAATACGCCGCAGACTGTAAAAAGCAGCGCACCTCCCCACGGGAATGCATAAAATTACAGCTTCCCCATTCACTCACTCCAACATCCCTGCTCGGATATTCGTACAGCTCTCCGCCATCGTAACGTTTCAAACCGTAATCATCTGTGGCAAAGTGTACCGGTACAAAATCCAGCAGCACATAAATTCCATTCTGATGCATCTGATCCACCAGCTTCTGTAATCCCTCTGCCGTACCATACCGGGCAGTCGGAGCAAAAAATCCCGTATTCTGATATCCCCAGCTTTCATCGCAGGGATGCTCGCTCAGCGGAAGAAATTCCACACAGTTATAGCCGCTTTCCTTCAGATACGGGATCAGAACCTCTCCCAGCTCCTCATAGGTATACCAGTCGGTCTGTCCTGTACCCGGCTTTTTAAAGGAGCCAGCATGTACCTCGTAAATATTGAGGGGCTTCGTGCTGATATCCTCCCGATCCTTTAACCATTTTTCATCGGTAAATGCATAACGGTTAAGATCCCGTACCACTGATTTATGTGCCGGGCGAAGCTCCATTCCAAACCCGTAGGGATCACAGTGCTCCTGGCAGGAACCATCCCTGTGCCAGATACGGAATTCATACAGGTCCCCTTCTTTTACCTGGTCCAGTGTAATTTCATAAAAGTTGCCGTCATGCACCCGCTGCATTCCGTGTCCCTGTCCGTTTAATACAAGCTCCACGCCCGCTGCAGAGGGGGCAAACGTCCGAAACGTCGTGCGTTCCTTCGTGTAATGGGCACCCAGATATTTATAAGCTTCAAATTCCTGTCCGGTATAAAATCCGTAAAAATCCATGTTCTTCTTCCTTTCTTCTCTCTCCGTCCGCAAAGGTCATTTTTTGCAGCCTGCTTTTCTGATCTGCAGTTACAGCTCACTCGCGCCATTTACAAAAACGCGTCGTTGATTTTCTTGACGGGTGTCTATTTACACCGTATACTGATGATATTATCATACCAGCCAGAGCGTTTCCGGCACAATCGACAATCCTGCCCCTTGTTACAATACTGGACGTTTCGGGCAAATTGTCCAGAAAGGAAGGAATTCTTTTGGATCAACGGGAAATCAAAACCAAACGCGCCATCAAGAATGCATTTCTGATACTGCGTGCCCAAAAGCCGATCGAAAAAATCACGATCCGGGAACTTGCCGCCCTCGCAGAGATCAGCAAAGCCACCTTTTATCTCCATTATCAGGATATTTACGACCTTTCCGAGCAGATCGGGAAAGAGGTGCTCACCAATATTTTAAACAGTATTTCCAGACCGGAAAATGTACTGGAAAAGCCCGATGTGTTCACAAGGGAAATCACAACGGGCTTCTTTTCTCAGATCAATCTGATCCAGCTTCTGTTCTCCGGTTCGCAGGCGCATATTCTCCCAGACCTCGTCGATTCGTCGATCCGGGAATATATTTACCGCCTGAAACCGGAATATACAGACAATATGCAGTTCAACATTCGCCTCTCCATGCTCATCAAGGGAAGCTTCTATGCGTTTTATGATAACTACCACAAGTATGACAACGCTGCGCTGATCGATGAGATCTGCGCGTTTCTTGGACAGTGCACCCGATGAAGGAGCATTAACGCAAAGCGACCAGCAGGAAGAAATTCTCCCGCCGGTCGCTTTTTCCATTCTGATTTGCTCTGCTTAGAACTTTCCGCTTCGTCCCGAGCCTCCTCCACCGCTTTCGCTGTGGGTACTTGAGGAGGAAGCGCTTTCTCTCTCAATCTTGCGTCTCGTCTGGGTCGTGTGGGTGTAACGATCCTCTTTCCGGCTCAGCTTCAGCTTTTCGGAGACATAATCGTTCGCTTCTGTTTTCTGATGCACCGTGTGCATCTTCAACAACAGCAGCAGGCAGATAATGATGGAGATCACACAGGAAATTCCCAGTGCCATCAAAAAGCTCACCCCGAAATTTTCTCCTGGAGTTGCCTCATAATCCTCATAGTCACCGGAATCATAGCCCTCTGGTGCACGGACAGGTGTTCCCTGTTCTGCAAGCTGTAAGTAATTGCTGCAGGCATCGATATAGTCACCAAAGCCTCCATACCAGTCGTCCTCCCGGAAATTATCCAGGAAATAGGTTTCCAGCTGTTCCTGTCCATAAGCGTCGAACACTTCAGAAGCCTTCGGGCCGTATACAAACATCGCATAATCCCGATCCTCCATGCTCAGCAGGATCATAATGCCGTCCCGGTCCTCTCCCATGCCCATCTCATAGTTATGATAGATGGTATAATCCGCAGTATATACGCTCTCCGTGCTGTAATCCGTATAATCATCCACCGTTATCATATAGACGCCGCACTGATATTCTTCGGAGACCTGCTGTGCACGCTGCTCCAGATCTTCCCATTGACTGTCTGTCAGGATACCGGCATCATCCGTTACATAATTTAACTGTGCATTGCTCTCTGCAAAAACTGTCATCGGAGCCAAAAGAAGACAAAGGGCCAGCAGCACAGAAACAAATCCGTTCGGTTTTTTCTTCATCTCTTTCTCCCCCTTACGACAGCATCAAAATGATCGTCAGCACAACCGTCATCGGTGCAGCGATGGCTGCAAACAATCCCCAGAACTTTCCCTTGCTCGTCGGAAGATCGCCTACCATCTTGCCGGTCTGACCATTCATCGCAAACAAAAAGTCCTGTCCGTTCCACTTCGTATGCAGCATCCAGACCGGAAGCAGTGCATAATGTACCTTGCCCCGCTTTAAGTCGATCTGCTTGTGCTCAAGCGTGCAGGAGTCATATCCGGTTACCGTTCCCCGAAGAGCATCCTCCAGTGTGCTGGCACAGCGCGTATCCGCACGCTTCTGGCTGTCCTTGACACTCACATCATATTTGTCTGCCAGAAAGCCCGGCAGATATGCAGTGGAAAACGCCTTCAACCCGCTGTAATCATAGGGCTCGATGGAATCCATATGATCATCCGGCATTTTGGATGACGCATCCACCGGAATTTTCTCAAAGCCGATGGAGCCGGCACGGGATACCTCATAATGACGGGTTTCCGTAATCTCTTCGTCACCCTTTTCGTATACCTTCGATGTCGTAGCCTTATAGGATGCTTCTCCGGAGGCTTTGCCGTCGAACATCCAGAACGGAACATAAACGCCCTGGATCTCTTCGATATGGTTGTCGTCCTTAAAGGATTTCGGCAAATAAGGTCTTCCCTTATAGTGCATTTTCAGTTTTTCGATCGCTTCTTTTTTGCTGACCTTAAACGGGATCACATAATCCGGCTTCAATACACCGGAAAACTGTCCGGGCACAACAGTCGGATTCCCGCAGTAGGGACAGGAGGTTGCAGCAGTCGTCTCATCGCAGATCAGCTCCGCGCCGCAGGAGGGACAATTGTAGCTTTTCATGCCTGCTGCATCCTTGCCCCAGTTATCACTGATATCCGAAGTATCCCAGCCCTCTTCGGCCGCCTTTGCCTGCTGTTGCTTTTTCTGTTCCGTCTCTTTTTCTGCCTTTTTCTGGGCTTCGACAGATTTTTCTTCCTTCTTGGCATACATCGCTTCGATTTCTGCGACTTCATACTCCGTACCGCAGTAATCACATTTCAGCTTGCCAAGGCTTTCCGAATAATGCAGCGGTCCGGTACAGGCCGGACACTGATAATTGGTAATTTGTTCCGCCATAACAGCTCATCCCCTCTCAGAATCGTAATCATCCCTGTATCTCTTTGGATCAGTTCTGTACATCTCCTGCATCAAAGGGGTCTCCGCACTCCGGGCAGAATTTCGGCGGATTGGTGGGATCCTCCGGAACCCAGCCGCACTTGTTGCATTTATACTGTTTTACTGCAGCCGGTTTGGGCTTTCCGCATTCGGAACAGAATCTGCCTTTGTTGACTGCACCGCAGCTGCAGGTCCAGGTATCGTCAACAGGCTTGGGCTGACCGCATTCTGCACAGAATTTTCCGGTGTTTACTGCGCCGCAGCTGCATTTCCAGCCCCCTGCAGGAGCTTCCATCTTCGGTGCTGCCTGCTGTGCCGCCATCTGTTGCTGCTGCCCCATCGCATACAGGCTCTGCGCATTGATGCCGCCTGCCTGCTGTGCCATGCCCATTCCCATAAATGCCATTGCAGGACCGGCTGACGTATTGGAAGCAGCTGCTGTCATCGCCTGAGCCTGGGCACGGGACAGGGCGCCGGCTGCACGGGTCGGATCCATATATGCAGCTTCACGCTGCATCTCTTTGATCATCTGCTCGTCTTCTTCACTTGCCTTGACGGAAGATACGCCAAAGGAAACGATCTCCAGACCGCGGACATCCTTCCATTCTGCAGAAAGCTCATCATTTAATGCTTTCGAGATCTCCTTTGTATGGGCAGTCAGACCGGAATAACGGACACCGGTTTCCCCAACCCTTGCAAAGGCGGGCTGCAGTGCTGTCAACAGCTCTGACTTTAACTGATCATCAATCTTATCACGGGTATAATCCTCTGATACATTACCGCAGACATTGGTGTAGAACAGCAGCGGATTCGTGATTCTGTAGCTGTAGGCTCCAAAGCAGCGGATACCGATATCCAGATCGATGCCTGCCCGTTCATCTACCACCCGGAACGGAACCGGAGACGGAGTCCCGTATTTATTGCCGGTAATTTCCTTTGTATTGAAATAATAAACTCTCTGTTCTTTCGGTGTCTCGCCGCCGAAGGTAAAACGCTTGCCGATATTTTTGAACACCGCACTGATACCAGCGCCTAAGCCTCCTGTAAAAACAGACGGTTCTGTGGACATATCATATGTATATTCACCCGGTTCTGCGCACACATCCACGATCTTACCCTGGTCTACGATCAGCATACACTGACCGTCTGCAACCGCGATCAGGGAACCGTTGGAAATTACATTATCACCGCCCTTGTTGCTTGATCTGCCGGATACCTTCTTGCGCCCTCTTACCGCCAGAACATCAACCGGAAGGGCTTCACAGTAAAAATACTCCTTCCACTGATCCGCCATTACACTGCCAGCTGCGCCCATTGCCGCTTTTATCAATCCCATAAGTAAGTCCTCCTTTTTTTGCAGTCAGATCCCTTATTCACAACATACACGGTTTACCGGCATTTGACTGCGAGTTCACAATATTATCGATATAATTCTATCAGAATTTTCTACAAAAATCCATATATTTTAAACATAATTTTGTGCATTCCGTTCAGACAAGCCTCTGGCTTTGGCATATGCCAACAGCCTCTTTTGGGCATCCTCCAGGGTTCCGAAGGACTCCCGACAGCAGATCACCTTCCGGCAGCCGTCCATGCAGCGCATCGCCTGCTCCAAAAGCTCCTCCGAAACCGGTTCAAAGGCCGGTGCGGAGAAAAGCCGGGAGGAAAGTGCCTTTGCCGCCGGATAATCCAGGTCGTTTTCCCAGAGTAGTCCTGCTGCAAAGGGAATCCCCTCCCGCTGCAGCCTCCGAAACGTATTTCTTCCGCTTCCATTCCCGGCGATCACAAATATTTCCGGAGTCCCCTTCACTGCCGCCAGCTCCATTTCCTGGCTTTCTTCCTCAAAGCTCCCCTGGGTGATCTGAAACAGTTTCGAAAGATGTCCCGGCCGGAAAACCTCCTCCGGCGTTCCGACCTGCTCCACAAAGGCTCCATCCACACACAGGATCCGGTCAGAGACCCGTGCGGCAAGCTCCAGCTCATGCAGCGACAGGATCACTGTCAGTCCCTTTTTTTTCTGAAGCTCCTGCAGCACGGAAAGAAATTCCAGCTTATATTTTATATCCAGATAAGAGGTCGGCTCATCCAACAGCAGGATTTCCGGCTGCTGGCAGATCGCCCGGGCAAGCAGGATACGCTGCCTTTGTCCGTCGCTGATCTTCGCAAAATCCCGATCCCTGAATTCCAGCACATGCACGGCTTCCATTGCTTCCTGCACGGCTTCATGATCCTTTGCGGACAAAACTCCGAACCGCCCGGTATAGGGGTAACGCCCGGTTGCCACCACATCCTCACAGGTCATCAGCTCTGTATGCGGCCGTTTTGTAAAGACAACCGCCATCTTTTTTGCCAGCTCACGTCCCGAAAGGCTCTGCAAATTTTTATCCTCCAAAAGGACACTGCCTCCCAAAAGCTCCAGCTGGCGCGCAATGCTTTTTAAAATGGTGGATTTTCCGGCACCGTTTGGACCGATCAGCGTCAGGATTTCCCCTTTTTTTAATTCGATCTCAATATTCTGTATCAGCGGCTGGTTCTGATATCCGACACAAAGCTGTTTCGCCTGAAAATAATATGCCATCAGTCCACTCTCTCCTTTTTCCCGTAAGCCATCACCCAGAGAACCACCGGCGCACCAAACACTGCCGTCACCGTGCTGATACTCAGCTCTGTCGGTGCAAACAGCGTCCGCGCCAGCAGATCACAGAACAGGCAAAAAACGCTGCCCCCCAGAAAGCTGGCCGGGATCATCCAGATCGGTTCTGCGGTTCCCAGCATTTTTTTGACCAGCTGCGGGACTGCGATCCCGACAAAGGAGATCGGTCCGGCAAAGGCCACAACGCACGCGGACAGAATACTTGAAAATACGACCATTCCAATTCGTAAAAGTCTCACATTCACACCGAGATTTAACGCATACGATTCGCCAAGCTGATAGGCGGACAGTGGTTTCGACATCAGAAACACCAGCACAAAAATGACCGTCACACAGATGCAGGCCGCCCTGACGCTGCTCCAGGTCGTTCCGGAAAAGCTGCCCAGAGACCAATTATGAAGATTTACAATGTCCGCATCCTGCGCAAACGTCACGACCAGCTCCGTCACCGCCGAGCAGATATATCCGATCATCACGCCGCTGACCACCAGCATGGACATCCGCCTGATCCGCCTCGACATCAACAGGACAAAGCCCATGGAAAGCATCGCCCCTGCAAATGCCGCAGCGATCATCCCTGCCGAATTCACCATCCTGCCTCTGCCCAGAAAAAAAACCATGACGAGTGCCACCACCATCTTTGCCCCGGAGGAGATTCCAAGTACAAAGGGTCCGGCGATGGGATTATGGAAAAAGGTCTGCAAAAGGTAACCGGACAGCGCCAGTGCACCTCCTAATACTGCTGCAAGGATCGTGCGGGGCAGGCGAAGCTGCAATATGATCGTCTGCTGCTTTTCCCCCATTGGCTGACCGGACAGGATCTTTAGAATTTCGGACAGGGAAACCGAGACGCTTCCGATACAGATATTGAGCAATATGCCTGCCGCCATTGCTGCTGCCAGCAGCAAAAACGCTGCCAGAATCCTTCTTTTTTTCCGTACTGCACTGTCTGCGGAGTTTTTTTCCATGCTGTGTTATCCCTTCTGTTGTCTTTCCTTACTACTTTAACCGGTACAAATACCTGGTCTCTTTGTCATCGTCCGTCAGCATCCTGTGAAAATCCTCGATCAGATTTCCGGCCGACATGGACTGCTGATACATATCCTCTGTCGTACACCAGACCTGATGATTTTTTACTGCCTTAAAATCCTTTAACAGACTGCACTTTTTCAACAAATCCTCCAGGGTCTGTACCTGCCTGTCGATCGTCGTGTTATACACTAAAAAGTCTGCATCCTGCGCCCCATCATAAAAATCCTCCAGCTGCAGATTGACCGTTGAACGGCGGGAGTCCGGATCTCCCAAATTTTCAAAGACATACTTTCCACCGGCAAGCTCGATCATTTTGGGGATATAATCCGTGCTCTGGCGTACCTGCACCAGTCCGTTTGAAGTGATATAGAAAAAAGCGACGGTTTTTCCTGTGCTTTCTTCTGCTTCTACGCGCTTTAATGCTTCTTTTTGTTTTTCAAACAGTTGATCTGCTTTTTCTTCCTGATCCAGCAGCGCGCCGAAAAAACGTACCCATTCCACGCGCCCGAGGGGATGTTCCTCATAGCTGGAATACTCCACCAGCGTTGGGATGCCGAATTCGTCGAGCTTTTCCATCACCTCCGGGGTGTGGTAGATCATCGAATTTTCGATGGCCATGCTGCAGTTTTGGGATAGGAGCAATTCATAATCCGGCTGACTGTACTTTCCGGCATAAAGGAGAGTGCCCTCCTTCATCGCCTGCTTTGCCGCCGGAATATACCAGTCCTCTTCCTTTAAGCCGCACATGGAAATCGCGTCCATGCTGTCTAACTGCGCAAACATATCCATTACGCTGGAGGCCACCAGATACAGGTTTTTCACAGGCTCCTGCAGCACGATCAGCTTTCCGGGCTCTCCCTCTGCAGAGGGGCTGACCAATGCTTCTGCGTCTTTTGGAGCTTGCTGATGTTTTGGAACGATCAAAATCCGGTCTCCATTTAGCCGTGTGGTCAGAAGCTTATAACCGCCCTCGTAATAATCCACTGCAAAATTTTCCGCATAGGAAAGCTCCATGCTGTGATCGTAGGTCAGAGGGGCGGCTGCTGTCTTCGCAGGGTTTCCTCCGACTGCAGCTGTCTGCTGCCCTTTTTCTGCACCATCGGAATCTTCCTGTCCGGTTGTGTCTGCTTTTGCTGCATTCTGACCGTTTTCCCCGGCATGAAAGTTCAGCGTGTATTCGATTTCATGGGGTGTGCTCATCGCCACTGTATCTGCGATGACGGCAATATCCTGGTCGAATGCCTCCACCGGAATTTGAAACACAGAATTTCCCTCTGTATTGACCGGAAGATATTTTTCTCCGTCCACCACCATGTAGTCATAATTGGGACTGCTCCATTCCAGCGTTGCCACTGCTTTTCCGTCCTTTATCTCCACCTTTGCCGGAGAAGTGACAGATGCCCTGCCGCTTCCCCCCAAAAGCTCCACCTCCATCTGATACGTACCGTCCTGAAATTTCCAGCCAGTCTCTTCTTTCGTAAGTACTGTCTCCGTCTGCTGCTCCGATACGAAGGCCTGACTGCTGCAGCCACACACTCCCAACAGCCCCAGCACAAGCAAGCCTCCTGCGATCCATTTTTTCTGCATATCCTCTTCCTTTTTATCCTGTAAATGATTGTTTTATGCCTGACCGATCGGCGTAATTATACCATGCATACCTAAGAAGAACAACCGGATACTGCAGTGCGTTAAAAAGTGAAAATCATTGACACCCTTATGGAAAAAGATTACAGTAAAACTATAAAACAAGTATTACTTTATGTAAAACAATCCACTACGAAAGGATATCTGATCTATGAAGGTTACTGTCCGTCTGCTGTCTGGCGCAGACCATCTCAGCCAGATCCTGACCGGCTTCCAAATGCTTTCCCGGGAAAATAAGCTTACTCTCGACATCCTTGACTGCCGCAAAGACTCTCCTGTTTATCAGGAAGCGTTTCTGGAGGCCCAGGTCAATGGGATCCGGATTCTGTTTGACCTGATGGACGGCTACTGGTATAACCGCCCGGAAACAGTTTTCCCGTTGTATCATTCCGCAGATATCGTTTTTAAACGGTCTTTTTCATCTGTTAAAAACAGTGAGGTTTTCGGAGCATTTTCAGAAAAAATTCATCCGCTGGGCTTCAACTATCACGTGTTCTGTCCCGGCTCCCCTCTGATTGGTACCACTTCGAAAATCGGATTTTTGAAAAAACGCATCAAAGGGGTGACCTGCTACGTCTCCGACTATGAAGCAAAGATGACGCACGTTTCTGCCCGCCCCCGGATTCTTTTTATCACTCGCCTCTGGGACCCGGCAGAACCAGTTGTTCAAACGGATTCGGAGCTCGTCCGCCAGTGGGGCGAAATCAACGAAATGCGGATGCTGCTCGTACGAAAGCTGCGCGCCGCATTTCCGGAGCAGTTTATCGGAGGCATTCAGGACAGCCCGTTTGCGCAAACGCAGTGTCCTGACCTGATTCTTTCCGAACACTCCACCTGGAAACGGATCTATCTGCATCGCATGAAGCATTCCGAAATCTGCATTGCCTCCACCGGTCTGCACCAGTCTTCCGGATGGAAGATTGCAGAATACCTCGCCGCAGGAAGAGCGATCGTGTCCGAGCCGCTTTGTTATGAGGTTCCGGGGCCGTTTCAAGCAGGCGAAAACTACCTGACCTACACCTCTGCAGACGGCTGCATCGAACAGATCAGGACGCTGCTTGCACATCCTGAGCAGATTTTGCAGATGGGACAACGAAACCGCGCTTACTACGATACATGGCTGCGCCCTGACCAGATTGTGACAAAGGCACTGGAGCAGGCGAAGATTTTGCTGTAACGCAACAATAGAATGCACGCTCTGCGAGCATTCTATTGTCATGAATTAAACCCAAAAGGAGGGTTTTACGATGACTCAGCAATCAGATCATTCCTCCCGCCATGCAGGCTTTGAACTGCTGCGGATTCTTTCCATGATGATGATCGTACTCATGCACGGGATCGGTCACGGCGGTCTGGGAACAACCGCTGCTCCCGGAACGTTTCCCTATTTTATTTACTGGCTCCTGTTCATGCTCGGACGTGTCTCTACCAATTGCTTTGTCATGCTGACCGGCTATTTTATGTGGCAGTCCAAAACTAAAGCATCCCGCCTGTTTCGAATCGAAATACAGGTGCTGTTTTATTCTCTGCTGACCTTTGTGATCGGTCTGTTTGCCGGTTCTTCCTCTCTATCTGCAGGCACTCTGCTGCGTGCTGTTTTTCCGACCACCTCCTGTGTATACTGGTTTTGCTCCTGCTATTTCATATTGTATCTTGCGATCCCGCTGTTAAATAAAATAATCGCTTTCCTCACGAGGGCGCAGCACCGTTTTATGCTGCTCCTGCTCTTTCTCCTATTCAGCCTATGGCAAACGATCTGCTTCTGGTCCGACACGGCACGGGTGGAAAACGGCTATAGTTATGTATGGTTTTTCGTTCTTTATTTTACCGCCGCATACATTTCCATATATCAGATCCGACTGTCCTCAGCCCTCTGTCTGCTCCTTT
This sequence comes from Firmicutes bacterium TM09-10, assembly GCA_003481005.1. Taxonomy (GTDB): domain Bacteria; phylum Bacillota; class Clostridia; order Lachnospirales; family Lachnospiraceae; genus Gallintestinimicrobium; species Gallintestinimicrobium propionicum. The sequence continues at coordinate 94,666 of QUKC01000007.1, read as the reverse complement.
ATGTTGTCTTTTCCCTGCTCTCTGTTCTGGTGCGAATCTCTGCCTCCGGGATCGAAGCACGGATGGGACTGGAAGGAATGCTCGACACACTCGGCGGATACCAGTCTCCGACCGTGTTTTTCGCATCCGTTTGCTTCTTTTTGTTCTTCCAGAATATCAAAATTCAGGGCAATCGCCCGAAAAAAATCATCCTTGCGATCGCCCCGCTTTCTTTTGGCGTATATTTGCTGCATGACAGCGATTTTATCCGCGCATTTCTCTGGGAAAAAATTGCGCTTTCCCGTTTTGGAAGCCTGACTGCGTCCCTTGGCTACCTGGCTATCGTAACCCTTTGCATCACCTGTGCAGGGTATCTTGTCGATACGCTGTATCAGAAAATATACCGGGTGGTCTTTCGGAAAAAAGCAGAAGAAAAAGTGGATGAGATCACAGCACGGATTTATCGGAGCATCGGAAAAGGCGAGTGAAACTTTTCACTCGCCCTTATTCATGACAATAGAATGCCCACTCTGCTTCTCAATCAGGCTCACATAAATTTCCTGCAGACGCTTTGTTTCTTCCACAATATCGTAGCCCGCGCTGCGTACAACGCTGCGTCCCTCTGCTCTGTCCCTGTCAGCCGTTCCCAGCCTGATCAGTTCCTTTGCCCAGACCTCATCCGACTGCTCCAGGCTCAGCCGAACCGCCCTGTCTGAAAGGATGATTTCATCCGTAATCGTATCCGAGAACACACACGGCAATCCGGATGCCTGCGCTTCGATTCCGACAACCGGCAGCCCCTCAAATAAAGACGGCATCAGGAAAACATCCATCGCCTGATACCAGATCGAGGTATCCTTTTGCACGCCGAGAAACGAAACGCTGTCATAAATTCCAAGTCGTTTTGCCTTTTCTTCCATGGCAGCCTGCAGCTCGCCTTCTCCTGCCAGCAGCAGATGGCTGTTCGGATATATTTTTTTCAGACAGGCAAACTGTTCCAGCATCCGGGTATGATTTTTCTGTACCATAAACCGCGCCACAGAACCGACCACCAGCTTATCCTCCAGCTGATATTCCCGGCGAAGTCTGGTGCGTACCTCGCTGCGGTAGCCAAACCGCTCCAGATCGATGGCATTATGGATCAGCACACCGCTCTCATTCCATCGCTTTTCACCGAAATAATAGATTCCGGCTTCTCTCCCGCATGCAAAATAATCCGTCGCTGCTCCCGGAATCATGGCCTTACAAACCAACTTGACCGGCAGCTTCAGTCCATGGGGCAGATGCGTATTATGGGCATGGGCAATTCGAACCGGAAATCCCGCCTTTTTTGCTCCCTCTAACGCATAAAATTCCATCGCCTCGTTATGGGCATGCAGCACCTTAATTTCTTTTTCCCGGTCAAGAAGTGTCTTCATATAGCGCAGATATTCCGGATACTTTAAGGGGCTCAGTCCCGGTCCCATAAAAATACGACCACCCAGAGAACGCACCTCATCATCAAAAAATCCCGGTTTTTCTTTATTTACCAGAAAATCAAACTGGAACTGATCCCGATCCAGATGCCGGTAATAATTCATCAGCATCGTCTCGATTCCGCCACGATCCATATTGCTCACAGACTGCAAAATTCTGATCATCCTTTTTTTGTCCTTTCCGTCCCTACTTATTATGCAATCAACGGAAACCACTTTCCCTGCAGCTTCCACAGTCCATACTCTGAGGTCATCAGCGCCCGGTGCGCTGTCCGGACTGCAAACGGCGCATGTTTTGCTTCATAATCTCCCGCATTTTTTTGGTAAAGCAGACAACAACAGGCAAATACGCCCTGTTTTTCTTCTTCCGTAAGCCCGGCCACACACACATAACAGTAATTCGACAGCTGCAGCGTCAGATTTCGATAAAACAGCTCGTCCCATGGCTGCCGGATCCTTCTGTGCTGCTCCAACAGCTCTTCCACGATCCAGTATGCCTGCACCGCCTTTTTTGTTCCCTGGGAGGTAAACGTAATTCCGTTTGCATTTCTTCGCCATGCATAGACCACCTGCGAAATGGAAGCGATCTTTTCCGTTGCCGGAAAAATCAGAAAATGGATGACCGCATCCTCAAAGCAGGTATATCCTGCCGGAAACCGGATCTCATCAAACAGGCGCCGACGATACAGCTTCGCCCACGGAGTCCCCGGCAAATCCAGACAGTCATATGCCGTGCGTTTTTCATAAATATGTTCTGCAAACCGCTGTGCCGCCCCAAATTCCCCGTCTCCATCCAGATACTGCCAGCCGCCCTGCACGATATCCGCACCGGTCTGCTGCGCTTTCTGCAAAAGCGCCGAAATCGCTCCCGGCAGCAGCACATCGTCACAGTCCACAAACAGAAGATATTCTCCTTTTGCCTGCAAAATCCCGGCATTGCGTGCCTTCGCTGCACTTCCACCGGTTTCTTTTGTCAGCTCAACCATTCTGACTTCTCCCCAGTTTGCATATTCCTCCAGGATATCGCTACTGCTGTCTGTAGAATTGTCGTTGACTGCAATAATTTCCACTGTACTGCCGCACTCCTGCGCCAGAATGCTGTTCAGACACTGCTTTAAATCCTTCTCCCCGTTATGCACCGGAACGATGACGGAAACAAGGACTTCCGTCTGCCCAAAGGGCTGCAGTGCCTGCCAGCCATCTGTATCTGCTGCCGGTCTGAGATAGCATTTTTTCGCCATCTCTGCCGCCTGCAAAAGCGCATCCTCGCTCATTCGTTCTTTTTTTAAGCATCCAAGCAGACCGACAGCGGCCCGTCCGACCATTCTTCCGCCCCACGCGCCGACTGCAGCGGCGCAGCGGTTTTTCGTCCAGTCATAAATTAACTGATAAGCTCTCTGATTCCGCAGCATGTTTTTTATTCCTTTCCTTCAGCCTTACAATCGCTTCAAACGTCCGCCGGCAGTTATTTCCGTCATGCAGCGGGAAAAACCGCTCTGTACGCTGCGCATATTCTGTCTGCATCTCCATGCCGTTTTCAAAGCTTTCCGTCAGGGCCTCCAGCAGCGCTTCCTGTGTCGTACATACCGGTCCAAACCCGTCCCTTCGGAAATCGAAATACCCCTTCTGGTAATGATATTTATGAAACTCTTCTTCGTCAAACTGATAATACACAACAGGCTTGCGCAAAAACGCCACATCAAAAAAGACACTGGAATAATCCGTCACCAGGAGTGCACAGTCCATCAGAAGTTTCTGCACATCATGGGTCTCCTTCGACACGATTGTGATCCGGTCCGAGCCCGATTCAAACCTCCGGCTGTCCTTCTGCATTTCAATATGAGGATAAAAAACGAGCCGATAATCCTGCTGTTCCAAAAGCTGTTCCAGTTCCTTACAGCATAACAAAGACTGGAAATGCTCATAGTACGCTGTTTTTCGAAACGCCTCCCCGGTCGGATAATGGGAACCGCGCCAGGTCGGCATAACAAGAATCATCTTCTCTTTGCCCTCTGCCCGGATCAAATTATCAAACCGCGCCAGCCCCACATACTGCGGCACGTGTTCCGGATATCCGAACGTATCGCGGATGTATTCATATTCCGGCTTCGCTCCGCAGATAAACAGATCCATATACATATTTTTACGGTGCAGCCATTCCATTTCATCCTTAATGATGCCATGCTGCAAAAAAACCTGTTTTCCCCTCGCCCGGATTCCTTTTCCTGCAAGATGATAAAATAAAATCAGATCCGGCGCACAGGGCTGTACATGGGTACCGATCAGAAAATCCGCGCAATAATACGCCAGATAATGAGAAAAGCTCCCTCTCGGAACCATTCCTCCCAACGCCTCGATTTTCGCCCGGTCAGCACTGTCTGTCTCGATCACATAACGCGCATTGATTTCCGGATGCTTTTCTTTTAAATACCGGTAAAACCAGTAACCGTTATCCCGCGCATCGTTTCCGCGCTCACATACCAGCCACAGCTCCCGATATTTGGCACTGCAGCACCTGCAGACTACACCGAACAGCTTAAAAAAGGCCATCAGGCATAGTTCCTTCAGATAACACAGCGCTCTTACAACTTTTCTCATGTTTCCTCTCATCCTTTTTCCGGTTTGCCTGTCAACGGTGTCTCTGACTGGAAAGCCAGATCACCGTCCTATACTGATGGAGCTTTAATAAAAGCAGCTTAATCCGGTCATTTCTGCTGTGAAAGCTCTTTACTGCAGTATTTTTTATTGCGTTTTCCACCCGCGGCAGCTTCACCGTTTTTTGCAGCCAGGCTGTCCGCTCTTTGGCAGACAAAGGACCGCTGCAGACATTTTTAATGCCGAGCTGCAAATCGCGCACCGTACAGTAACAGGCTTTCTTCCGATGCATTTCGCTGTCCTGCAGCCCCCAGTCCTCTACCACGCTCCAGACCGCATCGCTTAAATAAAAATTGTCCTGCAGCCGCTCCGGATGCCAGGAGTTGGAAAGTGACGCGTTGCGCGCAAACGTGTAATGATACAGCGGCTTTTGGATCGCTACCAGGCAGGACGGATTCTGCCGCATAAACGCTACATAAAACAGACCATCCTCCCCGAGTGTCCGCTCCGGAAATCTCAGATGGGCTGCCTCAATACACGCCCTGCGCAGCATTTTCGTGGCAACCAGATAGTAGGATGCCAGCACATCAAAATGCTCTTGAAACGGTTTTCCCCGATATACGCCGCAAAGCGCAGGACCATCGATCAACGTCTTCACACAGTTGCCGTTCTTATCGTAATAATCATTGTAAATTCCAAACATCACGATATCTGCGTTTTCCTTTTTTGCAGCCTCATATAACACCTGCGCCATGTCAGGCTCCACCCAGTCGTCCGGGTCCAGAAAACAGACATATTCGCCCCGTGCTGCATCCAGCGCTGCATTCCGCGCCTTTGCCACACCTTTGTTGGGCTGATCGATGACCCGAAACCGCGGATCCTCTGAGACAGCCCTCTTACAGATCGCAAGGCTGTTGTCCCTGGAACCGTCATTGACGAAAATCGCCTCGAACCCGGGCATTGTCTGCGCTTTCAGACATTGGATGACCCGGGGCAGATAACGCTCCATATTGTAAACCGGAATCACAAAGGAAATCCCTGGTGTCTTCATTTGGTTTTCTCCTCCTCTTTATCCCTCCTGCATCATGCTTCGGATCTGTTCCTGCATTTCCGCCCTGCTTTTGGGCTTCCAGATCTCCTTCTTGGGCGGCTGATGCCGTTTTTCAGCATAAGAAAGTACAATAATCCGCAACGCCATCGTGCTCCAGAAATAAAATGCCGTATTATCCGTCAGATAAGTGATCGTCATATATCCAAGATCCGCCATATACAAAAGCGCCGTGTTGTTATCCGCATACTTCGTCCAGAAAATCGGACCTATCACATACTGGATGCCGGACCACAATACAAAGCCCAGGAAACCCATTTCCACAAATACTTTCAAAATATCATTGTGAAATGGATAGGGATGGTTGATCAGGCCGGAGCTGTACCAGCCTGCAACGATCGAATCCACATATTCAAAACCGTGTCCCATATAGCCGATGGAAAAATCATAATGCTCTCCGACAAGCTGCCACAAATAATCACGCCCCATCATGTCGATTCCGACCATATTCATAATCTTTGACACTTCTCCCGTCCGAACCCCGTAAATATACAGGAAAAAGAACGCAACCCACAAAAGACCCTGTAGGATCAGAAAGGGCTTTAAAAACTTTTTATTTTTCAAAAAAAACGAATACACAACGAAAAGAACGACTGCCGGAATGGCGATCCGCTTCATTCCGACCAGAAAGAAAAAGGTACACAGTAAGATCATCCGCCAGCGCTTTTTTCTTTCCCTGCGTGTATCTTTCGGTGCAAACACCACATAATAGAGCACCAGCTGTCCGAAAACAAAGGTAATATCATGGATCTCCAGATTTCTTGCGTAGCCCTCTGCTTCGCCGAAGGTCACCAGACAGGTGATCAGGGACTGTATACTCGCTGCAATACCAAAGGATGGAATCTCCAATACCATGATCGCACCGTTTGCCAGGCACATGGAGACTGCAAACAGATCCACTGCTTCTGACCCAAACAGGTACACACCGGAAACAGCCGTCAAAATTGCAATGCTCTGGAAGATCACTTTGGAACAGCCCCGAATCATGGAGGAGAGATTCATAAAATTCAAAATCCAGATCACCATGGACCACAAAAGCAGAGCTGTGATCAGGGACATGTAAAACAGCGTAGGTCCTTTCAGCTGTTTGAAGCGTTTCAGATCCGGAAAAATGATCGCATATGCTATAGTCATACAAATGATACCGGCTGTGATCGCCTTCGGCAGACCGCCAAGCATAGTGTTTAACGTTTTCCATTCTCCCAGACCTGCGGCTGTCAACAGAAAAATAAAGCAGAGCCGCAGCCCTTTCTGGATAACTGGATTGTTCTGATCCAAAAAGGGGCGTGGCTTTTGCTTCGCTGTGTAGTCTTTTTTTACGATAATTTCAGATAAAGTACGCAACCGCAAACTCCTTATCAGTCTGTCACCTCTTGGATCGCATTTTCAGCCACCTGTTCCATTCTTTCCACAGGTCTTTAGATTCCTCTAAATTTGTTAAAACATTCACCAGGAGATAGAGTGCCGCAATCCACAGGGAATTTAATACTGCAATTCCCGCAACATAAAAGTAATTGACCGCCCTGCAGCCGTCCAGCCCGAGTATCCATAACACGACTGCTGCAACTGCCGCATTGACTGCGACCTTTTTTATGCTCCGTTTTGCATTTCCCGGACGGACATTACCGAACATGTACCGGGAAAGCGCTATGGTCCGATAGGTAAGTGCAGCCAGGGTTCCTATCAGACAGCCTGCAATTCCGATCCGCCAGGTCAAGATCAATGAGACCAGGATATTGATGACCATTTCCCGGACAGCCTGTCCTTTCGTGTCATCAAATTTTCCGGCGATGGATTGCAGCTGGATCAGCGGCATTTCCACACAGGACAGGATCGACCATGCCGCAAACAAAAGCAGTATCTTCTTGCTGTCATAGATCGACGCATCCGCTATTCCGCTGGTATACAGACGGATGATGGGCATCAAAAATGCCGTAATCACCGTATAGACCCAGAACACAAACATATAATACAGGGATTCATACCATTCAAACGCCCGTTCAAACTGCTCTCGGCTGCTATGATACAACTGTCCGAACCGAAACGTCACTCCATTGGAAAATGCCGTAATCAGCTGTTGGAAATTTGCAAAAAACAGCGAAAATACCGCATATACGCTGGCATAATTCATTCCGCACATAAAAGAAATAATAACCGTATCCGTATTGGAAAATAAACAGGAAGAAATCTGATGGATCAGAACAGAGTTTTTCTGGGCCAGAGCACTGTGATCCGGCTCTGCCTTCCAGTCGATCCACCGATAATGCTTCCGCACATAAAAGATGATAAAAACAACCTGAACGATCGAAGGTACACAGTAGGTGGCCTGGATCAGAAGCAGATTGTCAGAAATCATCAGAAAAATCAGCTTTAACAGATTGGAAATGACCATTGTGACCATCGCCAGGGATGTCACGACATATTTCTTTCCCTCTACCTCAAGAAATGCATTGTACTTTCCCCGCAGCGAAAACAGTACGATTCCAGGCACACCATACAGCAGGATGATGCAGCAGACCGTAAAATAATCCAGCTCCGTTTTTATAATCAGCGGATATAACAGCGCAAATCCAACTGTAATCGCAGTATATGCCACGCTCGTCTTCAGATAAAACCTGCGTGTTGCAGACAAAATCCCATTGATGCTCCCGGTATCGCCCTTTGCTACAGGTCCATACAGGGAATACTGTGCCGAGAGTCCAACCCCCGCCTCCAGAAGGGACAGATATGCAAAAATATTTTTTATGGTGCTGTTGAGTCCATTTACCTCTGAGCCAAAATTAACCAGATACAGTCTGGGAAGTACCAGACCAAACACCGCAATGACAACCTGATATCCAATTGCCGTTATAATATTCAGGATTACCCGTTTATTTTTTTCACTGCTTGTCGTTGTTTCCGCTCCGCTCATCGCACCAATCGTTTTCCTTTCCTCTTTCCTGTCTGTTACGCCGGAAGACCGATTTTCTTGAAAATGTCATCCAGTCGACAAAGCCTGATCAGCTTTCCGAACAGCCAGGGCAGTGCAATCGCACTTACCATACAGGCTGCAACCGTTGCCACAGCAGAAAAATGCAGCTTCTCATACAGAAGCATCCCCAGCAGGGCACAGCAAAACGGCTGATGATACAGATAGTACCGCATCGTATTTCTGCCAAACTGCGCAAGGCGTCCCAGGTACCGGTTCCACAGAATACATACCGCCAAAATTCCCAGGCAGATGCCGACCGTAATCGCATTATCCACATAGGACATCCCTAGATCTATATAAGGATTGTCATAAATCTCTACCGGCAAAAAGCAAATTTCCAGCACCAGCGCTGCGAAACTGCACGCTCCCACTGCTGCCAGAATTCCAGCCTTCTTTTCCACCTTTTCCCGTACAAGCAGCGTCCCGAGCAGGAAAAAGAGATATTTCTGGAAAAATCCCTTGAAAACCCATACCCAATCCCTGCAAAACAACGTATAAAATGCCGGCAGTGACAGAATCAGAAGTATTGCTGCCCTTCTGGCATACTTCTCTGAAAGAAACTTATCCTTCAAAAAAGTGACTGCTGTAAATAAAAACAGGGTCTGCAGATACCAAAGATGAAAGCTGTAAGGATTTTCATTTTTCAGCATCGCAGCCAGGTATTTTGCCGGGGGAATTTTCTGATAGGCAGTATTTTCCAAAAGCGCCCTGCACGGTGCAAAAAGCTGCGCAGCGACAAACATCACATAAATCAGGACGGAATAGGAAAACCACGGCAACAAAAGAGCTTTTGCTTTTTTTCCCAAATAACGCCACTCCGTCAGGGTTTTATTTTTTTCAAGCGTCAGGGCGTACCCCAAACCGGAGAGCAGAAACAGCAACGAGACATGGAACCGATACACCAGCACATAGGAAAAATCGCACCACGCATAGGCTGCCCGCATGCTCTCCCGAAAGGTATGACCATAGATAACCAGGAGCACCGCAATACCCCTGGCTGCATCAACATAATGAAAACGTCTATCCTTCACGTTTCCTCCTCCGCCTTATCCTTTTTTTCTTTCTCCATCTGCTTCCATTTTTTCTGTGAAAGACGCAGCAGCTCCCGGATTTCATACGTATCTGTTTCTTCTGTTGTGGCCCACGCGGCAGTATAACGGATCGGATATTCCGGATTTAAGCTGTTATATTCCTCTACCTGATTGTCCAGGATCCGGATCATGGCTGCTGCCTTTTTGCTGCTGCACTCTTCAAAAAATACAACAAAGCGGCCAACTCCATTATATCCTCTCATGCCTTCCGTATCTCCCATCAGCTGTACCAGTCCGGCGAAATCCTTTAACACGCCATCGCCTACGGTATATCCGAACCGCTTTGTCAGTTCGGACAGATTATCCAGATTCAAAGTAAAGCAGGTGAAAGCTTCCGGCAGAACCTTTCCCGCCATTTCTCCAATATAAATATTTAACTTTTCCCGGTTTGGCATACCGGTTTTTTTGTCAATATAGAGCAGATAGTCCACGATATCCGACAATCGTCCCAAAAGGACTGCTCCGCAGCAGCCGATCACGAAAAACAATACCAGCGCGAGCATAATATAGAGCTTGATATTGATCGAAGGCGCTACGCGGACAGAGCTGACCATTTTCAGATAATCCGCACTGATATACAGATTCAATTCCTTACTGCTGGTATTGACGATTTCGTAATATTCCTGGAGCTCGTTCTCATAATCATTGATCATCTGCTCCATTTTTGCATGCTCTTCCTCTGTTCCGCCAAAGGACACGTTCTGAAAGGCCGTCAGGGTCTCTTCCAAAAACTGACGGTCGATCTTGTCTGCCGCGATGGTCTTATCAATTCCGACCAGCTCAAGGATCAGGTTATCGTAGGTTGTGATCGCCTTTTCACCGGCTCCTGCATCCTCGATGGTTCCCAGAATATAATTAGACGAAACATTATCTCCGCCCTCTGTAAAATAGCTCTTCAGAATTCCGGCATTCTTTTCCACATAGGAAGCGATCAGCCTTTCGATCTCGCTGCGCTGCTGTGCTCCAACCGCTTCACTGTTCTGGGAATCCGCAATGCTGTTTGCAATAAATTCCTGCAGGATCTTACCATCCCGTATCTGCGGTCCATCCAGAACATATGCATACAGCTTCGGGATCTCATATTTTTTCAGTTCAGAATAAATCGCACAGAGATCTTTGTACGTATAGCCTGTCTGGGAGGATCTGAAGTTCGGGTAGCTTTCCCGCTTTGCCAGCAGGAAATCATGCATATCGTTGGTATCGTTTTCGAGGATACGGACACATTCATAATAATCATAACCGTTATCCAGAAGATTCCTGGACGGATTCAGGGACAGCTTCTGCTCCACATATTTTTCCGTATAATAGGTACAGTAGCTCTGCATGATCGCATCCAGCATATTGCGTGCATAACTGCCGCCCAGCTTTCCATCCACTACCAGACTCACCTTATAAGTATCCGGAAAATAGGTGACTTCTTCTCCCTTTTCGATCAGTGCATCGTTAATCTTCTCCTGTTCCTCTGAAATAATCGGTGTAACGCTGCAGTTCGATCGTACTGTCGTCAGTCTTCCGGATGCTCCAAGGGAATCCATCGCCTGTGCAATTACGGTAGAGGAATAGATTTCATTCACATCCAGCTCAGAACCGTCCGGGGCATAGCCGTCCTTTACGCCGTCATTTGTGTACTTCAAAACAACAGATGCTGTATATTGCTGCTTTCCCTGCGCATACAGGTAAATCATTGCCGCCCCTGCCATCGTCAGCAAAAAAATCAGCATACTGAAACGTTTCAGATATCGCAAAATCTCAAACTTTTTCACTTTTCTTTATGCCCTTTCTGTTCTTCCTGACTTTCCTCAGAGAATTCAAGCCCACCATAAACGCCAGAACTGCTGCAGCTTTCATTCCTGTCTTTTTTACGTTAATTCGTTGAACAAGGGACGCATTATTATAAGTAAAAGAGACATAGTTCTGTGACTTGTATCTGATATATGCCTTATCCAATATAAACAGCTGATCCGAAATCTCATTGATTCCGCTTTCCAGCTTGTTGATCATATCCTGTGCTTCCTTCAGACGCCCTGCATCATCGGTAACCGTCTGCATCTTCTCCACTACATAACCGGTATCCACGATTTCCGACTGATAATCCGTCGCTGCCTGCAGCGAGCTGTCCGCAGAACGTGCCATATTGTCCATTGCAGTCTTTGTCCGGGACATGTAATATTCTTCCATCTCATCTGTCGTCGGGATCATGACAACGGATGTCATGGACTTTTCATATACGGAAATTCCGTTTTTGTTGGCATCATAATATGCCATTTCCTTCTGTGCGGCAATATCGTCGATTTTGTTTTTGTACTCCAGAATGCTGATCAGCAGGGAAGCATCCTTTGCAATCCCTCCTTCGATCACGTAGGCCTTCACATTCGGAATATCATAATCCACAATATTATTGATCTGCTTGCTCAGCGTCGTGAAGTTATTGGTAGACGAATCCGGATTTTCAGTATCGACATAGCTCTTATTTTCACTCAGACGCGCATTTAAATACCGCATGATACATTCTGCCCTAAGCTCCAGCTCATTCAGACGCAGATAGGGCTCACAATCTGTTGTAACTTCGAGTTTTTCCTTTAACATGTCCTGATTGTCGCAGTAGTTTTCCTGAAAAAACTCACGGTATGCTTCACAGATACTTTTCAGCAGACTGATGGTTGTCCGATTTTTCAGCGCCAGTCCGTCTGCATTGAGATTGATATTATAGGATGTGCTGATGTAATCGTCACTTCCGCCCACATGCCCCGTTCCTTCCGGAGTAATGAAGACATGGCCGGCAAGCTCAGATGCCGAAATGCTTCCCTGCAAACCAACTTTTTCGATGGCACGCTGCATAACCTCCTCTGAAACGATTTCATAGGCGTTAAAACGGGTTTTATTCGGGCTTAAGCCCAGAGATGCCTCTGAATAATTAAATGAAATATTCGCGCTGGACCAAATGCCGCTTTCCACATAATGAATGCTTCCAAACAAAATGCACAAAATCAGCATATAATATGCCATCCGATATTTGTTTTCCCACAGTATCTGAACTGCTCTTTTCACTTTTCCTTTAATTTCTTTCATTGCACTATCCTACTTACGGCATTGGAAGGTTTAGTTAATATCGATCACCGAAAGCTCCGGAACATTATTGATCCTCGGCCATTTGCCGGAATCTCCCAGTCCGCGGCTGACAATAAGCGTCGCTTTGTTGTCAAGGGTATAGACGCCTCCTCCATACTCCGGGAACAGTCCTTCTTCCGCAGAATAAAGAGCGCCCAGTTTCGGCAAACGGACAATTCCGCCGTGGGTATGTCCTGCAAGTCCAAGGTCGAAGCTGTAATTTTCCAGCTCCTCCGGGAAATACGTAGGCACATGTGCAATACAGATGCGCAGATCATATTGGTTCTCTGCTTCCTGCGCCTCCATACACTCTTTCGCTCCATAGCTTGCAAAATCTTCCGGTTTTCCTTCTATACCGATCACACTGACCGTATTGTCATACAGGCAATAGGACGCTTCTTCGTTCCGCAGGATTTTTACGCCTGCATCTTCGAAGCGTTTTACCAGTTCCTCATCTCCCTGATGATAAATCTTCACATCTTCATGGTTGCCCAGCACACCGCATACCGGTGCCAGCTCTGACAGCTGACGGCAAAGGGAAATCATATTGTCATAAGAATCCACAGTATCCGTTACAAGGTCTCCGCCAAGCAGGATCAGATCCGGTGAAAGATTTTCTATATCCTCTACAAGATCGCCGTTATCCTTTCCGTATTCCCGCAAATGCACATCTGTCAGAAAAGCTACCCGAATACTGTGTGTCAGCTTTCGGGAGCTGACCTGATAAAATTCCGCCGTATAATTCGTCCGGTTATCGGAAATATTTTTGGCAAGTCCGCCTGCCACAAGCAGGATCAAAAAAAGAACCTTCGCCAGAAACTTCATTCCTTTTTTTAATCTGTTTTTTCCGGCTTTCTTTTCCGTATGTTTTATGTTTTTTGCAGGTTCTCTCTCTATGGGCAAAGCTTTACTGCTGCTTCTTCTCTGATGTACCTTGCGTACCAGCGCCTGTTCCCGCATCCGGTTTGCATAACGGTTCGGCGCAAGAGCAAAGACAAGAGCCTTTGCTCTGCGTCTGGCTTTATATGCACATTTTAAAACGACAAGTCTCTTTACGCCAAGCTTTTTTCTGCTTTTTGGTTCACTGGCACAATAGCAATCAATATATTTCCAGGACAAATCATCTTCCAGAAGCCTGCGCAGCTTCCGGGGCTTTACTGTTTTATAAAGCTTTCTCAGTGCATCGTAGATCTTCACCCTGTCCGTAATTTTTTTTTCGTTCAGGGCTGTGGAATTCATAATGGAATCCCCTCTGGAATTATCATAATGATAATAGACACAATCTGTCAACACGACCCGTTCCGCTTTTAACAATGCTCTCGGTGTAAATTCTTCATCTTCATGTAAAATACCGTACTCAAAATACAGGTCATTTCTGACAAGAAAATCCCGTCGAAACATGGCCCGGATCACTTCTACCCGAAGGGCACCGCCCTCCAGACATCCCATCAGATATGCCGGGCCGCTATAGATACGATGATACTGAAAACGATCCTCTGCCACCTTTTCAAACCGTGCCATCCCAACAGAGGGTTTCTCCAGTGCCATTTTGGAGAAGATGATATCTGCAAAGCCTGCCCTTGCTTCCTTCCATAAGCTGGCACAGGCCCCGGGCTCCAGATAGTCATCGCTGTCTACAAATAAGACATATTCCCCATGGGCCCGCTCCAGTCCGTAGTTGCGGGCATCCGACAAGCCGCCGTTTGGTTTATGATAAGCGGTAATCCGTGTATCTTTTTTTGCATAATTGTCACAAATTTCTCCGCACCGGTCAGGGCTGCCGTCCTCTACAAGAATAATTTCCAACGACGAAAAATCCTGCGCCATCAGTGATTCTACACACCGGACAAGATACTTTTCCACCTTATAAATCGGTACAATTATTGAAATCTGCACATCCTGTTTCTTCATCAGCAATTTTGCTCCCAACGCTTCTCATTTTTTCTGTTCAGAGCACATTTGTAAACATCTTCATGCCATTCGATCACTGCATCATAATCAAAATTTTCTTTGACATATTCCATTTCCTGCTTCAGCAGTACTTCGTCCTTTGGAGTGGTCACTTCCTTCGACAGAGCCGCCGCCAGCGAATCAATATTCTCTGTCTCAAACTCTGCCCCGTATTGTCCGGTGATCACTGTATTTGCCGGAATATCACTGACCAAACATCTTCCGCCGCAGGACATTGCCTCCAGAAGGGCAAGGGAAAGTCCCTCGGTATGACTCGGAAGGACAAACAGTCTGCAGTTGGAAAACAGCTCAGCGAGCTCTTGTCCCTGCACCAGTCCGGTACGGATCACCCTGGGGTCTGCATCAATCCTTTTGGTCATTTCTTTTCCAAATTCTGTTTCCGGGATCGGACCTGCCAGAACCAATCGTTCCTGCAGCCGGAGCTTCTGATACGCCTCCAGCAGATCCTGGGGTCCTTTTTCCGGAGAAATCCGTCCGACATACAGAATATAGCTGTCTTTTTCCAGGCCATATTTTTCCCGGATGACATTACAGGGAGCCGGCGTAATCCGTTCCACTGCATTATGGATCAGAATAGAGTCCCGATTATACTTCTGCAGAAAATATTGTTTCTCCTCTTCGGAAAGAACGATTACTTCATCTGCAAAACGGGCGGCAACTTTTTCTCCCAGACGGAGATAGAAGGAAGCAAAACCGCCCCACTTATCACTTCTCCAGTTCAGGCCATGCACCGTGCATACCGTATGCTTGCCAAACAGCTTTGCAAGGAACAATGGAACGGAGGGGCCGATCGCATGATAATGGATGACATCAAAATCATGGAATATTGTATCAAATGTCGCCAGAAAAGAATAGACCATGGCATTCAAAATCTGCTTTTTAAATGTAAAAACCCGCTTGACCCTGACGCCCTGTTCCAGATAAGCATTATGCCCCTTTTGCCTGCCTCTGTTGTACACGGTTACCTCATGCCCTCTGGCTGCAAGTCTGGTGGAAAGTTCATAAACTACCACCTCTACGCCTCCGGAGCGAGAAGGGAAATCTTTATGTCCTATCATTGCAATTTTCATCTGTGTCTTCCCTTTCATTTGTATTTTTTCAGAAGAAGAATGTCCCCTTTGTGATATCGTTCTCACTTTTCCTTAACAGAATCTTAACATGCATTCCCCAACTACCTCGCATCCTCTGATTCTGCTGCATCTCTTCCCCTGAGACGCATATTTCTTCTTCTGTTCCCCGCTATTTTAGATTTCTCCCCATTATTTTAGATCAATCTTCACTATCTGTAAAGATTTTCAGAAATTTTCCAGCTCCTTCAGCACGGTTACTGTGGTTTCGTACACTTCTGCCACTTTCTGA
The DNA here is from genome assembly GCA_003481005.1 of Firmicutes bacterium TM09-10. Lineage (GTDB taxonomy): Bacteria > Bacillota > Clostridia > Lachnospirales > Lachnospiraceae > Gallintestinimicrobium > Gallintestinimicrobium propionicum. Next base: position 79,009 of record QUKC01000007.1, on the reverse strand, counting down.
TACAACTCCTCGCTGCCCTCGGTCTGACGTCCGCGCAGCTTTTCGGTCAGCTCGCTGTCTGCTTCGTATAATCTGTCCAGCCCAAGATTGGCGCAGACGCCCTTTAAGGTGTGTGCGGCGCAGAATGCGCACTCTCCGTCCTTTTCTTTCAGGGACTCGGTCAGCTCCTCAAAGCTTTTATCCTCCAGGAATTTTATTGCAAACCGTTTTACCAGTGCTTCGCTACCCATACGTTCCAGCACTTTGTCAAAATCAGATCCGATTTTTTCATAGCATTCTCTGACTGTCATCTTCTTTTCTCCTTTTCCCTTATCTTTTTCCCTTATCCTCTATCCTTCCGTCTTCAAACTCGTCATGAGGGCATTACCCCCCCACACATCCAGAGGTGTCCAGCTATTTCTGTACTCCGCATTCATCAGCTGAATCGGGATATCCTCCTTTATCTCCAGCAGACATTCTATCAGCATCGGATTGAACTGTCCGCATTCTCCTGCGACGATCATTTCGATGGCCTTTTCATGTGGAATTGCCTTTTTGTATACACGCTCGTTGGTCAGTGCATCATATACATCTGCAAGGGAAACCACCTGTGCGGAAATCGGGATCTCGTCCCCCTTTAAGCCGTCCGGATAGCCTTTTCCGTCGTAGCGCTCGTGATGCCAGCGACAGATCTGTTCTGCCATCCGTACCAGCGGTTCCTCCTGATACTGTTTCAGATTTTGAAGCATTGACCACCCGATTACGGTATGCTTTTTCATTTCTTCGTATTCTTCCTGCGTCAGCTTTCCGGGCTTATTTAAGATTGCTTCCTCAATGCCGATTTTGCCGATATCATGAAGTGCCGACGCCAGGGCGATCCGGTTTAAGTCTCCCCATGTCATCTGGTATCGATTCGTTTTCTGCATCAGCTTTTTCAAAAGAAGCTTCGTCAGTATTCCGATATTCCGGACATGCTGTCCGCTCTCTCCGTTTCGGCATTCTACGATATGACTCAGGATATTGACCATAATCTGGTTGTTTTTCTCTTTTTCCTGCATCTGGCCTGCAACCAGATCGATCAGCTTGCGCTGCTTTGCATACAACTTGATGGTATTATATACCCGTTGGCGGACGACGTTTGTATCAAAGGGTCTGCTGATATAGTCTGATACGCCCATTTCGTATGCCTGGCGGATATGCAGAGCCGAGTCTTCGCTGGAAATCATGATGACCGGAATATCTTCGATGAGATGTTCTTTATTCATCACATTCAAAACACCGAGTCCGTCTATTCCCGACATGATGAAATCCAGCAAAACGATCGATATTTCTGTCCCGTATTGATGCAGCAGCTCCAGACACTCTTCGCCGCTGGATGCTTCTATAATGTCAAACCTATCCTTGAGCATTTCGAAGAGAATCTCCCGGTTGATCTCGGCATCATCCACAATGAGAACAAGCTCTCTGCTGCGGTCCCGTTCCAGCCTTTCTCCGACCTCCTGACGGATTCCCTCCGTACTGCTTTCTGTCACAACCTGATTTCTATGCTTCTTTGCCTGATACATCAGCCGATCCGCACGCTCCAAGGCAGTCCCCACAGTTTCTTCTACCGTCGTTACTCCTCCGATGCTTACAGAAAGGGAGATACCCGGATAGCCCTCCACCGTGGTCTGATGAAGCTGTTTCTGGATCTGGTTGAGCTTTTTGTCAAAGGCGTCCTTCCGGATTCCGGGCAGTATCAGCAAAAATTCGTCTCCGCCGTAGCGGATCAGAACATCTGTTTTTCGGATATGGGATAAGATCACTTTCACAGCGCTATTGAGTGCAAGATCCCCCACATTGTGTCCGTAGGAATCGTTATAATATTTAAAATTATCCAGATCCATCATGGCAATGCCCACAGGACCCCGCATATTTTTGATTTTTTCTTCGTAATAACGGCGGTTGAGTACACCTGTCAGCACGTCTCGATAGAGCTTCTCGTTATAGCCTGCCAGCTGATCAATCAGATATTGCTTTTCCTCCAGATCCGTCAGCGCATCCTCATCCAGACGGTGCACCAGTTCCATTACGCAAGGCTTTCCATCTATTTCCAGATATCTTGCGATCACCTGATAGATGTCATTCTCCATAATCTCCAGCTTGCACTTTTCTTTTCTGCTTCTGACTGCCTCCAGTGCAACACAATACTTACAGGGAGCCGAGTATTTCCACAGATCATAACAATGGCAGCCTTCCCGTGCATCGGTCTCCAACGGTTCTGCTTCCATGCCATCGTTTCTTCGCAGCAGCTTTTCCCCGTCCAGGAGCCTCACGATCGGAAAAATCCTGCGGAAACATTTCATTTCTTCCTGAACCTGTTCTTTTGTTATGCTGATTTTCTGATCCATTCTTTTTCTTCCCCGTTACAATCTATTACATTTCGTAACTGTTCCGTACCTTCACAGTTACTGCATTTCATTCATTATATTGCGTTTTTTTCGACTTGTCCATCCCCGCGTGCTCTATTCTCACAATAAACGCAACCGCCTGGCGATCTGCTCCGCAGGATTTTTACGTCTGTAGAGGGTTGCTATATGGAAACGAAGTTTCCTATGACACAAAAAAGGCGGAAGCGCCAGACACCTGACAGCTTCCACCCGATTTTTTCTATATTCTGATTGACCTTCCGGACAACCGCTCCCGCCTGCGAAAGGTAATTTTTATTTGCGTCCCTGCAGCGCCTGTGCGATATCTTCTCTCATATCGATAACCGCCTGTCTGGATGCGTCCGCATAGTTAGCCGCACCAAACTGTGCATATTTTTCCTGCTGATATGCTGCAATGATGCCGCGGGAAGAGTTGACAATCGCGCCAAGTCCGTCTTCATTGAAAAAGTGGACCAGATCAGCGCCCTTGCCGCCCTGTGCGCCGTAGCCGGGCACGAGAATGTAGGACTTCGGCATCACCTTGCGCAGCGCCTTGCCCATTTCAGGATAGGTTGCGCCAACAACCGCACCAACATTGCTATATTCGCTGCCCATGCACTCGCTGCCCCATTCGGCAACCTTTTCACCGACGATTTCATACAACGGTCTGCCGTCCACCAGACGATCCTGGAACTCACCACTGCTGGGGTTGGAAGTTTTTACCAGCACAAAAATGCCCTTATTTTCTTCTTTGCAGACCTTTATGAACGGATTGATGCCGTCGGAACCCAGATACGGATTCACCGTTGCAAAATCCTCGTCAAAGGGTGCATAGCTCTTTTCTCCCACTACTACTTTTCCGAGATGGGCAACCGCATAAGCCTCAGAAGTGGAACCGATATCGCCGCGTTTTACATCGCCGATGACAACCAGACCTTTCTCTTTGCAGTATGCGACGGTCTTCTGGAATGCGATCAGACCTGCTACGCCGAACTGCTCATACATGGCGATCTGCGGCTTTACTGCCGGAATCAGATCCGCTACTGCATCCACGATGCCCTTATTGTACTGCCAGATCGCTTCTGCAGCGCCCTTTAACGTCTCGCCGTATTCCGCAAAAGCAGCTTTCTGAATCTGCTCCGGAATAAATTTCATCATCGGGTCCAGTCCGACAACGATTGGAGCATTTGTCTTTTTGATATTTGCAATTAACTGGTCAATCATATCTTTTTCTCCTTTTTGTTTTCCTGGCTTGCGTCAGTTTTTCCAAGCTTCTGCTATGGTATCACATTCTGCTTCGGGCAACAAGTCCGGCGATGGGGTCTTCGATCAGTTTTTTGGAAAGTACCGCACCTGCGCCGGTCAGAAGCAGCGCCAGAATCAGAAACGCTGCGTTCGGCAGTCCGATCTGTACCCGCACCATGCCGAGCCCTTCTAAAATTACGGCATGCACCAGATAAATCTCATACGAATACCGATCCGTCCACAGCACAGCGTCCGAAATCCGACCGCCGATTCCTTTCCTGCAGAACCGAAAGCCACTGCCTGCAAGCAGTAACATGCCAAAGCACCACGACCACCAAATAAACGAATCCGTCTGCGCCCTGCCAAGGGCCAAAACCGCACCTGCTGCCGCAATCATGCCGATATAGACAAGCAGCTGCGCGCCGATACGCCTTCCCGCCTGATGGATCTCCCAGACCAGCATACCGAGCAGAAAATAATGCAGGTAGTAAAAAATCATCATGTAATCACCGTATCCGGTTTTTACCCACAAATACCGCAAAATCAATGCCAGTACATAGCAGAAAAACGCGCTCGTACAGCCGCGGATCAGGCGCACAAAGACCGGCACAAGCAGATAAAATGCCATAAACAGGCTGATCGTCCACGTTGCGCTCAGGTTTCCCCAAAAATCATTCGGCGCAGGGATCACGCTGTTTGTCAGGAAAAAATACCGAAGCCAGTACAGGCCCTGCGGGTCTGCCGGAATATCCTTTAAAATCAGCCCGTGCAGCAGGATGTTATAAAGGATCACCCCATAATACAGCGGAAGAATCCGCACCAGACGTTTTTTATAATAGGTCAGCAGTTCTTTTTTCCCAGCCGTCGGGAGCTTTCTGTCACAGCAGGCGAGATAGCCGCTGAGGACAAAAAAGAGATACACGCCCGCCGCTCCCTGATTGGCAAGCCACGCGGCTTTTCCCGTCGCTCCCAGCCTCGGTGCAAGGTGGGTGATAAACACTCCGATACAGGCGAGCGCCCTCAGAAGCTGAATGTGTTCGTATTTTTGTTTCATATTCTTCCAATGCTCTGCATCAAAAACCGGAACATCGCTGCGTAGGTTGCACCATCATAATGCAGTCCGTCTGCCTGCGTGGTATATCCGCTGCCCGTCAGAAACACATACAGATTCAGCCGTCCGATTCTGGCATCCAGCCGGTTGTTTAACTGGTTGTTAAAATATTCTACCGCCCAGTTGCGTTTTCCGTATTCGTTTTCCCCGACCGGACCGACCGAGGCGAAGTACACCGTCGCACCTTTCGAAATCCAATCCTGTGCATATCGGTTAATCGTCGTAATATAATCGTTGTGTCGTGATAAATCATTGACGCCGTAATTAAGAATAATCACTGAGCCGGGCATCACATACTGGTCGACGTCCTTTTTCGCCTGGGCGGTGGAAAGCCAGTCCACGCCACCTCCAAAGCATGCCACAAAGGCCGTACCAGGCCATGCTGCCGTTCCACCGACTGCATTCGCCATCTGTCCCGTGCGGGAGTCCCCGACGAAGATGACGTTGCCGCTGCCCGCCGGAATGGGGGCCGCCTGTGCCAGTGCTGCCTGCTGCGCTGCTGCCTGCTGCATTGCTGCCTGCTGCGCCAGTGCCGCCTGCTGCGCTGCCAGTGCCGCCGCTGCTGCTTCCGCCTGTGCCACCTGCTGTTTCACCGCTTCCGCCTGTGCAGCAAGCGCTGCCGTCATCGCTACATCCACGCTGATCGACTGACAGGCTGCCTGTGTGATATAGCCGATGGCATTTCCATACACAATCTGGTACATGCCATTTTCTCCGCTGCCGGTCTGCCCGCATACGTTGACCGTCGTGCCCGCCGGTAACATACCAAGTGCTGCAGAGGTTTTATCCGCCTGCTGCGTCACCGTTTTTTCTTCCCCGACGACTGCTGCCATCGTAACCGGCGTCACTTTTTTCCCGGATGCTGCCTGTGCCGTCATCGATATCGACAATCCGAGACAAAGGCACAACGCCAGACAGCAGATACGGGCGATCGCGCCGCCAAAAACCGTTTTTCTGATTTTTACACGTTTCTCCATAGTCATTCCCTACATTTCTTTCTAAGCAGCCATGCGACTATACTGTCCTGTCCGTGTGTGGGGCTACCGCGTCTGCAGAAATACCGCTTCCCGCTGTGCCTTTTCATCGTCCGGATACAAAGCAAGGTACTGATCCATCGCAAGCTTCGCCTTGTCGTACTGCCCAAGGTATTCATACGCTACCAGTTCGTTGAACATCAGCGACTGCGTCGCCGTATTGCCCTCTACTTCCAGGCCCGCCTGGAACGCTGCAAGCGCCGCTTCATAATCGCCGCCCTTTAATTTGCAAAGCCCGAGCTGATTGTACAAAGACGCGTCCGGCGTTTTGTTCTGCAGGTAGGTGTTATAGACACTCGCCGCATAATTGTAGTCACCGAGCGCCTCATAGGTCTGACCGAGCAGGGACGCTGCTTCCGCACCGCCGTTTTCCTGCGCCTTTTCCAAAGAGGTACGGGCCTGCTCATAATCACCCAGGTAGTAGCTGATTCTGCCGAGATCGAAATCCGAAATCCGCTTCCCGTCGCCGTCCAGAACATTTTCCAGATAGGATTTTCCAAGATCGTCCTGTCCGTATTTGCTGCAGCTGCAGAAAATATCAATCCGGATGTCGTAATCGTTCGGCGCAGCCTCAACCGCCTTGTCAAAATCGGCTTTCGCAGCGTCCGTACTGCCCTGCTCCAGCTCCATGGTCCCTTTTAAGTACCAGGCAGTCTTTTCCCCGGGCTTCAGATCCGTGATTGCCTGATAAACATGGATCGCTTTGTCGACCTGTCCGTTCCGATAATAGGCAGTCGCCAGATAATAGTTGATGTCATAATCCATCGCATCCGGACGCGGGCTGCTCTGCCCCAGCGCCTTTTCAAAGCTCGCCGCTGCATTCTCATAATCCGTCATGCCCATGTAAGCCAGCCCCTGCCCTCTGTAAACCTGACGCAGATCCTCTTTATTCAGGGCTGCCGCCTCGAAGCAGGTCAGCGCGCCCTCATAGTCCATCTGCTCCACCAGCGCAATTCCCTGCGAAAGATTGTCCTCCTTCGCAGCACCGCAGCCGGTAAGGAGCACGCACGCAAGAAGCGCCGTCGCGAACACAATGCAGATCTGTCTATCCTCTCTGTCTTTTTGTTTCTCTTTCTTCACGTTTCCTCCAGTCCGTACGCAAATCCCCTGTATGCCGTTTTATTCCTGCACCAGAAGGATTTCATCCATGCGAACCCCGCTCTCGCCAAAGAACAGCGTCAGCTGGTTTTCCCCGCTTTCCGGGAAGCTTATCGTTGCCGCACGCTCTATGATCTTGTTGTCGGTTCCGTTAAAGGTCGTCGTCTGCTGAAGGACGCCGTTGACAAAGATGGAAACCGGCAGCTGCGCAAACGGATTTTCCCCGGAATGCATTTTAAAAATCATCTGATAGCTTCCTGCTTTGGAGACGTCCAGCAGATACCCGGCGCGCACGCCCTTCTGGGTGCTCAGCTTTGTCAGATCGAGCTTTGCCTCTTTTTCTACTTTCTGGCTTGCGATCAAATTTCCTGCCATCGCATCTTTTGCCGGATTGTTAATTTCTTCACATACATCAAATTCCCGATCACAGAAACGGTTCATCACCGGAGAACGCATCAGAAAATGACAGATATTCTTTGCATTTCTGACCAGCTGTCCCCTTGTGAGCCGTCCATCTGCCAGGCCCTCCATCGTGTTGTCATTTGCAGAGTTCGAAGCAGAATCCGAAACAACCATGTAAACGTCGTTCTGGGCGCGCACCATCGGAATCGTATTGCTCTGGGAGCCTTCCTCGCCTTCCTCGTTCATCTTCGCCCACCAGTCGGTCATTACCACGCCCTGGTAGCCCCAGTCTTTCCGCAAAATCGTCGTCAGCAGGTCGTAGCTGCCTGCTGTCCAGATTCCGTTGATCGGTCCATAGGTAGACATAATGCTGTAGGCATGTCCTTCTTTTACTGCGATTTCAAAGCCTTTTAAATAGATCTCGCGCAGCGCACGTTCGGAAACAACGCCGTTTGCATCGTGCCGCTTAAATTCCTGGTTATTTCCCGCAAAGTGTTTAATCGTTCCGGTCACACCGTATTTTCCCATGCCCTTTAACTGAGCTGCAGCCATCGTACCTGCCACACAGGGGTCTTCCGAAAAATATTCAAAGTTTCTGCCGTTTAACGGATTGCGATGAATGTTCATGCCGGGCCCCAGCAGCGTGTCAATCTGATTCTTGCGCAGCTCCATTCCTTCCATCTCATAAAGCTGTTCCACCAGCTCCGGATTAAAGGTGCAGGCAAGCAGTGTGCCGTTTGGCAGGGAAAAGGCGATGGTTCCGCAGTCCATACGGATTCCGGAGGGTCCATCCGAGCAGCCCGCAACCGGGATTCCAAATGCCTTTAAGGAATCCGTCACACCGCCGAATGCAGATGCAATGCCAGGTGTTGCCTTCGGAGAGCACATGCCCTCTCCCCGGACCAGGCATGCCAGATCTTCGTCCGATAACTGGGATAAAAACTGTTCCAGCGTCACCTTTTTATCACAGACATCCGCTAACTTCCAGCCCTGATCGCCGATGCAGGCCTCTGCCTCCGGGCGTTCTGTCCGGATTCTTTCTGCCAGATCGACACTCCGCAGAGGCGCTGCCTGTTTTCCGATTTCCAGAACCGGCTCTCCGTCTATGCCCTTTTTACCCGTTTCGACCGGAACCAGACGCTCATATGGCTGTACCGGTGCAAGTGCCTCTTCCAGTCTGGAAATGACGCACAGCTCGTCTAACTGCACCTCGCAAACCTTTTTCGCGCTGCGGACATCTGTTCCGACATAGATGCCATAGGCGCCAGCTTCCAGCACCCAACAGGATTTCTCCCCGGTTACGCCGCTGTCATCATAGGATGCACTTTTTTCCAGGGAAACGACGAGATTTACCTCCTCCCCCTCTCCCGGTGTCAGCAGCTGCGTCTTATAAAAGCTGTTTAGATTCCGGACAGGCTTGCCAAGCTTTCCCTGAGGCGGGCAGACATACACCTGCACGACTTCTTTTCCGGCAGTCTTTCCGATGTTTTTAACCAAAACGGTAAGTTCTGCTTTCATACCGTCCGTTCTTGTATTCAAAACCTCCACGGAAAAATCCGTATAAGACAGACCAAAGCCGAAGGGATAGCTTACTTTTTCCTTTGCAAAGGTTTCAAAATAACGGTAGCCAACGTAAATATCCTCTGCATACACATTGCATACAGCATCTCCAAAATGATCCGTAGACGGGTAATCCGAAATATCTGCTGCGATCGTATCGCTCAGCTTACCACACGGATTCACTGCACCGGTCAGGATATCTGCCGCCGCGTGTCCGCCCTCCTGACCGCCCTGCCATACATACAAAACTGCCTGGGGCTGGCAGCGGTCCACCCATTTCATATCGATGATATTGCCGACGTTTAACACAACGGCAGTCCGTTTGAATGCGCTACAGACGGTTTTGATCAGCGCCTCCTCCTCTGCTGTCAGCAGATAGCTTCCCGGCTCTGCGCTGTTGTCCATGTCCTCGCCTGCTGTCCTGCCCAGCACAACAACAGCAAGGTCAGAGGATGCCGCAGCTTTCTGTGCAAGCGCCTCGCTGACCGGCATTTCCTTCTGGCTCCAGGGCTCCTGCGCCCAGCCTTCTCCCATATCAAAGGGATTTTCCCGGATCCAGTCCTGATAAACCGCTTCCAGCTCTTCGTTGACAGAAATATCCTTGCATTCCTTTAAGCTATCCAGGATATTTGTCACATAGGGAGCATTTACCATACCGCCCGATCCGGTTCCGCTCTTATAATAGGTAAAGGCAATCCGTCCAAACACGGAAACTGTCTCTCCTTTTCGGATCGGAAGTGCCTCCTTCTCATTTTTTAAAAGAACACATCCCTCTGCTGCCGTCTGTCTTGCAAGGGCAGCGTACTGATCGTAATCCAGTGTAAATCTCATAATGCTTTCCTCCATTTTTTTGGTTCCTGCATATGTAAAACAGAGTCCTGCTCCGCCTGCGGCGGTTTGCACAGACAGCACATCTGTCACATTGTTTTGCGCAGCCCTTTGGGATAATGATTTTTTAAAATCCCGCCTGCCAGCTTTCCCCAGCCGAGGCTGTATCCATCTACGCAGACCAGTTGCCAGCCCTTTTCCCCGTCTTTGGAAAGCGTCATGCCGTTGATCCACTGCCTTGCCTCCTGGCTGTCACCGGAAAGGTTGCAGCAATGCACTGCATCTTTGGGCGAAAGCGAAAGTGCCAGCGCATGTGCCGGTTCAAACCGCCCTTTTTTCATCGTGCCAAGATGCAGTCCCGGACGCAGCACCTTTAAGCCTTTTAAAGCCGGCATGTCCTTTGGTGCAAGATAAAGCTGGTCACCGAACAATAAAAAGATTCCATCAAACTGCTTCTTCAGGCTTTCTCGTTCAAATTCTTTCCATGCAGCAAAATCCTTAGGCGCAATTCCTTTCTGGATTCCATACAGGCTGCGCGCCCGGTATCCCTCCGGCACTTCCCCTGTTTTTTCAAGCACTGCCAGAAAATGTCCTTCTCCATGCAGCTTATGGGGCCAGAGACGAATGGTCTTTTCCATTCCGTCCGGGACGGGCTCGGTTCCCGCCCAGTCCGGTCTGCCCGGCTCCATACCGTCATAACGGTTCGCCTCTTTTATGGAAAATTCCGGATGCCGCAAAAGAAACCGTGCAACACTGCCTTCATCCTCCTTCATCGCAAACGTACAGGTCGAATATACCAGCCTGCCGCCTTTTTTCAGCATTGCGGCAGCTTCATCCAGCACGCTGTCCTGCCGCTTTGCACACAGCTCCACGTTTTCGGGACTCCATTCGCTGCAGGCTTCCTCGTGCTTTCGGAACATCCCCTCACCGGAGCATGGGGCGTCCACCAAAATTTTATCGAAATATTCCGGGAAATAAGCGGACAGTCGCTCCGGGCTTTCGTTCGTCACAACTGCATTGGTCAGTCCCATCCGCTCCACATTTTCCGAAAGAATTTTTGCCCGCGCCGGATGGATCTCATTGCAGACTAAAATACCTTTTCCCTGCATCGCAGCACCGATCTGGGTGCTTTTCCCGCCGGGGGCAGCGCACAGATCCAGCACATAATCCCCCGGCTGTACGTCCAGATATCCGACAGGCGCCATCGCGCTCGCTTCCTGAATATAATAAACACCAGCCTCGTGATACGGGTGCTTGCCCGGTGTATCCCCTTCGCTGTAATAAAAGCCGTTTTTCTCCCATGCGACCGGCGTCAGATGAAACGGCGATTTTTCTGTAAATTCCTCCCGGTCCGTTTTGCGCGGATTGAGCCGCAGCGACTGATAATGACCGGATTCATAGCTCTGCAGAAATGCTTCGTATTCCTCTCCCAGCATTTCCTGCATGCGCGTCAAAAACGCGGACGGCAGATTCATAATATTCCTCACTTTAATTCATGATTTATCCTTATCATAAACCAGGCGCGTAAACTGCGCAAGATTATTGTTTCCGTTCATCCGCTTCCTCTGTCTCCAAACCCGGTTCGTCCTCCGGCACTTCTTTCACCATGAATCGAATCATGTTTTCCTGAATTTTGCCCATCAGCTTTTCCATCCGCTTCTGTTCCTCGTCCGAAATACCTTCCATGCAGACGCTGTAGAGGTCTTTTTCCACGCGCAGCAGCTCTCCGGAAAGCTTCCTGCCTTCCTCTGTCAGGAGCAAACGGTTCTTTTCTTTCTTTTCGCTGCTTTTTTCCTTTTTGTCCGCCGTGCGCTCTTTTTTCTCTACTGTGCTTTCTATCCTGTCGGCGGGCTTTTCCTTTGCACTCTTTTCCTTAACCGGCTTTTCCGGTGCGATCAGCTTTTTGCGTTCCAGCTTCTGCATCGCAAGAAACAGCCTCGGCTGTCCGACTCCGGCGATTTCCCCGAGCTTGCGTGCGCTGTAGCAGGCGCTGCACTGGGCGAGGGCACACAGCAAAAGCGCCTCATCCAGCGTCAGCATATTTTTCTGCGCCGCCAGATCCAGCTCGTATTCATACAGCCTGCGGAACCGGTACTGACCGATCACTGCGCCGTTTCCTTCCACTTCTTCCCGGGTAATCCGCCTGCGCTCTTCCCCCAGCTTCTTGCTTCCCGCAAGCACGCCGCCGTCCTTTGCCGCAGCCCATAAAAAGCTGTAGACCTGCAGCCGGATATCGGCATAATCTTTATCCTCGTAAACGTCTTTATAAAACTCGTTATAATACTCGAAAATGTTGCTCTTCATCCGCACCGTATTCGTGATGCTCGCTCCCTGGCTGACCAGGCTGCCGCGGCGCTTCAGATAATAATAAATCGGCACCTGCAGGGCAAAAAAGCTCTCCGCATGGCGGATATATTCCAGATTAAACAAAAAGTCCTCACACCAGCTGATGGAGGTATCCATCCGGATATGATATTCTTCGATGATGCTCCTGCGGTACATTTTGTTCCAGAGTACGCCGTAATAAAAATCCGCCGGATTTTCAATCATATAGGAAGCAAACTCCTGACGGCTCATCACCTTGTCCTCTTCGATGTCGCCCTTCTGCGCCAGCCTTTCCCCGGAAACCCGGTAAAAGTCGGAAATGACCATGTCGCAGTTATATTCCTCCATCGAACGCACCAGAAGCCTTGTCGCCTCCGGCACGATCCAGTCGTCGCTGTCCAAAAACTGAAGAAACGTTCCCCGCGCCAGCTCCAGCGCCTGATTTCTCGTATCCGACACGCCGGTATTTTCTTTATGGACCACACGTACCCGGCCATCCTGCTGTGCATAGGCGTCGCAGATTTCGCCGGATGCATCCTTACTGCCGTCATCCATCAAAAGCAGCTCAAAGTCGCGGTAATCCTGACTTAAAATGCTGTCCACACAGCGTTTCAAATATTCCTGTGCATTGTATACAGGAACAATAATGCTTACCTTCGGTTCCATACTTTCCTCTCATTTCTACGCACGCTTTTTACGCATGTCGAGTTTGTATCAAGTGCGCGCAGACACAAATCTCGCGATTGAAAAATTTTATTTATCAATCTTTCCTCCTGTGCGTTAATTATCCGTCTGCGGCGCGGTTCATGCAGATTTTGCGGTACTCCCGCGGGGATACCTGCATCCGCCGCTTAAAAATCTGGTTAAAAAATTTAATATCCTCATAACCGACTCTGCGGGCGATTTCCACCACCTTCAGATCGCTGTCCTCCAGCAGCTCGCAGCTTTTTTCGATGCGGATTTTCTGGACATATTCCCGCAACGTCACTCCGGTTTCCTGCTTGAAACGCCTGCTGATGTAAGCAACGCTGTAGTGCTTTTGTTCGCAGAAAGTTCCGAGCGTCAGGCTGTCCTGATAGTTGCCGTTTACGTATTCCAGCACCTCCTGCACCGACGTGCTGTAAGGGCGGTCTATTTCCAGTTCGATCATGCCCCGCAGCGTCAAAAGCAGGATTTCCAAAAGCTTTAGCCGAAGCAGCGGATAACAGCCGACTTTTTGCTCCTGATATTCCAGAAGCATTTCCTGCATCAGCCGTCCGACCTGTCCATTCCGGTCGTGAAACACCCTTGCAAGCTTCGCCTTCCCCAGAGACATCCGGTAATATTTTAACAGGCAGCCCTGCAGCAGCTGGGAAAAGCTCCGGCAGCCCTGCAGCGTTTCATCCACCGTCTCCGGCAGAAACAGACAATTGATCAGCGTCAGATTTTTACAGTTCTGAAAACCGTGGAGGCAGCCATAATCCACGATAAAATAATCGCCTGCAGAAATCGTTTTGACCTCTGTTTCCAGCGTATGCTCCGCCGTCCCACCAGTAATATATGCCAGCTCAAAAAAATTATGGCCGTGCATCGCTAGATCTTCCTGACAAAACGGCATCATAATGAGTTTTTCCGCTTTCCTGTTCTGATATAGCTGAAATTCTGTAATCTCCCCACGGAACATAAAGACAAGTTCACCCCCATTTTCAGTCAAAATCAGGTGCTTTTCTTTAGGCTACTATCTGTTATCATAAAAGTCAAGACGAACAAAAACAAGGAGGGTATGTTTATGGTTCTAAATGCAAAATGGATTCGCCCGGCACAGACAACAGGGGACGTCTGCCCGGTCTATTCCAAACAGTTTTCTCCCGATCAGAATTTATCTTCTATTGCACACGCAACACTTTCCGTTACTGCGATGGGCGTTTATGAAGCGTCCTTAAATGGAAAACGCATCGGCGATTTCGTCCTTGCGCCCGGCTGGACGTCCTATCGCCACCGCCTGCAGGTACAGACTTATGATATCACCGATCTCCTTTCTTCGGAAAATGAACTTTCCATCATCGTCGGAAAAGGGTGGTATCGCAGTCCGCTCGCCTGGCCCGATGAAGCGCACCGTCAGGAAAAAGCGCAGATTCCCGCCGGACTGATCGCACTTTTGACGATCACCTATACGGACGGCAGCACGCAGCTTCTTCCGACCGGTGCAGACTGGTCGGCGTATGAAAGCAATGTCCGTTTCAGCGAAATTTATGATGGCGAAACCTATGACGCAGCGTTCGATCCGTCCTCTGCCCCGATCGCAATCGCCGAGTTTGACGGGCCGTCCGACACGCTGATTGCCCAGCAGGGCGAAAAAATCACCGAACAGGAACGCATCCTGCCCGCTCGAATTTTCACCACGCCTGCCGGGGAAACTGTCATCGATTTCGGTCAGGAAATCACCGGTTATGTCGAAGTTTCTTTAGACGCCCACGCAGGCGACTGTGTTGAGCTTTCCCATGCGGAAGTTCTTGACAAACACGAAAACTTTTACACAGAAAACTACCGCGCCGCCAAAGCGAAGTTTTTCTATTTCTGCAAAGACGGCTTCCAGACCTGGCATCCGAAGCTGACGTTCTTCGGCTTCCGCTATATCCGTGTCGATCAGTTTCCCGGCGGGGCAAAAGCAGTACGTCCGGACAATTTTACCGCAGTTGTCGTTTGCTCCGACCTGCAGCGCACCGGTTTTCTTTCCAGTTCAAATCCGCTGTTAAATAAACTGTTCGACAACATCATCTGGGGACAGAAAGGCAACTTTGTCGATGTTCCGACCGACTGCCCGCAGCGCGATGAACGTCTCGGCTGGACCGGAGATGCGCAGATCTTCATCCGTACCGCCTGCTACAATTTCGATACGGAAACCTTTTACCGTAAATGGCTCGCAGACCTTGCCGCTGACCAGTATCCGGACGGTCACGTAGACCATGTTATCCCCGCCATCCTGGAAAATCAAAAGACCAGCGCAGCCTGGGGCGACGCAGCCTGCGTCTGCCCGTGGGAGCTTTATCAGGCATTCGGCGACGCAGACATTCTGCGCAGTCAGTTTGACAGCATGAAAAAGTGGGTTGGCTACATCACCTCTTCCACAACAACAAAGAATCTCTGGACCGGAGGCGAACATTACGGAGACTGGCTCGGTCTGGACGCGCCGTCCGGCAGCTACAAGGGCTCTTCTGACGAAAACCTGATCGCTTCGGCTTTTTATGCACATTCCACAGAACTGGTCATTGCAGCCGGTAAAGTGCTTGGCGAAGATGTTTCCGAATATGAAGCGCTTTATGCCGATATCGTCACCGCTTTCCAGCAAACCTGGCCGGTTTACCACACGCAGACCGAATGTATCCTCGCCGCACATTTCCATCTGGCAAAAGACTGTCAGGCTGCGGCAGACCAGCTTGCAAAGCTCGTAACAGACTGCGGCATCCAGTTAAAGACCGGATTTGTCGGCACGCCTTATCTGCTCCATGTGCTTTCCGATTACGGCTATGCCTCCCTCGCCTGGTCGCTTCTGCTGCGGGAAAACTATCCTTCCTGGCTCTATCCGGTCACCAAGGGAGCTACAACTATCTGGGAGCACTGGGACGGCATTATGGAAAACGGTGATTTCTGGACCCGCGACATGAATTCCTACAACCATTACGCTTACGGTGCAGTCGCTGACTGGGTATACGGAAACGCTGCCGGAATCCGCCCGCTGGACGACTGTCCCGGCTACGAAAAAATTTCTGTCTCCCCGCTTCCCGACAAACGCCTCGGCTGGCTTTCCTGCTCCTATCGCTCCCGCCACGGTCTGATCCGCTCTGACTGGAAGCTGCAGGGCGATCAGTGGCGCTACGAAATCGAAACGCCGGTTGACGCGGTGATCACGATCGCCGGACAGGAACATGCAGTTGCTCCCGGAACGTGGATCTTCTTCAGTGCGGTGGAGTGATTTAAAATGAAGTGAAGCCTGGGCTGCGTACGAAAAGGCTTCGACGCGGGCGAGCCGCGGCCGCACACAAATAGTCCCGAAGCGGGCGAGCCGCGGCCGCGCGCAAAAATGCCCCGGGCAGGCGATCGTGTCACCGCTGCCCGGGGCATTCTTATGCTCTATTCTGTAATTTCAACGCTGCTGGAATCCGACTGCCAACCTCACTCCGCCGCTGTTCCGGCTCCGGTTTTCTCTGTCTCTGCGCCTTCCAGCATTTCCAGGTAATTTCCTTTATCGATATGCATCATTGAGATCTGGTTTTTGTGGCGGCGGAAGCCATACACACAGTCCACGTTGCGGATCAGGGACTGTAAGCGTTCGTCAGGCACGCAGACAATCAGCTGAAGATCCATCTGCCGGGCATATTTTAAGCAGACCGCGCTTCTCTCCTGATCCATTTTGGAAAAGGCCTCGTCCAGAAGCACCAGCTTAATTCGACTGTCGCGGTTGGTCTGCTGCATGTAAAGCATCGCAAAACCGGCAAGCAGTGCGACGTATTTCGGATTCTGACCCTCACCGCCGGAATCGCGGCCCGCCATGTCGTCCACGAAATTTTCACGGATCACGTTTCCGTCTGCATCCGTAACCTGCTCATACATGGAAAAGGACAGATAATTGCGGTAATCCGCATACTGCTCCATTTCCCGACGGTGCTGCTCCAGCACCCGCTCGTCGTCGTCCTTTACCGGCATGAACTTGTCTGTCAGCAGCCTGATCTTTGCTTCGTATTTCTGATAAAAGCTGTCCTCTCCAAGGGACAGCTGCCCCTCGAAGCCGTCATTGTCCAGGTTCTTGCTGTCTAACTCCGGTGCCATGAGCATGTCGTAAAACTGACCGTTTTCATTGTAGGCAGGCTCGATTTTAATCTGGTAAATACTATCAGAGAAGTTCGTCTTTTTCAACAGGCGGTTGATCTCCGCAGCGTGCCGCTTTGCCGCCTTAATGTCGCCGTGAATCGTTGCGATCACATTCTCCCGCAGACTGCGGTAAATGAAATCGCATTGTTTTTCAAACTCTGTCCGATACTGGGGCTCAAAATCTGTCTCATACTGGGAAAGCAGCTGCTCATAACCCTCATTGGATTTCTCCGAGCCGGAAAATCCGCTGGAGGGATACTGCAGAATATAGGCATTTCTTGCGCGCGACAGCGCTTCTGTCTGTTCCTGCTCCTTTTCGCCAAGCGCCTCGATCTCTGCATTTTTCTGTGCTTTGACCGAGCCGGAGGAACGCTTCGACAACGCCTCCTGCACGGACGCTGTGATCTCCGGCTGCTCCGTATAGCCGACATACGCCTCCTTTAACGCTGCATTTTTGGACTGCAGCTCTGTCCGGATGCGCTCCTGATTACCGGTCTGCTGTGCAATTTCATTCTGCATACCGGTCATCTTCTTTTTCAGCTCACTGCGCTTTTTGCGAAGCTCTGCTTCCTTTTCCTCCAGCTCTTTGTACGCGCCCTCTCGCAGGCTCTCAATCGTCGCTTCCGCCTCCTGCTTTTCCAAAAGCACGGCTTCCAGCTCCTGCGCTGCCCTGGAAAGGCTCTCCAGATACGCCGGATCTTCTTTCAGGCTCTCCATTTCCCGGACAGCCTTTAAGCCGTCCGCCATGCGCTTTGCTTCGTCCAGTTCTTTTTTCAGGCGCTGCGCGTCCGCTTCATAGTCCTGCTGCCGCGCACGGGAAACCTTGCTTCCGATGCACGCGCCGACCGTGTAATCGCGCTTTTTCAGATGCCGGAAAATAAAATTGCTGTAGGAATAGCAGTCCGGCGTCACGCCGTCTTTGACAGTTCGCAGTTCTTCGACCGTGCGGCACTTCATGATCCGCCCCAGATAACGTTTCAGACAGCTGTCTGCAAACGGTTCGCCTGCGCGCACCGTCTCGTATAAAGAACCTTCCTCCGCCGTCGGATCACTTTTTGTGACCGCTTCGGAATTGATCAGATCGACTTCTTCAAACTGACGCATCTCCCGGAAGGCTGCCGCCGCATCCGCCGCAACATTCGGCTCGGTGATCAGGCTCAGCTTCAGGCGTCCAAGACGTCCCTCAACCGCATTTTTCCACTCTTCCTCTTCCACGTCGAACAGATCTGCAAAAATCCACACCTTTACCGTTCTTCCATACAGCGCGGTGAGCTTCTGCTCCAGTGCGGTGCGCGCTTTCGTCAATATTTCCGGATAGGACTTGCGGTTATTTTTCATATCGTCCAGAAGCTTTTGCTTTTCTTTCAGCTCTTTGGACAGCTGACGCTCCTGCTCATGATATGTTTCATACTCTTCTTCGATATTCTGACGTTCCTCTTCCAGACGGCTGCGCAGCTCCAGACACTGCTTTTGTGTAACCGATCCCGTACAGAATGCGCCGATTTTATTCAAGAGGCGGTTGCTGATATAATCCGCAACGATTTCATCGCTCTCCCAGCGTTTTAAGCCCTGCAGGATTTTACGCCACTGCGCTGCGTTGTCCGCCAGCATCCGGCTTCTTTTTTCCAGCTCTTCCAGATGCTCCTGACGGCTTCCCAGATCGCTGCTCTTTAAATCTGCGCTGACGACGATCAGCTCGTTTTCCAGCTGCGTAGACAGGCTTTCCAGCTCTTCTTCCTTTTGCCGAAGCTCTCTTAAACGCTCCTGCGTCCGCTCCTGATCCTGCAAAAGTGCATCGATCCGGATTTTCAGATCCTCAATATCGATACAGCGGATCATTGCCTGCTGCTTCACGATATCTGCACGCGTTATCGTCAGTTTTTGTCCGGCTTCCCGCACTTTTTTTAGCATTCCGATCTTGTCTTCCAGCACGTCGATCTTTTCCTTGATGTCCCGGTACGCGCCGAGCTGTTCGCTGATCGTCTCGATCGTGTCGCCCTCGCTTTTCGGGAACATGTAGTCCCGGATAAACTGCCCCGTTCCGTTGGTCATTTTCAATGCGATTGCGCTTTTTTCCATCGTCATAAAGCGGTTGCCGTCGATATAACCGAGAATCTGGTCATACAGCGTGCTGATATACGCCTCGCGGGACGGATAGATGCGGTTTAATTCTGCCCGGCTGCCGTTTGCAGACTCCTTCATCCGCGCCTCTGTCAGCGTCCGGATTTCCTGATTGGAATACGGATATTCTTCTTCTGTCAGATATCCGCCCTCCGGCATTTTTCCCAGGTGGCTGAAATAAACAAATTTCCGTATTTCAGAGTCATTTTTACGCACTTCAAAAGCAATTCCCATGCAGACATACTGTTTTGTCCCGGTGTCTTGCAGCTCCAGCACGATCTGGGAACAGAAATCCTGCCCTTCACGGTTCGCCGTGCCGTCCTTTTGTTCGCCGCGCAGATAACTTAAAACGCTTCGTCTGTTTTTGGCGTCGTCCGCCGCCTTATTTAGAAAACTTGGAGAAAAGCTGCCGTACAAAACGACCTGAATCGCATCCATGACCGTCGATTTTCCCGAGCCGCTTTTGCCGGAAAACAGGTTCACATATTCATGAAATTCCAGAATTTTATGGTTGATTCCGCCCCAGTTATTCAGACACATCCGGGTAAAGATCTTCTTCGCCTGTTTCACTTGCCACTTCTCCTTCCGTCGTTTTTTCTTCTGCATCGTCCCGATAACGCTGTACCAGCTCATTGATCGCCGTAGAAGAGCAGAAAATATTCACCGTCCCGTAAATATAGATCGGCGTCTGATCTTCCACATTCAAAATCGCGCCTGGCAGCTCGATCATCTGATGCGTTTTCATCAGATTCAACGCAGCCTGCCAGTCCTGTGCGTTCAATTTTCCGGGGAGCAGTCCGGTATTTCTTCCGTATTCGCGGATTTCCGCCAGCGTCGTCACCGTCGCGTGCAGCCCTTCGCCCATGATTTTGTCCCGGTAAATCAGCTTCAATAAAAGTAAAAGTTTTGTCGTCGTCAGGCTCATTTTTTCTATCGCAGCGCCGTCGCCCGTAATCCGGAACAGGTGATCCTGCGGGTCATGCACGAGCTCGCAGCCGATCACGGAAAGGTAATCTGCAATAAACTCCCGGTGCTTTAAGCAGACCTGATAGCGCGCATTATCCCGCGCCGTCAGCGTCACCGGATCATATTTTACCTGTAAAATGCAGGTCTGCCGAAGCAGCTCCTGTATGGTTCTTCGAATCGCTTCCACCTCGGCAGGCGTGCGTTCTTCCAGATATGAAAACATGTATCAATTCTCCGTTTCGTCTATACTAAAACCGGTGTAGGAAAAGCCGTCCTCCTGATGGATTTCCTCCTGCAGCAAAATCCGGTCTTCCTCCTGTCTGCTCTGGGTCGCCTCCTGCCAGATAAACAGAAGCTTTTCCAGATCCTCTGCTGACTGCACCGTATCCGCCGAAACCTGAAAGATTCCGTCTTTCGTATGCTGTCTGCGGAATTCCTGAAGCTGTTTTCCCGTATAAAGCGGCTTCGGGACAAAATCTGCGATCTCCGAGGACGCTTCCTCCTGCAGGGCAAGCGGTACAAACTCGTTTTCCTGCCGCTGACGGCGGTTGTACAGGCTGTCGTCCCCGACGATGGAAAACGGTGCCGTCACATACAGGCTATCCCGGAAATCTTCCAGAAGCGCATTCTTTTTGCCGCTGTTGTTGAGCAGACCGATCAGCTCCAGTGTGCTGTCCTCTGCGCCTGCGCCCTCCTGCAAAAGGTAGTGGATTCTCGCCAGCGCCCGCCGTGCAAAGACGGTTTTCAATTCGATCAAGCGGTTATACTTTTTCTCGATTAAATCAAATTCGCGCTCCACCAAAAGAACCAGCTGCGCCGCCTCTTCGCAGAATTGAATGCTGCGCTCCAGCTTTAAAAGGGCGGGTGTGCTGCCATCCGCCGCAGTCTCCTGTAAAGCGTCTGCGCCGCCTGTCTGTGCCGCCAGCATCCGCTTCTGCGCCATCAGCTTCTCGCGGCGGTTTTCATTTTCTTCCAGAATCTTTGCGATCAGCTCCTTGACCGCCTCTTTATAACGGTAAAAGCTGTCCGTCGTCGTCAGAATCGCGTATTTGACACTCTCGCGGTTGTTGATCTCGTTGACCAGAACTTCCTGAATCCCGATAAAATCCCGCCGTTTGGAAAGCTCGTCAAACCACAACCGCATGCTGTCCTGCATATTGGACAGCATCTGTCCCAGGCTTTTGGACGTCCGGACAGCGCTTTTTAAAATGCTGTTGTTTTTTTCCGAGTCGGCGTCATAGGTGTAAAGCGCACTGTATACAGACAGGATGCTCTCCCGCTCCATACTGTCGTCCTCTTTTCCAAGGCGGTCAAACAGCTCTGCATACAGTCTGCTGTATTCCGGAAAGCCGATGATATAGCAGTTTAATTTTTCGTCGAAATCGCTCGAAAGCCAGCCCCATTTTACAAGTCTGTCCAAAACAGCAGAGGGCGAAAGCCCGGGAAAGCCTTCGTCCTCCGTTTTTTCCGTCTCGTCATCCCACCAGACCATGTTGACTCTGGCAATCGTTTCCGCCAGAATGCTTCTGCATTCCGAATCCGTCAGCTGCGTCAGCGCGTACGCCTCCTGCATCGCCTGATACAGCGCAGTCAGAAGCTGCATGTAATAATCCATGTTCTGCGTGCGGAACAGCTTATAAAAATCTCTCGGTATCTTCTTTTTCAGAATCATTTAACTCTCAACCCTCATATTCCAGTTCCCCGTCGAATACAAATTCCGCAGGGCCTGTCATAAAGATATGGTTCGTTTTTTCGTCCCATTCGATCGTCAGCGCGCCGCCCAGGACTTCTACGGTCACTTTCCGTCCGGTTTTGCCGTTTAACACGCAGGCAGCCGCCGTCGCACAGCATCCCGTCCCGCAGGCGAGCGTTTCTCCGGTTCCGCGCTCCCAGACCCGCATTTTTACATATTCCGGGGATACAACCTCTACAAACTCCGTGTTGGTACGGCGCGGGAAGCGCTCGTGGTTTTCAAAATGCGGTCCGATCTGCTCCAGCGGAAAATCTGCCGTACTGTCCACAAAAACAACCGCATGCGGATTTCCCATGGAAACACAGGTCATCCGGTACTTTTCGTTATCCACTACGATCTCTTCGTCAACGGACTGCTCGTTTTTGGAAACAACCGGAACCTCTGCCGCCGTCAGGATCGGCTCTCCCATATCCACACGGATCGCTTTTGTGATGCCGTTTTCCACTGTCAAGTCCATATATTTCACTTTTCCGCCGCTGACAATCGAAAACTGCGTCTGATCTGTCAGCCCCTTGTCATGCACGTACTTCGCAACGCAGCGGATGCCGTTTCCACACATCTCTGCCCTCGTGCCATCCGCGTTATACATCTCCATCTCAAAATCCGCTTCGTCAGACGGATTGATAAAAATCACTCCGTCGCCGCCGATACCAAAATGACGGTCGCTGGCAAAGCGGACAAATTCCGGCTTCTTTTCCTGCGGTACTTTTTCTGTAAATCCGTTGATATAAACGTAATCATTGCCGCAGCCCTGCATTTTTGTAAATCTGATTTTCATAAAGTTTCGTTCTCCTTTTGGACAGGCATAATCCGCCCTGCGCGCGCGTACACTGGAATAACAAAGCACCCGGGGGTATCGCAATGCGTTCCAAAACAAAAATTATCGTACTTCATTTAAAAGAACTGATCTATACCGGAATCCTGCTCCTTTTAGGCGTCGGGCTGCTGTTTTTGCTGCTGCAGACCTTCCTGCCCAAAAAGACCGTCCCTAAACCGGATTATGACAAAGAAGCCTCCCTGTACCTGCCCGGAAAATATACCTCCACCGTACAGCTTGGCAGCGACCATGCAGATGTGGAGGTCGTCGTGGACAGCTCCGATATTCTTTCCATCCGTCTCGTCAATTTGAGCCAGACTGTCACAGCCATGTATCCGCTGGTCGAACCCTGCATGGATACACTGGCGAAACAGATCTGTGAAAAACAGTCCCTCGAAGGCGTCACCTATCCGGACGAAAACCGCTACACGTCGCAGCTTCTGCTGCAGGCGATCGACGCTGCGCTGCAAAAGGCGGCATATCCAGGAGACTGACCCGCGCCGCATTCTCGCCAACGCAGACCTATCCTGCAGCCGATCGGCGGCTTATTCCGGCAGCTGATCCAGCTCTTTCTGCCATGCCATGCGGCTCGCATCCGAAGGCATCCGAAGGTCTCCCCTGGGCGATACCGCAACGCTTCCGACCTTCGGTCCGTCCGGCAGGCACGAACGCTTAAACTGCTGTGCAAAGAAGCGGCGGCAAAAGGTCTTTAGCCACTTGCCGATGGTTTCTTTGCTGTAAATGCCTTCAAATGCCCTGCAGGCAAGCCGGTAAATCTTCGCCGGGCCAAAGCCACAGCGCAGCAGCTGATATAAAAAGAAATCATGGAGCTCGTAGGGACCCACCAGATCCTCTGTTTTCTGGCTGATCTTTCCGTCCTCCGGCGGCAAAAGCTCGGGGCTTACCGGCGTGTCGAGGACATCCAGCAGCACCTCGCACAGCACTTTTTCGTTCTCGCTGCATGTATCCGCGCAGTATGCGACCAGATGGCGCACAAGGGTTTTGGGCACGCCGACGTTTACGCCGTACATCGACATATGGTCGCCGTTATAGGTTGCCCAGCCGAGCGCAAGCTCCGACATATCCCCGGTTCCGATGACCAGACCATTGCTCTGGTTGGCGAGATCCATCAGCACCTGCGTGCGCTCCCGCGCCTGTCCGTTTTCGTAGGTTACGTCATGCTTTTCCATATCCTGACCGATATCCCGAAAATGCACCTGCACCGCCTCGCGGATATTGACCTCAACGAGCTTTGCGCCGAGTGTCTGCGCCAGCCTGCAGGCATTTTCGTAGGTGCGGTTCGTCGTGCCAAAGCACGGCATCGTCACCGCTATGATATCGCTTCTGCTTTTTCCAAGAAGATCAAATGCCCGCGCCGTCACAAGAAGGGCGAGTGTCGAATCCAGACCGCCGGACACACCGATCACCGCCGTCTGTGCGCCGGTATGTTCGTAGCGTTTTTTCAGTCCATGTGCCTGAATCGATAAAATCTGCTCACAGCGTTCTTTTTTCAGGGCTTCGTCAGACGGTACAAACGGCGTCTGGACAAACGTTCGCGTCAGTCTGGTTTCTTCTTTTTCCAATGTAAAGCCAATCCGCACACAGTGTTCCGTATTTTCTGGCACAAACGTGCTCATCCGGCGCCGTTCATGACAGATTTTGTGCAAATCCAGCTCCGAAAAAATCGTCTCGTTTTCGAATCGCGCAGCCTCTGCCAACACGCTTCCGTTCTCTGCGATCATATGATGCCCGGAAAAAACGAGATCCTGGGTGGATTCCCCGTCCCCCGCGCTCGCATAGACATAGCCGCACAGAAGCCGCGCGCTCGTGGATGCGATCAGATCCTTTCTGTAGGTATCCTTGCCAACTGTCTCATTGGAGGCGGACAGGTTGACGATCACCGTCGCGCCCGCCTTTGCCAGCACAGTAGACGGCGGGTCCATGACCCAGACGTCCTCGCACAGCTCACAGCCGACGACAAGCCCTTTCAGATTTGTACAGGAAAACAGCAGATTGCCGCCAAAGGGTACGGTCTGTCCCAGCACTTCGACCTCGGACAATTCCCTGCTGCCTGCTGCAAAATGCCGCACTTCATAAAATTCCCCATAGTTTGGAATGTTCTGCTTCGGGACAAGTCCCAGAATCGTGCCATCCTGAAGCGCTGCCGCCACATTGTAAAGCTTTCCGTTCTTTTCAAACGGAAGCCCCACAAACGTCAGCGCATCGTGTCCTTTTGTATGCTTCAGAACTATCTTCAGCCCGTCCAGACTTTCTTCCAGCAGGCGTTCCTGCAAAAACAGATCCTGACAGGTATATCCGGTCAGACACAGCTCCGGCAAAACGATCAGCTTTGCACGCTGTTCATAACAGGCATCCAGAACTTTGCAGATTTCCTGCGCATTCCATGCAGGATCGGCAACCCGGATTTTCGGTGCTGCCGCCGCAACTTTTAAAAAACCGTCTTTCATCGGGATTTTTTCTCCATCTCTTTCAGCTCATCCACGTCAAACCTATAGGTTTTGCCGCAGAAATGACAGTTTACCTCGATCGGCTTGTCCTCGTCGATCATCTCCTGCAATTCTTTTTTGCCGATGGAAATCAGCGCTTTTTCCACCCGTTCCTTGCTGCAGTTGCAGGTAAAGCTGCAGGGCATCCGGTCGGTAATTTCCACATCAAAGCCGTCCAGCACCCGCTCTAACAGCTGCTCCGGTGTCATTCCCTGGTCGAGCAGCGCCGTCACAGAATTGATCAGCGACAGGTTGTGCTCCAGCTTCGAAATCGTCTCTTCCTCTGCAAAGGGCATCAGCTGAATGATAAAGCCCCCTGCACAGCGCACGGTATTCGTCTTTTCCATCAAAACTCCCAGGCCCACCGAAGAAGGCGTCTGCTCGGAGGTTGCAAAATACGAGGTCAGGTCATCCCCGATCTCTCCTGTCACCAGGGCTGTCTGTCCCACATAGGGTTCCTTTAAGCCGAGGTCACGGATGACAGAGAGCGTTCCCCTGCCGACCGCCCCTCCAACGTCGAGCTTGCCCTTCGCATTCGCAGGCAGGATGACGTCCGGCACCGTCGCATAGCCCTTGACCTCGCCCTTGGCGTTTGCCGTCACGGTCATACCGCGAACCGGACCATCGCCGCGAACCTGCAGGGTTAAAAGATCGTCGTCGCCCTTTAACATGCTGCCCATCATCACGCCGGCTGTCAGCAAACGTCCCAACGCCGCCGTTACTACCGGGCTGGTGTTGTGTGCCTGTCTCGCTGTCTCCACAAGCTCCTTTGTTGTCACTGCAAACGCGCGCACCTGTGCATTCGCCGCCGTCGCGCGTACCATATAATCTCCCATAGCTCCTCCATTCCTCAGGCTTACCTCGCGGTAAGCTCTGCCATTTCCACGCTGCGCTTTTCGTCCCATAGCTTTTCTGCACTGCGCAGATATTTCATTTCTTATGCCGGATTTTTTCCGTACTCCCGCGCGATCACATAGATCCGCTCACTCGTCTCCGTTACACTGCCATGCGTGTCTGCATCCAGTGCCTCGACAAAAATCAGCCCGGACTGTTCCACGAGCCGTTTCATCGTTTCCAGCGTATAGCCGCGCTGCAGATGGGTCTCCGTAAATTTGCGGAACAGGTCTTTTTGCTGTTTCACAAAAATCGTCAGATCATATTCGTTGATCTGATCCTCCGCCGTATAATAATTTTCCCAGATAAAGCTGCAGTCCTCCCGGTTTTCCGCAATCGTGCTGTCCCCGATGACTGTTTCGTATTTATAAACCGTATTAAAATCAAAGATAAAAAGCCCATTCGGGTCAAGATAGTTGTTTACCAGTTTAAAAGTTGTCAGTAAGTCGTCTTCTTCCAGTAGATAATTTAACGAGTCACACAGACAGATCACCGCCCGGACCGTTCCGTAAAGCTCAAACTCCCGCATATCCTGCTGCAGATACAAAATATTCTGACCGGACTTTGCCCGTTTCTCCATCGCGATATCCAGCATGCTGTCCGACAGATCGACGCCGATCATATCGTAGCCCTGCTTTGCCAGAAGCTCTGTCATGGAGCCCGTGCCGCAGCCGAGATCCAGCAGGATTCCGTCCGTGATCTGATCCTGTTTCAGGCGTTCGACTACAAACTGACACCATTCTTCATAGGGTGTTTCATCCATGAACCGATCATAAACTAACGCAAAATCCTCATACATTTCCATCCGTTATCCACGCTCCCTCTGCCGCGCAGCGGCGTTTTTCTGCATCTGTCCGCGCGCGTTCCTGTGTCTGCATGCGAACGTATTTTCCGCTGCTGCCCGCGCGTTTTCGAACATGCCGCGCCCTATTTCACCAGCTCTGCCAGCACTTCCACCAGCCGCTCCATCTCTGCCTGCGTACCGACTGTAATCCGCAGATAGTTGTCGATTCTGGGCTTTTTGAAATATCGCACATAAATTCCGGCTGTTTTCAGGTTTTCGAATAACTCCTGCGCCGGGACAGTTTTATGCGTTGCGAAAATAAAGTTCGCCTTCGAATCCGGGAACGTAAAGCCCAGCTCTGCCAGCTTCTGCTTCGTCCATTCCCGGGTCGCCACGATTTTCCCCGTAATCTCCTGAAAATACCCACGATCCTCTACGCATGCCTTTCCGCAGGCAATTGTCAGGCGGTTCATTGTATAGGAGTTGAAGGAAAATTTGACATCATTTAAATAGGAAATCAGCTTCTTTTGACCGATCGCAAAGCCGATTCTCATACCCGCAAGTGCCCGCGACTTCGAAAACGTCTGCACAATGAGCAGATTTTCATACTTATCCACAAGAGGCAGGGCGCTCACACCCCCGAAATCCACATAGGCCTCGTCCACAATCACAACGGAATCGGGATTTTTTGCCACGATCTCCTCGATCGTATCCAGATTCTCCATCAAACCCGTCGGTGCGTTGGGGTTCGGGAAAATAATGCCGCCGTTTTCGGTCAGGTAGTCCTCTTTTTTCAGACGGAACCTTTCATCCAGTTCAGGCGTCCGATAGGGAATGCCATACAGATCTGCCCAGACATCATAAAAGGAATAGGTGATGTCCGGGAACAGAATCGGCTTTTTGCTGTTAAAAAAGGTCAGAAATGCCAGCGCCAGCACATCGTCGGAGCCGACGCCTACAAACACCTGGTCTGCTGCAACCGGGTGCTCTGGAATAGAAACCGCTGCTGCAATCGCTTCCCGCAGCTCAAGGGCCGCCGGATCGGGATACAGCCGCAGCTTATCCGCTTCAAACTCCAGCAGCGCTTTTGCCACACCCGGCGCAGGCGGATACGGGCATTCATTGGTGTTTAACTTAATGATGTCATTTCGTTTGGGCTGCTCTCCCGGTGTGTAGGGGACAACCCTGCGTACATTTGCTTCCCAGTCTGCCATGACAGCTCCTCTCTTTCTGATGCAGTATCCCTACTCCATCTCCGCTTCTTTTAACGCCTCCTGCTCCTGTTGTGCCTTTGCAAGCTCTACAAACTCCTCCAGGCACAGGTTATTTTCCTTCATAAACTTCGCCGCCTCTTCCCCAACGTAGCGGAAATGCCAGGATTCATAGGAAATCCCGGTGATCTCCACCTTGTCCTGCGGGAAACGGAGAATAAAACCATATTCTGCAGCGTGCTCGTTTAACCAGATCGCCTCTTTGGTGGAAGCCTGGGATTTATCCAGGCCCTGATGATTTTTGCCTACAATATCCACAGCGAGACCGGTGTGATGCTCGCTCGCACCGGTGAGGGCGATTTCTTCCTTTGTCTTGAAAAAAGCGTCCTTATAGCTCATGCCGCCCCTTACGAATTTTGCGATGGAGTTGTCCATCAGCTGATCCTGCTTTTGATAATCGCGGTAAGCGGAACAAACCATCAGGGGCAGCCCTTCCTTTTTGCCGTCCGCCAGCATCATCTCAAGGGCTTTCTGAATCCGCCCGTCCACATACTTCCCATTGTCCGTCTTGACCAGATCTACCTCAAAATCCTGCCGCAGCGGATTTTTTTCATTGACCAGCACATAGTTCCAGTCCTCCAGGTCTACAGAAAATGGAATTTCCGGCAGATCCTCTTTCTCGCCGTCCTGCAGCATGACGGTCACATAGCCTTCCCGGGTTTCTTCCTCTGCATTGCTGCTTTCTTCCAGTTCCTTTGTCAGATCCTCCACCTGACTCTGTGCGTTTAACAGCTCGGCGCTGGTCTGGGTCAGTTCTCCTTTTACCTTTGCATAAGACACATAAAACGAACTGGTCAGCACTCCTGCAAGGACTACAACCCCGCCTGCCAGTCCAATGAACCATTTTTTGTAATTATCGTTATTCAATTCATTCGCAATCCTTTTATCGTTTTATCTTTTTTGTCAATTCAGTATATTAGTATATTCCCAATCCGAAACGGTTACAAGCCCTAATTTTATTCCCAGTTTACTCGTCCCTTCCTGCAGGCTGATTTCATGCTCGCATGAAAATCAGCCTGCAGGAAGGGACGAAGGGAGCGCCATGTTATGAGCAAAAGGAGCTGCGAAGCAGCGGGGAGCGTCGAAGACGCGCTTTTGCGAATGGCGCGGGTGAACTTTCACAATGCACAGGCCAAGGTTCCGCAGCTTTGAAAAAAGCTTGACACTCTCCCTCAACCCGACTATCATAAGCAGTGGAATGGCGAAAGTATGCGAAACGCGTTTCTTTTTCCATTTCAGAATTTCATACTATTGCCAGGGGAGCGATTGCTGAGACTGAATATCCGCCCGGATTTCTGACCCTCATCACCTGAACCGGATAATACCGGCGTAGGGAGGCACATGTGACAGATTTTTATCTGTCCTGTTTTTCGTCCCCTCCTGTGCACACAAGGAGGTTTTTTTTATGTCCAATTTTTTTGCAATCCCCATCACGGATGAATGGGGAACGACTTATCAGCTGACCACTGCCGGTTATACCGCACTGGTTGTCCTCATGCTGGCGCTTTTGCTGCTGGCCTGCTTTATCGGCAATTCTGTGAAGCAGCCCAAATTTTCCGCACGTCAGCTGGCATTTTCCGCAATGGCGATAGCTGCTGCCTTTGTCACTTCCGAAATCAAGCTGTTCCATCTGCCCTTCGGCGGCTCCATCACTTTATTTTCCATGCTGTTCTTAGTCCTGATCGGCTATTGGTACGGTCTGCGTGCCGGACTGATGACCGCCATCGCCTACGGCTTTTTACAGCTGGTCAGCGATCCGTATATCATCAGCATACCGCAGATGCTCGTTGATTACATCTTCGCATTCGGTGCGCTCGGCTTATCCGGCCTGTTTTCCAAATCGAAAAACGGTCTGGTGAAGGGCTATATCGCAGGTGTACTCGGTCGTTATTTCTTCGCATTTTTATCCGGTATGATCTTCTTCGGCGCTTACGCTGCAGACTACGGCATGTCCGCACCGGTCTATTCCCTGGTTTACAACGGCATCTATCTGTCCGTGGAAGCGGTGCTGACACTGATCATCCTCTACCTGCCTCCGGTCAAAAAGGTCATGGGACAATTAAAAACCATGGCGACACAGAGATAAAACGCACGCTCTGCGAGCATTTCAGATTTATAAAAAAAGAATCCGGCGCACAGTCCTATCGCTGTCTGACGCCGGATTCTTTTTTATCGTACGGAAAACTTCGTTTCCATGCGATAAGAAACACTCCGCGAGGATGCGCACTCGGCGCGGTAGATGGTTGCCGAAGCAACCGCGCACTCGGCGCAAGAATGTGTCAAGGCACATTCCTTTTCACAGTTCTGCAAAATTCAGAAAATCTCAATACTCCAGGTATTTTCATACCGCTCGCCTGCAGGCAGATGAACCAGGTTGGGCTGCTCGGAAAGGTCTTCGATCCTGCCCTTGCGGGAAGGAAGCGCAGACCAGGGCTCGATGCAGACATAGGGCGCATCGGTAAACGGCATATGCCAGATCCCCAGGAAATTCATCTGCGGATAGGATACCCGCACGCTTCTTGTTCCTTTTTCACTGCACAGGGTCACTGCCTTCGCCATATCAGTCAGCACGATCGCATCCTGATCGAACAGGTTGTGTGCAAGGGGCAGCTTACCGCCGTCAGATAAAATAAACTCGCTGTCCTCGCCATTTACGAAGCAGTCCTCAGAAAAGCCAACGCGGGTCGGATTCCCGGAAGCTTCAAACTGTAAGCAGTAATCCTCAAATGCAAGGCCTTTTTCCAGCGGAACGGCAAAACCCGGATGACCGCCGACGCCGAAATACATCACCTTTTTGTCATTATTTTCTACCGCAAAAGTAACATTTAATTTGTTGCCGACAAGCTCATAGGTCAGCCAGTAAACAAACGCAAAGGGATACATTTCTCTCGTGTCCTCGCTGTCTGTCAGCTTCAACACCAGTCTCTGTGCCGTATGCTCTTCTACTTCCAGATCGGAAGAATTGACAAAGCCGTGGATCGGCATTTCGTAGGTCTTGCCATCCAGCGTATATTTGCCCTCAGTCAGACGCGCGATATACGGAAACAGATTCAACGCGCGGTCTTTCCAGTAAGCCTCATCGCCCTGCCAGAGATATTCGGCCCCGTCCTTTGTCTGAATCGACCACAGCTCGCCGCCGTGGGAGTTTACCTGAACCTTCAGGCTGTCATTTTCCAGTGTGTAAATCATACATTCCCCTTTCCGCAGCCGATGAAAAAATCCGCTGCATCCCCTGATTTCATTTTCCCGGAGCGCAGCATCCAATTTGCCTGCGCCCCGGATTTTTTCTAAAAACGCGATACCCGTGTCCCGCAGCTCCGCGTTTTTTTACTGGAATGGATTCCAGAAACGGCTGCCATCCGCAAATGTAATCGTCAGAGCGACCGCCATAAATACTACCGCAAATCCAATCGTCAGATAGTCATTTCGTACCAGCTTCTTTCCCATGTACCAGGTACGTTTTTTATTTTTACCGAAGCCCCGCAGCTCCATGGCATTGCTGACCACATCGATACGATCCATGCTGGAAAACAGCAGCGGGAAAATAATCGTGCTCATCCGCCTGATTCTCGTCCAGAGGGATGTCTTGCTGCTCATCTCGATGCCCCGCGCCTCCTGCGCATGCTTGATCTTGGTAAAATCAGACTGTACGTCCGGGATGTAACGCAGCGCGATGGCAATGGCGTAGCCCACGTTGTAGCTGACACCCATACGATTTAAGCTTGCCGCAAACTCGCTCGGGTTGGTCGTCACGATAAACATCAGTACCACCGGCGTTACTGTCAGATACTTCAGCATAATATTAAACTGGTAAAACAGCTGTTCCTTTGTGATATTATGATTGCCAAACAGGTGTAAAAGCTCTGTTTTTGTGCCGTAGATCACAGTTCCCTGATTCGGGGAAAACAGCCACACCGCAAGCATGTTAATACACAAAAACAGCAAAATAAACTGAAATACCGTCCCGACCTGTTTCCATTCCGTATGGGAAACCTTAAAGATCACCAGACTGCAGACCAGCATGACCAGCAGCACTCTCGTGTCATAGGTCAGCATACCGGTCAGCGACCAGAGCAGGAAAAAGATCATTTTCGAAACGCCGGAAAGCCGATGGATCCAGGTATCTTTTTCACTGTACGTCAGAATTCTGCCCGCCATCCGCTCTCACCTGCCTTTCATAATAAATAAACCGCTCTGCAAAGCCGGACGCATCCCCGATGCCGCAGCGCACCGCCAGATCGTACAGCGACGTCTTTTTCAGATAAGCACGGTCTGCAACCGCTTCATCCGTCAGCACTTTTGCCGGCTTGTCGTCCGCAATCAGCTCGCCGTCCGCGATAACGATCGCACGGTCGGTATATTCCAGCATCAGATGCATATCATGTGTGATCATGATGATCGTAATGCCAAGGGTCTCATTTAAGTGCTTTAAAAATTCCATAATTTCCGTATAATGACGGTAATCCTGTCCTGCCGTCGGCTCATCCAGAATCAGGATCTCCGGATTCATAACGAGGATCGAAGCGATGGTCACACGTTTTTTCTGACCAAAGCTCAGAGCAGAAACCGGCCAGTTCCGGAAGGGATACAGACCGCAGATCTTTAACTTATCGTAAACCCGTTCCTTTACCTCTTCCTCCGGCACGCCACGGACCCGTAGTCCCAGCGCCACTTCATCAAAAATCATCGGCTTGGAAATCATCTGATTCGGGTTCTGCATGACAAGCCCGATGGCCTCGCCGCGCTCCTTGATGGATTTGTCCGCAATATCACTGCCATTTAACAGGATCTTACCGTGATCCGGATGGATAAAGCCGCAGATCAGATTTGACAACGTACTCTTGCCCGCGCCGTTTTTGCCGACAATTGCGAGCATTTCCCCTTTGTTAATACGGAAATGAATATCCGACAGGATCGGTTTGCCTGTAATATAGGAAAAGTCCAGATCCAGCACTTCGAGGGCCGGCTTTTCCTCTCCTTGAATCTCCGGCAGGGAAACCTTCTCGAACCAGGCCCTTACCTTTTCCTGATAAGGCTCCAGATTCATCGTCTCGATATGCTGAGGATGATCCTTTGCCGCAACCTGACATCCCGCATGTTTGAGTGCCGTCACATACAGCGGCTCACGGATGCCCTCCTGAATCAGAATATCGGAGGCAAGCAGCTCGTCCGGCGTCATATCCGCTACAACCCTTCCGTCCCCGATCACCACAATTCTGTCTACATCCCGGTAAAGGGCATCCTCTAACCGGTGTTCGATAATGATAACCGTCTTGTCGCGCTCCCGGCAGATCCGGTCGATCAGGTCGATAGCCCGCTTGCCGGTCGCCGGGTCAAGGTTTGCCAGCGGCTCATCAAACAGCAGGATATCCACATCATCTACCAGCACGCCTGCCATGGAAACTCTCTGTTTCTGTCCGCCGGAAAGCTCCGTCGGTGCATTGCCGAGAAGGGCTTTGATATCAACAACCTCTGCCACTTCGTCTACTGCGCGGAACATCTCTTCCTGCTCTACGCAGTCGTTTTCCAGTGCAAAAGCAACATCTTCTGCAACCGTCAGGCCGATAAACTGGCCGTCTGTATCCTGCAGCACCGTACCGACAATTTTGGACATTCCAAAAATACCGGTTTTCGCAGGATCTTTACCGCCCACAGTCAAAGTTCCGCTGCTTTCGCCAGGGTATGAAAAAGGAACCATCCCGTTGATGCAGTGCACCAGAGTCGATTTTCCCGACCCGGACGGTCCCACGATTAAAACCTTCTCTCCGGGATTGACCCTAAGGTCAATGTCCCGGAGTGTAGGCTCTGACTGTGATCGATATTTAAAAGTATAGTTTTTAAACTCGATGATCGGAGTCATGTATCATTCCTCTTTAGAAAGGCTTCCGGACTTTGCGCCGACCTTGGAGTAGGCAACTAACAGCAGAGTTCCCAGAATGCCGATGATAATTACATTTGCAACAAAAGCAGCCACGCCCTGTGTGAATACCTTATTTACAGGCTCCGCATAAATTACGATGTCCAGAACCGGAGCAACCAGAATCCATGCCAGTGCATTTGCAACAACCTGTACGATATTGAACAGACCGATCTCCTTGCCGCCGAAGCTGCCCTCTTTTACTTTATACTTCGCAGCAAACAGGCCAACGATGATGCCGAATACAGCGTCCGGGAATACCCAGCTCCACCATACGCTTCCGTAAAATACTGCATCGCCCAGTGCATGACCGATCAGACCGATGGCACCGCCTACAACGGGACCAAAAATAGCGGAGAAAAATGCAAGTACCGCTGCGCGGGTCTGCAGAGCTGTGTTCGGGATGAAACCAACCGGGATCTGCACGTTGGTTAAAACAACGAACAGCGCGGTTCCGATACCCATCGCTACGACATGCTTGATGCCAAACTTCTTATCCATGAGTAAATCCTCCTCATAAGTATTTATTTGTGGAAAACCACGTTCTTACTATAACGAATCACTCCGGATTTTTCAATCCCTTTTCTGTCTTTTCTCCCTCATTCGCATCTTCCAGCACAATCTCCGGCGTAAGCGTGTCGATATCGGAATACCACACCCGAAATACCGCCTGCGCTGCATTCGCGTAAATATGGGGCAGCTTCGATTTTTCTTTTCCGGCGTCTTCCAGCACATTCAGGATTTCCCGCAGCACATCCCTCGTCAGATACGAACCGCGCCAGTGAAACGTCAGGACTTTTCCTTTTTTTACCGCCTGCTGCGCGCGCTTTTTGACCTCCTCCATTTTCGTAAAGGAAAGCTTCTTTTCCTTATAATAAAAATGTCCATTGTCCGTGCACGCCGGCGCCGGCGCGATCAGCGGCTCATGGTCGCGGAACATCGCCTTATCGTCGAGGTTAAAATAATCGTAACGGTACTCGGCATCCTCCCGCGCCCCTCTGGTCAGACTATTGTCAAATGTCGCATCCAGATGATAATACTGCCCGCCGATGCGCACGATATTCCAGGTGTGGCGGTATTTGATGCCTTTTTCCGGATTGTTGCCGCAAATCGCAATCATACACCATAGCCCGAGGGCGTCGCAGAGCACCTTGACCGCCTTTGCAATTCCCTCGCAGACGCCTACGCCCTGCCCCAGCGGTCCGATGATTTCATGAGAATACGGCTTCTTTAACTTGTCATACCGTACATTTTCACATATAAAATCGTGTACATATTTTTCTTTTTCCCACTCCGAAAGTCCCTGCGCCTGCCGTGCAAGCTTTTCCACCCGCGATGTCAGCGCTATCTGATGCTCTTTGATTTTTCCTTTTTCAAACAGATATTCCGGCACGAAAATCAGGTTCGGGGAGTCGGGGTAATATTTCCATGAAAACCCGACCACCCAGAATATTTCCGGGTGATCCAGCCGCATCTGGAAAAAAATGTCATACAGCTCTTTTCCATCCACACGCGGCAGCTGAATCTGATCCGCCAGCTGCCGGACGCCCTGCAGCATGCCGTGATACACGGCCTGCTTCTGCCTGTCCATTTTCTGATAATAAAATTCTTCCATCTTACAGTGTAATCTCCTGTTCCAGCCCGAAGGAATAGATCAGCTTTTCCTTCACGCATTTTCCGGTCAGCCGCACAAGTGCTTCCTCATAATAGTCCAGCTGAACCCGGTAGCGCAAAATCAGCTCCTTCGGGTCTTTTACCAGATCGGTCTTATAATCTGCCAGCACGATGCCGTCCTCTTCCTCCAGATAAACATCGATAATTCCCTGGATCAGCACGGTTTCATCCTCCGGAAAGTCTGTATTTAAACGGTTTGCCGAAAGCCCCAGCACAAAGGGCTGCTCCCGGTGCAGTCTGTTGCTTCGGGCAGCCTTTGCCATGCGCGCTGCAAGAGGCGTCTGTAAAAATGCCCGGATCTTGTATACATTGATCGCAGCAGCATATTCCTCCGACAGCCTTCGGTCTGCTTTGTATTCTTCGATGACCGTACGGATTTTTTCCGCCGTCCAGGTTTCCTGCCGTTCAAAGGGGAAAATCTCCAGCAGTCTGTGGTACGCACTTCCCCGTGTCGTCCCGCTCACGGTTTCTTCCTGTTCCCTGACAAACTGCGGCAGATACGGCACGACCTCTTCCTCCGGGAACAGCTCGAGCCCTTCCGCAGCTTCCTCCTGCATGCCTTCTTTTTTCAGCTCGGAAACGGTTGTTTTGACAAAAAGTCCCGCCAGGTTTTCATGTGCATAGGGCTTCTGCAGGCGCTCGCACAGCGCAAGCTCTGCCGCCTCCGGCTCTTTTCCGGCTTCCTCAAAAAGCTTCTGTCTGCTGTTGTATCCCAGGGACGCACGCACAAGCTCTGCCTGCAGCAGTTCTTCCTGCGTACAGATCTGAAGCCGACGTCCGACGGACTGCCATGCCGGAAGCACCAGATCATAATAGGAAGACGCTTCCTGCAGCCGCAGCGCCGAATAGCCATACGCACCCTGTACAGCATCCTCCTGGGGCAGCTTGTCTTCTTTACAGGTTCCGGTCAGAATCAGCTTTTCCTCCGCACGCGTCAGCGCAACATATAGAACTCTCAGTTCTTCTCCCATGCTGTCGGCATTTAATTTGCGCGCCAGCACATTTTTTTTCAGCGTCGTATGTCGGATCCGTGCTGTCGGATCCACCCAATCGATCGCCAGTCCCAAATCCATATCCATCAGCACCGGAGCTACGCTGTCCTGCCGGTTAAAGCGTTTCGACAGTCCCGACACAAAGCATACCGGGAATTCCAACCCCTTGCTCTTGTGAATGCTCATGATCCGCACGACATCCGCGTTTTCGTCCGACGCACCCGTTTCGCCGTAATCAATGTCATATTTTTCCAGCTGTTCCATGTACCGGATAAAATGAAACAAACCGGAATAACTCGTCTTTTCAAAGCTTTCTGCCCGCGTCAGCAGCATTTCCACGTTGATTCTGCGCTGCACACCTCCCGGTAGCGCGCTGACCGTATACAGATAGCCCGTTTCCTCCAAAAACTGCTCCATCAGCTTGTGAATCGGCAGATAGACCGCGTACTCGCGGTAGCGGTTTAAAAAGGCAAGAAAGCTGCAGCATTTTTCGCGAAGGGAGGCATCGGCACCATTGCTTCCGCTGCCATATCCTACGCTGCCTTCACCACTTTCTCCTTCTCCCGCCGCCAGCTTCACGCAGTCGTACAGGCAGCGTTTTCCCGTCTCATCCAGTGCGCGCAGCGTCGCCAGCTGCGCATCGCTGAATCCAAACAGCACCGATTTGAGTACGCCGAACAGTGGGATTTCCTGCAGCGGATTGTTCAGCACACGCAGGAAATTCAAAACCGTCTGCACCTCCGTCGCCGCAAAATACCCCGTCTTGGACGTCACAAAGACCGGAATGGCATTTTCTTCCAGTATCTTTTTAAACGTCTCGTCCCAGCCGGATGTCGTCCGCAGTAAAATCACGATATCCTGATACCGCGCCGGGCGCAGCTGTCCGCTTTCGCTGTCCCGCACCGGGAGCTTTCCAACGATTTCGCGAATTTTTCCGGCGATCATTTTCGCTTCCAGCTCCTTCGGATCTTCGCCCTTTTCGCCGGATATTGCAGCAATGCAAAGCTCCGGCTCGTAAGGGGAGCGGGCGATCGAGGCTTCGCAAGCCGTACTCACCGGCACAGCACTCCCCTGCTTTTCTTCTCCGCCGAGCGCTACGCCCTTCTCCCGCGCGTCCGCTGCTTCGCCATCTGCCTCCGGGAACTGCGCCGCCGGGTACAGCGCCGCATCCGCGTCGTATTCCACTCCGCCAAGCTCTCTGTGCATCAGCTGTAAAAACAGGTCGTTGACGCAGTCCGTCACCTCATGGCGGCTTCGAAAGTTCTGCTTTAAGTCCACACGGACGCAGCTTCCGTCTTCTTTTTGATAGGTCGCAAATTTTTCCAAAAACAACTCCGGCCGTGCAAGACGGAATTTGTAAATGCTCTGCTTGACGTCACCTACCATAAACCGGTTAAATCGCCCGTCGTCCTCGCCGGAAATACTCTGTAAGAGAAATTCCTGCACGAGGTTGCTGTCCTGATACTCGTCGATCAGAATCTCTGCGAACTGTTCCCGGTATTCCAGCGCCGTATCCGACGGCACCATCTGTCCGTTTTCCTCTTCCCTTAACAGAATCTGCAGTGCCAGATGCTCCATGTCCTCAAAGTCCAGCAGGTTCTTTTCCCGCTTTTTCTCCGTCAGTCTTTCTCCGAACAAAAGCGCCAGATCCACCAGCTCGCACAGCGCTGCGTCCGCCTGTCTGCATTCTGCAAGCCACTGCTTCGGACCGGATGCGAAATATTTTTCGGAAAGCGTCCCCAAAAGGCTTTTCACACGCTCCCGCATCGCCTTGACCAGCTCCCGCTTTTCTGCCGACACGCTGTCATCCTTTTTTGGTGCCATGCGGGCGTAGGAAATGCCCTGCACCCGCGCTGCAAGGGCTTCGAAAGCGTCTTCTGCAGCGGACGTGTCTGTTTCGGCAGGCGACGCAGGCTGCTGCGATTCGCACGATGCGGGCATTGCTGCGCGCGCCAGCTCCTGTTCCAGCCCTGCGATCAGCTCCTGATCCTGTTCCAGCGCTACAGCGTAAAAATACGGCCCATCCGGCTCCTCGCACACCTTCAGCGCAGCTTTTTCCTGCTCTTTGCATTCCTGAAGCAGGGCCGAAATTTCCTGCATCATGCCTGCAAACCACTCTGTTTTTACAAGCTCCTCAAACGTCTCCAAATGATAATCCATGCGGTGCTGCCGCAGCCATTTTTCCGGGAAAGGATAGCTTCCGGAAAAGGTATATAACCGTTCGATCAGCTCTTCCAGCCGTTTTTCCCGACCATCGTAGGCAAAATATTCCACGCAGTCGGTAAATTCCTGCCGTCCCAGCGCGAACTGCTCTTCCAGGAGCTCTGACAAAACCTCCTGCTTCAACAGGCGTATTTCGCCCTCGTCCGCCGTCCGAAAATCCGGGTCGAGACCGATATCGTTGAAATGATTTTTGATCAGATATAAACAAAAGCTGTGGATGGTCATGATCTTCGCATTGTGGATCAGCATCAGCTGCTTTTTTATATGCTCGTTGTCCGGCTCTGCCTCTACGCGGTCGGACAGTGCCTTCGTAATTCGCTCCCGCATCTGTGCTGCCGCCGCATTCGTAAACGTTACGATCAGTAACCGGTCAATATCCACTGCCCGCGCCGAATCGCATCCTGAACCGGAGACCAGCTCTACAATCCGCTCGACCAGCACCGCCGTTTTGCCGGAGCCTGCCGCCGCCGACACCAAAATATTACAGTTTCTCAGATCAATGACCCGCTGCTGATCCTCCGTGAACTTCATTCCCATCGGCGACCTCCTTTCTGATAAGCTCCATCGCTTCATCTTCTTTCAGGTTTTCCAGCTCGCGCATTACAAACCCGTCGATCTTTTTGTCAAATCCGCACACTTTCTGGTACGCGCAGTATTCGCAGGCGTTTCTGTTTCCCTGCTCATACGGGTCCAATGCGATTTTTCCATCCAAAATCTGTCGTCCCGCCTGCCGGATTTTCTGCTCCACAAATGCCGATACCGCCTGAAAATCCGTCTCTTCCAAAACGCTCGAACGCGCCGAAAAGCTGCCGTCCTTTTTCCGTTCCAGCGGCACCACATCCGAACGCCCTGAAAAGCCCTGATCCAGCCCCTCGACAACGTCCTCCCTGGCATTCACAATGCCGGTTGTCCGCAGAGCGCGCAGCACCTGCGCATTGACCTCCTCCGCCGAAGGCTCGCCCTCCGGCATCTCAATCATCGGATCCTGCACCCGGTAATACAGCATCGCCGCCGGGACGATTTCTTTCTCCGGATGCTTTTTTCCGGCAATTTCCATCGCAGCATTCATGTATACAACAAGCTGCAGCTGCAGCCCGTAATACAGCGCTGCCAGCGAAAACTCCCTGCTGCCGGACTTATAATCCACGACCTTGACATAAACATGCTCCCGGTCTTCTTTCATATCCACACGGTCGATCCTGCCGCGCAGCCGCATTTTTTCCTGCTCAGAAAGCGCGATATTGACCGCATCCAACTCCTCCAGCACCGAAAACGAAACCTCGAACTTCTCCGGCACAAAGCTGCCTTTTTTGAGCTGATACTGCATGGCGCTTACCGTCCGTTTTAAAATCCGCTTAATCCGCTGCACGATATAGGCGTTTCTCGCGCTGTCAAACAGCACCGTGTGATGATACGTCACCGCATACGCATCCACCGCCTCGTCCACCAGCCGCTCGCCCTCTTCCTCAGTAAAATCAAACCAGTTTTTGCCGATCTCCTTTAGTTTTTCCGCAAAAATTTCCAGCACGCCGTGGTAGAGATTTCCCATGTCCACCGCTTCAAACGCGAACTCTTCCTGCTCCTTTAACTTCATGCCATAGCGCAGAAAATGGGCATAAGCGCACGCTGCAAACTGCTCCAGACGGCTGACGCTTCCGGAAATTGTCTGCCCGTAAAGCGCTGCTGCCACCGCCTTTCCAAGGGACGGCTCCTGATAGGAAAAAAATGCCGTATCCGTCAGCTGTCCGCTCCACAGCCGGTATACATCCTGCCGCTGGTAAACCCGGTACAGCGTCAGAAACTCACGCTCCGCTGCCTCATCCAACAGCCCATCCGCATAGCTTCTAAGTCCATTCGCAAGATATTCCCGCCCATCCGAAAAAGACTGCACCTGTAAAAGCATGGGCTCCAGCTCCGGCTTTTCCGTCGGAATCGTCGGAAACAGCCGCTGCACCTGACCCACCAGAAAGCTCTTTCGCAGCGCCCTTCCTTCCAGATTCATCCGCGCCCAGGAAAGCACCAAAAGCTCGGATGGCTTTGTCATATTCAAATACAAATAAAACCGCTGAATGTACATCTGTTGCCGCGGCGACGGCGCAAGCTCCTGCCCGGAGCCGGTTAAAAATTCCCGGTCGAGGTCGGAAATAATCCCTCCGTTTCCCGCGTTGCCCGGAATATTGCCGTCATTTACGCCTGCAAAAAACAGCGCCTTCACCTGTTTTAAACGCGTCCGCTCCATATCCCCCGCCACCACGCGGTCCACATTCTGGGGAATCGTGCCGACCTGCAGCTCTTCAAATCCGGCTTCCAGAAGCTTTGCAAATTCCTCTGCCGTCGTCTCCTCTTCCCCGACCAGGCTCACGATCTGATCGAGCAAATCCATCACCAGACGGTAAATCTGCGCGTATTCCCGCTCCCGAACCGGATCGCCCGCCGCCGCAAATCGCTGTTCAAACCCTTTTAATTTCTGCTGGATTTTGCTCTGCGCAATAAATTCATATAATCCCTGCGCATATTCCTTCGTCGTTTTGTATTTTCCGTACAGCGGCGCAAGCCCCAAAACCAGCCGCTCCCGCAAAGCGTTTAACTGTGCAAGCTCAGCCTGCCCATCCAGCATGTTTTCGGTCGGATATACAAACAGCGTCTCCCATTTTTTCCGCCCACGGATGCCCAACGCCCGGACATAAACCTCCAGCCGATCCGTTTCCTCCGGCGTAAAATCCGCCAGACCACTGCGCAGATAGTGGAAAACAGATTCATAACTATAGTTCTTTACTCGTACCTGCAGTGCGCTTTTTATATACTCGATAAACGGATTCAGGGTGACGCCCCGCGTCTGATCCAGATAGACCGGAATGCCGAATGCCGCAAACTCCTGCTCGATGCAGCTTGCATATGAGGTGTAATCCCCGCAGATGACCGCGATATCCCGATAACAGTAATGCTGCTGCGTCACGAGCCGCCGGATTGCGATACAGATCTGGCGCACCTCCTCCCGCAGTGTGGAGGCTTCCAGAAGGCGGATCTGCACGGACGGCAAACCAGACGCAGTGTTCTGCGCCGCGAACCGCTCCTGCCCGCCAGTTTCTGCACATTCCTGCTCCGCCATTCCAGCCGAAGCACTTTGCGTGCTCACTCCTGCAGGCGCAGGCTTCCACACGCACACCGGATAGCGGAACAGGTATTTTTCCAGATGCTGCAGCATTCCTTTTCCCGAAAACCGCGGCGAACATTTCGGTGCAATTTCAACGACGTCCGCGATGGGAATTTCTACATCCCGTGCAAGCTTTGCAAGCGTCTGTATCGTCTTTTTGCTCATGGAAAAAAGCTCCTGCTCCCGGATTTCCTCCCATGGATTTTCCCCGCTTCCGAGGGTAACTGTGACGATCACTTCTTTTGCCTGCTTCATCAGCTCTGCGATGACCCGGTTCTGTACCGGCGTAAAGCCCGTAAACCCGTCAAATAAAATCACGCTGTCCTTCAACAGCTTCGACTGCGGCACATACGACGCCAGCACCTCCAGCGATTCCTCCGTCGTCAGATATTTTTCCCGGATGAACTTCTGGAACCCCTCGTAAACCGTCCGCAGATCTTTTAATTTATAGTATAATTGTCCTCGTTTTTTTGAAAATTCTGTCAGCTGATCCAGCTCCTGCAGACCGATTCCGTACTGCATAAACTCCGAAATCGCAGACTTCACCTCATGGATATATCCCGTCTGTCCAAGCCTGCCGCCCAACACCGGAAGCTCCCCCCTCTGTCCCGCCGCCACACGCCGGATAATCAGACTTTTTCCCGTATCGTCCAGCATCGGCAGCCGGTTTCCGCCCATCTCTTCAAAGATACGGTGCGTCAGACGTCCGAAACTCAGAACGTCGATATTCATAATCCCTTTCCGGTCGTGCAGACTGACCAGATCCTTCTGCGTCTGCATCGTAAACTGATCCGGCACAAGGATAAAAAAACGCCCCTCCGGTTCTTTTTCGGAACGGGCAATGATTTGCCGATAAATATAGGTACTTTTCCCGGCGCCGGACGCGCCTGTGATAAACTGCAGCGACATCGTTTTTTCCTCTCATCGTTAGACTGGGATTGTTGTTTTTACAGTTCACACGCGCCATTCGCAAAATCGCATCTACGATGCTCACAAAGCCACGAGTGAACTATAGTCAAGTATACCATACTTTGCAGCCGTTTGCGAATGCCGGATACGCCATTTGCAAAATGCCTTGCACATCTTCCCCGAAAAGACTATGATAACGGAGAATACTAACTGCCTGCTGCAAGCAGCGCATAAGCTGCAGTCACACAAAAAGGGGAGACAATTT
The DNA here is from genome assembly GCA_003481005.1 of Firmicutes bacterium TM09-10. Classification (GTDB taxonomy): domain Bacteria; phylum Bacillota; class Clostridia; order Lachnospirales; family Lachnospiraceae; genus Gallintestinimicrobium; species Gallintestinimicrobium propionicum. The sequence continues at coordinate 35,924 of QUKC01000007.1, read as the reverse complement.
ATCATGGAATTAAAAGGCAAAAAGATTTATTTTTTAGGGGACAGTATTACGGAGGGTGTCGGTGCTTCTGATACAGAGCACTGTTATGTTTCCGTATTCGGGAAGCTTTCCGGCGCTGTTGTAAAAAATTATGGCATCAGTGCAACCAGAATCGCCTGTCAGACCGAAAACCTGACGACAAAGGAACCTGACCTTTCCTTTGTCAACCGCGTCGATTCGATGGATTCCGATGCGGACGTTGTCGTTGTGTTCGGCGGAACCAACGATTTCGGACACGGGGATGCAAAGCTCGGCACATTTGAATCCCGCGATCCTTACACCTTTTATGGCGCAATGCACGTTTTATGTGAAAAACTCATCCACCGCTTTCCAAACGCAGATATCCTGTTCATGACGCCGCTGCACCGCTGCAGCGAGAATGAGGCATTAAAAGAAAACGGTCTGCCGGAGGAAACAAACCTCGCCGGATATGTTTCCATCATCCGTGAGGTTGCCGAATTTTACGGACTTCCGGTTCTCGATCTTTTCTCCACAAGCGGTCTACAGCCCAAAGTCGATATCATCAAAGAAACCTATATGCCCGACGGACTGCATCCCTCTGATGCGGGAGCGCTGCGGATCGCCAGACGGCTGATCGGATTTTTACAGACCCTCTGACAAAAAAGATGATGCAATTGCGCCCAATCTATGCTATGATGATAAAGATTGAATGATTGGCTCATTCTGCCAATTCAGCGGAGGAATGTATATATGTTATTAGATGGTAAAACAATTCTGATCACAGGTGGTACCGGTTCTTTCGGCAAATGCTTTACCCGTTATGTCATGGAGCACTACAACCCCAAAAAAGTGATCATTTATTCCAGAGACGAATTTAAACAGTGGATGATGGAAAATGAATTCAAGGAATATGCAGACAAGCTTCGCTTCTTCATCGGCGATGTCAGAGATCAGGAGCGTCTGCGCCGCGCATTTGAAGGTGTTGATTATGTCATCCATGCAGCAGCCTTAAAACAGGTTCCCGCCTGCGAATATAACCCGAACGAAGCGATCAAGACCAACATTCACGGCGCGATGAACATCATCGAGGCAGCCCTGGACACCAATGTAAAAAAGGTCGTTGCACTTTCCACCGACAAAGCGGTAAACCCGGTCAACCTTTACGGCGGCACAAAGCTCGTCAGCGACAAGCTGTTTATCGCAGCGAACGCCTATGTCGGCAATAAGGACATCAACTTCTCGATCGTTCGCTACGGCAACGTTGCAGGAAGCCGCGGTTCGATTATCCCGTTTTTCCGCAAGCTCATCGCAGACGGGCAGACAGAGCTTCCGATCACCGACCTGCGCATGACCCGTTTCTGGATCAGCCTGGAGCAGGGCGTGCAACTGGTGATTAAAGCCCTCGAAGAAGCAAAAGGCGGCGAAACCTTTATCAGCAAAATCCCTTCCTTTAAGATTACCGACCTCGCAGAAGCGATGCTTCCCGGCTGCGGAATCAAGGAAATCGGTATCCGCCCCGGCGAAAAGCTGCATGAAATCATGGTAACAACTGAGGATTCCTTTACGACCTACGAATACGAAAAGCACTTCATCGTATATCCCCAGATGACCTGGAACAACAAACAGCTGCCTGACATGAGCGGTCACAAGGTAGCCGAAGGCTTCTCCTACAGCTCCGACAATAATACGGAATGGCTGTCCGTAGAACAGATCCGCGAGCTGTTAAAGACTGTTAAGACTGTATAAAACAATAGAATGCACGCTCTGCGAGCATTCTATTGTCATGAATCAGAAAAACCGCTCCTGCACCTTTGGACAATAAATCCCAGGTGCGGGAGCGGTTTTTTTTATTCTCTATTTAAATACCCTGCCGATCAGGCAATCGCATTTTGATTCATCTTTGCAAGTTTTGCTGCCTGGATCGCATACCGATCAGGCGATTGCATTCTGATTCATCTTTGCAAGCTTTGCCGCCTGATCAGCGGCAGTCAGGTTATCGATCAGCTCCTGGATGTCGCCGTCCATGATCGCATCAATTTTGTACAGTGTCAGCTTGATTCTGTGATCCGTCACACGTCCCTGAGGGAAGTTGTAGGTACGGATTTTCTCAGAACGGTCGCCGGTTCCTACCTGACTGCGGCGCAGCTCAGCTTCCTCGTCGTGGCGCTTCTGCTGTTCCAAATCATACAGCTTTGCACGCAGCACCTTCAACGCCTTGTCTTTATTTTTCAGCTGGCTCTTTTCATCCTGGCAGGAAATTACGATTCCGGTCGGGATGTGGGTCAGACGTACCGCAGAGTCCGTCGTGTTGACGCACTGACCGCCGTTTCCGGATGCACGGAATACATCGAATTTACAGTCGTTCATATCGATCTGCACGTCGAAATCCTCTACCTCCGGCATAATCGCAACCGTGATCGTCGAGGTGTGGATTCTGCCGCCGCTCTCCGTCTCCGGCACACGCTGCACACGATGCACACCGCTCTCATATTTGAGCCTCGAATACGCACCCTGACCGGAAATCATGAAGCTGACATATTTCATGCCGCCGATGCCGATTTCTTCCACGTCCATCGTCTCCACCCGCCAACGCTGACGCTCTGCATAGCGCACATACATCCGATAAATTTCCGCTGCAAACAGCGCCGCCTCGTCGCCGCCCGCACCCGCACGGATTTCCACGATAACGTTTTTCTCATCGTTGGGGTCCTTGGGAAGCAGCAGGATTTTCAGTTCCTCCTCCAGCTCCGAAACGCGGGTCTTTGCGCTGTTTAACTCCTCTTTTAACATTTCGCGCATATCCGGATCATTTTCCTCGTCCAGCATCATCAGGCTGTCTTCGATATCCTGATTGCACTTCTTATATTCCCGATACGCCTCGACGATCGGAGTCAGATCACTCTGCTCCTTCATCAGGGCACGGAAGCGTTCCTGATTGGCTGTGACATCAGGCTCATTTAATTCGCCCATAATCTCTTCAAACCGAATCAGCAAATCCTCCAGTTTATCAAACATCTGATTTTCTCCATTCTATCTGTCAAAACGGTTACAGTTCCCCGTGTCATTCATAGCTTCGTGTTCACAGATTCTCATGCAAGCATGGAAGCTGTGAACGCGAAGCCACGAGTGAACTGTAACTTACCACAACGTTCCAAATACGACTCTGTCCAGTCCGGCAAAATCCTGCACGCACTCCACTTCCCGGTAGCCTGCCTGCTCCATCAGCCGCTGCACAGCTTCTCCCTGATCGTAACCGATCTCAAAAAACAACTGCCCGCCGCCGCAGAGATGTTCCTTTGCGCCCTGTATGATTTTCCGGTAAAAATCCAGTCCGTCTGCACCGCCATCCAGCGCCTGCATCGGCTCATGCTCCCGCACCTCTTCCATCAGCGTCGGAATCACATCGGAGCAGATATAAGGCGGATTGGATACAATAATCTCAAACTTTCCCTCGACCGGCGCAAACAGATCGCCCTGCACAAACAACGCACTGCTTTCCCCCAGCTGCTCTGCATTTTTTCGCGCCACTTCCAACGCTTCCTCCGACAGGTCGGCGCCAACGCCGCTGCAATCGTTGGAATAGTGTAAAAGGCTCAGTAAAATGCAGCCGGAACCCGTACAAAGATCCAGAATCCGAAATCCGTCATGAAGGTTTTTCATCACTTCTTCCACCAGAACTTCCGTATCCTGACGAGGAATCAATACATGTTCATTGACTGAAAAGGTCAGTCCCATAAACTCCTGCTCTCCGGTCAGCTGCTGCAGCGGGATATGCTCTGCGCGTTTTGCAAGCAACTGCTCATACGCCTGCTGCTCTGTCTCTGCAACCTCGCGATCGCCGTGCACCAGCAGATCGTTACGGCTCGTATGGCAGACATATTCCAGCAACAGCCGCGCATCGAGATCGGCTTCCGGGATGCCTGCTGCCGCCAGCTTTTCTTTTCCAAGAGCATAAAGGCTACGGTACTCCATCACTGCTCCCTACTTTCTTCCGCAGCTGCTTTACCTGCCTCCATACCGTCAGCCGCTTCTGCGTCCTCTGTTTCCTGCGCTTTTGCCGCCGCATCCTGCTTTTCCCAGTCCTCCACGTCGTATCCGAACGTCTCTTTCAGATACGCCTTCCAGTCAAATACCGCTTCCACAGAGGCGATCGCAACCTCGATCATCGAATCGTCCGGCTCTTTGGTTGTCAGCCTCTGCAGCCACATGCCAGGCGCAGAAATGATCCGAACAAGGAAATTGTCGCTGCGTCCAGCCAGACGAATCAGCTCATAGGAAATTCCGGCGATCACAGGAATCAAAAGAATCCGCAATCCAAGTCTCAACAGCGGGTTCTGTACTCGGATAAACAAAAACAGTACGATGCTCACCAGCATGACAAACAACAAAAAGCTCGTTCCGCAGCGCTTGTGCAGTCTGGAGCTTTTGCGGACATTTTTCACCGTCAGCTCTCTGCCGCGCTCGATGCAGTTGATACATTTATGCTCCGCGCCGTGATACATATATACGCGCCGGATATCCTTCATCGCGGAAATTCCTGCTACATATGCAACGAAAATCACGATACGCAGCACGCCTTCCACAATCGCCAGCAGCGACTCATTCAGCACATAGTGGGAAAACAGCATGCTCAGAAAATACGGCAGCACGATAAAAATTGCAACTGCCATCAGAATCGACAGCGCAACCGTTCCGCCGACTGCAATGCTTTCTGCCGCGCCGGATTTTTTCTCTTTCGTATCCGTCGCATCCGCTTTCCCATCCACGTTTTCTGTGACTGCATCCGAAACCGTTTCCTTCTGCTCCGGCTTTTTGGCCTTTTTCTTCTGGTCGGCTATATTCTTCTCCGGCTCGTCTTCTTCAAAAAACTGCGCCGACCAGGTCAGTGTGCTCATGCCAAGCACCAGCGAGTCTATAAAATTAAATACACCGCGTAAAAAAGGAATCTTCGTGATCTTCTTATCGCCCCAGATTCCTTTATAATCTTCTTTTTTCAGCTCAATTTCACCATCCGGTCTGCGCACTGCAACCGCATAGCTGTCCTGATTTTTCATCATGACACCTTCCAGAACCGCCTGCCCGCCGATTCCGCAATAGCATCTTTTTTTTCTCTTTTTTCCCATAATTGTAGTCCTTATTAAAAAGAATTCTGCACGCTAAAAAGGAATAGAATGCTCGCAAAGCGCGCATTCTATTGTCACAATTAAATTAAGGTTGAGATTTATAAAAACCTCAACCTTACCCAATTTCTTATTTGCTTGCCACACCATACTTGCGGTTGAACTTATCGATACGTCCGCGAGCCTGTGCTGCCTTCTGCTGGCCAGTGTAGAAAGAATGGCACTTAGAGCAAACTTCAACGTGAAGTTCGGGCTTGGTAGAGCCGGTTACGAATGTGTTGCCACAGTTACAGGTTACAGTTGCCTGGTAGTAGTTAGGATGGATTCCTGCTTTCATTTCCTTTCACCTCGTCTTATATTGATTGGTTATCTGTACTTGTTCTCATCCGCGAGGCCTTTCGGCCACTGCCTGTAATATTCTACGGACAGCTTATTCATAATACCATAGGAGTGTGCGCAATGCAAGACTTTTTGCGGATTTTAAAAAATTTCCATTGCAGTTCACTCGTACCGTTTGCGAATGGCGCGAGTGAACAGTAATCGACTTTCAGGTCTCTTCTTTTTTCGTATTGTTCTGTGCTGCCTCGATCAGCCCAAATTTCAGAAAAATCCCGTAAATATAAGATATGCCGCGGATATCTCCCAGTGCTTTCGGTCGTGCCACAACCGGCCTTCCTTCCGTCTTTTCAAATGCCAGCCGCACCGAGCTCCACGCCAGGCTCTTGCTGTTTTCCCGCCGGTCAATCCAGAGCTCCTTCGTCAGCTCGCCGTTTCGTCCGGTTTTCAGTTGATAGGAAAACGGCAGTCCGGAAATCGTCTGAAACGGATATCCCTCAAATGCAACAATGCAGTCCCAGAGATGCTGCTCGTCGTGGTTTTCGTGGAGGACAGTCAATAGCTCCGCGTGCGGAAGTTCCTCAATATCCCTATGTAAACCGGCGATTGGTTGAGTTTCTTCCCCCATACTATTCCTCCGCCCCGTCGCAAAGCTTTAACTCGATATGTTTTCCCAAGGCGGAGGCATATTTCTGTAAAACAACCAGTGTCGGAACTCTTTTTCCACTCTCCAGCCGCGCCAGATTCGAAGGCAAAATTCCTGTAATGTCCGCCACCTCCTGCTGGGTCATCCCCTGCCGCTGTCTCTCTTCCACCAGCTGCCGGATCAGCTCACAGGACTGCTCCAACGTCCTTTTCTGAATGTCTTCCGAATAAGCGGACAGACGCTTTTCCCGCACTTCTTTTTCTTTTTCGTAATTCGTTCGATTATCCCGAAAATCGTAGGGCATTGACATTCTCCTTCTCCTGTAAAGTCCGGTGCAGCCTGGCGCAGATTTACAGTCCTACAGTATATTCACAAGCCACGGATCGACATCTGTAAGGGCACAATACAGCCAGGGATCCTCTTTGATTTCTTCTGCAAAGTCTCTTGCCAGCAAATATGCCTCCATCTCTGCTCCAAAAATGACTCCCATCATCTCTGCATTCCGCAGAGCATCTTCCTTCTTTTTCTGCGCGTACAAAGCAGCTTCCCTTGCGTGCTCTTCTTCTGCCTTTTCTATTTCCGCATCGATCCGCTTTTTCTTTTCCGCGTAATGTTTCAGATCCTCCAGGGAATCCAGATATACATAAAGCTCCTTCTGCACTTCATACATCTGATTTACTTCTTTATCATTTTTCTCCGGCTGTCTGGAAATACATTTTTGCCAGAAAATTGCCTTTCCCGTTTCCAAAATAGCCTCTCTGCATGCCTCGATGCGAGATGGATACGCTTCTGGGCGCTGTTCCGATTTCAGATTGTCTATTGCCTCTTTTTTCAATTTCTCTGCATACAGCATATGGATCCGAGGCAAATCCTTCAGCGGACTGTGTTCTCCATTGCCTCGCGGTAAAGTTCGCGCGCCTGCACCAGATCTGTCTTTTTGATATCCTCTGCTTTCTGATAGCACTCTGTGGCCCTTCGCTCTTTTTCTTCGTTTGCCTGGCGCTCTTCCCATGCCAGATCATCTTCTTTTTTTCTTCTGAAAAAAGCCCAGACTCCATATATATCGATAGCAATTATCACTACGTTACAGGTAGAATTAAATCCTATGAGAAACAGCAGCAAAACAACTCCTGCGATCAGTCCGTATCGAAGGAGTTTATATTTTCCCAGTTTATTCGTCAATATAATGGGCATCACGGTAATCGATTATTAATTTATCATTCTTTTCACATTTGACTCGTCAGAAACAACATCCGCACAAGATAAATAGTCCATAACGCACCTCCAAACGATGATCTAACGCAATTACATCCTATATAGCGAAATAAATCCAACATTTTTCGTCTTAATTTCGTTTGAAGCGAATTTTTCCCGGGTCAGGTAACAACACTCCGATTTCGTCCTCTCGTGTCAAAGGAAACTCACACAAATAAATGCTCTGCCAGCTGTGCCAGTGCTTCGGTATCCTTCACCCCCGCTGTCTCGAATGCAGAATGCATGGCCAGCTGTGCCAGTCCCACATCCGCAGAGGGAATGGAGACATGGGCAGTAGAAATATTTCCGAGCGTGGAGCCGCCTGCGATATCCGAACGGTTTGCAAAGGTCTGCAGCGGGATCTCCCAGGTATTGCAGATCTGGCGGACAATTGCTGCAGAATAACCGTCTGTCGTATATTTCTGACTGCCGTTATATTTGAGCACAACGCCGCCGTTTAAGTACGGACGGTTAGTCGGATCGGTCTTCTCCGGATGGTTCGGATGCACCGCATGTCCGTTATCCGCGGACAAAAGAAAGCTGTTCTGATAAAAGCTGCGCTTCCAGAGCCTGTTTTTATCCGGATAGATATTTTCCAGAACAATTTCCAGAAACTCCTCCAAAAACGTGGAATCTGCGCCCTGCTTCGTTCCGCTTCCAACTTCTTCATTGTCAAACAGCGCATACACACTGATAAATTCTTCCGGCTTCGATGCCAGAAATCCGCGCAGCGTTGCATAAGCACATTGCAGATCGTCCAGACGCGGAGAGCCGATCAGGGAATCGTCCGCTCCCATGATGCGCCCTTTATCCCTGTTATACACATACAGATCGCTGCCAAGAATCTCCTCTTCCGCCACGTCTGCCGCTTCTGCGCACAGCTTTTTGATCGAAAGCTCCTGATCCAGCCCCATCAGCGGTGCCATGTCTGTCTGCGGATTGTATGCAAAGCCATTGTTGATTTCCCGGTTAAAATGAATCGCTACATTGGGAATTATCAACAGGTCTTTTTTCAGATTGACGAGTTTTACCTCCGGTTTTCCATCTTTTCCGGCCACAAACACACGACCGGCAACGGAAAGCGGGCGATCCAGCCACGGGCTTAAAATCATGCCGCCGTATTTTTCCACATTCAGCTTCACATAGGTGTTTTCCACCTTCATCTCCGGCACTTCCTTGATTTTAAAGCACGGAGAATCGCTGTGGCTTGCTGCAATCCGGAAACCCTTGGCAGGATTTTCGGGGATTTTCACCGCCAGCACCGCAGAACCGTTCTGCATCGTATAATAGCTTCCACCCGGCACGAGAGCTCCCTCCGCCAGATTTTCCAGCTTTTCAAAGCCGTTCTCCAAAAGCAGCGCTTCTACGTTTGCCGCCGCATGGAATGCCGTCGGGCTCTCCTCGATAAATTGAAGCATCGCTTCGGTTATGCTTTGGTTTTTCATAATGTACCTCTCCTGATTTCCTATTTTAGTCGCCGCAGACCCGGCATTATATTATCAAATAAACAAATGGCCAACCTGATAGACCACAAACGCCGCTATCCAGGCGATCACGCACTGTCCGACCACGACAAATACCGCCCATTTTCCGCCAAGCTCCCGACGAATCGAAGCAATCGCCGCCACACAGGGCGTATACAGCAGACAGAACACCAGAAGGCTCGCAGCAGAAAGCGGCGTCAGAACCGTCTGCAGCGCCCCGGTGGAACCAAACAACACGGAAAGCGTCGAAACCACGCTTTCCTTTGCCATAAATCCGGTGATCAGCGCCGTGGAGATCCGCCAGTCTCCAAAGCCCATGGGTGCAAACAAAAATGCAAGGCTTCCGGCAGCCAGCGCAAGTATGCTGTCTTTCGAATCCGCTGCAATGTTCAGATGCAGGTCAAAGGTCTGTAAAAACCAGATCACCAGCGTTGCCATGAAAATAACGGTAAAGGCCCGCTGCAGAAAATCCTTTGCCTTGTCCCAGAGCAAATGTCCAACATTTTTGGCTCCCGGCATCCGATAGTTTGGCAGCTCCATGACAAAGGGAACCGCTTCTCCCTGAAACAGCGTACCGCGCATGAAAAGTGCCATCAAAATCCCGATCACAATTCCGCCAAAATACAGTGCAATCATCACAAGTGCCCCGTGTTTCGGGAAAAATGCCGCTGTGAAAAACGCATAAATCGGCAGCTTTGCAGAACAGCTCATAAAAGGCGTCAGTAAAATCGTCATTTTCCGGTCCCGGGCAGAGGGCAGCGTCCGGCTTGCCATAACGCCCGGCACGGTACATCCGAATCCAACCAGCATCGGCACAATGCTTCTGCCGGAAAGACCAATTTTGCGCAGCAGCTTGTCCATCACAAACGCAACCCGCGCCATATATCCGCTGTCCTCCAACAGCGACAAAAAGAAAAACAGCGTCACAATGATGGGCAGAAAGCTCAGCACGCTTCCGACGCCGTTAAAAATACCGTCCATCACAAGAGAATGAATCACATCGTTTACGTTCCACGCTGTCATGTGCGCATCCACCCAGCTTCCAAGCGCCGTAATCCCTGCATCGAGCAGATCTGACAGGCCTGATCCGATTACGCTGAAAGTCAGGAAAAACACCAGTGCCATAATGCCTGCAAAGCACGGAAGCGCCGTATATTTTCCCGTTAAAATCCGGTCGATTTTCTGACTGCGGATATGTTCTTTACTCTCTTTGGGGCGAATCACCGTTTCGTCGCACACCTTTTCGATAAAATCAAACCGCATGTGCGCAATCGCAGCGGCACGGTCCAGCCCCCGCTCTGCTTCCATCTGGCAGATGATATGTTCCAGGGTTTCCTTTTCATTTTCATCCAGCTTCAGGCTGTCCCGGATCAGGACATCTCCCTCTGCAAGCTTTGAAGCTGCAAACCGCACCGGAATCTCCGCTTCTTTTGCATGATCTTCAATAAAATGCATGATCGCATGCAGACACCGATGCACGGCACCGCCGTCTTCCTCACTGTCGCAAAAATCCACCCGTCCGGGGCGCTCCTGATACTTTGCCACATGAACCGCATGGGAAATCAGCTCTTCAATGCCTTCGTTTTTGGCTGCGGAAATCGGAACAACCGGAATGCCCAGAAGCGCCTCCATCTGATTGACCAGAATGGAGCCGCCGTTTTCCCGCACCTCATCCATCATATTAAGCGCCAGCACCATCGGGATATCCAGCTCCATCAGCTGCATCGTCAAATAAAGGTTCCGTTCGATATTTGTCGCATCCACGATATTGATAATTCCTTTTGGGTGCTCCTCCAGCAGAAAGTTTCTCGTCACAACCTCTTCGCTGGAATAGGGGGACATCGAATAAATGCCCGGCAGATCCGTTACCAGCGTATTTTCCTGTCCACGGATCTGACCGTCCTTTCGGTCTACCGTAACACCCGGAAAGTTTCCGACATGCTGATTTGAGCCGGTCAGCTGATTAAAAAGTGTCGTTTTTCCGCAGTTTTGGTTGCCGGCAAGGGCAAACGTCAGCACCTCCTGATCCGGCAGCGGATCTTCCTTTTCCTTATCGTGATATTTTCCCTCTTCTCCCAGACCCGGATGCGGAATCGGCTTCCCCATCTGCCGGGAAGTCTCAGGACAGACGTCCCGCACATTCTCTATTTCAATTTTCTCCGCATCTGCCAGGCGCAGCGTCAGTTCATAGCTGTGAATCCGCAGCTCCATCGGATCGCCCATGGGCGCATATTTCACCATCGTCACGTCGCCCTGCGGAATCAGTCCCATATCCAGAAAGTGCTGCCGACGCGCGCCCTCTCCTCCGACCGATTTGATTGTGGCTGTTTTTCCAATTGGTAATTCTCGTAATGTCATTTTTTCTTCTTCCGTTCTACCAGTTCTCCAACAAGGTAACATACTGCTGCAATAACCATGCCGTTGACAGAAGCGATGCCCCACGGAACCAGATTTGCAACAGCCGCGCCGATGAGGACGCCTGCGATTGCGAACCAGTTGACCTGTCTGGGAATCACATCCCATTTTTCGTATTCTTCTTTATGGCAGAAATAGCCAAGTACAACAATCATGCCAACCGGAGGCAGTGTGCAGTTTAAGATATTCAGCCAGCCGACAAAATTGTTGTACAGCCATACCGCGGTTACGGTTCCCAGAATACCGGAAATTACAACCATCGGACGTTTACGCACTTTTGTGATATTGGACAGTCCAAGACCTGCGGTATAAAGCGCGTTATCATTGGTTGTCCAGATATTTAAGCCCAGGACGATAATCGCAAATACCGTCAGGTTCAGCGCAACCATAACTTCAAAAATATCGTTTCCGCCTACATAAACGCCGCTGAACGCGCCGAAGCAGAACATCAGACTGTTGCCGATAAAGAATGCAACTACTGTGACGATAACGGACTGCAGTGCCGTTTTGGAAAATCTTGCAAAGTTCGGAGTTGCCGTACCGCCGCTGACAAACGAACCGATGACCAGTCCGGCGCCTGCAATGACGCTCATACCCTGGCTTTCTGCAAATTTTTCAGCCAGCGGAACGTCACCGGTTTTGACCGCCATTACCATCGCCGTAATGCCAAGAATTGCGATCAGCGGAACGGAAATATAGCTGACGATGGTCATCGCCTTAATTCCGAAAAATGCGGAACCGGTCATGCAAATGCCGGCAATCGCAACGAGCAAATAAGGCAGCCAGGGATTTTCCGGAGCGATCAGTTTTGCAACCGGAATTGCAAACATCGCAACACCTACGCCAAACCATCCGATCTGGGTAAAGCTGGTCAGTACAGACGGCAAATAGGAGCCCTTTGCACCAAAGGAATGCTGTGCCAGCAGATCCAGGGAAAGTCCGGTTTTGGCACCGACATAAGCCAGAGAGCCGGTATAAATTGCAAGAATGATGCCTCCCAGGATCAGGGAACCGATAAAACCGGACAGGTCAAGGCTGTCGCCCAGCGTCTGTCCCGTCCACATGCTGGCCGAAAAAAACGTAAAGCCAAGCATGATCATAAACATGGTCAGCAGCCTGCGCCGTGCAAACTGAGGCACCGGCTGCAGGGAATAATCATGGTCTTCTACTTTGGTTTCTTTTGTATTACTCATGTCTTTTCTCTCACTTCTCCTGTTTTATTTATTCATTTTATAAACCGGATCGGCCGGGTAACCGCCCCGGATATTCTGCATTCCGCGCTGTATGGCATCTTTGGAATTTTTCCAGTCGGCGTCCTTGTTCTGGTAATCGAATTTTTCAATCAGCCAGTCCACATCTGCGCTCATACGCTCCATATTTTTCTGCATAATCTCGAAAATTTCCGGGAAAAAGGTCTCTTTTTCCTTCTCCGACAGTCTGGTATCCGCGCTGCTGCAAAGCTCCCCAAAATGATGCAGGCAAAAGCCCTTACTCTTCGCAATTCGTGCTTTGAAATCCGGGTCTTTTTCATATAAATAGAAAAAAGTGTCCAGATAGCGCTGGTATTCTTTTTGGAAACGGTCGCAGATATAGCAGGTGCTTTCCTTTTTCTGCACCCAGTCTGCCACGGAGTTTTTCGGCGCAATTTTGCGCAGCTTGTCCCCCATCGACTGCTTCTGCGGCCTGAAATGCCTGAATTCGCCATCCATTTCGGACAGCAGTTTTTTATAGTAGGTTTTTAAAATCCACCCATTGCCAAGGGTGTTGCCGTAATCGAACATTTTTTTCATGTGCGTGCGGCAAAATCCTTCCCGGTCTGTATCCTCACGGACATCGCTCTCCATGTACGAAGCGCAGGAGCCAAGCACAAAATCCATCAGATCCTGCTCTACATTCCGCTCGATATAACAAAAAGGGCACTCATCGCCCGCATTTACCGCATCATTCAGCGGTATCGTATAAAGCTTTTCTTTCACTCTTCTTCCTCCATTCCGCAGTTGCTTGCGCCTTTAAGTCTCTTTTATGGTCATCCGCCTCAGCGTGTCCAGATAAGCGCAGATCTCTGCAAAAAGCTTCTCCGGGGAAAAATCGTAGCGCTCCGACATCTCATCGGTCAGCCCGTCGATCGTATAGCGCACCATTTTTGTCACGCGCACAGAATCCCCGTATGGTGCAAAAATGCTGTAATCTGCCTGCATGCTGTATGCCCGCAGCCGATCCTCGTAATCCAGCTTCTTTTCCGCGATCCGCTCCACCGCTTCCGTATGCTCTTCTTTTACTGCAACATCCAGAAACCGCTGCATATACGGATAAAGCTTCATCACCTGCATCCGCGCCTGTTCCATCTGCTTTGTCAGGGCAAAATAATCCGTTTCGGAACGTTTTACCTCTCTGGAAAGCTCCAACAACATAAAGCGCGCGCTGTAGTCAAACAGAAATCCGTACAGCCCCAGTTTACTTCCAAAATAATGAAAAAGCAGTCCCTTACTGATCCCCGCCTCCTTTACGATCTCATCCGTGCTGGCGTGTCGATAGCCTCCCCTGGAAAAAATCTTCAGAGATGCGTTGATCATCCGGTCCTGCTTTTCCTGTTTCAAATCAAAAAATTTATCATTCATGTGTCTGTCCCCGCGTCATTGACTTTCTGAGTCGTTTCATTCTATCATACCTGCAGGGTCACTTCAATGTTAAGTTTATAGATTTTTCATACATACTGACCTTTTCATTTTCATAAAATAGTATTAAAATGAGAGAAATAAGTAACCATATTCTGGTATATGTATGGAGGGCATTATTATGGCTAAAAAATTAGGAAAACTTTTCACTCTCGCAGTTACCGCCGGCACCGCTGCTGCCGCTGCTTATTATTATCTCCAGAATAAAAAAGCCGCAGTGCAGGAAGCTCCGGAAGAAGAGGATGATTTCGAAAAAGATCCAGAGGATGACTTTGACGACACCGATTTCACGGACGATGATTTCGTCGATGAAAGCGAGCATCCGGAGGAAGCCAAAGAAGAAGCAAAAGAAGACACTCCCGTCTTTTCTTCCGAAACGAAAGAGGACGGGCATACCTATGTGACCCTGGACTTAAAGGCTGCTCAGGATAAGGCTGTCCAGCTGCGCGACACTGTTTTCAATAAAGTCGGCGACACCGTTTCCAGAATCAAAAACAGCAGCGAATACGAAACCGTAACCGGCAAGATCAACGAAACAGTCGACAAGGTTCGCAGCAACGAAGATGTACAGGCTGTCGAAGAAGCCGCTCACACCGCTGCCGGCGCTGCAAAGCAGGCCGGAAGTGCTGCCGCTGATCTGGCCAAAGACGCTGCCCGCTACGTAGCAGACAAGGTTCACACCACTGTAGCCGAAGCTGCTGCAGAGGCAAAGGAAGCTGCCGAGGCACTTGCAAAGGAAGAGGCTGCAAAGGAAGCTAAGGCTGCTCCGGCGGCTGAGGAAAACTCCGGCGATGCAAAGGCTGAGGAAACCTCCGGTGATGCAAAGACTGAGGAAACCACTTCCGAATCCGATGCTCCGGCGGCAGAATAAACAGCTGCAAACAAAAACTGAACCCTGAAACGAATGAGCCTCCGGCTGTTGCAGCGGAGGCTCCTAACGAAAAAACGAGGCTATCCCGCAGTCATAAACTGACGGAATAGCCTCGATCTCATGTACACCGAGTGCGCATCCTCGCAGAGCGTTTTTTATCGTATGGAAACGAAGTTTCCTATAAGAAAGGCGCACCACCACTTCTGATGGAGCGCCTTTTCATTCTTGCTTAGAAGTCTACTTCTGTATCGTAATAACAGCATTTCAGCAATTTTTCCATTTCTTCCTGGCTTGGCTGTCTTGGATTTGAACCTGTACAAGCATCAAGGATTGCATTCGCTGCAATTTCCGACAATCTTTCTAAGAACACTTCTTCCGGAACGAATCCCTGATCTGTTGGGTAGCTGTCCTGTCCGTAGTTCTTGATACAATGCGGAATCTTTAAATCATCATTCATCTTGCGAAGGTATGCAATCAAAAGCTGTACCTTTTCATCCAGGCTGTTTCCGCCAAGTTCCATGAAATCTGCAATCTCACCATAACGTTTCTTTGCAGTCTCATCCTTAGCATTGAATGCAATAACTTTTGGCAGATACATGGCATTTGCTGCTCCGTGGATAATATGTGCACCATAATCTGCAAACGCTGCGCCTGTCTTATGTGCCATGGAGTGTACAATTCCTAAAAGTGCATTGGAAAATGCCATTCCGGCAAGACATTGTGCATTGTGCATGGAATCTCTCTTTGCCATGTCTCCATGATAAGAATCTACCAAATCTTTCTGAATCATCTTAATTGCATGCAGGGCAAGCGGATCTGTGAAGTCACAGTTTGCAGTGGAAACATAAGCTTCAATCGCATGTGTCATCGCATCCATTCCTGTGTGTGCAACTAATTTCTGTGGCATCGTCTCTGCTAAATCCGGGTCTACGATAGCAACATCCGGTGTTATCTCAAAATCTGCAATTG
The DNA here is from genome assembly GCA_003481005.1 of Firmicutes bacterium TM09-10. Classification (GTDB taxonomy): domain Bacteria; phylum Bacillota; class Clostridia; order Lachnospirales; family Lachnospiraceae; genus Gallintestinimicrobium; species Gallintestinimicrobium propionicum. Next base: position 20,154 of record QUKC01000007.1, on the reverse strand, counting down.
GATATTTGATTCCTTTTTCGTAATCAGTAATGATCGAAAATGCAGTCACTTCGGTCGCTGTTCCAGATGTCGAAGAAATTGCACAGAAATGTGCTTTCTGGCGAAGGGATGGAATCCCAAATACTTTACACATATCTTCAAATGTGATATCTGGATATTCGTATTTAATCCACATTGCCTTTGCTGCATCGATTGGAGAACCTCCGCCCATTGCAACAATCCAGTCCGGCTCAAATGCCTGCATCGCAGCCGCACCTTTCATAACAGTTTCAACAGAAGGGTCTGGTTCGATACCCTCGAATAACTGCACTTCCATGCCGGCTTCTTTCAGATACTGCTCTGCCCTGGCTAAAAATCCAAAACGCTTCATGGATCCACCGCCAACACAAATCATTGCTTTCTTGCCCTTAAATGTCTTAAGTGCTTCCAGGGCACCTTTTCCATGATATAAGTCTCTTGGTAATGTAAATCTTGCCATTGTAAAAGCCCTCCTGTAAATAAGATGTACGTTTTCTGAATCATTAGATTTTTAACGACTTTGTTGGTTATATTATACCATACATTTCATTTTATAGAAGAGCTTTTATACAATTTTAATATATTTAAGAATTAGAATCAATCCTTACGCAATCCTATTCCACAGTCCCGTCGAAGTCAAAAACAGGATCAGCATCACAACCGGCACGACGTATTTGATCATAAAACGATACAGCTTCGCCCTTGTAAAGCGCTCACCGTTTTTCTCCACCTCACCGACGATCCAGTCCGGGCCAATCACCCAGCCGATCAGGATGCTCGTCAGCAAGGAAATAAACGGCATCAGAAAGCTGTTGCTGATATAGTCCATCACATCGAGCAGCTGTCCGGTGGAACCGTTTGGCAACGGCAGTTCAAAGTAAAGCACGTTGTAGCCAAGGCAGATCAGCACCGCCGTTACCAGCGAATAAACGCCGATCAGTCCACACATCTTTTTGCGCGTTTGATGAAATACTTCCATACAGTTTGCAACCAGCGTTTCCATAACGGATACACACGATGTCAGCGCCGCAAAGCCCATCATCAGGAAAAAGGCGATTGCCACGATTCTTCCTGCGCCTCGCATCGCCGAAAAAACCTTCGGCAGCGAAATGAAAATCAGGCTGGGACCGGACGCCATGCCCTCTTTTCCAAGGAACACATAAACCGCAGGCAGAATCATCATTCCAGCGAGGAATGCAACTCCTGTATCAAAAATTTCGATCTGGTTCGTCGTTTTATTTAAGTCCACGTCATCTTTTACATAGGAACCATAAGTCACCATGATGCCCATCGAAACACTCAGGGAGAAAAACAGCTGGCTCATCGCATCCAGCAAAATCTCCAGAAACCGTTTCACCGTCAGTCCATGAAAATCCGGCAGCAGATAAATCGCCAGTCCCTGCATTCCCGTCCGAACCGTACCGTCCTCCCCTTCTGCCGACAGCGTCAGGGAAAAAATCGCAATCGCCACAATCAAAACAACCAGTACAGGCATAATAAAGCTCGAAACCTTTTCGATTCCCTTTTCCACACCGCCGTAAACGACCGCTGCTGTCAGCGCCAGAAACAGAAGCATAAACACGATCGGGGCTGCCTTTGACGTGATAAACGAAGTGAAATATCCGTCCTGTGCAGGCACGTTATCCCCAGATACCAGGTATTCCACAAAATATTTCGTAATCCAGCCGCCGATGACCGAATAATAGGTCATAATCAGCACCGGGACCAGAAACGTCAGATATCCCAGAAATTTCCACTTCGGACAAATCGCAGCAAATGCATTCAGCGCATTTTTCTTTGTTTTCCTCCCGATCGCCACATCCGTTGTCAAAAGAACAAAACCAAATGTCAACACCAGCACCAGATAAATAAGCAGAAACAGTCCGCCGCCGTCCTTTGCACATAAATAAGGAAAACGCCAAATATTTCCGACACCTACCGCACTCCCCGCCGCAGCCAGCACAAATCCGATTGAGCCGCTGAAGCTCCCTTTTTTCTCTTTCATTCTCTCCTCCGTTCCGTATTTCTTCCAAAACGCTTTGACATTCAAAACCGCAGGAATCCTCCCGTTTTCCCTGCGGTTGTCGCTCTCGTTGCAGCATTTTGGCAGATACAGATTTTTCTTCGATATGCCGTTTATTGTAGCTGTTCTGTAAAAATGTGCAACTTTTCACAATTTCGTTTTAAGAAACTTATTTCGGAGTTGTTTCTTTTAATTTTGCTTTTTCGGCATTTTTTTGTTATACTGAATCCGGAAAAATCCGATTTTCGTTTTTCGGATATTTATATGAAACAAATACACAGAGGACGAACCATGAACGAATTTACCTGTTATGTCGGCAATCAAATCAAATCCTACCGAAAAGCCGCCAGACTGACGCTGCAGCAGCTCGGCGATGCGATCCACAAAAGCCGCGCCACCGTCTGCAAATATGAAAGCGGCGAGATTTCTCCCGATCTGGAAACGCTCTATGAAATCAGTCAGATTCTGCAGGTTTCCCCCGCACAGCTGACTGCGATTCACCCGGATATACAGCATCCTTTTGTCTTTGGCGTACCTGCTGCCACTGAAACGACAGACGTTCCCGGTCGAATGCAGAAAAACCCGTTTTTCCAGGCGAGGCGGCTCTATTTTTATTTTTATGACGGACGCTGCCGCCGGATCAAAGACGGCATCATCGACATCGGCGCGCAGACCGACGTACCAAATACCTATGAAGCAACCTTCTCAATCTGCACGCTTTCCGGAAACGGGCGCAGCAGTGAAACTTTTTATACCGGCACCGTTTTGTACAGTGACATGCTGATCCGATTTTCTTTCGTCAACCAGTACAATCCGCTGGAGGAAGATCTGCTTTACATCTTCAACCCGCTGGAACGGCGCAGTTTCACAGATGGTCTGCTCTGCGGTATTTCCAGCACCGATCTGATGCCCTGTGCATTCAAATGCTTCATCACATTGAAGCCGCAGGAGCTGACCGACAACCTGCAGCAGCATCTTCTTTTCACCCGAGCCGAGCTGCAGCGCTGGAAAAAGCTCAACATGCTCTTAATCGACAACAACGCAGAGGGACTGATCTGAAAAGGCTTTGCTTCTGCCGCTACGCCACATCGCCCGGTTGCTTTCACGTAAAAACCCCGACAGAAGCTTTTCCTAAGGATTCTGCCGGGGTTTTATGTTTCCGATAAGTCTTTTTATGCCAGTTTCAGGCGCAGGGTCTTAATTTCGAATGCTCTGAAATCAAGGGATACGGTGTTATCTTCCACAGCAACCTCTGCTTCTTTCTTTTCCAGCATATCGCAGGTCCATGCCTGTGCAACGTTGAGCGCAGTGAATACTTTCGTATTGATTGCTGCCTTCTTCGCTTCATACAGACGCAGGATCAGGTCGCCGCTGCCGTCCTCAGCCAGCTTCACGGATTCGAGAATAACGTTGTCTTTCTCTACACCGAAGGCGCTGAAGGTATCCACAACACCGGCTGTAATAACAGGCTTTACGTTCATCTCATAACCCTGACGAACTACGTCGCTGTCTGCAAAGCTGCCTTCCCATGCAGTAAAGCCGTAGGTAAAGTGATGTTCTCTGTTGTCTGCGTGCATCTCAGGAGCAGCTGCTGCACGGAGCAGGGTCAGCTCAAGTGCATTGCCGTTCATGCTGATACCATACTTGCAGTCATTGAGCACTGCGGCACCGTGAGCCTGATCGCACAGAGCGCTGTAACGATGGTTGCAAACCTCAAAACGGTCTTTTTCATATGCTCTGGAGCGTCTGGTAGGCCGCTCTACATAACCGAACTGCATTTCGTTGATCCCGTTCTCTGCAAATACGTTGACAGGGAAGCCAACCTTTAACAGGCGATGCAGCTCTTTCCAGTCGATGGCAGTTTCGAATTCCAGTCTTGTGCTGTCTGCATCCAGACGGATGTACTGAACGAAGGGCGAATTGCTGATGCGGCCGGTTACCTTCAGGACACTGCGCAGGCTGCCTGTGCTTTCAACGGTTACCGTTACATCCTCTGCAGCGGTGATTTCCTGATCGATGTAGTTGGAATCGATATCCCAGGCATCGAACAGACGCGGAACATCTTTATATAAGTGGAAACGGTTCATCGGCTCAGCTGCGAACTCTCTGCCGCTTGTCTTCAGAACAAAGGATACCACCTCACCCTTGCCGTCTACGACAGCCTTCACCTGATTGTTTTCCAGAATGAAGGTATCGCCGTCCTGAGTCAGGGAAACACTGTCTGCTGCCTTGGTCCGGGTTTCTGCAGGAACCAGGGAAACCATACCATAAGCAGGAACTTCTGTAAGACCATATACCTTGTCACCGATCTTTTCGGTCGGAACAGCCTTGCCTTCTCTGGTCTGTGCACCTGCCGCAAAGCTTTCCGGCAGCTCAACCAGTGTGTCATATGCAAATCCCAGGGAGTTGCCGACAGTCACGCCATTTCCGGCTTCTACCAGACCTGCAACTGCCTTTGCAGTCAGCTCATGGCTTTCCTCCAGAATTGCATGGAATGCTTTTTCCGCGTCCTCATAAACTCTTGCGATGGAAGAACCGGGCAGGATGTCGTGGAACTGATGCAGCAGGACTTCTTTCCACAGACGCTCAATTGCCTCTGCAGGATAGGTCTGTCCCTTCTGGGCTGCCAGCGTGCCCCACAATTCCAGATCACGCATGGAAAGCTCACATCTTCTGTTGTTGTTCTTCACCATTGCCTGAGAAGTATAGGTTCCGCGGTGAGCGCTGAAATACAGCTCTCCGGTATAGGTATGCTTCGGTCCGCCTTCTGCTTCCATATCCTGGAAGAACTCGATGGGGCCTTCCAGTTTTACCTTCGGGCAGCCTTCCAGGTCAGCCTCACGCTTCGCATATTCCAGATAGTCTCTTGCCGGGCCGCCGCCGCCATCGCCGTAACCAAAGGGCAGGAGGAATGCATCCAGATCTCTCTTCTGGCTTCTGTTCTCCCACACGTTCATCAGCTCGGTGGGGTCGGTGCGGTAGGTGTAGCTGGTAGGCAGGAAGGAGCTGATCTTCGTGCCGTCCATGCCTTCCCAGTAGAAATAATGGTAAGGGAACTGTTCGCCTTCATTGTAAGACCAGAAAATCTTCTGAGTTACCAGATATTCAACGCCGCAGCTCTTCAAAATCTGAGGCAGTGCAGCGGTATAACCAAAGGTATCGGGCAGCCACAGCATCTTGCTGTCTACGCCGAACTCTTCCTGATAATAGCGTTTGCCGTAGAGCAGCTGACGGATCAACGCTTCACCGGAAGCCATATTCGTATCCGGTTCTACCCACATCGCGCCCTCTGCGATCCACTGGCCATCCTTAACCGCCTGTTTGATTCTTTCAAACAGCTCGGGGTAGTATTTACGGCACATCTCATAGCCGGCAGGCTGGCTCTGGATATATTTGTATTCCGGATATTCTTCCAGCAGGCGCAGCTGTGCTGCAAAGGTACGCTCTGTCTTTCTGTGTGTCTCTGCCATCGGCCACAGCCATGCCAGATCGATATGGGCATTGCCGATTGCGTAGAATACAGGCATAGTGGAACCGTTCTTCGCTTCCAGTGCAGGGCGGAGTGCTTCTCTGCCTGCCTTGTAGGATGCGATTCTGCCAGCCTCATCCTGCTCAAAATCAACCACAAGGGTAAAGGCCTCCAGCGCCTCTGCGATCTTTGCAGCCCGCAGGGAATTCGGATCGAGCTTGTCCAACAGCTGTCTTAAGGTGTCTGCATCCATCCACAGCTGATATGCGTCTTCATTCCAGATACCGAAGGTGCAGATACCGAGGGTACGTCTCTTGCCCTCTTCCAGCGGGTCCTGATATGCGCCGGGAAGTACCGGGCCGGTTGCGCAGCCGCCGTCCGGAGATTCCGGATAATAATGGCCTGCGTAGGTTTCCATCAGAATTTCATATTCTGTTCCTGCCACAGCGTCAGTGGTCAGAACGTTATCTTCTACGAAATGATGCTTCTGGGTTACCCAGGAAGCACGGTAGGTACCGAATTCCTGACCGTTTACAAACAGCGTGGATTCGCCGTCCGGTTTTAAATCCATGACAATTCTCTTGCCCTGTGCTTCTGCAGGCAGAACCACTTTGCCTCTAAACCAGCAATATTCCCAGGTCTTGCCCCAGGTAAAGCCGGGCTCTACAGGCTCGAACGGGCCATTCATCGCTTCCTCCTGAGATAAATGATCCATTGTGCGGAACGCTTCCCAGGAAATCTCCCCCAAAGGTCTGTAAAAATCATCCTTCAGCGTGCGCATCCAATGCTGCAGTCTGCCACGCCATTCTGAACTCATGATCCCCATCTGAATTCCTCCGTGTTGTGTTATATTCTCGGGTATTAAAAATCAATACCACCTCATTTATAACGTTTTCCATCTGGTTCGTCAACCCCAATAATCCTATATTTATCCCTAAAAAATCACAATCTTTTTTCGATCAGCCACGCCGCTGCAAGCCGCTCCAGACCATCCCGGATTTCGTCCTCCGTCAGGCCGCCAAAGCCGATCAAAACGGTTGCGCGACACACAGCCTCCGGGACAGCTGCCCCCACAAGCGCTGACGACAGACCATAGACTTTCACACCTTGTCGGCGTGCCGCGTCGACAAGCCCTTTTTCGCTGCGTCCGACGCGATCCGTGAGCAAAAGATGCAGTCCCGCATTTTCCCCCGAAAGGTCAAATTGCCCCAAAAAGGGTTTCAGCCCGTCCAGCAGCGCTTCATGTTTTCTGCTGTAGCTTTTCCGCATCCGGTTCAAATGCCGTTCAAACGCACCGCTGTCCAGAAATTGCTCCAGCACCGCCTGATCGACTCTCGAAACCGTACACGAAAAGCAGGCGCATTTTTGCCGGTAGCGCTCCAGCAAAGCCTCCGGCAGCACCATATACCCGACACGGATTGCAGGTGCAATCGACTTGGAAAAGGTTCCCATATAGATCACCTTTCCCGCCGCATCACTCGCCTGCAGGGACGGTACGGGCTTTCCACGGTAACGGAATTCGCTGTCATAATCATCTTCTATAATATAGCGTTCCTTTTCCCGTGCTGCCCAGTTTAAAAGCTCTGTCCTGCGCCCGATCGGCATCATACGCCCGGTGGGATACTGGTGCGACGGCATCACGTAGACCACCTGCGCTCCCGATTTTTCCAGCTCTTCTATGCAGATTCCGCTGGCATCCGACGATACCGTAACCACTTCCCCCGCAAAGAGCTGAAAAATCTTCCATGCACGCGGATAGGTCGGATTTTCAAACGCCGCTGTGATTGTTTTCTCGAAAACATAACGGAGCAGCATCAGCAGATAATCGTTTCCCGCTCCAACCACGATCTGCTCCGGTCTGCAGGACACACCACGGGATGCATGCAGATATCGGGAAATCGTGCGGCGCAGCGAAAGATCGCCCATCGGATCTCCCGGCAAAAACAGATCTCGGTTGTTTAGATTCAGAACGTTTCTGTTGACTTTCCGCCATAAATCAAACGGGAAATTACGCATGTCGATGGCATTCGGAGAAAAATCAACCAAAACGGGCGGCACCGCAGACGAGTCGTCCAATGCAGCTTTGGATGCGCAAGCGGCATCTGAAAGGAAAAGGCAATCGCCGCCTGCATCTGCACGTGAAAAGCTGCCAGCCTGTTCGTGAGACGTTATTCCTGCCTCCGGCGCAGTCTCCATCTGGTACAGTTCCTCCACCCGTGCGACAAAATATCCTTTATAGGGTACCGCCTCCAGGTATCCTTCCGCCACGAGCTGGTCATAGGCCAGCTCTACCGTACTGCGGGATACCTGCAAATATTCCGCCAGAGAACGCGTCGAGGGAAGCTTCTCCTGACAGAGAAGCTTCCCCCTTCTGATTTCGTCTCTGATATATTGATAAATCTGTTCGTAAAGATGGGTCCCATCCTCTTTCCACTCAATTACCAGATCCTGCATAGGCTCAGTCCTTTTTCGGAAGCTTAAAAGAGCTCTTTAAGGATACGATCCGGTTAAATACCGGCTCGCCCGGCTTGGAATCCTTGTAATCTACGCAGAAGTATCCCTGTCTGACGAACTGGAAGCTTTCGTAGGGCTTTGCATCCTTTAAAGAAGGCTCGATCCATGCTTCCTTTACAGTCAGGGAGTTGGGATTTAAGTTCAGGGAGCCGTCTTCATTGTAAACGCCCTTTTCTTCATCAATAATGTTTTCATACAGACGAACGGTTGCTTTGACTGCAGTCTGGCACGCTACCCAATGAATGGTGCCCTTTACCTTACGTCCTTCAAAGCCGCTTCCGGACTTGGTTGCAGGATCGTAGGTTCCATGGATTACGGTTACATTGCCGTTTTCATCCTTTTCACAGCCTGTGCAGGTTACAAAGTACGCGTTCATCAGGCGCACCTCGTTGCCGGGGAACATACGGAAGTACTTCTTCGGAGGCTCCTCCATAAAGTCTTCGCGTTCGATATAAAGCTCTCTGCCAAACGGAACCTTACGGCTGCCCAGTGCTTCGTTTTCCAGGTTGTTCGGAGCGTCCAGATACTCGATCTGGTCTTCCGGATAGTTGTCGATCACAAGCTTCACCGGATCAACCACTGCCATCACTCTGGCGCGTTTTAATTTCAGGTCTTCCCGGATGCAATATTCCAGCATCGCATAATCTACGGAAGAATTGCTCTTGGAAATACCGCACAGGTCTACGAACAGTTTGATGGATTCCGGTGTAAAGCCTCTGCGGCGAAGCGCTGCGATGGAAACCAGACGGGGATCGTCCCAGCCGTCTACGATGCCCTGCTCTACCAGCTTCTTAATATAACGTTTGCCGGTAACAACATTGGTCAGATACAGCTTTGCAAACTCGATCTGACGGGGCGGATAGGGTTTGTATTCCAGTTCCCGCACAACCCAGTCGTACAGCGGACGGTGATCTTCAAATTCCAGCGTACAGATGGAATGGGTAATGCCCTCGATGGCATCCTCGATGGGATGTGCAAAATCGTACATCGGATAGATACACCATTTATCTCCGGTATTGTGATGTGTCATGTGCGCCACACGATAAATAACCGGATCTCTCATGTTCATATTCGGGCTTGCCATATCGATTCTGGCGCGCAGAACCTTTTCGCCGTCGGCATATTTGCCCGCTTTCATCTCTTCAAACAGAGTGAGGTTTTCTTCTACGCTTCTCTCTGCACCGGGATCCATCTTGCCCGGCTCGGTCAGCGTACCGCGGTATTCACGGATCTGATCTGCGGAAAGATCGGAAACGTAAGCTTTGCCTTTCTGAATCAGCTTTACAGCGCCCTCATACATCTGATCGAAATAGTTGGATGCAAAGAACAGTCTGTCCTCCCAGTCTGCGCCCAGCCATTTTACGTCCGCCTTGATGGATTCTACGAATTCGATCTTTTCCTTCGTCGGGTTGGTATCGTCAAAACGGAGATTGAATTTACCGCCGTACTGTTTTGCAAGTCCATAGTTTAACAGAATGCTCTTGGCATGTCCGATATGCAGATATCCGTTGGGTTCCGGCGGAAATCTGGTATGTACTGTTTCGTAAACGCCTTCCTCCAGATCTTTATCAATCATCTGCTCGATGAAGTTTCTGGAAACAGGCTCCTTTGCTTCTTCTGCTGCAGGATTTTCTTTCGAGAATTCAGCCATTTTCCTTATCTCCCATCCTTTCATTTCCTTATTATTGTTTTATCTTATCAAAACAAACATTAAAATACAACATCGTTCTTAAGAAAATAATAATGTTCTTTTCCCCTGTTGTGTGATAAAATACCTTTTGCAGGGATATTTTTATCAGTTTCGGAATACCCTGCTGTACAAATGTTATAACTATACTTTCTTATGCAGGAGGACTCACTTATGAATCGTGCCTTACTCAAACAGGATGCCAAGGACGCTATGAAAGCGGCAAATCCGCATCCGGTACTCACCACCCTTGTTTTCTGGGCGATCCAGCTCGCCGCGCAGATCATTCTTGGTATTGTTTCCAGCATCTGCGGCTTTACTACCTACTTTGCTGCAGCCATCAGCTCCGGCATGTATGAAGACAGCGCATTTTTAAACTACGTCCCTAGCATCGGCGCTTTCCTGATCTACCTGGTTGTTGCGATCGTTATCAGCCTGCTGCTCGGTACCGTTCAGTTTGGTTATTATGCGTACAGCCTGAAGGTTTTCAAGCATGAAGAAGCCGGAATTTCCGAGCTGCTTGCATACTTTCCCATGCTGCTCAAGATTTTCGGTCTTTCCCTCTGGATGTGTCTGTTTATCATGCTGTGGAGCTGCCTTTGCTACATTCCCGGCATCATCGCTATGCTGCGTTATTCTCAGGCCTTCTACATTCTGGCAGAAGATCCCAATAAGGGAATCCGTCAGTGTGTCAATGAAAGTAAAGAGCTGATGAGCGGTCATCTGTGGGAATTCTTCGTGCTGCAGCTTTCCTTCATCCTCTGGTATCTGCTTACAGGTGTTACCTGCGGTATTGCAAGCCTGTATGTAACTCCTTATACCGAGATTACCAACGCCGGTTATTATTTAAGCTTAAAGCCGGAACAATCTTATGACGGCGGATATGGATCCGATCCTCAGCCGGATGATGTGATCTGAGGATTTTCCGGAAAATAGCTATTGTAACCATATGATTTTTATAAAAAAACCAGATGCCAGAAAGGCTTCGCCTCTCAGGTATCTGGTTTTTATTTTCAATCTTTTCCGTCTTCCGGCACGAAGCGATATCCTGCACTTTTTGCGATGTCACCGCTTTGCCCCCGGAGTTTCAGCCACTGCTCATCCGAGCCGGCGCGCCGTTTTGTGTCGCTTAGTGATGGAACAGTCTGATTCCGGTAAATACCATCGCCATATCATACTTATCACAGCATTCGATGACCGCATCATCCCGGACGGAGCCGCCGGGCTGTGCAATGTATTTTACGCCGCTCTTATGTGCGCGTTCGATGTTATCGGAGAACGGGAAGAATGCGTCAGAGCCCAAGGTTACATCGGTCAGCCGGTTTAACCATGCGCGTTTTTCTTCTCTCGTAAAGACAGCAGGCTTTACCTTGAAACGGGTCTGCCATACACCATCTGCCAGCACATCTTCGTATTCATCGCCCATGTAAACATCGATGGCATTGTCTCTGTCTGCGCGTCCCAGGCCGTCTACAAACTGCAGTCCAAGCACCTGAGGAGACTGACGCAGCCACCAGTTATCCGCTTTCTGTCCTGCCAGTCTCGTGCAGTGGATACGGGACTGCTGACCTGCACCGATACCGATCGCCTGTCCGCCTTTTACATAGCAAACAGAGTTGGACTGGGTATATTTCAGGGTAATCAGCGCAATCTTCATATCGATCAGCGCCTCTTCGGGCACTTCTTTGTTCTTTGTTACAAAATTTGACAGCAGCTCTTCATCAATGTTTAACTCGTTGCGTCCCTGTTCAAAGGTCACGCCGAACACCTGTTTTCTCTCGATTTCGGCAGGACGATAGGAGGGATCGATCTGGATAACATTGTAGCCGCCCTTTTTCTTTGCTCTTAAGATCTCCAGCGCTTCGTCGGTATAGCCGGGAGCGATCACTCCATCGGAAACCTCGCGCTTGATCAGCTTTGCCGTGTCTGCGTCACAGACATCAGACAGTGCAATAAAGTCACCAAAGGAAGACATTCTGTCTGCACCTCTCGCTCTTGCGTAGGCACATGCCAGCGGAGAAAGCTCTCCAAGGTCGTCTACCCAGTAAATTTTTGCCAGCGTATCCGTCAGCGGAAGTCCCACGGCCGCACCAGCCGGGGAAACGTGCTTAAAAGAGGTTGCTGCCGGAAGTCCGGTCGCTTTTTTTAACTCGGAAACAAGCTGCCAGCCGTTTAATGCATCCAGGAAATTGATATATCCTGGCTTGCCGTTTAATACGGTAACAGGCAGGTCGCTGCCATCCTCCATGAAAATTCTGGAAGGCTTCTGATTCGGGTTGCATCCGTACTTTAACTGAATTTCGTTCATTTTTTCCTCCATTCCATTTTCAGTGGTTTTTGTTCACAATTCTTGTCTCGTATTTGCCGGTTTCGATGTCGATGTAGCGCACAAACAGGGAAACCTTATTTTCTTCATTCAGACTTTCCCAAACCAGCTGAGTAAAGCTGTCGATATCTCCGGAAATCGCAACCTTCTTCGGCTCGCCGGAAAAGCTCGGCAGCGGATTGCCGTCATGCATATAGGTGTGGATAAATCTGCCCTCGCCCGCTTTCGGATTTTCGTAAGCAAAGGTGTAACGCAGGCAGGAGGACGGATCGCCGTCGTCGCTCTTCAAAATGGACATTGCAAAGTTGTAGCCGCCGTTTTCGATATGCAGGATACCGGAAATACGGGGAGTGTAGTTCGGACCGTCCGGTTCAAATTCCCGGCTGCGCAGGCTCTGCTCAAAGGTCAGCTGCTTGTCCATGCCCTCATAGATCGTGTCTGTCTGGTCGCCGTTTGTAACGATCGTCTTGTTGCCCAGCACGCGAACCGGTGCATAGATGATCAGGCTCGGATCCTCCAGCTTGGACGGATCAAACGCCTGTGTGCGGATGCCCTCGCCCTCCTCTACGAACACGCGGTTGCGGGAATTGCTGCTTCTGCCCATAATAAAATACGCTGTTACCGCCTGTTTTCCGTCAGGGGTTTTGCCGATGACGATACCTCGTCCCGGATAGGCGTTGTTTTTCAGTTCTTCCGAAAGATTTAAAAGCTCCATGTTGTCCTCCATTTTGAAATGAATACGATAAAAAACCGCCTGAATACTTACATCATCTTCTGCTGTCAGTACCCAGGCGGTCGGTTTCTTCAAACGTGCTCCCCGTGGTGATCTCCACTAATCCGCCAGTCACACGTTTTGTGTTTGATTGTGTTAAAACAGGATACCCGCCAACGGGACATCCTATTCTATGCTATGCGGCCAATCGGTTAAAATCAGTCCGCAGAGCTGTAGTTGGGAGCTTCCTTCGTGATATGAATATCATGAGGATGGCTCTCACGCAGAGCTGCTGCAGAAATCTTGACGAATCTGCCGTTTTCCTTCAGCTCTTCGATGTTTTTTGTTCCGCAGTAACCCATACCGGAGCGAAGACCGCCCATCAGCTGGAATACCGTATCTTCTACCAGGCCCTTGTATGCAACACGGCCTTCTACGCCTTCCGGAACGAGCTTCTTGGCGTCGGTCTGGAAGTAGCGATCCTTACTGCCGTTTTCCATCGCAGCAATGGAACCCATGCCGCGGTAAACCTTGTATTTACGTCCCTGATACAGCTCGAACTGTCCGGGGCTCTCATCACAGCCTGCAAACATGGAACCCATCATGCAGACGCTTCCGCCTGCCGCGATTGCTTTGGTGATTTCACCGGAATACTTGATACCGCCGTCTGCGATGATCGGGATACCATATTCTCTTGCAACTGCGTAGCAGTCCATGATAGCTGTGATCTGAGGAACACCGATACCTGCAACCACACGGGTTGTACAGATAGAACCGGGTCCGATACCAACCTTAACGGCATCTGCACCTGCTTCGATCAGTGCTCTGGTCGCTTCTCCGGTTGCAACGTTGCCCGCAATTACCTGCAGATCCGGATATGCTTCCTTGATCATGCGCAGGCAGCGCAGTACGTTTTCAGAATGACCATGTGCGGAATCCAGAACAATAACGTCAACCTTGGCTTCTGCCAGAGCTGCCACACGATCCAGAACATTGGCAGTAATACCAACACCTGCACCGCAGAGCAGACGTCCCTGTGCATCCTTTGCTGCAAGAGGATATTTGATCGTCTTCTCAATATCCTTGATCGTGATCAGGCCTTTCAGATTGAAGTCCTTATCAACGATCGGCAGCTTCTCTTTTCTTGCCTTTGCCAGAATCTTCTTTGCTTCTTCCAGTGTGATACCTTCGGGAGCCGTAACCAGACCTTCACTGGTCATGGATTCTTTAATCTTCTTGGTAAAATCTGTCTCGAATTTCAGGTCGCGGTTGGTAATGATGCCGACCAGCTTTTTGCCCTCTGTGATCGGGACACCGGAAATACGGAATTTTGCCATCAGCTCATTGGCATCTGCAAGGGTATGCTCCGGGGATAACGAAAAAGGATCTGTAATGACGCCGTTCTCAGAACGTTTTACCTTGTCCACCTCATCGGCCTGCGCCTCAATGGACATATTCTTATGGATAATACCGATACCGCCCTGTCTGGCCATTGCGATCGCCATTCTATGTTCTGTAACGGTATCCATTCCCGCACTCATCAGCGGAATGTTCAGCTTGATCTTTTTTGTCAACCAGGTAGTCACGTCGACCTGATTGGGAATTACCTGAGAGTATGCCGGCACCAACAGCACATCGTCAAAGGTAATGCCTTCGCCAATAATCTGACCCATCTTCTCTCCTCCTGCGTATTTTAACTGTCAATTCAATGAAAACTGCCAGTAAATACACTACTGACAGTTCGTTTGAGGCAAGTGTAACAGAATTAAAACTCTGTGTCAATCGAAAAATACTTTTCTGGGCGCAACAGACTGAAGCGCTTTTACCATGGCTTCGCTGGGCTCAAAAATGATCTTGCGGTCTCCACTGTAGATCATCACATAGCGTCTGTCCGGCTGTCCGGCAACGCCACTGGAATAGTCCGTCACCTTAAGCTGACGATTCTTCATGTTGTCCAAATGCCAGGAGTTGATTGGTGCAAAGATCTCCATACGCTCTGTTTCAAACTTCTCGACTTTTTTCCGTTTGGTTTTGTTTAAAATCTTGTCGACGGAAATCTCCTTATCCACGTACAGATATTCAAACTCCACGCTGGCATTGAGCGAAGTAAAATACGCTCCGATTCCGGCTGCTGCCACTCCGAGCCACATCAGGGCATTCAGCATGCTAAGCAGGAAAAAAATCACCGCCAGGACAATCAGAAAAACCTGCAGTGCTTTCATCGCACTGGACGGTTTTTTCGCCACCAGACATTCTACATAGCTTTCATTCATATTGCTTTACCACCTTCGTATTTATTCCCCATCCCGGGAAGCTCAGGGTTTTGAAAGGTCTGTCCTTTTGACATTGCTCCCTTTTTCAAACCGATAAAGCTATCATAGTACAGAATTTGCTTTTTTTCAAGGTATCCCAGGGACTTATCCGGTAGTTTAGAAAATTTTCACTTTTCTATCACAACACTTTCATTGACTTCCCAAAATCAAACGACTATGATAAATATCAGCGCATGAATCTTTCCATACTATCGAAACGATCGAACACAGGATACCGGCACCAGATTTTGCCGCATGCCGCAAAATACAGGATTCAACACCGAACTACAGGGAGGCATAAAATGGCAACAGGCAATTCCGTCCATGACGAAGTTAAGGAACAGCAGCAAAAATTAAAAGGAAAACCCTTCAAGGAAAAATGGGCTTATTTCTGGGAGTATTATAAAATCCAAACGATCGTCGTGATCGCGGTTCTCGCCTTTGCGGGAAACCTGATTTACACCTTTGCGACGCGCAAGGATACCGTCATGGAAGCAGCCTTTGTCAACTGCTACATGAATACCGAGGTCGATTCCGACACGATGATCGCCGATTTTGAGCAGTATGCTGACATCGATACCTCCAGCGACTGTGCCGCAATCAACCGGGATATGTATGTGGATTATGAAAACTCCGATCAATACTCCTATGCAAATATACAGAAAATTATCGCGATGATATCCGGCAAGACCTTAGACGCCCTCATCACAGATGATACCTATATGGATCACAATCTCGAAGCCGGTCTGTTCTGCGACCTGCACCAGTATTTTACCGACGAGGAGCTGGCGCAGTACGGCGATCAGGTTATATACAAGGATCTTCCTGATGACAATACCGACGGGGAAATCCCCATCGGCATCAGCGTCAGCAGATCCAAATATCTGCTGACAGATCGGGCAAATGCATGGTTTACCATCCCTGCCAACTGCCAGCACCCGGAAAATGCGAAGAAATTTTTAGAGTTTATGCTTGAGCCGTAACACTCGCTGCTGCATACGACATGTAAAAATTCCCTGTAAGCTGCCAGAACGCTGCTCACGGCAAAAATCCCCGCCGCCACAGCCTGAATCGCTGTGACAGCGGGGATTTTGTTATTCAAAGCGCGCCATGCGCACTTCTCACTCATTTTTCAGAATCAATTCCATCAACGTGTTTCCTTTTCCCTCCGGGTCATAGCTCTGCCACGCGATCACGCGGCCATGAGGCGACAGATACAGCATCTGTCCGTTCATACCGCCCTTGCAGTGCCCTCCGTTTTCCATCTTTGCAAGCTCATATTCCCGCTCAAAAACAAGCTCGACCCACTCTTTCGAAAGCAGCCGCTTTCCTTCAAATGTGCCACCGTTTTGATAGATCTCGCCAAGCTTTGCCATGTCCTCTGTGCGCACATACATGCCGGTCGCTCCAATCGGATACCCCATCGGACACTTTGAAAAAGCCGCCTCCCTTACATGCAGCGGCATCAGCAGGCGCGGGCGCAGAAAGTCGTCCAGCTTTTCTCCGGAAAGCTCCGTCACAACGCGGGACAGCAGATAATATGCACCGTCGCTGTACTGATAGTCCACGCCCGGCCGCGCCGGAACCGGACGTTCAAACGCGAGCTTTAAAAAATCCTCCGAACCAAACTGCGTCATATCATAATTATCGATATCCAAAAAATCCTCCGTCACGCCGATTCGGTGCCGGATCACATGATCCAGCGTCACTTCTTCCCATTGCGGATCATAGCGCCCCGGCAGCTTTTTCCGAAACAGATCGCAGATCTTATCGTCTGGCTTCCAAAGTCCCTGATCGTATAAAAAACCAAGCGCCGTCACGGTGAATACCTTCGTAACGGAATAGATGTCGTTGCACGGATTGTCCGGCACAAAGCTCCATGTCGTGCGCTTTCCATGCTCCGACTCCGTCAGCCAGAACAGCGGAAGATTCAGCCCACGGATTTCCTCCAGAATTGTTTCTATCATGTTATTTTTCCTTTTCTTTAATGTAGTGCGACACGCCGAGCTTTTGTATCACATTGTGGGCACCTTGTCCTCGCCTGCGGGCGCAAGGCTCCACTCCACCTGCTTTTCCCCGTTTTCCAGAAGCTCCCAGCTCACCGAAAGGATTCCATCCGGCGTCTGGATACTGCCCTTTGCCCAGGTCAGCTGCCGCTGGCTGCTGAGACGGATTTCGTAAGAAAAATGCTGCGCGGACGCGGGCACGACTGGCGGCTGCAGTTCGCCGTTGAGCGGCTTCAATGCCTGTGTTGGCTGTGTGGTAACGTCCGACTGCGTAGGGATAACAACGGGCGGCTGCGCCGCTGGCATCATCCGGATCCCAAGGATCTGTGTAAACAGCAGCCGCACACAGGCGCCAAACATCGGATGGTTATGGGATTCTCTGCCATCCCAGCGCTCCCAGAGCGTCGTCGCACCGTTTCGTTTCATATGTGCAAAGGACGCTGCTTCGCTGTCATTGGTCAGAAGCCTTACTGCCAGATCCCCTGCGCCGATGGAAAACAGTTGTTCCAAAAGCATCGACGTGCCGAAAATTCCGGTATCAAAACGTTCGAGCGCTTCATATTTTTCGACCAGATGCTTTTTCGTCCGCTCATCCCCAAGCCCAAGTGCCAGTCCATAGGCGTTGCCTGCTGCCCTGCCTTCGCAGAAATCTCCGGTTTCCGGATCGAAGTAAGCGTCAAGAAAAGCATTTTTGACATTCTTTTCCCGCTCCGCAAATCGAATTGGCAGTTTATTATTCATTTTTTCTGAAATTTGCATCATTTCCTGCAATCCATGCAAGTAGTAGAACGTATTGATAAATGCCTCCGGCAGCTGCTCCTTTTCCTCTGATGCCGGGAAGCACCAGTCGCCCAGACACCAGCCGCCCTCCTCTTCGCGGACCACAAGTCCTTTTTCACTGTGGGCATCCATGTAATCGAACCAGCGCAGGATCGCGTCATAGCCCTGCACAAGCAGGCTGTCGTCCCCATAAATTTTTGCCCATGCGAGCGGAACCTGATACACTGCACAGCCCCAGCCGCCGGGTCCTCCTCCCCCGCCCAGAAACGGCGCGGTATGTGGAATATGTCCGGTTTCTGCGCCCTGGCTGTCCAAAATATCCTGATACCATTTCCGATACAGCTCTTTGGTATCCAGAAGCAGCATCGCTGTTTCCGCCGTCAGCTGACCGTCTCCGGTATATCCAAGCCGTTCTCGGTGCGGGCAGTCTGACGGAATGCAGCCGTGATAATTGTCCAGCTGCGTACGAATATAGGCTTTATAAAGCCAGTTCAGCACAGGATCCGAGCAGGAAAAACTGCTGGTCACCGCCACATCCGTATGGATCACCTCTACACACAGCACCTCACATGGACCCTCCGTCTCAAAATAACGAAAGCCATGCCAACAAAACAACGGATGCAGTGTCTGTATCCTTCCGTCGCAGATATAATGATCCTGCTGCAGCTGATCGCTGCCGCCCGCCGATTCGAAATCCAGCGTACCATCTGCTGCCAGTTCCTCTGCATGGCGTACCGTAATGCATTCTCCTTTTTTTCCAAGGCAGGAAAGCACAACGCGCCCGGCGATATTTTCCCGACAGTCATAAATTTTTCTGCCATCGTGCTCCCCAATCAGGATCGGATAAAGCTTTCGGATCACACGATCCGGTGGACAGGTCTGCTCTTCTAAAAGGGTTTCCGGTGCATGGACCGGCTGTGCTGGCTTCCAACCGGATAAATCAGCGCCCGGATCCTGCCAGCCTTCCGGCTCTTTCCGCAAATCCCGCACCTCTCCCAAAAAGAGGTTGTTTTTCAGCAATCCGCCCGGATGCCACAATGTCTGCCGGTCGCTTTCAATCCATTCCTGTCTTCCGTCTGCATCCGTCAACGTCAGCTCAAACCAAAGCTTCGGCAGACCGAAAACAAATTTTCCTTCGGCAATCCGCTCTGTCTGATGATACCAGCCATTGCCCAGTCGTACTGCAAGTACGTTTTCTCCTGCCTTTAAATATGGAAGTAAGTCAAAGCTTAAATACCGGCAGCGATGTGCGCTGCGCTCCTCCCATACCGGATACGTCGTTTCACAGCCGAGCACCGACGCGTAGTTTGTCATCGCCGGCATCAGCTCCTGATCGCTGATCCTTTTTCCATTGATATAGAATAGAAAATACCCCAGTCCGCAGATTTCCAGACGGGCGCTTTGAAAGCGCTCTGTCCTATCCAGCCAGAAGCTTCTTCGAAACAGCGGCGCTTCACAGCCTGCGCCGCCGCAAATCCAGTGTTCTTTTTTCAATCTTGATTTCCTCACGCAGCCCTTGCCGCCCCAATATCAGAAAACATACCGCCCTGACATCTGCTTAGATGATAGAACGGCATACACACTCTTCTAAATATTGGAAGTCTGTTTATTACTGACTTACTGTCATTTTCCCCAGGATTTCTTCCACTTCCTCTACACTCATCAGAAGGTCTTCCGCTATTTTGGATACAGAATCGCCTTTTTGATACTTTTTAGTTACCAACTCGACCGTTTTTTGATTAGATCCTTCCAGGCGTCCCTCTTCCAGCCCCTTCTCCATGGCTTCCCGAAAAATCTCCTTCGACCGATAATTCAACACTTTTCCTCCCATAACTTCCGTAACCTCCTTCTCCACATTGTCATATTTCGACGCAAGTTTTTCCACTACATTATTCGCCAGTTCACACAACGCGCCGCCGGTAATTGGCTTCATACGCCCGCCTTGGCACTCCTGATCCAGCCGTGCAGCTACGTTCTCATATTCCATCCTCAAACTGCGAAGCCGCTTTTCATCTCCATTAATTATTCGAAATTCCTTTTCATATCGAAAAATATAGAATGGGATCAACATCCATAACTCTTTTTCAAAAATTTCTTCCAACGTATAGTTCTTTACTTTCAGGATCGGAATTTCGTAAAATAGTTCTTTTTGTCCGATACAAACGCAAATTTTCAATTCATCCGGTGTATTCGAATTGCTCCTCAGATAGATCACTGCAGAATCCGGAAATTTCACATACAGCACACCGTCCCGGTATTCCTTATTCATCAAAGCAATCTGCGCATCATATTCCCACATCCGAATTT
>QUKC01000064.1 GCA_003481005.1 Firmicutes bacterium TM09-10 | reverse complement strand
CGGCAGAGATTTTTTTCATGGTTTGACAGTTACGATATTTATGATGAAGACGGCAATACAGTGTATGTGGTAAAAGGGCAGCTTTCCTGGGGACACTGCTTGAAAATCTTCGATGCGTCAGGACAGGAGCTGGGGACGGTCAAAGAAAAAATCCTGACCTGGCTGCCGAAGTTTGAACTGTATGAGGGCAGCAGCTATGTTGGATGTATCAGCAAGGAGCTGTCCTTTTTCAAACCCCGCTATGATATCGACTGCTGTGGCTGGCATGTAGAGGGCAGCTTTCTGGAATGGGATTATTCCATTACCGGGGCAGCAGGAGAGCAGGTAGCAGTGATTTCAAAAGAAATATTCCATATGACGGACACCTATGTTCTTGATATTGTCAATCCGGTGAACGCGCTGCGGGTGTTGATGTTCGTGCTGGCGATCGACGCGGAAAAATGCTCCCGGAGTTCAAGCTGAGTGCGCGGCAAAGAGAATCAGGTGTCAGAAGCCGGTCAAAGCCTTCTGGGAAAGTCTGAATGAT
>QUKC01000063.1 GCA_003481005.1 Firmicutes bacterium TM09-10 | reverse complement strand
GCAGACAATTTGACACGCCCATTTGAAACGGCGGCTTTGATTTTCAGAGCCGCCGTTTCTTTGCGTTTACACAAACCTATGACGACTTGCAGGGACACGGTAGCCGATTGGAGGTTATTTTGCCGTGTCTCGTTTGCTTTTTCAAAGCTCACATGATCTACATCAGTTAAAAAAAGCATTGCTCCTCCTCCGGGCAAATATAACATTGCATCGGCATTATCGTTCCATGTAATTCAGTATAATAATGGCTGTTCTTGGCGCGCCAGTTTTCTCTCACGGAAATCTGGCGTTTTTTGTTGCCATTTTTTCGGAGATGACCAGGTTGTCTGCCGGTGCCGGTCTCCGCCTCCATTCGATTCACCCGTCAATCACCCGTGAATCGAAATGGAGGTACATAATGAAGAAAATTAACCTTCGGGAACTTTATCCTGATGTTTATACAACAGATTTTTTTGTAGATGTGACAGAGGAAGTAATGGAGACTATTCGAGCAGCTGAACGTGCGGAGACTGCGTATGAGCGAAAGATGTATCGTTATAAAGCACAGTATTCTCTGGATT
>QUKC01000062.1 GCA_003481005.1 Firmicutes bacterium TM09-10 | reverse complement strand
GATTATTTTCAATGTTCAGTTTTCAAGGTACCATATAACTTGCTTCGCAAGTTACTGCGAGAAATCGCTTCGCGATTCTCGGTATTTCTACCGAAACGCTTCGCCACTCTCGGTTTTTTGAATCGAAACAGATTTATCTCGATTCAGTGGAGACAGAGAGATTCGAACTCTCGACCCCCTGCTTGCAAGGCAGGTGCTCTCCCAACTGAGCTATGCCCCCTTACGGGTAATTATGCTATTGTTGGTGCTTGCTCTGACTTTCTCTGTCAGCTTCGGGTTTTCACCCTATGGGCTTAAGTGGACTCGAACCACCGACCTCACGCTTATCAGGCGTGCGCTCTAACCAGCTGAGCTATAAGCCCATCAGATTTCTCTGACTTTTAATGGATTCCGGCAGCCACCTGCTCTCCCATACCGTCTCCAGCATAGTACCATCGGCCGCTTAGGTCTTAACCATCGTGTTCGGGATGAGAACGGGTGTGTCCCCCAAGCGCATCGCCACCGGAAAATTTTTGTGCTACCTGCAGTCCGTTCGTGCAGCCTTTCCTCTATTCGCAGATCCTTCGTATCTCGCTCATAGAGTCAAGCCTTCTTATAGAAGCGTCTGTGTCTTCGCATCTATCCGAGTAAACTCGGCTATCT
>QUKC01000061.1 GCA_003481005.1 Firmicutes bacterium TM09-10 | reverse complement strand
ATCATTCAGACTTTCCCAGAAGGCTTTGACCGGCTTCTGACCCCTGATTCTCTTTGCCGCGCACTCAGTTTGAACTCCGGGAGCATTTTTCCGCATCGATCGCCAACACGAACATCAGCACCCGCAGTGCGTTCACCGGATTGACAATATCAAGAACATAGGTGTCCGTCATATGGAATATTTCTTTTGAAATCACTGCTACCTGCTCTCCTGCTGCCCCGGTAATGGAATAATCCCATTCCAGAAAGCTGCCCTCTACATGCCAGCCACAGCAGTCGATATCATAGCGGGGTTTGAAAAAGGACAGCTCCTTGCTGATACATCCAACGTAGCTGCTGCCCTCATACAGTTCGAACTTCGGCAGCCAGGTCAATATTTTTTCTTTGACCGTCCCCAGCTCCTTTCCTGACGCATCGAAGACTTTCAGGCAGTGTCCCCAGGAAAGCTGCCCTTTTACCACATACACCGTATTGCCGTCTTCATCGTAAATATCGTAACTGTCAAACCATGAAAAAAATCTCTGCCGAAATAACAGTTTCATACCCCAGCTCCTTTCCGCTATTTCTCAGCCTAAGATGTCTTTTCTCCTAAAAGCTGCTCTGTCCAGGCTTTTTCAGAAAATCCGGTCAGCACCGTTTTCTCTCCGACTA
>QUKC01000060.1:532-769 GCA_003481005.1 Firmicutes bacterium TM09-10 | reverse complement strand
TAGAGAATCCATGGGGACCGAATGCATACAAATGCAGCTCCACAGAAATTCCATTTTCATACAGCGCTTCGACAAAACGAAGACTGTTCATCGCCGATACCGTGGTATCCGTTCCTGTCGCTGCGATAAAACAGGGACAGGTCTGACTGTCCATAAAACCCCCGTTCTGCAGGAGCCACTGTAAAACAGGATCCTAAAAAGGCATATCGCGGTCTGACCCATGATTACTCGGCCCCC
>QUKC01000060.1:0-522 GCA_003481005.1 Firmicutes bacterium TM09-10 | reverse complement strand
TCGCGGTCTGACCCATGATTACTCGGCCCCCTGATTCCTTATGAGCCACGCAAACCCTTTCGCTGTCCGGATTCCGGCATCTTTGAAGTGATTTCCCGGATTCCATTCCAAAATCGTTCGGATTTTCTGCATCTTTAACAGATTATACCCTTCCCGGATACAGTCCCCAACGGTTGCCATCAGCGGATTTCTGGTTCTTTCTTCCCGGTTTCCCAAACTCAGATACACCGACTTTGCTCTCATATCGTATTCTTTCATATATTGCATAAATCCCGGAAACCAAACGGACGGAGATACTGCTGCAACACCTGCAAAAATATCCGTCTGATATGCTGTCCAAAGAGAGAATAATCCCGCCAGCGAATATCCACCGATATAATACGTTTTTCTGCGATCCACACATTGTCCTAAAAGAAATTGCAGCAGCTCCCCCGCACCATCTCCGAAGCCCTCTCTGCCAAAGACTGCCGACGCCTCCCAGGGCGAAAGATCCTGATTCCAATTGTCCACTTTCACCGCAAT
>QUKC01000006.1:146834-177011 GCA_003481005.1 Firmicutes bacterium TM09-10 | reverse complement strand
GCGAAAGATGTATCGTTATAAAGCACAGTATTCTCTGGATTGCGAGAATGGCATTGAAAATGCGGTACTGTTGAAGCCGCAAACACCGGAGATGGTTCTGGAGGAAAAACAGTTTCAGGAGCAGGTCTGTGCCGCTGTGATGAAGCTGCCGGAGAAACAGGCAAAGCGAATTTATGCTCGATACTATCTGGGAATGACGGTAAATGAAATTGCCGAAGTAGAAGGTGTAGACCCAAGCCGTGTCCGAGACAGTATCCGCCGTGGATTAAAGCAGCTTGTAAAATATTTTTGATAAAATTTCATTTGATGCGCCTGTTTTTTGCCTTTTTTGTCAGTGTTAATAAGAAGGACAAGTTTTCCTCCTTCATCAGTACATTGACAATCGAATAGACAGCACAACAGGTACATAACCCATGTACGAGCGAATATGAAACGCCGCGAAGATGGAGCAGTCAGGGAGGTGATGAAAGAACTGCTTCGGAGCGATCTACGATTTCATAAAACGGATTGTGGCAGATTTGGCGCGATGACTGCATGGGGGCTTAAAGATACTTCCTCACGGCCCGCCAAAGACTTGGGGGGAACCCTGCGGCACACGATACGAACGATGCTGCGGAGTTATGACAGCCGCGCCAGCGGAGACCTGTTGTGTTCCCATCGTCAGGGGGCGTGGCAAATATGACGAGTAATCCGAACAGAATAACAGTAGCCGCACCAGGTTTTTATCCGAAGATTTCTTTCAGACTGGTGCGGCTATTTAAGTATTAAGATATTAAGGAGGCGAGAGTGATGTTTGAAAAATTCCATCGAGGTGACATATATTCGGCTGATTTAAGCCCTGGTATCGGCTCTGAACAAAGTGGCTCTCGTCCTGTACTCATTCTTCAAAATAATGTGGGAAATTGTTTCAGTCCTACGATTATTATTGCAGCAATTACCAGTGTAAGCAAAAAAAGCAGAAAGTTCCCCACGCATTACCACTTAAATGACAGATGCGGTTTGGTGAAACCATCTGTTGTTATGCTAGAACAGATCAGAACAATCGACAAGTCGAGGTTAAAAAACTATATTGGTCATCTAAACAAGGATGACATGGAAAACATAAACAAGACGCTCTTGTGCAGTCTGGGGATTACATAAAAGTGCCGAAAGGCCGTATCATTTTCAGGCTGTGCAAGTAGAGTTATAATTTCGTTAGGAATTGCGGAGGTGATTCTGAATGGAGAATATCCAGAATAAAAGCGCATTGATTCCTTCAGATGAAATCCGGTCAGAAGAACTTCTGGCGGAACAAAAATTTGAAGCGTTTATCACTTCGCTGGCACATATCATCGAGAAATATGGTATGAGAGTGCTGGGCGAGGTTGACGGAGCTGCGTGAGAATCGCAGCTTTACATAGGATATTTTCCAAAAGTAAATTTTGGAGGTATGAATTATGAACCGATATGGAAAACGCTGTGTTTTGTATCCGAGGGTCAGCACAGAGATGCAAGTGGACGGATACAGCCTGGAAGGTCAAAAAAATATGCTGACACGATTTGCGGATCGTGAGGAAATGATCGTTGTTGATACTTATGAAGATGCCGGTAAATCCGGTAAATCCATTGAGGGACGGCCTGCCTTTCAAAAAATGCTCAGAGATATTGAGGATGGCTTGGACATTGACTATATTTTAGTGTATAAGCTGTCACGGTTTGGTCGTAATGCAGCAGATATACTTAACTCTTTGGAGTTGGTTCAATCTTATGGTGTAAATCTGATTTGCATAGAAGAAGGGATTGATTCCTCTCAGACAAGCGGAAAACTTTTGATTTCTGTACTATCTGCTGTGGCTGAGATTGAGCGTGAGAATATTATCGAGCAGACGATGAACGGGCGGCGCGAAAAGGCACGGCAGGGTGGATGGAATGGTGGCTTTGCTCCCTACGGATATACACTGGAAGATAACAAGCTGATGATTGAAGAAACAGAGGCTGTGGCAATACGGAAGATTTTTGAATTATATACTTCGTCGGAAATCGGTTTGGGTGGTATTGCGAATCAGTTGAACTTACAAGGTATACGGAAAATTCCGAGGCAGAATGGCACATTAGAGGATTGGACAGGACATTTTATTAAACTGATATTGGATAACCCGGTTTATTGCGGTAAAATTGCTTATGGACGGAGAACGAAGGAAAAAGTCAAAGGCACAAAAAACGATTACCAGATGAAAAGAAATGACGATTACATTCTGACAGAGGGACAGCATAAAGGAATCGTTAGTGAGGAGGTATGGGAAAAGGCTCATGCCAAGCGTCTTAGAACCGGAGTAAAGCAACCGTCAAAAATTGGGCGGGATCGAGTTCATTTGTTATCCGGTCTGCTGAAATGCCCGGTTTGTGGAAGTCCCATGTATACGAATAAACACGCATGGACAAATAAAGATGGCACTTATAAAGAAATTTACTATTATGTATGTAGCCGGAATAGGATGGTTCGGGGTAAGCATTGTGAATATAAGGCAATGCTGAAAAAGACCGATATTGAACCGATGGTCATTGAGGCAATTCGTGAGATCGTAAGGAATGAGGAATATGCCCAAGCCATTAAAAAACGGATTGGCGTTCAGATTGACACGAAAGCAGTGGATAAAGAATTGGAGGGTTATCAGATAAAGCTGAAGGAAGTTGATCTGAATAAAACAAGATTGGAACGGGAAATTGACAGTCTCCCTGCTGATGCAAAATACCGGGAACGAAAGCTCCATGATATGACCTTGCGGTTAGATTCCCTATATGATGTCATTGTTGAGCTGGAGGAAAAAATCGAAGATGCCAGACTTCGGCGAGATGCAATTAAGCAGCAGGCAATTACTCTTGAGAATATTTACAAAATCATGGTGAATTTCGACTGCGTTTATAATATAATAAATGACGAAGAAAAGAGAAATGTGGTCACAGCCTTGATTAAGGAAATTGAAATTTACAGGAATGACGAGTCTGAATATCCGCTAAAGCGGATTGGTCTGAACTTTCCGGTGTTCAAGGATGGCGGGGAAGTTACGGAGCTTTTGTGGGACAAAGGGAATACCGTTGAGACGGTGTGTCTCTTAGTTCTGAGAAATCCGGTAACACATATCAACATTGATGTGGAAGAAATGATGTAGGATAAAAGAGAACTGGCAATCTATGGACAAATCGAGGATTATGTTCTGGAACAGAGCGGCTGGAAGCATTTTGGAATGATTTAGCTGATGATATAAAAGGGCAAGCATCTAAAATGGATGCTTGTCCTTTTATATCCGATGTATTATGTTAAGAGGTGCAGTAGATGTCCCAGTTTGCTGTTCCATTCTCTGAGTCTGTGGTGGAATCGGCGCACTCTTTCAGCCCAGTGTCGACTTCAGCATTTATCGGCAGGTGCTTCTTGTTTTCCAACCGACTTTCAAGTGCTTTCAGTGCGCAGCGGTATTGCAGCATGACTTCCTGATACCTGCGATTTTCACTCATAGCTTCTCCATTCCACAGGGATAGGTGCTCTGCGTTGTCTGCCGCTCTTGTGTTACGACCTGATAAAAGCTGTATCCGCCGGAGAGATGAGCACAGGTAAAACCGTGCTGCGTCAAAAGCCGACAGGCCAGATAACTGCGAAGCCCGGTCTGACAATTCACATAAACAGGCTTGTCCTGCTCTAATTCGTCCAAATGCTCCCGCAAATCGTCCAAGGGAATGTTCCGAAAGCCATCCAGATGGCCCCGCTGATACTCCCACGCCGTGCGGACGTCCAGCAGCGTTGCACTGCCATCGTAAGGTAAGTCCTCAACATCTTTCCAATGGAACTGCCGTACCTTCCTGTTTTCCAAATCCTCGATCATAAAACCGGCCATATTGACCGGATCTTTGGCAGAGGAATAGGGTGGCGCATAGGAAAGGTCAAGCTCCGTCAGCTCCAGAGCTGTCATTTTTGCACGAATGGCCGTTGCCAGTACATCAATGCGCTTGTCCACGCCGTCGCTGCCAACGATCTGCGCACCGAGCAGCCGCAGGCTTTCTTTTTCATACAGGACCTTCATTGCCATAGACTGTGCGCCGGGATAATAAGTAGCGTGGGATGCCGGGAAAAGTACGACTCTGTCGTAAGCAATCTCTGCTGCCTGCGCCGCTTTTTCATTGATCCCCGTAGAGGCCGCGGTCAAGCTAAACAATTTCAGAACAGACGAACCCTGAGAGCCGTGAAAGTGGCTGTTTCCGCCGCAGATGTTGTCGGCGGCAATGCGTCCCTGCTTGTTGGCGGGCCCCGCCAGCGAGATCAATGTTTTCTGGCCGGTCACGAAATGGGTGACCTCTACGGCATCGCCTACAGCGTAGATATCCGGCACGGAGGTTTCCATTCGCTCGTTGACAGCGATGCTGCCCCGGATGCCCAGGTCAAGTCCGGCCTCTTTTGCCAGATGAGTGTCCGGCGTGACGCCGATGGCCAGCAGCACCATGTCGGAGCGCAGCGGCTCACTATCCTCCAGCAGCGTCAGCACGGAATTTCCGTCCTGTCGGAATCCGGTGACGGTTTCACCCAACCGCAGAGCCACACCGTGTCTGCGCATTTCCGCATGGACAAAGCTCGCCATATCCGTATCCAGCGGCGCTAATAGCTGCTTTGGACGCTGGACGATGGTGACGGAAACACCCATTTCCACAAGGTTTTCCGCCATTTCCAGACCGATAAAACCGCCGCCGGCCAAAACAGCGGTTTTCGGCTTCTGATCCTCTACAAAGCGCCTAATGCGGAGGGTATCCTCCACGGTGCGCAGCGTGAAAACACGTTCACTGCTGACACCGGAGAGCGCAGGTACCGTCGGCTTTGCGCCGGGGGCAAGAAGCAGTTTGTCATAGGTTTCTATATAGATCTTCTCGCTGTCCAGTGCGTGGACAGTAACGGTTTTCTCTGCGGGATTGATTACAGTTACTTCCTGCTGTACTCGTACATCAATGCGAAAACGGTCCCAAAAGCTCTCCGGAGTTTGCAGTGTCAGTTCTTCTTGCTCTTTGATCACACCACCCACATAATACGGAAGGCCGCAGTTGGCATAGGACACATAGCCGCTGCGCTCGATCATGATGATCTGAGCGTGTTCATCCAAACGGCGGATGCGGGCGGCGGCAGAAGCACCGCCCGCCACACCGCCTACGATCACAACTTTCATCTTGCGCCCTCCATCATTGCGGCGATCTCCGACTTAGTCCGATAGCCAACCGATTTGGCAACAGGTTTCCCATCCTTGAATACGACCAGCATCGGGATGTTGGATACCTGAAAACGTATTGCCAGATCCATTTGTTCATCCACATTGACCTTGCCCACCTTGAGTGTGCCGCTTTTTTCTTCGGCAAGCTCATGCAGTATGGGAGCGAGCATTTTACACGGCCCGCACCAGTCTGCGTAGAAATCCAGCAAAACGGGTTTGTCGGAACGCAGTACCTCATTTTCAAAATTTGCAGCAGTAATTTTCAGTTCAGCCATGAGAAAGACTCCTTTCTGTTATCTCTAATTATTCTTTGTTTTTCAGCTTGCAAATACCCTGTGTCATGGTTCCCATCGGGCAAAAGGCACACCATGTGCGGGGCTTGTAGAGCACCATAACGATCAGACCCAGCAGCATAGCATTCCTCCCTTAATTCTTCAAGGATTTGTAATAGAGCATACAGTGGCAAAATCCCTCGAAGCCGGGATCTGCAATTTGATTCTTAAACTCCTGACACATACACTTGGTTGCCTCTGTGTGCTCCCTGCGGCAGGGACAGTATCCGCCGGTGCGCTTGAGTCCTTCTCTGATGGTATTGACAATCTCCGGATCGGGATTGAGCTTGATTTTCATGTTCGCCACCTCTTTCCTGTTTCTTGATTGTGGATTTATCATACCGCAGGGCAAAGCATTTTTCTGTGACGAGGTCACATTGATAAAAAAATCCGGTGCTCAAAAAAGCACCGGATTTTTGAAAGATGAATCACGCTTTCCACAGACTATGGAGGTTGCAGTAGGCGTAGACCGCTTCGACTTCATCGCCCTCGCAGAGAGCGAAGCAGACCTCCGGCTTCTCGCCGGGATGCAGTTCCTTGCGCTGATTGCCCTGCTTGGTCTGGAGAGATACCCACTCGATGTAGTGCTCCGGCAGCATGGGATGCTCCACGGAGCCGACCTTGACATGGACGATACCGTTTTCCGCCGTCCAGACGGGGATATGCTTCTCCACGGCGGCATCGGTGGTGCCGGGAACGATCTCGCTCATCGGCTCGCCACAGCAGATGACGGGAACGCCGCTGCCCTTGACCTTGGCAATGATATTGCCGCAATGCTTGCAAATGTAAAACTTTTGCTCGATGATGATTCTCCCTTTCTTTAATAGTTTTCCGCGTGAATTTCAAAGTAGCTCTGGGGATGGTTGCAGGCGGGGCAGACTTCCGGGGCTTTCTCCCCAACGACGATGTGACCGCAGTTGCGGCACTCCCACACCTTGACCTCGCTCTTGGCAAAGACCTGCGCTGTCTCAACATTGTGCAGCAGGGCGCGGTATCGCTCCTCGTGGTGCTTTTCAATGGCGGCGACCAGGCGGAAGCGCTGCGCCAGCTCATGAAAGCCTTCCTCATCGGCAGTTTTGGCAAAGCCGTCGTACATATCCGTCCACTCGTAGTTCTCACCCTCAGCGGCGGAGAGAAGGTTTTCTGCGGTGTCGCCAATGCCGTTCAGTTCTTTGAACCACAGCTTGGCGTGTTCCTTCTCATTATCAGCGGTTTTGAGGAACAGTGCCGCGATTTGCTCAAAGCCTTCCTTCTTGGCCTTGGATGCAAAATAGGTGTACTTGTTGCGTGCCTCGGACTCACCGGCAAAGGCAGCCATCAGGTTTTTTTCGGTTTGAGTTCCTGCGTATTTCGTTTCTTTCATGGTGGATACTCCTTCCTTTTTTTTGCTTTTATTGTAGCAAATCTATGATTTTCTTCTGTGACGAAGTCACATTCCTTTTTATTTTAGACGATTCAGTCTGTTCTTATCCCGCAGCGTGATTGCACCACGCTTCAGCTCCACCAGTCCGTCCTCCGAGAAGCTTTTGAGCATCCGTGCCACTGCCTCCCGTGCCGAGCTGATGTGCTGGGCGATCTGCTCATGGGTCATGCGTATCGTGTCGGAGCCGGTACGCTCCGCTTCAGTAAGGAGAAATTCTGCCAGCCGCCGATCCAATCCCTTGAACATGATCTGCTGCATCGCCCACATCACATCAGAAAACCGTTTCGTTGCCAGTTCATAGAGAAAACAGCGGACATGGAGATTTTTCTCCTTGAGTGCAGCAATGACATTTGCAGGGATAATCAGAACGTCCGTATTCATTCCGGCAGTCATTTGCGTATCAAAGGTGATCTGACTGATCACGCAGGAGGCGGAAAGCACGCATAGTTCGCCCGGATACAGGCGGAACAGCGTTACCTCCCGCCCCTCAGCAGAGAGAAGATAGGTGCGGATCTCGCCGGAAAGGACGAACATCATTCCAAGACATTCGTTGTCGCTGCTGTGTACGAACGCACCTTTTTCATAATGGCGGACAAAGGCACTTCGGCGCAGCGTCTCCATTTCGTGTTCGGCCAAGGATGACCAGAACGGAAGTTGTGTCAGTGTGCGTTCCATATCAATGGCAGCTATGCTTGCCGCAGCCGTGGTCACCGCAGGTGTGACCATCTTCGCCGTGCTCGTGGTCATGGTGATCGCAGTGAACATTGGGATCGTAGCCCAGATTTCCGCTGAGCAATGCGCGCACCGCCGCGTCAGCGTCTCCGCTGACACCGCCGTAGAGCTTGATGCCCGCTTCGGCCAGAGCCGCCTGTGCACCGCCGCCGATGCCTCCGCAAATCAAAGTGTCCACGCCGTGCTGCATCAGAAAGCCTGCCAGTGCACCGTGACCGCTGCCGTTGGTATCAACAACTTCCGCATGAACAATTTGGCCGTCCGCAGCTTCATAAAGCTTGAACTGTTCTGTGTGACCGAAATGCTGAAAAATTTGACCGTTTTCATAGGTAACTGCAATTTTCATAATGGAATCTCCTTTGCAATTTTTGTTGGATTTTTCTGCGTTAGCTCTCTGCATCCGGCCGCAGCGGCCGCAGCGGGCTGCCTCCTGTCCTCCGCAGATGCGGTAGTTTCCTCCGGTGATGTGCAGCGGCTTCCCGTGGACAAGACACGCTGCAATCTTGCGCCGTGCGCTTTCACAAATTTCCTGCACGGTAGAGCGGGAAATATCCATCTGTGCGGCACACTGCTCGTGGGTTTGCCGCTCCAGATCAACCAGCCGAATGACCTCATACTCGTCCAGCGTCAGCAGGATCGGCTCGGTATCTTCACACCCGTTGGGGCAGAAGGTATCAACTTGTGGTGCGCCACAAATTCGACGGCACCGTGGCGGTCTTGGCATGGGTGCTTTCCTCCTTCTGTTTTCGGTATATACCGATTATAGCACCTCGCGCAGAAAAATCAATACAGATTTTTCAAAAGCCGCTGTAACGCTTATTCGAGGTGCAGTGCTTCACTCCGATCGTGGTACCCAGTACACCAGTGCGCTTTACCGCAGCACCCTGAGAAAAAATGAAGAACTGCCGGACAGCACTGTTGTAGAGGTTATCGTAAAGCTGGTAAGCAATCCGAAGTTCGCCGCCATGATGCAGGAAAAGATCAGCATGAAGGTGGATACCTCTGCCATTGAGCAGGAGATCGCGGCGCATGAAAAGCAGCTTCGGCAGAGTTATTCTGTAAAGGCACGACTGATGGGGGAGATTGATTCCCTCGACCCGGATGATAAGCACTACGTTAAACGCTAAGCAGACCTTGATGACCGGCTTTACAAGATGTATGATAAGATCGAGGATACGGAAAACCAGCTCAAGCTCCAATCATTGCGGAAAATATGAGCTTGAGTTTGGACAATGACGCACATATAGAAATGGTATGCCTCTTGAGCAAAGAGGCAGGGGAGGAACAGCAGAGATGAATCAGGCAATGAAGAAAGCAAAGGAAACTTTTGCACAGGGAAATTATACCTGTGTCTGGTGCAGGGACGACGAGCTTTTGACGAGTAAGGAAGCAGGTCTGCGTCCGCTGCTGACACGCATCCGGGAGGGGAAGGATTTGAGCGGATTTTACGCGGCGGATAAAATCGTCGGACGCGCGGCGGCATTTTTATATGTGAAGCTTGGAGCAGCCGGGGTGTATGCACCTGTGATGAGCAGGGGTGCGAAAGAGCTTTTGGCGGAATACAACATACCTGCAGAAGCAGACGAACTGACAGAGAACATCCGAAATCGTCAAAATACCGGATTATGTCCGATGGAATGCGCAGTTTCTTCCTGTGGCAGTCCGGAAGCAGCGTATGCTGCCATTTTGGAAGCGATCAGAAAAATGCAGCAGAAATAAGCGATAAAGATAAAGGGGAAAATATAAGAGGAGGAGCGTTTAAATGCTGTACAAAAAGAATCAGGCAGAGAAACTGGAAGACAGCTTGTTCGAGCAGCCCACAGCGGAGTATAGGGGAGCTCCCTTTTGGGCGTGGAATACGATGCTGGAGCAAAAAGAGCTCGACAGACAGATGGAGGTCTTAAAGTCGATGGGCTTTGGCGGTGCACATCTGCATCCGCGTACCGGTCTGGAAACACCGTATTTAAGCGAGGAATTTATGGATCGGATCAAGGGCTGCCTGGCAAAAGCAAAGCAGGAAAACCTACATGTTTATTTGTATGATGAGGATCGTTGGCCGTCCGGATTTGCGGGAGGTCTTGTGACGAAGGAGGAAAAATACCGTGCGCAGTATCTTCTGTTTACAAACAAGCCTTATGAAGCAGGGGAAGAGGCACAGAAGCAGACAGATTCCAGCGCGAGAACAGCAAGAACCTTAAATGGCAGGCTGCTTGAGGTTTATGATGTCGTTCTGGATGAAAAGGGTTATCTGGTTTCCGGTAAAAAACTGGAGGAAGGCACGCAGCCCCAGGGAACCTGCTGGTATGTTTATCTGGAACGCCCGCTGCCGAGCACCTGGTACAACCATCAGACCTATGTAAATACGCTGGACAAAGCGGCAATGGATCGTTTCCTGGAAATTACCCACGAGGCTTATGCAAAGGAGATTGGGGACGAGTTTGGAAAAACTGTGTCGACGATCTTTACGGATGAGCCGCAGTTCTCTCATAAAACACTTTTGCAGTTTCCGCAGGAAAAACGGGATGTGATCCTGCCCTGGACAGAGGATTTTGCTCAGACCTATCAGGAAATGTATCAGGAGGATATTCTGGAAAAGCTCCCTGAGCTGATTTGGGAAAAAGCAGACAGAAGCGTTTCCACGATCCGGTATCATTATCATGATCATGTGACGGAGCGTTTTACCCGCGCGTTTGCAGACAATGTGGGAGCATGGTGCAAAAAGCACAATATCGCGCTGACCGGACATATGATGGAAGAGCCCACACTGCGCAGTCAGACTGCAGCACTGGGCGAGGCGATGCGTGCGTACAGAAGCTTTGAACTGCCCGGTATCGACATGCTGTGTGACAGCCATGAATACACGACGGCAAAGCAGGCACAGTCTGCATCTCATCAGTTTGGGCGTGAAGGCGTAATGAGTGAGCTTTATGGTGTAACGAGCTGGAGCTTTGATTTCAGACGCCATAAGCTGCAGGGAGACTGGCAGGCGGCGCTGGGCATTACACTGCGTGTGCCGCATCTGTCCTGGGTTTCTATGAAGGGGGAGGCAAAGCGTGATTATCCGGCGAGCATCAATTATCAGTCGCCGTGGTGTAAGGAATATAAAACAGTTGAAGATCATTTTGCAAGAGTAAACACAGCCATGACACGTGGGAAGGCAGCTGTGCGTGTCGGCGTCATCCATCCAATCGAAAGCTACTGGCTTCACTGGGGACCGGAGTCCCAGACCGGATCGATCCGGGAGCAGATGGAGGAACGGTTCCAGAATGTGACCCGCTGGCTGTTGTTTGGCAGCTGTGACTTTGACTTTCTGGATGAATCGCTTCTTCCCGACTTGTGTACGGAAGCAGGAAACCCGCTGAAGGTCGGTGCAATGTCCTATGATGCTGTTATCATTCCCGGCTGTGAAACGCTGCGCAGTACGACAGTAGAACGTTTGAAAACCTTTGCAAGAGCGGGCGGTAAGCTGATTCTGATGGGAGAAGCACCGACTATGACAGATGCAGTGCCCAGTAACGATGGTGCAGAGCTTGCAGCCCTTTCCAGACGGATCGTCTTTGAAAAAGCGGCGCTTTTGGAAGCGGTTGAGCCATATCGCACACTGCGCCTGGAAAATGAGATGGGCAGCCTGACAAACCATTACATCTATCAGCTGCGCGTAGATCAGGACTGCAGCTGGCTGTTTATTGCAGTGGGAGAGCCTGCAGGAAATCCGGATTTTGTGAAAAAGGATCCTGTGAACATCGTGTTAAACGGCAGGTTCACGGTGAAAGAATACGATACCATGACCGGAAGAATCCGGGATGTGAAGACGGCAAAAAGAGGGGCGCAGACGGTTGTAAATCATATCTTTTATAACCAGAGCAGCCTGCTGTTAAAGCTGATGCCGCTGGGCGAGGTGAGCGGCAGCGTGCAGGCGGCTGATGCGAACGATGCAACACAAGCAGCTGGCGTGCCTGGCGCGATGCAGGCGCTATCTGGCGCATCCAGCACGGCAGAAAGCTGCGCAGCATGCGGCAATTCTGCTTCAGCAGCAGCCCTCCGGGAACAGCTCCTTGCGTCCGGCGCAGCGCCGAAAGCCTTTCCGAATCGTGTTGCTGTTACTTTAAGTGAGCCAAACGTTCTTCTTTTGGATCGTGCGGAATTTTGTATGGACGGCGGAGCATATCAGCCTGCACAGGAGCTGCTGCGGGCAGACAATGTCCTGCGTAGTCAGCTCGGTTTCCCGGCGCGCGGCGGAGAAGTCGCCCAGCCATGGGTATTGCCGGAGGAAAAGACGGAACATTTTGCGACCCTTCGCTTTACGGTAGAGAGTGAAGTGGAAGTACCGGTACGTTTGGCACTGGAGGAAGCGGAGCATGCATCTGTAAAACTGAATGGGAAAACAGTGAACGAAAAGGTGTCCGGCTGGTATACGGATCACTGCATCGGGACGATCGAAATCGGCACACTTCAGAAAGGCACAAATATAGTGGAAGCGACAGTTCCTTTCACGCACAGAATCGGTCTGGAATGGTGCTATCTGCTGGGTGATTTTGGCGTGCGTATCGAAGGCAGAGCCGGTGTTGTGACAGCACCTGTCAGAGAGTTAAGCTTTGGGGATATCGTACCCCAGGGACTTCCTTTTTATGGTGGAAATATTACCTATCATCTGCCGGTATCGATCGGAGCAAATGGCGCTATTGTACATATTCCTCATTATCGTGGTGCACTCGTTGCAGTTGAAAAGGATGGAAAACGGTTGGGTGAGACGACATTTGCACCCTATGATCTGGAAGTTGGACAGGCTGATTCGATCGATCTGGTGTTGTTTGGAAACCGCGTCAATACCTTTGGCGCAGTCCATATGGTTGGAGAGGATGACAGATTCCTGAATCCCGGCAGCTGGCGCACCCAGGATGATGACTGGTCGGAGGAATATGTGCTGCAGAAGGTCGGCATTTTGTCTGCACCGGTGATCGTGCTGAATAAATAGAAATAAGCAACAGAGTGCATGTTATGCGAATATTCTATTGTCTGGAATAATTTTATCGGAATAATAAATATGAGACGGAGGCGAGGAATAACGGGGCGAAAAGGTATTGTTGCCGATCAGGACTTGCTCTCCTAAAAACTGGTGCGAACAGGAAGTGCATATGAATTCTTATGGAGATTCGCACCTGGAAAATTATAAAATAACATTTATTAATTTAGTTTTTTAAAAACAGAAGCTATATTTATTAGTGAGATGAAATAAAATATAGCCGTACTGTAAACGAAAAAATGTCAATAAATGCAGTCGCTCACCTCGCGGGAGCGTGGATTGAAATAATCTGGATTGCTGCCCTGCGCGCTCTGCTCATCCGTCGCTCACCTCGCGGGAGCGTGGATTGAAATACGAAAGAACAGGAGCGAAATAAATTGAGAGAAGTCGCTCACCTCGCGGGAGCGTGGATTGAAATTATACGGCTATTGACCTGTTAGATGGCAAATCTGTCGCTCACCTCGCGGGAGCGTGGATTGAAATTTTTGCATCCCCGCGATTCCTGTATACCTCCAGAAGTCGCTCCCCTCGCGGGAGCGTGGATTGAAATAGCTGCTTTATATTTATAAATGGACTGATCCAGCGTCGCTCCCCTCGCGGGAGCGTGGATTGAAATCCGGAAAGAGCGCACAGGCGATTACCCTGTATTGTCGCTCCCCTCGCGGGAGCGTGGATTGAAATGACCGTTTGAGAGAAGAAAATCCGAAAGAGTGGGAGTCGCTCCCCTCGCGGGAGCGTGGATTGAAATCTCAAGCCGGAACGTCAGATAATTCGCTTTTGCTGTCGCTCCCCTCGCGGGAGCGTGGATTGAAATCAATACAGGACTGGATAACATGCCCAGGCTTATGTCGCTCCCCTCGCGGGAGCGTGGATTGAAATCGCGTTTACCGGGACTTTCACACCTCTATGCTCTGTCGCTCCCCTCGCGGGAGCGTGGATTGAAATCTCTCACAGTACCTTTGACGGATGGACCTTCCAGGTCGCTCCCCTCGCGGGAGCGTGGATTGAAATTAACTTCTTAGCAGCAATAAACGTTGCAAGACCGTCGCTCCCCTCGCGGGAGCGTGGATTGAAATCATTCGCCACCGCAATTTCTTTCCGGTGCGCAAAACGTCGCGCCCCTCGCGGGAGCGTGGATTGAAATATGCGTAAGCTTGACATCATCAACATATGCCCGCGTCGCTCCCCTCGCGGGAGCGTGGATTGAAATAATGATATCTGCCTGCATATCTTTTTTGAGCTGGTCGCTCCCCTCGCGGGAGCGTGGATTGAAATCTACGAAAAATACAAGCCCGCCCAGAAGCTTATCGTCGCTCCCCTCGCGGGAGCGTGGATTGAAATTTTTGCATCAATTAGAGGAAAAATTATCAGCGAAAGTCGCTCCCCTCGCGGGAGCGTGGATTGAAATCTTGCTATGTACGAAAAGTATGGGCAGCCATTGGTCGCTCCCTTCGCGGGAGCGTGGATTGAAATCAGCAATCGGAATGAAGTACATCAAGCTTGGTTTGCGTCGCTCCCTTCGCGGGAGCATGTCAGGAAAAGGATCGTAACAGAAAAAATGTCGAAGAAAATGGGGGAGAGGCATATGGATTATTTTGCGCATATTGATGGGAAACGAAAACAGAGTGTTTTGGAGCATTCGGAGGGGGTTGCAAGACTTGCTGGAATGTTTGCCGGAGAATTTGGAAAGTATGAATGGGGATATTGCAGTGGTATGCTGCATGATATTGGAAAGTACAGTCTCAGGTTCCAGAGAAGACTTCAAAAAGGAGATGTTCAGGTGGACCATTCGACGGCCGGAGCACAACTTTGTGCGGCGAAAGGAGGATACTACTCGTTTCTAAATTATTGCATTGCAGGGCATCATGCGGGCTTGCCAGATTGCGGAAGTAATACGGACAATGGCGGAGAGTCTACGTTGAGCGGCCGCCTAAAGAAAAAAATAGAAGATTATCAGGCTTATCAGCCTGAGATTGAGGTTCCGCTACTTCATTCGGCGCCCATTGATCCAAAAGCTGTGCCGAACCCATATTTTTCGTTAAGTTTTTTTATGCGAATGATTTATTCCTGTCTGGTAGACGCAGATTTTCTGGATACGGAAGCTTTTATGAAGCAGGGAAAGACAGAACGAGATCCTGGCACGAGAATAGAAGAACTGTACAGAAAGTTAGATAAATATCTTGAGAATAAAAGATGGCTGGAAAATAAAAAACCCGATACGATCAACGGCAGACGAAGTGAGATTTTGCGGCATTGTATGGACATGGGAACTCAGAAAAAGGGAATGTTTCGTCTGACTGTTCCGACCGGTGGAGGAAAAACAATTGCCTCGCTGGCGTTTGCACTTCGGCATGCGGCAGCGCATCAGATGAAGCGGATTATTTATGTCATTCCATATACCAATATTATCGAACAGAATGCGCAGGTATTTCGGGAGATTCTGGGAGAGGAAAATGTGTTGGAAAGCCATTGCAACATTGATTATACCAGTTCAGAAGAGCTCAGACCGATGCAGCTTGCTTCGGAAAACTGGGACAAGCCGGTGGTTGTTACGACCAATGTACAGTTTTTTGAATCTTTCTTTGCATCGAAATCATCAAAATGTAGGAAGCTTCATAATATTGCAAACAGTGTGATCATTTTCGACGAAGCGCAGATGATTCCGCCGGAGCATCTGAAGCCTTGTCTTGCGGTTATAGAGGAACTGGCAGCGCAATATGGTTCATCTGTTGTGCTTTGTACAGCAACGCAGCCAACATTTCAGAATTTTTTCCAGAGAAATTGGGAGCCGGTTGAGCTTTGTCCATGTATGGAAGAGCAATTTCGCTTTTTCAAGAGGACGAGATTTGAAGATATCGGAACGGTGACAGAAGAAGAACTGGAGGAAAAGCTTTCAAAAGAAACACAGGCGTTGTGTATTGTCAATACGAAGAAACGAGCGCAGAGAGTTTATAATGCAATCAAAGGGGACGGAGTCTTTCATCTGTCGACAACAATGTATCCAAAGCATCGGAAACGGGTGTTAGAGCAGATTAGGAAAAGACTGGAAGATGGTAAAAAGTGTATTTTAATTGCAACGAGTCTGGTGGAAGCTGGAGTGGATCTGGATTTTCGATCTGTATATAGACAGCTTGCGGGAATGGATTCTATGATTCAGGCGGCAGGACGCGGAAATCGAAATGGAGATCGTTCCATAGAGGAGAGTCCGGTATATATTTTCGGAATGGAAGGAAAAGAGTTTGTTCCCGGTCAGCAGATGCAGATTGATACGTCCAAAGCGCTTTTACTGGATGGATATCAGCCGGAAGACCTTGCGACAGTAGATCAGTATTTCCAGATGTTGTATCAATTAAAACAGGATGAAATGGATAAGGACGGTGTGATGCGCTGCTTCGAAAATCAGAATTATCAGTTTGCGTCAGCTGCTAAAAAGTTTCATCTGATTGAAGAGAATACCGTAACAGTGTTTGTAAAAAGAGAGCAGGAAGCGGCGAAGTTATTGGGACAGATTCGAAACCAGGGGTATTCCCGCACTTTGATGCGACAGGCAGGACAGTATTGTATCAATATTTATGACAGGGATTTTGAAAAATTAAACGGACAGGGAGCGCTGCGTCCGG
Source organism: Firmicutes bacterium TM09-10 (assembly GCA_003481005.1). GTDB lineage: Bacteria > Bacillota > Clostridia > Lachnospirales > Lachnospiraceae > Gallintestinimicrobium > Gallintestinimicrobium propionicum. The sequence continues at coordinate 160,656 of QUKC01000006.1, read as the reverse complement.
TGTCCGGTGATATAGAAGATTTCTATGAATTAGTTTCGGAGGAACTGTACACAGAAGAAATGGGATTAAAAATGGATATTGAAGAAGGCATCGGAGTGTTCTGGTAATTGTTTTAGCAAGTGCTGTAGGCGGGAGGTTAGAGGATAAAAGCATACGGAACAGAAGAAAAATCATCAACTTCTGTTCCGCATCGCTTGGTTCACATGGTGTGAAAAAATATTTTTTCAATCCCCAATTCCGTGTCATTGTAAATGGCAGGAAAAGACGATGTTTATTATATAATAGTTATTCCATATAATCCAGTGTAAATATTTTTATAGAAACTTCAATATATTTTCCCACAGATAATGGAAACGTTGTTGCATTATATAAAACAGTGTAGTATAGTGGAAATATAAAGAAAAGGACAGTGAGAAAAACGATAATTTTTATAAAAAGGGGAACAGAGATGGTTTTATATCATGGGAGTAAAGAAATCGTGGAATATCCCGAAATTCGAAAAGCACGATTTCAAAAAGATTTCTATTTTGGATTTTACTGCACACTTTATGCAGAGCAGGCGAAGCGTTGGGCAACCAGATACGGTGATGGGTACATCAATAAATATGAATATGTACCAAGCAGTACTTTGAATTGTTTGTATTTTGAAGAGATGACGGAAGAATGGCTGGATTTTATTGTGGCATGTCGTAGAGGAATTCCACACAAATATGATATTGTGGAAGGACCGATGGCAGATGATACGATTTACAATTATATCCAGAACTATCTGGATGGCAAAATTTCGAGAGCCGCATTTTGGGAACTGGCAAAGTTTAAATATCCGACGCATCAAATCAGTTTTCATACGATTTCAGCGCTGGATACATTGACATTTGTAGGAAGCGAGGTCGTGTATGGGGACAAAAAATAATAATGATTTATTTTATATATGCAGCTTGATCGAATACATCGGAAGGAAAACGAAACAGCCTCGGAAAAAAGTAGCAGATTATCTGGGAAGAAAGCATATTCATCGGATTTACGAACATGCAGATGTATTTCATTGTGAACCAATTGAAAAGATGGCAGAAGAATTGATTGAAGAATGCAATATTCCGAAGGGCAGCTTTGATAATGTGGGAGCATGCAGATATACAGTACCGGATTATTGGGATATCGGAGAAGTGTATGAACGGCTGATTGAAGATTCCTATTCTGATCAGGATATTGAGAAAGGGCTTTGGCAGGTATATCATTCCTGGATAGATTCCAGCATTTCTGATTATAATACGGATTTTTACTATCAATCGAGAGACTATCTGGCAGCCTGCTATCAGGATGGTTCGATATTATAGATGAAAAGGGGTGATAAAATGGGCATGGGTGTAAAAGTCAGAGTATGGGGACCATATGCGCTCTTCTCAAGACCAGAGATGAAAGTGGAACGGTGTTCTTACGATGTAATGACGCCATCTGCTGCAAGAGGAATTCTGGAAGCGATTTACTGGCATCCGGGGCTTCGATGGGTGATCGACAAAATTCAGGTAAACAAACCAATCCGGTTTACCAGCGTTCGGAGAAATGAAGTGAAAAGCAAAATTTCTGCCAGCAATGTGCTTCAGGCATATAACGGAGCGGATAAGGAATTGTATTTGAGTACAAAAGAGGAAATTGTACAGCGGGCATCTTTATTGCTGTGTGATGTGGAATATGTCATTGAAGCTCATTTTGAAATGACGGAACAGGCAAATGAAACAGACAATCCCGGTAAGTTCAAGGATATCATGATGCGTCGTTTAAAGCGCGGAGAATGCTATCACATGCCGTATTTTGGATGCCGGGAATTCCCGGTGCATTTCGAATTGTGCGAAGAGGAAACTACATCCTGTTATGCTGTTGTTCCGGAAAAGGATCTCGGTTTTATGCTATACGACATGGATTACTCTGATCCGAACGATATTCAGCCGATGTTCTTTCGGGCGGTGATGAGAAACGGTGTTCTTGATCTGAGAGACTGTGAGGTGATTCGGTGATTTTACAGGCACTTGTAAAGGAATATGAAAGTCTGGCAGAGCAGGGGAAAGTATCGCAGCCGGGGTGGTGTCAGGCAAAGGTTTCCTATGAAATCAATTTGTATGCGGATGGACGAATCAAACAAATTATCTGCTTGAAGAAGGAAAAAGAAATTGGGAAAAAGAAGGTTTTAATTCCCAAAACGATGAAAGTACCGCAGATGGTCACCCGATCTTCCGGAATAGCGGCAAATTTTCTGTGTGATAACTCAAAATATCTGTTAGGAATTGATGCAGAAGGGACTTCTGGGCGGATAAGGGATTGTTTTCTGGCAGCAAAGGAAAGACACCTCTCTGTTTTGGAAGGAACAGATGGCATAATGGCGCAGGCAGTCTGCCATTTTTTTAAAAACTGGAACCCGGAAAGCGTTCAGGAATGTCCGGAGTTGAAAGAGCAATGGGAAGGAATTACAGATGGCGGGAATCTTGTTTTTGGAATGAACGAATTCTATGCACAGGATGATCCGGAAATACAGAAAATGTGGAACGCAAGTCAGTCTGAGACAGAGGAGGAAACATCAGGCATTTGTCTTGTAACCGGAAATTATGGTCCGATTTCCAGAATTCACAGATCCATTAAAGGGGTTCCAGGGGCACAGTCGAGCGGCGCAGCACTGGTGTCTTTTAATGCACCGGCATTTGAATCTTACGGAAAAGAACAAAGCTACAATGCGCCGGTTGGAAAGTATGCAGAGTTTGCTTATACGACAGCTTTAAATTACCTGCTGGGACAGGAAGAATACCGATTTCAGCTTGGTGATACAAGAGTGGTATTCTGGGCAGAAAGTGGAGAAGAGGCATATCAGGATTTTTTTGCTTCTTTTCTGGAACCCAAACCGGATAATGAGGAGATGCTGAAAGCTGTTTTTGCAGGATTGAAAAAACAGAAATATCTCGATCTGGATCAGTTTGAATTGAATCCAAATCAAAAGTTTTATATCCTTGGACTTGCACCAAATGCTGCTCGTTTAGCGGTTCGTTTCTTTTATGAAGATTCTTTTGGAAATATTTTGAAGCATCTTGCAGAACATTATCAGCGAATTGAAATTGTAAAACCGGTATGGGAACAGAATAGTTATCTTGGAATCCGAGACATGCTTGCGGAAACGGTGAATCAGAAAGCAAAGGATAAAAATCCGATTTCGAATATGGCGTCTATGGTGCTGCAGGCAATCCTTGCAGGAAACCGTTATCCGGCAAGTTTGTATACAGATACGATGATTCGTATCAGGGCGGAGCAGGGAAACGTCACCTGGAAAAAAGCTGCGATCCTCAAGGCTTATTTGATTCAAAACTACCATTTGGAAAAGGGGGAACATTATATGGGACTAAATGAGGGATGTAAGGAAGAGGCATACGTTTTAGGAAGGCTGTTTGCTATGTTGGAAGCAATTCAGATGGACGCCAATCCGGGAATTAAAGCAACAATCCGGGATCGGTATTTTAACTCTGCGTGTGCGACACCGGCAATTGTTTTTCCGATATTGTTCAAATTAAAAAACAGCCATATCAAAAAGCTGGAACGGGATAATCCGAGTGCAAAAATATATTACGAAAAGCAGATTATGGAAATTATGGGGAAACTCGGAGAAAAAATGCCGAACCGTCTGGCACTGGAAGAGCAGGGACAATTTGATCTGGGATATTATCATCAGATGCAGAAAAAATATGAAAAGCGGGAGGAAAAGTAAATGAGTGAGACAATCAAAAACAGATATGAGTTTGTAGTATTGTTTGATGTGGAAAATGGGAATCCGAACGGAGATCCTGATGCAGGAAATATGCCGCGTATTGATCCGGAAAGTGGTCTCGGTCTTGTGACAGATGTTTGTCTGAAACGAAAGATCAGAAATTATGTGGAAACAGTAAAAGAGGAGGAGCCGGGGTTCCAGATTTATATCCGTGAAGACGTACCGTTGAACCGAAGCGATAGAACCGCATGCGAGAGCCTTGGAATCCATGAGACAGATGAAAAAAAAGTGACGGATGGATTAAAAAAGCTGAAAAAGAACGATCCGGATGCAGATCTGAAAATTCGGGATTATATGTGCCAGAATTTTTATGATATCAGAACTTTTGGTGCGGTTATGACAACATTTGTGAAAGCATCGCTGAATTGCGGGCAGGTAAGGGGTCCTGTGCAGATTGGCTTTGCCAGAAGCATTGATCCGATTATCAGTCAGGAAGTAACGATTACGAGAGTTGCGATTACGACAGAAAAAGACGCGGAAAATAAGAGCACGGAAATGGGCAGAAAAAGCATTGTGCCCTATGGATTATATCGTGCAGAGGGATATGTTTCTGCAAATCTTGCCAGAAAGGTAACCGGATTTTCTGAGGAAGATCTGGAGCTTTTATGGGAAGCAATTATCAACATGTTTGAAAATGATCATTCTGCGGCAAGAGGAAAGATGGCGGTGCGGGAACTGATTATTTTCAAACACAGCAAGGAGCTGGGAAATTGTCCCGCATATAAGTTATTTGATGCAGTGGAAGTAAAGAAAAACGACGATATTATTTATCCCAGAAACTATAAAGATTATACAGTTAAAATTCATCAGGATCAGATACCGGAATCTGTTGAAGTGACAAGAAGAGCATAGTAATCAGAAAGCAGAAAAAGGCACACTTTGTTTGAAATGCGTTGAAAAAGAGGTGTCGTATAATGGAATATGCTGAAGACGATTATTTGATGATATCTGGTATCCAGCATTTTAAATTTTGCAGGAGACAATGGGCATTGATTCATGTGGAACAGCAATGGGCAGAAAATGAACATACTGTCATTGGAGAGCTGATGCACAAAAAGGCGCATGATCCATATCTGACGGAAAAGCGGAAAGATTTGCTTGTGGTAAGGGCATTGCCGGTCAGTTCCAGAACGATGGGAGTCAGCGGCGAATGCGATATTGTAGAATTTCGGAAATGCGAAGATGGAGTGAAACTGCACGGACACAGGGGATTTTACAGTATTTATCCGGTAGAATATAAAAAAGGGAAACCAAAACATTCAGAGGAGGATATCTTACAGCTGACAGCGCAGGCAATGTGTTTGGAAGAAATGTTTTCGACGACAGTATCGGAAGGGGCAATTTTTTATGGAGAAACCAGAAGACGTGAAGTCGTTGCAATTACGGAAGAGCTGAAAAATGAGGTTTGTCAGATATTTGAAGAAATGCATCAATATTATGACAGACGGTATACACCGAAAGTAAAATACAGCAAAGCATGCGCTTCCTGTTCTCTGAAGGAAATATGCCTTCCAAAGCTCGAAAAAGCCGGATCGGTAAAGGAATATCTGAAACGGGCGCTGGAGGAGGAACCGGGATGAAAAAACTGCTCAATACATTGTACGTTACTTCGGAAAACAGCTACCTTGGATTGGATGGAGAAAATATTGTTGTTTATGAAGAACAGAAGGAGCTTGGAAGGTTGCCGCTGCATAATCTGGAGGGAATTGTTTCTTTTGGTTACAGAGGGACAAGCCCAGCGCTTATGGGCGCTTGTGCAGACCGAAATATTTCCTTGTGTTACCTTACGCCGCAGGGAAAATTCTTAGCCCGGGTGACTGGAAAAGTAAGAGGAAATGTTATTTTACGAAAACAGCAGTATGATACAGGAAAAGATGAGGAAAAGAGCCTTACAATTGCAAAAACTTGTATTCTTGGAAAAGTATACAATTCGCGCTGGGTTCTGGAACGGGCAGTCCGGGATCATGCAATACAGATTGATGCGGAAAAGGTAAAAGCAGCATCAATGCAATTAAAAGCTTCCCTGGAGCGGATTCAAAACTGTACATCCAAGGATCAGTTAAGAGGATATGAAGGGGAAGCTGCCAGCATTTATTTTGGTGTATTCAATGAATTGATTCTGCAGCAGAAAAAGGATTTTCAGTTTCAGGGACGGACAAAACGTCCTCCAATGGATACGGTTAATGCGATGCTTTCTTTTGCCTATACACTTTTGACGAATCAGATCATGTCTGCTCTGGAATGTGTTGGCTTAGATCCCTGTGTCGGATATCTGCATACAGAACGTCCGGGAAGAAGTTCACTGGCATTGGATATGGTTGAAGAACTTCGCTCTGTAATGGCAGATCGGTTTGTATTATCTCTTATTAATAAGAAGATTATTAGCGGAAAAAACTTTACAAAAAAAGAAAATGGTGCAGTTTTGATGGATGATGAGCTACGGAAAAAGTTTTTGACAGAATGGCAAAATAGAAAAAAGGAAGTTATTACACATCCGTATCTTAGGGAAAAAGTGGAGTGGGGAATGGTTCCCTATGTGCAGGCAATGCTCCTTGCCCGATATTTACGCGGAGACCTGGACGAATATCCTGTTTTTCTCTGGAAATGAGGTGACAAATGCTTGTACTGATCACATATGATGTGAACACAGAAACAGCAGCCGGTAAAGCAAGACTGCGGAAGGTTGCCAAACAATGCGTCAATTATGGAAGAAGGGTTCAGAATTCTGTATTTGAATGTATTTTGGATAACGCTCAGTGCATCGCACTGAAAGCACTTCTGACAGACATTATCGACAGTAAAGTAGATAGTCTGCGCTTTTATTATCTTGGTAATAAATACGAGACAAAAGTGGAGCATGTCGGGGTCGAAAAAGGTATTGCTGCCGATCAGGTCCTGCTCCTCTAAAAACTGGTGCGAACAGGAAGTGCATATGAATTCTTATGGAGATTCGCACCTGAAAAATTATGAAATAACATTTATTAATTTATTTTTTTAAAACAGGAGCTATATTTTATTGGTGAGATGAAATAAAGAATAGCCGTACTGCAAGCGAAAAGATGTTAATAAATGCTGTCGCTCCCTTCGCGGGAGCGTGGATTGAAATGTAAAATCACACAAGAAAATATGTGTACTTTCCGTCGCTCCCTTCGCGGGAGCGTGGATTGAAATCAAACTTTTGTGTTCTTCCTGTGTGAATCCCGGAGTCGCTCCCTTCGCGGGAGCGTGGATTGAAATCAGTCCGCTTTCTTTCCCGGACTCTGCGTCATAACCGTCGCTCCCTTCGCGGGAGCGTGGATTGAAATATCCTCAAACCGCATCGTGCGATAGCCTTTGTAGTCGCTCCCTTCGCGGGAGCGTGGATTGAAATGCCGCCTCCTGCTCCTAATTCCCTACTTAATACGTCGCTCCCTTCGCGGGAGCGTGGATTGAAATATCGCTTTCGCAAGCGTCACGGTGTCCGGCTCCAGCGTCGCTCCCTTCGCGGGAGCGTGGATTGAAATTGCTTACCCCCTGCGCAGACGCCTGGACATACAGCGTCGCTCCCTTCGCGGGAGCGTGGATTGAAATAAAAATGTTCAGCGATAGTGAACTGTTGTGGCTAGTCGCTCCCTTCGCGGGAGCGTGGATTGAAATAGGTCAGGGGTTGCCACGGTATAAACATCTACCGTCGCTCCCTTCGCGGGAGCGTGGATTGAAATCATGTTCTCCTGTTCTTCTTTTTCCACCGCTTTGGTCGCTCCCTTCGCGGGAGCGTGGATTGAAATAGTTGTTTTCTTTTGCCAGTTCAGCCTCTACTTTGTCGCTCCCTTCGCGGGAGCGTGGATTGAAATAACCATCCCACTTATGGTAAGTTACCTTTTCTTGTCGCTCCCTTCGCGGGAGCGTGGATTGAAATCGTTTTGTCCTCATTTTTCTCTAGCCAGCTCCTCCGTCGCTCCCTTCGCGGGAGCGTGGATTGAAATTGGCGTTTCCAGACTGTAAATCAAGCAGTTTCCGTCGCTCCCTTCGCGGGAGCGTGGATTGAAATAATTTCTTCGGATTCCGTTTCAATTTCTTCTGGGTCGCTCCCTTCGCGGGAGCGTGGATTGAAATATAAAATTTCCCTCGCTTTCTTAAAATACGTTGTGTCGCTCCCTTCGCGGGAGCGTGGATTGAAATTGAATATCCGACTTGCTATAGTCCGGCGTCAACTCGTCGCTCCCTTCGCGGGAGCGTGGATTGAAATTTCATATTTGTATCCATTTTTTGCGGTCATGTTTGTCGCTCCCTTCGCGGGAGCGTGGATTGAAATATAAACGACATGCAGGAATTTGGTGTGCTGTTTGTCGCTCCCTTCGCGGGAGCGTGGATTGAAATATGTTTTCAACTACTTCTTTACTCTCGCGTTTCGTCGCTCCCTTCGCGGGAGCGTGGATTGAAATAGTATAGAGGTAACTGGAAGTCCGATGGCTGATTTGTCGCTCCCTTCGCGGGAGCGTGGATTGAAATCGTTCTGCTTTGATTCTGTTACCTGTGACCACCTGTCGCTCCCTTCGCGGGAGCGTGGATTGAAATGATTTTTATTTACATCCTGTTGTCTCGCACAAATAGTCGCTCCCTTCGCGGGAGCGTGGATTGAAATTCATAGTCAAGGTCAAGAACGTCACATATATACGTCGCTCCCTTCGCGGGAGCGTGGATTAAAATGTTAAAATTTATATAAGAGAATATTTGTAAAAGAGAATACAAATGGTCAGAAGCGCATCATCTAAAAATCTACATAAATGCATAAAAATCCTCCGAAAATTTCGGAATCCTTTTTGATGAAAGTATGGTATAGTAAAAACGTATTTCACAAAAAGGAGAGAGACTGAAAATGGAACATAACAAAAGAAGTAGCTTTTCCGGTAAACTCGGATATGTCCTGTCAGCTGCGGGAGCATCTGTCGGGCTGGGAAATATCTGGAGATTTCCGTACCTGGCAGCAAAGTACGGAGGCGGCATTTTCCTGCTGATTTATATTTTGCTGGCGTTGACCTTCGGCTATACCATGATTGTAGCGGAAACCGCGATTGGGCGCATGACGAAAAAAAGCCCGGTGGGAGCCTTTTCCTCTTTCGGCAAATCGAAATGGCTGTCTGCAGGCGGCTGGATCAACGCGATCATTCCTGTGCTGATCGTACCGTATTATTCCGTAATCGGTGGCTGGGTCATCAAATATCTGGTTGAATATGTCAAAGGAAACGGTCAGAAGCTGGCAGCAGACGGCTATTTTTCCGATTTTATTTCAAACGGAACATCTACGGAAATCTGCTTTGCCGTATTTGCGCTGTTTACGCTGGCGATTATTTATGCGGGCGTGCGCAATGGAATCGAGCGCGTGTCGAAATTCATGATGCCGATACTGATCGTGCTATCCGTGATTATTGCAGTGTATTCGGTGACGCGTCCGGGCGCACTGGAAGGTGTGAAATATTTTCTGGTACCGAATGTGAAAAATTTTTCCTGGATGACGGTGGTTGCGGCGATGGGACAGATGTTTTATTCCCTGTCGATTGCTATGGGAATTTTGATCACGTTTGGATCCTATATGAAAAAGGACGTATCGATTGAAGATTCGACGAGAAATGTAGAAGTATTCGATACAGCCATCGCAATTATGGCGGGTCTGATGATCATCCCGGCAGTATTTGCCTTTTCCGGCGGAGATCCGGAGACGCTGCAGGCAGGACCTGCGTTGATGTTTATTACGATTCCGAAAGTGTTTGCAAGCATGGGATTTGGAACAGTAGCGGGAATTTTATTCTTCGTACTCGTGTTATTTGCAGCGATCACAAGCTCGATTGCACTGACAGAGAGTGCAGTGTCTACCTTTGAGGATGAGCTTCACTGGGGACGCAAGAAGGCAGTTGTTTTGGTTGGCGTGATCATGCTGGGGCTGGGTACTTTATCCTGTATGGGATACGGCCCGTTGTCCTGGGTAAAGCTGATCGGAATGCAGTTTCTGGATTTCTTTGATTTTCTGACAAACTCTGTTATGATGCCGATCGCAGCAATTGCCACCTGTCTGCTGGTGTCGAAAGTAGTTGGAACAAAAAGCATTGAAGAAGAAGTCATGCACGGCGAGAGCACATTTCGGAGAAAGAAGATTTTTAACGTGATGATTCGGTATTTATGCCCGATCTTTGCGGCGATCATTTTGATCAGCTCCGTGGCAAATGCGTTTGGGTGGATTTCGATGTAAAAAGAAAAGTGCATTTTACCGCTGCTTATGGCGGAGAAAGCTCTTTCCGAAACAATAGAATGCACGCTCTGCGAGCATTCTATTGTCATGAATGAAAACGGCAGACCTCAGTGGTCTGCCGGAAAAAGAATTTTTTGTTGCCTGCGGACGGTGTCCATGATTTCGAGCTCGAGGCAGGATGCTTTCAGCCAGGAATGACGGATGAGGGAAGGTATCCCATCCGTTGAGTCATTTTCCAGCGCCTGCTGTAGCTGGTCGATTAAGCGGGCAAATTCAGCTGCTTCGTAGACCATGTTGTTGGAAACAGCTGGAATGTTCGGATTTTCGGTATGACCGTCTCGAAACAGGAGCGTGAGCTGCTGGGGATCCTGAATTTTATCGATCAGCAGGGTTGCGGCTTCTCCCTGAATCTGGGACGGCAGATAAGAATCCGAGATTTTGGAATACCGGAGCGTTGCCTGCATATCCGTGTACTGTAAAAGAACCGTGCCGGCGCCTTCGAAGCCGTTGGATAAAAAAATGCTGCTGCTCTGAATCGAAGCCGGCATGCCAAACAGGGAGACGAGCGGATGGACACAGTAAACGCCGATGTCCATCAGGGCAGCGTTGGAAAGCGCAGGATGGAAAGCGTTTTCGATGATCCCCTCTTTGAAATGGTCATAGCGGCTGGAATATTTACAGAAAGAAAAATCTATCTGCCGGATTGTTCCAAGCACAGGCAGCAGGGAACGGATCGCTGCAAAACCAGGAGAAAAGACAGAGCGCATGGCTTCGAGCAGAATGACCTGATTTTTTATGGCAGTGTCATACATCTGTTGAAATTCCGAAGCATTGGAGGCGATCGGCTTTTCGCAGAGCACATGCTTGTGGTGCTGCATCATCAGGATGCTCTGGGCAGCATGGCAGAAATTGGGGCTGGCGATGTAGACTGCGTCGATCTGGTCTGAGTTGGCCAACGCCTCCAGAGAATCAAAGACAAGCGAAACGTTATTTTTTTGTGCATACTCCTGCGCCCGCGCAAGCGTTCTGGAATAGACAGCGCAGAGCTTGAAATCAGGCAGTGCAGAGGCTGCCTGGAGAAATTTATCGGTAATGGTGTTTGTGCCGATTACAGCGAAACGGATCATGTGGAAGCCCTCCTATATTATCAGGTACTATCAGTATAAGACAGGAATGCAAGAGGCTTCAATTCTTTTTTTGACGGATACCCCGAAATAGAGCAGCTATGGAAAGGAGCGGATTGTGAAAAAATTTTTCATCGGACTGGGGATATTTTTTGTACTTGCGGGAATTGTGTTCTGCGCAGCTGATAAGAAAGATACGAGTGCGCGTGCGCAGGCGCTTTATGACGCACCGGTTGTCACCATGCAGGATCTGGAGGAATGGAAAAATCAGGACACGCAGCAGGAAGTTGTGGTGACGCAGATTCCATTGACCGGCGATCTGGTTTCCGATCCGCGAAAGTTTCTGGATGGGCAGTTTTATTATCTGAAAGTGGAAAAATGGGTCTATCAGGAAGAAGAGGATGAGGATTCTTCCGGCTGGGAAAAAGAGGATGGCGGCAGCTATACAGTCCGGGGCGATCATGTCGCAGCTGCATTGGACGATCAGACAGAGCTGACGGAGGATAATGTTCGCGGTCTGGAATGGTTTGACGAATTTTACCCGGGCGGAAAAAATGGAGACACCCGTTATCAGATCTGGGGACTGGGAGAGGATGCGCAGCTGACAGCGGTAGCGCTTGTCGGAAACGGTGAAGTGACGGTGCAGAAGCCGTCCGAGGGACACGCATATCTCTATTTTTACGGGACAGAAGATGATTTTTATCGGTATGTGGAGGATTTCGTTGAGGGCGACAGCCTCCTGCTGTTGATTGTTGGATGGTTTTTGGCGGTGATCTGTTTTGGAATCGCGTGGCTATTAAGAGGACGGAAAGCCTCCGGCAACATTTTTATTTTGTGTGCAGCATCTGTGGTTGCCCAGAAGCAGGCGTATCAGCAATTGAACGATGTGGAAAAACTGCGGTTCTGGGGGCTGAAAATCGCAGCTATTCCGTTGGAAGTCGGCGGCTTTGCGGCGATTTGGACGCATTCGGACAGCACGGTATGGATTGCGGTCGGAACGGTGCTTCTGATTTTTGGAGTCGCGGCATGGATGGGTTCGTCTGCGTCGGACGAGAATCTGGAGGAGCTGGAAGAGAACGACTGAGCGGAGGATTTATTCGATACATGAAAGAAGCGGGATCGCGTTTGCGTCTACAAAGTGCATGACGCGAGGGCGTCTGAAAAATGTAGGAAAAGATTGAAAAATAAAATTTTTCAATCACGAGGTTTGTGTCTGCGCGCACTTGACACAAACTCGGCATGCGCAAAAAGCGTGCGCAGAAATGAGAGGGAAAGATGAACTTTTTAAAAAGAAGACAGCAGCTGTTCGATCAGATGGAGGAAAATGCTGCACTGATTTTATTTTCTGGAATTGAAACACATGTGAGCGCGGACGAGTACGCGCCGTTTGAGGCGAACCGCAACTTCTTTTATCTGACGGGATTGCGCCGGGAGCGGATGATCCTGCTCATGAAAAAGACGAAACGCGATCCGAAGGAAATCCTATTTATAGAAGAGGCTGACCCGACGCAGGAGCGCTGGTATGGCAGGAAGGTGACGGTCGATGAGGCAAAAGAGATCAGTCAGATCGAAGATGTGCGTTTCTTGGAAAGCTTTGACGGGGTGTTCGATATGATGATGACCCGCGAGGATGTCAAAAGCCTGTATTTTGACTGTTATCGCCATCAGCAAGAGGATCTGCCGGATTACAATGCGGTAAAGGCGAAGGAATACGCAGCGCTGTATCCGGGATATCCGATCAGAAATCTGTTCCCGTATGTGGCGCAGATGCGGATGCAGAAGGATGCAGACGAGGTCGCACAGCTCAAAACGGCGATCGAAATCACCGACAATGCACTGCAGTATGTGATGAAGTATTTGGCGCCGGGCATGGCGGAATATCAGGCACAGGCGGATTTTGAATATCAGATCATGTATCAGGGTGCGGATGGAACTTCGTTCCCGACGATTGCCGGAAGCGGTGCAAACGGTACAATGCTGCACTACGAAACCAACCGGGATATCTGCGAGGACGGCACGCTGCTGTTGATGGATCTGGGCGCAAAATATCAGGGCTACTGTGCGGACATCACGAGAACCTATCCGGTAAACGGGCATTTTACGCAGCAGCAGAGGGCGGTTTATGAGGTCGTTTTGGAAGCAAACCGGACGATCGCAAAAACGGCCAGGCCCGGCATGACGCTTCGGGAGTTGAATGACGTCTGCAAAAAGGTGCTGGCGGAGGGATGTATCCGTCTCGGTCTGATTGAAAACGAGGAAGAGATCGGCACTTACTACATGCACAGCGTATCCCATCATCTTGGAATCGACGTGCACGATGTCAACACGCTGGAGAACGATAAGCTGCTTCCCGGAATGGTCATCAGCGACGAACCGGGGCTGTATATCGATGAATGGGAAATCGGCATCCGAATCGAGGACGACCTTCTGATTACGGAGGACGGATGCGAAGTCCTTTCGGAGCAGATTATCCGCGACCCGGATGAAATCGAAGGGTTCATGCAGAATCGCTGACGCGCATTTATTCATCGTATAGGAAACTTCGTTTCCTAATACGATGAATAAATGCTCTACGAGGATGCGCACTCGGCGCAGAGGTAGATGGTTGCCGAAGCAACCGCGCCTCGGCGCGAGAATGTGCCAAGTCACATTCTCTTTCATCGTATG
>QUKC01000006.1:0-146824 GCA_003481005.1 Firmicutes bacterium TM09-10 | reverse complement strand
CGAGAATGTGCCAAGTCACATTCTCTTTCATCGTATGGGAAACTTCGTTTCCATACGATAATAAACGCTCCGCGCGGATCGCACTGCAGCGGAATGGAAGAATGTCGCTTGCGCGACCCGCCGCAGGCGGAGAATCCTGCTTCGCAGGATTCTTTTTTATCGTATAGGAAACTTCGTTTCCATACGATAAAAATGCTCCGCGAGGATGCGCACTCGGCGCAGGGGTAGATGGTTGCTAAAGCAACCGCGCCTCGGCGCGAGAATGTGCCAAGGCACATTCTTTTTTTATATATTCATAGAAAAAACATCCTGCGTCATATATTGGAAAAGAAAAAACGACTGTGACAGCCGGGTACCGGAACGTGCGGCGAAAGGCTGTCTGAAACGGAAATCAGGATGGAACGATTCAATGACGCGGTGCGGACAGTCTGCGACCTTTTGTGGAATTTTCCAATGCTGGTGCTGCTTGCCGGGACACATTTGTATTTTACAATTCGACTGGGCTTTATTCAAAGGAAGCTGCCGGATGGACTGCGCCGAAGCCTGTCCTCTGCCGGATCAGGAGGGCTGTCACCCTATGAAGCACTGTCAACCGCCCTGGCGGCGACAATCGGAACCGGAAATATCATCGGAATTTCGAGTGCAATTGCGCTCGGAGGACCCGGGGCGGTTTTCTGGTGCTGGATCAGCGGCTTTTTCGGGATGGCGACCTGCTATGCGGAAAGCGTGCTGTCCGCAGCGTGCCGGAAAAAGCGGGCAGACGGAAGTTTTTATGGCGGGCCGATGTATGTGATGGAGCAGCTGTTGCACAATCGGCTGCTGGCGGTTCTTTTTTCCGTCTTTACCGTGCTGGCGGCGCTGTGCGTCGGAAGCGGTGTGCAGGCGCATTCCCTGACAGCGGCAATTTCTCGCAGACTTCCGGTGTCTGTGCACTGGATCGGTATCGCAGCGGCGCTTTTGGCGGGCAGCATCCTGATCGGAGGAGCGAAAAAAACGGCGAAGGTTTGTACCTGCCTGGTTCCGGTGATGAGCGTGCTGTACCTGGGTAGCTGTCTGTTTTTGCTGGTAAAAAATGCAGCATGGATTCCGGCGGCACTTCAGGCGATTTTTGTGTCTGCTTTTTCGAAAAAAGCGGTGATCGGAGGCGTTGCAGGGACTGCAGTGAAAATGGCGGTTCGCACCGGGATGGCGAAGGGACTTTTTACAAACGAGGCTGGAATGGGCTCGATGCCGATGACGGCGGCAGCGGCGGAAGGGCTATCTACGCGGGATCAGGGGCTGGTTTCGATGACGGGAGTGTTCTGGGATACGCTGGTGATGTGCGCGGTGACGGCGCTTGCAATTTTGAGCGATATGGTAAAAAATGCCGCTCCTTACAGGGCGGCTGCTGCAGATGAATATTGTTTTGTTGCATTTTCGAACCTGCCGGTTGCGGGGGAGGATCTTTTGTCGCTCTGCCTGGTGCTGTTTGCATTTGCGACGATTATCGGCTGGAGCTTTTATGGGGAATGTGCGGCGCGGTATTTGTGGGGCGAGAGAGGTGTAACGGTATTTCAGGTGATTTACATGGTGTTTGTATATCTCGGATCCGTCTGCTCGCTGGAGCTGGTCTGGAACCTGTCGGACCTATGCAATGCCTGCATGGCGGTTCCAAACCTTTGGTGTCTGTGGAAATTGAAAGAGCTGATTGTGGAAAAGACCCGGAACTGATCAGAGGTTCGGGTTCTTTTTATGGATTTTGGTGCTGGTAAAGCCGGAGCCTTTGACCTCGTTTGCATCACTGATGATCAAAAAGGCATGGGGGTCGATTTCCATGACAATCTGATTCAGGGAAGCCATTTCGCGGCGGGAAACGACGGTCATCAGGACGGGCTGATCGGTCTGCAGATAGCCGGTCGTCGCATTTAAAAGGGTGCAGCCGCGGTCAAGACGGGTAAAAATTGCCTGCCGGATTTCTTCATAATGACTGCTGACGATGTCGGCGCGCGCCTGATGGGTGCCGATGACTAAAACCTTGTCCAGCACAAAGGTATAGATCATGACGAGCAAAATGCCGTAAAGACTTTCTTCGATGTCGGAAAAGAACATCTGCAGAATCAGGATGGAAAAATCAAACACATAGAGCGTTGCGGAAACAGGGAGATGGAATAGTTTTTTTAAAATTAGGGGCGGAATGTCCATACCGCCGGTGGATGCGCCTGCGCGGATGACAATGCCGATGCCGGCACCGATCATCATTCCGCCGAGGATCGTGCAGAGCATTGCGTCCTTCGTCAGGGAGGACAGCGCCGGGAACTGCTGCCAGAATGCGAGCAAGATCGGGTATAAGAACGTGGACAAAAGCGTAGTCGCGGCAAACTTCCAGCCGAGCACGAAAAGCCCGAGCAAAAAGGTCAGGACATTGAAGCACAGTACGAACGCTGTGATCGGCGTGTGGAACCAGTGCGCAGATGCGAGGGCCAGACCGGTTGTGCCGCCGGTGATGATGCCGGATGGCAGGATAAAGGCGACGACTGCAAGGGAATACAGGGCGTTTCCAAACAGAATCAGGAAAATCCGGAACAGATTTTTTAACGTATGGTGCAGCTTGGGTGACATGGCAGTTTCCTTCTTTCATTGTGATAATACAGTAAAGCGTCAAAAAAAGCGGGATATGTGAACCCCACACATCCCGCTTCCGAAAATTCTTTTTGTATTATAGCGTTCGAATGCAAAAAAGTAAACAGATTATGACTTTGTTATGGAAAAAAGTACAATTTGTGGATATACTGATATCAGAGTCAAAAGGTCGAAAAATAAAATTTTTCAATCGCGAGATTTGTGTCTGTGCGCACTTGACACAAACTCGGCATGTAAAAAAACGTGCGCAGAAAAGAGAGGAAAATATGGCAAAAAATATTACCGTGGATAATTTTGAAAAAGAGGTACTGCAGGCGGCAGGCCCCGTTTTGGTAGACTTCTGGGCAACCTGGTGCGGACCCTGCCGGATGCAGGGACCTGCAGTGGAAAAGCTGGCAGGGGAAGGCTATAACGTCGGCAAAATCAATGTGGACGACGAGGGTGAGCTTGCAGAGCGCTATCATGTGATGAACATTCCGACTCTGATTATTTTCAAAAACGGCGAAGAAAAAGAGCGCATGGTCGGCGTACAGAGCAAAGATCTGCTGGAAAGCAAATTAAAGGCGCTGGCATAAGGCGTTGTGACAAAGCATTTGTTACAGGAAACGGCTTGCTTTCAGCCGCTGTCGTAGTACAATGATATGGTATCACGCAAAGCGGCAGAATATGCCGCATAGATACAAAGGGGAAAGAGGGAAAAAGATGGAACTGGGAATTAACACAGATTTTGCAAACGAGCCGTGGGAACTGGAAGAAATCAAAAACAAGCTCCGCGAGATCGCAGAGGCTGGCTTTACGCACATTCACTGGTGCTTTGACTGGGATGGGGATTATCTGTACGCCCGCAGCGAAATGGAGCAGATCCGCAGCTGGATGGACGAGCTTGGATTGAAAGAAAAAGGACTGCATGCTTCGAAGGGCAGCCGCCGATTTGTAGAAAGATATGCAGAGGCACCTCATGGCAGAAAAGACTACCTGTCTGAGCTGGAGCCGAACCGTATCGCGGGCGTCGAGCTGATTAAAAACCGTGTGGAGCTGGTTCATGTGCTGGGAGGCAAGGAGATCGTGCTGCATATGTATCTGCCGACAAAGAGCTTTGAAGAAAAGCCGGAAACCAAAGAGCTTTTCTATCAGCAGGCATGCAAGTCTCTGGATGAGCTGCAGCCCTATTGTAAGGAGCTTGGGGTAAAGATCTGTCTGGAGAACCTGTTTGAAGCTTCTGCAAAAGACCAGATCGAGCAGTTTGATTATCTGTTTGGACGTTATCCCGCAGATTTTCTGGGACTGTGCATCGATACCGGACATGCAAACCTTGTCGGCGGCAACGAGTTCATCAAGCTGCTGGCAACCCGCTATGCAGACCGTTTCTTCTGCCAGCACCTACATGACAACAGGGGCTGGGGAAAAGAAGATGGCTGCGGAGACGCACACCGTCTGCCGGGGGAATGCAGCATTGACTGGAAAGAAACCATGAAGCTTGTCCGGGCGTCCGCTTACGAGCAGCCTTTCGTGATGGAAGTTTCCAAGCCGGAAGGGGAAGACTGCGCACATTACTTAAAGCGCGCCTATGAAGCAGGCGTTTGGATGGCAAATTTATAGAATTGATAAAGATTGTCCGGAAAGGGGGATCTGTATGCACTATGCGGAAGAAGAAATGCAGTATCATCTGCAGATTCATAACGGGCAGGTTGGAAAATATGTCATTTTGCCGGGAGACCCTAAACGGTGTAAAAAAATCGCCGCATATTTTGAACATCCGGTTTTGATTGCGGACAGCCGGGAATTTGTGACGTATACCGGAACGCTGGAGGGCGAGACCGTTTCTGTGACCTCGACAGGTATCGGCGGTCCCTCTGCGGCGATTGCGATGGAAGAGCTGTTCAAAGCGGGTGCGCATACGTTTATCCGCGTCGGAACCTGCGGCGGCATTGAAACAGAGGTACAAAGCGGCGATCTGGTCATTGCAACCGGTGCGGTACGAGCTGAGGGGACGAGCCGGGAATATGCTCCGATCGAGTATCCGGCAGTCGCAAACCTGGATGTGATCTGCGCACTGCGAGAGGCAGCCCGGGATCAGGCAATCCGATTCCATACGGGCGTTGTGCAGAGCAAGGACTCCTTTTACGGACAGCACGAGCCGCAGGTCATGCCGGTGGATTACATGCTGCAGCAGCATTGGGGCGCGTGGAAAAAGATGGGATGCCTTGCATCGGAAATGGAATCCGCGGCGCTGTTTATCGTGGCGCAGTATCTTCGGGTGCGCTGCGGCGCGGTATTTCTGACGATGGCGAACCAGGAGCGGGAAGTGCTCGGACTTTCTAACCCGGTCGTCCACGACACGGACATGGCGGTGCGCGTCGGCGTGGAGGCACTGAAAAAGCTGATCACACAGGATCGCATGACGAAGCTGTGAGCCTGGGATCTGTCTGTTGAGCCGCGTAATCAGGGAGGGATGTTGTCCTGCACAGAGCATTTTCCTTGTCACCATAACAAAAAGAGCAGTCCCCGTGACGGTGGGAACTGCTCTTTTTCATACAGAATTTTTTAATTCTGTTTCATTCGTTTCAAAATTAAGCGATTTCGTTTACTGCTTTAGCCAGACGGGAAACCTTTCTGGAAGCGGTGTTTTTATGATATACGCCCTTGGAAGCAGCCTTGTCGATAACTGTGGTTGCGTTCAGCAGTGCAGCCTTTGCAGCTTCCTTGTCCTGTGCTTCGATTGCAACACGAACCTTCTTAACAGCGGTCTTAACAGAAGATTTGATTGCTTTGTTTCTTTCAGCCTTGGTCTGGTTTACTAAAATTCTCTTCTTTGCAGATTTAATATTTGCCACGATGATACCTCCAATGAATTAACCCAAAAATGTGTGCTGTATCGTATTACATTAAAGCCGGACACGGACGTTCTAATGCAAACATACATATGTATTCTATTGGATGAAAAGAATTCTGTCAATAGATATTTTCTGGATTTTTGGAAAAAATGGGAATATAGTTCTTACAGTTCACTCGTACCGTTTGTAAGCAGATTTCATGCTCGCATGAAAATCTGCTTACAAAAAGGTACGAAGGGAGCGCCACTTTATGAGCAAAAATGAGCTGCGAAGCAGCGGAGAGCGTCGAAGCGCGGTTCATGACAATAGAATGTTCGCGAAGCGTGCATTCTATTGTATTGCGAATGGCGCGAGTGAACTGTAAGAAACACAATCTTAGAAGGAGGGAATGCGAATGAGCATTTTTGTCGTTCGGACAGATCTTGCACTGGAAGAGGGGGAACGGATTCGGGAGTCCGGCGTTGAGATTCACGGGGTAATTCTGGAAGAAGAAACCAGACCGGAAACGGGAATTTTGGTGACGCGGGTAAAAATAGAGACGAAAAACGGCGCAAAAATTATGGGGAAACCGATTGGAACATACGTTACACTGGAAGCCGGACAGCTTGGAAACGACGAGGAGGAGTATCAGCAGGAGGTAGCGAAGGAACTTTCGGTGCAGCTGCAGAAACTGATTCCTGATCCGGAGACTGAAAAATCCGTGCTGGTTGTGGGGCTTGGAAACCGGCAGGTGACGGCGGATGCGCTGGGACCGCGGGTGGCGGACAGACTGTTTATTAACCGGCACATCATTCTCGAGTTTGGCGCTGCAGCGTATAACCGGAAAAAAATGAACCGCGTCAGCTGTCTTGTCCCCGGAGTAATGGCGCAGACAGGCATGGAGAGCGCAGAAATCGTGCGGGGCGTTGTGAAGGAGACAAAGCCGGATCTGGTGCTGGTTGTCGATGCGCTTGCGGCGCGTAGTACAAAGCGGTTAAACCGGACGTTCCAGATCAGTGATGCAGGAATCTATCCGGGTTCAGGGGTCGGCAACCACAGAAATGCGCTGACCGGGGAATCTCTGGGAGTGCCGGTGCTTGCGATTGGTGTGCCGACGGTAGTGGATGCTGCGACAATCGTCGGAGACGCGCTGCGGGAGATGGAACGGGAAAACGATTCTGCGTTGCTTCAAAATCGCGAACATCCACAGGCACTGTCCGGTCTGAACAATATGTATGTGACCGGAAAGGACATCGATGAGACAATTTTGTATCTGAGCGAAATCGTGTCGGATGGAATCAACCGGGCGCTGAACCCGGAAGGGTGATAGCGAACCAACCGGCATTGAATCCGGAAGGGTGATTACGAACCAGCCAGGTGCTTGGTTAGGAAAAGTGATGGCGAACCAATCAGGTACTGAGCCGGGAAAAGTGATTCCAGCCTTCCTGTGCGCATATATTGCAGCATGGGGAAAAAAGACAGACCGAAAAAAAACAGATATCGGGCAGTAATCGCCATTGTGATAGCCGGAATTGTTTTTCTTACGTTTCCGCGCGCAGAGGAACGAAATTTCAGGGAGCTTTTGACGGAGAATGCAGAGCTGGAGCTTTTAAATACCCTCTGTCCGGTGATCGCAGCGGCAGGGGACAACGGCAGGCTCTCTGTGTCCGGATGGATTTTTCCGTTTCTCGGTTATCAGAGCAAAACAAAAACCGCGCAGCTGGCGCAGGAAAATTCTGATATGGTGGAAAAGATTCTGCTGGCGGAAGGGAGAGACGAATACACCGGGATGAGCGGTGACGATACAGAAAAAAATGCGCCGACGGATGGCAGGAACCTATCGCTTGAAGAGCTTGCACGGTTGGAAAATGAGCAGGCGGGCGGACGAAAAAGCGGACAAAACGGCGTGGCGGACGGCAGCGAAACCGACGGGAGCAGTGCTGCATCCGACCGCGAAGGGCAAAGCAGCGGCGGGATCGAAACCAGACCTGGCGATAGTCAAAACGAAACCGGCGACACAGCAAATAGCTCCGGCATAGGCGATTTTACAGCCTCTCTCCCGGAGAAGCAGCGTACTTACAACTGGTCGGAGCTTACGAGTTATGATGCGCTGGTGCGGGAATTTTATGCGATCGATCCGGCAACCGCGGCGGACGAGACGCAGCTGAATCAAAAGGCGCTGCTTGGCAGGGTGCTTTCCGTACAGAAGCGGACGGACGACCAGCCGCAGATTTTGATTTATCATACCCATTCGCAGGAAACCTTTGCCGATTCGATTCCGGGAAACGCGCAGACCGGAATTATGGGCGTCGGGGAGGTGCTGGCGGAAATTCTTCGCAAACAGTATGGCTATAACGTGATGCATCATATGGGACAGTATGACGTGGAAAAAAGGGATTATGCCTATTCCAATTCCCTTCCGGCATTGGAAGCGATTTTGAAGGAAAACCCGTCGATTGAGGTGGTGATCGACCTGCACCGGGACGAAGTGGCAGAAGGAACGCGGCTCGTGACGGAGATCGGCGGCAAAAAAATGGCGCGCTTCATGTTTTTCAACGGACTGTCCAGAACGAGACGGCTCGGGGACATTGATTCGCTTCCGAATAAAAATATTGCGGATAATCTCGCATTTTCGTTCCAGATGCAGGTGCTGTGCAACGAGTATTACCCGGGGCTGACCCGCAGGATTTATTTGAAAGGCTACCGTTACAACATGCACTTAAAGCAGAGGTATCTGCTGATTGAAATGGGGGCGCAGACCAACACCTATGAGGAGTGTATGAATTCCTGTGTTCCACTGGCGCAGATGCTGGATCTGGAATTGTCGGGAAAAACAGATTTTACGCTTGATCCGGAGAAAGGATGAGAGTAAAATGAGAACAATAGTCTCCTGTTTTGCAATGTCCGGCGGATGGGCGCAGAACGGCATTGGAGTTTTCATTCTGATGATATACTGAGGGGATGCCATCGACAAAAATACGACAGATAAGGGGTATTAGATGAGAGAGAAAAGAATCAGCTGGAACGTATTTGCACAGGCAGTCTATACCATTGCACTGCCGATCGCGTTTCAGAATTTATTGTCTACGACGGCGAGCATGGTGGATACGATCATGATCGGAAGCATGGGAGAGCTATCGGTCGCGGCGGTCGGCATCTGCTCGCAGATTTCGTCGCTGTTTTTCTCCTGCTATTTCGGATTTGCAGGAGGCGCGCTTTTGTTCTTTTCCCAGTATTGGGGTGCCAAAAGTGAAAAGGGTATCAACAAAACCTTTGGGCTTTCCATGAGCTTTATGCTGCTTGTCGGTCTTTTGTTCGGAGCAGTAGCGGTGACAAAGCCGGAATTTTTGCTTGGGATTTATACAGATAAGAAAAATATTATAGAGGTGGCGATTCCCTATATCCGGATCGTTGGCTTTGCTTATCCGCTGCAGGTACTGGCGGTGATCATCAGCTTTCTGATGCGGGCGACGGAGCGCGTCAAGATTCCCCTCGTTTCTTCCGCAGTTGCGCTGGTAGTCAATTTTGTCCTGAACTGGATTCTGATCTACGGACGGTTTGGCATGCCGCAAATGGGAGCGGCAGGCGCGGCGGTAGGCACGCTGGTTTCCGGCATTGTCAATCTGATCATCCTGACAGTGTTTTTGCTGAAAGATAAAGAGACGGTTACCCTGCATGTACAGGAAATGTTCCACTGGGGAGAAGGATTTGCCGGAACCTATCTGTCCAAATGTTTTCCGATTCTGTGCAATGAGCTGTTTTACGGCATCGGTCAGATGCTGATCAATATCGTGATCGGAAGACAGTCGGAGAGTGCGATCGCCGCAATGGCAGCGTTCCGTGTTCTGGAGGGCTTTGTTTATGCCTTCTTCGGAGGACTGGCGGATGCCAGCAGCGTTGTGGTCGGCAAGGAGATTGGTGCAGGACGGCATATGAAGGGCTATCAGTATGTGAAAGGGTTCACGATCCTCTGCCCGGCGATCACATTTGGTATCTGTCTGGTTGGTGTGATCTTCAACCGCCCGCTGTTGTCTTTGTTCGGATTAGGAGCAGAGGCTATGGAATATGGCAAGTATATGCTGCTCATTTATTTGGCAGCGGGAACCGTGCGAACCTGTAACTACATTATGAATACCTGTTACCGCGCAGGCGGCGAGGCAATTTTCGGAACCGTTTTGGAAATTATCTGTCTGTATACGATCAGTGTACCTGCAACCTGGGTTGCAGGCATGGTTCTGCATCTGCCGTTCCTGGCCGTGTTCGCCTTTTTGTATACAGATGAGCTGATCCGTCTGGTGTTCGAGCTATGCTATACTGCGAGCGGCAAATGGGTCAAACCGGTTACACAGGAAGGGCGCGCGACCCTCGAAGAATTCCACGAGCAGATGGCGCAGCGCAGAAAGAAAAAACAGACGGCATAGCGCACCGTCCTTTTAATTAAGAACAAACCAAAACAGCCGCCCGGCAGATATTTACCGGACGGCTGAAATTATTTTTTATTCATGAAATGATCTTTATTTCATGAAATGCTCTTTATTTCATGGATTCTTCCTGCTTCTTGATCATTCTGCGAACCATCTCGCCGCCGATGGAGCCGGCTTCCTTGGAAGTCAGGTCACCATTGTAGCCTTCCTTTAAGTTGACGCCCAGCTCGGACGCAACCTCAGTTTTGAAGCGTTCCAGTGCGGCCTTCGCCTCAGGAACTTCCACTCTGTTGGATTTACCAGAATTCGTTGCCATGATTAGTCACCTCCATTATTTTCTGCTGTTGGGTTTCAGATAAGCTGCAGAGACTCTGTCATCGGATGGAACGTTGGCTCTGCAGCTGCCTGTCCGGTCGATGGATCAGTGTCACATTTGCTTATCTTGAGCTTAGTATGTTCCGGATACAGGGAATTATAATGGAAATTTTTGTCATTTTAGTTTCCTTTGGAACGACTGATTTACACAGAACAATAGGAATCGAACGGGCAGAGAATTTCTGCACCCAAAAGCGCAGCGTCCTCTTTTGTATGAGCAGCAAACAGAAGAATTTTGTCCTGTGCGCGGTTGCAGACGAGCGCAGCTGCTTTTTTGCGGTTTTCGCTGTCCAGACCGTTGAAGGGTTCATCTAAAATTAAAAGGTCGAAGGGAACGAGCAGGGCGCGCAGCAAAGACAATCGGCGCTTCATGCCGCCGGAAAATTCGCATACCGGCTGGGACAGGGCATTTTGCGGCAAAAGGGTTGCAGCGTAGGCAGAAAGTTCTGCGTCGGAAAGGCGCTGCCTGCACACAAAACGGAGATTTGTCAGGACATCGTAGCCCTCCAGCAGCCGATCCTCCTGAAAAACAGCGGAAATTTTGAGATTTTTTAGTCCATCTATTGTGCCGCTGTCCGGTGTTTCCAGACCCATCAGGATGCGAAAAAGCGTTGTTTTTCCTGTGCCGGACGGAGCCATGAGACAATAGGCGTTTCCGGGAGAAAGCGCGAGGCTTAGATCGGAAAAGACGACCTGTCCGTGATAGGATTTGGAAAGCTTTTGCAGAATCAGATCATTGTTTTTCATGAACAGTGTTCCCCTTTCCGCCGGCAGCAGTCATGAGCCGGAGCAGAATTTTTTCAAAACAGGAGGCGATAAGAATGATCGCGAGCGTCCAGGCAAACAAAGAAGCCGTGTCGAGATAAATTTTTGCTTCATAGAGGTTTGCACCGATGGAAAAGTCGGGGACACCGATAACCTCAGCGGCGATGCCGGATTTAAATGCCATGCCGAGCGCCGATTTACAGGCGCTGATCAGATAGGGAGACAGCGCCGGACGGTACAGGTAAAAGACTTTTTTATGGAAAGGAACACGAAAAACCTGCGCCATTTCCAAAAGTTTAGGGTCGGTGCTTTTTAAGCCGCTGACCGTGTTGATGTGCAGAATCGGATAGGCAACCAGGAAAGAAATCAGGATCGAAAGGTTTTTCGAACCGGTCCAGATCAGGGCGAGGATGACAAATGACGCGACCGGGATAGATTTCATAAACTGAATTGGCGGTTCCAGAAATTCCCCGACAATCCGGAAGCGGCAGGAGAGCGCTCCGGTCAGGATGCCGAATAGCATGGCGAGGAAAAATCCAACGCAGATGCGGGAAATCGAAAACCAGATGGAACGCCAGAACCCGGCGGTGATCAGACATGAAAAAAAGGTCCGAAGCGTTTTTTCCGGGCCGACGAGCAGGATATCATTGTGAAAGAAAACGGCGAGCAGCTGCCAGACAAGCATCCAGAACGCATATATGCCAATCTTTTTGAAAAGTTTCGGGAATCCTTTTTTTCTATTCATAAAAAATGCTCCATATCAAAACAGCTGCAGCCGCACGCAAAAGCGCGGGATGCAGCTGTAACTTCTTATCATATGGAAACTTTGTTTCCATATGATAAGAAACGCTCCGCGAGGATGCGCACTCGGCGCAAGGGTAGATGGTTGCCGAAGCACATTTTTTTACCGCAGATAATAGAAATCATCCTCCGGCAGGGAACCGCCAACGGACTGTGGGTTCTGCGAAAGCAGTACGGACAGATAGCCGTTTAACGCATCCTTCATGTCCTGTCCGTCGAGATAGGTGATGTTGCAGGCGGGCAATGCTTTCTGTGCGATGGCAGCTTTTGCGACGATGCCTGCCTTTTCGATCAGGGCAGCAGCACCTTCAGGATCGGCTGCAGTATAGGCGATCGAAGCCTCGTGCTCCGTTAAAAACGTATCTACAAGATCTTTGTGTGCGGCTAAAAACTCGTTGTTGACGATTGAAACGCCGGTCACGAGACGGCTGTTGGAACCATCCTCCTGCAGGCTGTCCCATACTTTTGTCAGGTCAAGGACAACGGACAGGCTGTCGTTCTGTGCGATGGCAGCAGTTACAAAAGGTTGTGGAAGCAGACCGATCGCATTGGGATCTTCTGCGAGAACTGCGGCAACCTCGGATGCCTCGGACTTAAATTCGAGGGTCACGGCTTCGCCGGAAAGACCGGATGCAGAGATCAGATAGCGGAGCACATATTCCGGGGTTGTGCCTTTGCCGGGCAGATAAACGGTTTTGCCGGACAGGTTTTCAATCGAGCTGATAGAAGAATCGCCGGATACCAGATATAAAACGCCGAGGGTGTTGATATCGATCACGGAAACTTTACCCTCTGTCTTGTGATACAGGACAGAAGCGACGTTTGCGGGCAGCAGGGCGATGTCGATCTTGCCGGAAGCAACCAGACCGGTCAGTTCGTCGGCAGCGGTCACCATTGTGAATTCGTAGTTATTTGCGGCAGTGCCGTTTTGGACATCGTCCATGAGCTTGACCAGTCCCATTGTGGTAGGACCCTTGAGACCGCCTATGCGGACAACGGTGTCGTCAGAGCTTTCCTCCAGGGCTTCGGTCGAGGTCTCTGTTTTGGCAGCAGTCATTTCTTCTAAAGAAACTTCCTCGGAGCCGGTTTCGATAGCGCCTTCGGCAGTGCTGATGGTTTCGGGAACGGTGCTTTGCGAAACGGAAGCGGAAGATGAGCAGCCTGCGAGCAGGGATGCGCACAGCAGGGCGCTCATCAGCAGGGAACCAAACTTTTTCATAATCATGTCTCCTTTTTCAGATTTTGATAGATGGTTTTCGTACTGATGCCGTCCAGCATGCCGAGCTTGCCGGACAGGCTGCTGATCTGGTTCATAGGCGCGTCGAGAACAATGCTGATAATAGAAAGACCGCGCTCCCGGTAAGGCAGTCCCATCCGTCCGATAATATACTGTCCGTATTCATGCAAAATACGGTTCATCGTTTCGATCGAATCGGGATTTTCCACCATAATTCCAATCAGGGCTACGCGGTTGTCCATAGATTTTCCTCCTGTGTACGCCTTCTCCCGCAGAAAATCAGCCCGCAATCCGAAAAAATGCGGCAAAAATCTTTAGGGTCAGCACGAATTGTCTTAACAATAGCATAAAATCGGGAGACTGTCAAAAAAAACTGGCATTTTAAAACACCTTATGATATAATCGTACAATGACTGTAGTGAGTTTGATGCGGTTGTGCGTCTTTTTATAAAAACGCTTTTGTACCGGCGGCTCACTGGAATATCCGTCAGACGGACAAAAGCAACACGAGGAGGACTTATACAATGAGTTTACAGGTTGAAAAACTTGAAAAGAACATGGCGAAACTGACCATTGAGGTTTCCGCAGATGAATTTTCCAAGGCACTGGAAGATGCTTACCAGAAAAACAAAAGCAAAATTTCCGTGCCCGGTTTCCGTAAGGGCAAGGTTCCCAAGAAGATGATCGAGCAGATGTACGGCAAGGGTGTATTTTACGAAGATGCTGCCAATGCCCTGATTCCGGAAGCATATGAAAAAGCGCTGGAAGAATGTGAAGAGACCATCGTTTCTTCCCCTAAGATCAACGTTACTCAGATCGAAGAGGGCAAATCCTTCATCTTTACTGCAGAAGTTGCATTAAAGCCGGAAGTAACCCTGGGCCAGTATAAGGGCGTTGAGGTTGACAAGGTGGAAGTTTCCGTAACCGACGAAGAGGTTGAGGCTGACTTAAAGCAGCAGCAGGAAAACAACTCCAGAACCGTAGTTGTGGAGCGTCCTGTACAGGATGGCGACATCGCTGTAATCGACTATGAAGGCTTCATCGACGGCGTAGCCTTCGAAGGCGGCAAGGGCACCAACTACAATCTGACGATCGGTTCCCATTCCTTCATCGGCGACTTTGAAGAGCAGCTGATCGGCAAGAACGCAGGCGAAGCGTGCGAAGTAAACGTAACCTTCCCTGAAGAGTACCATGCAAGCGAGCTGGCTGGCAAGCCTGCACAGTTCAAGGTAACTGTTAAGGAAGTAAAGGAAAAACAGCTTCCTGAATTAAACGACGAGTTCGCAGGCGAGGTTTCCGAGTTTGAAACCCTGGCTGAGTACAAAGAAGATATCAAGAAGAGCCTGCTTGCAAAGAAAGAAGCAGACGCTAAGGGCGCTAAGGAAGACGCTGTCATCGACGCAATCGTAGAGAATGCGCAGATGGAGATCCCGGACGCTATGGTAGAGACTCAGCAGAGACAGACCATCGACGAGTTCGGTCAGAGACTGCAGATGCAGGGTCTGAACCTGGAGCAGTACTTCCAGTTCACCGGTCTTACCTACGAGCACATGATGGAGCAGGTAAAACCTCAGGCGGAGCGCAGAATCAAATCCAGACTGGTTCTGGAAGCGGTTGCAGCTGCTGAGAATATCGAAGCTACGGAAGAAGATTTCGATGCAGAAGTAAAGCGCATGGCAGAAGGCTACAAGATGGAAGCAGACAAGATCAAAGAGCTGATGGGTGAGCAGGGCAAGAAGCAGATCATGGAAGATCTGGCTGTCCGCAAGGCTGTAGATTTTGTTGTAAGCGAAGCAGTAGAAAAATAATTTCAAACTGCGAACGATTCGAACATGATCTAAAATATTTCTTAAATATCAGCTGGATTTGTTGCAAAAGACAATGCCATGGGATAAGATTGGAAACAGATCAAATCCGACAGCGGGGCAGTTTCCTGCTGCAATAAAAAAGAAAACCGCAGGGTTTTGTGTATGCCAGAGCAGGGTCTCTTAACTGCTCTGGCATACCCCTTGTGAAAGGAGAGTGCTCAGATATGAGTTTAGTACCTTATGTAATCGAACAGACAAGCCGCGGAGAACGTTCCTATGACATTTATTCCAGACTGCTCAAAGAAAGAATTATTTTCCTGGGTGAGGAAGTAAACGATGTAACGGCGAGCCTCGTTGTGGCTCAGCTTCTTTTCCTGGAATCCGAAGATCCGGACAAGGATGTCCATCTGTATATCAACAGCCCCGGCGGCTCTATTCCTGCCGGTATGGCAATTTATGATACGATGAAATTTATCAAATGCGATGTCTCTACGATCTGTATCGGTATGGCGGCAAGCATGGGAGCCTTTTTGCTGGCAGGCGGCACGAAAGGCAAGAGAATGGCCCTCCCGAATGCGGAAATTATGATCCATCAGCCTCTGGGCGGCGCACAGGGACAGGCGACTGATATCGAAATCAACGCGAAGCATATATTAAAAACAAAAGAGAGAATGAACAGAATTCTTGCGGAGAATACTGGAAAAGAGTACGAAGTGATCGCTGCGGACACCGAAAGAGATAACTGGAAGACCGCAGAAGAAGCCAAAGAATATGGCCTGATCGATATGATTATCACTTCCCACGAGGATTATCTGAAATAATAGAATGCATGCTCTGCGAGCATTCTATTGTCATGAATAAGAGATAGATAGGAGAACGATATGGCAGGCAGATTTTCTGATGACCAGGTGAGATGTTCCTTCTGCCACAAGACACAGGATCAGGTGCATAAGCTGATCGCTGGTCCGGACGGCGTATATATCTGCGATGAGTGCGTGGACATCTGTGCCGAAATCATCGAAGAGGAAAATGAAGAAGAACCGCAGGAGGAAGATCCCAAACAGATCAACCTGCTGAAACCGGTGCAGATCAAAGAATTCCTCGATGATTATGTGATCGGTCAGGAAGAGGCCAAAAAGGTGCTGTCCGTTGCTGTATATAACCATTATAAAAGAGTGACAGCCGGGGCGGACGACGATGGTGTTGAGCTGCAGAAGTCCAACATTATTATGCTGGGACCTACCGGCAGCGGCAAGACATATCTTGCACAGTCTCTGGCGAAGATCATCAACGTACCGTTTGCGATCGCAGATGCGACGACGCTGACGGAAGCCGGATATGTCGGTGAGGATGTTGAAAACATCCTGTTAAAGCTGATTCAGGCGGCTGATTATGATATTGAACGGGCACAGCTCGGTATTGTATATTTGGATGAAATCGACAAGATCACGAAGAAAAGTGAAAACGTATCGATTACCCGCGACGTTTCGGGAGAGGGCGTACAGCAGGCACTGCTGAAGATCATGGAAGGCACAGTAGCGAGTGTTCCTCCCCAGGGCGGACGGAAGCACCCGCAGCAGGAGCTGATTCCGATTGACACGACGAACATTTTGTTCATCTGCGGCGGCGCCTTTGACGGCATCGAGCGGATCGTGGAATCCAGACTGGACAAAAAGAGCATCGGCTTCAACGCACAGATTTCTTCCAACGTAGAGCGCAAGGCAGGCGAGCTGTATGCGGATGTAACTCCGCAGGATCTGGTGAAGTTCGGACTGATTCCGGAGTTCGTCGGACGCGTGCCGATTACGGTAGCGCTGGAGGGACTGGACAGAGAGGCATTGATCCGAATCCTCATGGAGCCGAAGAATGCGCTGATCAAGCAGTATCAGAAGCTCTTTGGATTCGACCATGTAAAGCTTTCCTTTGAGAAGGAAGCGATTGAAAAGATCGCTGACCTCGCGCTGGAGAGAAAGACAGGCGCCAGAGGACTTCGCTCCATCATGGAAAAGACGATGATGGATGTGATGTATCAGATCCCTTCCGATCCGAGCATTACACAGTGCGTAATTACAAAAGAAGCGGTAGAAGGAACCGGAAAACCGATGGTGGTACGGCGTGAAAAACAGGGACTTCTGGACGGCTTTAAAGAAGCAAAATAGAATGACAGGAAAAGACGCCGCCCGCGACAGATACGGACGGCGTTTTTTATCCTAAACTCCGCATCAATAGGAGATAGCATACGATGGAAAATTTCAAAAAACTTCCGGTGATCGCCCTGCGCAGCATGACGATCCTGCCGGATACGATGATACATTTTGACCTGATCCGCAAGAAGTCCATTCTGGCGGCAGAACAGGCGATGAGCGAAGATCAGGAGGTATTTCTGGTAACCCAGTGCCATGCTGAGACGGAGGAGCCCCAGGCAGAGGATCTGTACCAGATCGGCTGTATTGCAAAGGTAAAACAGGTCACAAAGCTGCCGGACAATCTGGTTCGCGTTCTCGTAGAGGGTGTTTGCAGAGGACGTCTTAGGACGCTTTTTGGAGAGTGGGAATGGCTCGGCGGCGACATCGAGGCGCTGGAAGTGCCAGCAATGGACGAAAGCAGGAAAGAAGCGATGCTGCGCAGCGCGCGCGATCGTTTCACAGAATACTGCAAATATTATCCAAGAACGGGACGGACGCTTCTGCGCCATATGGAGGAAATTCGTGATCCTGGTAAGCTGATGGATCAGATTATCGAAAATATTCCGGCAGATTACACCGTAAAGCAGAAAATTTTGGAGCAGGTGGATCTCGAAAGCCGTTTCGAAGCGCTGGCAGAGGTGCTTGCGACGGAGGTAGAGGTTGCCAGAATCCGCACTGATCTGACGGAAAAAGTGCGGGAACGTGTGGATAAAAACCAAAAAGATTACATTTTGCGGGAACAGCTGAAATATATTCAGGAGGAGCTGGGGGAGGACGATGCGTCGGATGCAGCGTTGTATGAAGAAAAGCTGCAACAGCTCAAAGCCTCTAAAGAAGTAAAGGAAAAGATCGCAAAAGAGATCTCCAGATTCAAACGGCTTTCCACAAACAGTGCAGAGTCCGGTGTGGAACGTGCCTACATCGAGACACTTCTGGAGCTTCCGTGGGACAAAACCTCCCGCGAAACCTCCGACCTGACTCGCGCGGAGGAGATTCTTGACCGGGATCATTATGGTCTGGAACAGGTAAAGGAGCGTATGCTGGAATTTCTGGCGGTGCGCGCGCTGACCAAGCAGGGAGAAAGCCCGATTATCTGTCTGGTAGGACCTCCCGGAACCGGTAAAACCTCGATTGCACGCAGCGTTGCAGAGGCGTTGAATAAAAAATACGTTCGCATCAGCCTTGGCGGTGTGCGGGATGAAGCGGAGATCCGGGGACACAGAAGAACCTATGTCGGCTCGATGCCCGGACGGATTGTCAATGGTTTGAGACAGGCAGGCGTGAAAAACCCGCTGATGCTGCTGGATGAGGTGGATAAGGTTTCGAGCGACTATAAAGGAGACACCGCTTCGGCGCTTCTGGAAGTGCTGGATGCCGAACAAAACCGCAATTTCCGTGATCATTATGTGGAAATTCCGATCGATTTATCGGAGGTGCTGTTTGTTGTGACGGCAAATACGACCGAGACAATTCCGCGTCCGCTTCTGGATCGTATGGAAGTGATCGAGGTCAGCAGTTATACCGCTGCGGAAAAGTTCCACATCGCACGGGAGCATCTGATGCCCAAGCAGCTGAAGAAAAACGGTATGCAGGGACGGCTGATCGTCAGTGATAATGCACTGCACAGCGTGATTGAGGGTTATACAAGAGAAGCCGGTGTCAGAGGTCTGGAGCGAAAGCTTGGGGAGATCTGCCGGAAAGCAGCGAGAGAGCTGTTAAAAGAGGATAAAAGCTGTATCCGCGTCAACGACCGGAACCTCGAAAAATATCTCGGCAAGCCCAGATTCCATTCGCTGAAAGCAAATCAGACGGACGAAATCGGAATTGTGCGCGGCCTGGCATGGACGAGTGTGGGCGGCGATACGTTGCAGATTGAAGTCAATATGATGCCGGGCAAAGGCGAGCTGGAGCTGACCGGACAGTTAGGCGATGTGATGAAGGAATCCGCTATGACTGGCCTGAGCTATATCCGTTCGGTCAGCGAGCGGTATCAGATCGATCCCGACGTATTTAAAAAGAATGATTTTCATATTCATATTCCGGAGGGAGCGGTTCCAAAGGACGGACCGTCCGCCGGTATTACGATGGCGACGGCGCTTCTGTCTGCGCTGACCCATACGCCGGTTCGCGCCGATCTGGCGATGACGGGCGAAATTACGCTGCGGGGCAGAGTGCTGCCCATCGGCGGCTTAAAGGAAAAGACTCTGGCGGCAAAGACTGCTGGAATCAAGACAGTATTGGTGCCAGAAAAGAACCGTCCGGACGTGGAAGAGATTCCGGCGGAGATCAAAAATGGGTTGGAAATTCTTTTTGTAGAAACGATGGACGATGTGATTGCGCACGCTTTTGTGGGCGGGAAAGGAAACAACTGATATGGTAATCAAATCCGTTCAATTGGAAACGGTCTGCGGCATTACGAGTAAGCTTCCGGACAATATACTGCCGGAAATTGCATTTGCCGGAAAGAGTAACGTTGGCAAATCCTCCCTCATCAACGGGATCATGAACCGGAAAAGCCTGGCGAGAACTTCTTCCCAGCCCGGCAAAACCCAGACCATCAACTTTTATAATGTAAATGAAGTGTTTTATCTGGTAGATCTGCCTGGCTATGGCTACGCAAAAGCCAATCAGGAAGTCAAGGCGCAGTGGGGCAAGATGATCGAACGATACCTGCATTCCTCCAAGCAGCTAAAGGCGGTTTTTTTGCTGATCGATATCCGGCACGACCCGTCTGCAAACGATAAGCAGATGTATCAGTGGATGCGTCATTACGGCTTTGATCCGATCATCATTGCAACCAAGCTGGACAAAATCAACCGCAGTCAGATCCAAAAGCAGCTCAAGGCAATTCGGGTTGGCTTAGAGGCACAGAAGGATACGATCATCATCCCGTATTCCTCTCTTTCCAAGCAGGGACGGGAAGAAATTTATGATCTGCTCGACAGCATTCTCTCAGAAGACGGAGGCATTAAAGCATGTGGAGACAATCCAGAAAATATGTAAAAGCGGTGTTAAACCTGATCACTGCAGTAGTGATCTTACTGTTTGTCGTACTTGTTGTGCCATCGGTTATTTCGTATTTTATGCCTTTTGTAATTGGCTGGATCATCGCGATGATCGCAAACCCGCTGGTGCGTTTTTTGGATGAAAAGATTAAGATCCGCAGAAAAGCAGGATCTGCGATCGTCATTATTGCAGTTATCGCTGCGATCGTAGCTGGTATTTACGGGATCCTGAGCCTGCTTGCAGGACAGCTGAAGGGATTTGTGGAAGAGCTGCCGGGACTCTGGAAGGCAATGGAGTCTGATATTTCCAACGCGGGAAGCTCACTGGAAAGCTTTTCTCACTATTTTTCTCCAAACGTGCAGGAGCAGGTTGCCAGAATTCTGAATTCGCTGATGAATCTGTTGAGCAGCGCAGTGGATCATATGGGCAGTCCGACGGTATCTGCAGTCGGCAATTTTGCCAAAAATATCCCGACGATCATCGTCGGTGTCATCATGTGCCTGTTGTCCTCTTATTTCTTCGTTGCGCAGCGGGAAGAAGTGATTGCTGCGTTTCGCAGATATGTACCGGAGAACTTTCGCAAAAAGTGGGATGTGATGTATCACAGTCTGACCGGTGCCATTGGCGGATATTTCAAAGCACAGCTAAAGATCGAGATCTGGGTATATCTTCTGATGCTGGTAGGCTTTTTGATCCTGCGGGTGCGTTACGGTGCGCTGATTTCGATCGGGATTGCGATCCTGGATTTTTTGCCGGTATTCGGAACCGGTACGGTTCTGTGGCCATGGGCAGTGATCAAGGTGCTTGGCGGAGACTTTAAAATGGCTATCGGGCTGCTGATCATCTGGGGAGTTGGACAGCTTTTGCGTCAGCTCATCCAGCCGAAAATTGTTGGGGATTCCATTGGCGTTCCGCCGCTTCCGACCCTGTTTCTGATCTTTATCGGTTATAAGGTAGGCAGCGTTGCCGGCATGATCCTGGCAGTTCCGGCAGGCATTATTGTTGCCAATATGTATCAGGCAGGATTTTTTGACACAACCATTGACAGCGTGCGGATCCTGGTGCATGGCTTTAACCGGTTCCGGCGCCTGACCCCGGAGGATAAGGCAGAGATTTCGGAGAAAAAGGAATAAAAAACGTTGTCGTGAGGTTTGGCGCGCTGCGCCCGCAGAGTGGAGGATGATTTGCGCAACTTTAGAATTGTGATTCAATACGAAGGAACCAGATATCAGGGCTGGCAGCGGCAGGGGACGACTCAGAACACGCTGCAGGGAAAATTCGAGGCGCTGCTTTCAAAAATTGCGGGGACTCCGGTGGAAATCCAGGCATCCGGCAGGACGGATGCAGGTGTGCACGCCCTGGGGCAGACCGCGAATTTCCATATGAATACGGAGCTTTCCTGCGAAGAGCTTCTGGATAAGCTGAACCAGTATCTGCCGGAGGATGTGGCGGTTATTTCCTGTCAGGAGGCTGCTCCCAGGTTCCACGCGCGTTTAAATGCGGTCGGTAAGACCTATTGCTACCGGATTCACAACAGCAAAATCCCGGCGGTGTTTGACAGACGGCTGGTATGGCAGATCGAACAGCAGTTAGATGTAGATGCGATGAAAACAGCGGCGAAGTATCTGGTCGGGACGCATGATTTTGCAGCGTTTACCTCCGCAAAAAACAAGAAAAAATCGACTGTCCGCTCGATAGAGTCCATTTTGTTCGAGCAAAACGGCGCGGATATCCGGATTTCTTTTCGGGGAGACGGATTTTTGTTCCATATGGTCCGCATTCTGACCGGAGCACTGGTGGAGGTCGGTCTCGGGGTGCGCAGACCGGAAGAAATTGCTGCGATTCTGGACGGAAAAGACCGGCAGAAGGCGGGAATGCTGGCACCGGCGTCCGGACTTTGCCTGATGGAGGTTTATTATCAGTAGAGGATCTTTATGAAAAAGATATGGAATCAACTGGGACACAGTCTTTTTGCAGAGGATGAAAGCAGTCGGAAAACAAAGCACATCCTCAGGACTGTGTTTTTCTTTTATATTCTTGTGCTGCTCAAGGTGATTGTTTTTAAGTATCCCCTTGCGCGGCTGGAGGCGATCACTGCTTCCTGGACAAAGGAGGTTGTCTGGGAGGGACTAGGAACCGCCAACTTCACTTTATTTAAGACGATTCGGATGTATATCCGTTACTGGGGAAAATTAAACAGCTTTGAAAATCTTTTCGGCAACGTGCTTGCTTTTGTGCCGCTTGGCTTCTTATTGCCGTTTCTGCAAAAGGAGAGCCGCCGATTCTGGATTCTGTTTCTGGACGCGTTCGTGCTTGTCTGCTGTATCGAGCTGTTTCAGCTTTTTACGGCATTCGGCGCATTTGATGTGGATGATATTTTGCTGAACTGCGTGGGTGCGCTGCTGGGATATGCGGTTTTTTCGCGCTGCCTGCGGGACGCCCGTCGGACACAGGAGAAGCAGGATGCACCGGGCACCGTCGGATAAAACGCGGTATCTGGGATGGAAGCACAGAGCGCGCTGCGCGGAATGCGGTTGGTATTCGTAAAAAATTTCACTGCGCTACGCTGCCGGAACGCAGAATTGGCGCTGGATTTTTCCGTGGAAATGGAGTAACATGAAAACATGTTTGCTGCATAGCAGAAAAAACTGCATAGCAATTTGAAAAATGGGGAGATACAAAAGGAGGAGAAGGTCGATGCGACTGATTTTTATCCGGCATGCAGAACCGGATTATTCAATTGACAGCCTGACAGAAAAGGGCTGGCGGGAAGCGAAGCTTCTTGCTGAGCGCACGAAGCGTTGGAAGGTGGATGAATTTTACTGCTCGCCGCTTGGCAGGGCGAAGGATACTGCTTCGTTTACGCTGAAGGAATGCGGCAGGGAGGCAGTGACATGTGATTGGATGCGCGAATTCGATGCCTGTGTCGTTGACCCGGAAACCGGAAAGAACCGGCTGAGCTGGGATTTAAAGCCTGCTTACTGGACAAAAGAGCCGGATTTGCTGAATATAGATCGTTTTCTGGAAACGGATCTGATGAAAAGCGGGCCGGTTGCAGAGACCTATCAGAAAGTCTGCGATGGCTTAGACGGCATCCTCGCAAAACACGGCTACCACAGGGAGGGACGCTTATATCGCACGAAGCAGCATAATGAGGACACAATCGTGCTGTTCTGCCATATGGGAGTGACATTTTATATGCTGTCCCATCTGCTTTCCATTTCTCCGGTGTGTCTGAATCATACGATGTTTCTGCCGCCGTCTTCCGTGACGGTTGTGAGTGCGGAAGAGGTGGAGCAGGGCTATGGGATGTTCCGGACGCAGATGCTGGGAGACACGTCTCATCTGTACTGCGCCGGGGAGCCGGTGTCCCACATGGGATATTTTGCGGAGATTCTGCAGGAGCGTCCGTTATGATTGGGCTGCAGGGCACATCCTCTGCGCAATCGGCGCGTCAGCCTGCAGGCGCATCCTCTGCGCAATCCGTCATTCCAACCGCTTACGCTATGCCGCAATCTGTAGTGCTTCCGATTGCGGATACTGCGCTCCTTACAGCACGGACGCTTGCACGCTATCATTTTCCGGAAGACGAGCGTGAGCAGCTCAAGCAGCTGTGCACCCGGCTAAAGGATGCCTGCAGCGATCAGATCAGCTGCCGGTTCGCAGCGTGCCCGGAAAAAGAAGATCGACTGGCAGCATCCATGACACTTGGAAAAGGAGTGGACGAGTTGCAGGAAAAGCTTCAAGAGCAGGACATGCTGCTGGAAAGTTATATGGTTGAAACACTCGCCGGAGAAGCTCTGATGGAAGCCTATAGCCGGTTCCATGCGGAAATTCATCGAAGAACCGGATGGTTTGTGAAGCAGATGAGCTTTTTGGGAAGCAGCAGCGAGCCGATCGAACAGCTTCCGGCGCTGCTGAAACTGCTTGACTGCAATGGTCAATACACCGCTTCCTACATTACCTGCAATGAAAGCCTTTGCCTGATCCCGAAAAAAAGCGTCGTGTTCTGGACAGAATTGACAAAGGAGGGCGTCCGCTGCGCCGGTGTATGCGACAGCTGTGAAAATGTGCAGTGTGAGAACCGAATCCCGGATAATCCGGACAATCAGGAAGCGGCAGAAAAGACGGAAGGCGTGGTAGAGAGCATTCGATGGCCGGATCTGTTCGAACGGCCTCTGCCTTATGGCTATGATCGGATTTTTGGCAGATAAAAAGACCGAATGGAGGAAGACAAGACGTGAAGAAGCTGCTTTGTTATTTGAAAGGGTATGAAAAGGAAACCGTGCTCGCCCCTTTGTTTAAAATGCTGGAAGCACTGTTTGAGCTGTTTGTTCCGCTGGTAATGGCTGCGGTGATCGACCAGGGTATCGGCGGATCGGACAAACCGTACATCGTGAGGATGTGCATGCTTTTGATTGCGCTGGGCGTCATCGGACTGGTCTGCTCGATTACAGCGCAGTATTTTGCGGCGAAAGCGGCGACCGGATTTTCCACCCGCCTGCGCCATGAGCTGTTTGCGCACATCCAGGGACTGTCCTATACGGAAATGGATACCCTCGGCACATCCACGCTGATCACGAGAATGACGAGTGATATCAACCAGGTACAATCCGGTGTCAATCTGGTGCTGCGCCTGTTTTTGCGTTCGCCTTTTATCGTATTCGGCGCGATGATTATGGCGTTCACCGTAGATGGAAAGGCGGCGCTGATTTTCGTGGTGACGATTCCGCTGCTTTCCATCGTCGTGTTCGGTATCATGCTCTGGACGATGCCTCTGTACAAAAAGGTGCAGGCGGCGCTGGATCAGGTGCTGGGTCTGACCCGGGAAAACCTGACAGGCGTGCGCGTCATCCGTGCTTTTAATAAAGAAGAGGAAGAATTAAGCCGTTATCAGGAAAAAAATGAAACACTGACCGGGCTGCAGAAATATGTCGGCAGGATCTCCGGTCTGATGAACCCCATTACTTATGTGATCGTCAACGTTTCGATCATTGCGCTGTTGTATACCGGCGCGATCCGCGTAGATTCCGGCATCCTGACCCAGGGACAGATCGTAGCGCTTGTCAATTACATGTCCCAGATTCTGGTAGAGCTTGTCAAGCTGGCGAACCTGATTATCACGGTGACAAAAGCGATCGCCTGCGGCAACCGTGTGCAGAGCGTGCTGGAAGTGCAAAACAGTATGGAGCTGGCTGATGTGGAACAGAAAATTGAGACGGACAAAAATGCGCCTGCGGTTGTCTTCGACCATGTGTGTCTGACTTATGCGGGAGCGGGCAGCGAATCGCTGACGGACATCAGCTTTACGGCAAAGCATGGTGAGACGATCGGCATCATCGGCGGTACGGGTTCCGGTAAATCCAGTGTGGTCAATCTGATTCCCCGTTTTTACGATGTAACAAAGGGACGTGTCCTGGTAGACGGCGTGGACGTCAAAGATTACAGCCCGGAAGTGCTGCGCAGCAGGATTGGCATCGTGCCGCAGAAAGCAGTGCTGTTTGCCGGAACCATTGCAGAGAATCTGCGCTGGGGAAAGAAGGACGCGTCCAAAGAAGAAATGTGGAAAGCGCTGGAAATTTCCCAGTCAAAAGAGTTTGTTGAGAAAAAAGACGGACAGCTCGAGAGCAGAATCGAGCAGGGAGGCAAGAATTTATCCGGCGGTCAGAGACAGCGTCTGACCATTGCCCGTGCCCTTGTCAGACAGCCGGAGATCCTGATTTTGGACGACAGCGCGTCTGCCCTCGACTATGCGACGGATGCGGCCCTTCGAAAAGCGATCCGAAATATGGAAGGAAATCCTGCGGTCTTTATCGTTTCCCAGAGAACGTCCTCCATTCAGCATGCAGACCGGATTCTGGTGCTGGACGATGGAAAGGCTGCCGGACTTGGAACCCATGAGGAGCTGCTTGAGACCTGTCCGGTTTATCAGGAAATTTATTATTCCCAGTTCGATGAAAAGGCGGCGAAGGCAGTGCGTGAAAACGCCGCCAATGCCGGTAAAGCAGAGAAAGGAGGATGCTGAACATGGCAAAGAAAATGGATGCAGGACAGACCCAGACCCTGAAAAAAGTACTGCGCTATATGAAGCCGTACCGGTTTTTCCTTCTTTTATCCGTGATTTTAGCGGCGATTACTGTCGCATCCACGCTGTATCTTCCACTGTTAATCGGTAAAGCGGTGGACTGCATCGTTGGAAAAGACAATGTCAATTTTGACGGACTGATTGCAGTTCTGATCAAAATGGCGGTCATGATCGGGATCACCGCACTGGCGCAGTGGATTATGAACGTCTGCAACAATAAACTGACCTATCAGATCGTGCGGGATATTCGAAACGAGGCATTTGAAAAGATAGAGGTCCTGCCCCTCAAATACATTGACGGACATGCCCACGGTGAGATCGTCAGTCGTGTCATCGCGGACGTCGATCAGTTTGCGGACGGTCTGCTGATGGGCTTTACCCAGCTCTTTACCGGTGTGATTACGATTCTGGGAACGATCGGCTTCATGCTTTCGGTCAACGTCGGCATCACGATTGTCGTGCTGGTGGTAACACCGGTTTCCTTGTTTGTGGCCTCGTTTATCGCAAAGCGGACCTTCAGCATGTTCAAGGCCCAGTCCGAAACGAGAGGTGAGCAGACTGCTTTGATCGATGAAATGATCGGCAACCAGAAGATTGTGCAGGCATTCGGGCAGGAAAAGGATGCCATCGAAAAATTCGACGAAATCAACGGCCGTCTCCAGACGTGCTCGTTGAAAGCGATTTTCTTTTCCTCCATCACAAATCCGTCCACCCGTTTTGTCAACAGCCTTGTGTATACCGGCGTCGGCATCTTCGGCGCGCTGGCTGCGATCAACGGACGGCTGACGGTCGGACAGCTGAGCAGCTTTTTGAGCTATGCAAATCAGTACACCAAACCCTTTAATGAAATTTCCGGCGTCGTAACAGAGCTGCAGAACGCGATCGCCTGCGCGGGACGGGTATTCGAGCTGATTGAAGAAAAATCTCAGGTGCCGGAAGTGGAAAATGCGGTTTCACTGCAGCATGTGGATGGAAAAGTGGAGCTGAAGGACGTTGCGTTTTCCTATGTGCCGGAGCAGAAGCTCATTGAGAACTTCAATCTGCAGGTAAAGCCGGGTGAGCGCGTGGCGATTGTCGGACCCACCGGATGCGGCAAAACGACGGTGATCAACCTGTTGATGCGGTTTTATGATGTAAACAGCGGCTCCAT
Source organism: Firmicutes bacterium TM09-10 (assembly GCA_003481005.1). GTDB lineage: Bacteria > Bacillota > Clostridia > Lachnospirales > Lachnospiraceae > Gallintestinimicrobium > Gallintestinimicrobium propionicum. The sequence goes on along the minus strand of QUKC01000006.1, from coordinate 119,555 downwards.
TTCGGTAGAAGATGTGGATATCCGGGAAATGACCAGACACAGCCTGCGTGCGGGATACGGCATGGTGCTGCAGGAAACCTGGCTGAGAGCCGGAACCATCCGCGACAACATTACGGTCGGAAAGCCGGATGCGACGCAGGAAGAGATCGAAGCAGCGGCGAAGGCATGCCATGCGCACAGTTTTATCATGCGCTTGCCGGAGGGCTATGACACGGTTATTTCGGAGGACGGCGGAAGCCTTTCCCAGGGACAGAAGCAGCTTCTGTGCATCACGCGTGTCATGCTGTGTCGCCCGCCGATGCTGATTTTAGACGAGGCGACGTCCTCAATCGATACCAGAACAGAATTAAAGATTCAGAATGCATTTGCAAAGCTGATGGAAGGCAGGACGAGCTTTATCGTTGCACACCGTCTTTCCACCATCCGCAGCGCGGACGTCATTCTGGTCATGAAGGATGGTCATATCATCGAGCAGGGCAACCACGAAACGCTGCTTGCACAGAACGGCTTTTATGCAACGCTGTATAACAGCCAGTACGCAATGTGAGCGGTATCGGGAGAAAATAGAAATAAGAATTGTATATTGCAGGCTGCACTGCTATAATGGGAAACGAAACAAAAAAATAAAACATGCAGAGTAGGTTTGTATGCGTTAAGTGCCGGCAGGACAGAGAGTTGCCTGTTGGACGAAAAGCCGGTTCGGCTTGCGGTATACAGACCGCATCTCGCTGCAGCAGAAGATAATCCCATTATCTCCTTTTGCGGCCCGATGTCTGTAGAAGGAGGAAATGCAATGAAAAAAATGGCAGCTCTTTTTACGGAATCCATGCGGGAGTTTCGCAATATCCGCACCATCACGGCGTGCGGACTTTTTGCGGCGCTTGCGTTGATTCTCAACTCGTTCACCGTTCAGATCGGGAATTACTTAAAGATCGGCGTATCCGGTCTTCCGAATGAAATGGTGGACGTCCTGTTTGGCCCTGCGGTCGGCAGCCTGTTTGCGGCAGCGATGGATATTTTAAAGCTGCTGCTGTATCCCACCGGAGCATGGATTCCGGGTCTGACCTTAAACTGCCTGCTGGCGGGACTGATCTACGGATTTTTCCTGTACCGCAAACCGACAAACTTTTGGCGGATTCTGGCGGCGGAGCTGACAGTGGCGCTTTTGGTGAACGTCCTGCTCGGAACCTTCTGGCTGTCTCAGGTGTACGGTAAGGCGTTTATGGTGATGCTTCCCGCGCGGCTGATCAAAAATGTGATCAAGGCTCCGGTGGACAGCATCATTTTATATCTGGTGATGACGGTGCTGGAACGCGCCGGTGTTTTCCGGATGTTAAAAATTTTCCGCCCGGGAAAAAGTGGCGTATGGAGACAGGAAAAGATCTCCGGCTTCGACAAAAAATGACAGGAGGTCAAAATGAATCTGAATATTCCTTACATGGAGACAGACAATAAGCTCCTAAACGATGCGTATCGGATCGCAGCGGGGGATATTGTCGGCAATATCGTATATTACCAGAACGGACTGCTGACGGAGGAAAAGCCCTGTATGATCGCGGGGCTGGACTACAATACCCCGTGGACTCGGGATACGGCAATCAACATCTGGAACGCGTTGAGCATTTTGTCTCCGGAGGTTTCCAAAAACACGCTGCTTGCGGTTTTGGAGGAAGAAGAGGGAAACATTTATATCGGCGGCCAGTATTGGGATTCGATCATCTGGATGATCGGCGCCAGGGAGTACTGCAGATTTCATAAAGACGATAACTTCTATCGCCTTGCTTTTGAAGCCGGCAGAAATTCTGTACATCGTCTGGAAGAGGACGAATTTGATGAAGAGGACGGTTTGTTCCGCGGTCCCGCTGTGTACGGCGACGGCATTGCGGCATATCCGGACAAGTACAGCAAATGCCCGAATCAGGGTTCCGGAATCCTGGAATGGGTGGATTATCCGGGCAATCCGGTTTATCCCAAGGGCTACGGTATCCCGATGAAAGCACTTTCTACCAACTGCGTTTATTTTAAGGCCTATGAAATTCTGGCAGAGATGGCCCATGCGCTTGGCGAGCCCGCGAAAGAGTTCGAGGAAAAAGCGGCAGCCATGAAGAAAGCCGTCAACAAAAACTTCTGGAATGAGAAGCGCGGCAGCTACGATTATCTTGCAGGAGAATGCGATTGTGAAGAGGGGCTTGGGATGGCATTTGCCGTGCTGTTCGGCATTGCGGACGAACAGCAGACGGCGTTGATCGGGGAAAATACCCATATCTGCGCACACGGCATTCCCTGTGTATGGCCGACCTTCTGGCGCTATGAGTGCCTGGGCAGCTATGGACGCCATTCCGGCACGATCTGGCCGCATATCCAGGGCTTCTGGGCGCGCGCAATGCACAGGGCAGGACATCAGGAAAGCTTCGAAAAAGAGCTGTATCTGATGGCACAGAAGGCAGTCCGGGATATGCACTTTTCCGAAATTTATCATCCGGATACCGGTGCGCTTTATGGTGGTATGCAGGAGCAGGGACCCGGCGGAATCGTGGAATGGGATTCCAGACGCAAACAGACCTGGAGCGCAACTGCATTTTTATCCCTGATTTATTTTGAAATTCTGGGGCTTACCATGGAGGATGGAGAACCGGTCTTTCATCCACAGCTGCCGATTAACTGCGGTCACATGAGGATTCGCGGCTTCGAAGTGGCGGGCTGGCTCTTTGATCTGGATATCGACGGAAAAGAGGTTTCTGTGCGGAAGCGAAAGATTTCATAAACAATAGAATACACGCTCTGCGAGTATTCTATTGTCATGAATAAAAATTAGAATAAGGCGGAAACGAATGCCCGGCAGCGGGTGTGCGTTTCCGCTTTATTATCGTATAGGAAACTTCGTTTCCATACGATAATAAACGCTCCGCGAGGATGCGCACGCGGCGCAAGGGTAGATGGTTGCTGAAGCAACCGCGCCTCGGCGCGAGAATGTGCCCTGGCACATTCTTTTTTATCATCCTTGTCACCCTTGACAAAATGAAAAACGTAGCTTATAGTTTATAACACAAACAATATTATACAATGTATAATATTGCAGAAGATACAGGTTTAGGGAAAGGATGGGAACGTATGATTTTTAATACAGGCTCTGCGCTGCTGGATGCGATTGTTCTTGCAGTTGTTTCCCGGGAGCCGGAAGGGACATACGGCTATAAAATCACGCAGGAGGTCCGCCAGGCGATCGATCTGTCGGAATCGACATTGTACCCGGTGCTTCGCAGACTGCAAAAAGACGGCTGCCTGGAAGTCTACGATATGGAATTCGGAGGCAGGAACCGGCGGTATTATCGGATTACGGAGCAAGGAAGCGCGCAGCTTTCGCTGTATGAAGCGGAATGGATTCGGTATTCTGAGAAGATAACGGCACTTTTTGAGGGAGGACAAAATTGATGGACAGGGCAGAATTTTTAAATCGTCTGGAAGCGCAGCTTTTAGATGTTCCGCAGGCGGAGCGGGAAGAAGCGCTGCAATATTATGAGGATTACTTAAACGACGCGGGCGACGCAGGAGATTTCGATATTCTGCAGGAACTCGGCACACCGGAGGAAGTCGCGGATTCTATCCGGAACGGACTGCGGCAGGATAGCAGAGCCGCGGGCGAGCGCAGCGGCCAGGCGGACGAAAATTGGCAGGACAGCAGCCGCACCGGTCAGCTGGGTGACAGCGGTTATTTCTCCGAAAACGGCTACGTCGACCGGGAGCCGCAGAAGGAAGAGCTGCAGCGGGTAAAGCAACCTGCGTGCGGCGACCGTTCTGATGCGGACTGGCAGAGCACGGATAGCGATGCAGAGGATGATTCCAGCGCTGCCCGCAGAAGGCAGCCTCCGGTCTGGCTGTGGATTTTGCTGATCGTCTTCGCAGCGCCTGTGGTGCTTCCGATTGTGTTTGGGCTGCTTGTGACGGCAATTTCCGTTCTCTTTGCCCTGTTTATCACAGGAATTGCACTGCTGGTCTGCGGAATCGTTTGTACAGGCGTGGGCATCTGGGCGCTGATTCAGGCATTTACACAGATTGCAGCGTGGCCGGCAGCGGCGATGATTGGAATCGGCATCAGTTTGGCAGCGATTGGAATCGGTGTTTTGGTGACGATGCTTATGGGATGGCTGATCGGTAAGGTGGTTCCGGCAGGTGTCCGGGCATTGTGTAACTGCCTGCACAGGATTGTGACGAGAAAAGGAGGCAGGGCAGCATGAAAAACTGGAAAAAAGGGATGATTGCAGGTTCGATCATCTGCATTGCAGCAGGATTTCTTTTCATCGGGATCGGAAGTTCTATGGGTGGATGGAAAAATATTGATCAGATCAACAGTCGTTATATTCATTTCGGCGGCAGTGATACGTTTATCGGTTTGAATTTACCGGAAAATACAAAAGAATCGATTGAGATTTTGTCACGGGAAACAGACAGTCCTGCGGATGCAGGAAACGACAGCACAGGCGAGGTAATTTCGTTCAACGGAAAATCACCGGAAAAGATGGAGATTTCCGCAAATACCCTGGCATTAAAAATTGTTCCCGGAGAGTCCGATGCGATTATCCTCAGCGGAAGCAACCGGGATAAGATGAACTGTTATATCGAAGACAACTGCCTGTATCTGGAAGAAAAGAACCATAAACCGCTTCAAAAGAGTGGCGAAATCGTCCTGACGGTTCCGGAATCGATGGACTGGAAAAAGATCGAAATCGATGTAGAGGCAGCGTATGTGGCACTGCAGGATTTTTCAGCGGAGGAAATGGAATTTTCGGCAGACGCTGGAAGCATTGAAGCATCCGGGCTGCAGATGAAAAAGCTGATTTTGTCCGTGGAGGCGGGAGCCATTACTTTGACGGACAGTGAGGCAGCAGAGCTGGAAGCGGATGCAGAAGCAGGTGCCATCCGTTTTTCGGGAAGCATCACAGATAGGGTGGATGCAGATGCAGAGCTTGGAAACATTATCTTGAAGCTTTCACAGAGTAAAGACGATTTTGATTATGAAATCGACAGTGATCTGGGAAACGTGGAATTTGACGGCATTTCCGTGGAAAATTCCGTGATCTGCAATAAGGCGTCCGGAAAGATGAATTTGGACTCTTCCATGGGAAATATTGAAATTTACTTCGAACAGGATTAAAATAAAACAAAGAAAGAGAGGACATCATTATGAACAACAAGAAATTATTTCGTTCCACAACGAACAGAATGGTATGCGGCGTGTGCGGCGGTCTTGGAGATTTCTTCGGGATCGATGCGACAGTGATCCGCATTTTATATGTACTTGTCAGCCTGTTTTTAGGTGCAGGCTTTCTCGGACTGATTCTGTATTTTATTCTGGCAGTGATCATTCCGGAAGATGACGGAATCGTGGACTAAAGACGGGAGGAAGCATCATGTTTCGTGAAATGAAACCGCAGGAGATCCAGGATAACCCCTTCGAGCTGATCGGAAAGGAGTGGCTGTTGGTAGCTGCAAACAAAGACGGCAAAAGCAACGCCATGACGGCGAGCTGGGGAGCAGTAGGTGAAATGTGGGGAAAGTCGGTCGTGATGATCGTGATCCGCCCGCAGCGCTACACGAAGACTTTTCTGGATCAGACAGAGACGTTTTCCCTTGGTATTTTCCCGGAAACACAGCGGGAGATGTTAAATTACATGGGAACAGTGTCCGGAAGGACAGAGGATAAGATCGCCAAAAGCGGACTGACAGAGTCCCTTGTGGATGGTGCGCCTGTTTTTGAAGAAAGCCGGATGACTTTCGTGTGCCGTAAGCTGTTTGCACAGCCCATGGAGGAAGCGGCATTTCTGGATCAAAAGACCGTGGATTCCTGGTATCCGGATAAGGATTTCCATACGCTTTATATCGCAGAAATTGAGAAAGTGCTGGTAAAATAGAACCGGATCGAAATAACAGATTGCAAAAAAGATCCTGCATTGCAGCTGCGCATTTGCGCCGGACAATGCAGGATCTTTTGTTTCTTTCATAGGAAAATGCATCATTTACTGATCTGCCAGATCCGACAGGAAATTTTCGAAGCAGACGCCATCAGGCTCCGGAATCTGCAGCGCTTTCGATGCGGAAATACATTTGGAAATAAAATCCGCCGCCTTTTGGACGGAGACGGAAAAATCGACGCCGTTTAGTGCGTCCGCCATCAGGATCGAAGCGAAAATATCGCCGGTTCCATGTCGGGACGGACCTGCAGAGGGCGTCAGGCAGGCGTGTTGAGAAAACGGCTCCTTGCAGGACAGATAATTTTCAAAGCCTTCTTTCCTATGGATCAGGCAGGGCAGACCTGTGATGACGATTTTGGACGGACCGAGTTTGTGAAGCCTTTGACAAAGCTCAGAAAGCTCAGATTCATTCCAGAAGCCGTCTTTCCAGGGCGTATCCGTCAAAAGGCATGCTTCCGTGATATTGGGCGTAATGATGTCTGCCAGCGGAATCAGGCTGCGCAGCTTTTGACAGTGTTTTGGTGTGATCGTGCGATAGGGCTTTCCGTGATCGCCCATGACGGGATCGACGAGAATTGTTTGGCAGCCGCGGCTTTTCTGGTCGGAAAGAAAGGAAGAAACAGACAGAATTTGTTCTGCCTGTCCTAAAAATCCGCACAAAACACCGTCAAACGTAAGATTTAACTGCTTCCATTGCTCCAGATAGGAGGGCAGAAACGCGGTCAGATCCTGACAGGCGAAGGCTGTAAACCCTGTATGATTGGAAAAAACGGCGGTAGGCACCGGGCACGCCTGCACCCTCATGGCGCTCAAAATGGGGAGCGCCTCGGTGAGGGAACAGCGTCCATATCCGGCGAAGCTGTTGATGACTGCCGCCTTTTTGGGAATCTGTAGATTCATTTGGAAGATCCTTCTTTGCCGACCTGAAAGAACAGACCGGACTTTTTGAGTGCAGGCAGAAGCGCCATGTATACAAGAACGGAAACGATGGTGGAAATCACGGTGTTGATGGCTGTTGCAGTGATATTCCATGCCAGAGTCAGCTCTGCAGCGGGTTTGCCCAGGATCAGCAGCTTGTAAAAATATCCTACAAGAGGATCAAAGATTGTGTTGAAGATCAGCCCGCCCAGTGCTGCCAGTGCTGCAATACGGGCGATTTTCTTTTTGTCTGTCTGATAAGTGATGTGACCGAAGCGATGGGCGATCAGACCGGTGATCAGACCGATGCAGAGCTTCAGAATAAAGGTCTTGGGTGCATATACGACATAGACGGGATCAAAAAGGTCGCCGATGGTCATGCCGATGGAGCCGCCGATGCCGCCCCAGAGACCGCCAAGGATCAGCGCGCCGAGAACACAGACGGCATTGCCGAGATGGATGCTTGTTGCGTCGCCGCCGGGAAGCGGGATCTTAATCTGCAAAAAAGTGAAGACAACATAAGATAATGCTGCAAATACACCGGTCAGAACCAGCTTCTGAAAAGATTCTTTTTTCATAGTGGAAATCCTCCTCATCAAAGTTTTTCTTATCATAAGCAATATGTGGCATGATAGAAAGTGCCATTTTACACTTTTTTTACCATACCAGTTTTGAAATTGCTGCCAAATTTGCAAGTGGTTACAAAAAGAACGTGCGTTTGGATCGTCGATTTTGTGAGACATTACGGCTTACCGGAAAGTCGTAAATTTGCTAGAATGGAAAGCAGATAAGGGGAGCCGTGCCACATGCCATTGCATGCGTCGGATGAGATGGAATGTGCAGTACGAAGGGAGAAGATTGAAAAATATAATTTTTCAATCGCGAGATTTGTGTCTGCGCGCACTTGACACAAACTCGACATGCGCAAAAAGCGTGCGCAGAAATGAGCGGAAAAAATGAAAGAAACAGGAAGCTACTTGTTGGATGTGCTTTTTATGGGAGGTCTGATTACAGCCAGCCTTTGTGATTTTAAGAAAAGAAAGATTCCGGACGCGATCACGGGATTTCTGTTCCTGACCGGTTTTGCTGCGCTTTTTTGGATGCCGCAGCCTTCTATAAGAATGCGTCTTGCCGGGGCGTTTATTGCCGGATTGCCGCTTTTTGCGGCAGCTGTATGCAGGCCGGGAGCAGTCGGCGGCGGGGATGTCAAGCTGATGGCGGCAGGTGGTTTCTTTTTGGGATTGTCTGCTGTCTGGGACAGTCTTGCGTTTGGAATGGCGCTTGCAGGGGGATACTGTCTGTGCCTGATGTTACTTCGAAATGGGAGAGAGCGGAAGATTGCACTTGGACCATTTCTGAGTATGGGGCTTATGTTTGGAATGTTCCGCTCTATGGGAGCATGATTAGGAATAGAAGACCGGATCTGTGACTTTTTCGTGTAAAGCCTTTACAAAGCGGGAGAAAAGTTGATACAATACCGTCTGTATGCTCTGGCACCAGAAACAGCCGGAAAACCCGTTGGTTTTGGCATCAGGGCGGAAGAAAGACAGGAAAAGGCAGAGATCTATCATGTGGAAAAAAAGAGGAAAAAAATTAGCGCAGAAAAGGAAAAAGATCGGAATCGCAGCGGCAGCAGTGATTGTGGCGGCAGCAGGTTCTACGCTGATTTATCATAATTTACCGCAGACAAAGGTGGAAAAGCAGCTGACCCTTGCGGCAAAATATATGACGGAAATGAATTATTTGGAGGCGCAGGAGGCTTATACAGAGGCACTTTCCATCGATGAAGGCAGCGTGCGCGCTTATCGCGGGCTGGCGGACGATTATGCAGCACAGGGACAGCTGGATGAGGCGGCAGAGATTCTGCATCAGGGATATGAGACGACACAGTCCGAAATTCTGCTGCAGAACTACTGTGCGACTGTATTGAACAGCGTAGTGGAGCACGTCAATGAAAAGACGGTCGGTCTGGACGATATCAGGAGTTGTCTTACCGTGCTGGAATCAGATCCGGATAATGAAAGTGTCAGAAGCGTTTTAGAAAACTGTGTCCAGCAGGTCACAGTGCAGGGGGATACTGCGTCCCTGATGTTAGACGAACTGGATGGAACCTCTGATTTTGACGAATATGCAGACGTTGCCGAAAAGCTTTTGGGGCTTGCCGAAAAGGACAACAGCTACCAGGAAGCAGCATACAGATTTATAATACCGAAAGCACAGAAGATTTATTTAAGCCTTTCGCATCGGGACAGCTGGAAGAAACTGGTAGAACGGGCGCAGGCGCTGGGAGATGCAGAAGCAGATGGTATTTTGGCATGTCTTTCCAAACAGCAGGAGATAAGCGATTACTTCGCGCCGATGTTTGAGGCGTTTGAACAGGAAGACTATAAGACGGCGCGGAATTTCATCGTGACGGATCAGTACGAGGCCATCCGGGATGCGTTTATCAACCGCACGATGGAATACTGGACGGGCAATACCTATGTGCCGGTTACGAAAGAAGCGATCGTATTTCTACTTACAGATGACGGCTGGAAGTTTTCTTTTGTAGAAGATGATTCTCTTGCACAGCCAAGTGGTACAATTCGGGTGCTGGGACAGAAGATGGAGGATCTCGGCGTACAGAGAAGCAGCATCGAGTATGTGCCAGCTTACGATCCGGCGGTATATTATCCCCATACGGAATATGAGATCGTGTACTGGAATACAATGGTAAGCGGGATTGCAACGGACAATACAAATGTCGTATCCCGGATGAATTACCGCTTTGCAAAAAAGACCTACACGGCGGAGGGCTCGTCGGCGGAAATGATTTATGACTGGGGCGGAGAAAACGAGAAGCGTCAGAAGGAGTAAGTAGGCTGCCGCAGCGTGGGGGTATCATGCAGGCGGCGCAGATGGACAGAAGGGAGTGGCAGCATGCAACGGTGTATCTTAATTGGAGCAGGAGACTGCAGCGTTCAAAAAATCGAAACAAAGCCGGAGGATCTTGTGATCGCAGTGGATGGCGGTTACGATACCTGCAGAAAATATGATATAGTTCCGGACCTGATTATGGGCGACTTTGATTCCGTGCAGGAATCGGACATGCCGCAGATTGCAAAGATCGCAAAAATTGCGCCGGATCATGTCGTTGTACTTCCGACAGAAAAGGACGATACGGATATGCTGGCTGCCATCCGTATAGGTCTTTTAGAAGGCTGTCAGGAATTTCGCATTTACGGCGGGATGGGCGGCAGACTCGAGCATACGCTGGCAAACCTGCAGTGCCTGATTTATTTAAAACAGTGCAGCGCAGTTGGGTATCTGATGGATGATAAGACGACGGCGTTCGTGATGCAGAACGAGACGGTCTGGTTTAAACCGGAAGCAAAAGGATTTTTGTCTCTGTTTTCGATCGGGGAAAAGGCATCAGGCGTTACGATTCGGAATTTAAAATATGAAATGCAGGACGGTGAGATGACAAACAGCTTTCCGATCGGGATTTCCAATGAGTTTATTGGAAAACGGTCCAGTGTGACGGTGGAGCAGGGAATGCTTGCAGTGATCTTATCCGAAAAAGAATAACGGGCGCAAGAAGGGGCAGAATAGAAAGAAGGCACAAAAAACGGCGCTGTCTGGAAAACGAAATTCCAGGCAGCGCCGTTTTGCTTATGTAGCGGCACAACAAAATGATATCGCCTTTGTGCCGCGGTGCAGTGATTTACATCACATTTTTAAACTGACTCATGTACAGATCGTAGTAGAAGCCTTTCTGCGCAAGCAGCTGCGCTGCATTGCCCTCCTCGATGATGCGGCCATCGTCGATGACGAAGATCCGGTCGGCCTTCTGGATCGTGGAAAGGCGGTGTGCAATGACAAAGGAGGTACGTCCCTTTAAAAGCTGTTCAATGCCCTCCTGTACGAGGATTTCCGTGTTGGTATCGATGCTGCTGGTTGCCTCGTCCAGAATCAGGATGCGGGGATCGGATACCATCGTGCGTGCAAAGGCGAGCAGCTGCTTCTGACCGATGGAAAGACCGCCGCCGCGTTCGGATAATACGGTGTCATATCCTTTTTCGAGCTTTAGGATAAAGTCATGTGCGTTGACTGCCTTTGCGGCTGCGATGATCTCTTCGTCCGTCGCATCGAGTTTTCCGTAACGGATATTGTCCTTGATCGTGCCGGAGAACAGGAAGTTATCCTGCGTCATGACACCCATCTGCTGCCGGAGGCTTTCGATGGAAATTTTCTGTACGTCGTAATCGTCGATCAGGATATGACCGGTCTGGATATCGTAAAAGCGGCTGATCAGGTTGACGATCGTCGTTTTGCCTGCGCCGGTAGGACCGACTAAAGCAATGGTTTCGCCGGGGTTAATCTGGAAGCTGACGTCGTTTAAAATGCGTTTCTCTCCATCGTAAGAGAAGGAAACATGGTCGAACGTAACAGCCCCTTTGACCGGAGGCAGCTTGGTCACACCGTCAGCATCGGAAATTTTAGACTCTGTGTCCAGAATCTCAAAAATACGTTCGGCTCCGGCGATATTGGTGATGATCTGGTTGTAAAAGTTGCTCAGGTTCATAATCGGATTCCAAAACATCGAAATATAAGAGCCGAATGCGATCAGGATACCGAGGGAAATCTTATCGGGACCGAGAAGGACAATACCGGTAAAATACAGGGCGAAAGTGCCGATTGCCCAGCAAATATCGATGGCGGAACCGAACGCGTCATTTAAGCGCACTGCGTCGATAAAAGAATCCCGGTGCTCGTCCGTCAGTTGATGGAACGTAGCCATCGTTTCCTGTTCGGCGGAAAAGCTCTGGATGATACGGATTCCGGACAAATCCTCGTGAACAAACGCGTTTAAGTTGGAAGATTTTTTGCGGTGGATCTGCCAGCGCTTATGCGAGTACACCTGGATAAACCACATGCAGAAGATCATCAGCGGCAGGCTGATCAGGGAAGCCGCTGCGAGAACCGGATTTTTGAAAAACATGATCACGACGACGGCGCAGATTGTGAAAAAATCCGGGATCAGCGTCGTGACGCAGTTGCCGAGCACGTCCTTTAAGGAGTTGATGTCGCCGATAATGCGGGCGAGGATCTTGCCGGTGGGACGGCTGTCGAAAAAGGAAAAATCCAGGGTCTGGATGTGGGTATAAAGCTGCTGGCGGATCGTTACGAGGATACTGTTGCAGACCTTTGCCATAATCAGCATCCGCAGCTTGACAAAAAGGATCATGATCACGTTCAGCACAACGGCGATTCCAATCAGTTTTGCCAGTCCGGGAAAATCGCCGGTGGAAATATGTTTGTCGATGGCGTTTTCCATGATCAGAGGGTTTACGAGACTGACAAACACGCAGAATGCCATGATCGCCAGAACAGCGAGGATCTCTTTTTTATAGTCCAGCAGATAGGCGAACAGGCGCATCAGCGTCTTCATTTTACCGACGTCTGTGCTGTGTTCGTCCTGCTTATAAGAATTAACAGCCATAATCTGTCACCTCCTTCTGGTCAGGCATCATGCCAAATTGAGCCTGCCAGGTTTGATAGTAAAGCCCGTGAAGGGCAAGCAGTTCTTCGTGGGTACCACGTTCTGCAATGTGTCCGTTTTCCAGGACGATGATTTCGTCTGCATGACGGACGGCACTGATACGGTGCGCGATGATGAGCTTGGTCGTATGGGGCAGCCGGGTGAGGGTCTGCTGGATGGCATATTCCGTTTCCATATCCAGTGCGCTGGTCGAATCATCCAGCACCAGCACAGGTGTATGCTTTGCAAGGGCCCGAGCGATGGAAATTCGCTGCTTCTGACCGCCGGACAAGCCGACGCCGCGTTCGCCGATTACGGTATCATACTGATCGGAGAGCCGGTCGATAAATTCCGAAGCCTGTGCGTCGCGGGAAGCGAGCCGCACGTCGGAAATGTTTAAGTTTCCTTTCTGACCGAGCATAACGTTTTCCTGAATTGTGTCCGAGAACAGAAAGACATCCTGCATAACGGTGGAAATACAGCTGCGCAGCTGGCGCAGGCTGAGTTTGCGGATATCCACGTTGTCGAGATAAATCGTGCCGCCCGTCGCGTCGTAAAGGCGGCAAAGCAGCTGGATCAGGGACGTCTTGCCGCTTCCGGTGGCGCCCATGATACCGATCGTTTTGCCTGCCTCTACATGGAAATGGATGTCGTGAAGAATCTCATGCCGGTCCTCTTTATGGAAAGAAACGTGCTCGAAGCGGATATCGCCGGTCACTTCCGGCAGCACAATCGGCTCTTCGGGTTCCTGAATCGAAGGCTTCTGGTCGTACACTTTGCGGATTTTGCGGTAACTGCCGACCGCGGAGGAAAAGTCGTTGGACAGCCAGCCGAGCATTTCCATCGGCCATACGATGTTGGTGGAATATTGTACAAATGCGCTGAGTGCGCCGAGCGTCAGCTCTCCCTGCAGGAATAAGTAACCGCCGATTAAAAGCACCAGAAGCGGCAGCAGCTTTCCGATCAGGGAAAAGTACGGAGAGTAGCGGACAAACACGCGGGACTGCGTCATGTTCAGTTCGTAGTAGCGCTTATTGTGGGAAAGAAACTTTTTGATTTCGAATTTTTCCCGCGCAAAAGCTTTGACAGTGCGCACGCCTGCGAGGTTTTCTTCTGCAACGGTGTTTAATTTTGCGTTTTCCTCACTGATCTCTTCGTAGATAGTTCCGAGTCTGTTTTCCATCAAAATCGCAAGGACGGCGCAGAAAATCATGCAGAGCGTGGGCAGGATCGCAAGTTTCCAGTTTAAGCTGTACATGCAGAATAAAATGACGGTGACATGGAACGCAACCTCCATCATCAGCATGCCGACGTAGCCGAGTGCATTCCAGATGCGGTCGATGTCGTCCTTGACGCGCGCCATCAGCTCACCGGTGCTCGTCTTGTCAAAGAAATCAGCGGACAGCGACTGAATGTGCGCGAATAAATCGCGGCGCATGTCTGTGGCGATGGTCGAGGAGATTTTGTCGAAGGTAAACTCCTTGGTGTACTGAAAAATACAGCGTCCGATGCCGATGAGTAAAATCGCCAGCAGCAGATATTTGAGCTTCCCCATCTGACCGCCCACAAGGACGTCATCGACGATATGTCGGGTCACCTGCGGGGAGAGCAGATCCAGGCTGACCGCGATAACCATTGAAAGGATGGCAAACAGATAGCCCGGAATGTGCTGTTTTAAGTAGTAGGACAACTTTTTCATGAAAATGAATTCCCCCTTCTTTTGAAGTTGATATATGTGGAAAAAATCCCGCCAGACAGGATTTTCGCTCCGTCTGTAAAAAGCATAACGTCGAAAGGGACGTTTGGTTAAACTGCCTGCAAAGGCAGGACATACCCATGGGTATAAAAAAACGCAGAAACATGAAAGCATGTTCTGCGGCAAAAATCTTTTTCTGTCAGGAAATCCCTGTAGCTTTCTGAGAGCGGTAAAGAAACCGGCTCAGATAAGATGCAGGCTGCCCTGATTGACAACAAAATGCCTGTTTTTCAACATCCTGTTGTATAAAAAAGCCGCAGCATGAGAATGCCGCGGCTCTTGTCAGACGAATCAAAACGTCAGTTTGGGCGGGAGGCATTCTTATGATATTCAAAATAGCTTCGATTTGATCCGACGAACAATAACATCATAACATACCTCCTTTCCTTTCTTTTATCAGAAAATCCCTTCCGGATCTCCCGTGATTGTTAATGTGTATCGCATACGCCAACCTTAACACTGCATCAGACAGTTGTCAAGCAAAAGATTTTTCAGTCAAACTCACACAAAAGCTTTTAAAACGAAATCACGCCGAGGTGCTCCAGCAGAATCTTTATGCCCATCAGGATCAGGACAAGACCGCCCGCAAATTCTGCGCGGGAGCGGTTTTTTGCGCCGATGATGTTGCCTGCCTTTAAACCGATTGCGGAGAGCAGGAAAGTGATGCAGCCGATGAAGCTGACTGCCGGAACGATGTTTACCCGCAGGAAAGCGAAGGTAACGCCGACGGCAAGTGCGTCGATGCTGGTTGCAACAGCAAGCGGAAGCATGGTTTTGAAATCGAAGCGGTCATTGGATTCATTTTCTTCATCGCTTCTGGCTTCGCGGATCATGTTGAAACCGATAAATGCCAGCAGGACGAAGGCGATCCAGTGGTCGATGCTCGTGATCAGAGAGGAAAACGTGATGCCCAGAAGATAGCCGAGAAAGGGCATCAGCGCCTGAAAGCCGCCGAACCAGCTGCCGACGGTGAGTGCCTGTTTCATACTGCCGCGACGTACGGAGAGGCCCTTACAGACGGATACGGCAAAAGCGTCCATCGACAGACCGACAGCCAGAAGGAATAATTCGAGTAAGCTCATGAGAAAAATCCTCCATTGTAAAAAACGAAATTTCATGCGGAGCACAAGATCCGCTAATTTTTGTCGATATTGATCACACAGAAATAGGACGGATCGATCTGCTTGATCCGTTTATCGAGCCAGCTGCGTAGCTGGGCATCAGTCATTTTAAAATGAAACGGAACCACGACATCGAAAATGACGTTTGTATGGGTAGGACCGCGTATAATACGAAAATCGTGAAGCGTCAGCCGCTCATCGAGCCGGTAGACAATATCAGTGACCTTATGGCGCAGCTCATTGATTTCCGGATCGTCGGTGATGACCGGATCCATGTGGATGACAGCACTGCAGGAAAGCTTCTGCTGCAGCTCGCGCTCTATGTTATCGATCAGATCGTGCAGCTCTACAAAGCTGCCCTGGGCATTGACTTCTGCATGAAGGGAGATCATCCGCCGTCCGGGACCGTAATCGTGAACGAGCAGGTCGTGAATGCCCATGATCTGTGGATGGGAAAGCACAATGCTGCGGATTTTTGTGACAAATTCCGGGTCGGGAGCCTGACCGAGCAGCGGATTGATGGTATCCCGGGCAGAGCTTACGCCGGAATAAAAGATGAAGATCGCGACCAAAAGACCGCACCAGCCGTCGATGGCAAGACCGAAAATCCATCCAATAACAGAAGAAAGGAGGACGACGGAGGTAGCGAGCACATCGCCGAAGGAATCAGATGCTGTTGCGTTCATCGCAGAGCTGTCGATGGCTTCGGCAATTTTGTGATTATAAAAATACATATAGAGCTTGACGAGAATGGAAACGACCAGAATCAAAAAAATAACCGGAGAAATTTCCGGCAGGGTCGGGTGCAGGATCTTCTCAAAGGAGGATTTTGCAAGTTCCGCCGCCATGAAGAGGATAATGGCAGAAACGGAAAGTCCGGCGAGATATTCGATTCTTCCGTGTCCGTAAGGGTGGTCGGAATCTGCTTCCTGTCCGCTCATTTTAAATCCGATCAGCGTAATGATCGAAGAGCCGGCGTCAGACAGGTTGTTGAATGCGTCCGCAGTGATTGCGATGGAATGGCTGATCATACCGGCGACGATCTTTAGCACAAACAGAAAAAAGTTAAAAAAAATGCCCACCGAGCCGGTGAGAATGCCGTATGCCTGGCGAACCTTCGGGCTGGAATAATTCTCATAATCCGGGATGAACAGTCGTGACAGAAGCGTAAGCATGGTGTAATCCCTCCATAAGTTTGAAATGCTTCCTGAAATTTAAGTTTTCTTCTCAGTATACCATGCTATGCGAAAAAAACAAGGAAAAGTGATAGAAAAATCTCTTGACAAGGCCTCGCGCTCTGTATATATTCAATGTGTACTAATACTGATAATACACTTAATACAATCAATACAGTTCTGGATCGATGAAAAAGACAAAAAGAATCGGGAGAAGGAGGAAAGATTGAAAAATAAAATTTTTCAATCACGAGATTTGTGTCTGTGCGCACTTGACACAAACCCGGCATGCGCAAAAGGCGTGCGCAGAAATGAGAGGAAAGAATGATTATACTGGATTACCGGGATACCAGACCGCTGTATGAGCAGATCGTGGACAAGTTCCAGATGCTGATTTTAAGCGGTGCGCTGGAGCCGAATAGTCGGATGCCGTCCGTGCGCTCCCTGGCGGTGGAGCTGTCCATCAATCCGAACACGATTCAGCGGGCATACAGTGAGCTGGAGCGAACCGGATTTTTATACACAGTAAAAGGAAAGGGCAACTACGTCGCCTACAGCGACAGTCTAAAGGACGTCCGGAAGCAGGAAATTTTGGAAAAGCTCCGGGATCTGAAAAAAGAAGCGCTGAGCATGGGGATGACGGTAAAGGAGCTGACTGAGTTCCTGGAACAAGAGGATACAGCTGCGGCAGGGCAAAAAGAGACCAAAGTCCCGGCAGCGGAATGAGAGGAAACATGATAGAACTGAAAAATGTGAGCAAATCCTTTGACGGGATTGAAGCTCTGAAAAATGTAAGCGTGACAGTCCGGGAAGGAGAGGTTTTCGGGCTGATCGGGACAAACGGCGCGGGCAAAAGTACGCTGCTGCGCCTGGCGTGCGGGGTATTTAAGCCGGATGACGGATTAGCGATTGTGGATAACATGCCGGTATACGACAATGTGCATGCAAAGGCGAAGCTGTTTTTTATCGCGGACGAGCCGTACTTTTTCAACGGTGCGACGCCGAAGGACATGGAGCGTTATTACAGCAGCGTGTACCGGAATTTTGACCGGGAACGGTTTTACTTATACTTAAACAGCTTCGGGCTGGAATCGAGACGCAGGATCAGCACCTTTTCCAAAGGGATGAAAAAGCAGCTCGCGATTCTGCTGGGGCTGAGCGCAAAGACGGAGTACCTTCTGTGTGACGAGACCTTTGACGGGCTCGATCCTGTAATGCGCCAGAGTGTCAAAAGCATTTTTGCAAAAGAAATGCAGGAGCGGCAGTTTACTCCGGTGATCGCCTCCCATAACCTGCGGGAGCTGGAGGATATCTGCGATCATGTGGGGCTTTTACATCAGGGCGGCGTGCTCTTATCGAAGGATCTGGAGGAGATGAAGTGCAACATCCAGAAAATCCAGTGCGTCTTTTCTTCCAAAGAGGAAGAGAAGCGGCTGTTAAAGCAGTTAGACATTGTAAAATGCGATAGACGGGGATCTTTGTTGACTCTGACAGTCAGAGGAAGCAGAGAAGAAATGATCGCCATGTTTGCAGCGGCAGACTGTCTGTTCCACGAAGTGCTGCCCCTTTCCCTGGAAGAAATCTTTATCAGCGAGACGGAGGTGCAAGGTTATGATATTAAAAAAATCGTACTGGGCTAAATGGCTGGAAAATAACAGAAGAAGAAGCTGGACTTTTTTGCTGTGTCTGGTGATGGCACTCTTTTGCGGTCCGCTGTATCTGATGGTTGTACTGACTGGTTTACAGAACAATTATGCAAATGACAGTGTTTACAATGCAGCGCAGGCCGCAGAGTCCCTGCGGGAGCTGATTCAGTCCAGGATCACGGATGTGATCGGCTTTTCCTTCATACACGTCCTGTTTGCTGCTTTTTTTGCAATTTTATTTGCCGTGCAGGGCTTTTGCTGGCTTTACAGCCGCAGAAAAACAGATTTGTACTTTTCAGTTCCGGAATCCTTAAAAAAGCGTTATGTGCTGATCTGTGGAAACGGAATTTTGGTCTATAGCTTTTCTACCCTGACAGCACTTTTGCTGGACTGGATCATTGGCGCAGCATTTCATGGAATGACAGGAATTATGGCGGCACAGTCGTTACTGGCATGGTTCGTGGAGCAGCTTGCGTTTATTGCGATGTATCAGGTGGCGCTTGTGGCAGTCATGCTGACCGGAAACATCCTGACGGCGCTGTTGGGATGCGCGGTGTTTTTTTCCTATGAGCTGGCAGTGAGATTCCTGATCGATGAATTAAAAACGATGTTTTTTGCCAGCTATTGCAGTGCAGATGCAAGACAGTGGATGCAAAAAAGCTATCTGACACCCTTTGCAGGCTTTTGGGACTTGCTGAGTCATATCTGGTACAGAGACGAAGGACGACTGTGCAGCTATAAAAATGCAGGCGGCTGGGGCAGGGCTGTGGGGGTAGAATGTATTTTGCTTCTTGCCTGTGCGGCGGTTGCAGGCCTGTTTGCATTCTGGCTTTACCGCAGGCGCAAAACAGAAAGCTATGAGCATGCCATTGCATTTGCACCCCTCAAGGGTATTTTGGAGGCTGCGATGGCAGTGCCCTTTGGCATTGCTGTTGGCATGATCATTTCCCGTGTAGCAGCAAATAAGGGGCTGTTTTTATTTGGTGGCTGCATTGTAGGTGTCCTTGTCGGACATGTGGTGATCCGCCTGATTTACCGATGCGAGTTAAAAACCATATTGGATGGAAAGCTTGCCGGAATTTTCAGTATAGCGGCAGCGGTTTTGATCCTTGCAGGTTTTCGGTTTGACTGGGCAGGCTATGATCGCTGGATTCCGGAGAAAGGGAACATTGCAGCCGTGTCTGTGACGATGGAAGATGACTATACGGCTTTTGGTTATTATCAGGGCGAAAGCTTCGGCTCCGATGACATTATGTATGAGGCTTTCGATGATCGGATGCTCCGACGGATGAATTCAACCGAGGAAAAGACGATCGATGCGGCAATCCGGATGCAGAAGAGATGGCAGGATGCCGGAATGCCGGGGAGCTTTAGGGAGGAGGAAGCGCAGACAGAGATTTCTGCAGAGGAAATTAACCCAAAGGAAGAGAAACGCTATGTCAGATGGGTGGTCTGCTATACCATGGAGAGCGGCAGAAAGGTATACCGTCGCTTTTTGGCCGATTCAAACGAAAACCATTCTGAAATTGATACTGTAATGCGGGATGCTTCCTACCAGCGGGAGCGATATCAGTTAAATGACCCGGATTTTCTGGCAAATGTCGGTAAGATGAAAGTAAGCTATTATAATGGCGTTACGGAAAGCTTTTACACCGGAGATAAGCAGACCCTCTTAAAGACGCTGCAGGAGGAAATGAAGAAGTATGATTACAGTCTGATCTCGTCGGAGCTTCCAAACGGAAGACTGACCTTTGCTATGGCGGATCCGGAGGAGAAGGATGCATCGATGATGACCACCTGGACCTATCCGGTCTATGGGTCCTATTTGGCCTTAAACGACCTGCTTGTGCAGGATGGTGCTGAGGTTTATGCCCGTGCCGGCCACCAGAGCGCAGATGACATCGAATCGATCAAGGTAGATTACTATTATTATGACGATGACAGCGAAGAGGAAAACAGTGACAGCTTCTTTGAACCCGGAGAAATCTCGGATCAGGAAATCCAGGTGACTCTTTCCGATCCGGAGGATATCGAAAAAATGCTTGACGCAATCTATCCGAAGGAATTAAGCTGGATTAGTGGAGAGGAATTCGGCGTTTACAACTGGGATTATCGGATTGATGTGACCGTTGTGCCGAAGGAAAGCAGCTACAGCAATCCGGATGAGCAGGTGCGGATCCTGAAAAGTCAGGAACCTTCCTTACTTGCGGAGAGGATCCGACAGGCGGCGGTGCGGGATTAAGCTGTCTGCAAAATCAAATCTATCAGGGGAATGGAGAGTGCGTATGAAGTTCAAAGACATGCCCTATAAAAGGGTCGATTATGACAAAACAGCGGAGCAGTTTAAAAGTTTGACCAAGCGGGTCAAAGAAGCAAAAAGCGGAGAAGAACTCTGGGAGATCCATCAGGAATATTATAGGGTTTATCAGAATATGATGGATTCCATGACGCTTGCGGAAATCCGTCACGACGGCAATACCGCAGATCCGTTTTACGCGGCAGAAAAGGATTATTACGATGAGACAGCGCCGATGCTGAGCAGTCTGGCAACCGATTATCAGCGCGCCCTGTACGAATCGCCGTATCGTTCTTTTATGGAAGAAAAGATCGGCAAGGTTGCCTTTGCGACGATGGACAATGCGATCAAGAGTATGGACGAAAGCATTATCGGCCTGATGCAGGAGGAAAACGCGTTGACGACTCAGTACAATAAGCTGATTGCGTCCGCGAAGATTCCGTTTGACGGGCAGGTATGCAATCTGTCCCTGCTGCGTCCCTATCTGACCGGAAACGACAGAACCGTAAGAAGACAGGCATGGAAGGCTTACAGCGATTACTTTATGACAGTTGCGGATGAACTGGATGACATTTATGACAAGCTGGTAAAAAACCGCACTGCGCAGGCAAAGGCGATGGGCTATGACAATTATATCCAGCTGGGCTACTACAGAATGAACCGTAACAGCTACGACAGAAACGATGTCGAGAATTTCCGCCGACAGGTGAAGGAAGTATTCGTACCGTTTGCGGAGCGCGTACACGAGATCAGAAGAAAGCGCCTCGGTCTGGAGAAGCTTTCTTATATCGATAATGAGGTTTATTTCAAAGAAGGCAATCCCGATCCGGTGGGCACTGCACAGGAAATTCTGGAGAGCGGACAGAAGATGTATGCGGAGTTGTCCCCAGAAACCAAAGAATTTTTCGATTTCATGATGGAGAATGAGCTCTTCGATGTGTTCGGCAGAAAGGATAAAAAACAGGGCGGCTATATGACCTATCTGTACCAGTATCATTCTCCCTTTATCTTTGCAAACTTTAATGGAACCAGCGGCGACGTAGACGTGATCACGCATGAATGCGGACATGCATTTCAGGGCTATCTGTCCGGGCAGGATCCCATCATGGAGCATGCGGACATCACGATGGAAACTGCGGAAATCCACTCCATGTCGATGGAATTTTTCACGGATCCGTGGATGAAGGAATTTTTCGGAGATCGTGAAAAGGACTTCTTAAGCATGCAGCTGGAGGATGCGATCCGGTTTATTCCATATGGAACAATGGTGGATGAGTTCCAGCATATCGTTTATGAGAATCCGGAGCTGACACCGCAGGAACGTCGCCGGGAGTGGAGCAGACTGGAAAAAATCTACATGCCCCATCTGGATTATGAAGAGGATCCGTTCTTTTCCAGGGGTGGATTCTGGCAGAAACAGCAGCACATTTACAACAGCCCGTTTTATTATATTGACTATGTACTGGCACAGAGCTGCGCATTCCAGTACAAGGTGTGGATGGATGAGGATTATAAAGAGGCATGGAAGAGCTACCTTGCGCTTTGCAGATTGTCTGCTTCCAAATTTTATCCTGAAATGCTGCGGGAATGTGGCTTAAAGGTTCCGTTTGAAGACGGATATTTTGAAGAAATCGTAGAGAAGCTGGAGAAAAAACTTCACGCTTAAACAGCAGTCAACAGGGAGAAAGCACCCTCAAAACAGGATGAATTTTGTGAAAAACGACCGGAAAAATAAAATTCCGGTCGTTTTTTTTGGAAATTATTTCGACATGATAAAACGAAAAAAATACTTGAAAGAAGCAGAAAATTATGATATAGTTTTTACCAATAAAAAAAGCCCGGCAGGTAACGAACCCAAAGGAGGGTCTTGTTGCCCGGGATTTTTATTTAAGCATAATGTCCGCCTGTAGCGAATAAGTGTATTTACCGGACGGATGTGCGAAAGAAAAGGAGTGTTGACATTTGACAAAGTATGTTGTGAAGAGAGTACTGCTTGCGATCCTGACCGTGTTCATTGTCTGTGCCATTACGTTTTTTGCGATGAACGCAATTCCCGGCGGTCCTTTCGATGGAGAGAAAGCAATCTCAGATGAGGTGAGACGCGTTCTGGAACAGCGCTTTAATCTGGATAAGCCTGTCTGGGAGCAGTTCTTTTTATACCTGAACAATTTGCTGCACGGTGATTTCGGCGTTTCCGCAAAGACCGGCAGAGAGATTAAAACGACGATCTTCAATTCGTTTGGAGTGTCTGCAAAGCTTGGCGGCATGGCAGTTTTGGTAGCATTGATTTCCGGCGTAGTGCTGGGAAGCATCGCGGCTCTGACCAGAAACAGGCTGCCGGACAGACTGATCATCTTTTTCTCCACACTGTTTACTTCTCTTCCCAGCTTTGTACTGGGTACCCTGCTTTTGCTGGTGTTCTGTATTCGACTGAAATGGATTCCGGTATGGAGCTCCTCCAGTCAGAACTACGTGCTGCCGGTGATTGCCCTTGCTGCATATCCCATGGCCTACATCACCCGACTGACCAAGACGAGTATGCTGGATGCACTGGGTCAGGACTATGTCCGTACCGCACGGGCGAAGGGAGTGGCACAGTGGAAGGTCATTTTTAAGCACACCCTGAGAAATGCCCTGATTCCGGTTATTACCTATGTCGGTCCGATGACAGCCTCCATCCTGACCGGTTCTCTCGTTGTAGAGTCCATCTTTACGATCGGCGGTCTCGGCTCCAAGTTCGTAGAATGTATTACAAACCGCGATTATCCGATGATCATGGGTACGACGATTTTCCTGGCAACCCTGATGGTTACGATGACGTTGATTACCGATATCGTTTACAAGCTGATCGACCCCAGAATCACACTGGAATAAGAAAGGAGGAAGCAATGAGCAGCGAAACCAATAGCGTGGATCAGATGCCCAAGAAATCTCCTTTGAGCTTTCAGGTGGATCTGAAAAAATTTGAAAAAGCAACCGATGAAGAAAAAAGACAGCAGGATGTTATGAGCGAATCGGTATCCTTCTTTAAAGATGGTATACGCAAGCTGATGAAAAATCCGCTGGCAGTTGGCAGTATGATTGCCCTGATCGTCATTATTGCAATGATTCTGATCGTACCCCATGTGGTACCTTATAAATATTCCCAGATCATTACCGTAAATGGCAGCCGTGATAAGACGGCGGGCAACATGGCACCCTTTACCTATTCCGAAAAAGAGCTGGCCTATATGGCAGAGGGCGGAGAAGTGTTCCCTCACATCATGGGAACGGACAGCATGGGACGGGATTATTTCATCCGTGTGATTTACGGAACCCGGGTTTCTCTGACGGTAGGTCTGTTTGCAGCAGTGATCGTCCTTTTGATCGGCGTTGTGTACGGAAGTGTTTCCGGTTATTTCGGCGGCAAGGTGGATATGGTGATGATGCGTATCGTGGACATCATTTATTCCCTGCCGGATATGCTGATGGTGGTTCTTCTGTCTGTCGTACTGCGTGAGATTATCAATGTCGACGCATTTCCGGCGCTGCAGAAGATCGGTACCAACATGATCTCCATGTTTATCGTATTTGCTCTGCTGTACTGGACCGGCATGGCGCGTATGGTCCGCGGTCAGATTCTGACCGTAAAACAGAATGAATACATTCTGGCGGCGAGAGTCAGCGGTGCGAAGGATTCCAGAATTATCCGCCGTCACATCCTGCCCAATATCGTCAGCGTTATCATCATTGCAGCAGCGCTGCAGATTCCGTCTGCGATCTTTACAGAGAGCTTCTTAAGCTTTATCGGTCTGGGCGTGCAGGCTCCGATGCCGTCTCTTGGTTCCCTTGCAAACGAGGCAAGAGCCGGAATCACCCAGTATCCCTACAAACTGTTATTCCCTGCCGGCATGATCTGTCTGATCACCCTGGCATTCAACCTGTTGGGCGATGGCCTGCGGGATGCATTTGACCCGAAATTAAGGAGGTAAGAACATGAGTGAGAATATCCTTTCCGTGCAGAATCTGCATACCTCCTTCCACACAGACAAGGGAGAGGTCAAGGCAGTCAACGGTGTTACATTTAACCTGGAAAAAGGCAAAATCCTCGGTATTGTAGGCGAATCCGGTTCCGGCAAATCCGTAACCGCGTATTCCATTATGCGTATTCTGGAAAAGAACGGCCGCATTACAGAAGGCAAAATCCTCTACAAAGGACAGGATATTGCAGCATTCTCTGAAAAGCAGATGCGGGAGTTCCGTGGAAAATGCTGTTCTATTATTTTCCAGGATCCTATGACGAGCTTAAATCCGGTATTTACGGTGGGCAACCAGTTAAAGGAGGCCATCGAACTTCACACGGACAGAAAAGGGAAAGAGGCGGAAGCAAGAGCCATTGAGATGCTGACTCTGGTTGGTGTCAACGAACCGGAAAAGCGTGTGAAGCAGTACCCCTACGAATTATCCGGAGGTATGCGCCAGCGTGTCATGATCGCAATGGCGCTGGCCTGTGAGCCTGATATCCTGATCGCAGACGAACCTACGACCGCCCTGGATGTTACGATCCAGGCACAGATCCTGGAGCTGATGCAGTCCCTGCAGAAAAAGCTCGGCATGGCAATCATCATGGTAACCCATGATCTTGGTGTTATCGCGGACATGTGCGATGAAATTATCGTTATGTACGGCGGAAGAGTCTGTGAAAGAGGTACGGCAGAAGACATTTTCTACCGTCCGCACCATGAATATACGAAAGGTCTGCTGCGTTCCATTCCGAATGTGGACAGAATCGGCGAAAAGCTTATCCCGATTCCGGGAACACCGATCAACCTCTTAAATATGCCAAAGGGCTGTGCATTTTGCCCGCGCTGCGAGGAAGCGATGAAGATCTGTATCGAAGAGCAGCCGCCGGAAATGCAAATGCCTGACGGTCATTTCGCATCCTGCTGGCTGAACGTAAAGGCAGCCATGGAGGAAGAAAAAGGAGGCAGACAGTGAGCGAAGAAGTAAAAAACAAAAGCGAATATCTGGTGGAGGTACGGGATTTAAAGCAGTATTTCCCGATCAAAACCGGATTTATGAAAACCACACCCTTAAAAGCGGTGGACGGCGTATCCTTTTCCATCAAGCCGGGGGAAACTCTCGGTCTGGTAGGAGAATCCGGCTGCGGCAAGACGACAGTAGGGAGATCTCTGCTGCGTCTGTATACACCGACCTCCGGTGACGTCTTTTTCGATGGGGAGAGAGTGGATGAAAAGAGCATAGGGCATATGCGCAGGCAGATGCAGATGGTGTTCCAGGATCCCTATTCTTCCTTAAATCCTCGTATGACAGTCGAAGATATCATCGGCGAGCCTCTGGATGTCCACAAGCTTTACACCTCCAGAGGGGAAAGAAGAGACAAGATCCTGCATCTGATGGAACTGGTCGGTTTGAATGCAGAGCATGCAACCCGTTATGCACATGAGTTTTCCGGCGGTCAGAGACAGCGTATCGGTATTGCGAGAGCACTTGCCACCAATCCGAGATTTATCGTCTGTGACGAAGCAGTCAGTGCACTGGATGTTTCCATTCAGGCACAGGTGATTAACATGTTTGAGGAGTTGCAGGAGAAGCTGGGAGTTGCCTATCTGTTCATTGCCCATGACCTGCTGGTTGTCCATCACATTTCTGACAGAATTGCAGTAATGTATCTGGGCAGGATCGTGGAGATCGCAGATTCCAATGAATTAAATGACAATCCCATGCATCCTTATACACAGTCTCTTTTAAGTGCAGTTCCCTATCCGGATCCGAAGATGGCAAAGGAACGGCAGAGAATCGTTCTCGAAGGGGATGTCCCGAGCCCTCTGCACATGCCAAGCGGCTGTGCATTCCGTACCAGATGTCGCTATGCCACGGAAAAGTGCGCACAGGAGTGCCCGTCCTTGACAGATCGCGGCAACGGACATCAGGTAGCATGCTGGAATAAATAACCGGCAGTAATTTTGACGCTTGGACAGGACGCAGATTTAGCGGACTGTTTGGGTATATATTATTTTTCATTATCTATCTTTAAAGGAGGAAGACATTATGAAAAAGAAGTATCTGGCACTTGTGCTGGCAGCTTGCATGACCGCTTCTTTGGCAGCTTGTGGTTCCACAGCAGCTGATACAAGCGCTCCTGCAGCAACAACAGAAGAAGCAGCAGACACCGCTGCAGCAGAATCCACTGAAGCAGCAGACACTGCAGCAGCAACCGGTGAGCATGGACCCAGCAGCGAAGCTGCTCCGGCATGGGAGGATTATGATGCAAGAATCGCTGCGATCAGATCGGAGACAGATCTTGTAAAGCGTGAAGCGCTGATGCATGAGGCTGAGGACGAGCTGATGAACACCTGGGCAGTTGTTCCGCTGTACTACTACAACGACAGCTACCTGCAGAAGACCGATGTAGAGAACATCTATTCCAACCTGTTCGGCTTTAAGTACTTCGGTTTTGCAAAGACTCCTACCAACACCCTGGATCTTCAGATTGCATCTGAGCCTGACAAGCTGGATCCCGCTCTGAACTCTACTGTTGACGGTGCATGCCTGGCAATCCTGAACTTCTCCGGCTTGTTCGCATACGATGAGAACGGTCAGCTGGTTCCTGAACTGGCAGATTCCTATGAAATGAGCGAAGACGGTATGACCTATACCTTCACGATGAAGGATGGCTTAAAATGGTCTGACGGCGAAGCTCTGGATGCAAATGACGTTCTGTATAGCTGGAACCGTCTGGCAGATGAAAACACAGCTGCTGACTATTCTTACCTGTGCTCCGTATTTGCAACTAAGGATGACGGCACTCTGGATATCGAAGCAAGCGAAGACGGCAAGACCTTTACTGCTCATCTGAACGCACCTTGCGCATATTTCCTTGACCTGTGCGCATTCCCTGCTTTTTATCCTGTACCCCAGCAGGCTGTAGAAGCTGCTGACGGCGCTGACACCAACCCCGGTGCATGGGCACTGGAAGCTGGTTTCGTAGGCAGCGGCCCGTTCGTACTGACCGAGTGGAAGCATAACGAGTCCATGACCTATGAGCCCAACCCCAACTACTGGGCTGCTGACAAGGTTTCCCTGACAAAGATCAACTTCATGCTGAGCTCTGATGACACAGCAATTTACAATGCATTCCAGGATGGCTCCCTGCAGTTTGCAGATACCATTCCTACCGATATGATGGCTACCGTTAAGGATACCCCTGAATATCACAAGATCCCTACTCTGGGAACTTACTACTGCGGTTTCAATGTAAACAGCGAGCTGTTTGCAGGCAAGACGGTTGAAGAGGCTGCAGCAATGAGAGAAGCATTCACCCTGCTGATCGACCGTCAGTATATCGTTGACGCGATCGCACAGGCAAACCAGGAAGTTGCCAACACCTTCATTCCTACCGGCATGAGCGATGGCAATGGCGGTGAGTTCAGAGCAAATGATGACGCTTACACCTATCCGGATGAAGAGAACGTTGGTTACTTCAATCCTACTGATATGGAGGGCAACACAGAGAAAGCAATCGAGCTGTTAAAGAGCGCTGGCTATGAATTCGATGAAAGCGGCATGCTTTCCGCAAATACCCCGATCAACATGACTTACCTGACCAACGATTCCGAAGGTAATGTTAAGATCGGTGAAGCAATCCAGCAGGATTTCGCTATGATCGGTATCAACGTAACCGTTGAGACTCGTGAGTGGTCCGTATTCCTGAACGAGAGAAAAGACGGTCAGTTCGACTTCGCTCGTGAAGGCTGGCTGGCAGACTACAACGATCCGATCAACATGCTTGAAATGTGGGAGACCACTTCCGGCAACAACGATATGCAGTTCGGCAGATAAGTTAATTGCTGCGGCACATTGCATAGCGGTGAAAATTGCATAAAAATAGAATGCGCGCTCTGCGAGCATTCTATTGTCATAAAAAAGAGAACCGGCGGACATTGAAAAATGTCTGCCGGTTTTTTTGCTCCCGGAAACTGGAGGTTGCCATTTGAAAAAAGTGTGATAAAATATACTCATTGAGTATAAAGGAGACGGCGGTGGAGAAAAAAGAAATATTATTGAAGCTTCGGCAGGAAACTGGCATGAACCGCAGAGAGTTTGCGGAATATTTCGGGATCCCGTACAGAACAGTGCAGGAATGGGAGCTGGGACATCGGGAAATGCCGGGATATTTGCTGCGATTGATGTATTATCATGAAAAAACAAAAGAAAAAGAACAACTCCTGCCAAAGATGCAGTCGGAGGATGGAAAGATTTCGATTGTCCGGGATGTTGATGGAAAGAATATCGTCATTATAAATGACATTCGGTTTAGGGGGAAAAGGAAAATTAAGTGGGATGAAGTAGAGAAATATTTAAGGGAATATGTGAAAAAATATTATGAAATTGAAGCATATTCGGACAAAATTTACATAGGAAAAGATTTTCCGGATGAATTTGCCCATTCAAGAGATTCTGAAAAATTATCCGGCGCGAATGCAAAGGCAAAAGCAAATGCCGCACAGGCGATTGGGGAATTGATCAGGACGGCAACCAATAAAAGCATGTCAGAAGATCATGAGAATAAGCATGGAACCCGGGCACAAAACGGATGGTATCGTTACGATGTCAGATTTGGAATTCCTGTTTATGACCAGAATGAAGATTTGGAACGGTACAATATTTATACGGTAAAAATGTTAGTACGCCATGATGCAGATGGAAAATTATACTTATATGACATAATCAGAACAAAAAAAGAAACGAGCACCCCGTCTGGACTGCTCTGAGTCAGTCTCACGGTCACAAAACCCGTTTCATATGGTTATGATAAAATAAAAAAATGATCTTGTCAACTATAGAATTACTAATAAATGACAGCAAGGAATTGCAATGATAAAATCAAAACAAAGGATGGATTTCAACATGACTTCAAATCATCAGAAAAATATACCCCCTAAAAAAACGGACTCGGAGCCTTCTAAAGCTACGGAATCCAAATCTGCCAAGGCTCCGGGGACTGCTTCGCCCAAAGAGGCAGACGCCCGGTCTTCCGCAAAGCCTCACCGCCGCCAGGCTTATCTGGACGATTTCAAAAAAACACAAAACGGCGACTATCAATACGAGGGCAGTCGATATGCCTGTGAACTGTCAGAAAAAGAGTGGAAAAAGAAATCCACCGGGATGGCGGCTGCCGGAATCGCAGTCCTCCTGCTGACGATTGCCGCAGGCTGCGTACCGTCGGTGGGACTGCAGGGAAGTGTTTTCGTGCTGCTTCCATATGCAGTGCAGCTGGCGGCAGCCTGCAGCCTCGCGTGGGCATGTGCAAGGCTTTGGAGCAAGGAATATCCGCTTCGGGAATACGTTTATCAGCAGACAGTGTGCAAAATCCCGCTGCGCGGCGGAGTCTGCATTGCGGCAGCCGGAGTGTCCGTCATAGGAGAACTTGCTGAATTAACGCGTCACAGTGACAAACTTTTGTCCTCCATTCCGTTCCTTTTAATAGAAGTAATCATGGGCGCTGCCGCACTTGCACTACTGAAAAACGCTAAGAAATACATGTGGAAACGTGTGTGACTGTGGCGGAAAAATGTATTTTTGACACGGAATGGGATTGACAGAAAGCAAAAAAGATAGTAATATATTTAAACATTGGCTAGTACTTTGACGAAAGGAAAAGGGAATGGGCCGATGGAACCTGCAGGCACGGCGATCACAGGGGCGGAAAAGCTGTGAGAACCGGTATCATCCTGCAACAAATATAAGGAGGATTCACATGAAAAAAGCGAACAAGGCTCTTGCAGCTCTGCTTGCGCTTACCATGGTGACCGGCTCTCTGGCTGGCTGCGGAAGCAGCAATGGCTCCGGCAAGACAGAGACTGCACCTGCTACGGAAGGCACAACAGAGACAGCAGATGCTGGTGCATCTGCAAGCGGCGCGGATACTCTGGTGGCATCCAGCGCACATTTTGAGGGAAAATTCTCTCCGTTCTTTGCGGCCAGCGCAGAAGATCAGCATATCGTTGATATGACTCAGATCCCTCTGTTAGGCTCTGACAGACAGGGCGCTATTGTTGAGAAAGGTATCGAAGGTGAGACTCGTTCTTACAATGGAACAGACTATACCTATTATACCGCATCTGATCTGGAGATGACTCAGAACGACGACGGTTCCGTTTATTATGACGTTACCATTCGTGATGATCTGACCTTCTCTGACGGAACACCGATCACAATTGATGATGTAATTTTCAGCATGTATGTATATTGCGATCCTACCTATGACGGCTCTGCAACTCTGTACAGCCAGCCGATCCTTGGCCTGGATGAGTACCGGGAAGGTATGGCAACCCTGTCTTCCCTGATCGCAGCAGCAGGCGAAGACAACACAGACTTCTCTCTGTGGACAGAAGATCAGCAGACCGCTTTCTGGGCTGCAGTAAATGACGGTGGTACTGCATTTGCACAGGAAATCGTTGATTATATGGCAGAGAACGGCGCTACTGACGTTACCTCTGCAGCGGCCGGTTGGGGCTTCGAGCTGGCTGACGGCGCTACTGCAAAGGATTTCTTTATGGCCATCGGCAATCAGTATGAATGGAACTTCTCTTCCATGGAAGCTGAGACAGCAGGCTCTGCTCTGTCTGACCTGATTCCGGAAGATGTTTACAATTACTCCACTGTTGGTGTAAAAACCGGCGATTCTGCAGACCATATCGAAGGTATCCAGAAAACCGGCGATTACAGCATGAGAGTTGTAACTACCGAAGTTTCCGCAAACATGATCTATCAGCTTTCTTTTGCAATCGCTCCTCTGAGCTACTACGGCGATGCATCCCTGTATGATTATGACAACAACAAGTTCGGTTTTGAAAAGGGTGACCTTTCCAAGGTTCGTTCCGTAACTACCGCTCCTATGGGTGCTGGTGCTTACACCTTCAAGGAGTTCAGCAACGGTATCGTTTATCTGGATTCCAACCCGAACTACTTCCTGGGCGAGCCCAAGATCAAGCATCTGAACTTCCTGGAAACTCAGGAAGACGATAAGGTTGTCGGTGTAGAATCCGGCACCATCGATATCGCAGATCCTTCCTACTCTACCGAGGTTCGTAATCAGATTACGGAATACAACGGCGGCAGCGAAGAGTTCGACGGTGATGTGATCACCCTGCGTCTGTATGATTTCCTTGGTTATGGTTATGTTGCCATGAGCGTTGATAACGTTAAGGTTGGCAGCGATCCTGCATCTGAGCAGTCCAAGAATCTGCGTAAGGCAATCGCAACCATCCTTGCAGTATATCGTGATGAGGGTATTGATTCCTACTACGGCGATTCCGCTTCTGTAATCAACTACCCGATCTCCAATACCTCCTGGGCAGCACCTCAGGTAACAGACGACGGTTATCAGATCGCTTACTCTACGGATGTAGACGGCAATCCGATCTACACCGACGGTATGAGCACAGAAGAGAAATATGAAGCAGCAGCACAGGCAGCACTTGGCTTCTTTGAAGCAGCGGGCTACACCGTAGAAAACGGCAAGCTGACAGCAGCTCCCGAAGGCGCTAAGCTTGGCTATCAGGTAAACATCGGTGCAGGCGGCTCCGGTGATCATCCTTCCTTCCTGCTGTTAAAGAATGCGGCAGACGCTTTTGCAAAGATCGGCTTTACTCTGACTGTAAACGATATCGCAGTTGCATCTGAACTGTATCAGACCTATCAGTCCGGCGTGGCAGAAATGTGGGTAGCAGCCTGGGGCGCAACTCCTGACCCTGATATGTATCAGCTGTATCACAGCAAGGGCGCGACTAACTACTACAAGATCAATGATTCTGAGCTGGATGAAATGATCGTTGCAGCACGTCAGTCCGTTGACCAGACATATAGAAAGAGCCTGTATAAAGCAGCCATGGATATTATCATGGACTGGGGCGTTGAAGTTCCTGTTTACCAGAGAAGCGAATGCTACATCTTCTCTAGCGAACGTATCAACATCAGCACTCTGACTCCTGATATGACTCCTTACTGGAGCTGGAGAAATGAAGTTGAAAAGCTGGAGTTAAACTAAACGACGGCGATTCCTGTGCAGCTTAAAACGCACAGACTGCAGGCTTATGCCCCTGATCTTCCTCTAAGGAGGAGATCAGGGGCGATGCTGTATATCAAGGAGCTGCCTGAGGCAGGCGGCCGCTTGATATACAGCGGAAGAAGGGAATCGATAAGAACAAAGGGAGAGTTTTTTTATGCGGAAATATATCGTCAAGAGACTGCTTTTGTCAGTCATGATTTTATTTTGCGTATCCTTCATCATTTACACCCTGATGAGATGTCTTCCCGGCTCTTTTGTGGAAACGAGAGCCATGCAGCTTTCGCAGGGAGCGGGTGCAAAGTCCTATGATGAATGGATGGAACAGTTAAATGCATCCTACGGCCTGGACAAACCCATCGTACTCGGTTTTGTGACCTGGGTAGGGGATGCGCTGAAGGGCAATTTCGGAGACAGCTGGAAATATACGGTACCGGTACTGGACAAATTTAAGGAAGTTATCTGGCTTTCCTTTGTAATGGGCGCGATTTCTTTCGTGCTGGAGCTGATTATTGCGATCCCGCTGGGCGTTATCGCAGCAACCAAGCAGTATTCCAAAGCAGACTACCTGATCACAGCAGGTGCATTGATGGGTATTTCGCTGCCGACCTTCTTTTTCGCAACGCTGTTAAAGCTGCTGTTCTCCGTTAAGCTGGGCTGGTTTGATTTATATGGTCTGGTGGGACGTAACTATGCGCAGCTGGATTCCTGGGGACAGCTTATGGATAAGGCAAACCATCTGGTACTGCCGATCATTACACTGGTAATTGTTTCTGTCGGTTCCCTGATGCGTTATACCAGAACAAATATGCTGGAAGTATTAAATGCGGATTATATCCGTACTGCGCGTGCGAAGGGACTTTCCGAGAAAAAGGTTATTTATCACCATGCGTTTCGTAATACCCTGATTCCCCTGGTTACAGTTGTGGGCGGTTCCTTGCCTGGATTGTTTTCCGGTGCATTGATCACGGAAACACTGTTTGCAATTCCTGGTATCGGCTATACCTCTTATCAGGCCATGGTTTCCGGTGATATTCCGTTTTCCATGTTTTATATGACGTTTCTGGCAATCCTGACCCTTGCCGGAAACCTGATTTCTGATATTTTGTACGCGGTGGTTGATCCCCGTGTCCGGATTGCATAAGAAAGGAGGAGAGCATGATGCAGGAAGAAAAGAAAGCGACAGAAGAAACAATAGAGCAGGAACTGTCCTTAAATGACGACCGTCGTGTCAAAGTGCTGTCCCCTGGCGCGCTGGTTGCAAAACGGTTTTTCAGAAACAGACTGGCAGTAGTTGGCTTGACTATGCTGGTCGTTATGTTTGTCTTTTCCTTTATCGGCGGTCTGATAAGCCCTTACGGACAGGATGAACAGTTCTATACGTATACACATATGGACAAAGAGTATGTGGGTGTGGTAAAAAATAACGATCTGCGTTACACGATCAATGACGGGCAGGAGTTTGGCTCCATTCTGCAGGCGCAGCTGATGCTTGCCATTGGCAAGAATGCGGAAAGCTTTGAGTATAAAGATGTGACCTATGAGGTAGAGAAAGAGGGCGAAGACCTTTATCTGATTTCCAGCAACGGCACAGTGCTGGCTATCGCAGCAAAGGACATCGTAAACGCTGCAGACGGCACAGAGGCTTCTACATTGACTTTTACAGTCAAACATGAAGCGTTAAAGGCCTATGCAAACGGAGAAACTTCTTTTACTGCGGACGGTCAGGATTATACCATGGACGCAGATGGAAATATTTTATCCGGCAGCGATGAGATTGGTTATGTCAGCCGTTTCGTTGTACAGGCAAAGGAAAACGGCGTTGTCATCAGCCGTGACTTTAAAGAAAAGCTGGCAGATGCCATCGACAGCGACACCAAAGAATTTATATACACCGATACAGACGGTGAGGAATACACTTACACCATCACCTACAAACCGGATTCCAAGACCTGGTCTGTACTGCAGTCGAAGGAAACCTATGTGTATGACCGTTATGCAGGTCCCTCCAAAGCACACTGGCTCGGCACCGATACAAACGGTATGGATATGCTGACCCGTCTGATGTACGGTGGACGTGTATCCCTGGTGATCGGATTTATCGTTGTATTTATTTCAGCGTTCCTGGGTATCCTGCTGGGCGGTATCGCCGGATACTTCGGAAAATGGGTGGATAACCTGATCATGCGTATTGTAGATGTTTTCTACTGTATTCCGTCCACACCCCTGATCATCATTCTGGGTGCTGCAATGGACGCCATGCAGCTTGATCCCCAGATCCGTATGCTTTATCTGATGCTGGTTCTCGGTTTCCTGGGCTGGCCGTCTATCGCACGTCTGGTGCGCGGACAGATCCTTTCCCTGAGAGAGCAGGAATTTATGACGGCTGCGGAAGCCTGCGGTATCCGTGCTTCCAAGCGGATTTTCCGTCACCTGGTTCCGAACGTTATCCCGCAGCTGATCGTAACCTGTACCATGAGTCTTGGCGGCACGATCATTACGGAAGCGACCCTTTCCTTCTTAGGTCTGGGTGTTAAGTTCCCGTTCGCATCCTGGGGTAACATCATTAACGACGTCAACAATGCTTACGTTATGACCAACTACTGGTTTATCTGGATTCCGGCAGGTATCTGTCTGCTGATCACAGTACTTGGCTTTAACTTTGTAGGCGACGGTCTGCGCGATGCGTTCGACCCGAAGATGAAACGATAAGGAGGGAGAACCAGCTATGGCAAAAAAACATCCGGAAGGCTATCTCTCCGCGAAAGAATCCAGAAGGATTTCCAGAGAGAACCGTAAGATTACAGATCAGTATGAAAAACAGTACAAGCGTAAAAATGTTCCGGAGCAGGAATATCTGACACAGATGCACAATCCGGAAAATGCAGTGGAATTTGATAATCTGCACACTTATTTCTTTACAGATGTCGGAACGGTAAAATCCGTTGACGGCGTAAGCTTTGAGGTTCCTGTCGGCAAGACCGTCGGCGTCGTAGGGGAGTCCGGCTGCGGTAAATCCGTAACCAGCTTATCCCTGATGCAGCTGCTGCAGCGTCCCCAGGGTCAGATCGTGGATGGTCAGATCCGCTTAAACCTGGGCGATAAGGCATATGATATTGCAAAGACTCCGATGGAGAAGATGCAGAAGCTGCGCGGCAATTATATGTCCATGATTTTCCAGGAGCCCATGACTTCCCTGAATCCGGTTTTTCGTATCGGGGAACAGGTAGAAGAAGTAATCGAACTGCATGACGGCGAAGGAAAGAGCAAAGAAGAGATCAAAGCCCGTACCATTGAGCTTTTGGAGATGGTGGGCATTGCAAACAGCGAAGGCGTTTACAAGATGTTTCCTCACGAGCTCTCCGGCGGTATGCGTCAGCGTGTCATGATCGCAATGGCGCTGGCTTGTAACCCGAAGGTCATCATCGCAGACGAGCCGACAACGGCGCTGGACGTAACGATCCAGGCACAGATTCTGGATCTTCTGCGCAACCTGAAAAATAAAATCAATTCCTCTATCATGCTGATCACCCACGATCTGGGCGTTATCGCAGAGATGGCGGATTACGTTGTTGTTATGTATGCAGGGCGCGTTGTGGAAAAAGGTACGGTACAGGAGATTTTTGCAAATCCTTCCCACCCTTACACAATCGGTCTGATGGCTTCCAAACCGGTGATCGGCAAAAAGGTCGATAAGCTTTATTCTATTCCCGGTAAGGTGCCGAACCCGGTCAACATGCCGGATTACTGCTATTTCCGTGACCGCTGCGAAATGCGCTGTCCGGAATGCGATGGAAAATACCCCTGCGAGATCAGCCTGTCCGAGACACACAAGGTCAGCTGCTATCGCTATTACGATAAGAAGGAGGGAAAATAAATGCAGCCAATCGATAAGAATTTCACGCCGGTAGAATATGATCCGCAGTATATTCTGATGGTCAATCAGCTGAAAAAATATTTTCCCATTAAAGGCGGCATGGTCGGTAAAACCGTTGGACAGGTCAAGGCTGTTGACGGCGTAACCTTTAACTTAAAGCGCGGAACCACCATGGGTCTGGTAGGCGAGTCCGGCTGCGGCAAGACGACCACCGGACGTACCATTCTGCGTCTGTCCGGGGAAAAGACCGGCGGACAGGTGCTGTTTAACGGAAAAGAGGTTTATGACCTTTCTGCCAAAGAGATGCGAAAGATGCGTACAAAAATGCAGATCATCTTCCAGGATCCGTTTTCCAGCCTTTCTCCCCGTCTTCCTGTCGGCGAGATCATCGGCGAAGCGGTTCGGGAGCACAATCTGGTTCCCAAGGCAGAATTAAATGACTATATCGATCAGGTTATGGATAACTGTGGCCTACAGCCCTTCCACAAAGACCGGTATCCCCATGAGTTCTCCGGCGGACAGAGACAGCGTATCTGTATCGCAAGAGCACTTGCCTTAAATCCGGAATTTGTTGTCTGTGACGAGCCGGTATCTGCGCTGGACGTATCGATTCAGGCGCAGATCATTAACCTGTTAAAGGAGCTGCAGGAAAAATACAACCTGACCTACCTGTTCATTTCCCATGATCTGTCGGTAGTCGAATATATTTCTGATACTGTCGGTGTTATGTATCTGGGCAATCTGGTAGAGTACGGAACGACAGAGGATATTTTCCGTAATCCGCTGCATCCTTACACGGAAGCCCTGTTCTCTGCAATTCCGATCCCGGATCCGGAAGCGAAGATGAACCGTATCGTGCTGGAAGGCTCGATCCCTTCCCCTGCAAATCCGCCGGAGGGCTGTAAGTTCCACACCCGCTGTGCCCACTGCATGGAGCGCTGCAAGCATGAAGCACCGGTTCAGAAAGAGGTGGAACCCGGACATTACGTTGTCTGCCATCTCTACGATAAATAATGGGAACGGATAAGCAGGAAGAAGAGGATGACGGCCGCGTGATCGCGGACATGAGCGGTATCGAAACGCCGTCCCTGTTTGCCCCTTTTTCCGGACGTAAAAAAAGACGGGAGGGAGAAGTCCCGGAGGTCAAAAACCACCGCCCGTGGGAAGATTCCTCCCTGAATAAAAAAGAACGCTTCTGGTATGCGATGGGAGCGCTCAAGGCGGCGCTTCTCATCGGACTTGCCTATCTTGCCGGACTGGCGGCGGTGATCCTTTTGCTGTTGCTGCTCTGGAAAGTTCTGTAAGCTGACTGAGCGGCATGGAGGTTCCGTTCACGGTTTGCACGCGCCATTCGCAATACCATAGAATGCACACTTTGCGAACATTCTATTGTTAGGAATCGCATCTTGCTTTCTGGAAGCGTTCATGTTATAATCAATGTGTTTCGCATTGAGAGGTATCAATGCAGGGAAAGATGAAATGTGGACGGAGAGCCGGAAAACGGCGGATTGTGAGGAAACATGGAGATTCTGAGAATTATTTTAACTGTGATTTTTATAGTGATGTGTATTGCCCTGACAGTTCTTGTACTGATGCAG
The DNA here is from genome assembly GCA_003481005.1 of Firmicutes bacterium TM09-10. Classification (GTDB taxonomy): domain Bacteria; phylum Bacillota; class Clostridia; order Lachnospirales; family Lachnospiraceae; genus Gallintestinimicrobium; species Gallintestinimicrobium propionicum. The sequence goes on along the minus strand of QUKC01000006.1, from coordinate 81,608 downwards.
GAAGGCAAAGATGCAGGACTTGGTGCCATCGCAGGCGGTGCAGAGACCTACTGGGGAAAGAACAAAGGTCGTTCTATGGAAGGACTGCTGGTTAAAATTACCAAATGGCTGGCAATCGGCTTCATGGTAGTTGCAGTAATTCTGAACATCACCAGAATCTGGGGCTGATAAGCGGTATTGTCTGAGCGCATATCGTGGATAAGAAGTACAGAATGTTACGAAAGCACTCCGCACGGCGGGGTGCTTTTTTAGCTATCAGCAAAGCTGATAGCTAAAAAAGCACTTTATCGCACTGCGGCGGGGCGGAAGATGTCGCTTACGCGACCCGCCGCAGGCGACGAATCCGGCGAGCCGGATTCGATTTGGCAGCATTGCAGTGGAGCATCATTTTATAACAGGTGATATATGGAAGATTTATTGGAAAAGAGAAAAAAACTGATCTGTGAGCTGGTGGAGGACGAAAAGTATGTCCCGATGAAAGAAAAGGAGCTCGCAATCTTCATGCAGGTAAAACCGGAAGACCGGCGCGAGCTAAAGCGTATTTTGGAGGAGCTTCTGGAAGAGGGGAAAATAGAGCAGACCAAGCGCGGACGGTATGTGCGCGCAGAAAAGAAGCTCCTGCGTGCAGTTGGTTTGTACCAGTCGAGTGAAAACTTTGGCTTTGTCGTGCCGGACAACAAAAAGCTGCCGGATATTTTTATCCCGCGGGAAAAGAAAAAGGATGCCTATGACGGTGCGAAGGTCGTTGCAGAATATATCGAGAGTCGGGAAGAGGGCAAAAGTCCGGAGGGCGAGATCATAGAGGTGCTGGGCGGAAGAGATGAGCCGGGCATCGATATGCTCTCTGTTGTGCGTGCCCTTGGCATTCCGGATGAATTTCCGGAAAAGGTATTGAATCAGGCGCAGCGCGTCTCCAAGCCGGTCAGCGAGACGGATTGCGTGATGCGGCGAGATCTCCGGGCGGTACGGATGGTGACGATCGACGGCGAGGACGCGCGGGACCTGGATGATGCAGTCAGCCTTGAAGAAAAAGACGGCAGATGGCTGCTGGGTGTTCATATTGCGGACGTTGCAGACTATGTGCAGGAAAATTCCGCGCTGGACTGGGAGGCAAAGGAACGGGGAACGAGCGTTTATCTGCCGGATCGCGTGATTCCCATGCTTCCAAAGGAGCTGTCCAACGGGTGCTGTTCGCTAAATGCCGGGGAAGACCGACTGGCACTGTCGTGCCTGATGGAAGTGGACAAGGGCGGAACTATCGGCAATTACGAGATCGTGGAATCGGTGATCCGTGTGGACAAGCGCATGAGCTATACGCAGGTGCAAAAAATTCTGAACGGCGACGAAGCCCTTTGGGAAGCATACCGCGACGAAGCGCCGATGCTTACAGAGATGGCGAAGCTTTCGAAGGTGCTTCGGCAGAAGCGAAAAGAGCGCGGCGCGGTGGATTTTGATTTTCCGGAAAGCAAGATCGAACTGGATGAAAACGGCGAGCCGTTGTCGATTCACCCGCATGAGCGAAACGACGCGACGAAGCTGATTGAGGATTTTATGCTGGCGGCAAACGAGACGGTGGCACAGCATTTTTACTGGCTGGAGGAGCCGTTTTTATACCGCGTACACGATAACCCGGATCCGGAAAAAATACAGCAGTTGTCCGTATTTTTAGGAAATTTCGGTTATCGACTGCATATCGGGCGCAAACAGGGAAAGCGTCAGGAAAACGGGGCAGACGTCCATCCGAAGCAGCTGCAAAAGCTTCTGGATCAGATCGAAGGGACGCCGGAGGAAGCGATGCTGTCGAGACTGATTCTGCGCAGCATGAAGCGCGCGGTCTATTCGCCGGATTGCAGCGGACATTTTGGACTGGCAGCAACACATTATTGCCATTTTACGTCCCCAATCAGGCGATATCCCGATTTGCAGATTCACCGGATTATCAAGGAGTTTCTGCGGGGACGGTTAAACGAAAATCGAAAAGAGCATTATGAGGACATTTTAAACGGCGTGGCAAAGCATTCGTCCGAGACAGAGCGGCGTGCGGACGAGGCGGAGCGCATTTGTGAAAAGATGAAAAAGGCGCAGTATATGGAAAAACATATCGGGGAGACGATGGAAGCAGTCATTTCCGGTGTGACGGGCTGGGGCTTTTATGCAGAGCTTCCGAATACGGTAGAAGGACTGGTTCCGGTATCGAGCCTGCGCAGCGATTATTTTATCTTCGATGAAGAAAACTCTGCGCTGGTCGGCGAACACACAGGCAAAACCTATCAGCTGGGCGAAACGGTGACGGTTCGGGTGACGGGTGCAAACCGGTATGCCGGAACGGTGGATTTTGAGCTGGAAGAGGCGGAAAAGAGAGGAAACGATGGCAAAATCAGCACAGAAACTGGTCGCGAACAATAAAAAAGCATATCACGATTATTTTGTAGAGGAGACCTGGGAAGCCGGGCTTGCGCTCGCCGGAACAGAGGTAAAGAGCCTGCGCCTTGGAAAGTGCAGCATTAAAGAAGCGTTTATACAGGAAGACAACGGCGAAATGTACGTTTATGGCATGCATATTTCCCCCTATGAAAAGGGAAATCTGTTCAACAAAGATCCGCTGCGCACGAGAAAGCTTCTGCTGCACAAAGCGGAGATTTTAAAGCTTGCCGGAAAATGTAAGGAAAAAGGCTATACGATCATGCCGCTGCAGGTCTATTTTAAGGACGGGCGCGCAAAGATGGAGATCGGTCTCTGCCGCGGCAAAAAGCTCTACGACAAGCGGCAGGATATTGCAAAGAAGGATCAGCGCCGCGAGGTGGAGCGCGAATTTAAGGTGAAAAATCTGTACTAAATTGCAGGATGTCTGCCAATATGCTATGATTGTAAATTGTAATAGTTCGTTCCTGCGAAACTGCAGCGGATCGGAAAGGAGACCGATTTCATGAAAGCATTGAAAGAGCTTTTGAGTGAGCTTACCTTTACCTGTGAAAGAGGAAATCTGGAAAAAGAAATTACGGCGGTCGTTTATGACTCCCGAAAAATTGTAGAAGGCTGTCTGTTTGTCTGCATCAAGGGGGCAAATTTTGACGGACATCAGGCTGCCGCAGAGGCTGCAGAGAAAAAAGCGGCTGCGATTATCGTATCCAAGGAAGTAGAGCTTCCGGAACAGTCGGAAACGACCCTGATCCGGGTGGAGGATACCCGCTATGCCCTCGCGTTCGTATCTGCGGCGTGGTTTGACCATCCGGCAAAAAAACTGACGACGATCGGCATCACCGGAACGAAGGGTAAGACGACGACCACTTATCTGGTAAAATCCATCTTGGAAAATGCGGGACGAAAGGTAGGACTGGTCGGAACCATTGAAATAATCATCGGAGACACGCATATTCACGCGGTCAATACGACGCCGGAATCCTATCTTTTGCAGGAATATTTTGCCAAAATGGTGGAGTCTGGCTGTGATACCGTTGTAATGGAGGTTTCCTCTCAGGCACTGATGCTCCACCGAACCCAGGGCTTTGTATTCGATTTCGGTATTTTTACAAATCTGGAGCCGGATCATATCGGACCGAACGAGCATGGGAGCTTTGAAGAATATGCGCATTGTAAGAGTCTGCTGTTTCAGCAGTGCCGCGTCGGGATTGCAAACTGTGACGATGTGCACTGGCAGCTTATTACAAAGGAGCATACCTGCAGTCTGGAAACCTACGGCATGTCTAAAAAAGCCGACCTGCGCGCACAGAACCTGCAGTTTACAAACAGACAGGGACATCTCGGTATCGCCTTTGATGTGACCGGATTGATGAATTTCCATGCGGAAATCGCGATGCCGGGAAGATTTTCGGTATACAACGCGTTGACTGCGATTGCGATCTGCAGACATTTTAAGGTGTCGGAGGCAGATATCTGTAAGGCGCTTCTGGCAGCAAAGGTTAAGGGACGTATCGAAATGGTCAAGGTTTCGAATGAATTTACCCTGATGATCGATTATGCCCACAATGCGATGGCATTGAAGAGCCTGCTGACGACGTTAAAGGAGTATGAGCACGGAAGGCTGGTCTGCGTGTTCGGCTGTGGGGGCAACCGTTCCCGGGAGCGCCGGTTTGAGATGGGAGAGGTGTCCGGAAATCTTGCGGACTTTACGATCATCACGTCCGACAACCCGCGTTTTGAAGAGCCGGAGGCGATTATCGAAGACATTATTACAGGCATGAAAAAGACAGATGGCGTCTATATTTCCATCCCGGACCGCAAAGAAGCCATTGCCTATGCGATCGACCACGGACAGCCCGGCGACATCATTGTACTCGCCGGTAAGGGACACGAGGATTATCAGGAAATTAAGGGCGTGAAATATCCGATGGATGAAAGAGATTTGATTGCGGATATCTTAAAAGAAAGAGGAATTTCTTTTTGAAAAAAGAATTTGCGAACGTGATCGTGGATATCTCCCATGAAAAAGTGGATCGGCCCTTCGGCTACCGGATTCCGGAGCGCCTGGCAGACAGCGTGACACCCGGCGTGCGGGTAAAAATTCCGTTTGGTGCAGGAAATGCGCTGCGCACCGGCTATGTGATCGAGGTGACGGATCATTCGGAGTTCCCGCGGGAACGGATGAAAGAGATCGATTCTGTGCTTCCGGGAACAAAGGAGCCGTCACAGCGGTTGATCGTGCTGGCGGCGTGGATGAAGCAGCAGTACGGTTCTACGATGATACAGGCTCTGAAAACCGTTTTACCTGCGAGAGCGACCGTCGGGGAAAAAGAGCGAAAAAGCATTGAGCTGCTGTTACAGGATGCACAAACGCAGGAGCTGGCTGCGCAGATGGAAAGAAAGCATCAGACAGCGAGGCTCCGACTGTTACAGGAGCTTATGGCGAACCGGACGATTTCGTGGGAGGCAGCGACCAAAAGGTTAAAAGTTCCGTCGTCTGTAATCAGCAAGCTGGAATCCGACGGCGTTTTAAAAGTACATGCTTCTGTAGCATACCGTAACCCGATCCGGAGAATGGGTGAAGAAACGGAAAAAAAGACGCTTTCGGAGGAACAGCAAGGGGCGGTAAATGGAATTTTAAACGCTTTTGACCAAAATGACCGCAGGCCGAGCCTGATCCACGGTATTACGGGCAGCGGAAAAACAGAGGTTTATCTGGCGCTCATTGAGGGCATGATAAAAAGAGGACGACAGTCCATCGTGCTGATTCCGGAAATTGCGCTGACCTATCAGACGGTGCAGCGGTTTACGGCACGCTTCGGCGACCGGGTTTCCGTGATGAACTCGACGCTCAGCGCCGGGGAAAAACAGGATCAGTGCAGGCGGGCAGAGCGAGGAGAGCTGGATGTTATCATCGGTCCAAGGTCGGCGCTGTTTGTGCCGTTTCCAAACCTCGGGATGATCCTGATGGACGAGGAACATGAGCTGAGCTATAAAAGTGAAACGAGCCCGAAATATCATGCGCGGGAGACGGCTCAGAAGCTCGCTGAGCTTTCCGATGCAACGCTGGTGCTGGGTTCCGCAACGCCTTCGCTGGAAGCTTACAGCCGTGCTCAGAATGGTGACTATCATTTTTATAAACTGACGAAGCGGCTGACCGGCGGAAGCCTTCCCAGAGTGGAGATCGCAGACCTTCGCGAAGAGCTGCGAAATGGCAACCGGTCGATTTTTTCGGTGAGCCTGCAGGAAAAATTAAGGGATCGTCTGGCGAGGAAAGAGCAGTCGATGCTGTTTTTGAACCGGCGCGGTTATGCAGGATTTGTCTCGTGCCGTGCCTGCGGCTATGTATGCAAATGTCCGCACTGCGACGTTTCCCTTTCGGAGCACAGGGGCGGAAGGCTGGTCTGCCATTATTGCGGGTATGAGCAGCCTGCCGTGAAGCTCTGTCCGTCCTGTGGTTCGAAATATATACTGGGCTTTCGGGCGGGAACGGAAGCGATGGAAGAACAGCTTCATAAAATGTTTCCGCAGGCACGAGTGCTGCGTATGGACGCGGATACAACCCGCACACGGGAAAGCTATGAAAAGATTCTGGCGGCGTTTGCCAGAGGGGATGCGGATATCCTGGTCGGTACGCAGATGATCGTCAAAGGGCATGATTTCCCGGCGGTGACGCTGGTCGGCGTGCTGGCGGCGGATCTGTCGCTGTCCATGAGCGACTACCGTGCCGGAGAACGGACGTTTCAGCTGCTGACGCAGGCGGCGGGGCGTGCCGGACGCGGAAGCCGTCCAGGTGAGGTTGTGATCCAGACTTACCAACCGGATCATTATAGCATTCAGTATGCTGCACGGCAGGATTATGAGGGATTTTATAAAGAAGAGCTGACGTATCGGCAGCTGCTTTCCTATCCGCCTGCGTCTCACATCCTTGCGGTGCAGTTTTATTCCAAAAAGCAGGAAGAGGCGCTTGCAGGCGCACAGGAGGCAGCGAGTTACGTACGACAGCGAACGCAGTCGCGACAGGTAACGCAGTCGCGGCAGTTTACACAGCAAATGTCAGGCACTGTGCAAATACCAACACCCGCTACGACACACAACGCCGCCGGCGCTGCCCTGCCCGATACGATTGTGATCGGTCCCGCGCCGGCGCTGATTGGCAAAATCAACGACGTTTACCGCTATGGTATTTATTTAAAAAACCATGACTACGAAAAGCTGGTAGAATTAAAGGACGGAATCGAGCAGATGCGCAGCCTGCCGCAGCGACAGAAAGCGCTGTGTCAGTTCGATTTCGATCCGGTGCACAGCTTCTAGAAAATCTTCAGGAGACAGATGCTGCCTGCAAAGCAAGAAAGGACAGCAAACAGATAACGGAGAGTAAGACAGAACATCAGAAAGAGAGGAACAAAAGAATGGCAATTCGCAATATCAGAACGATCGGAGATCCCGTCCTGAATAAAAAATGCAAAGAGGTCAAGGAGATGACGCCCCGCATTCAGGAGCTGATCGATGACATGTTTGATACGATGTATGAGGCAAACGGCGTCGGACTTGCAGCGCCCCAGGTCGGCATTTTAAAGAGAATCGTCGTAATTGATACGACCGGAGAAGATCCGATTGTCATGATCAATCCCCGAATTATCGAAACATCCGGCGAGCAGACCGGCGGTGAGGGCTGTCTTTCTGTTCCCGGAAAGACAGGCACAGTGACAAGACCCAATTACGTCAAGGCGATTGCGTATAACGAAAATATGGAAGCGTATGAAATCGAAGCAACCGAGCTTTTGGCGCGTGCAATCTGCCATGAAACAGATCATCTGGATGGTGAGCTGTATGTGTCCAAGGTAGAAGGACAGCTGATGGATACCGAAGAATATTACGAAGAAATGGACGGGACAAAGGTACTCGACGAAGAATAAGGGCAGTACAGCGCAGCCTGGAATGCAATGCAGAAGCCAATCAGCAGGTTTGAATTGTAATTTCCACGGTGCCAGGCGCCTGCAGAATGGAGGACAAGATGAAGATAGTATATATGGGAACGCCGGATTTTGCAGTCGCTCCGCTGGAAGCACTGCTTGCGGCAGGACATACGGTAACGGCGGTTGTGACACAGCCGGACAAGCCGAAGGGGCGCAGTGGAAAACTGCAGATGTCCCCGGTTAAGGAATGCGCGCTGCAGCATGATATTCCGGTGCTGCAGCCGATTAAGATTAAGAGAGCAGAGGAAATCGAGCGTCTCAGGCAGTATGAAGCGGATGTTTATGTGGTAGCAGCATTCGGACAGATTTTATCACAGGAGATCCTGGATCTGCCCCATTATGGAAGCCTGTGCATTCATGCCTCTCTGCTTCCCGCCTATCGCGGGGCATCACCGATCAATCGTGTAATTATGGACGGACAGAAAAAGAGCGGCGTGACGATCATGCAGATGGACGCAGGAATTGATACCGGTGACATCCTGACACAGTCGGAAGTTGTAATTGAGGACACCGATACCGACCTTTCGCTGGAAGAAAAGCTGTCCAAAGTAGGCGCAGAGCTGATTGTGGAAACGCTTCAAAAGCTGGAAGCGGGCACATTGACTGCGACAAAGCAGGATGATTCCAAAAGCTGCTACGCAAAGCTTCTGACCAAGGCGATGGGACAAATTGACTGGAACCAGAGCGCACTTTCCATCGACAGACAGGTGCGTGGACTGTATTCCTGGCCGGGTGCATACACTTCCTGTAAAGGGAAAATGCTGAAAATCTGGCAGGCAAAGCCTGTGGAGGAAGAAGGCATTGCCGCTTACTCTATGCCCGGCAGTATTGCCAGGGTGACGAAGAATGAAATCTTTGTCCAGACCGGCGATGGCGTACTGTGCCTGCAGGAAGTCCAGCTGGAAGGCAAAAAGCGCATGAAGGTGCACGACTTTTTGCTGGGCTGTAAGGTAGAGGAAGGAGAGGTGCTTGGATGAGCGTTTTGGCATACATGGGATATTATTACTATGATGTGACGTATCTTCTTGTAATTCTGGGCGCGGTGCTTTCGATGATCGCGAGCGCCCAGGTCAACAGCACGTTTAAACGTTACAGCCGCGTCAGAAGCGGCTGCGGCATGACCGGAGCAGAGGCTGCGGAGCGGATTTTATACCGGAACGGTCTGACGAATGTGCGGATTGAGCATATCAGCGGCAACTTAACAGATCATTATGATCCGTCCTCCAAGGTACTGCGTCTGTCAGATGCGACCTACAATGCGACGAGTGTTGCAGCGGTGGGAGTTGCAGCCCACGAGTGCGGCCACGCGGTACAGGACGCCAGGGGCTATGCACCGTTAAAATTCCGTTCGGCCCTCGTTCCGGCTGCAAATTTCGGCTCGAAATTCGGTTTGCCGATTTTCGTTCTGGGGCTGTTCTTGGGCTCCAACGAGCTGCTGATGCAGATTGGTATCTGGGTCTTTTTGGCAGCGGTGCTGTTCCAGATCGTGACGCTTCCGGTTGAATTCGATGCAAGTCACAGGGCGATGGGATTTTTAACAGAATACGGAATTTTATCGGAAAACGAAGCAGAGGGAAGCCGCAGAGTGCTTCGGGCGGCTGCAATGACCTATGTTGCGGCAGCAGCGGCGGCGCTGTTGAACCTGCTGCGGCTGGTGATGCTGTCCAGGCGGGACGACCGCAGGGACTGACCACGCAGCCTGAAACGTGTGAAACGCCGGAGAAGAGACGCTGCGCAGACGAAAAAGAAAAAGCGAAACAGCTGCCTGAAACAGCGGGGCACTGCGCCCTGAGCATGGAGAACAGAAAATGGATACAAGAGAAACAGCGCTGCTTTTGTTTGTGGAGATGGAGAAGACCAAAAACTTCGGCAGCAGCCTGATCCGGGATACCTTAAATAAATACGACTACGAAGATCCGCGGGAAAAAGCGTTTTTAAAACGTCTGACGGAAGGAACGCTGGAAAGTCTCCTGACGCTGGACTATGTCATCAACGCGTATTCCAAAACGCCGACGAACAAAATGAAACCGCTGATCCGCAGTCTGCTGCGCCTGTCGGTCTATCAAATTTTGTATATGGACACCGTGCCGGATTCTGCGGCATGCAACGAAGCCGTGCGTCTGGCAAAGAAAAAGGGCTTTGAGCGGCTGTCCGGTTTTGTAAACGGTGTGCTGCGTACAATTGCACGGAACAAAGAAGAAATTTTGAATTCGGAGAGTGCGTTTTGGCAGGAACTTCAAAAGAACCCTGTGCAGGCACTTTCGGTGCACTATAGCGTGCCGGAGTGGATGATTTCTCTCTGGGAAGCGCAGTATGGAGAAGAAAAGACGGAGCCTATGCTGGAGAGACTGAAAAAAGGGCGTCCGTTGACGATCCGTCTGGACAGCCGTCTGACGGAAGAAGAAAAGGCACAGGAAATTGCAGCGATCGAAGCAGCAGGCGTGACGGTGCAGAAGCACCAGTTGTATGCAGATGCGTGGAATTTGGAAGGCTGTGAGGGCATCGGTCATCTGCCGGGCTTTGCAGAAGGGCTGTTTTATGCGCAGGACGTCAGCAGCATGCTCGCGGTGGAGGCAGCAGGAATTTCAGGTGGAATGATGGTCATGGATCTTTGCAGCGCGCCGGGCGGAAAAACAACGCTTGCAGCAAGAAAGGCGGGCAGCGGGAAGGTGATCTGCGGAGATGTTTCCGAAAGAAAGGCTGCGCTGATTCTGGAAAATACTGACCGGATGAAGTGCAGCAACGTTTCGGTCAATGTCTGGGATGCGTCAGTTTTTATGGAGCAGTATAAAGAAAGCGCGGACGTGGTGCTTCTGGATGTTCCGTGCTCCGGGCTTGGCGTAATCGGCAGAAAAAAAGAAATCCGTTACCGGGTAACGAAAGAAGATCTGGCAGCGCTTGTCACTTTGCAGAAAAAGATCGTGGACGCATGCTGGCAGTATGTAAAGCCGGGCGGTATTTTGCTGTATTCGACATGTACCCTGGATGTGTCAGAAAACGAAGAGATGGTGCGGTATGTGACCGAAAAGTATCCGTTTGAAGCAGAGAGCATCGACCCGTTTTTACCGGAATGTCTCCACAGCCAACAGACAAAAGCAGGATTTTTGCAGCTGTTTTTGGGCGAGTGGGACACCGATGGATTTTTTATGGCAAGACTGAGAAGGAAGAAATAGACGATGGAAAACAGAGAAAGCAGGGATTTAAAGTCCCTGCCGCTTGATTTACTGAAAGAAAAAATGACAGAGCTTTCCGAAAAACCGTTTCGGGCAAAACAGCTGTACGACTGGATGCATGTCAAGCTGGCGGGAGATTATGACGAAATGACGAATCTTTCGGCGGCGTTTCGAAACCGGTTAAAGGAAGAATATCCGTTGACAACCCTCAGGGTAGTGCGTGAGCAGACCTCTGCGATTGACGGGACAAAAAAATTTTTATTCGCGCTGCCGGACGGAAATCTGGTGGAGAGTGTGTGGATGCAGTATAAGCATGGCAATTCGGTCTGTATTTCCTCTCAGGTTGGCTGCCGGATGGGCTGCCGTTTTTGCGCGTCTACGCTGGACGGTCTGGAACGGGGACTGACGCCTGCGGAAATGCTGGATCAGATTTACCGGATTCAGAAGCTGACCGGGGAGAGGGTAAGTAATGTCGTCGTGATGGGAAGCGGGGAACCGTTGGATAATTACGACAATCTGCTCGTATTTTTGCGGATGCTGACGGATGAAAACGGTTTAAATATCAGCCAGCGCAATGTGACGGTTTCGACCTGCGGAATTGTGCCGAAAATGTATGAGCTGGCGGAGGAAAAGCTTCAGATCACGCTGGCGCTTTCCCTGCATGCGACGACAGATGAAAAGCGCCGCAGGCTGATGCCCATCGCTAACAAATACGGAATGAAGGAGCTGATGGACGCCTGCCGCAATTATGCGGACAAAACCGGACGGAGGCTGACCTTTGAATATAGTCTGGTCGGCGGCGTCAACGATACAAAAGAGGATGCGGAAGAGCTGATCGGTCTGGCAGCGCCGCTGGGCAGTCATGTCAACCTGATTCCGGTCAACCCGATCAAGGAGCGGGATTTTGTACAGTCCAACCATGCCGCGATTGCAGCGTTCCAGAAGCGTCTGGAAAAAGGCGGCGTCAACGTCACAATCCGTCGTGAGATGGGAAGGGACATCGACGGGGCGTGCGGACAGCTGCGCCGCAGACACATGGAAGAGCAGAGCAAGTGAACCTTCTCGAAAGAGGACAATGCCGGATAACAGCTTGTCCTTTTTGTATTTTTGTGCTAATATGGTAAAGATAATGGGTGAAATTCCGAATACAGAGAGGGTGAGCGAATGAAAGCTTACGCGATTACAGATATTGGAAAAAAAAGATCCTTCAACCAGGACTATGCGTGGATGACCACCGATGAGATCGGAAAGCTTCCCAACCTGTTTATTGTAGCAGATGGAATGGGAGGTCATCGGGGCGGCGGTTATGCATCGCGCCTTGCAGTGGAGACGATTCTGGAACAGATCCGCCAAAGCCAGGCGGAAAGCCCGGCAGAAATTTTGGTGGATGCGATCCGTCATGCAAACGAGTGTATCCGGCAGACGGCAGCGGAGGATGAACAGTTGAGTGGAATGGGGACTACAGTGGTAGCCGCCACCTGCGCAGACAGGCAGCTTCAGGTTGCAAACGTCGGGGACAGCCGTTTGTATATTGCGGATGATGCCGGCATCCGTCAGATTACCGAGGATCATTCCCTGGTACAGGAAATGGTGCGCTTTGGCGGAATCAGTCGGGAACAGGCGAGGATCCATCCGGATCGCAACATCATTACCCGTGCCGTAGGCGTAGAGGATGATCTGCAGGTGGATCTGTTTTTGGTTCCGCTGGAAGGAAAAGACCGGGTGCTTCTGTGCTCGGATGGCCTGACCGGAATGCTGGAGGATGAAGAAATCCTGCAGATTCTGGAAGGAGAAGGCAACGTGGAAGAGCGGGCGCAGCGGCTGGTGCAGGCTGCAAACGACCACGGCGGAAGAGATAATATCGCGGTGATTATTATGGAGCCGTTTTCAGATGAGGTGAGCGGATGATTAAGATAGGAACAATGATAGGCGACCGTTACGAGGTGCTCGAGCGCATCGGGATGGGCGGAATGTCAGATGTTTATAAGGCAAAGGATCACAAACTGAACCGGCATGTAGCGGTGAAAGTGCTGAAGCAGGAATTTTCCGAAAATACGAATTTCGTATCTAAATTCCGGGTAGAGGCCCAGGCAGCAGCCAGTCTGATGCATCCGAATATTGTAAATGTGTATGACGTCGGGGAAGATAACGGGGTTTACTACATCGTTATGGAACTCGTAGACGGCATCACGCTCAAAAAATATATCGAAAAAAAGGCGCGTCTGTCCGTGCGGGAGGCGTTAAGTATCGCCATTCAGGCATGTATGGGCATCGAGGCAGCGCATAACAACCATATTATCCATCGGGATATCAAGCCGCAGAACATCATTATTTCCAAGGACGGCAAGGTAAAGGTGACGGATTTTGGCATTGCAAAAGCGGCGACAAGCAACACGATCACCTCAAACGTCATGGGTTCTGTGCATTACACTTCTCCGGAGCAGGCAAGAGGTGGATACAGCGACGAAAAGAGTGATATTTATTCGATGGGTATTACACTTTTCGAAATGCTGACCGGACGCGTTCCATTCAACGGTGAGACGACGGTTGCGATTGCGATCAAGCATATTCAGGAAGAAATGCCGTCACCGAGAGAATATGTGCCGGAAATTCCGGTCTGCGTGGAACAGATTGTTTTAAAATGTACCCAGAAAAGTCCGGATCGCCGCTATCACAGCATGGCGGCGCTGATTGCGGACCTGAAAAAGGCACTGATGTCCCCGGACGAGGATTTTGTCCAGATCGAGAACCCGGACGAGGCGATGGCGACCCGTACCGTGACCTCCAGGGAACGCAAGGAAATCAATGAGAGCAGAAATAAAGAGGCAACAGAGGGCGCGCGCCTGAAAAAGAACGAGACGCCCCAGAAGCCCAAAAAGAAAAAACAGCCCGCCTATGAAGAACCGGAAGAGGATGAAGAAGACGAGGATGAGGAGTACGATGACGATTCCAGAATGGAAAAAATCACGACGCTGCTGGCGATCATCGGTGCTGTTTTAATCGGCTGTGCCGTGATCTTTTTAGTTGGCAGGGCAGTAGGTATTTTCAATTTTGGCGCGACGTCTGCACAGGTGACGGTGGAGAATGTGACCGGTAAATCCGCGACAGAGGCGCAGAAGATCTTAGAAGATCTCGGGTTGAAGGTAAAATTTGCCTATGAGACTTCCGATACGGTAGCGGAGGGCAATGTCATTTCACAGGATGTACAGGGCGGTACGACGGTTTCCTCCGGTACGCAGGTACAGCTGACGGTGAGCGGCACAGCACCTGCTTCCGATACGGACACAATCCCGGTTCCTGATGTGTTAGGAGCACTGGAGGCGGATGCGACCGCAACGCTGACCAGAAGCGGATTTACCGTGACGAAAGCGGACGGCTACTCCGATACGATTGAAAAGGGAAAGGTTATTTCCCAGAATCCGGTCGGTGGTTCCCGTGCAGCCTCAGGCTCTACCGTGACGATCGTGATCAGCCAGGGACCGGATACCGGCAGTAAAAATACGATGCCGGCTATCATCGGTCTGGATGTGGAGACAGCGGTTGCAATTTTGACAGAAAACGGATTTTTGATCGGGGACCAGAAAGAGATGAGCGATGACACGGTTCCTGCCGGAAAGGTATGCTATGCAAGCTATACGGCAGGTGCTGCGGTAGAGCCCGGTTCTACGATCGATATCGGAATCAGCGTCGGCCCCAAAGCGGTTACCTACGCATATCAGGAAGCGGTTGCAAGCCCGGCAGATCTGGATCCCCAGTACAAAGAAGGAACCGAGTGTACAGTAACGATCACCGGACAGTCCGGAACGGAATATTTAAAGACGACAGTTCGTTCTTTCCCGATCACGACAGTCAATCTGCATGGAATGGCAGATCCGGCAGGACTGATTACCTACGAATATACGGTGACCGGAGAGGCAACCACGACGACGGATGAGGACGGAAACCTTGTGACCGTGCCCGGAACGACAACGAGACAGACTGTGCAGCGTCAGGTCATGTTTACATCGGAAGGATAAGCGGATGCAGGGAAAAATCATCAGGGGAATCGGCGGATTTTATTATGTGCACACCCATCAGGGCGTATATGAATGCCGTGCGAGGGGCATTTTCCGAAAGGATAAGGAAAAGCCCCTGCCGGGGGACCTGGTTTCGATCAGCGTCCTGGACGAAACAGAAAAAAAGGGAAATCTGGATGAAATCCTGCCGAGAACAAACAGCCTGATCCGACCGGCAGTAGCTAATGTGGATCAGGCGCTTGTCATTTTTGCACTTGTGAGCCCCAAACCGAACTTTAACTTACTGGATCGTTTTCTGGTTTTAATGGAAAAACAGGGAATTCCTGCACTGATCTGTATGAACAAGATGGATCTGGCTTCCGACGAAATGATCGCGGAAGTAAGGGAACGCTATCGCACCAGTGGATATCCGCTGCTGTTTGTCAGCGCGGCACAAAAAGAAGGTATTGAAGCGATCCGGGAGTATCTTCGGGGGAAGACGACGACCGTTGCCGGTCCCAGCGGAGTCGGAAAATCGTCTCTGATCAACCTGCTGCAGGATGGTGTACAGATGCAGACAGGCGCAGTGAGTGAAAAAATTGAACGGGGACGGCACACGACGCGGCATACGGAGCTGATGTGGGTGGAAGAGGATACCTACATTCTGGATACGCCGGGCTTTTCGTCAATTGAGTTATTCGACATTGAGAAAGAAGAGCTGGGCGGCTATTTTCCGGAAATCGCAGCACATGCCGGAGATTGCAGGTTCCGGGGATGCGCGCATCTGGCGGAGCCGGACTGTGCAGTGAAGGAAGCGGTGGATAACGGCGAAATCAGCAAGGGGAGATACGAGAATTATCAGCTGCTTTATGAAGATTTGAAAAAAAAGACGGGATACGGAAGGCGCAGGGACACCTGATGGAGACGGATTTAGACAGAGCATAAAAATAAGCTGCCCGGAGGAATGAAAAAATCCTCCGGGCAGCTTATTTTTCATGACAATAGAATGCTCGCAGAGCGTGCATTCTATTGTTTGTGTCTAGCGCCACGCAAATGTCGCCATGCCGTAGATATAAATAAACGCGATGGCAATCGGGACGACGAAGCGAAAGACTGGTTTCATCCATGCCTTTACCTTTAAGCCGTGTCCGGTATTAGCTTCCTGTACGAAATTCTCCCATCCCCAGCCAAAGCTGTTGCAGCAAAACAGAGTAAGCACCAGGGAGCCGAGGGGCAGCACATTGTTGGATACGATAAAATCCCAGAAATCCAGCCATGCCGTGCCTGCTGCGAAGGGTTGAAAATGCAGGACGCTGTAGCCGAGGGCAGTCGTCAGAGCCAGGACAAAGATGCCGGCGCCGCAGACAATGCAGCCCTTTTTTCGTGACCAGCCGGTGAGTTCACGGATCATGGCGAGAATATTTTCGCAGACGCCCAGGACAGTTGAAAGGGCGGCGAACACCATGAACAGGAAAAACAGTGTGCCCCAGATGCGTCCGCCAGCCATGTGGTTGAAGACATCCGCCATGGTGTCGAATAACAGGCTGGGTCCAGCGTTGACCTCCAGCCCGTAGGTAAAGCAGGCGGGGAACATGATGATCCCTGCGAGAACTGCCACGAGTGTGTCCAGTAAAATAATGGTGACGGATTCCCCCATCAGCGACCGTTTTTTGTCAATATAGCTGCCGAAAATAGCCATGCCTCCCATTCCAACCGACAGTGTGAAAAATGCCTGATTCATTGCACCGACGATGACGGAGCCGTTGATCTTGGAAAAGTCCGGAACCAGATAAAACTTTAACCCGTCTGCTGCGCCGGAAAGGGTCAGGCTGTGGACCGCCAGTACCAGCATCAGAACGAGCAGGGAGGTCATCATATATTTCGTGATGCGTTCCAGCCCGCCCTGTAAGTCAAAGCTCAGAATCAGAAAAGCGACGATGACCGTGACGAGCAGATAGGACACGTTGACGGACGGATTCTGAATCATCTGTGTAAAGCCGAAGGACTGATTCTGCCCGGTTAAAAATTTCACAAAGTAATAGATCAGCCAGCCGCATACGACGGTGTAAAATGCCATCAGAGTAATATTGCCAATCAGACTGACGATACCGAAAATCCCCCATTTGTGGCCGGGCTTTTCAAGCTTTTGATACATGTAGAGCGGACTTGTCCGGGCAGCGCGCCCGACGGAAAATTCCATCGTCATGACAGGCAGACCGAGAATGAGCAGGCAGATCAGATAGATCAGCATAAAGCCTCCGCCCCCGTTTTGTCCGCACATCCACGGAAATTTCCATACATTACCGCAGCCGATGGCGCATCCTGCCGAGATCATGATAAATCCGAGACGGCTGCCGAGTTGTTCCCTTTTTTCCATTGTTGTTGATTTCCCTCTTTTCTTTTTCCCAAATACAGCTCTGCCCAGGAGAAAAAACAGAGCCTGCAGAGAGAAGTATAGCGGAAAGCATAAAAAAAAACAAGCCATCGGATTTGGAATGACGGAAGTGGATTTTGGGACGGCGTGTTATGCGTTATGATCTTTGGAAAATTGATTTTTGAGGTTTAAAAAAGAAAACAAATATGATATATTATTAGATTGTATCCAACTTTTTGCTTACACGGCAGAGAGAGGGAGAAAATAAAAGAGCTGGAGAAAATAGAAAGCGTCCTGAAAATGTGCAGGTAATTGTGCAGTACAAAAACATAGAAAGGCGAAAACCCCGATAAATCAAGGGTTTTCGGACAGGTAAATCGTAAAATGAAACTTGGTATCGTTGGTCTCCCGAATGTTGGTAAAAGTACCTTATTTAATTCTCTGACGAAAGCTGGTGCGGAGTCTGCAAACTATCCGTTCTGTACCATTGACCCCAATGTAGGTGTGGTAGCCGTTCCGGACGAGCGCTTAAAGCTTCTGGGTGATCTGTATCATTCCAAAAAGGTAACGCCTGCTGTGATCGAGTTTGTAGACATCGCAGGTCTGGTAAAAGGTGCTTCTAAGGGCGAAGGCCTTGGCAACCAGTTTTTGAGCAATATCCGTGAAGTAGATGCGATCGTGCACGTCGTTCGCTGTTTTGAGGACAGCAACGTTGTTCATGTAGACGGAAACGTGAATCCGCTGCGCGACATCGAGACGATCAACCTCGAGCTGATCTTCTCCGACCTGGAAATTCTGGAACGCAGAATCGCCAAAGTGGCAAAGGGCGCGAGAATGGATAAGGATCAGGCAAAAGAGCTGGCGATGCTGGAGCGTGTCAAGGAGCGTCTGGAGGACGGCAAGCTTGCAATCGGCTTCGAGACAGAGGATGAAGACGAGGAAGAATATTTCAAGAACCTGAACCTGCTGACTGCAAAACCGGTGATCTATGCGGCGAACGTCGGGGAAGAAGATCTGGCAAACGACGGCGCAGATAACGCAGGCGTACAGGCAGTCAGAGAATATGCAAAAGAAACCGGCAGTGAGGTATTTGCGATCTGCGCACAGATCGAGGAAGAAATTTCCGAGCTGGACGATGAAGAACGTCAGATGTTTCTGGATGACCTTGGATTAAAAGAATCCGGTCTGGAAAAGCTGATCCGCGCAAGTTACCATCTGCTCGGCCTGATGAGCTTTTTAACTTCCGGCGAGGATGAGACGAGAGCATGGACGATCAAACAGGGCACGAAGGCACCGCAGGCAGCCGGCAAGATTCACACCGACTTCGAACGCGGCTTTATCAAGGCTGAGGTTGTCAATTACAAAGATCTGCTGGAAAACGGCTCCCTTGCGGCAGCGAGAGAAAAAGGACTTGTCCGCATGGAGGGTAAGGAATATGTGGTACAGGACGGCGATGTAATCCTGTTCCGCTTCAATGTCTGAGAAAATCGTTACTGTTCACTCGCGCCATTCGCAAAAGCGCAAAAGAATTATAAATACAACAAAAGGTACGCTTTTAGGGCATTTTGTTGTCACGAATGACGAAAAAGGCAGTTGGACTTTTCACGGTCCGGCTGTCTTTTTTTTCTGAAATCGCTTGTCAAGGAGGGCATTTTATACTAAAATGGTTTCAAAGTGGTAGAAAGTGGTACGAAGTGGAGTAAGGTGGCAGACCTTTTCCATGAATGGCAGGTGATTGTACATGTTTATGGGCGAATACAATCATACGTTGGATACAAAAGGCAGGTTGATCATTCCCTCCAAATTTCGAGAGACGCTCGGTGAGAAATTTGTAGTGACCAAGGGACTGGATGGCTGCTTATTTGTGTACGACAATGCCGGCTGGACTGCTTTCGAAGAAAAGCTTCAGGCAATGCCCATCAGCAGAAAAGACACCCGTATGTTTGTCCGTCACTTTCTGGCAGGCGCCGCGGAGGTGGAGGTGGACAAGCAGGGACGTGCCCTGATCCCTTCCAAATTAAGAGAATTTGCAGAGCTGACCAAAGACGTTGTGCTGGTGGGCGCTGCAGGACATATTGAAATCTGGAGCCAGGAGCGCTGGGATGCCCTGGAAGAAGAGGCGGAGGAATCTATGGAGGATATCGCAGAGCGCATGGACGACCTCGGACTGTAATTGCTGTAACAAAGAAAGGAAAAATCGATGGAATTTGCACATACATCCGTCCTGTTGGAGGAGACAATTGAAGGACTTGCAATCAAACCGGACGGCATCTATGTGGACGGCACATTGGGCGGGGCAGGACATTCCAGCCACATTGCAGCGCGCCTTAGGACCGGCCGGCTGATCGGTATCGACCAGGATGCAGAGGCGATCGAAGCGGCGACAAAACGGCTGGAGCCGTGGCAGGAGCATGTGACGCTGGTGCGCGACAATTACTGTAACCTTCCGGCAGTATTAAGCAGCCTCGGCATCGATAAAGTAGATGGCATTATGTTAGATCTTGGTGTATCCTCCTATCAGCTGGACAATGCCGAGAGAGGATTTTCCTATCGTTATGATACCGCACTGGATATGCGGATGGATCAGCGTCAGACCCTGACGGCGAAAACGATCGTCAATGAGTGGTCACAGGCAGAGCTGTTTCGGTGTATCCGGGACTACGGAGAAGATAAATTTGCACAGAATATCGCCAAACACATCGTGCAGGCGAGAGAAAAGAAGCCGATTGAGACGACCGGGGAATTAAACGACATTATCCGGGCGGCGATTCCGGCAAAGATGCGGGAAAAAGGCGGACATCCCTCCAAACGAACGTTTCAGGCGATTCGGATTGCCTGCAACAGAGAACTGGAGGTATTGGAAAATTCCCTGGACGCCTTTATCGACCGGCTGGCTCCGGGTGGAAGGCTCTGCATCATCACCTTCCATTCGCTGGAAGACAGAATTGTGAAAAATGCCTTCCGCAGAAATGAAAATCCCTGTACCTGCCCGCCGGAATTTCCGGTGTGCGTGTGCGGCAAAACGAGCCGGGGACATGTTGTGACCCGCAAACCGATTCTTCCGACCGAGGAAGAGATGGAGACAAATTCCAGAGCGAAAAGCGCAAAGCTGCGCATTTTCGAAAAAATAGAGAGCTAGTACATCGTTTTCGAAATAACGATACCACTCACTTGCCTGTGAATCCGATTGGTATCGTTATTTACGAAACGCTGTACCAGAGGCCGGAACAGACGGCGGTGAGGAGAGCAAATGGCAAGAACATCGAATTCAGTCAGAAGAAGCCAATCGGCAGCGTACAAAAGAACGCCTTATCAGAAAACAGCATATGTAAACGGTACGGCAGTCAGACACGCTGAGGTAGGCGAAGGGCTGGAACGCCATTTGGATCAGGTCTCCGGACGGGTTCCGAGACGTGAGCTGGAGAAGCAGAAGCAGGAAATGAAACGCCTGCGCTACAGAAATGCAGCCTATGTGCTGTTTCTGACTGTGGCGTTTGCAGTCACGAGCGTAATGCTGATCAGTTATATCCGGATGGAATCCTCGATCACCCAGAGCGTAAAGCAGGTTGCAGCGCTGCAGAGTCAGCTAAATAACTTAAAGACGGAAAATGACGAAATGAAAAACCGGATTGACAGCTCCATCAATCTGGAAGAAATCAGAAGAATTGCAATTACGGAGCTTGGCATGACCTACGCAGGACAGGGACAGATCGTGGAAATCCCGGATGATGGAAGCGATTATGTAAGACAGTATGCAGACATCAAGAAGTGAGGCAGGTGCCGGATTGGATAAGAAAAATAAGTTTACAATACGAATGCAGAGAAAGCTGGTGGTACTGTTTTGCTTGGTACTGCTGGCTTTTGCAGGGTTGAGCGTCAGATTGATTTTAATTAACCGGGATAACGGCGACAGCTACAAAAAGCAGGTGCTTTCCCAGCAGCAATATTCCAGTACGACGATTCCTTATAAGCGGGGAGAAATCCTGGACAACAAGGGAACGAAGCTGGCATCGAGTGAAAAGGTATACGATCTGGTGCTGGATATCAAACAGATGAATAATAAAGAGGACTATGTTGAGCCTACGATCCAGGCACTGGAGGATTATTTTAGCATTGACGGCGATCAGGTGCGCGCTTATGCGCAGGAACACCCGGATTCCCAGTATTATGTCCTCAAAAAGAGAATGTCCTACAATGAAATCAGTGATTATCAGCAGATGATGGCGGATACGAGCCAGAAAGAATATAACCAGTATGTCAAGGGAATCTGGTTTGAGGAAAGCTATAAGCGAGTTTACCCGAATAGCTCTCTCGCAAGCGATGTCATCGGCTTTACGCGGACGGACGGAACCGGAACCTACGGACTGGAAGAGTATTACAACGATGTTTTGAGCGGCGTAAACGGCAGACAGTATGGATATATAGACGGGGACGATAATCTGCAGCGGACGACGGAGGCTGCTGTAGACGGCTACAATGTTTATTCCACGATCGACGCGACGATTCAGGGCATTGTGGAAAAGTACCTCAAAAAATATAACGACGAAAACAAAGACAGCACCCGCGAGGGTAACGGTGCGCAGGATGCAGCGTGTATTGTGATGGATGTCCACAGTGGGGAAGTGCTCGCAATGGCGAGTTATCCGACGTTTGACTTAAACGATACGAGAAATCCGGAGGCACTGATCGGCAGCAAACTGATCGATGTCAGTGGAAACTCGACGGATACGGTCATCAACGAAGAGATTGCAGCGTCGATGAAGCAGGAGGAAAATAACGATCTGCTTGTACAGAACTTAAATGCCCTCTGGAAAAACTACTGCATCAACAGCACTTACGAGCCGGGTTCCACGATGAAGCCCTTCGTTGCAGCGATGGGGTTGGAGGACGGCAGGCTCAAAGGCAATGAATCCTTTGAATGCACCGGTATCATCGAGATCGGCGGCTACAAAATCCGCTGTCATAACTACACAAACGGTGCGGAGGGGTGGCTGACGATCGGAGAATCCATTGAACGCTCCTGTAATGTCACGCTGATCCGGATAGCACAGGTTATCGGGATCGATGAATTTCTGAAATATATGTCGGAATATAATTTCGGTTTAAAGACCAATATAGATCTGGCGGGCGAGGCAAGAACGGCTTCCCTGGTATTCAATTCTTCAACGATGGGACCTACGGAGCTTGCAACCTCGAGCTTTGGACAGGGCTTTAACGTGACGATGATCCAGATGATCACAGGTTTTTGCTCCCTGATCAACGGAGGCTATTATTATGAACCGCATATGGTAAGCAAGATTACGGCAGCAGATGGATCTGTGGTAAAAAATATTGAGCCGAGACTGTTAAAACAGACCATTTCCGCGGAAACTTCGGAGAAAATCCGTGAATACTGCGTTCAGGTTGTGGAAGGTGCAAATGGTACCGGTAAACGTGCAAAGCCTGCAGGCTATCGCATCGGCGGTAAGACTGGTACAGCAGAAACTGTCAGCGCCAGCGGTACTCGTGAAAAGGAGGATTACGTCGTATCGTTTCTGGGCTATGCGCCCGCAGAAGATCCACAGATCGCAATTTATGTGGTTTTAAACAGACCAAACGCCCGGGAACAGGATCTGGAAACGAGAAAAGCATGTATCATCGCCAAAAACATATTGACCGAAGTGCTTCCTTATTTAAATATCTTCATGACACAGGAGCTGACGGACGAAGAGCGCGCAGAGCTGGAAGCGATGCAGATTGAAATCCGCGAGCAGCTGAGCGCAAACGCGCCGGCGTCGGATGTCAGCGGGAATGATGTCAGTGGAAATACAACCGATACCGGCGGGGATCCGTCTGCCGGGGATACTACGGCAGGGGAGGATGGCAGTGCCGCGCAGCCTGCGGGCGACGACCCGTCTACAGCAGGCGGAGATACTGCGAATGGAGCAGAAGCGGACAATCCGTATGTCAACAGTGACGGGCAGCTGATCGATCCGACGACTGGAGAGGTGATCACGGAGGATTCGGATGGCTATGATGTGCCGGTTTCCGGCATTCTGGAAAACGGTGCAGCAGGCGACTCTGGTGGGGATACGCAAAATCCTATGGAATAATGGAAGAAAAGAGCTGTATCGCTGTCTGATGTGGTCACAGCGCGCAGCGGCGGCGTGTGCATATTTTAGGCAGCGGTTTCATAAGGTATAGTAATTTCTGCTTTGCAGGGAACCTATGGAACTGAGCAAACCGTTTCACCGCAAAAAGATCGTCGTAATTTTTCTGGCGTGCATTCTGATCTTTTCAGGGCTGTCCGCCAGAGTGGTATATCTGATGGTATTTCGGGCGGCACATTATTCTGAGCTCGCGCTGGATTTGCATCAGAGAGAGCGCAAAATCAAGGCAAAGCGCGGGAGAATTTTAGACCGGAACGGGATCGTGCTGGCGGATAACCAGCCGGTCTGTACGATTTCTGTCATCCATAACCAGATTCGCGATCCCAACGCAGTGATTGCGCTTTTGTGCAGCAAGCTTGGACTGTCGGAAGAGACCGTTCGAAAAAGAGTGGAAAAGGTATCGTCCATCGAAAAAATCAAAAGCAATGTCGATCTGGAAACCGGGGAGGAAATTTACCGGACAGGGCTGGACGGCATCAAGGTGGACGAGGATTATAAACGATATTATCCGTATGAGAATCTCGCTTCCAAAGTGATCGGCTTTACCGGAGGCGATAATCAGGGAATTTTGGCATTGGAAAGCCGGTATGAGGAAGTGCTTTCCGGGCAGGAGGGCTTGATTCTGGAAATGACGGACGCACGCGGCGTCCGGCTTCTGGATGAAGGAGAGAGCCGGGTAGAGCCGGTGGATGGAAAGGATTTATACATTAGTCTGGATGCCAACATCCAGCTGTATGCACAGCAGCTGGCGGAGCAGGTCTGCCTGGAAAAAGAAGCGGAAAGCGTTTCGATTCTGGTGCTGCGTCCCGATAACGGAGAAATCCTTGCGATGGCGGATGTGCCGGAATATCAGTTGAATGACCCGTTCACACTTCCGGAGGGGCAGCGGGAACAGCTCATGACCGAAAAAGAAAAGCAGGAAGCCCTGAATAAAATGTGGAGAAACGCCTGCATCAACGATACCTACGAGCCTGGCTCTGCCTTTAAGGTCATTACGGCGGCAGCCGCATTGGAAAACGGCGTTGTCCGGGAAGAGGATTCTTTTCAGTGCCCGGGCTATATTGTCGTAGAGGGCAGAAAAATCCGGTGTGCAAAGGTTCGGGGTCATGGAACTGAAAATTTCGTACAGGGGACGATGAATTCCTGCAATCCGGTGTTTGTGACGGTAGGGCTTCGGATGGGTGCAGATACGTTTTACCAAAGCATGAAGCAGTTCGGGCTGCTGAACAGAACTGGAATCGATGTGCCTGGAGAAGCCGGTACAATCATGCACGCACAGGATCAGATCGGTCCGGTGGAGCTTGCGACGATTTCGTTCGGGCAGTCCTTTCAGATCACGCCGATCCAGCTTGCAGCGACGGTCAGCTCCCTCATTAATGGCGGGACGCGGATTACACCGCATTTGGGACTGTATTGCGAAAAGACGGACGGTTCGGAGCGCATTTCGGTACAGAAGGAAACGGAGCAAAAACGGATTCTTTCGGAAGAAACGAGCGCCCGGCTGCGCAGCATCCTGTTTCAGGTCGTGGAAAACGGCGGCGGAAAAAACGGAAAAGTCGAAGGCTATCAGGTGGGCGGCAAGACGGCGACCAGCGAGACGCTTCCTCGCGGTACGGGTCGGTATATTTCTTCGTTTCTGGGTTTTGCACCTGCGGACGATCCGAAGGTGCTGGCATTGTGCATTATCCGAAACCCCCAAGGCGTCTATTATGGCGGACTGGTGGCGGCGCCGGTAGTGCGCGAGCTTTTTGAAAATATTCTTCCCTATCTGGATGAAATAGGGTATTATGAGAAGAATGAAACAATAAACCGCAATTAATTGCAGGGAAACATAGAACGAAAGTGCTGTCTATGGCAGCGAAAGGAGAGAATCAACATGGATTTACTGGGAAAAAAGGTACTGGTAGCCGGATGCGGAAAGAGCGGACTCGGAGCCGCCGGACTCTTGCAGAAAGCGGGAGCCGTTCCCGTTCTGTTTGATGAAAATGAAAAGCTGGATGGGAAGGCGCTCTGCGCGCGGGAAGATTATCCAAAAGACACTGCGCTGGTACTGGGAAGCCTTCCGAAGGAGTTGCTTTCCGAGCTTTCGCTGGCGGTTTTAAGCCCCGGTATTTCCATTGAAGAAGCGTTTGTTTCTACACTGGAAGAGGCGGATATTCCGGTATGGGGCGAAATTGAGCTCGCCTGGAACTTTGAAAAGGGAAAGGTGCTCGCAATTACAGGCACGAACGGAAAGACCACGACGACAACGCTGGTGGGCGAGATCATGAAGCGTTATCAGGACAATACGTTTGTTGTCGGCAATATCGGAACCCCCTATACGCAGGAGGTTTTAAAAACAGATAAGGACAGCGTGACGGTAGCGGAGATCAGCAGCTTCCAGCTGGAAACTGCAGTGCATTTCCATCCGACTGTCAGCGCGATTTTAAATATCACGCCGGATCATTTGAACCGTCATCATACGATGGAGAACTATGCGGCGGTCAAGGAATCCATCACGAAGAACCAGACAAAGGACGATTTCTGTGTGCTCAATCACGAGGACAGCTGGTTAAAGGCGTTTGCACCGAAGTGCCCGGCCCAGGTCATCTGGTTTTCTTCCAAAGAAAAGCTGGAGAGAGGCTATTATCTGGTCGGCAGCAAAATCTGCAGAAATCTCGGAAATGGGGAAGAAGTCCTGATGGATGTTGACAAGATGCAGCTGATCGGCGTACATAATTTTGAAAACGTGATGGCAGCAATTGCAATTGCAGCAGCATACGGCGTGCCGATGGAAACAATTCTGGATACCGTAAAACATTTTCAGGCAGTAGAACACAGAATCGAATATGTAGCGACCAAAAACGGCGTCGTTTATTATAACGATTCCAAGGGAACCAATCCCGATGCGGCAATTCAGGCGATCCGCGCAATGAAGTGGCCCACCGTGCTGATCGGCGGCGGCTATGATAAGCAGAACACCTACGACGAGTGGATTGAAGCATTTGACGGCAAGGTAAAGCTCCTGGTGCTGATCGGTCAGACGCGGGAAAAGATCGCGGAGTGCGCAAAGAAGCACGGAATGGAAAATATCGTTTTGGCGGACAGCTTTGAAGAAGCGATGGATACCTGTGTAAAGGCAGCGTGTCCGGGCGACGCGGTGCTGTTGTCCCCCGCATGCGCGAGCTGGGGAATGTTCCCGAATTATGAAGTGCGCGGTAAAATGTTCAAGGAATATGTAAACAGCCTGAAGGGGTGAGCAAGTGGCAGGACGGAGAAGAACTCAGAAAACAGAATACTATTTTGATTACAGTCTTCTGTTCATCATCCTGTTTCTGACAGGCTTCGGACTGGTTATGATTTATTCCGCCAGCGCTTACGATGCGACGACGCAGAATCTGAACGAGGACTATTATCTGATGCATCAGGCGTTTGCGGCGGCGCTGGGGCTGGTGGGGATGTTTTTCGTCTCCCACATCCCATATCATTTCTGGGAGCGGTTTGCGGTAATCGGCTATGTAGTTTCCCTGATTTTGATTGCACTCGTGCTGTCACCGCTGGGCGTCGAGGTCAACGGTGCAAGAAGGTGGCTGAATCTCGGTATGTCGATTCAGCCTGCGGAGATCGCAAAGCTGGCGATGATTCTGTTTCTGGCGACGTTTATCTGCAAGATGGGAAGAAACATTCGGACGTCGAGAGGCTTTTTGACGGTTATTGGAGTTTCCCTGCCGCACGTTTTTTGTATCTGGAAAATCACCAACAACCTGAGCTCTGCGATTATCGTGCTGGGAATTGCGATCCTGATGCTGTTTGTGGCGAGTCCGCAATACAAACCATTTTTCATCATAGGAGGAATTGGAGCACTCGCAGTTATAGGCGTAATTTTCGGTGTCAAGCAGCTGCAGAGCATCGAAGGGCTGGATTTCCGTTTCGCCCGTATCATGGCGTGGCTCGATCCGGAAGCCTATGCGTCCGGCAAGGGCTTCCAGACGCTGCAGGCACTCTATGCGATCGGCTCCGGCGGTATTTTTGGAAAGGGGCTCGGGCAGAGTATCCAGAAACTGGGCTTTTTGCCGGAACAGCAGAATGATATGATCTTTTCGATCATTTGTGAGGAGCTGGGGCTGTTCGGCGGCATTGCTGTGATCCTGATTTTTTTGCTGTTGATCTGGCGTCTGATGATTATTGCGAACAACGCGTCGGATCTGTTCGGTGCGCTGTTAGTTGTCGGCGTGCTGGGGCATATCGCGATTCAGGTCATTTTAAATGTTGCGGTCGTAACGAACTCAATGCCGAACACCGGCGTGTCCCTGCCGTTTATCAGCTACGGCGGCTCATCGATCCTGTTTTTGCTGATCGAGATGGGGCTCGTCATGAGCGTTGCCCGCGGCATCAAGGTCCGGGATGTGTAATGGGGTATGCGCGTATCGTGCCTTCACCGGAAGCAAAGAAGACGAGCGTGTTATCTGGACACGGGGCAGCAGTGCAGCTGCATTTGTCACGTGTGCGGTACGTTTGCCATAGTATAGGGTAAGGGCAACGCGGACGGTGGTTTTGTGGATTCAATCTGGATCAGGGGCAAAAGACCTCTTTACGGGGAAATGACAGTGCAGGGGTCGAAAAACGCCGTGCTGCCGATTTTGGCGTCGACCATTTTGATCGCCGGAAAGACGACACTGCGAAACTGCCCGGATATTTCGGATGTGGACTGCATGTGCCGCATTTTGCAGAAAATCGGCGCAACAGTGACAAAAACCGGTCACGAGATCTGCGTGGACGCTTCCGGTGCGCTGCAAAGCAGGCTTCCGGCAGAGGAAGTGGTTCGGATGCGTTCCTCCATCGTGCTGACGGGCGCGCTTTTGGGGCGGCTGGGGCAGGCATCCTTCTGCGATCCGGGCGGCTGTGTCATCGGCGACCGCCCGATCGATTTGCATCTGAAAGCCTTTGCGCGCTTCGGTTGTCAGATAAGGCGGGAGGATGACAATTTTTTGACGGTATTTGCAAAGCGACTGAACGGCGTACAGATCCGTTTTCCGTTTTCGAGCGTCGGTGCGACGCAGAATGCGATTTTATGCGCGGTCTGTGCAAAGGGAGAAACCGTGCTGACAGGTTGTGCAAAGGAACCGGAGGTCGTTTCGCTGTGCCGCTTTTTAAACGGTGCAGGGGCAAAGATCGAAGGAGCCGGAAGCAAAACGATTCGAATTGAGGGCGTAAAAAAGCTTTGCAGCACAGAATTTTCCATCGATGCGGACCGGATCGTGGCAGGAACCTGTCTGATCGGTGTACTCGCGGCAGGCGGGGAAGCGTTTTTGCGGCAGGCACCGATCGGGCAGCTTACAGCGGTGATTGCAGTTGCCAAAAAAATGGGCGCACAGATTATCCCAACTCCAAAGGGGCTGTTGGTAAAACGAGCAGGCAGGCTGGTTTCCCCGCTTTTGCTGGAAACGGACGTATATCCGGGCTATCCGACCGACCTGCAGTCCCCGATGCTGACGGCACTGTGCTGCGCAGAAGGAAACTGTATGGTGTCGGAGCGCGTTTTTAATGGAAGGTTTGGTGTGCATGAGCAGTTAAACCGTATGGGTGCTGCGATCGTCGCCGGACAAACAAGCGCGGAGGTCACCGGAGGCAGGAAACTGCACGGAGAACGGGTTTTTGCAAAAGAACTGCGGGGTGGTGCAGCACTTGTGCTGGCGGGGCTGTGTGCAGAGCATAAGACGGTCGTGGAAAACTGTCATTTTATCCGGAGAGGATATGAAGATATCGTAAGGGATTTCAGAGAGTTGGGAGCAGACATTGGCACAGAAACAGAAATATAAGCTGCTGGACGGCGGAAAATCTGAAAAAAGTCGGAAGAAATCAGCTTCCGGCAAAAAAAAGAAAAAAAGCAGCGGCAAAGCTGCCGGGTATTCCTATGCAGTGGCAACGCCGGGCGAGTGGCTGCGCGCAAATCTCGGCGTACTGATTGCCAGCATTGCGATCGTCTGTCTGGCGGCGATAGCCCTCGTCGTGGTGTTCGTGTTTCGGGTGCAGAATGTTTCGGTCGAGGGAAACGTTCACTACACGAGCGAAGAGATCGAGGCGATGGTTTTGACCGATCGGCTTTCCTATAATTCGCTCTATCTTTCGTTAAAATATCGGAATAAGGAAATCCGGGACATTCCGTTTATCGAAACGATGAGTGTCCGGGTCGATTCGCCAGACAGCATCACGATCCGTGTTTATGAAAAGTCTGTGGCGGGCTACGTCGAATACATGGGGCGTTACATGTATTTTGACCGGGACGGTATCGTGGTGGAATCTTCGGAAACGAGGACAGAAGGAATTCCGCAGGTGACGGGAATTAGGTTCGACCATGTTGTTTTGTATGAGGCGCTTCCGGTGAAGAATACCGATATTTTTCAGGAAATCCTTTCGATTACGCAAATGCTTTCCAAGCATCAGATCACGACGGATAAAATATATTTTAACGAATCAAATGAAATAACACTTTATTTCGACAATATCCGGGCAAAGCTGGGAAAGGATAACCTGGAGGAAAAGGTGATGCGCCTGGAACAGATTTTACCGAATCTGTCGGGCGAAAGCGGAGTACTCGATTTGCAGAATTACTCGGAAGACCGCAAAAATGTGACGTTTCAGAAAGATGGATAACCGTAAAGAAATTGAAAAAATGGGTTGCGTAATTCTGAAAATGATTATATGATAAATATTATGAAGTTTGTCAGGAATGAAGGAGGAAATACCCTTGCTGGAGATTAAAGTAAATGACGCAGAAGCGGCAGCGCACATCCTTGTCATTGGAGTTGGCGGTGCAGGCAATAATGCTGTAAATAGAATGATTGATGAGAAAATTGACGGTGTGGAGTTTATCGGAGTCAATACGGACCGACAGGCTCTGCAGTTCTGCAAAGCGGAAAAGCACCTGCAGATCGGCGAGAAGCTGACCAAGGGACTGGGCGCAGGCGCAAAGCCCGAAATCGGTGAGCAGGCAGCTCAGGAGAGTGCAGAAGAAATTTCCAAATCCTTAGACGGAGCAGATATGGTATTTGTTACCTGCGGTATGGGCGGCGGAACCGGAACCGGTGCGGCTCCTGTTGTCGCAAAGCTCGCCAAGGACAAAGGAATCCTGACCGTCGGTGTTGTAACCAAGCCGTTCCGCTTTGAAGCAAAGACCCGTATGAACAATGCGATGTCCGGTATCGAAAAGCTGCGTGACAGCGTGGATACTCTGATCGTTATCCCGAATGACAAGATTCTGGAAATTGTGGACAAGCGTACCAGCATGCCGGAAGCTCTGATGAAGGCCGATGAAGTCCTTCAGCAGGCAGTACAGGGAATTACCGATCTGATCAACGTTCCCGCAGTCATTAACCTCGACTTTGCAGATGTACAGACCGTTATGCGTGACAAGGGCATTGCTCACATCGGTATCGGCGAAGGTAAAGGCGACGATAAGGCTGTCATGGCAGTCAAAGCCGCTGTAGAGAGCCCGCTGTTAGAGACAACGATTGCAGGCGCAACCGATATCATCATCAACGTGTCCGGCGATATTTCCATGTTCGACGCTTCCGATGCGGTGGATTATGTCCGTGAGATCACCGGCGATGACGTTAACATCATCTTCGGTGCCATGTATGATTCCAACCAGGCAGATTACTGCCGGATTACCGTAATTGCAACCGGTATTGAGGAGACACCGGCTTCCCGCTTCGGTACTTCCTTTGCAAGAAAACCGATCACTCCTTCCGTAGGCCAGACCGGCATGAAGACCACAGTGAGTGCGACCGGCGCGAACACGACAAGACCGTATAACAGCGCACTGCAGCAGCCGGTTCATCCCGGAGCTGCTTCCAATGCGGAATTAAAGAAGCCGACAGGCATAAATGGCATTCAGCCTGCTCCTACGGTACTGCGCAGCAAGGTACAGGAGAGAGATTTAAAGATTCCGGATTTCCTTCAGAAAAAATAAATAATTTTAGTAACGAAACAGAAAACACCGCGAGGTGACTGAAAAAGTCATTTCGCGGTGTTTTTTTGTCGAAACTTTCCCTGGCAGCGCACAGCGTTTCGACAAAATCCACGCGCCAGCATTTTTATAATAAGGACATACAGTTTTGGAAAACGTGCGGGAGGAAAGGCTTGTGAGCTATCGGATTTATGCAGACCGGGTCTGGATAATGCACACCTGTATCAATGTGCTGCTGTTATTTCTGACAGCGAAACTGTCTGGGATGACAGTAAGGGTTCGACGGATTATCGAAATAGCAGCCGGAAATGCGCTGTGCTTTACGGCAATCCTGTTGCTGCCTGCTCCGGCGGTTTTGCAGGGAGAAGTAGGGATAATTCTGGCAGGAAAAACGTTTTTTTGCCTGATTGCAGCACTTTGGTGGGTACAGCGATGCTTTCAGGTCAAAAGCCGGGAAGGAATGAGGCGTGTCTGGATCTGCTATATGTGTTGTGCCTGCGTGCTCGGCGGTGTCTGCAACGGCATTTCTGAAGTCCGGGAGCTGTTTGAAACCGATCAAAACGGTTTTGGGACCGGCGGGCAGGTTTCTATGATGCAGCTTTTGGTCTGGTGCGCGATTGTCGTCTGGTATGGTGCAAAGCTTCTGGACCGGGAACGCAGGCGGCAGAAACATCCGATCTGGAAAGTCTCTTTTTTCTGGAAAACGAAGTTTTTTTCCGGAAGCGCGTTGATGGACAGCGGAAATTCCCTGAAAGACCCGTACACGGGACGCCCGGTCTGTATTTTGGACGAAGAAACGGCGAAAAAGCTTGGAATTTCGACGGAAAAGGCGGTTCGGCTGATTCCCTATCACAGCATCGGCAGGGCCCACGGACTCCTTCGGGCGGTGACGGTTTCAGAACTGTATTTGAGAAAAGACGGACAGGAGAAAAAGATTGCAGATGTGACGGTTGCGGTCGGACCCGGGCGTTTGAGCCGGTCGGGCGGATACCAGATGATTCTGCATCCAGCATTACTGGAGGAAAAGAAAGGAGCAGACCATGATATTAAAAGTAGCGATGCCGGGAAAAGTGCAGTTTAAATTGATCCGCCGGGAACCGGCATTTTTTATGGCACATGAGGGGGATATTCATTATATTGGCGGCGCAGATGTGCTTCCGGCACCTCTGGAAACGGAACAGGAAAATGAGGTGATTCAGGATCTGGCGACAGAGGAATATGCGCAGGAGGCGCGTTCAATTTTAATTGAACACAACCTGCGCCTGGTTGTTTACATAGCAAAGAAGTTCGATAATACGGGCGTCGGCGTGGAGGATCTGATTTCGATCGGCACGATTGGACTGATCAAGTCAATCAATACATTCAATCCCGGGAAAAATATCAAGCTTGCAACTTATGCATCCCGATGCATTGAAAACGAAATCCTGATGTATCTGCGCCGCAACCACAAGACGCGGATGGAGGTTTCGATCGACGAGCCGCTGAACGTGGACTGGGACGGGAACGAGCTGCTTTTGTCGGATATCCTGGGGACGGATGAGGACGTGATTTACCGGGATATGGAAAACGAGGCAGAGCGCAGGATTTTAAGAAATGCGGTGGCGAAGCTTTCCGAGCGGGAGCGCACAATCGTCAGCCTGCGTTTTGGACTGGATACGCCGGACGGGCAGGAAATGACCCAGAAGGAGGTCGCGGCATATCTGGGTATTTCCCAGTCCTATATTTCCCGGCTGGAAAAAAAGATCATGAAGCGGCTGAAAAAAGAGATGGTGCGGGAGTGAAGCGGCGCGCTGTAGCTGCGCCCGACCGCCATGCCTGCACGCATTCCGGGATGTGCTGTCATGCCGTGAAATACTCACACCGTGTGTTACATGCTCCCTGCATCATGCGCTCAAATACGCGCGCATGATGCGGAGAGCATTTTTTTCGAGCCGGGAAACCTGTGCCTGGGAAATTCCGATCAGCTCGGCAACCTCCATCTGCGTTTTTCCCTCGAAAAAGCGCAGAGAAATGATCTCATGTTCCCGGGCATTGAGCTTTTTTAACGCGTCGGACAAAGACAGATGCTCGACCCAGTTTTCCTCCCGGTTCTTTTTATCCCGAATCTGATCCATCACATAGAGCGTGTCTCCTCCGTCTGTGAAAATCGGCTCATACAGGCTCATGGGATTCTGGATGGCGTCGAGGGCATAGACAATATCCTCCCGGGAGATGCCGACCTCGGAGGCAACCTCGGTGATGGACGGCTCCTTCTGGTTCTTTTTTAAAAGCATTTCCCGCGCGTAGATGGCTTTATAGGCGGTGTCGCGCAGCGAACGGCTGACCCGGATGGAGTTGTTGTCCCGCAGAAAACGCCGGATCTCGCCAATAATCATTGGAACAGCATAAGTTGAAAACCGTACTCCCAGTTCGGTATTGAAATGGTCGATTGCCTTGATCAGACCGATACAGCCAATCTGAAATAGATCGTCTACGTTTTCCCCTGCAGAGGAAAAGCGTCGGATGACGCTCAAAACGAGCCGCAGATTTCCCTTGATAAACTGTTCCCGTGCCTCGGCGTCGCCCTGCCGGATCTGGATAAAAAGCGCGTCTTTTTCTTCATTGGTTAGGATCGGCAGGCGGGCGGTGTTGACGCCGCAGATTTCCACTTTGTTGAGTGCCATGGCATTGCCTCCTGTGATTGAAAAGCTATGGAAAGAGCATGGACGAAAAAACGGAATTTATTCAAAGCGATGACGCAGATTTTGATGCATTGCAGCGCATGGCAGCCGTAGTGAAAAGTGCGGCACCAGCGTGCGCGCCGCTGCATAGGATAGAAAAAACGGGAGAATTTCGGATGCTTTTTTCAGAATTAAAAAGCAAGGAAGTCGTAAACTTACGCGATTGCCGAAAAATGGGACATGTGACGGACTTTGAGTTCGATGAGTGCAGCGGCGTGATCCAGAAAATCATTGTGCCGGGCATCGGAGGCAAAAACTGGAAATGCCTGTTTGGCTGCGATACGGAGTATGCGATTGCGTATCAGGATATCAAACAGATCGGACCGGATGTGATTATGGTAGATGTGCCGTAACACAACGGAATAGGTGTTTTTCTCAGATTTTACCAAAATGACAATGCAGCGGATATTCGGGTGTGCTATACTGAACATAAGAGAAACTGTGTCGCAGGCGACACAAAGTAGCCAGGATCGCAGAGACGAACTGGATGTTCGTCCCGCGGTTCCTTCGGCGCAAAGCGCCCGCGGAATGGAGATTGGTATGAAAATTCTTTTGATCAATGGAAGCCCGAAAGGCGATCGAAGCAACACGTTAAAGCTCTCCGAAGCATTTCTGGAGGGCATTTTGGAAATCGACAAGGATGCAGAGATCAGACAGATGAACCTTTCCGAGAAAAAGATCGCTCCCTGTAGGGGCTGTTTTGCCTGCTGGAACAAAACGCCGGGCAAATGCGTGATGACAGACGACATGCAGGAGGGCATCGAAGGAGAGCTGTGGGCGGATCTCATGATCTGGAGCTTTCCGCTTTACTATTTCAGCGTTCCGGGGCTTTTGAAAAACTTTATCGACAGGCAGCTGCCCATGAACCTCCCGTTTATGGAAGAGCAGGAGGGGCAGACCGGGAGCGGCGGGCATCCGTCCCGATACGATATGAGCGGTAAGCGGCATCTGCTGATTTCCACCTGCGGCTTTTATACGGCAAAGAATAATTACGACAGCGTGACGAAGCTGTTCGACCATGTGTGCGGCGCAGGGCAGTATGAAAGCATTTTCTGCGGACAGGGTGAGCTGTTCCGTGTTCCGGAATTAAAGGCGCGGACGGATGAATATCTGGAATGCGTCAGACAGGCGGGGCGCGAATACGCACAGAAACAGGCGATCTCAGAAGACGCGAAGGAAAAGCTGAGGGAACTTCTGTATCCGAGAGATGTATTTGAAAAAATGGCGGATGCGAGCTGGGGCGTGGAAAAAAAGAGCGGCGAAAAGGAAGATCCGGTGCTGACCTTTACCAGGCAGATGGCGGCACTTTATAACAAAGACAGCTTCGACCAAAAAGAGCGCGTGTTGGAAATCCGCTATACAGACCTGGGAAAAGCATGGCAGATCGTGCTCGGAAAAGACGGCAGCACGGTGCTGGATGCAGGCAGCAGGGAAGCAACGACGGTGATCGAGACGCCCTGGGACGTCTGGCAGTCGATTGCAAGGGGAGAGATCCGTGGGGATGCAGCACTGGCAAAAGGAATGTATCGCGTGACCGGAGATTTTTCTCTGATGATACACTGGGATGATTTCTTTGGTGCAGCAAATGCAGCTGCTGGAAAAGAAAAATCCGGCAAAAATTCCGACGGGAGGACAGCAGAAAAAGAAAAACAGCCGCAGATGATTTTCATGCTGGCAGCGTGGATTACGTTCTGGGTGGCAGTGCCTGTCGGAGGAAATGTCGGAGCGATCGTGACGCTGGCGATCTGCGCGTGCCTGCCGCTTGCTGCGTGGAACCGGAAGCTGACGGTTTATGACCGGCTTTCCTTTGGAATTGTCGCACTGCTTTCTGTCCTCGCCCTGCAAAAAGGCTGCGTCAATATCGCACTGCTTGCCGGATATCTGGGCTTCGGGCTGATGTGGCTGTTATCCTGCCTGACAAAAGAGCCACTCTGTGCGGCTTATGTCAAATACAACTACCATGGCGACGATGCGCTGGAAAATCCGATTTTTATGAAAGCGAACAGAATCCTGGCGGCTGGCTGGGGAATCCTCTACATTCTGATTGCAATCTGGTCGGCATTTCTGCTGCCGGCAGGGCATACGGCGCTGATGCAGATCTTAAACAACACGGCGACCGTGCTCATGGGCATCTTTACGGGTTGGTTTGAAAAATGGTATCCGCAGCGCGTCGCGGCGGGAAAATAATTCCATCCCCCTCTTTACAAAGATGTTTTAATGGAACTATAATACTTTATATAAAACTAAAAGATAGTGCAAACAGATAAGGAGGGTATTGTTGTGAAGCTTCAGATTTCAAACTGCAAAAAGGCGGCGGTTCAGGATGGCATGATCGGTCTGTTTTTTGAGGATATCAACTACGCGGCGGACGGCGGTCTGTACGCAGAGATGATTGAAAACCGGTCGTTTTCCTTTGTGGACTGTTACGGGGACGTGGGAGATTATTATACTAAGCCTGCATGGGGCTATGGCTGGAATGCGACCAAAGAATGTGGTGAGGGCCGCATGGAATATGTGACGGGCAGCCCGATCAGCCGCGTGAATCCGTGGTATCTGCGGTTCACGGCGCAGGATGCCGGACAGGGCTTCTGGAATAAGGCGTATGACGGTATTTATCTGGAAAAAGGAAAGACCTACACCGTTCGGTTTTATGCGCGGGCGGCGCAGTATCCGGAAGGGAATATTACGGTACAGGTCACAAAGGACGGCAGAATCTGTGCACAGGCAGAGGTTTCCTGCATCCATGCGCCGGAGAAAACCTGGCAGAAATGGAACCTGTATGAAGCAGTACTGGAAGCCGGGGAGACAATCCGGAATGGCAGATTTACGATCAGCCTGACAAAGCCCGGCACGGTCGAGTTCGATTTGATTTCCATGATGCCGGACGATGCGGTGGCAGGTGTGTTCCGCAAAGATCTGTTTGACCTGTTAAAAGGCTTGCATCCCGGGTTTTTGCGTTTTCCGGGTGGATGTATTATCGAAGGAAATACGCTGGAAAACCGCTACCGCTGGAAAGAGAGCGTCGGCGACATCAAAGATCGCCGCACGAATTTCAACCGCTGGGCAGTGCATCTGACGAGCGAGGAAAACGGATGGCACACGCAGTATTCCCATTACAACCAGACCCTCGGCATCGGTTTTTATGAATATTTTCTGCTGTGTGAGCTGATCGGTGCAAAGCCGCTGCCGGTTTTGAATGTCGGTCTGGCGTGTCAGTTTCAGTCCTATGAGCTGGTGGAAATGGACGAGCCGGAGTTTCAGGAGTTTTTGCAGGATGCGGTTGACTTGATCGAGTTTGCAAACGGTCCCGCAGACAGCACCTGGGGAAGTGTCCGTGCAAAAATGGGACATCCAGAGCCCTTCGGGTTGACGATGGTCGGCATCGGCAATGAGCAGTGGCAGACGGAAAAGATTGACTTCTTTGGTCGATATCAGGCATTCGAAAAGGCAATCCACGCAAAATATCCTGAAATTAAGCTGATCGGCTCTGCAGGACCGGATATCACCTCCGAGCGTTACGACAAGGCATGGGAATTCTATAAAAAAGAAGTTCCTGCAAGAGATAATTTCTGCTATGCAGTGGATGAGCATTACTATGTAAAACCCGACTGGTTTTATGCACATACAGATTTCTATGATGAATATCCGAGGGATGTCAAGGTGTTCTCCGGGGAATATGCTTCTCATCCGATCAGCGGCATGAACCTGCCTCAGGCAAACACCCTGGGCGGCGCACTGGCAGAGGCTGCATTTTTGACCGGCGTGGAAAGAAATGCGGACGTTGTTGTGCTGGCTTCCTATGCGCCCCTGTTTGCAAGAGTCGGCTACGCGCAGTGGTCTCCGGATATGATCTGGTTCGATGAGACGAAAGCCTATGGGACGCCCAGCTATTTCGTACAGAAGCTTTACGGAGAAAATATGGGAACCGTGACCCTTGCGATGGACGGACAGGAAAAAGAGCTGCGCAAGGAGCAGGTTTATGCAAACGTAAGCCTCGATGAAAGAACCGGAGATCTCATCCTCAAGGTGGTCAACCATAACGACTGCGAAAAAACGCTCGCGCTCGATCTGGGCAGCTTCCGGGCAGCAGGAACGGCAAAGAACGTGATTTTGACCGGCGAGGGTGAAGACGCGTATAACTGCATTGAGCATCCGGACAGCGTAAAACTTTCGGAGTGCGAGAGCAATGCAGCAGATGGCATCGTGCTTCCGGCAAACAGCTTTGTTGTAACA
Source organism: Firmicutes bacterium TM09-10 (assembly GCA_003481005.1). Classification (GTDB taxonomy): domain Bacteria; phylum Bacillota; class Clostridia; order Lachnospirales; family Lachnospiraceae; genus Gallintestinimicrobium; species Gallintestinimicrobium propionicum. The sequence continues at coordinate 43,616 of QUKC01000006.1, read as the reverse complement.
CGGATTCCGACCGTGCGGTAAAAAAGGATTCTAAAATGGCAGGAGAAACAATAGAATGCACGCTCTGCGAGCATTCTATTGTCATGAATAAAAAAGAATGTGCCTTGGCACATTCTCGCGCCGAGGCGCGGTTGCTTCAGCAACCATCTACCCTTGCACCGAGTGCGCATCCTCGTAGCGCATTTTTATCGTATGGAAACGAAGTTTCCATACGATAAAAACAGCGCCTGCCGACAATATCTCGGCGTCATACAGCTGCTGTCAGAAAACAGCTGTATGGCGCCGAGTTGTTTTTGCCCTTCGCAGCTTTCCAAGGAAAGGTCTTGAGAAATACGCTCCCTTTCGCTATAATCAGGTTATATGGGCAGATTTTGCCCAAATACAGGTTGATCTGTCAAAAAACGTTGCCGCCGCTGGTGACAACAGCAAAAGAGAGGGTATTATGGAGATCCAATTACAGAACCTGACAAAGAAATTTCCGAACCGAAACCGCAAGCATCCGGGGGATGTCATCGCGGTCAACGAATTTAACTTTACGATCCCGGACGGTCAGCTGATCGGTCTGTTAGGACCGTCGGGCTGCGGTAAGAGCACGACGTTAAACCTAATCTGCGGTCTGGAAAAGCCGACCTCGGGCAAAATTTTCTTCGGCGGTGAGGATGTGACGGGTGTGGAGCCGGAGCATCGTAGCGTCGGCATGGTATTTCAGAATTACGCGTTATACCCGCATCTGACGGTGCGGAAAAATATTATGTTCCCGCTGGAGAATTTAAAGGGAAAAGACCGCCTTTCCAAAGAAGAGATGGAAAAGCGCGTGCTGGACGCAGCGAAGATGGTTTCGCTGGAAGAACTGCTGGATCGAAAGCCAAGGGAGCTTTCCGGCGGTCAGCAGCAGCGTGTAGCCATCGCGCGTGCACTGGTAAAAATGCCTCGCGTGCTTTTACTGGATGAGCCGCTGTCGAACCTGGATGCGCGTCTGCGCCTGCAGACCCGGGAAGAAATCCGCAGGATTCAGCGCGAGACGAAAATCACGACGATCTTCGTCACGCACGATCAGGAGGAGGCATTGAGTATTTCCGATCTGATTGTTGTCATGAAAGAAGGCATCCTGCAGCAGATCGGCAAACCGCAGGAGGTCTATGACCAGCCGGCAAACCTGTTTGTGGCAAAATTTTTGGGCACGCCGCCGATCAATGTCTTTTCCGGAAAAGTGATAGACGGTCAGGTGAAAATTGGGGAAGAGACGGTGCTGCTTGCCGATCTGCCTGACCAGGAGGTAACGGTCGGTATCCGTCCGGAGGGCTTTGTTGTGGACGAGGACGGAACGTTTTCCTGTGCATTAAAGGGCATCGAGGTGCTGGGCAGAGATATCAGCATTGTCGCGTCCCATCCGGCTGCGGAAAATGCATCCATCCGCGCGATCGTCGGCTCGACCAGGTTAAATCAGGATATGGCACAGGCAGTTTTCTTCTCGCTGAAAACAGATAAGGTATTTTTGTTTGATGCAAAAGACGGCAGCCGGATTGAGACTGCGTTAAAGCGGCCTGCAGGCAAAAGGAGCTGACCATGAAAAAACAAACCCTCAGGGCATGGCTGTATTTGCTGCCTGCCATTTTATTTCTGGGATTTTTCCTCGTCTATCCGCTGATCGACGTGTTTGTTTATTCGATGGAGGAGGGCTATAACTTTGCGTCCCAGACCTATTTCGGAACCGGATTTTACAACTATTCCTATGTCCTGCATGACCCGTATTTTTTACAGGCGGTCAAAAATACATTCCTTCTGGTTGTCATCACCGTGCCCCTCTCTACAGGCTTTGCACTGCTGATTTCCCTGGCACTCAGCTCGATTAAAGCGCTGCGCGACCTGTACCAGACGGTATTTTTCCTGCCCTATGTGACCAATACGCTGGCGGTTGGCATGGTATTTATGGTGCTGTTCCAGAAAACAGAATATACGGACGGTTTAATCAACCTGATGCTGCACTGGTTCGGTGCAGGACCGGTCGATTTTATCAGCGGTCCCTACTGGGCGAAGATGTTTGTCCTGTGCTTTTACACGATTTGGGTCGTTATGCCCTTTAAAATTCTGATCTTAACGAGCGCCCTCGCTTCGGTAAATCCCGACTATTACAAAGCGGCGAAGGTGGACGGAACCTCGAAGACGAGAATTTTCTGGAAGATCACAGTGCCGATGATTTCCCCGATGATTTTTTATCTGATTATCACTGGCTTTATCGGCGCGTTTAAAGCCTACAGCGACGCAGTTGCGCTGTTTGGAACGGATTTGAACGCGGCTGGGATGAATACGATTGTCGGCTATGTTTACGACATGCTTTACGGGGACAGCGGCGGCTTCCCGTCCTATGCTTCCGCGGCGGCAATCCTTCTGTTTGTGATCGTTTTGACGATTACCTGTATCAATCTTCTCGTAAGCAAAAAACATGTGCATTACTGAAAGGCAGACCGTTATGGACAAAGAATTGGATTATGGACAAACCGAAGAACGGGATCGGAAAAAAGCCAGAGCTGGCAAGACAGGAACCTATATTTTTCTGACGTTCTGGGCGCTCGTGGTGCTGTTTCCGTTTTACTGGATGCTTTTAACCTCCGTAAAAAGCTACGGTTCCTATAACGCAGAGCATATCCCGAAGCTGTTTACGCTTTCGCCGACGCTGCAGAACTACGCAGATGCGTTTACTTCTGTACCGCTGGGCAAATACCTGCTCAATACGCTGATTTTCACGGTTGTGACGACGGCGCTGATGATGGTCGTGATCACGCTCGCGGCATATGCGTTTGCACGCCTTTCCTTTCCGGGGAAAAATCTGGTGTTCACGTTTTTTCTGTCCCTGATGATGATTCCGGCGGAGCTGGTCATGATCACCAACTACGCGACGATCACACAGTGGGGCATGCGCAACAGCTTTGCCGGATTGGTACTGCCGTCCGTGACCTCGGTGTTTTACATTTATTTATTGAAAGAAAATTTTGAACAGGTTCCAGACGAGCTGTACCGTGCGGCAAAGGTGGACGGAACCTCTGATTTGAAATATCTCTGGAAGGTGATGCTGCCGATCTGCCGCCCAACCCTTGTTACCGTCGGGATCTTAAAGGTCATTGAGTGCTGGAACTCCTATCTCTGGCCGCGCCTGGTGACGGACGATCCGGCATATTATCTGGTTTCCAACGGCATTCAGGAGATCCGGGAAAACGGCTTCGGCAGAGAAAATATCCCTGCCATGATGGCGGCGGTGGTCGTAATTTCGGTTCCGCTGATCGTGCTGTTTTTGGTGTTCCGCAAAAAGATTATGGCGGGCGTATCGCAGGGAGGGGTAAAAGGATGAGACCATTCTGGAAAAAGATGCTGTCCTGTGCGATGGCGTTCGTCTGTCTGACCGGGGCTGCAGCAGGGCTGACCGGATGTCACGGCTCGAAGGAAAAGGCTGCGTTTGAAGTGCCGGAGAGCTTCGACACGACAAAGCAGTATGAGATCACGTTCTGGGCAAAAAATGACACGAACATCCGTCAGACGGATATTTACAAAAAAACGATCGCGAATTTTGAGGCACTCTACCCGAATATTACGGTCAATCTGAAGCTGTACACGGATTACGGCAAAATTTACAACGACGTTATTACGAATATTGCGACGCAGACGACGCCGAATGTCTGCATCACCTACCCGGATCATATTGCAACGTATTTAACCGGCAGTCAGGTGGTCGTACCTCTGGATGAGCTGATGGCAGATCCCGCTTATGGACTTGGCGGAAGCAATCTGGAATTCGATTCCCCGACGCAGGAGGAAGTAATTCCGCAGTTTTTGAAGGAATGTTCCTTAAACGGACATTATTACGCGCTTCCCTACATGCGTTCGACAGAAGCCTGCTATATCAACCAGGATTATGTGGAGCAGCTGGGCTATACGGTTCCTGACGTGCTGACCTGGGATTTTATCTGGGAAGTCTCTGAGGCAGCTGCGAAAAAGGGCGCGGATGGAAAGTATGTGTTAAATGGGGGCGACGTTATGATCCCGTTTATCTACAAATCCACAGACAATATGATGATTCAGATGCTGCGTCAGAAAAACGCCGGATATTCCACGCAGTCCGGCGAGGTCGAGATTTTCAACGATACGACAAAGGACATTCTGTTTACGATTGCGGATCATGTCCGTTCCGGTGCATTTTCAACGTTTAAGATTTCGAGCTATCCGGCGAATTTTTTAAATGCCGGTCAGTGTGTATTCGCTGTGGATTCCACCGCAGGTGCGACCTGGATGGGCCCCGATGCGCCGCTGTCGGATATCAGCGACGAGGCAAAGCAGTCCTTTGAGGTGGCGGTGCGTCCCGTTCCACAGTATGATCCGGAAAATATGCAGATGATTTCGCAGGGACCCTCGGTTTGTGTTTTTTATAAGGAAGATCCGCAGGAGGTGTTGGCGTCCTGGCTGTTTACCCAGTACCTTCTGACCAGTGATGTGCAGATTTCCTATTCTGAGACAGAAGGCTATGTGCCGGTCACGTCCAAGGCGCAGGAGTCCGCCGAATATCAGGATTATCTTGCGCGGGAGGGCGAGGATGCGGACACCCATTACAAAGTAAAAATCGAAGCGGCGAAGCTTTTGTTAAATCATACGCAGGATACGTTTACAACGCCCGTCTTTTCCGGCTCGGCTTCCCTGCGGGATGCGGCAGGACAGCTGATTGAAAAAACGGCAAAATCTGTACGTCGAAAAGAAACCGTGGACGAGGCATACATGGATAAGCTCTTCGATGACGTGACTGCGCTGTATCACTTAAATGATACGCTGCAGAGCGCGGCGGGCAAACAGGATCTGGGACCGCTTCCGACGACCTCTGTCGTATTGCTCAGTGTGATTGGCGCTGCCTGGGTATTGATTCTTTTGTATGTGGTCTGGCAGCAATTGCAAAAAAGCAAAAGAGGGGATTGATTTTCCGAACATTTCGGCTATAATAAGGGTGTTTGTAACTGTTCAGCAGGTCTGCGCATTTACTGCGCTGACCGTAAGAAAGCTTGGACTAGAAGGCAAAAATCCTATCGGCATAGCCGATTTGGAATGGATTTTGCGCGTAACTGTGAGGATACTGAACAGTTACGAGTGTTTAAGCAAAAATGGTTTTCCATGGGACGGGAAACGTCCTGGAGACAAAGGAGAAGAAAGATGAAAAAATTACTGGCAATGGTTCTGACCGTTTCCATGACTGCAGCAATGGTTGGCTGCGGACAGGCAGCAGAAACCACAGAGACAGCAGCTGAGAGCACTGCAGTAGAGACTGTTGAAAGCACTGCAGCAGAAGAGACCGCAACTGAGAGCACAGAAGAAAGCACTGCAGCAGAAGAAGCAGCAGGCGAAGTTTTATCCTATGCAGATTATGTTGCAGCAGATCTGGACAGCGAAGTGACCATCGAGAGCTACGTTCAGGCAAAACAGTCCTGGTGGGAAGACAAGGCTACTGTTTATACACAGGACAAGGACGGCGCATACTTCCTGTATGACATGGCTTGTTCTGAAGAAGATTATGAAAAGCTCGTTCCCGGCGTAAAAATCCGCGTAACCGGTTACAAATCCGAGTGGTCCGGCGAAGTTGAGCTGATGGATGCAACCTTTGAGTTCGTAGAGGGCGCAGACGAATATATCGCTCCTGCAGTTGATGTTACTGACCTGCTTGGCACAGACGAGCTGATCGATCATCAGAACCAGCATGTTACCTTTACGGATCTGACTGTAGAAGCGGCTGGTCAGGATGCAGACGGCAACGATGTTCCCTATCTGTACAACTGGGACGGCTCCGGTTCTGAGGGCGACGACCTGTATTTCAACGTTTCCAGCAACGGCGAAACCTACACCTTCCTGGTTGAGTCTTATCTGTGTGACAAGGACAGCGATGTTTACAAGGCTGTTAAAAATCTGCAGATCGGTGATACCATCGATGCAGAAGGCTTCCTGTACTGGTACGAGGGTGTAAATCCCCACATCACAGCAATCACAGTAAAATAATCCGACGCTGCAGCTTGCAGCCGATACAGACCGCCGGCGGCTTTTTCGAAAGCCCCGGCGGTTTTTTTATCTTTTCCTTAATTTTTTACGAATTCTTTTTGCCCTGTATTGACTTTGGAAATATTTGTGGATAAAATACAGACTTAGTAAAGATAAGGTTAGGAAAAACAAAGGATAAGGGTTCTAAATGTACTGTGAATGTGAATATGGGGACGGCAGGCTTCCATTATTGTTTATTGTAAATCCTGCAGCCCACTCAGGAGAGGGCTATGCGCTCTGGAAACAGGCGGAAGCAGTTTTGCAGGAGCGCAGTATTCCTTATGAGGTTTATTTTTCGGAAAAGCGCGGCGATGTCAGGCAGCTGGCAAAACGGCTGACGAATGTTTCCGAAGGAGCGGAACGGTTTTTAATTGTGCTCGGCGGAGACGGAACGCTCAATGAAGCCATACAGGGGATGCAGCATTTCGAACAGGTTCGGCTCGGTTATATCCCGACCGGTTCGAGTAACGATCTGGCGCGGGATCTTAAGATTGGGCACGACATCAGGCCTCTGATGGAAAAGCTGCTGGAGGGCGGCACAGAGCATCGGATGGATCTCGGATGCGTCACATGGAATGCGGATGGAAAAGCGCAAAAAAGGTATTTTCTGGTCAGCTGCGGCATAGGATATGATGCAGCGGTCTGTCAGGAGGCACTCGATTCCCCGATGAAGGACGCGTTAAACAAACTCGGGCTCGGCAAGCTGACGTATCTTGGGATCGGCTTGAAGCAGATGCTGACGCTGCAGTATTGCAGGGCATCGATTCGCCTGGACGGCCGGGAGATCATCAAAGCAGGAAAGCTTTTATTTGCGGCGGGAATGATTCACCGCTACGAGGGCGGCGGCTTTTGCTTTTGTCCGAAGGCAGATGATCAGGACGGGCTGCTCGACCTGTGCGTGGTCAATAACGTGCCGAGATGGAAATTCCCGATCATTATCCCTTTTGCATTGAAGGGAAAGCACGGAGGATTTAAAGGCGTGGATCAGTATCGTGCCTCCCGGATTGAAATTCGTACGTCGACGCCCTGCTGGGTGCAGACAGACGGAGAGATCCCGGGAAAGCTCGACAGAATTGAACTGACAGTAGAAAAACAGAAGATTCGGTTTATCGTATAACGATTGTATAAAACGTATAAAAATAGAAGAAACGCTGTTTTTCGTGAGGATGGAATCGCTGCCCGGCAGCGAAAGAGGAGAGCAATGAAACGCTATTATGAGAAGTATAAGCATATCATACCGTTGGCAATCTTCGGTGTGATCTACGTTCTGTGGTTTTATTTGCTGGAGCACCGCACCAATGTGCAGTATATGGTAGTGCATATGAACATTGATGATTATATACCGTTCTGTGAATATTTTGTCGTGCCTTACCTGCTCTGGTTTGCTTATGTACCAGCTGTGCTCGGGTATCTTTTTTTCAAGGATCGGCGCAACTATGACAGATGTGCAGTGTTTCTGTGCACGGGAATGCTGATTTTTTTGGTGATTTCGACGTTTATTCCGAATATTCAGCATCTGCGGCTTCACACCATGCCGCGCCACAATGTATTTACGGTTCTGGTGAGTCAGCTTTGGCAGACGGATACGCCGACCAACCTGTTCCCAAGTATTCATGTATATAATTCCCTCGGAGCGCATTTTGCGGTGATGAACAATGAAACGCTCTCCGACAAAAAGTGGGTGCGCAGAGGCTCCATGATTCTCTGTGTTTCGATCATTTTATCCACGATGTTTATCAAACAGCATTCGATGTTCGACGTTTTGATGGCGTTTATTATGGGCGCTGTGATGTATGCGGCGGTTTATTATTACGACGTCGTAGGCGCATATCGTTTCCAGACAGGCAAGCGACAGCGCAAACGGGCGAGAATCGGATAAAAATAGTTCTTGCGTAATTTGGTAGGCTATGTTAGAATATCCCTCGGCGGCGCACAAGTGTGTGCGACATAAGAACATAAAGGGAGCGATATTATGACAGAGCCTACCAAATATTTTGTGGTGACAAAAAAAGCGGTACCGGAGGTATTATTGAAGGTTGTGGAAGCGAAACGGCTGTTGGAGTCAGGAAAGCTGCCCACCATTCAGGATGCAGTAGATGCGGTTGGTATCAGCAGAAGCTCTTTTTACAAATATAAGGATGATATTTTTCCGTTCCACGACAGTACCCAGGGAAAAACTGTAACGCTTTCGATGCAGATCGAGGACGAACCGGGACTTCTGTCGGATGTGCTTCAGGTCATTGCACAATTTGGTGCAAATATTCTGACGATTCATCAGAGTATTCCGATCAATGGCGTTGCGACGCTGAGTATCAGCGTACAGGTTCTTCAGACGACAAAGGACATTTCGGAAATGCTGGATGCGATGGAGAAGCGGACAGGCGTGCACAGCGTAAAGATTCTGGCGAAAGAATAGAAAACGGAGAACAGCAAAGCATGGTAAAAGCAGCGATATTAGGATATGGTACAGTGGGAAGCGGCGTGGCTGAAGTGCTTTCCTGCAATCAGGAGCTGATTGCAAAGCGTGCCGGTAATCCGATTGAAGTGAAATATATTCTGGATCTGAGGAATTTTCCCGGAGATCCGAATGAGACAAAAGTCGTACATGATATAGAAGTTATTTTACAGGACCCGGAGATTTCGATTGTCTGCGAGACGATGGGCGGAAACGAACCGGCATACACGTTTTCCAAGCGTGCATTGGAAGCCGGAAAGAGCGTATGCACTTCGAATAAGGAGCTGGTTGCAAATCACGGCGCAGAGCTTCTTCGGCTGGCGCGGGAGAATCGCTGCAATTACTTTTTTGAGGCGAGCGTAGGCGGCGGTATTCCGATCATTCGTCCAATTAACGACTGCCTGACGGCGGAGCGGATTGTGGAAGTTTCCGGTATTTTAAATGGAACGACGAATTATATTTTAACAAAGATGGAACAGGAGGGCATGTTGTTTGAAGAAGCCCTTGGTCAGGCGCAGGCATTGGGCTATGCGGAGCGCAATCCGGAAGCAGACGTGGAAGGCTACGATGCGTGCCGCAAAATTGCGATTCTGACCTCCCTCGTAGCGGGAAAGACCGTTGATTTCCACAAAATCCATACGGAGGGCATCAGCGGAATCGATCCGACAGATTTTGCCTATGCAAAGAAGCTGGATGCGACAATCAAGCTTCTGGCGGTCAGCCGGGAGACGGAGGATGGCTATCAGATATCCGTCGCGCCGTACCTTCTGAAAAAAGAAAATGCCCTTGCCGGTGTCAACGATGTGTTCAACGCCGTGGCGGTATGCGGCAATACGCTGGGCGATACGATGTTTTACGGACGCGGCGCCGGAAAGCTGCCGACTGCGAGTGCGGTAGTCGCCGATGTGGTGGAATGCGCGAGACATCTACAGAAAACAGTCGGATGCCTGTGGGAAGAGGGCGAGGCAAAAGTCGCTGACTTTGACAGTCAGGAGGGACGCTTCTTTGTCCGGGTGTTAAAGAAAGCCCGGGCGGATGTCGAAAAGGTATTCGGAGCCGTAGTGCCGGTCGTTTTGGACAGCGCTTTGGAGGAATTCGCTTTTGTGACAGAATCCATGCAGGAAGCAGAGTTTGAGAAATGCCGGGAGCAGATCTTCGGATTTGTGAAAAAGATCAGAATCAAGGACTGAAAAAAGACAGGAGAATACAGAGACCATGAGAAAAGTAGTAAAATTCGGGGGCAGTTCCCTTGCGAGCGCACAGCAGTTTAAAAAGGTCGCGGAAATCGTCCATGCAGAAGCATCCAGAAGATACGTTGTACCGAGCGCACCGGGCAAACGGTTCCGTAAGGACACAAAGGTAACGGATATGCTGTATGGCTGTTACGCGCTGGCGGAGCAGGACGAAGATTTTTCTGAAAACCTGCACCAGATCGAGGAACGCTATCAGGAGATCATTGACGGTCTGTCCCTGACGTTGTCTCTGGCAGACGAGTTTGCTGTTATCGAAAAAAACTTCCGCGCTCATGCCGGAAAGGATTATGCGGCATCCCGCGGAGAGTATTTAAACGGTATCGTAATGGCGGCTTATTTGGGATATGAATTTGTCGATGCGGCACAGGTCGTATTTTTTAAGGAAAATGGCGAATTCGATGCAGTAAAGACCAACGAGGTACTTGGCGAACGCCTTCAGAACATGGAAAACGCGGTTGTGCCGGGCTTTTATGGCGCAAATCCGGACGGAAGCATTCGCACGTTCTCCAGAGGCGGCTCCGATATCACCGGTTCGATCGTTGCAAAGGCGGTTCATGCGGATGTTTACGAAAACTGGACGGACGTATCCGGCTTTTTGATTGCAGACCCGAATATCATCCCGAACCCGGAAAAGATCGAGACGATCACTTACAGAGAACTGCGCGAGCTTTCCTATATGGGCGCGTCCGTGCTGCATGAAGAGGCAATTTTCCCGGTCAGAAGCGAAGGTATCCCGATCAATATCCGCAACACCAACGAACCGGACAACAGTGGTACCTGGATTGTGGAGAGCACCTGTCAGAAGTCGAAATTTGTCATTACAGGTATTGCCGGAAAGAGAGGCTTTTGCTCAGTTAATATCGAAAAAGATATGATGAATTCCGAAATTGGGTTCGGCAGAAGAATTTTACAGGCTTTTGAAGATAATGGAATTTCGTTTGAGCATGTACCGTCAGGCATCGATACGATGACCGTATTTGTACATCAGGATGAATTTATGGATAAGGAACAGAACGTAGTCGCAGCGATCCATCGCCTTGCAAAGCCTGATATGATCGACATCGAGGGCGACCTTGCGCTGATCGCAGTCGTAGGCCGTGGCATGAGATCGACCAGAGGCACTGCGGGACGTATCTTCTCCGCACTTGCGCACGCTAATATCAACGTTAAGATGATCGACCAGGGCTCCAGCGAGTTAAACATCATCATCGGCGTGAGCGACGGGGATTTCGAAAACGCCATTCGCGCGATCTACAATATGTTCGTGCTGGTGCAGCTGTAAGGCTTGCCAATAAAATAGGAATACGAGGTCCTGTGCTTTGGGGGCGCTTCCGCACAGGGCTTTTTATCGTATAGGAAACTTCGTTTCCATACGATAAAAAACGCTCCGCGCGGATCGCACTGCGGCGGAATGGAAGAATGTCGCTTGCGCGACCTGCCGCAGGCGGAGAATCCTGCTTCGCCGGATTCTTTTTTTTAGGACAAGACCATGGGCATCATGGGTGACCGGATGGACAAACATCTTACCTTCGTTCCGGTTATGAAAAAAGCTTAAAATAATCTTAAAGATTTCCGACATAAAATATGATATGCTATTACCAATGAGCAGTACCGGAAAAAAGAGAAGAGGCAACCGGCTGCTTGCAGACGAGTTGCCTCTTCTCTTTTTTCCGACAGGGCGAATGCCCTGCAGCGAGGAAACGCAAAGCGTTTTCGAGGTGGTACTGCGGGATCGAGGAAACGCAAAGCGTTTTCGAGCGGGTACTGCGGGATCGAGGAAACGCGAAGCGTTTTCGAGGTGGTACTGCGGATAGCAGCGGAAACGAAAGGAATCAGAAAATGGCAGATAACAAAATACCGGTCATTTGTGTCAAGGATCTGTATAAAATCTACCGCGTGGGCGAATCGAAAGTGCGCGCCCTAAACGGCGTGGATTTCACGATTTATAAAGGAGAATTCTGCGCCATCGTCGGGACGTCCGGATCGGGCAAATCGACGCTGTTAAATATGCTCGCCGGGTTGGAGAAGCCGACAAAAGGCGAAATTGTCATCGCGGGGGAACATATCGAGAACAAGACAGAAAACCAGCTGGTTCGTTTCAGACGGGAGCATATCGGGTTTATTTTTCAGTCTTTTAACCTGCTTTCGACGATGACAGCGCTGGAAAACGTGGCGCTGCCATTGACATTTCAGGGTGTGGATAAGGCAAAGCGGTTAAAAAAAGCGTCGGCGCTTCTGGATCTGGTAAAGCTCGGCAAATACAAAAATCACCGGCCGACTCAGATGTCCGGCGGACAACAGCAGAGAGTCGGCGTGGCGAGGGCACTCGTGGTTGATCCGGAGATCATTTTTGCGGACGAACCGACCGGAAACCTTGACTCCAATACGTCCAGAGAAGTGATGGAGCTGATGCAGCAGGTGGTACACGAAAAACAGCAGACGCTCGTGATGGTTACGCATGACAACCATCTGGCGAGTTTTGCAGACCGTATTTTCCATATTATTGACGGCAAAATTGTCCGGATTGACGATATGACAGGAAAGAGCAAAGAAGAACGGGAAAAGGAAGAAAAGAAACGGGAGGAAGAGGCGAGCATATGAAAAGCTGGTGCAAAAAATTACTGACAGCAGGACTGATTTTCATGACGGCGGTAGCAGCTGTCAAAACTCCGATGCCGGTTTATGCGGATGAGGTAAGCGGAAACTCGGTACAGTACATCACGGATGATGATAGATGGAGAGCGTCCGTGGAGTTGAAAAACTACAAGGAAAGTCTGATTAAACGGGAAAATCCGGAGCAGTACATCATCGATGATCTGGACGATATCATGTACAGTGGGCAATATTACATCGCAAATTCGGAATACATGACGCCTGATGCGATGTGGAGCTATGTGGGAAAAGTGAAAGCGGAGATGGACACAGCGATCGGTAAAAGCGGAAGTGTGACAACGACGACGGAATTTCTGACGGTTGCGGACAACTGGACGACACCGAGCGTTTCCTATGGACAGAGTGTGGAAATCGTGCTGCCGCTCATCAACCTCGGTGAAGAATGGCTGACAGACCTTCTGGTAGAGCCGGAGGTTTCCAACGACATCCAGAAATGGCCATTTAAGCCAGACAGCACAGGATATACGAAGAACTTTAACGAGATTCCGGGCTGTGCCACAAAGCTGTATGACGAAGCGGTGTTCAACAGAAGAGAGCTGACCTGGACGTTTACCGCCAGAGAGGACGTCCTGACCGGTTATTATCCGCTGACCTTTAAGGTCTGGTACAGCAAAAACAAAATCCGCTGCGAGAAACCGGCAGAGATTACGGTATATGTATACTGCCAGGGCAAACCCGGCAGCGGACGGATCGGATCTTCTGATCTTGCGACGATTTCCCAGCCCAGAATTATTGTGACGGGCTTTGAAACTGATCCGGCGGAAGTGTATGCGGGCAGCATTTTTACCCTGACGATTCATGTCAAAAATACTTCCCAGGATACTGCAGTCAGCAACGTGCTGTTCGATCTGGAAGCCGTGGAGGGTGGAACTGAAACGAGCAGCGGACAGGTGACAAACAGCTACGCGTCGTTCCTTCCGACGTCCGGATCCAGCTCGATCTATGTGGATCGGATGCCGGCGGGCAGCAGTCAGGATCTGAAAATTGAGATGCAGGCGAAGGCGGATCTTTCCCAGAAGCCTTATGTTGTAACGGTCAAGATGAAATATGATACGGATTTAAAGGCGGATCTGACGGACGAAGCGAAGGTTTCCGTACCGGTCAAGCAGGAAGCAAAGTACGACACGAGCACTCCCGAAATCAATCCGGCCTCGATTATGGTTGGGGAACAGTCCAATGTCATGTTCCAGATTTATAATACCGGTAAGACGACGCTGTATAACGTTCAGGTAAAGTTTGAGGCGGACAGCGTTGAGGGCGGCGATACGTTTATCGGAAACCTGGCGCCCGGTGCCACCGGAAATGTCGATGCGATGGTAAACGGCATTGCTGCGACGACAGACGACGGAACGGTAAAAGCGGTGCTGACCTATGAAGACGATGCGGGCAACCAGACACGTCAGGAGATTGATATGCAGCTGTATGTTTCGGAACCGATGGTTGATGACGGCTCCGATATGATGATTCCGGAGGAAGAGCCGCAGAAGACCTCAAACATCGGCATGATTATCGGGATTATCGCAGCAGTTGCTGCAGGAATTGTTGTTGTAGTCGTTGTCGTGAAGCTTCGAAAAAAGAAAAAGGCGGCAAAGCTTCTGCAGGAGGACTTGCTCGACTTAAATCAGAAGGATGATCAACAATAGAATGCACGCTCTGCGAGCGTTCTATTGTCATGAATAAAGAAAAACAAAGAGCCAGACGAAACGTTTGGCTCGCGTTTTCTTAGCTGTCAAAACGGAGACGAATATGAGAATACTTGATTTGCTGCGGATGAGCTCTGCAAATCTGTGGAAAAGAAAAGTGAGGACGCTTCTGACAATTCTTGGCGTTGTGATCGGTACGGCGTCTATTGTCGTCATGGTTTCGCTGGGACTTGGCTTAAACAAGGCGACAATGGAAGATATTGAACAGTACGGCGGTCTTACGACGATCGAAGTGCGGGAGGGCAGGGGAGATAGCAGCTCCTATACCACGTACTCCATCGGCGGAGGCGGGTCTGTGACATTTTCTTCGGATTCCGGAAGTTCGTCCTCAAAGGATAAGGTGATGCGTCTGGACGATGCAGCGGTAAGTCTGCTTGAAAGTCTGGACCATGTCGAAAATGTATACCCGGTGCTGCAGCTTAATATTGTGGCAAAGTATGGGCAGTATGTGAATGACTATATGAACATTCAGGGAATGACGCCGGAAGGCCTGCAGGCGTTAAATATAGAAATCGGAGACGGTAAGCTGCCGTTGGATGACAAGGAACTGCAGTTTTTTTATGGGAACCGGGTTGCTGCAGAGTTTTATAATCCGAGAACCTATGAATATCCCTATTATGATAAGGGAGTATTTGCGGTGGATTTTATGAAAGACAGCGTCTTTTTCATCTTTGATCAGAATGCCTATTATGGGAGCCAGAATAGCGGAAGCTCAGGCAGGAACGGAGATTCGACGACGGTTCCACCTAAGAAATACCTGATTCCGACGGCGGGGGTGGAAAAGCAAAGCGAAGACGGCAGATACAGTGCAAACGGCTACAATGTTTATTGTAATCTGGATGCGCTCAAGGCGACACTGAAACGGGCTTTTCGGAACAAGGCGATTCCGGGACAGCCCACGACGTCCAACGGAAAACCGTATAAGGATCTATTTTACTCTGTATTAAAGGTCAATGTGGACGATATCGACAATATGATCGCTGTGCAGGAGCAGATTAAGGCACTTGGCTATGAAGCGAGCAGTAATATTGAATGGATTGAATCCACACAGAAGCAGTATGCCAATATTCAGGCAATGCTGGGTGGAATCGGTGCGATTTCTCTTCTGGTTGCAGCGATCGGCATTACCAATACGATGATGATGTCCATCTATGAACGGACAAAGGAAATCGGTGTGATGAAGGTGTTGGGCTGCGATATGCGAAATATTCAGGCAATGTTTCTGATGGAGGCTGCAGATATCGGTCTGGTGGGTGGCATCGTCGGCCTGGGGATCAGCTATCTGATTTCCATGATCATCAATAAGGTCGTGGCGGCGAGTGGAAATATGTCGAGCCTGTCCTATATTCCGCTTTGGCTTGCCGGGGCGTCCGTGATCTTTGCAGTAGTAATCGGCATGGCGGCAGGATATTTTCCGTCAAAGCGAGCGATGAAGCTGAGCCCGCTGGCTGCAATCCGAAATGAATAATCAGACAATTCTGATAAAATAATTGAAAAAGACAGATAAAATAGATATTTTACAGAAATAAAAAGAAAGAAATAACAAAATTAAAAAAACGTCAGATAAATAATTGACAGAACGGTTTCCGATGGATATAATGAAGTTACAAACAAGGAAAACAAAGAACAAAAATAAAAAGAAAGGAGGACAATCCACCGGAAACCGTATAACATTCACTCTTTTCAGACAGAAGATGTAAGAAACTGGCAGAAGCTTTTCAGTAGTCAAATGCTTTCCATTCTAATTCGGAAATAGAAAGCCTGTCGGATCGGATATCGAAAACATCAGAATGGATGAAAGAGCACAGGAAAAACTGCATAAGGAGTCTTTAAAGGGAATCGTCGATTCCATTACTTTAAAGAAACGCGAAGCAAATGGTTTGCATCAAGTACACAATCCGATTTTGAATGCGGAAAAGATGTTGTTTGACGACAGGGAAACACGATGGAACGGAAAAGTCGTTGAGGGATGTCAACAGAAGAAGCTGTACGCAGGTACAAAATCCGAAGAGTTGGAACGATACAGAGAAACGGAGGTTTAGACCATTGGATAGCGAATTTTAGAAGCGGGTATTGATCAAAAAGATGATTGATACCCGCTTCCGTTTGTGTTAGTCTAAAAGGGAATCCTGCAGACAAACGAGCTTGGAAGGAACAGTATCAGAGATGTCAGAAAAAAAGACGAACAGAGAAAACAGAAGAAGGCGCAGACGCAGAAATCAGCTGATTTCTTATTGTGTCATGGCGGTGGTTTTGATTGCAGTTGGGATGGGCTGCTTTTTTGGTATTCACGCAGCTGGCAGTGCGGTAAAACAGCATCAGGCAGCGCGGGAGGAATCCAGACAGGAGCTTTTGGAAGCGTCCCGGGTAGAAGAATCCGCGCAGGCGCAGGCGGCAGTCGCGGCCCTGTTTGAGACGGAATCTACGGAAGAAACGGAGAGCACTTACACAAAAGAGGACGCTTTAAACGATATGGTAGAGGATACACTCGCAGGGATGACGTTGGAGCAGAAGGTAGCGGGACTTTTTTTTGTGACGCCGGAGCAGCTGACGGGAGTTTCACAGGTTGTGGCAGCGGGCGATGCGACCAGAGAAAGCCTGGAAAAATATTCGGTAGGCGGCCTGATTTATTTTGCGAAGAATATCCAGTCGGAAGACCAGTTAAAAGAAATGCTTTCCAATACAGCATCCTACAGCCTGTTTCCGCTGTTTTTCGGTGTAGATGAAGAGGGCGGAAAGGTTGCGCGCGTTGCGGACACCTTAAAGCTGGATAAGACCGTACCGATGGGGGAAATCGGTGCGGCAGGAGATACGCAGGCGGCATGCGATGCATATCAAAATATCGGAGGTTATCTTTCTTCTTATGGCTTTAATGTGGATTTTGCACCGGTTGCAGATGTGCTGACGAATGTAGACAATACGGTGATCGGAAACCGTGCCTTTTCATCGGATGCAGGTGTAGCGGCACAGATGGTTTCCCGTGCGGTGACAGGGCTGCAGGAGACCGGCGTGAGCGCCTGCCTGAAGCATTTTCCGGGACACGGGGATACAGCAGGGGATTCTCATACCGGCGCGGCGCAGACGGATCGGACGAAAGAGGAGATGGAAGCAGAGGAATTTTTACCGTTTCAGTCTGGTATAGAAGCGGGCACAGATATGATTATGGTAGGGCATATCACAGCACCGAACCTGACAGATGGAGATTCGCTTCCTGCGAGCATTTCCGAAAAGATCATTACGGGAGTGCTGCGCAACGAATTGGGTTATCAGGGGATTATTATTACCGATGCAATGAATATGGGAGCGATTACCGAATATTATAAATCGGACGTTGCCGCGATTATGGCATTGAAAGCCGGTGCGGACATGGTTTTGATGCCGGAGAATTTTGAAGAGGCATATCAGGGCGTTTTGGATGCCGTTGCGGATGGAACGGTGAGTGAGGAGCGGATCGATGATTCTCTGCGGAGAATTTACCGCGTAAAATTAAGAAGCCGTGTGTTATAATGAGCGCAAGAGAGCGGGAACAGGCGAAGCCTGCTCATCGCGAACGGCGAAATTATTGAGTGAGCTATGCTCACGATATAATCGCAGAGAGAATAAAAATGCTGCAAATGGGCAGAATGGAGGAAAAAGATGAAACTGATTTGCTTGGATCTGGAAGGAGTTCTGGTACCGGAAATCTGGGTCGCTTTTGCGGAGGCGAGCAAAATTCCGGAGCTGAAAAAAACGACGAGGGACGAACCTGATTATGATAAGCTGATGCGTTGGCGCCTTTCTGTTTTAAAAGAGCACGGGCTCGGACTGAAAGAAATACAGGAGACGATTGCCTCTATCGACCCTCTTCCGGGGGCAAAGGAGTTTCTGGATGAACTGCGCAGCTTTGCGCAGGTGATTATTATCAGCGATACCTTTACGGAATTCGCACAGCCTCTGATGAAAAAGCTCGGCTGGCCGACAATTTTTTGCAATTCCCTCGTGGTAGCAGAGGACGGCGAGATCACGGATTATAAGATGCGGGTGGAAAATTCTAAACTGACAACTGTGCGGGCATTGCAGTCGATCGGCTTTGAAACGGTCGCAAGTGGAGACAGCTATAACGATCTCGGCATGATTTTAGCGGGAAAGAGTGGATTTTTATTCCGCACGACAGAGCAGATCAAAGCAGATTATCCGCAGATTCCGGCACTGGAAACCTATGAAGAGCTGCTAAACGCGTTGAAAGAAGCGTGAATTTTTTGTGAACTGCCTGGCTTCCATTGACACCATTATGAATCAGTGTTATATTACATGTAGAACAAAGATGATGACCGGATCGACAACCGGTAAGAGGCATCCCCGGAAGTGATCCGGGGATGTTTGCGCTCTTGCAGAATGGAGGCAACAATGGCAGCAAAGAGAGATTATTACGAAGTGCTCGGCGTTTCCAAAAGCGCCGATGCCGATGCGATAAAAAAAGCATATAGAAAACTTGCAAAAAAATATCATCCGGATGCAAATAAGGATGATCCGACGGCGCAGCAGCGCTTTCAGGAGATTACAGAGGCGTATGGCGTGCTGAGCGATCCGAAACAGAAAGCGCAGTATGATAAGTACGGTCACGCAGCGTTTGACGGAAGTTGGGCAGGTGGCGCCGGTGCGGGCCCACAGGGCAGCTATGGACAAAATGGTGGATTCCATTCGTTCCACTTTGAGGGCGGAAATATGGATGACCTGTTTGGAGATTTGTTCGGCGGCATGTTCCACGGTAAATCCGGACAGAAGCAGTCTGGCAAGAGCTATCGGACGCATTTTGGAAGTGGATTCGGCGGAGCTGATGGTTACAGCCAGGGCTTTAGCGGCACAGCAGGCAGCGGCTATACCGGCGGGTTTGGCAGCTCGACCGGTAATGGTTATACTGACAGTTTTGACGGCTTCGATTTTGGCGGCGGCAGCTACGGCGACTTTAACTCCTCTAAAAGAGGCGGGGATCTGCGGGCTGAGATCAGCGTCAGCTTTGACGAAGCGGCATTTGGCTGCGAAAAGAAGATCAGTTTGCAGGGACAGGATGGCAAGATATCTACCGTTCAGGTTAAAATCCCGGCGGGTATTGAATCCGGCAAGACGATCCGTTTGCGCGGAAAAGGTATGCCCGGAAGCAACTCGGCAGGTGACGGGGACCTGCTTTTGAAGGTAACTGTACAGGAAAAACCTGGATTTGAACGGAAGGGCGCTGACCTGTATACAACGGTCAAAATCCCGTTTACGACGGCGGTGCTTGGCGGCGAAGCAGAGGTTGCGACGCTGACCGGCAAGGTTGTGTGCAGGATTAAACCCGGTACGCAGTCCGGCAGCAGGATTCGTTTAAAAGGCAAGGGCATCGTTTCGATGAAAGACGCATCCGTACACGGAGATCAGTATGTGACGGTTCAGATCGATGTACCGAAGAATCTGTCCGCCGCTGCAAAGCAGAAATTAAGGGAATTTGAAGAAGCGTGCAAGGGCGGCAGCAGCCGCGGCGCAGCATAAATAGAAAAAAACTGAGAGGAAGCGTATGGGAAATGTCATAGATTATTTGGTTCAGTATGGCGATCAGGCCTTTGCGGAACGGGCGTTTTGCGATGTGGATGTCCTGATTTTGGCACAGTTGTCCTATTTTGATTTCGGGAGTGCTGTGCCGACGATTGCGCAGCACAAAAAGAGTGTGACGCTGGAAGAAATCGACCGGACGGCTGATCTTTCTGCAGTGTTTGCGGATAAGTGGTACGGGGAAAACAACCGAAAGCTCTGGAATGCACTGCTTGCCGGAAGGCGGTTTCGCACGATGCGTTGCAATTATTATCGGGAGCGGATGGAGGAAGAGCAGGAGGCGCAGTTCGGAGCGGTCACTTTTTTCCCGGAAGGTTGTGAGCCGGTGGTGGCGTTTCGTGGAACGGATGATTCGGTTGTCGGCTGGAAAGAGGATTTTCGGCTGGCATTTCGAAAACCGCTGGCATCCCAGGAGATGAGTAGTGTGTACCTAAATCAGGTCGGCTGCAAGCTTCCGGGAGCGTTTATGGTATGCGGGCACTCCAAAGGTGGAAACCTGGCTGCCTATGCGGCGACCTGGGCGGAAACCGGCGTGCAGCGCAGGATTACGGACATTTATAGTCTGGACGGTCCGGGATTTTTGCCGGAAGTGTTTGAGGGAGATTCCTATGAGCAGATCAGAAGCCGTGTGCACCGGATTTTGCCGTATTCCTCTTTGGTGGGGATGCTTTTACAAAATTATGAACAGTATGAGGTTGTAAAAAGCTCCGGGATCGGCATTTTGCAGCATGATGCGTTTACCTGGCAGATTGAGGACGGAAAGTTTGTCAAGGCAGTGGATATCGAGGCAAAACAGAAGCGGATGAACGAAGCACTGAACCAGTGGATTTTTACGCTTCCAGAGGAAGAACGTCAGCTGTTTGTCGAAACGCTGTTTCAGGTAATAGACCAGACCGGCGTGACGACGCTGACAGAATTTTCAGAGCACTGGAAGGAAAATCTCAAAAGCTGTTTAAAAAGTCTGAAAAGTCTTGATCCGGAAACCCGGAAACGAATCCGTAGAATTATTAAAATCCTGTTGGAGATTTACGGAAATACCTTGCGGGGAGAAAAAGAAAAATGAGATCGGAAAAGCTGATCTTCCACATCGACGTCAACAGCGCTTTTTTGAGTTGGAGTGCGCTGGAGAGGCTGCGCGGTCAGCCGGGCAGTCTCGATTTAAGGACAGTGCCATCGGCAGTCGGTGGCGATGAAGAATCCAGGCACGGCGTTGTGCTTGCAAAAAGTACGCCTGCCAAAAAGTATGGAATTACAACAGGAGAGCCTCTGGCAGCCGCACGTCGGAAATGTCCGGGGCTGATTGTCGTGAAGCCGGATTTCGCAGTTTATGTAGAACAGTCGAACCGTCTGCGGGCGTTATTGCGGCGCTATACGGATGTGGTAATTCCGTACAGCATCGATGAAGCGTGGGCAGAATTTGAGAATTTTGGCAGAATGTACGGTGAACCGGAGGCATTTGCCAATAAGCTGCGCTGTGAAATCAAAGAAACCCTTGGATTTACGGTCAATATCGGGATTTCGACGAACCGTCTGCTCGCTAAAATGGCTGGGGATTTCAAAAAGCCGGATCTGGTGCATACCCTGTTTCCTGAGGAAGTTCCGGGAAAATTGTGGAACCTTCCAGTGGAGCATCTTTTGTTTGCCGGAAAATCGACCTGTAAACGGTTGAAAGGTCTGGGAATTTATACGATTGGGGATCTGGCGCAGGCGGATTCCGGGATGCTTTTTGCGCATATGAAAAAGCATGGGCTTGCACTGCAGGAGTATGCCAGAGGGCATGAAAGCGCCGGAATGTTCGATATGGATGCGGAAAATAAAGGATGCGGAAACAGCGTCACGACGCCGGAGGACGTGACAGACTCTGCCTATGCGCGTCAGATTTTGCTCTCTTTATGTGAAACAGTCGGAATCCGGCTGCGTGCAGAGCACAAAAAGGCGGGCGGCGTGTCGGTCGGAATGCGCACGGCAGGATTTGAGAACAGCAGCAGGCAGATGCAGCTGGAATCTTCGACGGATGTAACGGAGGAAATCTACCGGGCGGCATGGACGCTTCTGATGCGGATGTGGGACGGGAAAAAGCCACTGCGTCTTTTAAACGTGACGGCGACGCGGCTGACGGAGTTCGAATATCGTCAGTACAGCCTGTTTGATTCGGTGGATTACGAAAAGCTGGAAAAAGCGAATCAGGCGATCGACCAGATCCGTGCGAAGTTCGGAGAGAATGCCGTGATGCGCGCAAGCTTTTTAAAGAGCAGCGTGTCTCCTACGAGCGGTGGACTGAATAAGGAAAAACGGCGGGAAAACATAGAACGGGAAGCGGATGAGGAGACGTGAGGGACGTCTCCTATTTATTCATGACAATAGAATGCTCGCAGAGCGTGCATTCTATTGTTTTATTTCATAGGAAATTGCATCCTATGAAACAAAAAAAGACACATCACATTGTGATGTGTCTTACCGTGCAGGAAAAGAGACTTGAACTCTCATGATATTGCTATCATACGGACCTGAACCGTACGCGTCTGCCAATTCCGCCATTCCTGCATTTATTGACTGTGGCTTTTGAAAACCATGCGCTGTCAACAAAAAATATACTATCATAGAAAAAAGAAGAGTGCAAGCTTTTTTTGAGAAAAATGAGAAATTTTTTGATATTCCTATTTACTGTAAAAAAGAATGTGCCTTGGCACATTCTCGCGCCGAGGCGCGGTTGCTTTAGCAACCATCTACCCCTGCGTCGAGTGCGCATCCTCGCAGAGCGTTTTTCTTTCATAGGACGAATTTTCCTATGAAAGAAAAAAAGCACACCACAATGTGATGTGCTTTACCGTGCAGGAAAAGAGACTTGAACTCTCATGATATTGCTATCATACGGACCTGAACCGTACGCGTCTGCCAATTCCGCCATTCCTGCATTTATTGACTGTGGCTTTTGAAAACCATGCGCTGTCAACAAAAAATATACTATCATAGAAAAAAGAAGAGTGCAAGCTTTTTTTGAGAAAAATGAGAAATTTTTTGATATTCCTATTTACTGTAAAAAAGAATGTGCCTTGGCACATTCTCGCGCCGAGGCGCGGTTGCTTTAGCAACCATCTACCCCTGCGTCGAGTGCGCATCCTCGCAGAGCGTTTTTCTTTCATAGGACGAATTTTCCTATGAAAGAAAAAAAGCACACCACAATGTGATGTGCTTTACCGTGCAGGAAAAGAGACTTGAACTCTCATGATATTGCTATCATACGGACCTGAACCGTACGCGTCTGCCAATTCCGCCATTCCTGCATTGTCTGCTTGCCGCTGACAAGATGAAATATTAGCACAGTATAAAACAAAATGCAAGTCTTTTTTGTAAAAAAATAGCTTTAAGGAATAAAAGTGTTACTGTTCCCATGCGTCATTCGCAATACAATAGAATGTGCGTTCCACGAATATTCTATTGTATTGCGAATGACGCATCGTGGATGCTTTCCGCTGTGGAGGCTTCGAACCTTGTGTTTCGATCTGGACTGTGCTACAATCGAAAAGAAGGAGGCGGCAGAATCTGCCGGAAGGAAAACGATGGGAAAAAAGCTGAGATTGTTATTTATTGGAAACAGCCATACTTATTACAATGATATGCCTTTGATGGCGGCAAAAAAAGCGAGGGCGGCAGGCTATGACTGCGAAGTTACGATGATTGCCCATGGCGGCTGGTTCCTGGCACAGCATGTGGAAGAGCCGGATGTACGGTTTGATATTCTGTTCGGTAATTATGATTATGTTATTTTGCAGGAGCATGCGCATCCGTTTGGACCGGAGGAGAAGTTTTTCGATGCGGCGCGGAAATTGAACGCCTGGATTCGGGAAGCAAACAGTACGCCTGTCATTTACATGACCTGGGCGATGAAGGAAGAGGAAGCGGTGCAGCCCCGCATGACAAAAGCGCATCAGGAAATTGCAGAAGAAATCGGTGCACTGCTGGCACCGGTTGGGGAAGAATGGTGGCAGTACAAAAAGAATCATCCGGAAATTGAAATGTATGCGGAGGACGGCGCACATGCCTCACCGGCTGGCTCAGATCTGGCGGCATCCTGCATCTGGGAAACCATTCGGGCAGATCTTGAAAAAAAGTAAAATTTGTTGTTGACTTTCCGACGGTATAATGTTATTATACTTCTTGCAGCGGTTAACCGCTATGCGGAAGTGTCGGAATTGGCAGACGAGCAAGACTAAGGATCTTGTGATAGCAATATCGTGTGGGTTCAAGTCCCATCTTCCGCAGGAAATTTTAAAAGCCTTGAGTTTTCAAGGCTTTTTCTTTTTGTCTGGAAATAAGTGGAGCTCGTTAAAGAGATATATAAATGAGACAGCGGCTATGGAAAACCAACGACAGGGTATGTGCAGGTGCGGATATTCTGTCGGAATGAAACGGGTTTTTCATGGCCGCTGTTTGTATTTGTACATCATGACGGGAATTTTTGCACATTGAAAATAGGCGGAAAATGCCGATCCAAAAGATGAGGTAGAGAGGGAAACAGTACAAAAATACTAAAAATACAAGTTTCGAAAACGATTGAAATTGTGTACAATCACATCGCAAAATGATATATATGATATAAAATATATGATTATGTATAACATTGCTTGACAGTGCAAAATGAATATAATATATTATACCCATAAAGCACAAACAAATAGAGAAAAAATAGAAGGAACAGAACATAATGCACAATAACTGTGTTCGTCTTTGAAAAAGGCGGATGGAAATGTGGATTAACTGCAAAATGATATAAATGGTATATACAATATAACAAGAGAGGAAGGAAGAAGAATGAAGGAGAAAACAAAAGAAAAACAAAAGGGTAAAAGCTTTTGGAAAAGGGAAGGAGTACAGGGATATTTATTCATGATCCCGACCCTGATCGGATTTCCGCTTTTGTGTGCATATCCGATGTTGTATTCCCTCTACTGTGCATTTTGTGACTGGGACGGATACAATGATCCGGTATTTGCAGGTTTGAAGAACTTCAAATACATCCTGACGCTGGACCCGGTATTTCCGAAGTCCGTAGCTGTGACATTTATTTATGCGCTGATTAACGTTCCGGTTTCCCTGATCCTCGGCCTTGCACTGGCGGTATTGTTAAATAAGCAGTTAAAAGGAATCAAGTTCTTCCGTGTTCTTTATTACCTGCCGACTATCGTACCGAGCGTTGCAGCAATCATTCTGTGGCAGTTTATGTTTAAGAGCGACACTGGTCTGTTAAACGGAATGCTTCGCCAGATCGGACTTCCTGCAGTTGGCTGGCTGACAGATGAAAAGGTTGTGCTGCTTTCCCTGAGTCTGATTAAATGGTGGGGCGTTGGAGGTATGATGATTATCTTCTTAAGCGGTCTGCAGTCTGTACCGGTAGATGTTTACGAAGCAGCAGACTTGGATGGTGCAAGCGGATGGCAGAAGTTTAAGAGTATCACGTTCCCGATGATTACACCGATCGTGTTCTTACAGCTGATTACCGGTCTGATCGGATGCATGCAGTCCTTTGCAGAAGCACAGATTATGACAGCCGGCGGCCCGAACTATGCATCTCACTTTATCAATTACGATATTTATACCAATGCATTTTCCAATAACAAATTTGGACGTGCGAGTGCAGAAGCGTGGATTCTGTTCCTGATTATTATGGTATTTACTGTTATTATTTTCAGAAAATCTGAGCAGTACGTTTATTACGAGAATGAATAAGGAGGAAAATCGAAAGTGGGAAAGAAAAAGAAAGCCATTGTCACGACAGTGATTCGATATCTGATTATTTTGATCTTTTGTGTCCCGATGATTATGCCTCTTTTGTGGATGCTGACAACGGCCTTAAAAGATAATGCGGCAGTATTTGCGATGCCGCCTCAGTGGATTCCAAAAGTATTCCACTGGGAAAACTTCACAATCGGCTTACAGCAGATTGAATTTTGGAAACGTTTTGGCAACACTGTATTTATTTCCGTGATCGTATGTTTCGGTCAGGTGTGTAGCTGTATGAGCGTCGGTTACGCGCTGGCAAGACTGAGATTTCCGGGCAAGAAGGTGTGGTTTTACCTGATTGTAGGCAGCATGATGATTCCCGGCATGGTTACGGTAATCCCGGTATTCCGTTTATGGGCGGCATGCGGATTTTACGGAACCTGGTGGCCAATGATTATCCCGGCTTTCCTAGGTGCACCGTTCCAGACTTTCCTGGCAAAACAGTTTATGTCCGGTCTGCCGAAGTCTTATGATGAAGCGGCGAGAATGGACGGCGCGAGCAGACTACAGGTTCTGTTAAAGGTAATTGGACCGATGTGTAAACCGCTGATCGCAGTTATTGCAATCCAGTCGTTCCAGGGTGCCTGGAACGACTACTTAACTCCATTGCTGTATGTCATTTCCAAACCGGAAAAGTGGACACTGTCCCTGGCAGTCGGCAGAATGACAAGCAGTACTTATGGAACACAGTGGAACCTGTTTATGGCAGCAGACGTTGTCTACATGCTCCCGATCCTGATTTTGTTCTTCTTCTGTCAGAAGTACTTCATGGAAGGCCTTGGCTCTTTAAACAGTTCCGGCGTAAAAGCCTGAATGTTTTTGAAGATTGCGGAAGTGCAAAGCACGTAGCAATCTGGTATCAAAGGGGTCAAAATACTTTTTGATCCCAACATCATTTCATAGAAGGTTTTTTACAAAAAGGCTATTTGAAAAGTGCGTTTTTGTAAATAAAATACCGACAAAGATAAAAGGAGGGTATATCAAATGAAGAGAAAGAAAGCGATGGCAATTGTGATGGTTGCTGCAATGACAGTGACAATGCTGGCGGGATGCGGAAGCTCTGCATCAGATACAGCAGCAACACCTGCGGCTGATTCTGCAGCTACAGACACCAGGGCTGATTCAACGGCAGACACATCAGCGGATTCGGGGGAAGTTATAACGCTGAGAGTGGTAGACTGGGAAAGCGATGAAATGAATGCAGCGATGCAGGATGCGTTTGACAACGTATTCTCTGTAGAGCATCCCAACATCAAGGTTGAAATCGTAGAAGGTTCCTATTCCGATTACAGCCAGCAGATGAACGCGATGATCACTGCAGGCGAAGCTCCTGATGTATTCCAGTTAGGTTATGATCAGGGCTGCTCTTTCTACAAAAAGAACCTGCTGACAGACTGGACCGATAAGGTTGCAGAAGATACAGAATTCATGGATGGTTTCTATGAAGGAACTGTTGACGGCTGGCAGTACGATGGCAAGACCTATGGACTTCCCGGACTTGTAAACGTATACGGCGTATTCTATAACAAAGACATTCTGGCTGACGCTGGTCTGGACGAGCCTTCTGTAGACTGGACATGGGATGACCTGTTCGATTATGCGGAAAAATTAAAAGATCCTTCCGCTAACAAATTCGGTCTGTATGGTTTGAATACCGATATCTTCGGCCTGACCAATATCAGCGTATCCGAAGGCGGTTCTCCGTTCGTTGACAGCCTGACCCATACCACAACCGTTACCGTAGACGATAAGTTAAAAGAGGCAGCGGAAAAGGTTGCAGGCCTGATCGCAGACGGCACAATCCCTGGCAGAACCTATGAAACCGCAAACCAGCTGTCCGCATTCGAAGCAGGCGAAATGGGTATGCTGTTCTATGGACAGTGGGAAGTTGACAGCCTGATCCGTAACTGCCCTGACTTAAACTGGGGTTATGCTCCGATTCCGAAAGGCTCCGTAAAGGCAGCAGAGAGCTATGATACCGTTGGTTGGGTATCCCCGAAAGATCTGAAGTATCCCGATGAGACATGGGAACTGATGAAATTCATGAGCAGCGAAATGTACGAAACCGTACTGACCAAGACACCCGTTGCAGCTTGTGCACATGCAGCATCCGCAGACGTATTCTATAACACCGTAAAAGATAACGGTCATGAAGACGCAGCAGAAGCAGTTAAAACCATGATGGCAATCGAGACCAAGAACGCAATCCGTTATGCAGCTGACTGGTCCGGCGACGCTGGTAAGCTTTGGGATCCTGATTTCAACAACTTCATGGATGGCAAGAGCGGTACCGTTGATACTCTGACAGAGCTTGCTCAGAAAGTAAACGACCTGATTGCTGCACAGTAAATAGTTATTCAGATAAGATTCACTGTCGGTTCAGAACAGACAGGCTCTGTGATGGAGCCTGTCTGCTTTCGGGTTCAGGACAATAGAATATTCCTGTATCAGACATTCTGGTGTTTATGACGATAAAATGTTTGCATAGCAGGTATTCTTTTGTTCATGATAATACAGACACAATTGGACTGTGCCGACGGGGGGACGGAGGTAACCGTGAAACAGATTCCACTTTATGAACAGATTTATGAGGAAATAAGAGCCAAAATTGAAGAAAGAGGATATCAGGTCGGGGACAGGCTTCCGTCTGAAAAAGAGCTGTCGGAACAGTACCATGTGAGCCGGATCACCAGCAAAAAAGCGGTGGAGCTTCTTGCAGAGGAAGGACTGGTCACGAGGATTCCCGGAAAGGGGACGTTCGTGATCGAACACCAGGAAACGCCAAAGGCACTGGAAGTACCTGCAGGGAACATTGCAGAAAAAAAACCTCTTTCGGATCATACGCCTGTAATCGGTGTTGTGCTGGACGGATTCGGGGCGGATTTTGGATGCCAGATGCTTGGAAGTATCGAAATGGAATGCCGGAATCAGGGTTTTGGGATGATGCTGATTTGCTCTTATGGAAGAAAAGACGGAGAAGCAGCCGGGATTGAACGATTGCGCGAGCTGGGGGTGAGCGGAATTATCATTATGTGCGTCCATGATGAAAATTACAGCGAGAGCATTCTGGAGATGGTGGTACAGCATTTCCCGGTCGTGACAATTGACAGACAGCTGAAGGGCGTGCCGATTTCGTTTGTCGGAACGGATAACGAGGCGGCTTCGAGAGATCTTGCACGTTATCTGCTCGACCGGGGATATCGAAAAACCTGTTTTGTCAAACCGCATGCCGCTGAGACCTCTACCCTGAAGGAGCGGATTCGGGGCTTTAAAAAGGCATATAATGAATACGGTCTGTTTGCAGATGAAAGCCTGTGGATTACGGATATCCGCGCGACGCTTCCGGCATACCATCAGTATCGGGGAGAACAGCAGCTTGCAGAAGACGAGGAGAAGATTATCGAATTTATCCAAGAGCATCCGGAGATCGATTCCTATTTTGCAGTGGAATACAGTCTGGCACGGATTGTCTATACCTGCTTAAGAAAGCTGGGTTTGCAGGAAAAATGTCCGGTTGTGTGCTTTGACGGCAGCGATAATATCGTGCATGAATCGATGTTTACGCATGTCAAACAGAATGAAAAGGAGATCGGCAGTTTAAGCGTACGGATTCTGGCAGATGAAATCCGTGGTGACGACGAGGTAAAGACCGTTCTGGTTCCGTATCATATCAGGGAAATGACAAAAGGGGCGATGGAGTGAATCAGGCAAGCTGCTGAAGATTGGGAAATCTGTCTTTACAAACCGATTCAAAAAGCATACATTAAAAGAGATACCTGACAGGAAGCTAATACCTGTCGGGCGGGAATGGACTACACAGCGGAGGATGAGACAAAATGGATACAAACAGCAGAATGCAGATTGCAGATAAGGCGATGAAGAGCTTTATTGCAAGATATTTCCGGGATGATGAGGATGGAACCGGCATGATTACCGGCGAGTTTTACTGGCCGAGGGCGGAGATCATGGAAGTTGTCATGGATGCCTGGGATAAGACCAAAGATCCTTATTATCAGGAACTGATGGGTAAAATGTACCGCGGATTTGTCAAAGAGTTTGGAGAAGACTGGTCGAACAATCCGTTTAATGATGATATCATGTGGATGACGATTGCCTGTGCGAGAGCCTATCAGGCATTTCACGAAAAGATTTATCTGCAGCAGGCAGAGAAGCATTTCAATCTGGTTTTTGACCGCGCATGGAGCGACGATCTGGGCGGAGGCCTGTTCTGGAGAATCGAAAATACGACGAAAAACGCCTGCATCAACGGTCCTGCAGTGATTGCAGCGAGCCTTCTGTATCAGATCACCAAAGATCAGAGCTATCTGGATCGCGCAATTGCAATCTATGACTGGGAAGTGAAGAAGCTCTTTGGCGAAGATGGCGCGGTGTATGATTGTTATAACCTGGAAAAGGGCTTGAATGCGTGGTGTTCGACCTACAACCAGGGAACCTTTATCGGCGCAAGCGTATTTTTACATCAGCTCACCGGCGATGAAAAGTATTTAAACAATGCGGTTCTGGCAGCGGATTATACAATGGAATACATGTATAAAAACGGCATCATGAACAATGAAGCGGACGGAGACGACATGCCCGGATTTAAGGGGATTCTGGCACGGTGGCTCAGCAAGCTTGTTTATGAGGAAAACCAGACGAAATATTTTGCATGGATGGAGAAAAATGCGGACAGCGCATGGCTGCACCGTAACACGCAGAACCTGATGTGGACGGCATGGGAGTTCCCGACCAATGAGTTCCCGCGCTGCGCATGGGGCTGCAGCGCGGCGGTAGCACAGCAGTTTGCGTGTCTGCCGTATCAAAAATAACAGTATTTCGTAAGAAACGGGAGGGACTTATGAAACGGGTACACTTAATTTGTAACGCACACCTCGACCCTGTATGGCTCTGGCGCTGGCAGGAAGGCTGCACGGAAGCGCTTTCCACATTCCGCACGGCAGAAGCCTTTACGGAGGAATTCCCGGACTTTGTGTTCAACCACAACGAAGCGATTTTATACGAATGGGTAAAGGAAAATGAGCCGGAACTGTTTGCGCGCATTCAGCAGAAGGTCAAAGAGGGAAAATGGCATATCATGGGCGGCTGGTATTTACAGCCCGACTGCAATATGCCAAACGGCGAGTCCATTATCCGCAATATATCGGAAGGACACCGGTTTTTTGAAAAAGAGTTCGGTGTTCGCCCGACGACGGCAATTAATTTTGACTCTTTTGGTCATTCTGTAGGTTTGGTTCAGATTCTGAATCAGGCAGGATATGATACTTATGTGGTCTGCCGTCCGGCGAAGGCACAGTTTCCGTTCAAGGAACAGGATTATCTGTGGAAAGGTCTGGCAGGGTCGGAGGTTTTGGTGCATCGTTCCGATGAAAATTATAACTCCGTTTACGGACATGTCGGAAAAGAACTGGAACAGTTCCTGGAAGATACGAAGGACGAA
Source organism: Firmicutes bacterium TM09-10 (assembly GCA_003481005.1). GTDB lineage: Bacteria > Bacillota > Clostridia > Lachnospirales > Lachnospiraceae > Gallintestinimicrobium > Gallintestinimicrobium propionicum. The sequence continues at coordinate 12,662 of QUKC01000006.1, read as the reverse complement.
CCGGTGTCCTTGTATCTCTGGGGCGTCGGCGACCACGGCGGCGGACCCTCCAGAGTGGATTTGACCGATGTGACAAAGCTGATCAAAGAGCGTGCAGAGGAGCTGGAAATTATCCACTCCAATCCGGAAGCATACTTTAAAGAGAGAAAAGCGGCAGGAACATCCTATCCGGTTGTGGAAAAGAGCCTGAATCCGGTTGCAGAGGGATGCTATACGTCCCAGGTTCGGGTAAAACAGAAGCACCGCCTGCTGGAAAATGAGATTTTAGTCGGCGAAAAGATGGCGACGCAGGCAGAGCTGTTATACGGCACGAAATATCCGAAGGAAGAGATTCACGAAGCAGTTCGCGCATTGTTGTTCTCAGAGTTTCATGATGCGCTGCCCGGCTCCGGCACACAGCAGGTAGAAGAAGATACGCTGCGCCTGCTGGATCACGGCCTGGAGCTGATGTCCCGCGTCAACTGCAGAAGCGCGATTGCGCTGACCGCAGGCGAGGCGCCGATCAAAGAAGGAAGCTCCTGCGCATTTTTATACAACCCACATCCGTATCCGATTACCGGACAGTTTGCGTTTGAAGTCGGACTGCCCAAACAGAACTGGGATCCTTGCTTTTATCATCCGAGAGCATCTGTAAACGGCGAAGAAGTGCCGACCCAGTCGGAGATGGAATGCAGTCATTTCTGCATCGACTGGCGTAAGAGAGTTGTCGTGGAAGCAACTTTAAAACCGTGTGCGATGAATCGGGTGGATGTCTGGTTTGATGCCATTGAAAAGCGTCCGACCTTTGAACGGATTTCCAGAAAAGAAAACTTTGTTTTTGACAACGGCAAAATGCGTATAGAGATCAACCCCAGAACTGGTCTGGTGGATTCCTGGAAGGTCGGGGATACCGAATACTTAAAGCCTGGCAGCTTTTGCCCGGTAGCGATCGACGGCACTTATAATTCCTGGGGACTCTGGAAAAATGAGCCCGGAGCGCGCAGGGCGTTTACACTGCTGACAGACCACGAGGGAAGCGAATTCTCCGGATTATACGAACAGATTGAGCCCTCTGTGCGCGTGATCGAGGACGGTAAGGTGCGTACGGTTGTGGAAGCGCTGCTTGGCTGGCATAACAGCAAGCTGTATCAGCGTTATATTCTGCCGAAGAACGATACGCATATGGATGTGGAAATCGGCGTATACTGGAACGAAAACGATACGGTTTTGAAATGGATGATTCCGTCTGCAATGGAGCAGGGAACCTATTACGGACAGGTAATGTTTGGCAGGGAAGCTCTGGCGCAGGACGGTCAGGAAGTTGTCGCACAGCGCTGGAACGCGTGGACGGACGGAGAAAAGGCGTTTACGGCAGTCAACTGCGGCAGCTACGGAAGCAGCATCGAAGACGGCGTGATCGGACTGACGCTGCTGCACTCTGCGGGCTATTCTGCAGCGGATTTCGATGAGAAAAAGACGTTGCATGAGGTTCGTCACACTGTTCGGATGGAACAGGGAGAACGTAAGTTTACATTTCGCTTTGAGGCAGGGAAGGAAGAACTTTTGGATAACGTGGATCGCATTGCACAGGCTTACAATGAAGAGCCATATGTGCTCGCCTTCAATGCATCCGGAGCCGGAGAAAAGAAATCGCCCGCAATTTTGGTCGATCAGGCAAATGTTCTGGTCTCTGCATGGAAAAAGGCAGAAAACGGGGAAGGATATACGCTTCGTCTCTATGAGAGCACCGGTAAAGATACCGCAGCGGTTGTAGCGCTGCCGTTTGCAGGCGTTACCTGTCCGGTATCTTTAAAAGGATTCGAGATCAAAACGCTTCATTATGACGAACAGACAAAACAGCTGGCAGAAACGGATTTGCTGGACTGATTCCCAACAATAGAATGTACGCGTTGCGTGCATTCTATTGTCATGAATAGCAGAATTGCCCGCATGCGGGCGATTCTGTCGTATGGAAGTGACAAAGGAACTACAGGAAGATATGACAGAAAAAATTTGCAGCTTTTGGAATTATGAAAAAAAAGACCGGCCGTTTAACGTCCTGTTAGCAGGAGTATCCTATTGCGATGGGACGTACCGGATTGAGAGAAAGCCGGAAAATCTTTATTCGTTTGAATATATTTATAGCGGAAAAGGGATGCTGGTGATCGACGGACAGCGCCTGGAGCCGCGGGCGGGGGATGTGTATTTTTTAAAAAGAGGCATCCCGCACTGCTATTGGTCGGATGAGGAGGAGCCGTGGACGAAAATCTGGATCTGCTTTAACGGACTGATGGCGGAAGCAATGTTTTCCGCTTATCTGGATCGAACCGTGTACCTGATGCACAACTGCGATATCTCCGGGCAGATGGAAGCACTTCTGCAGCGTCTGGAGCAGTTCGATGGGGATTACGATAAAATGGCGGATGAGACGGCAGTTGCAGTGCTGGAGATTCTCCAGAAACTTCATAATCAGGGCAGCAGCCATACCCGCACGCTTCCGGAGCAGATTAAGGAATGGATCGATCTGCATGTGGAGGAAAATGTCAAGCTAGAGCAGCTGTGTGAAAGCCTGCATTATTCCAGAAACCATTTGATCAACCAGTTCCGGAACCGCTATCAGATCACGCCGTATCAGTATCTGCGAGAACAGAAAATTGAAGCGGCAAAGCGCTATCTGCTCTATTCCGGTATGTCGATTCAGGAAATCGCAGAGCGGCTGTCCTATACGGATGAAAATTATTTTCACAGCTGCTTTAAAGAGGCGACCGGACTGACTCCGGGCAATTTCCGGAAATTCGGTTCGGTTTATCCGACGGAATATGGACAGAAACAATAACTTCCTGCAGGTTGGATTCCTTCTAAAAAAGGCAGGCGTGAAAAAGTCTGCAAAATCAGGGAATGATTGACAGCTCGGGCTGTTTTCATTATAATTTACTCATAGTAGAAAGTGCTGAAACTATAGCAGTTTCTGCGTGTGAAATGAATGAAAACGGCCCGGATTTTTTCTGTTCGGGCAGACAGGAGCAGAAAGATGAAATGCCCTTTTTGCGGTCGGGACAATACGAGAGTAATTGATTCCCGTCCATCCGATGATAATAACGCGATTCGCCGCCGCCGGGTATGCGATGTGTGCGGCAAACGTTTTACGACCTATGAAAAGGTAGAGACGATCCCTCTGATTGTCATCAAAAAAGATAACAATCGGGAGCCCTACGACCGTTCCAAGATCGAAGCCGGCGTGCTGCGTGCCTGCCATAAGCGCCCGGTCAGCGCAAACGAGATCACAGGGCTGATCGACGAAGTGGAGACGGATATTTTTTCCAGGGAAGAAAAGGAGATCCCAAGCAGCGTGATCGGGGAGCTGGTCATGAACAAGATGAAGGATCTGGATGCGGTTGCCTATGTGCGGTTTGCTTCTGTTTACCGCGAATTTAAAGACGTAAATACCTTTTTTGATGAACTGCGCAAGGCCGTCGAAAAAAAGAAAAAATAAATCTTGCAATTTGATTCACTCCTGTATACAATAAGTGAGGCGTTGGGAAAAACGTCACTCTGTTTTTTGTCGCACGGGAATGCGTTTCCCGATGAAAAACGCGTTGGTGTATCCCGACCCGGCTTTTGGGTGCGGACAGCTGCCGCAACCGAAAAGTACAACTGAATAAAGATCAAATCAAAAAGGAGAAACACATGAAGACAAAAGCAGGAAAAAAAGTTCTTTTGACTTTGGTGTGCGCAGCACTGACTATTGCACTGGGCGCGTGCTCGGGTGATAAGGCGGGAAAGGAATCTTCTCAGATTACCATTGGAATTCCTCAGGATGTGGACAGTCTTGACCCCCACAAAGCAGTGGCGGCGGGAACCAAAGAGGTATTGTTCAATGTATTCGAAGGTCTTGTAAAGCCTGACAGCGAAGGAAATTTAAACGATGCTGTAGCAGAGAGCCATACCATTTCGGAAGATGGAAAAGTGTATACCTTCACGCTTCGCGATGGGGTAAAATTTCATGACGGCACAACTGTTACGGCGGAAGATGTAAAATATTCCATTGACAGATGTGCCGATACCAGTAACGGTGACCCGTTGGTATCGGCTTTTTTGGCGATTGACAGCGTGAATATCCTGGATGAGAAAACCGTTGAGATCGTATTAAAAGATGGCAATACCGACTTCCTCCCTTACCTGACTGCAGCGATCCTTCCGGCAGCCAACGAGGATCCGGAGAGCAATCCGATCGGAACCGGCCCGTACAAATATGTATCCCGTTCCCCTCAGGAAAATGTGATCCTAGAGAAATTCGATGAATACTGGGGCACACCGGCAAATATCGATACCGTAAAGATTCAGGTAATTGCGAATGCGGACACGATTGTGACCAGCTTAAACGGCGGTTCGGTTGATATGTTTGCGAGAATTTCCCAGGCGCAGGCAGATCAGCTGTCCGATGATTTCGATGTGCTGGAAGGTACGATGAATCTTGTGCAGGCCATGTATTTAAACAATGCAAAAGAGCCCTTTAACGATGTACGGGTTCGCCAGGCACTTTGCTATGCGGTAGATCCGCAGGGCATTATGGACATGATTTCTGACGGCAAGGGAACGCAGATCGGCAGCAGCATGTTCCCGTCCTTTGGCAAATATTATATGGAAGAGTTAAATGATCTGTATGCGACCAATATCGAAAAGGCAAAGGAGCTGTTGACAGAGGCTGGCTATCCGGACGGATTTTCCTTTACGCTGACCGTTCCTTCCAACTATCAGCAGCATGTCGATACCGCGCAGGTAATTGCAGAACAGTTAAAGGAGATTGGTGTAACCGCCAATATCCAGCTGATCGAATGGGAGAGCTGGCTGTCTGATGTTTATTCCGACCGTAATTATGAAGCGACCGTAGTTGGCGTAGACGCATCCAGTCTGACTGCAGCAGCGCTGCTGTCCAGATTCGAAAGCACTGCTTCCAATAATTTCATTAACTTTAATGATCCTGCCTATGACGAAGCATACGAAGCGGCCGCAGCAAGCGCAGACGATGACGAAAAGACCGGATATTATAAGGAATGCGAAAAGATTCTGGCAGAGGATGCGGCAAATGTATACATTCAGGATCTGCCTTCCTTTGTAGCCCTGAACAAAAAATACGGCGGTTACGAGTTCTACCCGCTGTATGTACAGGATTTTGCAAAGCTGTATATCGTTGACGAACAGACGGAGTAAAAATTCATGAAGTATTTGGCAAAAAAGCTGGCTGGTTTTGTGATGACTATGCTGGTGGTATCTTTCCTGGTATTTGCGGCGTTTGCCGTAATACCGGGAGATCCGGCCACAGCGATGCTGGGCACGCAGGCGACCCCTGAAAAACTGGCGGCGCTGCGGGAACAGATGGGATTAAATGAACCGCTCTTGGTGCGCTTTGGCAGCTGGGCGGTCAATTTTATACAGGGAGATTTCGGAACCTCCTATAAGTATCAGATGTCGGTGCGCAGCATGATCGCCGAAAAGATTCCGGTCACGCTGACGCTTACGGCGATGTCCTTTCTGATTATGGTGGCAGTTTCGATTCCGGTCGGTCTGTTCTGCGCGCATCACGCGGGTGGAAAGGTAGATCGTATCGTCCTGATCGTCGATCAGGTGATCATGGCGATTCCACCGTTCTTTTCGGGCATCCTGATCACGCTTCTGTTTGGTCTTGTGCTGCATTTGTTTACACCGGGCGGGTATGTGTCCTATACGACGAGCGTCGCAGGCTTTCTGGGATACCTGATCTTTCCGTCGGTCGCGATTGCGCTGCCGAAAGCGGCGATGGCGATCAAGCTACTGCGCACATCCGTACTGTCTGAGATGAAGCTGGATTATGTCCGCACGGCATACAGCAGGGGAAATAATACCAAAGGAGTGCTGTACCAGCATGTGCTGCGCAATGCGATCATCCCGGTTATTACGTTTCTGGGCATGGCGCTTGCGGATATGGTCGCGGGAAGTATTGTTATCGAACAGGTGTTCAATATCCCCGGGCTGGGCAGGATTTTGCTGACTTCAATTTCCAACCGGGACTATCCTGTAGTACAGGCGATCATTGTATTTATCGCATTTATCGTTATTTTTACAAATTTCCTGGTGGATCTTCTGTATCAGAAGATGGACCCCAGAATTACATTGGATTGATTAGGCGATTATGAAAAAGAAAATGAACAAAAATCTGACAGTTGGACTCTGGCTTACCGGAATCATGCTGACGCTGATTCTGGTAGGTTTTTTCTGGACACCCTATAATCCGGAGACGATGGATAACGCAGCAAAGCTATCCGGCGTCTCTTTTTCGCATCTGATGGGCTGCGACAATTTCGGACGGGACATTTTCAGCAGAGTATTAAAAGGCGGCGGCACGACGTTTTGCGTGGCGCTTGGCACAGTTACGATCGGCACGGTATTCGGTGTTATCATCGGGGCGTTTACCGGATATTTCGGTGGAATTTTGGATGAAGTTTTGATGCGCATCAACGATGTGCTGTTTGCATTTCCAAGCATCCTGCTGGCGCTTGTGTTCGTAACCCTTCTTGGCGGCGGCACATGGAACGTGATTATTGCGCTGGGCATTGCATTTATCCCGAGCTTTGCGAGAATTGTCCGCGGCGAGTTTATCCGCTGTAAAAATATGGATTATGTCAGAAGCGCGAAGCTGGCGGGGGCGGGGAATCTGCGAATTATGTTTGTCCATATCCTGCCCAATACCGTACCGGTGCTTTTATCTGCAATCATGATCGGCTTTAACAATGCCGTGCTGGCGGAAGCAGGGATGAGCTATCTGGGCATCGGCGTGCAGCCGCCGCAGTCCAGTCTTGGAAGAATGCTGTCGGAAGCACAGACCTATCTGTTTTCTGCCCCGGGCTTTGCGTTGTTTCCGGGAATTTTTCTGATTATGCTGGTGCTGGGATTTTCTCTGCTCGGAGAAGGATTAAAGGATCGGGAAAAGGAGTAAGGCGATGCTTGACGTTAAGAATTTGAATATCGAATTTCATGATCACCTGGTGCCCGAAACGGTTGTGCATCAGGTCAGCTTCCATATGGACGCAGGGGAGATCGTCGGACTGGTAGGTGAATCCGGTTCCGGAAAATCCATGACCGCACTGGCGATCGCCGGACTTTTGTCCCGCCATGATATGAAAAAAACGGGAGAAATTTTATTCGAGGGAACCGATCTGCTGCACTGCGAACGAAGCTTTTTAAGAGAGCTTCAGGGAAACGATATTTCCGTCGTTTTTCAGGAGCCGATGACATCGCTAAACCCGGTTTACCGCATTGGCTGGCAGGTGGAAGAACCGCTTCGCATCCATCATCCGGAGCTGTCTGCGCAGGAGAGAAAGCAACGGGCGCTGACGCTGTTAAAGCAGGTGGAATTGGAAGACCCGGAGCGGATTTATCAGTCGTACCCGCACCAGATTTCCGGTGGACAGAGACAGCGCGTCATGATCGCGGCTGCGATGATCTGTGAGCCGAAGCTTCTGATTGCGGATGAACCGACAACCGCGCTGGATGTAACGGTTCAGGCGCAGATTGTGAAGCTGTTAAAGCGGATCAACCAGAAAAAAGGAACTGCCATTTTGTTTATTTCCCATGATTTGAGCCTGGTGCGCAGACTCTGCAGCCGCGTGATCGTCATGAAAGACGGCAGAATTGTGGAACAGGGAGCGATGGAGGATATTTTTGAGAACCCGCAGCAGGAATATACGCAGAAGCTGATTGCAGCAATTCCTCGCTGTGTCAAAAAGAATTCCGGACGTAGCGCAAAAACGGAGGAAGCACATGGCTGACGTGATTTTAAAGGCAGAGCATCTGAAAATCGGCTTTTTTTCGGAACGGCACAGCCTGTTTGAAAAGAGAAAACGCAACGAAGTGTTAAAGGATCTGTCCTTTACGATGGAGAAGGGCGAGGTGCTGGGGCTTGTGGGTGAATCCGGCTGTGGAAAAAGCACGCTCGCGAAGGTAATTCTTGGGCTGTTAAAGCCGGACTCCGGGACGGTGATCGTGTCCGGCAATCGTCCGCAGATGGTGTTTCAGGATCCGTATGGCTCCCTGAATCCGGCGAAGAAAATCGGCTGGATTATGGAAGAGCCGCTTCGAATTCAGAGAAAGCTTCCTGGAAAAGAACGGAGGCAGAAGGTACTCGAAATGTTAAAAAAAGTCGGTCTGGATGAAAAAATTGCAGACCGTTACCCGAACCAGCTTTCCGGTGGGCAGAGACAGAGAGTCTGCATCGGGGAAGCGTTGATGACAAATCCCGGACTTTTGGTGGCGGATGAGGCGGTTTCTGCACTGGATGTGACGATTCAGGCACAAATTCTGGAGCTTTTGGAGCAGCTGAAGGAGGAAATGGGACTGTCGATTTTATTTATTTCCCACGATATGCGCGTTGTTTATCAGCTCTGCGACAGGGTCATGATTATGAAGGACGGCACAATTGTCGAAAGCGGTGATGTGGATACCGTTTATTTTTCCCCGCAGCACGAATACACAAAAGAGCTGCTGGAGGCGGCAGGAATCGGAGAGGATGAAGCATAAATGGGCATGTTGGAAATTTTTTATCCGGATGAAACGGCGGATACCTCCTATGGAATCGATTACGAGGCGCTGTACCGAAAAGGATACCGCGGACTGATTTATGACGTGGACAATACGCTGGTGCCGCATGGCACGCCGGCGGACGACCGTGCAAAAGCGCTGTTTGAAAGGCTGCATACCATCGGCTTTTCGGCGGTGCTTTTATCGAACAATAAGGAACCGCGCGTAAAAAGCTTCGCAGAGGATGTAAAGTATGCAGACTATATTTTCAAGGCGGATAAACCGTCGGTAAAAGGCTATGAAGAGGCGATGCGCCGGATGGGGACGACAAAAGAAACGACTCTTTTTATCGGCGATCAGCTTTTTACGGACGTCTGGGGCGCAAAAAGAAGCGGAATCCGCAGTATTTTGGTCAAACCGATCCATCCCAAAGAGGAAATCCAGATCATTTTTAAAAGACAGCTGGAAAAAATTGTGCTACACTTTTATTATCGGCAGAAAAGCCGGAAAGAAATGCAGTAAAGGAACAGAAACAGGATGGACGAAAAGGATACAGTAGGAGCAGTAGAGATCGGAGGCAGGACGAGACTGTGCGGTCTGATCGGGAACCCGGTGGAGCATACGCTTTCCCCGATGATCCACAATACGCTGGCAGCGGCATGCGGCTGCGATATGGCATACCTGCCCTTTCTGGTGGAAAAGGAGGGGCTGAGTGCAGCGGTCAAAGGTGCGTATGCGTTAAACGTGCTGGGCTTAAACGTCACAGTGCCGTACAAGATGGCGGTAATTCCTTATTTGGTGAGCACAGATAAGCTGGCGGCAGATGTGGAATCTGTTAACACGCTCGTCCGCACAGAGGGCGGATACCGCGGCTACAACACGGATATGAGCGGCTTATACCGTGCGATGCAGGAGGATAAGGTTGAAATCAAAGACCGTGATGTCGTGATACTCGGCGCAGGCGGAGTTGGCAGGGCAATTGCGTTTTTGTGCGCACAGAAGGGCGCACAACGGGTCACTATTTTAAACCGAAGTGTCGATAAGGCGTGTAGTGTTGCAGAAGAAGTGAAAGAGAAAACCGGCTATCAGGCGATCCATGCCAGAACAATTGCAGAGGCTGGAAGACTCGATGGAAGAGACTATCTGGCGATTCAGGCGACCAGTGTGGGATTATTTCCGGACAGCGAAAAGGCGGCAGTGGAGGACAGCGCTTTTTATGAAAAGGTGGACACCGGCTATGACCTGATTTATCGGCCGGCGGAGACGAAATTTATGCGTTTGGTAAAAGAAAATGGCAAAGAGGCGTATAACGGTCTGAAGATGCTTTTGTATCAGGGTGTGGAAGCGTTTGAATTGTGGAATGACGTAGCAGTTTCTAAAGAGACAGCGGACAGAATTTATCAGAGAATGGAACAGGAATTAAGTGGAAAGTGAGGAAACAGGCAGTGGGAAATGTTGTATTGATCGGTTTTATGGGATGCGGAAAGAGCAGTGTGGCAGTAAAGCTTTCGTATCGGCTCAAGAGACAGATGACGGATACGGATCGTCTGATTGAAAAGAAACAGGGAAAATCGATTCGGGAAATTTTCGAACAGGACGGAGAAGAAGCGTTCCGGCAGATGGAGACACAGACGCTTCAGGAATTGAAGGAAACAGCGAAGAATCAGGTAATTTCCGTCGGCGGCGGAACTCCGGTGCGGGAAGAAAACCGCACCCTGATGAAAGAGATCGGAAAGGTAGTTTATCTGCGTGCAAAAGCGGAAACCTTATATGAACGGCTCAAAAAAGATACCAACAGACCTCTGCTGCAGGGCGGCGATGAGGATTTAAAGACAAAGATCCAGGGACTTCTTGAAAAAAGAAGCAGCGCGTATGAAGAAGCTGCGGACTTGATTATTGATGTGGACGATAAGCCTTTTGGACAGGTGTTATATGAAATCGAGCGCGGGATTCGTCCGTCCTACCGGGACAATGCAAACACAGCGTCGGAGGAGGGCGGCTATAAAGGAAAATATTCCCAGAGGTATCCGCTTGGTCAGCGCTTTGGTTATGGTACAAGGGTGCCCTACGGAAAACCTTCCTACGGCACATTTGGCTCTTACGGACAGTCTGCAGCCGGCAACCGCTTTTTATCCGGCGGGCGTTCTTCGTACGATGGACGCACAGAGGGGGATTTACAGACACTGACAAACACCTGTTCGACGGAAGAAAAGGCCCAGTCCTATGGATCTCAGCCCTATGGGCAGTCCTCTTATGGGCAGCAGGCAGAGGGCGGTCAGCTCTTTTACAGACAGCAGTTTTCCCGTGCAGCGGCAGAAAAAGAAAAGAAAAAGTCTCTGCGCAAGCTTTTGGTCATCAACGGTCCCAACTTAAACTTCCTCGGCATCCGCGAAAAAGGAATTTATGGCACGCAGGATTATAATGATCTGTTAAATATGATCGCACAGAAGGGACTGGACTGTCATGCTGCAATCAGCGTGTTCCAGAGCAATCACGAGGGTGCGATTATTGATAAAATCCAGGAAGCGTATTTTGATAAGACAGAGGGCATTATCATCAATCCCGGCGCTTATACGCACTACAGCTATGCCATCCGCGACGCACTGGCAAGTATTACCGTACCAAAGGTAGAAATCCATATTTCCAATATTATGGAACGAGAAGATTTCCGAAAAGTATCTGTGACAGCGCCTGTCTGTGATAAGCAGATTTACGGACATGGATTAAACGGATATCTGGAAGCAATAGATTTTGTACTGGAAAAACTTGACGAACAGGAATGAGTTGAAGTATGCAAAAAAGATGGAATTTTGCAGGAATGATAAAAGAAACAGGAATTCTGACCGCCGCGGTAGCAATTATTGCGGCGGCAGTCTATTTTTTCCTGGTGCCGAGCCATGCGTCGGTCAGCAGTATTTCCGGCCTTGGCATCGTAGTATCTAATTTTATACCGCTTCCGCTGTCCGCAATTACGATGATCCTGAATGTGGTTTTATTGGTGATCGGTTTTCTTACCTGTGGAAAGGAATTTGGGGCAAAGACAGTCTATACGAGCATTATGCTGCCGTTGTTTCTGGGGATGTTTGAACTTCTGTTTCCTGATTTTACTTCCCTGACTGACAGCCAGGAGCTGGATGTGCTTTGCTATATTCTGGTCGTCAGCATTGGATTAAGCATCCTGTTTAACCGAAATGCATCGTCCGGTGGACTGGATATTGTGGCGAAGATTATGAATAAGTATCTCCATATGGATCTGGGAAAAGCGATGTCCTTATCCGGCATGTGCGTAGCGCTTTCTGCGGCACTCGTATACGATAAAAAGACGGTGGTGTTGAGTATTCTGGGCACCTATTTTAACGGAATCATTTTGGATCATTTTATTTTTGACAACAATATCAAACGCCGTGTCTGCATTATTACGAAAAAAGAAGAACAGCTGCGCCGCTTTATCATAGAAGAACTGCATAGTGGAGCAACGGTTTACGAGGCAATTGGCGCGTATAATCTGGAAAAGCATAATGAAATCATCACAATCGTGGATAAAAACGAATACCAGAAGCTGATGAATTTTATCAATCGGGAGGATCCGAAGGCGTTCATCACGGTGTATACGGTGTCCGATATGCGTTATCAGCCGAAGGTGTGGGAGAAAAAGTAAAAAAGTAGGCAGAATGGAGGACAGTACAGTTCCCCGCTCCATTCGCAATACAATAGAATGCACGCTCCGCGAACCTTCTATTGTCATGAACCACGCCTGCGGTGCTTCCCGCGGTGGCTGCGCCACCGTTGCTTTTGCTCGTAGAGCTACGAAGGAACTGTAGGTTAAAAAAGTGTTGACGTTTGTCTGCAGCTGTGATAAGATATCATTCGTCACTGAGATATGTGACATGAACTTCTAAAAAAGTTCAAAAAGTGCTTGACATCGACAAATAGTCCTGATATACTTTATGACTGTTGCGGCGAACGAAAGCAACACGGATTTCTAAAAAGAAATTCAAAAAAATAAAAAACTGCTTGACATGAACAAAAAGTTCTGATAAAATAATGAACTATTGCTGCGAGTGACAAGCAACCAGGTTTCGAAAGAAGCTTGAAAATAAAATGAAAAAAGTTCTTGACAAACAGAACTG
>QUKC01000059.1 GCA_003481005.1 Firmicutes bacterium TM09-10 | reverse complement strand
CGTCGGAACATATCCCCAAAGGTATAATTCCTACTGTCGAGAATACGGAAAATATCATCACAACCTCTGCCGGTCATAACAAGATAACAGCCTAACCCTTGTGGGTTGTCCTCTGTTTTTCTTGCGTCCCCCGATACATAAATATCTCCAATCTGCCAGCGTGCTTGATAGGTCTTGAATTTAACGCTTGCCGAATAGACATTGAAAATGTCAGTCGGTAAACCTAAAATGTGCATGATAACATCTTCTGCGGTTGCAGTATCAAATACAATGCTGATGTAATCAATCTTAACGGATAAATTTTTGTGTGTAGTTATAGTGCATTACTCCTTTCGTATGCCCCGTTTTTTTGCGGGGTAAAAATAGCGTTTTGTCCTTTATTTATCACAGTTTCTAGGTACTATGACATGTATGCGCAGGGCGGTGTTACATATACGCCCTTTACGAACGCCGAAAGGCGTTCCCTTTCTTCCTGTGTCTGCTCCGTTCTTAACGCTCACGAGCCTTGTAAGGCTCGTGGCTAAACGGAACACCCCCAGTCAGAAACCCGATTTTCAGTCTGATAGTCCATGCCTATTCATGCTATCAAAGCGAAAATATCTATTCTATATGCTTACTCAAGCGAGTGATTAACCCTAGCGTGCTTAATCACTCTATCCGATATGATAATAACGCCATTAAAATTACTTGTCAAGAAGTTTTTGTTGACTTTCAGATATATATTAAGTATGATATGCTTATAAGTATCGAGAAAAGCAACGAAAGGAGCGGTTATACTAAGTTATGGAGCATTATGAAAAGAAAATCAGTTTCTTAGGAGAGAACATACAGACCATAAGAAAACACAGAGGAATGAAACAACAGGAACTTGCGGACAAAATCGGTATCAATATGCAGAGCCTTTCCAAGATTGAACG
>QUKC01000058.1 GCA_003481005.1 Firmicutes bacterium TM09-10 | reverse complement strand
AGCAAAACCATGCACACCAGTTATGGAGATATGGATGTGGCGATCCCAAGGGATCGTAACGGTGATTACGAACCACAGCTGATTAAAAAATATCAAAATACCGTAACTCAGGACATGGAAGAAAAAATACTTTCCATGTATGCCAAAGGAATGACCACCGGAGACATTGAATCCCACATGCGTGAATTATACGATATTGATATTTCTGACAGCACAATCAGCCGGATCACAGACAAAATCCTGCCGATTGTAAAAGAATGGCAGGAACGTCCTCTGGAAGAAGTGTATGCTGTAGTATTTATGGATGCGATCCACTATCATGTCCGCAGCGAAGGACGTATCGTAAAACGTGCGGTTTACATTGCTCTTGGTATCGACATGAGCGGAAAAAAAGATGTCCTTGGAATGTATGTTGGAGAGAACGAAAGTGCGAAGTTCTGGCTTTCTATCATGAATGGATTAAAAAACAGAGGCGTTGAGGATATCCTGATCGCATGCGTTGATGGTTTAAATGGATTTCCACAGGCAATCGAGGCTGTTTATCCAAAAACAGAGATTCAGCAGTGTATCATCCATCAGATCCGTAATTCGACAAAGTTTGTTTCATACAAAGACATCAAAAAACTGATGGCTGATCTGAAGCTTGTATATGCAGCTCCAACGGAAGAAACAGCTTTAAATGAGTTAGAATTGTTCAAAGATAAATGGGATTCCAAGTACCCGAAAATCTATAAATCCTGGAATGATAACTGGGCAACCCTGTCCACTTATTTCAAATATCCAGAGGCAGTAAGACGCCTGATTTACACCACAAATGCCATTGAAGGCTTCAACCGTCAGCTCCGGAAAGTGACCAAAAGCAAAACGGTTTTTCCGTCGGATGACAGCCTTTTGAAAATGCTGTATTTGGCAACCATGGATATCACGAAAAAATGGACCGGTCA
>QUKC01000057.1 GCA_003481005.1 Firmicutes bacterium TM09-10 | reverse complement strand
GCTCCTGGCTCTTCAAACAGAAATTCGTTGGATTTCATTTTATAAGATGGTAAAATAGCTTCAGAACGATGGGAAAATCCGTCGTAGAGTATCCGCCAATTATAGATATACAAACATGTGGCAGCAGGAGAAGGAGGAGCGATGGACAGCATTTTTCACAGAATCAGTGTCCGCAGGTATGAAGACAAACAGGTGGAAAAAGAAAAGTTGATGCAGATTTTGCGGGCGGGTATGCAGGCACCCAGCGCGTGCAACCAGCAGCCGTGGGAATTTTATGTGGTGACGAATCCGGAAAAGATCAAAGCGCTTTCCAAAGCGACGCCCTATGCGGGATGTGCAGCGAACGCGCCGGTCGTAATCGTGCCTGTATATCGGAAGGAAGGACTGATTGCTCCGGATTTTGCACAGATTGACCTTTCGATTGCACAGGAAAACATGTGGCTTGAAACGGATGCACAGGGGCTTGGCGGTGTGTGGATCGGAATCGCTCCGATGGAAGAATGGATGGAGGAAGTCCATAAGCTGCTGGAGCTGCCAAAAGAGGTGGCGGTATTTTCCCTGTTTGCGCTCGGATATCCGGCGGAAAGCCGCGCGCAGGAAGATCGCTTCCATCCGGAGCGGATTCATTTTCTGGAGTGAAACAGAGTTCGAATGCGGACGTGAGCCGTGTCAGGAGCCTATGACGAAAACATTCAAAAACGGAGAACAACATGATAACAGTATTATGCTATAAAAAATGCACCACCTGTCAGAAAGCATTCAAATGGCTGGATGCAAACGGCGTGGAGTACAAAGAGCGCGCGATCAAAGAAGAGAATCCAACCTATGAGGAACTCAAAACGTGGTATGAAAAGAGCGGACTGCCGCTGAAAAAATTTTTCAACACGAGCGGAATGCTCTATAAGGAGCTGGGATTAAAGGATAAACTGCTGGAAATGTCCGAAGAAGAACAGCTAAAGCTTCTTTCGACGGACGGAATGCTCGTGAAGCGTCCGCTCGTAGTCGGAGAGAAAACGGTGCTGACCGGATTTTCTGAAAAA
>QUKC01000056.1 GCA_003481005.1 Firmicutes bacterium TM09-10 | reverse complement strand
AAAGCATATAAATACAGGATATATCCTAATAGCGAACAAAGAATTCAGATTGCAAAAACATTTGGCTGTTGCCGTTTTGTTTACAATCAGACATTGGCATATCGGAAAGAAATATACGAGAAAGAGAAAAAGTCAGTTAGTAAAACGGATTGTAATAATTACTGTAACAGAGAATTAAAGAAAGACTATGAATGGTTAAAAGAAATAGATAAATTTGCTCTGACCAACGCAATCTATAACATGGACGCTGCATATCAAAAATTCTTTAAGGAACATGCAGGATATCCGAAATTCAAGAGCAAACACGATAACCATAAATCATACACAACAAACTTCACAAATGGAAATATTGCGGTAGATTTTGAGACAGGGAAGATAAAACTGCCAAAATTAAAAGCAGTAAAAGCAAGGTTACACAGGGAATATAGTGGGCAGATTAAGTCAGCGACCGTTTCGCAGGTTTCCAGTGGAAAATACTATGTATCCATACTTGTAGAAACGGAGCATAAGGAACTGGCACATACAAATCATAACATAGGAATCGATTTAGGAATTAAAGATTTATGTATTACTTCTGATGGGAAGGTATATGAGAATCTGAAAATCATAAAAAAATACGAGAAACAGCTTGTAAAGCTGCAAAGGCAACTGTCACATAAAGGAAAGAGAAGTAAGAACTATTATAAAACAAAGAAAAAGATAGCATTATGCCATGAGAAAATAAGGAATATAAGAAAAGATTATCTGCATAAAGTTTCACATGAGATTATCAGCGAAAACCAAGTGATAGTTTCAGAGAATTTACAGATAAAAAACATGGTAAAAAATCATCATCTGGCAAAAGCTATAAGTGATGTATCATGGTATGAGCTGACAAGACAGTTAGAGTATAAGGCAAAATGGAATGGCAGGAAATACATCAAAATAGATACATTTTATGCCAGCAGTCAATTATGTTCTGTTTGTGGGTATCAGAATCCAGATACAAAAGATTTGTCAGTGAGGACATGGATATGTCCGAAATGCGGAGCAGAACATGACAGGGATATCAATGCCGCAAAAAATATACTGACAGAAGGATTAAGACAAATAGCATAAAGAAATATATAGGGCAGGGACTGCCCAAATTAACGCCTGTGGAGATAGT
Organism: Firmicutes bacterium TM09-10; assembly: GCA_003481005.1. Classification (GTDB taxonomy): domain Bacteria; phylum Bacillota; class Clostridia; order Lachnospirales; family Lachnospiraceae; genus Gallintestinimicrobium; species Gallintestinimicrobium propionicum. Next base: position 57 of record QUKC01000056.1, on the reverse strand, counting down.
AGGTTACGAGGTCGATGAAGCAGGAAGCCCATTGGCTTAAGACAATGGGTAGTTCAC
>QUKC01000055.1 GCA_003481005.1 Firmicutes bacterium TM09-10 | reverse complement strand
CTTTATAGGAAAGACCGCCTACGGCGCTCTCTTAAATTAAAAGGGCCCGCACGGAGGCGGGCATAGCAAACAGACGATTGATGGCTTAGAAGATATAAAAACCTTCTTCACCAAAGCCGTCATCAAGTTCATCGTCATTTAAGAAATAATCCATATCCAGAAGTGCATCCTCGCTCATAATGCGAATATCCTGGGATGTCATACCTTCCGGCGGATTATCCATGTATTTTTTGCGCAGTGCCTCGATATCTGGTTTCATGGCGATCATCCTCCTTTTAGAGGATTATAACATAAGAATTGAGAAAATCATGCAGAAGAACGCTTTCCACGAGATTTAGACATTACTTTCTCGTACATTTCTTCGAGGGAAACGCGCTGGTGGTTGAAGTATAGTTCTAAGAATTCCATCCTATGCTGGCAGTCAGGGCATACCAGGGGGTCATATCCAAAAGAAGACAAAATAGCAGTTCGCCACTGATTAAAGCTGCGGTAGATATGATGTTTGCTTTTGGAAATAGCACGATAGAGTTTGGAATCAATTTCTCGGTGACGTGCATAAATCCCACCATACCGAATCATTTTAAAATGTTTTTCAGGGATGTGGCGAATGAGACGCTGGATGAATTCCATAGCAGGAATCGTTTCTTCTATGTATTGTTCATCCTCATGCCGGTTGTAATGGAAAGTGACCATTTCACCATCGTATTTATCAATTCGGGATGTGGCAATGACAGGACGACCAAGATAACGCCCAATGTATTTTACAACAATTCTGGGATCGCAGAGGTTGGGTTTGGCATAAACATAAAAACCCTGTTGGTGTTCACGATAACATTTCGCCTTCACTTTTTTGAAGGAAGACCCGATTTTGGATTCCATTTCATTAAGCAGAGCCGTGCGAAAAGCATTGCGTAAAAAAGTGTAGTCAAAGTGTTTGACATTACGCCAAAAACCGTCATCGCTGTATCCGCCTTCAGATATGAGGCAGTGGATATGCGGATTCCATTTCAAATCTCTGCCAAATGTATGTAAAACCATAATAAAACCGGGCGTGAAGTTTTTGGATTTATTCATTTTGAAAAACATACGGGTGATAACACTGTTTACAGAGTGAAACAGACAATCGAGCAGAGAACGATCTTTGAGAAAGAATTCACGAAGATTTTCATCGATTGTGAAAACACAATGGCGATGTGTGACATTAACCAGCTTAAAGGACATACTGGTAGTGCGATCCATGGTATATTTGTTGCCGCAGGTAGGGCAGAAACGGCTATGACAGCGGAAAGGAACAAATTT
>QUKC01000054.1 GCA_003481005.1 Firmicutes bacterium TM09-10 | reverse complement strand
AAAATGAAATCCAACGAATTTCTGTTTGAAGAGCCAGGAGCTGCAGGAGGCGTACATTTGCAACGTGCATCAGAGACTGTAAGGTTCGGAATCTCCGAAAGTATTTCATCGGCTTTTCGGATCACTTCTCCCGGAACATTCAAAAACTGCAGCGCCGAACGAAGCGTCATTTCCGAAGTGAGCAGGTTTTCTTTCTGTTCTGCACTCCATTTCTGTGTCGTTTCTTCCACCAAAATCAGCTGGTTCAGGCGTTCCACCGCCATCTGGTTTCCTGCGATCGTGGCAAGCTGGCAGTCCACCGACAGGTACGGATCTTTATCCTTCCGAACCCTGCCCGGACACCGCGGGCTGCTCATTTCTCCGGATGTAAACGCACCGAACACATCCTCCAGCCAGCTAATGCTGTCCTCCACCCAGTGAAGCGTCCGACTGCAAAGCTCTGCCGGATCGGCAATCGACGTTCTCGCCGTAGAGAATCCATGGGGACCGAATGCATACAAATGCAGCTCCGCAGAAATTCCATTTTCATACAGCGCTTCGACAAAACGAAGGCTGTTCATCGCCGATACCATGGTATCCGTTCCTGCCGCTGCGATAAAACAGGGACAGGTCTGACTGTCCACCGCCTTGTCTGCGCCCGGCGCACCCTTTGCGCAGATTGCTGCCAGCCCTTCTAAAATGACCGGATATGCCAAAATCGCCGCAGCCGGACGGTGCTTCGCCATCGTCGCTGCGCACGCTGCCAGATGTCCGCCTGCCGAAAATCCGATGACCGCGATTTTTTCCGGAATCAGATGCCACTCCTTGGCATGCGCTGCGATCAGCTCCATCGCCTGATCATAATCCTCAAGCGGGTTCGGCCACACCGCATTCTCCCATCCTACAGAATACCGCAGCACAAACGCATGATAGCCTGCCCGCAGATACTCCTGTGCCACCGGGTCCGCCTCCCGATCCGAGCAGTAGGCATACGCCCCACCCGGAAAAATAACAACCGCCGGACGTTTTTTCGCACGCCAAAATTCCTGGCTGTCGTCCTGCAGATATGCTGTAAGCGTTACATTCCGTTTCTCATTTAAAATAAATACCTGACTGTCCATAAAACCTCCGTTCTGCAGAAGCCACTGTAAAATAGGCTCCTAAAAAAGACATATTGCGGTCTGATCCCTGATTACTCGGCCCCTTGATTCCTTATGAGCCACGCAAACCCTTTCGCTGTCCGGATTCCGGCATCTTTGAAGTGATTTCCCGGATTCCATTCCAAAATCGTTCGGATTTTCTGCATCTTTAACAGATTATACCCTTCCCGGATACAGTCCCCAACGGTTGCCATCAGCGGATTTCTGGTTCTTTCTTCCCGGTTTCCCAAACTCAGATACACCGACTTTGCTCTCATATCGTGTTCTCTCATATATTGCAGAAATCCCGGAAACCAGACAGACGGAGATACTGCTGCAACACCTGCAAAGATATCCGTCTGATATGCCGCCCAAAGAGAGAATAATCCCGCCAGCGAATATCCACCGATATAATACGTTTTTCTGCGATCCACACATTGCTCTAAAAGAAATTGCAGCAGCTCCCCCGCACCGTCTCCGAAGCCCTCTCTGCCAAAGACTGCCGACGCTTCCCAAGGCGAAAGATCCTGATTCCAATTGTCCACTTTCACCGCAAT
>QUKC01000053.1 GCA_003481005.1 Firmicutes bacterium TM09-10 | reverse complement strand
TTTTATTATTTCACTTGTCTACCTAGAAGGGAGCATATCAAAATATTTTTTGCTGGGCGGCAGCCCTGCTTTATGCCCAAATGGGGGCGAAATCGGTTGTGATTTCGCCCCCATCCCTTATAAACACAGTTCATTCCCAGACATCCCTTTCGGCATGCCTGATTTCAAACTGTTTTGTTTTCAACCATTAAAATCTATGCTGTCTTTAATGAAAAAAGATGACTCCCCGTTCTTCCGGTCTGAATCTTGCAATGAAGCTTATTGATATTTCGTCCCATCGCCAAAAGGATGCTCTCTGCCAGTGCATTTGCTTTTCCTCGGTACAGATATCTTCGAAAATTCATGTCTTCCTTTACATCAACAAATGAACCTTCGGCCTGAATACTGCGATTCATACGGAGCGTCGTTCCATACTCACTTGTGATCCGTTCCAGATCTTCTGCACGTTTTTGACTCATCGTCTTCGAGACCATCAGCACTTTATTACGTTTTTCCATAGGTGTTTTGCAGTTGTTTCCCTTGATACATTCCGTTTTATAAGGACAGCCGGTACAGTCTGGACTTCTGTAATAAGTTTTTACACTGACAGATCCGCTGGCTGTTTTACTTCTGCGTTCATTTGTAACAGTCAGTTCCCTTCCATTCCGACAGATATAGCTGTCTCTGTCTGCGTGATACTCCATGTTTTCTCTTCTGCTGATGTCTTTTTTGTATTTTCGGGTTTTCGAAATCTCATAGTTCTGCGGCTTTATATAGGCGGTCTGTCCGTTTCCCTCAATGAAAAGATAGTTTTCTTCACTTTCATATCCGGCATCTGCAACGATTTCTGAATATTTAAATCCTAAGTGACTCTCCATATCTTTCAAAAAAGGGATCAGGGTGCATGTATCGGTTGGACGCAGGCTAATATCAATCCATGTGATGTATTCAGAGTCCACTCCGTGCTGGATGTTATAAGCAGGTTTTTACTGTCCATTCCGCATCGCATCTTCTTTCATTCTCAGGAAGGTCGCATCCGGGTCTGTTTTGGAATAACTGTTTCTATCTCCAAGCGTATACAGTTTTTTCGTATATTCCTTTCGTTTCTCCAGATATTGATCCAGCTGTTCCATGGATTTCTGCAACTGTGTTTTTCTACGTCCAATTCCATGCACGAACACAATTCCCTCCTGTACTTTGACGCGGCACAACTGCTTTTTTAACCGTTTTAATGTGTGGATGGATATCTGGTCATGGTATACGGTCCTGATTCCATAGAGTTCTTCGCATTCAGCCACAAAAGAAGTTAGTTTTGTGTATAACCGGGCCTGATTTTTCGTAATAGCCCGTTTCCATACAAAGGTATATTGATTGGCTGCCGATTCAATCTTGGTGCCATCAATAAAAATGGTCTTTCCCGAAATCTCACCAAGAAGATAGAGCAGATCTGACATTTGGGCAAGCAGAACCTTTGCGCAGGCAGAAAAATGTAGGGAGATAAAACGCGCAATCGTTGCATGATCAGGAGCAGGCATTCCTTCAAGGAGATACATAAAGTTGATATCCCGTTTACATGCTTTTCGGATATCTCGACTTGAGTAGATTCGATTCATTGCTGCATAGATAACGAGTTTCAGCATCTGACGCGGCGTTGCCTGATTTTTTCTGATCCTGCCATAAGTTTTATATAGTTCAGAAAGGTCCATTTCCTCCACAAAGGCACTTACCAGACGAACTGGATCATCAGATGGAATAGAAATCTCTAAATCCAGCGGAAGTTTGATTTGATAATCCAGCGAAAATGAGGTATAATCTCTTTGTATTATTTTGTTTAGTTGCATAAACTGATTATACCACGAACGCCGGGCTTTTCGAAGCTCGGCGTTTTGTGTTGGAATCGAGTAGGAGGCGGTGACTAACCGCCGTCCTCTCACAG
>QUKC01000052.1 GCA_003481005.1 Firmicutes bacterium TM09-10 | reverse complement strand
TAGTGCGCCTAGCGGCGCACGTTTCTAACGGGTTAAAGTCCCGAATCCGCCCGGTAGTGGGAAGGATATAGCCGAAAGCAAGGGTGTCCATCGTGAGATGGAATCTGAAGGAAGCTGGATGTGGGGAACCTACTAACCCACGGGCAAATCTCTGGTCTGACGAACAGGAATCTCATATGAGGTCATGCATGAGGGTAAGACTGCTATTCAAGTTGAAGCCCAATAACTACACGGAATCATGCATGATAAATGAGGCAGATGGATGGAGAGGAAGAAACGTGTGGTACCTAGGGAGGTCTGTGTGGTACGCCTTGAAAGAGGTAACCATTGCATAAAGCAATGCTGAACGCACAGAAGTCAGCAGAGGCCATAGTAGCCAAACGGAACAAGTTCCGTTCGAGGTGAAGGACCGAATCAGTAGGAGTCTTGAGTATGACCGAGAAAGGAGGAATGACCGTCTATGGCAGAAAACATTGAAAACAATGGCTGTTCGCAAAGAGATAATGCGGAACATGAAGGGTATGTGAAAGCGTCCAGGTCATTCAATCGGATATGGAAAGAAAGAGACAGTGCACAGCCGAGACTTTTGGAAGCGATACTGTATAAAGACAACTTTAACAGAGCGTATAAGAGAGTTAAGGCAAACAAGGGAGCACCGGGAATTGATGGCATGACCATTGAAGAGGCTCTTCCATATTTAAAGGAACATCAACAAGAGATAACTGACCGCATTTATCGTGGAAAGTATACTCCGTCTCCAGTAAGACGAGTTGAGATTCCCAAACCAGATGGTGGTGTGAGAAAGCTTGGCATACCAACAGTGATAGACCGCACACTTCAACAGGCAATAACCCAACAGTTAGTGCCAATCTATGAACCGCTGTTTGCAGAAGGCAGCTATGGCTATCGTCCGAACAGAAGTGCAAAAGATGCAATACTTAAGGTTAAGAAGTACGCAGAACAAGGCTATACATTTGCGGTAGTCCTTGACCTGTCAAAGTACTTCGACACTCTTAATCACGAAATTCTCATCAATCTTCTCCGAAAGAATGTAAAAGATGAACGTGTAGTACAGTTGATAAAGCGCTATCTGAAAAGCGGTGTAATGGAAAATGGAGTGGTCATTGACACAGAGGAAGGCTCACCACAAGGCGGAAATCTATCACCATTGCTGGCAAATGTCTACCTCAATGAGTTCGACCAGGAATTCCTGAAAAGAGGTGTTCCATGCATAAGATATGCAGATGACATCGTGCTCCTTGCAAAGAGCAAGCGGGCTTCAGAGAGACTCTTGGAAAGCAGTACAAAATATCTTGAGGAGAGGCTGAAACTTACAGTCAACCGAGAAAAGAGCCGTACGGTCAGCGTGTTTGCAATCCGAAATTTTAAATTCCTTGGCTTTGCATTGGGAAGGAACGGAAAAGGCATTTATGTCAGAGTTCATCCAAAGTCATGGAAGAAGTTTAAGTCTAGACTGAAGGAGTTATCTTCCCGTAAGCGATGTCAGTCAATCAAGCCAAGCCTTGAGAAAATCAAGGTGTATGCGAGGGGATGGCTTAACTACTACGGAATCGCAAGTATGAAGAACAACATAGATGACATCAACGGATGGCTTTATCACAGAATACGTATGTGTATATGGAAACAATGGAAATTGCCCAGAACAAAGAAGAGAAATCTGATAAAAATGGGAATCCATGAATACTATGCGAACATGGCGGCAAACTGTCGAAGGGGACACTGGTATTGTGCCAATCTGACGACAGTCAAGAAGGCCATGACAAAAGAAAGACTGATGAACAGTGGCTTTTATGATTTAGCCACAGCCTATCAGTCTGTGCACGTCAACTATTGAAAGCGCCGTATACCGAACGGTACGTACGGTGCTGTGAGAGGACGGCGGTTAGTCACCGCCTCCTACTCGATT
>QUKC01000051.1 GCA_003481005.1 Firmicutes bacterium TM09-10 | reverse complement strand
TGTTGTCCGGCAAATTAAACGATGCTCCATCCGGCAGATTATTTTGAGCTGATTTGGGGTTCCTACAGTGATGCCCGTCACTTTAAAAGCAACTGTTTCATCAAATTGTTTTCCTGACAGAAAAACTTCCGCAAATTAATTGCGGAAGTCTTCTCAGCCGAGGGTGCTGTCATTGATTGCCTGCATCACGATGTCAGCTGTGATCTGGTTAGCTGACTGACTATGCCCGATTACAAGCGAAGCGTTGCAGAGTTTGCTGATCACGCGGGCTGTTCCATCAGAAGCATTCAGGATTGCTTCAATGGCTGCATCATCAAAAACAGGCGCTGTACAGCCTGCCTTTTTCAGTTTCCATTCCATGTAAGCACGGCCTTCTTCTTTTGAGTAGCCATCAACGTTGTAGTTCATGATGATACGCTGACGGAGCGGTTCATGGATGGAAAGCTGCAGCGTATTATTCAGCTGTGGCAGACCGACCAGAAGAATCACAGCCCGGTCCCGGGAGTCCATCTCAAAGTTGAACAGGATCTTCAGGTCGTTGAGAACAGCATTTTTGATATAGTTCGCTTCATCAATGATGATAACCGGAGTCTTCTTTTTATCCAGGGCAAGGCGGTTGATCTCCTCCTGGATGATGTGAAAGTTTTCAGTCTTTCGGTAGGATGACTGTGCACCCAGGGATACGGCGAGATTCCGGTAAAAATCATTCACCGTAACGGTGGAAAGGCTGGTGTAAACCACCTTATACAGGGATGGGTTTAGTCCGGCGGACCAGGAACGGACCAGAGTTGTTTTTCCACGACCCGGAGCACCGGTAAGAAGACCGAAACCTTTGGTCCTGGCAAGGTAATCCAGACGGAATTTCGCCTCTTTATACTCGGAACCTTCAAAAAGAATCTCTTTGGAATTCTTTAAAAAAGGATTGAATTCCAGACCATAACGGGCAGTGAGTTCCATTAGTCTTCACCTCCTGCCAGACGCACTTTGTCCCGTTTGACCGAGGCATTGTCGTGCTTGTTGAGAAGGCGGATCGGAGTAAGGGAACCATCAGCTTCCACAATAAAGATGTCCTTCATGTCCGGTGTATAACGGAGGGTGATGCGCTGCTTTGCAAAACGGTAATCGACCTCATACTCCACCTGATCGATCACAATGACAGAGTCAGCGGATACCCGGCGCTCGATTTCGAGAAGAAACGAGGAATCGATTTGTTCATCCGGGAGGCGGCTGATCAGTTCCGGCTCCTGAAAGAAACGTTCCTGTGGAGATACTCCCTTCAATGAGGAATGCGGGCGCTGGTTATAGCTTCTGACAAAGGTCATGAGGCTCCCTCTGAGTTCTTCCAGTGTATGAAAATCCCTCATATCCAGGGATGCCATCCATTGATCTTTCAGGGTGCGGAACCATCTCTCAATCTTGGCTTTCTGTGTGGGTGTATAAGGTCTGCAATAGCTGATCACAGATCCGATCCGGGCAGCCAGAAGTTCCATCTGTCTGTTCTTATAGGCAGCACCGTTATCAAAGTTGAAAACCTTTGGTTTGCCATATTTGGAGACGGCTGATTTCATGACGGACATAAGATTTACGAATGTGTCGTTAAAGAAAGCATCCGCAGCAAGGATAAACCGGCTGGCATCATCAATCAGTGCGATCACATAAACACGATGCTTCTTCCCATCTCCGGTTTTCAGACAGGGACCGGCGCTGGAATCCCCGCACCATACCTCATTGATATGTGGGCGTTCATAACGGCGCATATCCTGGTTGTTCGTCAGACGTTCCTGTAAGACGAGCTGGTTGATGAAACGGCATACCGTAGATTCTGAAAGCTGGCCGGAGCGGATGCTGCCGTTATCCTGGAGCTGTTTATAGATCGCAGCTGCAGACATCCGGGGATAATGATGCTTTAGATAAATGATCTGCTCTTTCAGGTCTTCGTCGATCTTCCGGCTTACACCGCAGTCAGACCGTCCGGTGGGAACCAAAGCATCAAAGCCGGATTTCTTGTAAGAAAGGTACCATTTTTCCAGAGTTCCCGGAGAATAGTGCCGGATGGAACCGTCTGGTGCCTTGATTCCTTTTGCTGAAGCGGTACGAAAGTAAGCACTCAGGGATTCATAGTCTTCCTGGGTGCCAGTAATGAGTGGAGCAATCGCTGAATAACGCATCAGAGCGACTGCCTGTTTCTTTTCCTGTTCCATAAGTCAGGCCTCCTTAAAGTTTTTCTTTATTGTAAGAAACAATAGAGGCACTGTCAGGTAAGGCTATGTGGTATAGGAAAAAAGCCTGTTGACCCGCCGGTGTATCTGCATGAACTGTGATGAATAATCCGAGAAACAGGAAAGGATCAGAGTGTCCAGTGGAAAGAGGCAGATCCTGAGAGAACGCAGTTTTTCTCTCCAGCAGAGCCTGTAGTTTCGGAGTATGGATTTGACGTTGTTTTCATCAATGGATGGATTGGTTTCACAGACCATGCTGACGCAGCGTCCTTCTTCGTAGTCATTGCAGATCCTTTGCTGGTCGGAAAGAGGAATCTGGGAGAAGGGAACCATGGAGGATAAAAGAAGTGCATGGGTAGTACCGCATTCGGAGCATTTCACCCGGCAGACACGGAGCCGGAGGGTTCCGGAGGGCAGTTTAACAGACCTCCAGTAGTATCCATGAACTGACAGACAGGCCGAATGGGAACAGGAACAGGTCAGCTGGTGAAACTGAAGGTCAAAAACAACAGAATCATAGAAAGATTGAGAAATCTGATTGCAATCTTTGACTAAAATGGTTATCATGGTCTTGTGAATAGACACAGGGTTACCTGTGTGTGAGCAGTAGCAGGCCAGACTTTTCCAGGGTGAGGCCTGCTATTTTTTTATGTGGCAATCAATATGATAACACAAAAGACACGGCATAAAGCAATCTGATGTAAAATCTATCAGAATAATTTATGCCGTGCTTCTTTTTTATTTGATTGAATGTGGGATGGTTTAGAACCAGATAAAATGCGGGATAACA
>QUKC01000050.1 GCA_003481005.1 Firmicutes bacterium TM09-10 | reverse complement strand
GTATATAGTGTGTATAATATACACATAGAAAGGAGCGGACAACATGGCAAAGAAGCGAGTAAACATCACGATTACAGAGGAAACGCAGGAGCGTATCTTGCAGTATGCCTATGAGAACCATTTGCAGGGCGGTTTGAGCGGTGCTATTGAACATATCGCATGGCAGGTGCTAAAGGTCAAGAACGCACAGGTCAGAGGACAGTCAAGCATGAAATTCGACAAATAGCGACAACAAGCGACAAAGAGCGACACGAAGCGACACAGGAGGGCGAAAATGAACGGATATGAAATGATGGCGGACAGTTACAGGCAGTTAGTGAAGCAGGGGAAAATTGACAAGGAGACAGCGGACAGAGAAATTCGTGTCTATGACTTTCTTGCCACCTGCGACAGTGACGATTTATGTCGAATGGTGGACAGCTCGGCATTTAATGACATCATCAGAGCTTACCTCAAAATGGCTGTCCAGAGTGCGGACATTGACGAGGACGCAAGAGAAAAGGTGGTCGGACAGCTCCGTTGGCTGTTCGATGAAAAGATGGCGAAAGAGGTTCTTGAGGGCAGATAAAGCGAGAACGCAGTCAAGGCAGAGGGTGGAGATTTTCTCCGTAGGGGAAAATACTACCCGACCTTGACGGAGTGAAGCGTAACACTTCCCCAAGGGGAAAAAACAATAGCTTATTCCCCTGCCACACGGCGAGTGTGGGGTTTGGGGCAAAGCCCCAAGAGGGGTCAAGGGGAGTATCCCCTGCACATGGCTTTACGGAGTAAAGTATAATGTGCTATACTTTACATACTCACCGTGAGGAAATGAGAGGGGGAATTAAAGTGGGCTATGCAGTCGTTCACATGATGAAAATAAAGTCTGGGGCGGTCGGTGGGATTCAGAGCCACAACAACCGTGAGCATGAACCTAAGACGAACCCAGATGTAGATATGAGCCGTTCAGAGGACAACTATGACCTTGTTCCCTGTGACAACTACAAGAGGTCAATCAAAGAGAAATTGTCGAACCTTGTCGAAAGCAGTCGAGCCGTCAGAAAGGACGCTGTTGTGGTCTGCAACTTCATAGTGACCTCGGACAGTGAAACAATGGAAGCCCTGGGAGCTGACCGTCAGAGGGAGTTCTTCGAGGACAGCGTCAAGTGGTTCTCTGACCGCTACGGAGCTGACAGGGTGCTTAATGCTACCGTCCACATGGACGAGACTACCCCTCACCTACATATCGGTGTCATGCCGATAACGCAGGACGGCAGATTGTCGGCAAAGGCTATCTTCACGAAAACCGAAATGAAAGCCATACAGACAGAGTTTGCCCGTGATGTGGGCGAGAAATACGGCTTGGAGCGTGGTGTAGAGGGGTCGGAGCGTACCCATCTGTCAGAAGCCCGATTCAAGGAGCAAAAGGCTCTGGAAATGGCAAATGAACACGGAGCAATCGCACAGGAGCTTCAAATAATCGCAGAGGACTGTAAGCAGGAGCTTTCAGAAGCCACCAGAAGCCTTGAAACGGTCAAACAGGAGCTTTCTGCCATGCAGGACAGGAAAGACACCTTACAGGGCGAAATAGAGCGTCTGGAAGAAGTTAAGAGCAGGGCGAACCAGACTATGAAGCGAGTACATGAGACGGTCAATCAGCAGAAGCCTATCCTGCTTGACTTGCAGAAGCGGATCAGCGAAGCGAAGTCGGAGCTATCCGTGGTCGAAACAGCAGTAAAAGAGAAAAAGGCAGAGGGTACAGAGAAGTTCGGTTGGGACGGCATGGCAGAGCGAATAGAGCGAGCCAGAAAAGAAGCTGGCAAGGACAATCACATTAAGGCTCTGGAAGCCCGTATAAGCCTCTTAGAGCGTTTTATTTCTTTACCGCAAGTAAAACCCTTATGGGAGCAGTTTCAAGCCCTTATAGGCAGGAAGAAGCCCCAGAAAGACCATGAGAGATAATTCCGAGAAGCAAAGAAAATAATTCTTAGGACGGCAGAAAACAGGGAAAAACTCTATTGATAAGATTAGCGGTCAAGGTGCTATGCCGTATTGACACAGCATAGCACCTATTTTATAATCGAAAAAAGGTAAAAAAACTCATTGATAAGATTAGCGGTCAAGGCGAAGCCAGAGGGGTACGGGGTAACATACTTGATATGGCATAAAAAGAGGGGTGAATTTGGAGTGGCAAAGAGAGATTACAAGACGGTTTCGGAATGGAAAAAGGCATACCGTGACAAGGCTAAGTTGATGAACGAGAGAGGGTACAGGGAGCTTCAACCGAAAGAGTTCTACCGTGCCATATTCCCAGAGGGGAGCTTGCAGAGCAGGGAGCATGACGGGAAAGGGAATATCATTGCCACCCAGATAAGACCGTCTGGGAAAGGCAGGACGAAGCAGTGGGTCATTGATGACAGTTTGGATATGCTCGATAAGGTCATAGGAGACAGCTTCGGGCTTATTCCACCTTTGTCCTTTTACGGCAAGACACACACAAAGGAGAACGCTCATCAGCTCTTTGCTATGGCAATCGACATTGACTATGTGGGCTTGCAACAGCTCAAGAATATGCTGAAGCAGTTCGGGAACGGCGTTCAGCTCTGCCCGACATTCCTCGTAAGCTCCGGAAAGGGTGTCCACCTGTACTATCTGCTGAAAGAGCCGGTGGAGCTGTATGCCAACCGAGAAAAGCTCCTCTCGGCACTGAAAGAGGACTTTATCCGTAGACATTGGAATGACACAAGCTCTATCCGACCAGATAACCCAGACATTACGGGGGTATATCAAGGCTTTAGGTGCGTGGGAAGTTTGTCGAAATTTGGCGAGGGCTACCCTGTAAGAGCGTGGCAGCTATGCGATAGCAGCTACACTCTGGAAGAAATCAAGGCGAGTATGCCCCTGTGCAAGATTGACCTCTCTCCCCTGTACCAGAAGCCACCGAAGAAGCAGGGAAAACACACTCTGGAAGAAGCAAAGGAGCTGTACCCAGAGTGGTATCAGTCGAAAATTGTCGAAGGAAAGCCATTGAAAAAGACTTGGACTTGCAATACCGCCCTGTATGAGTGGTGGAAGGGCAAAATGGACGGAGAAGTCAAGGTTGGTGGACGATACTTCTCAATCATGGCATTGTGTGCCTACGGCTTGAAATGCGGTATTCCAGAGAAGCAGATAAGGCAGGACGCATACGGCTTTCTGGAGCGTCTGGACAGTCTCACAGAGGACGAGGACAACCATTTCACAAGGGAAGATGTGAAAGACGCTCTGAAAGCCCTCAAAGCGGATAATCAGCTCCTTAGCACCATGGCAAGCAGGGAGTGGATTGAGAAACAGACAAAGGTTCCTATCCCACCAAACAAGCGAAACGGGCGAAAACGAGCCATTCATGTGAAGTACATGAACAATCAAAGGGCTTTTAAGGTTGAAATGGGCGAGTGTACCAATGGTGGCAGACCAGAAATGTCGAAAATTGTCGAAGAATGGCGAAAGGCACACCCAGACGGCAGGAAAGCCGACTGCATCAGAGAGACAGGATTGAGCAAACCGACCGTCTACAAATGGTGGAAATAACGGCTTGACAAGTGTGTATATAGTG
>QUKC01000005.1:393-195416 GCA_003481005.1 Firmicutes bacterium TM09-10 | reverse complement strand
GGCGTTAAATTTAAGGGTAGGCGCAGGATTTGACGTTTACAAATATCTTCGGTTAAATTATTTGACAAATTTGTAGAAATACAAAAATGCAAAGATAGAAGTCTAAGATAATCTTTGGAAGATTATATAGATAGTTTGGTTGAAGTAATCTGAAATACTGTTTTTGATAATTTACGATTCTAATTGAAGTTTATAATTGAATAGATAGGGTGTAGGAATCAAGACAGTGTCAGGAATCGCTGAACAGTAAAACATCTGTAGGTTTTAGAGTGTTTTTTGATTAGTGTAAACTTTGGTGTTAGAATATATATTTTGTACTGATGTTTCTGAATGTTTGATAAGTAGTTAACATAGAAAAAAAGTAGGTATGTGGAAATACAAATACGGACTATAAGAATATGCATAGTGTAGTATAAGAAAAAGTGTTACTTGAGAATTAATTGAATAAGGAGCATTTATTATGATTTATTTCGATTTAGATAATACGTTGATTGATTACAATTCTTCAGAGAGAAAAGCGATAGAGTTCATATTTAAAGAAAAATATGGACTGGTATTAAATAATAATCAAATAGATTATTGGAGTAAGATTTCTAGAAAGTATTTTGATTATTATTTATCAAAACAGATAACTTTCGAAGAGCAAGGAAAAAATCGATTTATTAAAATGTTAAGTTATTGTGGGTATGTGGAAAATGAAAAGATTGCAATGGAATTGTTTGAAGAGTATCAAAAACAATTAGAAAATAGTTGGATTTTATTTGATGATGTGGTTGATATGCTACATTCATTGGAAGGATATCGACTAGGTATCATAAGTAATGGGAAATCTATACAGCAAAGAGCAAAGTTGAGTTGTACGAACATTGAAAAATATTTTGAAATAATTCTTATTTCAGAAGAAACAGGATTTGCAAAACCTTCCGTTGATATTTTTTATGAGGCGGTCAAACAGTCAGGCGAGAAAATTGATTCAGTTATATATGTTGGTGATAATATAAAAATAGATATTTTGCCATGTGAAAAAATTGGAATGAAATGTGTACTTGTGGATAGAAATAGTATATGTGAGAAAAATATATGTAAAATTAAGAATTTATATGAAATACATAATGTATTACTCAACGACATTGGGCAGTATAATACTGAACTTTCTATAAGAAGTTCTGCTCAATAAAAAACAAGAACTAAAAACATCTAAATATTACTATCTCAAACTTCCCATACTGAAAAGTGTGCTGAACCTTGAAAATTCAATATTTTAGCCAATAAAAAGTAAACGATGAAACGAAGGTACCTACAAAAGTAATAGCAAGACTGTTATAATGTCTTACTTTACAAAAACAGCACATTTTGTGGGTGTATCTTCTATGAGCTTTCGTATGAAAAGAATTTATGGTGCCTGCGTAGATAAAGGTAAACGCTCAAACGAAGGTACCTACCAAACCTAAATCAATATCGATATACTATGATCATAGTATATTTGTTAAAAAAGTTGAGCCTAAACTTTTTTGACTAAGATATGGGAGGTACAGATTATGGCTACAAATACTACAGCAGTTGCAAAGCAGGTTCGCTTGCAACAGTGGGCTCAACAGATCACGGATTGCCAGAACCGTCCTGCCGGAATGAAAGTGATTGACTGGTGTGATGCTAATGGCATTATATTACCAAAGCTGACTACTATTACCGGCTTAAGCAGGTTCGGGCATTCCGTTTGGAATCTATGGAACAAAAGAAAACTTCTTTCGTTGAACTACCCACACCAACAGAATCCGTTAACACATATAATTCGCAGACAGCCTTTGTTGTAAATTATGGTTTGGTAAGTGCTTTTACTTCTTTTAAGACGATATTCTCCAAAATGAGATTGATGTCCCGCATATTGCCGCTAAAGACCGCCTCGCGGATGCCGTGGTCGGCAATATCATACTTCTCATTGGTGGCAAGGATCTGTTTGTCCTGCAAGTCCTCCCGCTTTACCTGATAGAACAGGTAAAGCGGGAGGACTTGATATAGTTCAGAATTATTTCCGGGGCGACGGGGCGCTGCTCATTTTTCAGAACCCTTGCAAGAGAGGTTGCCGGGAAGGTCGTCCCCACATTGGCGATTAAAACTCATTCAACAGCCCCACAACTGTCCGTAACTCTTCCGCCTTCACCTTATCCGGGAACTGTCCGGAGAGGACACAGTTTTTGAAGTACTTGATCTCTTCTGCGTAGGCGTCGCTCTTGGGCAGGTTGATAGAGCCGGTATCACCGGTGGCCTGCTCAGTCGGGGAATAGATGCTGCCGTTGTTTTCATAGATTTTGCATTCGCCCTTTTCGTAGGTAACGAGCGCATCCTCGAACTGGAAGCGGTAGGAAGCGCCGAAGGGGTAAGCGGATGCGTACCAGGAAGCTTCGGTGGTAACGAAGAAGCCGGGGAATTCGTATACAGCGGTCAGATAGTCCTGATTAGGCTGCTTTGCGCGGTGCTTCAGGGAAGCTTCCGGTTTGCCGAAGGCGTATACGAGGAAGTCAAGATCATGGATGTGCAGGTCGTAAGGAACAAGTCCGCTTCTCTTTTCATCCATCATCCAGTTGTCCCAGCTCCAGGCGGGATAGCTGCCGAGGCGTCCCATGTAGCCGGACAGGAGCTTCCCGTATTTGCCGGAATCGTAAAGCTCCTTGATCAGCTCGTATTCAGGCCAGAAGCGCAGAACCTGTGCAATCATGAAGCAGACGTTGTTTTCCTTTGCGGTGGAATATGCCAGTTCGATGTCCTCTTCTTTTAAGGAAATGGGTTTCTCGCTGAGGACGTGGATGCCCTTTTTCATTGCCTTGACTGCGGTGGGAACATGCAGATAAGTGGGCAGGCAGATGTCCAGGATGTCCAGCTCTTCTTTTTCAAGCATTTCATCGATGGAGGTGTAGTGATGTGGCTCCGGATAAGGCTCCATCCGCTCCGGACGGATATCACAGATTGCTGTGAGTGTGGTATCCTCCATAGCGTTCCATGCAGGAATGTGTGCGCCGCTGATGCCGCCGACGCCGACTAAACCGATTTTTAACATGATGCTTCCTCCCCGTAAATTTCATCTATAATGTTTTGCAGATAAGTTCTGGATTCCAGAATGTCGGTCAGCTGCTGTGGACCGTCGATTTCCCGTTCGATGGTGACATAGGAGTTGTAGCCAAGCTCATGCAGCTTTGTAAAAACTGCACGGAAGTCTACTTTTCCCTGTCCAATGGGTGTTTCGGCACCGAGCTCATGTCCGTTTGTCGGATAGCAGCCGTCCTTTGCATGCAGATTGCGGACGTATTTGCCGAAAACGTCAAGTGCGTCTGCCGGGTTTGCTTTTCCGTAAAGAATCAGATTTGCAGTGTCCAGATTCACATAAAGATTATCCGTGCCGACGGCTTCAAAGCAGCGCAGCATGGTGACGGGAGTTTCCTGACCGGTTTCAAACAGCAGGCACTGCCCGTTTTTCTTCAGATGCTCTGCAACCGTGCGCACAGCGATGCAGAAGCTGCTGAAATTGGGATCATAGGGATTTTCCGGAATAAATCCCATATGGGTTACGACATCGGTGATGCCGAGCTTGTGGGCAAAATCTGCACCGTCGCAAAGGTTTTCGATCCGCATCTGTCGGTATTCCACAGGGACAAGTCCAAGGGTGAGCGGTCCATCGTAAAAGTTCCATGCCGCAGGTCCGCTCCAGCCGCACCAGAATGCGGAAACGGTGATCTGATATTGTTCCAAAAGTGTTTTTAAGAGGCTTGCATTTTCGTCCGTCCAGGCGGCAGGGTTCCAGGAAACCAGCTGACAGGAATCGAAGTTATGTTCCCGAAGCTGGGCGAATTTTTTTTCCATACCGTCGATCTCGGAGAAATTGACGCAGGTTCCGATTTTCATAGAGTGCTCCTTTTTAGGCAAAGAAAATGATTTTCACTGCCCTGAAATGATGTTTTTTGGTTGTCTGGGAACTATTTTTACAGTATCATGAAAAGCAGAAGAAGCCCATTATTTTTTTGACTCATTTTAGGATGATTTTTACCTTTTACGGAGGATGGCATGATCGACGGATATAAGGAGCTGACGCCGGTAATCTATGGAGAAAATGCGATAAAATATCTGTATACCGAACAGAAAAAGGCAGAGGGAGAAATCTGCTTTTTGCTGCACTGGCACGACCGGATGGAGCTGACCTATGTGACGGGGGGAACGCTGCGGTTTGTGACGGAAGGAGAAGAGTTTCTGGTTTCGGCAGGAGAGCTTGCCGTAGCGGGACCCGGGCAGATGCATGGCGGCTTTGCAGTGTCGGAAAAGGTCTGCTATCATACGGTCATGTTCGATGTGGAGCGGTTTTATAATGGAACGGCAGCGTCTGAAAAATATTTACGTTCTCTGGGAAACGGAGAGCTGACCTTTGTGGAAAAAATCGCAGGGAAAGAGGTTTCCGGGCTGCTGGAGCGCCTGGTGGGGCTGCTGGCCGGAAGGGACAACGGAAAAGACAGCAAAAGCTCGCTGGCAGCCATCGGAACGTTGTATGAAATTCTCGGATGCCTGATAGAATACGGCAGGTCAAAAAGCAGTGCAAAGGTCAGTCCGGACAGCGGATTTGGTCAGATTTTAACCTATGTCAATCATCATTATACGGAAAAACTCAGCCCGGCGGCGCTGAGTGCGCAGTTTGGATATCATGAGGCGTATTTCTGCAGGCGCTTTCGGGAGCTGACAGGCATTACCTTTTCGGAATATGTCCGTGCGCTTCGGATGGAGTATGCACAGAAGCTTTTGAAGGAATCAGAGGATGAGGTAGGGACAGTGGCCTGGAAATGCGGCTACCCGGACGGAAGCTATTTTACACGGGAGTTTCGGAAGATGTATGGGTTTACGCCAACGCAGTTCCGGCGGATGACGCGGTGAACTGTAATGCTTCGGCAGATGTGAGGAAACACAGCAGTGAAAAAAAGCTGTACAACAAAAACACCGCAGTCTATAATGGAAAAAACGGATCGGGAGGGAGAAAATGTTATGCAGGCATTATTTGATGCCGTAAACGCGATTTGCGGCAAAATTCAGGTTGTATCAGATCTGTTCTGGGAGTTTCCGACCAACTTCGGATGGTATGCGGCGATCCCGATTCTTGGAAATTTCAGTCTGGCGATCATTTTGCTGGTCGGTACCGGAATTTTTCTGACATTTCGGTTCCGGTTTGTACAGGTGCGGAAATTTAAGTACGGCTTAAAAGTGCTCCTTCACAGCAAAGCGGCGACGAAGACCGGTATTTCGGCGCTGGCGGCATTTTTGCTGTCTACGGCGATGCGGGTAGGACCGGGAAATATTCTCGGCGTGACGGGTGCGATTTCGATCGGTGGTCCGGGCGCACTGTTCTGGATGTGGCTGTCGGCGTTTTTCGGGATGTCCACAGCCTTTGCAGAATCCACGCTGTCCCAGATTTTTAAAGAAAAAAGAGATGGGCAGTATGTCGGCGGACTTCCTTTCTATGGAAGAAGACTGTTAAACAATGCAGCGTGGGCCGGTGTTGCGCTGAGCGTGCTCTACATTGTCTATGCCTTTTTATGCTTCCCGGCGCAGGGCTTTAATACCATCTCCGCAGTCGGTGCCATTGCAAATGAGATCACCGGGACGACGATTGCGACCAATTCGACGCTGTATTGGATTTCCTTCGTGGTACTGATCCTGATTGCCGCACTGATCAGCTTCGGGGGAATCAAAAAAGTGACAAAGGTAACGGATCTGCTGGTTCCTGTGATGGCGGTGATCTATGTGCTGACCGTAGTTGTGCTGGTTGTCTGCAACTTTACGCGGATTCCGTGGTTTTTTCAGGCGGTATTTGGACAGGCATTTTCGCCGGATGCCGTATTTGGCGGAGCCTTCGGCACAGTGCTTAGCCAGGGCATTAAACGCGGTCTGATGTCCAACGAGGCAGGTCAGGGTACCATCACGATGCCTGCGGCGGCTGCGGATGCAAATCATCCCTGCGATCAGGGCTGCGTTCAGGCCATCGGCGTTTTTCTGGATACGATTGTGATCTGTACGCTGACCGGATTTGTGGTGATTATGGGAAGAATGTGGACGACAGACCGTGCGGCAGAGTGGTTTGATATGGGCAAGCTGGACAAATTTCTGGCATCCTGTGGAGAGCTGACCGGACAGAGCGGCGCTTATCAGATCGTAACGTTTTTAGTGAGCATCTGCTTTGGTCTGTTTGCATTTACCTGTCTGATCGGCTTTATGTCCTTTACGGAAATGTGCGCGGTGCGGATTTCTTCGCGCAAGGGTTTTATTGTTCTGATCCGGCTGCTGTGCCTGTTCGTCATTTCCTTTGGTGTCATTACCAATATCGCGGGAATGGATCTGGGCGCGCTCTGGGATTTAAGCGATTTTGCCAATATTCTGATGGTTTACTGCAACCTGCCGCTGCAGTATCTTGGTCTGAAGTATGTAACCCGGGCGTGGAAGCACTTCGAAAAACAGGACGGCACGCCCTTTACGTCTGAAATAGCAGGAATCGATGTGCCGGTCTGGGAGGAAAAAGCCGGAAAAGCATAACGGGTACTTTCACAGAAAGAAAGGCTGACGCGGTCAGAAAAACAGCCGCCGGGGCGGCAGAATGGGAGGGTATATGGATTACGCACTGTATCAGAAAATTTCAAAGGTTACGCTGGGAAAGCAGCCGGCGGATTTGGTATTAAAAAATCTGAAGCTGGTGGATGTATTTACAGGGGAGATCGTGGAGTCAAACGTTGCAGTCAAGGACGGTCTGATCGCGGGGGTGTCGAGACGTTACCGTGGAAAAAAGGAGATCGACCTCGGTGGAAAATATCTTGCGCCGGGCTTTATCGACGCACATCTGCATCTGGAATCCACCATGGTTACGCCCAACGAGCTGGTCAGCACGGCGGCACGTTTCGGGACGACGACATTTATCGTAGATCCCCATGAGGCGGCGAATGTCAGCGGCGCGGCCGGGATTGACTATATTCTTGATCAGACGGAAAAATCTCCTGCGAACGTCTATGTCATGATGCCGTCCTGTGTACCGGCGACGCATGTGGACGATAACGGCGGTATTTTTTCCGCAAACGATATGTATCCGTACGTCCGCAATCCGCGGGTTCTGGGACTGGGGGAAGTGATGGATGATCCGGGGGTTATCAACGGTGACGAGAGCATGTTTTCCAAACTGCTTCTGTTTGAAAACCGGACGATTGACGGACATGCCCCTTATCTGCCGAACCGGGAGCTGAGCGCCTACAAGATGGCGGGGGTGGATACCGACCATGAAGCGACCAGCTTTGAATACGCGCTGGAAGAGGTGCGCCGCGGCATTCATGTCCATATCCGCGAGGGCAGCGCAGCCCATAACCTGAAGGATATCGTAGAGGGCATTGTCCGCACCGGAATCGATACGGAATATTTTTCCTTCTGTACGGACGACAAGCATATCGAGGATATTTTACGGGACGGTCATATCAGCTACAACGTAAAGCTTGCGGTTTCCCTTGGCATGAATCCGGTTCAGGCGATCAAAATGGCGACGATCAACACTGCAAAATGCTACGGCTTAAAGCATCTGGGCGCGATTTCCCCGGGCTTCCAGGCGGACTTTGTTGTGCTGGATAATCTGCAGGATCTGAATGTGACAGATGTGTTCTATAAAGGAAAGCTTGTAGACCGGAATGCGCCGATCCGTGTAAAAACGTGCGGCAGAGCGTTGAAACATACGGTACACCTCGACAAGGTGAAGGCAGAGCAGTTTGTGCTTCCGATTGGAAAAAAGAAGACCCATGTAATCGGCATCAATCCGTCCCAGATCACCACAGAGGATCTGGCGGTTTCCCTGCAGCCTGCGGCAAATTATATTCCGACGGACGGCTATTCCAAGGTTGCGGCTGTGGAGCGGCATCATAATACCGGAAAAATCGGCGTTGCAGTGGCAAAGGGCTACGGCATCCGAAACGGCGCAGTGGCATCTTCCGTATCCCACGATTCCCATAACATCATCGTCATCGGGGACAATGACCGCGACATGGCATTGGCAGTCGACGAAATCATCCGAACGCAGGGCGGTTATACCGTTGTGGAAAACGGCGAGGTATTCGAAACGCTGCCGCTTCCGATCATGGGGCTGATGAGCGACGCCGGGTTTGAGTCCGTCAATGAGACTTTAGGCAGGATGATTAAAAAAGCGCATGAAATGGGCGTTCCGGCGGATATCGAGCCGTTCATCACATTATCGTTCTTGGCACTTCCCGTCATTCCGACGCTGCGCATTACGCCGCGCGGTCTGTGTCTGCTGACCGCGAAGGGACCGGAAATTCTGCAGGAGTAAAGCCAGTCTGGAAAGCGCCTGCAAAAAAAGTTTTTATGGAGGAATTTATGGATATAAAAGAAAAAATTCATGAACTGTCAGAGGAAATGATTCAGAATCTGGGACGTCTGGTTGCGGTGGATTCCCAGCTCGGCACGCCCGAAGAAGGCAAGCCCTTTGGCGAAGGCCCGGCAAAAGCCCTTGAGGTTGGCTTAAAAATTGCTGATGAGCTCGGCTTTCAGACGGTCAATCTGGACAACTACTGCGGCTATGCAGAGATGGGCGAAGGAAAAGAGATTATCGGTATTGCCGGACATCTCGATATCGTGCCGGTGGGAGGCGACTGGACTCACGATCCCTTCGTGCTGACCCGTGAGGGCGATTATGTATATGGCCGCGGAACGACTGACGATAAGGGACCCGTTCTGGAAGCGCTTTATGCGATGAAGCTGCTGCGGGATTCCGGCGTGAAGTTAAATAAAAGAGTCCGCCTGATCATGGGCTGCAATGAGGAAACCGGTTCGAAGTGCATGGCGCATTATAATGAAGTGGAAGAGGAGCTGTCCTGCGGCTTTACGCCGGACGCGAACTTCCCCTGCATCCACGGCGAAAAGGGACACATGTCAATGATGGCATATTCCAAACATACGAAGATCCTTTCCATGAACGGCGGTTTTGTTACAAATGCGGTTTGCGATTCCTGCACGACAGTGATTCCCGGGGCAGCAGGTCTGAAGGAAAAGCTGGAGAAAGAGCTGGCTGAGACGAAGCTTCAGGAGTACCGCGTGACAGAAGAAAATGGAGAGATCACGATTTATGCAAAGGGAGTGCCTGCACATGCCAGCACGCCGACGCTGGGGGTCAATGCTGCAGGTGTAACCTTTGAGTGTCTGGAAAAGGCAGGCTTTGAAGATGATTTTGTCACTTTTTATAATACCCATCTCGGAACTGCCTGCGACGGCTCCGGTATCGGCTTAAAGGTTTCCGATGCTTATGGCGACCTGACGTTCTGCAATGGTATCGTTAAAACTCAGGACGGCGTGATTTCCTGCACGATTGATATCCGTGTTCCGGTTACCTTAAAGCCCGACGAGGTCCGCAAGCTGTGTGAGGATAATCTGGAGGATGAGAACGGACGGATCGAGATTCTGGACATCGGCGATGGATTATTTTTCCCGAGAGAGTCCCCTCTCGTAGAAGCCCTGTACAAGGCGTATGTGGATGTGACCGGCGATACCGCAAACGAGCCGATGGTCATCGGCGGCGGAACCTATGCAAAGTCCCTGAAAAATATCATCGCCTTCGGTCCTGAAAAGCTCGGAATCGATTATCGCATTCATGGTGCGGACGAGTATATCCTTGTATCCGGCATGGAGGAAGCAGTGCTGGTATACATGGAAGCCATTAAGAACCTGCTGGCGATTTAAGTATTTCCGTATGGATCAGGATTTTTGCCTGCATATTTCTTGACTATTATACATTAAAAATGTATAATTATTCATCGTGGCAGGAAGCGATATGCCAAGAGGGTCTGCAGCTGCCATAAAGAAAGAGATTTATGATTATTATCAGTGTAACTGTGAGGGTACGGAGCAGTTACGCTTCAACAAAATAAAGGAGTAATCAAAAATGGCAAGTTTATGGGGCGGAAGATTTGAAAAAGACATGGATGATATTGTAAAAAAATACAATGCATCTATTTTCTTTGACCAGAGAATGTACAACGAGGACATCGACGGCAGCATCGCGCATGTGACCATGCTAGGAAAGCAGGGCATCGTATCCAAGGAGGAAAAAGATCAGATCATCGCAGGTCTGGAAGAAATCCGCAAGGAGATTGCGGAAGGTAAGATCCTGTTTACCGTAGAAGACGAAGACATCCATATGGGCATCGAGAGCCGTCTGATCGACAAAATCGGCGATGTGGGCAAAAAACTCCATACTTCCAGAAGTCGTAACGATCAGTGCCAGGTAGATATCCGCCTGTATCTGAGAAAAGAAATTTATGAGATTTTGAACAGCCTGTGCTATCTGGAAAGCGTAATTCTGGAAAAGGCGGAAAAATATGAAGATAAGATTACAGTAGGCTTTACCCATCTTCAGCACGCACAGCCGATCACGATCGGTTTTGTTTTTATGGCATATTTTCAGATGTTTAAAAGAGATATTGAACGTCTGACGGATACGCTGGAGCGTCTGAATTATAATCCGCTGGGGGCGTGTGCACTGGCAGGAACAACGATGCCCATCGACCGTCATTTGACGAGCGAGCTGCTTTCTTTTACTGCACCGACGGAAAATGCCATGGATACAGTCAGCGACCGGGACTACAGCCTGGAATTTTTGAGCGACGCTTCCATTTCCATGATGCACTTGTCCCGCTGGGCGGAGGAATTTGCATGGTGGAACTCTTCCGAGTTTTCCTATATCGCAATCGACGACAGCTTTTGCACCGGCAGCAGCATTATGCCCCAGAAGAAAAACCCGGATATGGCGGAGCTGATCCGCGGCAAGGTTGGTCGTGTATATGGCGATCTGATGCAGCTGCTGACCGTTATGAAGGGAACTCCGCTTGCTTATAACAAGGACTTCCAGGAGGATAAGGAGAGCCTTTTCGATGCGATCGACACCTGGAAAGCGACAATCGATATTTTTGCAAAGATGCTGGACAAGACCGAATTCCGGATGGATCAGATCGAAAAACAGCTTGGAAAAGGCTTCTTAAATGCGACGGATATTGCAGAGCATTTTGCAAAGCAGGGCATTCCGTTCCGGGAAGCACATGCTATCGTAGGACATATGGTAAAAGCATGTGAGAAGAAGGGCTGTGACCTTGAAGATCTGACAGACGAAGAGCTACAGGCGATCGACAAGCGCATGACCAAAGAGCTGCTGGGGGACATCAGCATCAAGTCCTGTGTCAATGCCCGCGTATCCTTCGGAGGAACGGCACCTTCTGAGGTACATCGTCAGATCGAGGTTGGCCGTCAGTGGTTAAACAGCCTGGAACGGTAAGGAAGCAAGCGCACGCTATCGGCGGCGATCATGGAAATTCATGAAAAAGCGACGAATCAGGAATTGAATTTTGAAAAATTACGATCGAGCATAAATATGTGCTGCGAGGTGTGTTTATGGGACACCTCAGATGCTATGATGGAACCAGATAAGAAAAATTCTTACTGGTTCTTTTTCAATTCATGACAATAGAATACACACTCTGCGAGCATTCTATTGTTTGAGGCACCGGATGGAAAAAATGTGAAATATGACATATTTCAGGTCAGAAAAAATGTAATAAAGTGGATGGAATAGGTAAGAAAAAATGCGATATACTATATCTGAACAGGAAGGTATTTTGAATGGAACAGGAAGGTATTTTGAATGAATCAGAAAGACAGAACAGAGATGGAGAAGAAAACGTTCCATGCGGCGGAAACTTTCAATGGCCGCACGGAGCAGTTAAAAGAATATTTAAGGCGTCTGGGTGCAGGCGAGGCGCTGGAAAGTGTCCGGGCAGATTTTGTAAAGCAGTTCAGCGATGTTGAGGCGTCTGAAATCATGCAGGCGGAACAGAAGCTTTTAAAAGAAGGAACGCCGCTTACAGAGGTTCAGAAACTCTGTGACGTGCATTCAGCGCTGTTTCACGGTGCAACGAAAGAAGAACGGATCGCCAATGCGGAGAAAGAGGTCGAGGCATCCAGGAAGAGAATCGCAAATGCAGAAGACGGAGCTGATGCGTCTTTGAAAAGGGAAAATCTGCAGGAAGAGCTGGCAAAACGCGAAAAATTTGAAAAAAAGGAATATTCGGACAAGCATACAAAAGCGGCGGAGCTGATTGCAATTGTCGGACATCCTCTTTACACGTTTACGAAAGAAAACGAAGCGCTGGCAGAGCTTTTAAAGCAGTTTAAAGAATCCCGGTCGGAAGAACTTTTGTTAAAAATCCGGGACTTATCGGTTCATTATGCGAAAAAGGGCGATCTGTTATATCCGCAGTTAAAGGTAAAATACGGTATTTCCGGTCCGTCTGATGTGATGTGGACAGTGGATGATGAAATCCGGGACGATCTGGGTATACTGATGAAGGAAAGTCCACGAAGTGCGGACTGGAATACGCGCTTGGACGGCGTATTAAAACGCGCGGAGGAAATGATTTACAAAGAGCAGAATATTTTGTTTCCGATCTGTGCCGTAAATTTTACAGAAGACGAGTGGAAAGGTATCTATCAGGACGCGAAGGATTATGCGGTTTGCTTTGGGGCAGAGCCGGAGGTGTGGGACAGAGCGGAGAATGTTGGACGAAGTGAGTTTGGCTGGCGGCGCAGCGCAGATGGACAGCAGGGCTCTGCAGGGCAGAAAAACGCCGCCGGTGAAATTGTGATGCCGGGCGGGCACATGACGCTGGAACAGCTTACCGCGCTTTTAAATACGGTTCCGCTGGAAATCAGCTTTATCGATACGGAAAATATCAATCGTTTCTTCAATGAAGGTCCGAAGGTGTTCAAACGCCCTGCAATGGCGATTGATCGGGAAGTATTTTCCTGTCATCCGCCCAAAATCGAACCTATGGTACGCGCAATTATCGAGGATTTTCGCAACAACAAAAGGAATCGTGTCCCTGTCTGGATGGAGAAAGGCGGACGCACGATGCTGGTAACTTATATGGCTGTCCGGGATAAGAACGGAAAGTACCTCGGTACGGCGGAATTTGTACAGGATATGGAGTTTGCAAAGGAGCATTTTGGCAAATAGGCCCAGACGGGGAGCGGCCAGCGTTGCTGATTTTCAGCGTATAAGTCCGGCGAACTTCACAGCGTAAAGGCGGTAAAGCAGTTTAAGATGGCGCTGCTTCTGACGCTGGAAAGCAGGCAGGTGCGATTTTTTAAAAGAAAATGGGCCGGTTTTTCTGAAACTTTTGGCAGCAAACAATAGAATGCGCGCTCTGCGATCATTCTATTGTCATGAATTGAAAAAGGTGATGCAGAATCTTGAAAACAGGGGATTTTGCATCACCTTTTTTGTGGAGTTTATAGTACAATGATGACGAAAGGCAGGAAACAGCTATGTCACTATTTAAGAAAAAATCATCTGCAAAATCCTATGATAAATACACACAAAAACCTGTGATTAAAGCCAGTATCTGTAATGGGGAACAGGTTGCCGGCTTCAAGGATCTCCATACCGGGAAATTCGAAGAAGTGATGCTGATCTGCAGCGCAGCCGATCTTGACGCTTTCAGGGTCATGTACGGGATAACAGAAGAAATCACCAAAGAATACTGATTTACGAAAAGAGGGAACAACCATTGAGCGAAACATCAGGAAAACGGCTCGAAAAAGTCCGTTTCATGAACATGTGCATGATTCAGGACGGCAGAGGAAATGTGCTGGCGCTGGATAAAGTAAACGACAGCTACACCGGAACGACCTTTCCAGGCGGTCATGTGGAACCAGGAGAATTATTTTTTCAGTCTATGATCCGGGAGGTTTGGGAAGAAACGGGACTTACGATCGAAAATCCGGAATTTCGCGGGCTGTACCACTGGCATAAAGACGGCGTACATCATGTGATAACGCTCTACCGGGCGTACACTTTTTGCGGCGAACTGGAAAGCTCCGAAGAAGGACGGGTATACTGGATTTCGCTGGAAGAATTGAAGACAAAAAAACTTGCATCAGGGATGGAATACGTTCTGGAGATGATGGAGTCAGAAACGATAAAAGAATGCTATGTACGCCGGGAAGCAGACCGGTATGTGGGGAATGTGCATTGATTTATTGGAGAAATTGCAGCCGCGGGTCAGGGACAGCGCTTTAAAAATTTACGATCGAGCATAAATTTGTGCTGCGAGGTGTGTTTATGGGACACCTCAGATGCTATGATGGAACCAGATAAGGAAATTACTTACTGGTTCTTTTTCATTTCATAGGAAAATGCGTCCTA
This sequence comes from Firmicutes bacterium TM09-10, assembly GCA_003481005.1. Taxonomy (GTDB): domain Bacteria; phylum Bacillota; class Clostridia; order Lachnospirales; family Lachnospiraceae; genus Gallintestinimicrobium; species Gallintestinimicrobium propionicum. Next base: position 181,150 of record QUKC01000005.1, on the reverse strand, counting down.
TGAAATGAAAACGCTCTACGAGGATCGCACTGCGGCGGAATGGTAGAATGTCGCTTACGCGACCCGCCGCAGGCGGAGAATCCTGCCTCGCCGGATTCTTTTTTGTTTGAGGCACAGGACGAGCTTGGCGGAGACTGATAAAAGAAAAGACATCGTCCGTTAATCGGATTTTATATACTCCTTCATATATTCCAGCATTGCGGTCGCAGTCGCATTGAGTGTCGTATTTTTCAAATAACACAGATATGTCTGACTGTATAGGGCAGGGGCCAGCGGGATGAGTTTTAAATGCTGCCCGGCGGCGCTTGCCCGAACGGAGGCTCCGAAATGCCGGTCTGTCAGCAGGGAAATCCCCATATGCTGTGAGACGAGGTCAAAAATAGAGTCCATGCGTTTGCATTCCAGGACGATGTTCGGCTGGAAACCACAGGAAGCGCAGAGAGAGAGAAAGAGCCGATGCAGCAACGTGCCCTGATTTAAGATCACAAAATCTTCGCCGGATAACTCTTTTAGGGAGATGCTTTCTAAAGCTGCCTTCGGATGGTCGGACGGAAGCAGGATGCCGAGCTGATCCTTCGTATAAGGAACCTTTTCAAAAACCGTGTCATCAAGCGGATGCAGATCGCTGTCGCGCAGAAACGCCATGGAACAGGCTCCGTGGATCAGGGCTTCTGTCAGATAAGTGGTGTCGCCCTCGAGAACCTGGATGGCGGTCTGGTTTGGGTGTTTTTTTCGGAAATCGACTAAAATATCCGTGATTCGGTACTGCACCATAGAGGGGATGACACCGAGGACGAGCTGGCTGGACTGCGCCTGAATTTTCTTTTCCAGATCTTCGAGGAAATTCTTTTCCGTTTCGACGATAGAACGGGCGTAGGGAATCAGGCATTTTCCGAACGGTGTAAGGGAAACCTTACGCGTGTTGCGGTCAAACAGGGAAACCTGCAGCTCCTTTTCCAGCTTTTTAATATGCTTGCTCAGCGTAGATTCGTTCATAAAAAGAAGCTCAGAGGCTTCCCAGAAATTCTGCGTTTCTACAAGCGCTAAAAATTCCTTTAAACTCGCAGTATCCATTCTTATCTCTCTTTCGCAGGTACTTTGCACCGAAAGAACCGCGTGCGATCATTCTTCCATCCATTGATTCCAAAACTGACTTAATTTTAGGAGGAATCGAATTGTTTGTCAATATCGTGCGTGATAATCTGGTCACAGTTTCAAGGTTCACGCGGGTTCTGTGAATGGCGCGGGGAACCGTAAGTTTATCACAGAGGATGAAAGGAGTTCAAAAAAATGACAAAAATTCATGATCTTCGTTCAGCATTAGAGTTCCTGGAAACAGTTCCGGGACAGTTGCTGACATCGGATACAGAGGTTGATCCAAATGCCGAGGTTTCCGGTGTATACCGTCATGTGGGTGCAGGCGGAACCGTTGCCCGCCCGACCAAAGAGGGTCCGGCGATGCTGTTTAATAATGTAAAGGGCTTTCCGGATGCAAGAGTAACGATCGGTATGCTTGCCAGCCGTAAAAGAGTCGGAATGCTGCTCGGAACCGATCCGGAATTTCTGGGAAAGTATATGGGCGAAAAGCTCAAAGAGACAATTCCTCCGGTGATGATTCCGGAAGGCAAACATATCGACTGTCAGGAGGTTGTTCATTATGCAACCGATCCTGATTTTGACCTGCGGACGCTTGTTCCGGCACCGACCAATACACCCGAAGATGCAGGCCCGTATATTACGATGGGACTGTGCATGGGAACTGATCCGGAAAACGGAACGAGCGATGTGACCATTCACCGTCTCTGCATTGAATCCAGGGATGAGCTGGGCATGTGGATCACTCCCGGTTCCCGTCATCTGGGCGCATTCTTTGACAAATATTGTGCACAGGGGAAAGATATGCCGATTTCTATTTCCATCGGTCTTGACCCGGCTGTTTACATGTGTGCGGGTTTTGAAGCACCGACTACACCCCTTGGCTATAACGAGCTGCAGATCGCAGGGGCACTGAGAGGCGAAGCAGTAGAGCTGGCAAACTGTCTGACTATTTCGGAAAAATGTATCGCAAATGCAGAGTATGTCCTGGAAGGTTATCTTTGCCACGACAAGACCGTCAGAGAGGATATTAATTCCAATACCGGTAAGGCGATGCCGGAGTTTCCCGGCTACACCGGTGATGCAAAGCCTGCGCTTCCTGTCATCAAGGTTACTGCGGTAACACACAGAAAGAATCCAATCATGCAGTCCTGTATCGGACCTTCCCATGAGCACGTTTCCATGGCTGGTATTCCGACCGAGGCTTCCATTATTTCCATGGTAGACCGCGCGATTCCGGGGCGTCTGTTAAACGTGCATGCAGCACCCTGCGGCGGCGGTAAATTTGTTGCAATCATGCAGTTTAAGAAGAGCTCCAAAAACGATGAGGGTCGTCAGCGCAACGCAGCGCTGCTCGCGTTCTCCGCATTTTCCGAGTTAAAGCATGTATTCCTGGTAGACGAGGATGTGGATATCTTCGATATGAGCGATGTAATGTGGGCAATGACGACAAGATTCCAGGCAGATGTGGATATGATCTCGATTCCGGGCTGCCACTGCCATGTGCTTGACCCATCCAACGACCATGCCCTTGATCCTTCTATCCGCGTTCACGGAATTGCCTGCAAGGCGATTTTCGATTGCACGGTTCCGTTCGATCAGAAAGAGAACTTTGTCAGAAGCCGTTTCATGGAAATCGACAAAGATAAATGGGCAAAAGAGCTCGCGTTCTAAAAAGATAAAGAGGAGGAAACTGACATGCCGGTTGGTGTAATTGTCGACGCGCTCGCTGTTGTAATTGGCGGTATCGTAGGCGCTGTTGTAGGAAAAAAACTGAAAAAAGACTTTATTGACAACATGAATCTGATTCTGGGCTGCTGCTCCATGTGCATGGGCGTCAGCACGATCGTATTGATGCAGCACATGCCTGCAGTTGTTTTTGCGATTATTCTTGGTACAGGACTGGGACTTGCGGTTCATTTTGGCAAGCTGATCAACAAGGGCGGACTTGCGCTGCAGAAAGGCATTAGCCGTTTTGTAAAAACCTCTTCCGATGTGCCGGAAGCAGAGTTTGAGGCTACTTTAGTAACCTGCATTACGCTGTTCTGCGCGAGCGGAACCGGAATTTACGGCTCCATTATCGCAGGTATGTCCGCAGACCACAGTGTCCTGATTGCAAAGGCGATTCTGGATCTGTTCACCGCAGTTGTATTTGCCTGCACGCTGGGCATGGTAACTGCAGCAGTAGCGATTCCACAGTTTATCATTTTCTTTGTCCTGTTTTTACTTGGCGGCCCGATTTACAACGGACTGGATCTTGGAACCAATACCTACATCATCAACGACTTCAAGGCGTGCGGCGGCTTTATCATGCTGGCGACCGGCTTTAGAATGTGCAAGATCAAGCAGTTTCCGGTGGCGGATATGATTCCGGCTATGGTTTTGATTTTCCCGATCGCAATTTTCTGGAATGACTGTGTAACTCCGGCTGTCAACATGCTTGCAGGAATGGTGCATTGATGAAGAAAAGGCTGGTTGTGGGAATCAGCGGCGGCAGCGGAATTCCACTGGCGACAGAGCTGCTTTCCCAGCTTCAAAAAATCGAAGAGATCGAAACGCATCTTGTATACACGAGAGGTGCAGAGATTACCGCAGCGCAGGAATCGGAACTGTCGATGGGAGAAATCTGCGCGCTGGCAGACGTTGTTTATGACAATAAGGATATCGGTGCGGCGATTGCGAGCGGAACTTATAAAACTGTCGGTATGGTAGTCGTACCCTGCAGTATGAAAACGGTTGCAGGGATTCACTCCGGCTATACGGACAACCTTCTGCTGCGCGCGGCGGACGTGACCTTAAAGGAGCGTAGAAAGCTGATTTTAGTTGCGAGGGAATGCCCGTTCAATACGATTCATCTGCGCAACCTGTATGAGCTGAGCCAGATGGGCGTGGAAATTCTGCCGCCGATGCTCACATATTACAATCATCCACAGGCGGTTGCAGACTGCACGAGACATATTGTGGGCAAAATTCTTGACCGCTTCGATGTCGAAGGAGAGGATTTCAGACGATGGAACGGATGCCTGTAAACGCTGTTTTTATAGAAAAAATGCAGAACGGACTGCCGGTTTTTGCGCAGCTTGTGCAGATGGGCAAGGACTGCACGATTTGCGTCTGGGGCGGGGATACGCCGCATGTCGGCAGTGTCGTGATGTCCACGGCACGACCGAGTCTGACCGGAAGCGGTGTGGGCGTAACCTCGTCCGTTTTAAATGGAATCGGACATAAAGACGAGTATGTTGCGAGAAAATTCGCAGAAGCTGCAGCAGAAAAATTCGTCTGTACAGCGGTCTGCAGCTGCGGGATTCATATCGACGGTATCACACAGGCACAGCTGCAGGAGGTGTCTGTGGTGTGCGATAAACTGTTGAAGCAGGTGATTGCGGGCGCGTGACGGCGGTGCGCCGCCGCGTAGCGAAGCTGCAGAAAGAGTATATGATACAATCAAAAAGCCTCTGGATGGAGAAATCTCTACAGAGGACTTTTTGCGTCCCGCCGCATCGGAGAATTTTGTGCGGCAGGACGTTTTTTGCCTGTACTGCCGCAGAGTGTGGTATACTATAGAAAATGGACAGGAAAATGGGCTGCAAAAGCCATCCTGGAAAGGGGAAATAGAGTATGAAAGAGTTTTATATCGCAGACGACGGCATCCAGCTGCATGCAAAGCTGGACGTGCCGGAGGAAAAAGAAAAGTGTCCGCTGGTCATTGTGTTTCATGGTTTAACCGGCAATATGGAGGAACGGCACATCACTGCTGTTTCCAACGCAATGAATGAAATCGGGTTTGCGACACTGCGCGTAGAGCTGTACGGACATGGAAAAAGCGGTGGTGCCTTTGAACAGCATAATCTGATGAAGTGGATCAATAATGCCATGACTGTGACGGATTATGCAAAGACGCTGGATTTTGTGACAGACCTTTATATCTGCGGACATTCCCAGGGCGGACTGCTTACCATGCTGGCAGCAGGAATGCGGGCGGATGATTTTAAGGCGGCGATTCCGATGTCTCCTGCAATCGTAATCCCGGATGGTGCGAGAAAAGGGAATCTGCTTGGTCAACCTTTTGATCCGGAGCATATTCCGGATATGGTGGAATGGGGGGACCGGCATCTGAGCGGCAATTATCTCCGCACAGCACAGCTTCTGGATGTAGACGAGGCGATCCGCAAATATGAAAAGCCGGTGCTTTTGATTCATGGAGACGCAGATGAGGCAGTTCCTATAGAATATTCCATTGATGCAGCGAAAAAATATAAAAATGCAAAGCTGGTACAGATTCCCGGAGACACACACTGCTACGATGAACATCTTGATCAGGTGACTGCAGCGGTGAAGAAATTTCTCGGCGAAATGGAGAACCGGGAAGGGTGACATAACAACAGGGCTGACCTTCGGCAGTCAGCCCTGTTGTTCATGACAATAGAATGTTCGCGGAGCATACATTCTATTGTATGCCCGTGCAGTTGTTTTACAGCGTGCCGCTCTTTTCCGCCTGATCGACATCGATCGCAAGCTTCTTGACCTGCCCGGAGAGAATAAGCAGGGCGATCAGGTTGGGAATCGCCATCAGACCGTTGAAGGTATCTGCAATATCCCAAAGCAGACCAAGGTTGATGGTTGCACCGATGATCGATACAAAGGAATAGGCTACAAGGAAGGGACGGACGAGCTTTTCTCCGCCTAAAAATTCGATACAGCGGGAACCGTATAAGCCCCAGCCGATGATTGTGCTGAATGCGAAGCAGCACATGGCAACTGCGGTGAAGATAGAAACCCAGCCCCCATAGGTTGCAGTAAAGCCGGAAATTGTCAGCTCTGCGCCGGCAGCCTGACCATAGACGATGTTGGGCGCACCGAGCAGAATGACAAGACCGGTAAGTGTACAGATCACGATCGTATCCATGAATACCTCAAAAATACCGAACATGCCCTGATGGACAGCATTGTTCGTATCTGCGCAGGCATGGGCGATGGAACCGGTACCAAGGCCGGCTTCATTGGAAAAAATACCGCGGGAGACGCCTTTTTTCATGCTTAAAAACATGCTTCCGATGATGCCGCCGGTGGCTGCCTGAGGGGTAAATGCACTTTTAAAAATCATGGCAAACACTGCAGGAACGCGGTTGATATGCAAAATAACAACGCCGATTGCAAGGATTACATATAAAGTTGCCATAAACGGAACGAGTTTTTCCGAAACCTGACCGATCCGCTGGATTCCGCCAAGCAGCACCATAGCAACGAAAGCGGCAATGAAAATACCGAAGATCAGATTGGCACGTTCATCTACAGTGCCGTCGATGATATGCAGGTTGTGCAGTGCAGAATGAATAGAAGAAACAATGGTATTCACCTGGGTGGCGTTTCCTGTGCCGAACACAGTCAGGACGCCGAACAGGGCATAAAGAACCGCTAAAAAATGCCATTTTTTGGATAGACCATTTTTAATATAGTACATTGGACCGCCAACATATTCGCCATTTGCGTTCTTTTCCCGGAAATGGATTGCCAGCGTAACCTCGGAAAATTTGGTACACATGCCGAGAAAAGCAGAGCACCACATCCAGAAAATTGCGCCGGGACCGCCGAGGGCAATCGCGCCCGCAACGCCTGCGATGTTGCCGGTGCCGACCGTGCCTGCAAGCGCGGTACAGACTGCCTGGAACGGGCTCATGGAGCCGTCCTTTGCCTGTGTTTTGTCAAAAATTTTACCGATCGTGTTTTTCATGGCAGCGCCGAATTTGCGCACCTGAATGAAGCGGGTACGGACAGAAAGCAGAAGTCCTACGCCGATGATGCAGATCATTGCGGGGACGCCCCAGATAAATCCGTTGACCGCCTGATTGATTTTGATGATACTTTCTAACATAAAACCCTCATTTCTTCCCATTGATCCGGAATGGGCAGGGAGCTTCACTTGAATGCGTTACCGGACTGAAACGGGAAAGTCTTTTGCACCATTATGACATAAAATACAGGCTTTGTACAAGTTTTTTATAGAATGTATGCGATCGGAACGCGACTGGCATCCTTTAAATTTTGGAATGCATAAAATAATTACGGTGTGATGGCACCGTTCACGATTCTTTGAGATTGGAGATACGATAGATGAACTTTGATAAAACTGTTTATACTGTAGAGTCACTGACAGTCGGGGCGCATACGATCCGCTACCGGCAGTTTGTCGATCTGCTTTATGCGGATTTACCGGAGAATGCAGCGTATCAGCGGATGCATATTTATGCTCCGGAGGGTTTTTACGAGGGAGAAAGCATCAACGGATATACGCTTGCGACTGCTCCGGTTTTTATGCCGAATCAAGTCGGCGGCTATATGCCGGGTGAGCCGGCCGCGCCGGGAGAAACGCAGGAAGGCTCCGGGATCCCGAATACGGTTTTCTGTGCGCTGGAGCATGGCTATGTCGTAGCTGCGCCGGCGATCCGCGGCAGGGTGCAGCAGGATGAAAACAAAACCTATACCGGAAAAGCGCCTGCCTGCATTGTGGATTATAAAGCGGCGGTGCGTTATCTGCATGCATTTGCCAAGGATTTGCCGGGCGATGAGGAAAAGATTATCACAAACGGGACAAGTGCGGGCGGCGCACTGTCTTCGTTGGTCGGCAGTTCAGGAAACCACCCGGATTATGAGCCGTATTTAAAGGCGATCGGAGCAGCGGATGCGGGCGATGAGATTTTTGCAGCGTCCTGTTACTGCCCGATCATCAACCTGGAGCATGCGGATGCGGCTTACGAATGGCAGTTTCTCGGTGTGAATGAATTTCGCCGGATGCAGATGAATCTGACGGAGGGCGGCAGACCGGAATTTTCCGCGGTAGACGGCGATATGACACCGGAGCAGGTGCAGACCTCGAAGGACGAAGCGGTGCTTTTCCCGGAGTACGTCAACAGTCTCGGGTTAAAAGATGAACAGGGGCGCGCCCTGACGCTTGCGGCGGACGGAACCGGCACGTTTTTGGAATATGTGAAAGGGATCGTTCTGGAATCCGCGCAGAAAGCGCTGGATAGTAAAACCGATCTTTCCGGGGAAACCTGGCTGACCGTGGAGGACGGACGTGCGGTTGGAATGGATTTTCCTGCCTATGCAAGAGCGATCACGCGTATGAAAACGGCGCCTGCGTTTGACGGGCTGGAGCTGGAAACGGCGGAAAACGACCTGTTTGGTTCGGAAAACGTCAACTGCCGCCATTTTACAAAATACAGTTTGCAACACAGTAAAAAGCGTGGAGAGATGGCGCCGGAGCAGGTTGTGCGCATGTTAAACCCGATGTCCTATGTGGATGTTGCCGACGCGCAGAAAGCGAAATATTTCCGCATCCGGCACGGAGAGTGTGACCGGGATACCTCCCTTGCAATTTCAGCGATGCTGGTCGCAAAGCTGCGTGCACAGGGCTGTAGCGTGGATTACCATGCGCCGTGGGGCGTGCCGCATGCGGGCGACTATGATCTGGACGAGCTGTTTGCATGGATCGATGAAATCTGTAGATAGAGTGGTGTGCTTTCGAAGCAGAGAAAGACGTTCACAGCGATAGCATAGATTCCGCCTGCGGAGACAAATAAGGAGAAACCGATATGGAACAGGAAAATCAGGCGCAGCATAAGCGCCGCGTTCGATATAAAGGAAAATACCCGAAGAAATTCGAGGAAAAATATAAGGAGCTGCAGCCGGAAAAATATCAGGATACAGTGCAGCATGTGATCCGTAAGGGAAATACGCCTGCCGGGATGCACATTTCGATTATGGTAAAGGAAATTCTGGATTTTTTGCAGATTCAGCCCGGGGAAACCGGCTTTGACGCGACGCTGGGATACGGCGGACACACAAAAGCGATGCTGGAATGTTTGCATGGTGAGGGGCACATGTATGCGACAGACGTAGACCCGGAGGAATCCGCCAAGACGAAAAAGCGTCTGGAGGAGCTGGGCTATGGGGAGGATATTCTTTCCATCCGGCTGCAGAATTTCTGCACGATCGACGAGATTGCGAAGGAGGTCGGCGGATTTGATTTCATTCTGGCGGATCTGGGAGTGTCTTCGATGCAGATCGATAATCCGAAGCGCGGCTTTTCCTTCAAAGTGGATGGTCCTCTGGATCTGCGATTGAATCAGGAAAAGGGCATCAGCGCGGCAGAACGGCTGGATACGATATCGCGAGAAGAGCTTGCCGGTATGTTGTACGAAAATTCAGACGAGCCGTACTGTGAGGAGCTTGCAAAGGCAATCACAGAAGAAATCCGCCGCGGCAACCGGATTGACACAACGACAAAGCTGCGTAGGGTGATCGAAAGGGCGCTGGACTTTTTGCCGGAAAAGGAAAAGCAGGAGACGGTCAAAAAGACCTGCCAGCGGACGTTTCAGGCGCTGCGCATTGACGTCAATCACGAGTTTGAAGTGCTTTACGAGTTCATGGAAAAGCTGCCGGGCGCATTGAAGCCGGGCGGGCGCGTTGCAATCCTGACGTTCCATTCCGGCGAGGACAGGCTCGTGAAGCAGGCACTGAAAGAGGGCTATCGGGAGGGCATCTATTCTGATTATGCCAAAGATGTCATCCGCCCTTCCGCGCAGGAATGTGCACAGAACGGACGCGCGCGTTCGACGAAAATGCGCTGGGCGGTGCGTGCAGAGTAAGGGGATAGTTATGGAAGAAAAAGAGATCGAACTGCGGGACGAGGGGCTGCGGGGAAATGAAAAAATAGAGGAAGCCATCGCCGGGCTGCAGCAGGAGCCGACGCAGGAAATGCTGGCACATGCGCTGACGGTGGTGCGCCGCCGAATGAAAGAAAACGGACAGCTTATCGTTGCAGTGGAGCCTCCGGCTGGCGGCGGACAGCTTTTACTGCAGACCGTCAAAACGTCGGACGGCAAACTGTGGTGGGCTGCGTTTACCGGATTTGAGGAAGAGCTGCGCGGCAGCGACCGCGTGAAATCGACGTTTTTGGCGGATATGGGACAGCTGTTTGCAACCGCGCTGCAGGCAGACGGCGTGGAAGGGATCATTTTGAATCCCTGGAACCGGACGCTGATGCTGGAAAAAGAGCTGATCCGGATTATTTTGGGGCAGCAGGGGTAAAGCACTTGCGCGAAGCGGCAGACATGGGAAGAAAATGCTGGACTGGTGGATGCCGCAGCAGGAATTACAAAGGATAAGTCGCTGGATATGCGGCAGAAAGAGAGGAAACGAAATGATTACAGGTGTTCATCATGTATGTGTGAAATGCAGACCGGAGGAGCTGGAAAAGGTTCAGAAGTTCTATGGAGAGCTTCTTGGACTTCCGCTTGTCAGAAGCTGGGGTGAGCCGAAGGTGGAAGGGCTGATGTACGGCGCAGGGACGAGCCTGATTGAGATTTTCCCGAACGCGGAGGAAGATCTGCCGCAGGGCGCAATCCGCCATTTCGCACTGGCGGCAGACGATGTGGACAGCATCGTGGAGACTGTGCGCAAGGCTGGCTATGCCGTGACGATGGAGCCGGTCGATATCGAAATCATGTCGAAGCCATCCCTTCCGGCACGGATCGCATTCATCATCGGACCGGTGGGAGAAGAAATCGAACTGTTCTGTGAAAAACAATAGAATGCACGCTCTGCGAGCATTCTATTGTCATGAATAAAAGAAATGAGCAAAAAGAAGCGCCGTCCGGGACATCTGCCCGGCGGCGCTGCCGTTTAGAATCCTGCGAGCAGCGCAAAATAGCCCCAGTCCCAGAGCAGGGATTCGAAGCTGTTTCCCAGATATTCATAAATATCTTCTTCGTCATAGCCGGTCATACGGTTGATAATGACCAGCGCTTCCCGCACTTTTTCATAGGAAAATGCCTCCGGGCTGTCCTGCCAGATGAGGAACAGGCTCTGGCGCAGCGCGGCATACTGCAGCATCAGCCACTGCAGGCGCACGAGCATATGCTTTGTGGTGTCCTCAAAGGAAAGCAGCTCGGAATAGACCTCGTTTGCAAGGTAGCTGCGCATCAGAGGCTCGTATTGCGCGAAGGCAGTACGGAATGCCTGCCATTGCATCGGGAGCTCTTCTTCCGGTTCCGTGAGCAATTCCGACAACGTTTCCGCCTGCTGCGTAAGTGGGGTAAGCCATTCCTGATAGAGCTGCTCTTTCTGATAGTTGACAGAAAGATCTAATAAAAGTTCGTTGCACTCCAAAACAGAGTCGATGCAGTCCGGCGAGAGGTCATCCATGGCATCATAGAGCTGACAAAAGCTTTTTTCAGAAAAACAATCTGAAAGAAAGTCTTTTGTCGGCTTTTTTTTTCGGTGGATTTCCTGTATCATATAAAAACAGGCGGAAAGAATCTGCTCCGGCAGCCGGTCGGTCTGCTGCAAAATGGCGTCGATGATTGCAGAACGGATGAAAAATGGTATGCTGTCAATATTCGGATGCGGAAAAGTAAGCGGCGTAGCATCCTGCGCTGCCCAGAGGTCGATCACTGCGGGACAGCAGGGCATGAGCGAAGCCTCTTCATGGTCGGCAAAGGAATGGGTTTCGCGGGGGAAAACCTGGCACGTTTCGGAAATCGCATCCTCTCCGTGTTCGAGAACAAGACGGCAGAGCTTGTTTTTTTCGAGAAACGGACAGACATGGCGGCTGTTTAAAGCGATCATGTGTTGACCGTCCTGAACGTAGGTAAAGAGTTTCGAATCCACGGGCGGATTTAAGGCTGCCCAGCGCTTTAGCGTATTGTCGTCGACAGAAATTTTCCATTCCTGGCAGCAGGTGATGGGGCATTTGTCCGCTGTACAGCGAAACTGCGCATAATAATCGGGGTATAATGTTTGCATAGGCGTATCTCCAAGTGTTAGTGGTGAAAATATTATACATGCGCCTGTTGAAATTGAAAAGTCCCGGGAATATAATGAAGATCAAAGTTAGATAAGGCTAAGTATGCAGGCGGCAGCGATATCTGTGCGCTGCAATGGGCCTATGGGAGATGAAAAGGCAATGAAAATCTATTCTTTTGGCGAGGAAACAAAGCCGGCAATTTTACTGCTGCCGGGGACATGCTGTCACTGGAAACGGAACTTCGGACATGTGATCCCTCTGCTGCAGGAGCACTTTTATGTGCTCTGCGCGTCCTATGACGGGTTCGACGAGACGGAGGATTCGACCTTTCCGAACATGTTGATCGAGACGGCAAAGCTGGAAAACTATATCCAGAAAAATCTCGGCGGTCAGCTCTTTGCGGCATATGGCTGTTCTTTGGGCGGCTCCTTTGTGGGACTTATGGTGCAGCGCAAAAAAATCCATATCCGGCACGGAATCCTCGGAAGCTCCGATCTGGATCAGGGCAGCAGCTTTGGAACCTGGGCGATGGCGAAAGCGATGACGCCTCTTCTTGGAAAAATGCTTCGCAGCGGAAAGCTTCCAGTCTGGGCAAAAAAGAAAATGGAAGAAAAAGCCGGTGCCGAGTATGCGCAGGCAATGCTGCAGCTGTTCGGGTGCAGTGCCGCCACGCAGGAGCTGCCTTCCATGGCATTTGTGTCCAATACGAGCATTTTCAACCAGTTCTTTTCCGATATGGTGACGCCGCTGGAAGATGATATTTATGTGCCCGGAACGAAAATTCACTGTTTTTATGCCGTGAAGATGGGGGAGGAATACGAAAACCGCTACAGAAGACATTTTGTGGATCCGGATATCCGGTACCATGCGATGCAGCATGAAGAGCTTTTGGCATGCTACTCGGAACAGTGGGTAGAGGAAGTGTTGGCAAGCTGTCGTCTGGACGGCCGCGGAATGGAAGAAAATGATTTCGAAGAAAGACATTTCACAGAAGCAGAGCACGCTCAGGCAGAAATTACCGAGTCCGGAAATCCGAGAAAGCCGGAGGGCGAGGATGGCAAAAAGATGCTGGAGCGCATGAATGAGAGCCACCACAATGTGACCGGCTGGGCACTTTCCCTTTGGGAGATTCAGGGAAACGACAACATTCTGGATATCGGCTGCGGCGGCGGAGCTGCGCTGTCCCGGATGGCGGAGCATGTGACGGACGGACATTTGACGGGAATTGATTATTCGTCGGTATCGGTGGAAACGTCCCGCGCAACAAATGCAGAATCGGTTGCGGCAGGCAAGATGGAAATTCTGGAAGGATCGGTGGAAAAGCTTCCCTTCGAGGCAGAGACCTTTGACAAAATCGTGACCGTGGAAAGCTTTTATTTCTGGCCGAACCCCCAGGAAAACCTAAAAGAGGTGCGCAGAGTATTAAAGACCGGCGGAACCTTTTTGTTGGTTGCAGACATCTATGAAAAGCCCGGACTGCCCAGAGAGGTAAAAGATAATATCCGCAAATTCCACCTGTTCAACCCGACCAGGGAGCAGTTTAAGAACCTGTTTCGGGAAGCCGGATTTGCAGAGACAAGGATTCACACAAAGGATGGCGAGGACTGGATTTGCGTAGAGGGAACCAAATAATAGAGTGCGCACAGAACGGAGAAAACGATATGAAGCTGAGTATCATTGTGCCGGTTTATAACATGGCATCGGACGGAAAACTGAATTACTGCCTGGATTCACTGGCGGCGCAGACGATTTCGGATTACGAGGTCATCACGGTGGATGATGCTTCTACGGACAAATCCTTTTCCATTCTGCTGGAGTATGAAAAAAAGTACCCCGGTAAATTCAAAGCTGTGCATTCGGAAGTCAACAAGCGACAGGGCGGCGCGAAAAATATCGGGTTGTCCCTTGCAAAAGGCGAGTGGATCGGATTTATTGACAGCGACGACTGGATTTTGCCCACGATGTACGAAAAGCTGATCGGACGTGCAGAGGAAACCGGTGCGGATATGGTGGGCTGTGATTACTGCCTGACGGATGAACACAGCATGAAAATTGGCAAACGTGTGAAAAACGGCAAAGCAGAGCAGAGCGGCGTGCTTGGCAATAAACAGTGTCGGTCATTGATTTTAGACAGCGGAAGCCTTGTTGTAAAGGTCTATCGCCGGGAAATTTTCATGGACAGCGGCATCCGCTTTCCGGAGCACATTTTTTACGAGGATAATGCGATCAGCGACGCGGTGCTTTTACAGGCACATCATTATGAATATATCCCGGAGGTCATGTATTTTTATTACCAGCATGAAGCGTCCACGGTGCATACCATCAGCAGGGAGCGCTGTGAAGACCGGATGGCGGCTGGACGGGGCATTCTGGAAAATGCGAAGAAATTCGGTTATCTTGAAACCTACCGACCGGAAATCTGCTTTGAATACACGATGCTGTTTTATGTCAACACGTTGTTTTCCTATATGGTCGGAGAGGGTCATAAATCGCTTTCTTTTATCCGGAAGATGGGAAACGAATTAAAAGAAGCGTTCCCGGATTTTGCGGACAATCCGTATTATCAGGAACGCGTCAATGCAGAGCAGAAAAAAATGATTGCCATGCAGCAGCGCTCCACAGCAGCGTTTGTATTGTACTATAAAGCACTCTGGACATGGCGTAATTTTCGAAAAAAGCATTTCGGGAAAAAATGATATGGAGCTGTGTGGCGGAATATAGGAAAAACGAACCTTCTAAATTTCCTTTCGGAAATTCAGAAGTAGCGCAAAAAAGAGAGCCTCCCGGCTCTCTTTTTTGTTTCATAGGAAAATGCGTCCTATGAAATAAAAACGCTCCGCGGGGTGCACACTCGGCCCGTCGCACACTCATTTTGCCAGAATTGCGTCCGCGATGCGGCGCGCGCCGGCACCATCGATCGCCATACGCATTCGGTCGGATTGTTTCTTTCGGGCGTCCGGATTTTTCAGAAGTGCAGTCAGCTTTTCCACTGCATCATCGTAGAAGATTTCGTTGTCACGGATGTCACCTGCCCATGGAATCAGGTTTGCATCGTCAAAGGCTTTGACACCGGGAAGCTGATTATCCGCCATACTGAAGCTTACAGACGGGACGCCGACGGCACAGAGTTCATAAAGCGTCGTGCCGCCTGCGGAAAATGCGAGATCGCAGGTGGACATGAGTGCAGCCATATCGGAAACCTGTTCATGCAGGACAATGCGGCTGTCTTTTCCTGCCATGACGGCAAGCTCTGCGCGGTGGACATGCATGGGACCTGTCAGGACGTGGAAGGAAACATCCTTCCAGTCGTCCGATGCGCAGAGACGTTTTAACATACTGCCTGCGATATGGAAGGGATCGGTGCCGCCGGTGGAAAGAAAGAGGTCTTTTACCTGCTCCCAGAGATGGTAGGGCTGATCTGCAAACTGCTCCCGGAGGGGAGTGTAGGCGCATCCGGTCAGAACACAGTCCGCTTTGGTGTAAAAACTTTCATCAACACAGAAATCATAGTTGATCACGAGGGAAGCCGGGCAGTCGAATGCCTGCAGATCGTCCAGATAGGCAACTTTGCAGATCTGGCGCAGGATATCGAGATATTCCGGTGTTGCAAAATAAGAATCCACCAGCAGGCAGGCAACGTTGTGGGAAGAAAGGATCCCCTGCATGGTCTGGATTTCCCGATCGAGGCTTCTGTAATCGGTGCGCAGCTCCAGGATCGGAAAGCTGTGGTCAGCGATTTCGTCAGGAGAATACATTTTTTGCAAAATGGAAGCCGAGGTATCATCGGAGACGAGAAAAGCCACCGCTGCACCCCGTTTCTTCAGGGCACGGGCAATGGACAGACAGCGCATCAGATGTCCGGTCGCAATTGTTTCATTTCCGTCTGTGCGGATATAGACTAACGGATGAGATTCCATGACAGCGGCGTCCCCTTTCCGATCGGACAGGAAGCCTTCCTGCCGAGAATTTCCTCATAATACATTGTGTGCAGTCCGATGCCGGGGCGGATGCAGCGGATATTCTGCTCTGTGAAAACTTCGCCCTCTGCCATGTCCTGCGCGACGAAGATGGAACGGGAGCCTGCCCGTTCTTTTTCCTGCTTGGGGGTAAGACGGTATTCGGAAGAGCCGAGTGCCTTTTCCAGAATATGGATCTGCGAAACCATTTCCTTAAATTCCTGGGGTTCCATGGAAAATGCGCCATCCGGGCCGCCGTCGCTGCGCTTTAAGGTCAGGTGCTTTTCCACCATCCGTGCGCCGAGGGAAACAGCGCCTGCAGCAACAGCCCCGCCCATCGTGTGGTCGGAGAGGCCGGTCAGGCAGCCAAAGGTCTGAGACAGCGTCGGAATCATGCGCAGATTGACGTCCTCGTAGGGCGTCGGGTAAGCGGAAACGCATTTTAACAAAATTACGTCCTCATTGCCCTCTTCACGGCAGATGTTCATGGCGCGCTCGATGTCCTCGAGATGTGCGATGCCGGTGGCAAAGATGACTGGCTTGTGGAGCTTTGCCACCCGACGGATTAACGGAATATCATTTATTTCATACGATGCAATTTTATAAGCGGGAGCGTCGAGCTCTTCGAGAAAATCGACGGCGGTTGCGTCAAAGGGGGAGGAAAAGCAGAGCAGTCCGCATTTTTTTGCCTCCTCCATCAGACCGGCATGCCATTCCCACGGCGTATAAGCCTGCTTGTAAAGGTCGTATTCTTTGATGCCGTCCCAGAGACCGCCTTTGTTGATAAAGCAGTCCGCGTCGCTGTCGACGGTCATGGTGTCGGCAGTGTAGGTCTGCAGCTTGATCGCGTCCGCGCCGGCTTCTTTTGCGGCGTGGATGATTTCAATCGCACGGTTGTAGTCCTGTAAATGGTTCGCAGACATTTCCGCAACGATAAAGACAGGGGCGTCTGCAGCAATTCTGCGCCCGCCCAGATAAATTTCCTGATTCATATCGTTATTCTTTCTCCATCATTTTCTGATATTTGACCTCTGCAATCGCCCAGTCCTCTTCGGTGTCGATATCCTGAACCTCCAGTTCGGGTAAAAGCAGGGGAACCATGCCGGGAGTATCTGTCGTTCCTTCCCGGAAAAAAGCTTCCGTCCGGCAGGCATAGAACTGCCCGCAGTCGTGGTAAAGTGTTTCGAGATCCTGGCTGCGCGCGGTCGCGTACTGGGGCCATTTGTAGCCGATGTGACCGTTTTTATCTACGGCGAGGCTGCGCAGAACCGGATACGGAAAAGTCGTTACCGGCATGACGGACTCGGCGTCCTTTAAAAGCTCCATCGCAGTGTAGAGCTTTTTGGGGGTAATAAACGGCGCGGTGGGGTAGATACAGCAGAACGTGTCAAACTCCCTGCCGGCAGCTCTATAGCATTCGAGCACCTCGCGGATGACGTCGTCGGTAGAGGCGTAATCGTTTGCGGTCTGGGCGCTTCGAAGAAACGGGACGGATGCCCCGGCACCTTTTGCAAGTTCGGCGATTTCGGGATCATCTGTAGAAACCATCACCTCGTCAAAAATGCCCGCCTGCAAAGCGGCTTCGATGGAATATAAAAGAATCGGTTTTCCGAGAAACGGACGGATATTTTTACGCGGAATCCGCTTGCTGCCTCCGCGCGCTGTAATAATGGCAAGTGCTGACATGGCAAAACCTCCTGTTTCCTGTCAAAAATCGGATTGTGCAGTGTCCGGGGAAAAAGAAATCGCCGCAGACATCGCGTCGTAAGTAGTATAACAATCCGGGGAATATTATTCAAGCACAGTTCACACGGGATTCCCAGCACATCGGAGAAGATGCATTCCGCCACTTTGAAGCGCATTGTCTTGCAATGGCAGACAAAAGTATGGTAGAATATAACGACTATGCAATGGAGTCAACTGGTTTAATTGGGATGGTTTCATCAGGTTTCCCGGAAATTGCCGGAGAAAGAAACGAAAATGAAAAAGAGAAAGCCAAAAGAGCGGATTTATGTCTGCCATACTTATTATCATGTATATGTTGCCTGTTTAAAGGAACTGACGCTTCCAAGGGCAATGCGCGGAAAGGCGGATCTGGTGCTGAGCACGATGTCGAACGACTTTGGCAGCCTGAAGGAGCGTGCAGAAAAAAGCGGTCTGTTTGAAGCTGTTTTTATGTTCGAGGAAAAGGAAGAGCATGCGTTCCCGCAGCTGGCACGCTATCATGAGGATCATGGAAATCTGGTGTTTAACCTGTTTTCCAGAATGATTTTTACGAAATTATACGGAAAGCTGCAGCAGCCCTATGTGCCGGTGGATTTTAAAAAGTATCAGGACATCTATGTGTTCTGCGATTCCGATCCGATCGGATATTATCTGAATTATAAGAAAATCCACTATCATGCGGTGGAGGATGGTCTGGATTGTATCTGCTATTACGATACCGCGCGCTATGACAACCGAGGGCATTTCGGACTGAAAGCCTTTCTTGCGGCGCATAACCTGATTTTTATCCAGAACGGATACAGTAAATATTGCGTGGATATGGAGGTCAACAATACGTCAATCCTGAAATATCCCTGCTCCAAATATATCGAACAGCCTCGGGAAGCGATGGTGCGCAGGCTGACGCAGGACGACAAAAATACGATTCTGCGGATTTTTATGGAGGATCTGGATACGCTGATGACGCAGCTTACGACCGGCGCGCATCATGAGCACAAGGTGCTGGTGCTGACGGAGCCATTATGCGAGCTGCCGGTGCGCGAGCAGATTTTCCGGGATATCGTAGCAAAATACGGAAAGGATGCGCAGGTGATTTTAAAACCGCATCCCAGAGATGTTTTAGACTATCATAAGCTGTTCCCGGACGATATTGTGCTGGATGGAAAGTTCCCGATGGAAATCCTGAATTTCATCGAGGGACTGGAATTCGACCAGGTAGTTTCCGTGTATACCGTGCCGGATTCGATTCATTTTGCAAAGGAAAAGGTTTTTCTGGGGGATGACTTTATGGATCTGTACGAGGATCCTCAAAAACACCGCTTTAATGAGCAGATTTTTTAAGAAGCAGTTTTGGAATAGGGCTGCAGGAACGAAAGGAACGCTTTCATGAAAAAAATTTACCGTAAAATGATGGTTCTGATGAACCGGAAGCAGAAGCTGAAAATGGTTCAGATTCTGTTTATGATGGTGATCGGTGCGATTCTGGAAACCGTCAGCATCGGTCTTGTGGTACCGGCGATTCAGATGATTATGGACCCGAGCTGCGTGGAGGGCGACAGCCTCCTGGCGCAGATTTACCGATGGACAGGCTTTCAGAAACCGGGATATTTCACGGCGCTGATTTTGGTGCTGATTATTCTGGGCTTTGTGTTAAAAAACGTCTTTCTGTATTTTCAGAATGTGGTGCAGCTGCGTTTTGTATACACGAACCAGTTTGAAACCTCTCAGCGTATGATGATCAATTTCATGAAGCGCCCCTATGAATATTATCTGAATGCGGATACCTCTGTCATCCAGCGTATGATCACGTCGGATGTCAATAACATGTACGGTCTGATCCTGGCGCTGCTGCAGCTGATGAGTGAAGTGATTATTTTTGTCCTGCTGGCGGTTACGCTGACTGCGATGGCTCCGCAGATGATCCTGACGATAGCGGCACTTCTGATCGTGACGCTGCTTGTGATCAAGCAGTTTTTAAAGCCGATTATGCGTCAGGCGGGCATCGAGAACCAGGATTATTACAGCGGTCTGTACAAATGGATTGAAGAATCCGTTATGGGCATCAAGGAAATCAAAATTGCCAATAAAGAAAATTATTTCATCCGGGAATACGGTAAATGCGGTCACGGCTATGTGAGCGCAGTGCAGAAATACAATATTTTTAACGCGACGCCCCGTCTGCTGATCGAGACGGTCTGCATGGCAGGACTGATCCTGTACCTGATTTTCATGATCCTGTCCGGCGAGGATGTCACCAGCATGGTGAGCCAGCTGGGCGCATTCGGCGTGGCTGCCATGCGGCTTCTGCCCTCTGCAAACCGGATCAACAACTATCTGACGCAGATTTCCTATTTCGAGCCCTTCTTTATGGGCGTGTCCGACAATCTGCAGGAGGAAATCAACGACAAAAACGTGGTTTACGATGAAGCTGCCTATCGGAGAAACAAGCCGGTGGATAAGCTGCCTCTACAGGATAAAATTGTACTGGATGATATTGTATACAAATATCCGAATTCCGAGGTGCTGATCTTCGACCATGCGCATATGGAGATTCCTGCCGGAAAATCCGTCGGCATTGTGGGGACATCCGGCGCAGGCAAGACAACGATTGTGGATATTATGCTGGGGCTGCTGTCGATTCAGGAGGGACATATCCTGGCGGACGGCGTGGAGGTTCGGGATCATTACGAATCCTGGCTGAAAAATATCGGCTACATTCCCCAGACGATTTTCATGATCGATTCCACCATCCGCAAAAATGTGGCATTCGGTTACGCGGATGAAGACATCGACGATGCAAAGGTCTGGGAGGCACTCAAAAAAGCCCGTCTGGATGAGTTTGTCCGCAGCCTTCCCGAAGGACTGGATACCAGCATTGGCGAGCGTGGCATCCGGATTTCCGGCGGTCAGCGTCAGAGAATCGGAATTGCGAGAGCGTTGTTTGAAGATCCGGAGGTTCTGGTTTTGGATGAAGCGACCAGCGCACTGGATAACGATACAGAGGCTGCGATCATGGAATCCATCAACAGCCTGCATGGTCATAAGACATTGATTATTATTGCACATCGTTTGCAGACGATCGAAAAATGCGATATTGTTTACCGCGTAGAGCACGGGGAGATCGAACGGGAACGCTGATGCGCGACGAACACGGACGATGCGGAAGCAAAACGTAGTCCCGGAGAGACGATTTACGCGGCGGGAGTACAGCACTGCGCACTTTTGGAACACACCGCGCGCCCGGAAAGGAGGAGACATGGGAAAGCCCGGACGTCAGGCAAATTTTGAGCTGCTTCGGATCATCGCCATGTTCATGGTTGTGATCCTGCACTGGAACACGAACAGCGGATTGCTTTTGGATGTCGGAAGCCCTGTGACGGGCGCCGGGGTCTGGTCCCTTGTGACAGAATCAGTCTGCATTGTCGCAGTCAACGTTTATGTGCTGATCAGCGGATATTTTCTTTCCTCCTGTACCTTTTCCTTCCGGCGTGTGGCGCAGGTGCTGGTTCAGACGTTGTTTTATACGGTGCTGATTCCTCCGGTTCTGGCACTTGTCGGTGTCCTTTCGTGGTCGGAGGTTCTCAATCCCTACCACATCTGGAACAGTATTTTTCCGGTGCAGTCCGGACATTACTGGTTCGTGAGCGCTTATGTGGTGCTGTGCCTGTTGTCCCCTTTTTTCAACGCAGGGCTGGAAACTTTTTCCCAAAAGCGGATGCAGCAGTTGCTGGGGGTGCTTTTGTTCTTTTTCTGCATCGGAAAATCCTTCAGCCCGCTGCAGTTTGCCTTGGATCGTTTCGGATATGACTTCGGATGGTTTGCAGTGTTGTACCTGACCGGTGGCTATTTGAAAAAATACGGGATGCCGCGTTTGGACAGCTTTTCCAAAAATATTGCGCTGTATGCAGGCTGCACGCTGGGAACATTTTTACTGGAGCTTTTGCTGCTTCCTTTGGCAGGACGACTGACGGGACTGACCTATTATGCGTCCGTTCCGTTTCACTATAATGCACTGTTTGCCTATCTTGCGGCGGTGGGGCTGTTTGGCGCGTTTGCTGTCCTGAAGGTAAAAGAAGGGCGTTTTGCAGACCTGGTGCGGTTCTGGAGCCCTGCGGTATTCGGGGTTTATCTGATTCATCAGCAGACGGATATTGCACAGCGCTGGTTTTCGTGGGTCAACGCCCTGACCGGACGACTTGGGGAGTTCTGGAACATCGTTCCGGGTGAGACGGGCGTAACTGCAGGACGGATGCTTCTTGTGCTTTTGGTGCAGTCCGTCATCGTTTTTGTGATCTGCATCGGAATCGAGCGGCTGCGGCTGTGGGTGTTTGATAGAATTGGAAAAAGCTTAGGCAGGTCTGCTGCAAAGTAGGAAAAGGTTTTTTTGGAGGAAAAAAGAGAGCGTGAAAGAAAAAGCAAAACAATTGGGAACAATTTTGTTTCCGGTGATACTGTTTTTGTATCCGCTGTTAAAAATTACACAGGGAATCGAACTGACGGACACCTGCTATGGTCTGGTAAATTACCGCTTTTTCCCGCATGCGGGGCAGGAGTGGACGGTTGCGACCTATCTTGCAAATGTGCTCGGGGCGTTTTTGATGCGCCTGCCCTTTGGGGACAGCCTGGTGGGAATGCGTTTTTATACGGGACTTTTCGTCAGCGCCATGGCGCTTTTGGCGTATTTTTTCCTGAAAGGCAAAATGCCGTCCTGGATCGTGTTCCTGGGCGAATTCGCGGCAATCAGCCTGTGCTGGATTCCGACGACGAGCCTGTATAATTACCTGACGTTTTTCCTGTTTTTGTGCGGAACGGTGCTTTTATACCGCGGACTGATCTGGCAGAATCGCAAATGGATGGCATTTGCTGGCGTGTGTCTGGGCGCTTCTGTGCTGACGCGCCTGCCTAACATCGTAGAATGTGCGCTGATTATCGCGGTATTTTATTATGGCATTTTGAAAAAGAAAAAAGCGGCGGAGATCTGGAAAGATGTCGCTGCCTGTGTGATCGGCTTTGTGGCGGCGTTTCTTGTCGGTTTTCTTGCAATCAGCCTGCAGTTTAGGTTTGATGCATATCCGAAGATGCTTGTCGGGCTTGCCGGATATTCCGGAACGGATGAGACGTATTCATCCCTTTCTATGATTACTTCTGTTGTATCTGCTTATGTAGAAGCGTTTAAATGGGTGTTGATTTTGGGGATCGCAGCGCTTTTAGGTACGGTTTTATTTTTCCTTTTCCCCGGAAAATTCGAAAAAGGCAAGATGGTGCTGTATCTATGCATGCTTCCGGTGCTGCTGCGGTTTTTATGGGGACGCGGCATGTTCAACCTGCAGTACGCCTTTTACTGGAGCGTATTTGAGTGGTGTATGGTGCTTTTATATGTGGCAATCGGGCTGTGTATCTGGACCCTTGCCGATCCGCTGGTATTTCGGAGGGATAAGCTGTTGTCGTTGATGGTGCTTTTGGTCATTTTGATCACGCCGATCGGAAGCAACAACGAAACATATCCGAATATGAATAACCTGTTTTTGGTTGCTCCGGTGACCTTCTGGATGGGCTACCGGCTTTTGTTAAAGCTGCGCCGCCTGCCGTATAGCTTTGCGTGCCGGGCGATGCTGGTGTGCGTGGCGGTTGTTTTTCTGATACAGAGCACGGGTTTTGGCGTGCGTGCGGTTTTTCGGGACAGCATCGAGGGACAAAAGCGGGATACCCGGGTTGTAAACTGCACAAAGCTTTCCGGTGCAAAAACGAATCGGGCAAATGCAGAGCAGCTGCAGGATGTTGTGGATTATTACGCAGAGCATGCGGATGAATTGGAGGAAAACAGCAGGCTTTTGACGTTTGGCGATGTGCCGGGCTTTTGCTGGCTGTTCGATCTGCCCTCGGCGCTGTCCCACGACTGGCCGGATATGAATACTTACCCGGCAGAGACGATGCGGACAGATTTGGAAGCGCTGTCCCAGGCGGGAGAAAAGCCGCTGGTGATCCTCTGTCCCGGAAAGGTGGACGCAGAGGATGCACAGGAAGCGCAGAAATGGGAACTGCTGCAGGAGTTTCTGGCGCAGAATGCCTATGAAATGAAGCTGGATAATGGAACCTATCAGATTTATGAATAAAGATAAAAGCAGCGCAGTGCGGTCAAAAAAACGGACTGCAAAACCGCTTTTGGGAAAGAAGGAATCAGCCATGGAAGAAAAGAAGCTTCCCTTTACCGGACGGGAAAAAATCCGGTTCAATGTACCTCCGTTTACGGGACGGGAATACGAATATGTGCGCCAGGCAGTGGAAAATCAGAAGATCTGCGGAGACGGGGAATTTACCAAAAAGGCAAGTCATTGGTTTGAAGAAAAAACCGGAACGGCGAAGTGCCTGATGACGACTTCCTGTACCCATGCGACGGAGCTTGCCGCGATTCTGGCGGATATCAAACCGGGGGATGAAATTATTATGCCGTCTTACACATTTGTTTCCACGGCAAATGCGTTTGTGCTGCGGGGCGGCGTGCCTGTTTTTGTGGATATTCGTCCGGATACCATGAATATTGACGAAAAACAGATCGAAGCAGCGATCACCGAAAAGACGAAGGCCATCGTGCCGGTGCACTACGCCGGAGTAGCCTGCGAAATGGATACGATCATGGATATCGCAAAGCGTCACAACCTTCTTGTGATTGAGGATGCGGCGCAGGGCGTGATGGCTTCTTATAAAGGGAAAGCCCTCGGGAGCATCGGTGATTATGGCTGCTACAGCTTCCATGAAACAAAAAATTACAGCATGGGGGAGGGCGGTGCACTGCTGATCCGCGATCGGGAGCATGTGGAGCGTGCAGAGATCATCCGGGAAAAAGGTACTGACCGAAGCAAATATTTTCGCGGTCAGGTGGATAAATATCGCTGGCAGGAGTTCGGCTCCAGCTATTTACCGAGCGAGTTAAATGTGGCGTATCTGTATGCACAGCTGGAAATGGCAGATCAGATCAATGAGGCACGGTTGGCGCGCTGGAATGAGTACTATAAGCTGCTGACGCCACTTTCGCAGGCAGGCAGGATTGAGCTGCCGGTGGTTCCGGAGGGCTGCGTCCATAACGCCCACATGTTCTATATCAAGACGGCGGACGAACACGAACGCCAGGAGCTGATCAATTATTTGAAGGAACGGGATATTCTGGCGGTTTATCATTATGTGCCGCTGCATTCCGCGCCTGCAGGAATCAAATATGGACGCTTCAA
This sequence comes from Firmicutes bacterium TM09-10, assembly GCA_003481005.1. GTDB lineage: Bacteria > Bacillota > Clostridia > Lachnospirales > Lachnospiraceae > Gallintestinimicrobium > Gallintestinimicrobium propionicum. The sequence goes on along the minus strand of QUKC01000005.1, from coordinate 156,341 downwards.
CGGAGAGGATGTCTACACGACAAAGGAAAGTGAGCGCCTGCTGCGCCTGCCGATGTACTATGGTCTGACGGCGGAAGAGACAGCATTTGTGGCGGATCAGGTGAAGGAGTTTTATGGCTGGTAAGCAGTTTTTGAAAAAACACGAAAATTGCATACTGTCGCTTGCGATGGCTCTGATCCTGGCGGGGATTTTAGCGGCGCGCTTTGACTTTTATTATGATTTGAATGACGATGTGCTGATAAAAGATATTCTGTCCGGCGTATATTCCGGTACGCCGGACGGACATACCATGCAGCTGTTGTATCCGCTGGGAGTATTGCTTGCGCTGTTGTACCGGGGGCTTTCGATCCCGGTATTCGGCGCGTTTTTGCTTTTCTGCCAGTTTGGGAGTATCTGGGCGGTCGGATACAGGAGCACCGTGCTGGTGGACGAGGAGCGGGCAGCACGTGATGGCGCGCCTTTTGCACCAGGGATGTGCAGTGCAGCGTCTGCCGCGCGTCTGGCAGAGCCTGCGGTATGCAGCGCATGGAATACTACCGCTGCGCGTCTGGGCGTAAAAGGGGTGCTTCTCCTTGCTGAGGCTCTGTTCTGGTTCGCAGCGATGGGCAGTCACCTCGTGTATCTGCAGTACACGGTCACGGCAGGGATGCTGGCGGGCGCGGCGATTTTCTGGGTGGTTACGGCGAAGGGCAAAGAACGCTTCCGGGCGCTTTTGCTTTATTGGCTTTCTTTCTGCCTGCGTCCGGAGATGGCGCTTTTGTGCCTGCCGCTTGCAGGAGCTGGCGGTCTTTGCATCTGGGGCAGGGAAAAACAGATTTTTTCCAAAGAAAGCCTGCGGCATTATCTTGGACTGTTTGCAGCGCTGGTGATCGGGATGGGTGTTTTTTACGGGCTTGACGTGCTTGCCTATTCCGATCCGGACTGGAAAGATTTCCGACAGTTTTTCGATGAGCGCACGATATTATATGATTACCATCTGGATTTCATTGAGCAATACGATGAAAACCGGGAAGCCTATGAAGAGATGGGTGTTTCCAGGACGCTGCAGGAGATGCTCAAAAACTATAACTTTGGGGCGGCGGATGAGATCGACACGCAGATGCTTTCTTCCCTGGCGGTGCAGGCGAAGAAAACAGACGCAAAAGAATCGGTGCTATCGCAGGTAAAAAAAGCAATTTGGCGGCTGGTACATGAAAACTGGTTGTCGAAAAGCGACCTGCCCTGGAACGTTGTCTGGCTGGCAGTTGTTTTTGCATGGTGTTCCTGCTGTTTACAGAAAGGAAACCGAAGATATTTCCGGCAGCCGGTTTTTGTGGTTTGTGTCGGCGGAATGCTGTGGAGCTATCTGCTGATGCAGGGACGGATGGTGGATCGCGTGACCCATCCGCTGTATCTGGCACAGATTTTGCTGGCGGCTGGGCTGTGGGGAACGGCAGGAAACAGACAGTTGAAAATGCGCACGGCAGAAAAATGCGATGCCGTGGGCCATACTGATGCTGCAATAGTCTGCTCGGACGTAGAGAACGCAGACGTGTCTCACAACGTCAACACACGCAGCACCGGACGTATTCACAGTGTCATGACTGCTGCAGTCTGCGGTGTTATCCTGTTGCTTTGTATTCTCCGGGTTCCGGGCATGTGGCAGGATGTGGCGCGGGAGCAGACACGCAGGGAAACGGTAAACCGGACAAACGAGGACGTGTTTGCGTATTGCGAAAAACATGCTTCGACGCTGTTTTTAGAGGATGTGTATTCGACGGTGGCGTATTCGGAGAAGATTATGCTGGACCGCGATAAACCGTTCAATTATGATCTGTTGGGCGGCTGGCTGGTAAAAAGCCCGCTGACGAAGCAGAAGCTGTCAGCGTTTGGATATGCTTCTATGGGAGAAGCTGCCAGAAGCAGTGAGAAGGTCTGTCTGCTGGCGGACGAGGGCACGGATATGTCCTGGCTGACAGAATATCTGGAGGAACGGGGAGAACCCGGAATGCTGCTGCGGATCGGCTCTGCAGGAGAAGGGGTTGAGGTTTATCAGTTCCTTTCAGAAGAGCGCATAAACGAAATGTTTCGGGGAGAAGAGATTGATGCAGAAGATTGAGGGAAAGCAGATTTATCTGCGGCCGATCACGATGGAGGACACGGACCGGATTGTTTCGTGGCGGAATCAGGATCGCGTCCGGCATAATTTTATCTATCAGAAGCTTTTTACAAAAGAAAGCCATGAAAATTGGATGCACACCCAGGTGGAAACCGGCCATGTCGTACAGTTTATTATCTGTGAAAAAAATAACGATCGACCGGTAGGCAGCGTATATTTCCGGGACATCGACCACGACAATAAAAAAGCGGAATATGGAATTTTTATCGGAGAAGCGGACGCTGCGGGCAGAGGAATCGGATCGGAAACAGCCCGCCTTGCAGCAGATTACGCGCGGGATGTGCTAAAGCTCCACAAGCTGATGCTGCGCGTGTTCGCGGATAATGTCGGGGCAGTCAAAAGCTACCAAAATGCCGGATTTGTGCAGGAGGCATGCCTGAAGGATGAATTTTTGCAGAACGGCGTTTATCGGGATATGCTGCTGATGGCGATTTTGTTTGAGGAAAACAGATAAACAGTGGGGGGAAAGATGAAAGAACAGAAAGTTGATACACGACAAAGAAAAATTTCGAATATAAGATTTAATAAGGTGCTTTTCACATCCATTCTTGTGTGTGGTATTTTTATTAGCGAAATATTTTATTTGTGGATTTATCATGGTCTACGTTATGGTTATGAAGCAGAAAGACCTTCTACAGAAACTTTTGAGACGGTATCAACTGAAGAAACGATTACTCAGGAATTTATTGCCAGAGAATATTATTTAAAGGGGATAGAGTTTGTTTTTATTAACCTTGCAGAAGACGGAAACGGAGAACTTGATTTTCGAGTATTAGATTCTGACGGAAGAATAAAAGCAAATAGTGAAATTGCCATTTCTTCTGTTACAGCGGGTGAGTGGGAATTTATTCCACTAAGGGTAAGATTAAAAGCCGGTGAAAGTTATATTCTTGAAATCAGTGCGAAGGATTGCTCTATTCCACCATATGTATTAGCAAGGGAAAAGGGAACTGTAGGAGAAAATACTGTTTTGACAGCTTCTGGTGCGGAAACTTCGTTGGAATTGTTGAACGCATATGGATTTGCAGTGTCAGCTTCAAGATTGGAAAGGCTTTTAATTACTGTTATGCTGGCGGTTTGTCTGTTTGGATTATGGATATTCTGGAATAATGAAAAATGGACTGCAATATGTAAGCAAAATGCATGGGTAAAACAGATAAAGGATGGGATCGCAGCAGTTTTGCTGGTTGTACAATTTGTTTTTATGATTCCGGATATCATTTATGTATTGGAGAATACTGGATTTGATCCATCCTGGAGGTATTTCTTAAATGTTGTAAACGGAACAGATTTAAAATTCGGAAGAGATATTTATTTTACCTATGGTCCATTGGGATATTTGTTTTATTTAATGAAATTACCTGGAAATACGATAGAATATTGGTCTGGTATTGTTATTTGGGGGATCATTTTTCTATTTCATTTGTGGATGCTGTTACAGCTGTATAGATTGTATCAAAAGGGTAAGATTCATTTTTGGGCAATTACGGCGTCCGTGTGTTGCTATTTGGCGGGATATTACGCACCGACCAGAGATAACTATTTGTTGTACTTAATGATTTTAGCGGTGGTATTGTGGGCAAAAGGTGCAAAAAATATTGTATTGATTCCAAATCTGCTTTTGCTGTTGATGTTTTTTGGAAAGTTTTCAACCTTTACGAGTGGGTTCGCTTTTTGTATTTTATTCTGTATTTTCGATGTATTGTTTAGAAAAAACTGGAAAAGTATTTGGCTGTTTTTACCGGGAATTATACTTATGCCGGTATGCTATTTGGTCTATTGTCCGTCGATAAAAAACTTATTTGAGTATGTGGCGGGAATTTTGAAAATTTCTTCTGGTTGGATGTTGACTATGCAGTTTGACAGCGTACTGCAGCCGAGCGAAGTCAGATGGTTAATTATTTTAATTGCGTGTTATGTATTATTGATAATAGGAAATCTGTGGAGTAATTATAAAAGCTCTGCAGCAATTATTGCAAGCTGTGCTTCGATGTTTTTCCTTTATAAATATGCAACAACAAGACACGGATTAAAAGTTGGGATCTGGCTGTTTGCAATGTTATTTTCTGCGACTATTTTGTCGATCGACTGGAATGTTTTTTTTCAGAAAATCGGACAGAGGGCGAAAGCTGTAAGAAAGAATCAAATTATATATTACGTATGCGGAACAGCTATGATTATGGCAGTGGGATGTACAGGAATTTTAGAAGCACACAGTTTGCGCAGTTCAATGGGATATGTGAAAGAAACTTTGGCTGCGAAGATGTATCATTATACGCATTTGGGAGAGAACAGTATACCAGAAGAACTGGTAAAGGAAAATCAACTTCCAGATGAAATTTTAGAGGCAATTGGAGAGCATACGGTAACTGTATATCCCTGGCGAAATGGTTATGGAGCGGTATATCCGGAATGGAATATGGTTTGGTATCCGTCCGTACAGAATGGAAATGAATATATTCCGTGGCTGGATGGAATAGTTGCTGATTGGTTTTGTTCGGAAAAAGCATCAGAAAAGATCTTGCTGACAAATGAGACAATTGATCATCATATTCCATATTTGGAAAATCCGCTTACTTGGGAAGCAATTCGAAATAACTATGAGGTGGAAATTATTTCTGATGATGTTTGCGTTTTAACACAAAGAAAACAGAAGATTGAAATAGAAAAATTGGAAAAGGTAGGGGAACAAATCAGTTCTTCTAAGGAAACTATTGTGTGCCCTGAAAATGCAGATTATGTTAAAATACATTTAAAACTGAATTTAAAGGGTTTTATTAAAAAATGGTTATATCATGTAGGAACAGTAAATATGGTGTTGGATTGTGAGGGTGGAAGCCGGATAGAAGGACGTAGCGTAATTCCAAATCTGGAATCAGGATTTTATTTGGAAAAAGTACCGGAGACGCTGGAGGAATTGAAACAGGTTATAAATGATAACGTGTCAACTTCAATTATGCAGATTCAGTTGGATGGGAAAGGGTTGGAGGATTATCAGGAAAACGTTACGATAGAATGGTATTGCTTACAATAACAGCCGCATCTGCGGCAATACAGGAGGAAGTATGAAGAAACAGTTAGTCAGCTTTGTAATCCCGTGCTACCGGTCAGCGGAAACGATCGGCAGTGTGGTGGACGAAATCGAAGCAGCGATGGGGGAGCTGGAGCGGTATGAGTATGAGATCATTCTGGTCAACGATTGCTCGCCGGACGATACCTTTGGAAAAATCCGCGAGCTGTGCGGCAAGGATAAACGGATCAAGGGGATAAATCTGGCGCGAAATTTTGGACAGCATGCGGCACTGATGGCGGGATTTCATCAGGTAAAGGGCGACATCCTGGTTTGTCTGGATGATGACGGTCAGACGCCTGCAAACGAAGTCGGCAAGCTTCTGGCTGCGCTGGAAAACGGCGCGGACGTTGCATATGCAAAATATGAGCACAAGCATCACAGCGCATTTCGGAATTTCGGAAGCAGGGTCAACGACTGGATGCTCTGCTTTATGCTGAACAAACCAAAGGATCTGTTTATTTCCAGCTATTTTGCCGCAAGACGCTTTGTACTGGAAGAGATGCTGAAATATGAAAATGCGTTCCCTTATGTCATTGGACTGGTGCTTCGTGCAACCAGAAATATTGTCAACGTGACGGTAGAACATCGGGATCGAATGGTCGGCGAATCCGGCTACACCTTTGGAAAGCTGTTGGCGCTGTGGTTTAACGGATTTACAGCGTTTTCAGAAAAGCCCCTCCGGATCGCAACGATGGCGGGTGTGGGCTGCGCCGGACTGGGATTTTTGTATGGAATTTATACGATTATTAAAAAGCTGGTGCTTCCGGGTGTTCCGATTGGATTTTCAGCGCTGATGGCGTCGATCATGTTTATCGGCGGAATGCTGATGCTGATGCTGGGGCTGATCGGGGAATATGTCGGAAGAATGTACATCTGTCTCAATCATGCGCCGCAGTTTGTGGTAAGGGAGATCGTTGGTGGAGAAGAAGAGGAATCGGAAAATTAAATATCGCACGCTTATTTGCAGCGCAGCAGGGGCTTTCTTTTGCGGATTTGGCGCAAACTGGGGCAGTCAGCTGGATCGAAACGGAAACGTAGCAGTAACGGATTTGTACAGCTGGCTGATCCCATTTCTGACGGCCTGTGTGCTGACACCGGTGTTTTATCTGGTGGTGGAGAAGCTGACCGGCATAGAGGCGTCAGGCGATAGGCAGGTATCGCACAGCAACAAAAAAGCGCCGGATGCCGGGCAGCAACTGCAGCGGGGCTGGAAGAAGCTGTTCCAAAGTCCGATCCTCCGCTATGCCATCATCCTGTTCCTATGCTGGCTGCCGGTATTCCTTGCGGTCTATCCAGGCTTTTTTGCCTATGATGCGACGGACGAGCTGCAGGAGGTGCTGACCGGACAGTATGTGACAAGGCATCCCCTTTTACATGTACTGATGCTTGGAAAAACGGTAAGCGGCATTCAGAAGCTGACGGGCAGCTATAATATCGGGATCGGCGTTTATGTGCTTGCACAAATGGCGATAATGGCGATGCTGCTTGGCTGGACCATACAGCAGCTTCGGACCAGGGCAGGACGAGTCTGCGGGCTGTTGTTCTACGGACTGTTCCCGGTCATCCCGATGTATGTGCTGTGCACGAGCAAGGACATGCCGTATACGGCGGGAATGCTGGCTGTGCTGGTGCTGCTGTGCAGGATGCAGCGTGGCGGATGCAGCAGGAGGGGAGAAGCTGAAGTTGCTGTTGCGCACGCGGACGTGGTATCATCGACAGCCAGCGTCGCTCGGTCAAAAGCTGTAGCAGACACCGAAATGCCCAAAGCCGGTCATTTTCCCTTAAGCACCGCATCCCTTCCGGCACTCGCATTCGCTCTGCTGGTCATGGCAGTTTTCCGCAGCAATGGAGTGATCGTCCTTGTATTGTTTCTACCGATCTTGTTTTTTCTGGTACAGAAAAGCAGCCGGAAAAAGGCAGTGCTTTTGGCAGGCGTTGTTTTGGGGGCGTATGTTCTTTTACAGAGTGGCTTAAACATTGTCCTGAAGCCGGAGAGCACGAATGCGATGGAAAGCCTGACCGTGCCGATTCAGCAGCTTGCGCGGACGTGGAACTACAGCCCGGAGCTGTTTTCAGAGGAAGATCAGGAAACGCTGTTTGAAATTTTACCGGAGGAATCCCTGGCATTGTATCAGCCGAAGCTTTCCGATCTGGTAAAGGCGGGATTTGCAACGGAAAATTTTAAAAAGGATCCTGCAAAATATGCAAAGCTGTGGACAAGGATCGGGATAAAAGCACCGGCAACGTACTTAAACGCCTGGCTTTTGACCTCCTATGGCTTCTGGTATCCGGGCGCGGATATTGATGTATACAATGGCACAAGATGCTACGAAAGCAGCTCTTATTTTTCCTGTGAAACGGAAGGACCCGGACGGCGGGATTCCAAACTGCCGTGGCTGGAGCATAGGTATGAAATCCTTTCCTGGACGGATACAGTGCACAAAATACCGGTCGTTTCCCTTCCCTTTTCGCCGGGAGCGCTGTGCTGGTGTTACGTGCTCGGCACACTGTTTTTGATCGCGTCCGGAAACTGGAGGAAGGCGGCGGTATTTTCACCGGTCTGCCTGAATCTTCTGACGGTGTTGTTAGGGCCGACCTATCTGGTACGTTACGTCCTGATTTTCTGGTTCGCCCTTCCCCTTTACTTGTCAATCTGTGTCGGAGTGTGTTATACTTCTAAAGATAATGGAAAAAGTGGGAAATTCTGCGTAAAAGCAGAAAAACAGGCTGCCGGAAATCTGCCGGATGGTTCCCTTTTCGGAAAGGCTTTTCATGAATCGAAAGATTAAAGCATATCAGGCAATTATTTATATCGTTCTGTTTTATCTGGCAGCGGTTCTTTTTTTGCTGGGACCGGGAAAACTGCTGGAAAAAGACAGGCTTCTGGCGGGTGCAGAAAATCCCGTGGGAACCGTGGAGGTGCGGGAGGATCAGCAGGTTCAGCAGGTGCTGATTGCAGAGGGCGATTATCTGCGTTATCTGGAGCTGTATGTGACATCTCCAAAATCTGCCGGGGAGTATTATCATCTGCTCGTTTACGATGAAAATAACGAAATGCTGATTAACCGGGATTTTGAACTCAAAGCGGACGAAGTGCCCGGCTTTGTGCGGATTCCGCTGGGAATCGATACGACGAGGGGGACGGCTTATGTCTGGCAGCTGCAGGGTAAGTCGGAGCCGCTGGAGCTTTCTTATGAAAATACAGGGGAAACGGGGCTGACCTGCTTTGGCAGCTATTATGTCCTCGCAGACAGCACTTCGACTCAGATGGAGACACAGAATATTGTCATGCGTCTGGTCTACACCGACAAGCCGTCTGCGGCAGTGATGACGATTTTAAAGACAATACTGTGCGTTGTAGCGGCAGCTTTTATCCTTGCTGCGGTATATCTTAGTCCGAAACAGCCAAAACTCAACAATAAAATCACATGGCGCTTTGTCCACTGGGTGACAGCCGGACCTTTGATTACTGTGGGCACGGCAGTTTTGCTCTGGGAGGTCTATGGGCGCAGAGCATTTGGAGGCAAACCGGACGACCTGATCGTGTACGGACTTGGAATCGGTCTGTTTTTTGCATTTTCTGCCTGGGTGCTTTTTTCGCGGCGTGGCAGCAAATACCATCCACCGTTTGAAGAAATGCTGACAGAGCAGGGGATGGACTGGCTGCAGGCAGCGGCGTTTGCCGGTGTTTTGCTGGGCGGCATTCATTATATGAACGCGCTGTACCAAAACCAACAGAATCTCGCGTATCGGGAAGTACTTTCGTGGGCGGCGTTTCTGATTCTGACGATGGTATCTCCTGCAGTTCTGTTTTCCAAAAAGGGCGGACGGCGGGCACTGATCGGCCTGATCGCCGGTGGAATCTGGTATGTAGTGCAGTCGCTGACGCAGAAGGAAGCCCTGCAGACCAACGAACTGCTTGGCAAACAGATTTTTCTGGAAGGGCTGATCGTCTTTTTCTTCGTTCTGATTCTGGCAGAGCTGGCAGCACGAATCCGCGCCAAAAAGCTGGTCGAGGGCAGTGTCAACCGCGTCTATACGGCAGTGCTGTTTGGATTTATGGCGCTTTTGGTGATTTTCAGAAATACGCGCCTCTGGCCGATTTATCTGGCGGTCGTATTTGCACTTTACTATGTTTTTTATCTGGGCTGGAACAAAAAGAAACACCTGTTGAATAACTTCTGCAATGGCGTGATGTTAAACTTTGCACTGGCAGTCGTGTTCGCATTTGCGAGAAGACCGTTCCGCGCGTGGGTGTATTCGAGATATAATTTTGTTTTTCACACTGTAACGATTACAGCAACTTATCTGACGTTGGTGCTCTGTGTGCTGACGGTGCGGCTGTTCGTCAAACTGTCGGAGGGCATGCCCCAAAACAGCACAAAAAATGCCAAAGGGATGAAGCATAAGCCGCTCCGCAAAAAGGATGCGAAAAACAGCTGCCCCGCGGATTTGTGGGGAACGTTTTTGCTGTACGGAATCGCAGTTTCGCTGCTGTTTTTAACGCTGTCGAGAACCGGCTATTTGGCGGTGCTGGTAATGACCGCAGTGCTGCTGATTTTTGTGCCGGTGTTTGTATACAGACAGAAAATCCGGGAAATTTTCCGGGCGCTTGTCTATATGATTGCGGCGTTTGTGATCTGTCTGCCGATGACCTATTCCGGCATCCGGCTGCTTCCGGCACTCTATAACGATCCGTATCTGTATGAGATCGAGGATTCCGCATCCGCGATTCACAAGGACGATCCGAAGGATTCTGACGCCTATATGTCGGTCTCCTATTTCAAATATGTCATAGAAAATAAGCTCCTTTCGGATGCTTCTAAGCTGACGGAACAGACAGAGCTTTTCTGCAATGCAGTGACCGGTAAGCCTTCTGTAAAAAATGACGTACTGGTAGCGTCTGCGCAGGATGAGGCAGGCATGTCGGACGCAGAGGATTTCTCCAACGGACGTCTGGAAATTTTCCGGTCGTATATGGACAACTGGAATGCGACGGGACATACGGAAATGGGCGTTTTGCTGCCGGACGGCTCCATTAGCGTCCATGCCCATAACACCTATCTGCAGGTCATCCATGATCACGGACTGATCGTCGGCATTTACTTCCTGTGCTTCGGGGCAGGAAGCATCTGCCTGATGTTTGCATATGCGATTAAAAAGATTCGGGAGGACGCATATGCTGTACTGCCGCTGGCTGTCATGCTCGGCTTTTGCGTCGCGGGGCTGGTGGAATGGCTGTTCCATCCCTGCAATCCGCTCGGATTTTCCGCGATGGCGCTGCTTGCACCCCTGATGAGCTTTTGCCCCCGCAGACATGCCGCCTGACGGGATATCACGATAAATGAGGAAGAAAGAAATGCAAGGCAAAAAGAAAAAACCCTTTAATTATCAGCTGTTTTATCGCAGGACAGCGTTAATTGTATACGATATTATCAGTGTAATCGCCGCCAGCTATCTGGCGATCCTGATCCGGTATGATTTTGACGTGAGTACAGTACCGGCAGCGTTTTTGCTGCCGATCCGCCACTTTTTGCCCATCGGGATTGTTATCGCACTGTTCGTATTTTATCTGTTCCGTCTCTATCACAGCCTGTGGGCATTTGCAGGCGAGACAGAGCTTCAAAACCTTGTGATGGCATGTCTTGTGACGAGTGCGGTCAACGGCGCAGGGATTAACCTGTTCCGAATGGAGGGAAAAGCAGTTCCGGACAGCTATTATTTTCTGTATTTCTTCTTCCTGCTGACCTTTTTGTTTGCCAGCCGTTTTTCCTACCGTTTTTTCCGCAGCCGCAAGCACAAGCTGCAGAACCGCAAAAACAGCATTTCTGTCATGATCATCGGTGCCGGCGAGGCGGGCAATACGATCATCAAAGAAATCGTTTCCAGCAACTTCTCTACAATGGTGATCCGTTGTATTATCGATGACGATAAAAATAAATGGGGACGCTTCATTCAGGGCATCAAGGTGGTCGGAGGCCGCGACAAGATCATAGAGTCCGCAGATTTATACGATATTGATGAAATTTTCCTGGCGATCCCCTCTGCGTCTCCGGCGCAGATTAAGGATATCCTGGAAATCTGTAAAGAGACAAACTGCAAGCTGCGCAGCCTTCCCGGACTGTATCAGCTCGTAAACGGCGAAGTCAACGTCAGCAAGCTGCGGGACGTCGAGGTCGAAGACCTGCTGGGCAGGGAACCGATCCGCGTGGATATCGATTCCATTCTGGGATATGTGCAGAATAAGGTTGTGCTCGTTACAGGCGGCGGCGGTTCCATCGGAAGCGAGCTGTGCCGTCAGATTGCCGGCCATAAGCCTGCGCAGCTGATCGTGTTTGATATTTATGAAAACAATGCTTACGACCTGCAGCAGGAATTGAAGGAAAAGTATCCGGAGCTGAATCTGGTGGTTCTGATCGGCAGCGTGCGCAACACGAGCCGGATCAACTATGTGTTTGAAACGTATCATCCCGATATCGTGTACCATGCAGCAGCCCATAAGCATGTGCCGCTGATGGAGGACAGCCCCAACGAGGCGGTCAAAAACAATGTATTCGGCACCTGGAAAACCGCTATGGCGGCGGCGCAGAACCACACGAAAAAATTCGTTATGATTTCGACAGACAAGGCGGTGAACCCGACGAATATCATGGGTGCGAGCAAGCGAATCTGCGAGATGATCGTGCAGACGTTCAACCGCCATTATGAGACGGAGTTTGTAGCAGTTCGTTTCGGCAACGTGCTCGGCTCCAACGGAAGTGTTATTCCGCTGTTTAAAAAACAGATTGCGGCAGGAGGTCCGGTAACAGTTACGCATCCCGACATCATCCGGTATTTCATGACCATTCCGGAGGCAGTGTCTTTGGTGCTGCAGGCGGGCGCCTATGCAAAGGGCGGAGAAATTTTCGTTCTGGATATGGGCGAGCCGGTCAAAATCCTGGATCTTGCAAAGAACCTGATTCGTCTGTCCGGTTATCGTGTCGGTGAAGATATCAAAATCGTCTTTACCGGTCTGCGCCCGGGAGAGAAGCTTTATGAAGAGCTTCTGATGAAGGAAGAAGGACTGCAGGATACGGACAATAAGCTGATTCATATCGGCAGACCGATCGAGCTGGACGAGCGGCTGTTCTTTCAGCAGTTAAAGCAGCTGGAAGAGGCATCTAAAGAAGAAAATAAAGATATCCGGCCGTTGATTCATGAGGTCGTGCCGACGTATCATTATCAGGAGAAGCGATGAACATACATCATATTGGGTATCTGGTCAAAAAAGGTCCGAAAGCACAGGCGGCATTTGAAGCGCTTGGATATATTGCAGAGGGCGAATGGACGCATGACGAAATCCGCAAGGTGGACATCCTGTTTTTGCAAAAGGACGGCTACCGGATCGAGCTGGTGAGCCCCTATGCGCCGGATTCCGTGGTTTCCGGGCTGATCAGGACCTACAAAAATGCACCCTATCATCTTTGCTACGAAGCAGAGAATTTTGAAAAAGAGCTGGCAGAGCTGGAAGGAAACGGCTACATTCGAATCGATGAACCAACGCCTGCTCCGGCCATCGGCGGACGCAGAGTAGTATTTCTCATGCACCCGGCGGCGGGTATGCTGGAGCTTTTGGAAGAAAAATAAGCCTGAAATAAGAAAGAGGTAACGAGATGGAAAGAAAACGGATTTATCTGTCCTCCCCCACAATGCACGGAGAAGAGCAGGCCTTTGTACAGAGTGCATTTGATACGAACTGGGTAGCACCCCTTGGTCCCAACGTGGATGCCTTTGAAAAGGAGATGGGAGACTATATTGGCGGCGGTTATGCGGCGGCTCTGTCTGCAGGAACCGCAGCGATCCATCTGGCAGTGATCCTGGCGGGCGTAAAAGAAGGGGATGTTGTGTTTGCACAGTCCCTGACGTTTGCTGCAAGCGTAAATCCTGCCTGCTATGAAAAGGCAAAGCCTGTCTTTATCGATTCAGAACCCGACACCTGGAATATGGATCCTGTCGCTTTGGAAAAAGCCTTTGAAAAATATCCGCATCCGGCAGCTGTCATCGCTGTGCATCTGTACGGAACACCTTCTAAGATCGACCGCATCCGCGATATCTGCAAAAAGCATCAGGTTCCGCTGATCGAGGATGCTGCGGAAGCGCTGGGAAGCTCCTTTAAAGGGCAGAAGCTTGGAACCTTTGGAGATTATGGCATTCTTTCTTTTAACGGCAACAAAATCATCACCTCCTCCGGCGGCGGTATGCTGCTGTGCAGCGACGAAGCAAAGATTAAGCGTGCCCGCTTTCTGGCGACTCAGGCAAGGGATCCCGCCCGTTATTATCAGCATTCCACCATTGGCTATAACTACCGGATGTCTAACGTGGTAGCCGGAATCGGAAGAGGACAGCTGTTGCATCTGGAAGAGCATAAAGCCCGGAAAAATGAGATTTACAGACAGTATAAAGAGGCGTTTGCGGATATCGAAGCGATCACGATGAATCCGATGAATCCAGACGGAGACGCAAACAACTGGTTGTCCTGCATGACGATCGCACCGGACTGCAGCGTGACGCCCGATCAGGTGATGGATGCCCTGGCAGAGTACAATATCGAGACGCGCCCGATCTGGAAGCCGATGCATTTACAGCCTGTTTTTGCAGACTGCGATTTCATTCAGGTTAAGGAAGGCAGGAGCGTTTCGGAGGATATTTTCAATCGCGGTGTCTGCCTGCCCAGCGATATCAAAAATACACCGGAGGATATGAAGCTGATTATCTCCCTTATCCGTAAGGTATTTGAAAAATAGGAAAAGAATATGTATGCAAAGTATATGAAACGGCTGCTGGATATCCTGCTGTCGCTGACGATCCTCATAGTGCTGAGCCCACTTCTTCTGGTGCTGTGTATTCTGGTGCGCAGCAAGCTGGGCAGTCCGATTTTCTTTCAGCAGGAGCGCCCGGGACTGCATGAGAAAATTTTCACAATGTATAAATTCCGCACGATGACGGACAAACGCGACGCAGAGGGAAATCTTCTGCCGGATAAGGACAGGCTTACCAAATTCGGAAAGCTTCTGCGGGCAACGAGTCTGGACGAGCTGCCGGAGTTTTTCAACATTTTAAAAGGGGACATGAGCTTTATCGGTCCGCGTCCGCTCCTGGTTTCGTATCTGCCGTATTATACGGAAACAGAGGCTCTGCGCCATACAGTGCGTCCCGGCCTGACAGGTCTTGCACAGGTGTCGGGACGAAATTTTCTGGACTGGGACAGACGGCTTGCGAAGGACGTGGAGTATGTAAAGGGACTTTCCTTCCAAATGGATTTGAAGGTTTTATTTTTGACCGTCAAGGTAGTCTTCGACCGCTCGGACGTCGCAGAGGATACCAGCCAGGCGGAGGGCAATTTTGCCAGGATCAGGCAGGAGCGGCTTGACAGAACCGGAAGGCTGGAGGCCTGAAGAAGACAGAGCATAATCTGCTCGGAAAGAGGATTCGTATGATCAATATCCTGATTTTAAGCGCCGGCACGAGAGACAAGGTCGTGCAGTATTTTAAAGAAGCCCTTGCCGGAAAAGGAAAGGTAATCGCAACGGACTGCAGCCCCTACGCACCCGCCATTTATGAAGCGGACGAATATGTGCTGGTGCCCAGGATCACAGAGCCCGGTTATCTGGACAAAATTCTTGAGATCTGCCGGGAAAAACAGATCACGGGCGTACTTTCCCTGATCGACCCGGAGCTGTCTCTTCTTGCAGACAATAAGGAGCGTTTTCTGGAGGTCGGAACCGTGCCCATCGTGCCGGACGCAAAGCAGGTGGATATCTGCTTCCATAAATATGCGATGTATGAAGCCTGCAAAGCACTTGGCTTTGCGACGGGACGCTGCTTTCTGGATCGGAAGGAATTCTATCATGCGGTGGAAAACGGCGAGCTGACCTATCCGGTTTTTGTCAAGCCGGAAAGCGGAAGCGCGAGTCTGGACATTCATATGGCTCAGGATCAGGAGACAGTGGAATTTCTCTGTAGCCGTGAGGACGGACTGATGATTCAGGAGTTCATGAACGGACAGGAATACGGTGCAGACGTCTACATCGACATGCTCAGCGGCGAAGTGGTTTCTATTTTCGTTAAGAAAAAGTTGAAAATGCGTGCAGGAGAAACCGATAAGGCGGAATCCTTCCAGGAGGAAAAGCTGTTCGCCCTGATTACAGATTTTGTAAAGAAAATGGGCTTTCGCGGTATTATCGATATCGATCTGTTTGAAATCGACGGAAAATGGTACATTTCCGAGGTTAATCCGAGATTTGGCGGTGGTTATCCCCATGCATGGGCCTGCGGCGTGCGCGTGCCGGAAATGATAGTCAGAAATCTGGAAGGACAGACAAATGTTCCGGAAATCGGAAATTATCCGGTTGGGAAGATCATGATGAAATACAATGAGATTATGGTTCGCTGACAAAAAGCTGCAGCAGAAACGAGGAAGGATGAAACAAAGCGTACTGGTGCTTGGAAACAGCGATTCCGGGCTGTATGATTTCCGAAAAGAAGTGCTGATGGCGCTGATGCAGGAGGGCTATGAGGTCCATGTGTCGGTGCCGGATACCGGGTATTTGGAAAAAATCAAAAAACTGGGCTGTATCTGTCATGAGACGGTGATGGAGCGCCGCGGTATGAATCCGTTGAAGGACGGAAAGCTGCTTTTGTTTTACAGAAAGCTGTTAAAGACCATCCATCCGGCGGCGGTGCTGACCTATACGATTAAACCGAATATTTATGGCGGTGTGGCGTGTCGGCTTGCAAAGGTACCTTATCTGGTCAACATTACAGGCCTTGGAACGACACTGGAGCATGATGGACCGTTACAGAAGCTGATCGTTTTACTGTATCGGACAGGAATGTCCGGCGCGGGCTGCGTCTTTTTCCAGAATGAGCAGAATCTGGCGTTCATGCGGCAGAAGGGCTGTCTGAAAAAAAGGACGAAAACCCGGGTGATCTCCGGCTCCGGTGTCAACCTGGAGGAGCATCCGCCGATGCCCTATCCGAAGGAAGATACCGTTCGCTTTGTATCGGTTATGCGAATCATGAAGGATAAGGGAATCGAGGAGCTGCTGGAAGCGGCAAGACGGATCCATGAAAAGCACCCGGAAACGGTGTTCGAGCTGCTGGGCGCCTACGAGGAAGAAACGCAGGCGCGCTATGAGCCGATGATTGAGGACTTGCAATCCAAAGGGATTATGCGTTATTATGGTTACCGGGACGATATGCCGGAGTTTTACCGGCATTGTCAGGCGGTAATCCATCCGTCCTATCACGAGGGCATGTCGAATGTCCTGCAGGAGGCGGCAGCGACCGCAAGACCAGTGATTGCCAGCGATATAAACGGCTGCCGGGAGATTTTTGAAAACGGTGTTTCGGGGCTTGCATTTTTACCCAAGAATGCAGACAGCCTGACAGAGACCATCGAGAGATTCCTTTTGCTGGCTCCGGAGGAACGGGCCGAAATGGGACGTCAGGCGAGAGCCTATGTGGAGGCGCATTTTGACCGCAGACAGGTCGTAACAGCGTATCTCGAAACGCTGGGGAGCCTGATTGGGGCAACCAGATGTTAAAAAAGAAAAACCATATAGAAAAGCGCAGGAAAGCGAGGATATGAAAATGGATTTATATGAAAAGATTTTGGCAGGCGAGGAAAAACTGTCGCTGGTAGGTCTTGGTTATGTGGGTATGCCGATCGCAGTCGCATTCGCCAGAAAGATCAAGGTAATCGGCTACGACTTAAACGCAGAAAAGATCAAACTGTATCAGTCCGGCATTGATCCGACCAACGAGGTTGGGGATGATGTGATCCGCCAGACGGAAGTGGAGTTCACTGCAGATGAGACAAAGCTGCGGGAAGCAAAATTCCATATCGTAGCAGTTCCTACTCCTGTAAACGATGACCATACGCCGGATCTGACCCCGGTAGAGGGCGCAAGCCGGATTCTGGGACGGAACCTGACAAAGGGCAGCGTTGTCGTATTCGAGTCTACCGTATATCCGGGCGTAACCGAAGAGGTATGTGTGCCGATTCTGGAAAAGGAATCCGGACTGGTATGCGGTAAGGATTTCAAGATCGGTTATTCTCCTGAACGGATCAACCCTGGCGACAAGGTACACCGTCTGGAAACCATCACAAAGATCGTTTCCGGTATGGATGAGGAAACGCTGGATACTGTTGCAAAGGTTTATGAGCTGGTTGTAGAAGCCGGTGTATACCGTGCAGAATCCATTCAGGTCGCAGAGGCTGCAAAGGTAATCGAGAACAGCCAGAGGGATATCAATATTGCGTTCATGAATGAACTTTCTATTATCTTTAACAAGATGGGCATCGACACGCAGAGCGTATTAAAGGCAGCAGGAACCAAATGGAATTTCCTGAAATTTTATCCCGGTCTGGTGGGCGGACACTGCATCGGTGTCGATCCGTATTATCTGACCTACCGCGCAGAGCAGATGGGCTATCATTCCCAGATCATTCTGTCCGGCCGCCGCATCAACGACGACATGGGCAAATATGTCGCAGAAAACATTGTGAAAAACCTGATTCGCGCAGATATCGCGGTAAAGCATGCGAAGGTTGCAATCCTTGGCTTTACCTTCAAGGAGAACTGCCCGGATACCAGAAATACAAAGGTTATCGATATTGTAAAAGAGCTGCGTGAGTACGGCATCGAGCCGGTGCTGGTGGATCAGACCGCAGACCGCGCAGAGGCGAAGCGTCTCTATGGAGTAGAGCTGCAGGATATGAGTGCTGTAAAAGATGTGGACGCGCTGGTTATTGCCGTATGCCATAAGGAATTTGAGGGATTGGATCAGGCAGCGATTGAAAACTTCTTTAATCCGACAAACGGCAAAAAAGTACTTGTAGATGTCAAGGGCATCTTAAATCGCAAGGAATGGACACGTGATGACTGCCTGTACTGGAGATTATAATCAGAGGTGTAAATGATCCGAAAATGGAAAAAATTCCCGTTTCCCTGGCTGCTTCCGGTGCTGTTTTTTGCAGCACTGTGGCTGCTTGGAACAACGGGGATCTATAATGACAGCAACCAGTATATTGCGATGCACATTCACCGGGAGCCGCTGTACTCTTTCTTTTTGTGGATTTTCCGCAGCCTGTTTGGGGAGACAAAGTATCTTGATATTGTGAGATTTCTGCAGAACGGACTGGCGGCGTTTTCCGTGATCTGGCTGGCGGAGAGCCTGAAAAAACGATTTGCATTCGGGCAGTGGATGGAAGCGCTGGTGTGCCTGATCTTACTGGCGCCCCACATTATCACGCCGGTATTTTCTGCGAGCGGACTGGTTTTGTCGAACGGCGTCATCAGCGAAGCGCTGGGACTGCCGCTGTTTTATCTGTTTACGGCGCAGTGCATGAAGATGGTGTATACAAGACAGAGGGGAGCAGCTTTATCCTCCCTGCTGTTATCCTTATTTTTGTCTCTGGTACGCGGACAGATGATGTTCACGATCCTGCTCTGGCTGGTGTTTGCAGGGGCCGTCGTGATCGTAGAAAAAAAGAAGCTGGCGAAACGCCTGTTGATTTGTGTCGTGTGCACTGCGCTGGCGTTTGGTACAAGGACGCTTCTCGTAAAAAGCTACAACCTTGTTTTTAACGGATATTTTATCAATAATACGTTTGGAAGCGTCGGACTGCTCGCAAACATTCTGTATGCGGCGGACGAAGAGGATGCCGAAAGGATTGTCGATCGGGACGCAAGAGTTATGTTTGAGCTTTCCTATCGACTTGCAAAAGAACAGGGTGCGACGTATCAGGATGCGCCGGAGGGCTTTTTCAACCGGGCAGCACATCTGGAAAAATGGCATGACGCGATCAAGTTTGAAATGATCGAAGAGCCCTGGAGACAGCTGCATGACAGGGAGGGCTTTATAGACTACATTCCTGAAAATGTGGAATCCGACCGGATTGCGGCAACCATCGTGAAATCCTTACTTCCGGCAGTTCTGGGCAGATGGCTGTATGACTATCTGGCGCTCGCCTGCTACGGACTGATCCGGTCCATCGCAGTCGTACACCCGCTGCTAAACTGGTATGCGCTGACGGCGTACCTCGCCTATATCGTGCTGGCTGCCCTTGCATGGAGGAAAAATCACAATTCCAACGCGGTCTGGCTGGCGGCATTTTCCCTGCTGGCTGTGTTAGCAAACGTATTTGCTACCTCCATGATCATCATGTGCCTTTCCCGCTATGTGATCTATGGATTGCCGCTGTTTTATGTCAGCGGACTGATGCTTTTGTACGAACTGGCGGGTGGAAAAACCGCGCATCGACTGCCGTAAGTTCACCCGCGCCATTCGCAATACAATAGAATGTACGCTTCGCTAACATTCTATTGTCGCAAATCGCAGCTGCGCTGCTTTCCGCTGCTGCGCAGCTCACTTTTGCTCATATCACGGCGCTCCCTCTGCAGCTTTCCGCAAGCAGATTTTCATGCGAGCATGAAATCTGCTCACAGAAAACCGCAGGTGAACTTAAACATTGATTAAGATTCTATGAAGTCCGTTGCAGATTGGCTGCAAAGGGGATATACTGAAGCTGTCTTAATGGAAACAGGCATGAGGAGGAACGAATGTATGAAACGGTTATCAAAAGTATCATGCGGTCTGCTTCTGACAGCATCCCTGCTGATTGGAGCAATGCTTTCAGGATGCGGACAGACGACAGATTATACAGCAGAGATCAAGGAATATCAGAACAAGCTGGAATCCCTTGCGGCGGAGAATGAAGAATTAAAGGCTCAGCTGGGCATTACCGAGACCCAGAGCACAGAAGAGACCCAGACTGCTGCAGAGACAGAAAATCAGTCTCAGGAGATGGTGTCTGAAAACCAGACGGATCAGACCGGAGCCCAGCAGGCAGAGAATACAGATAATTCCGGGGACGAAATGAAGATCCTGGTGCTTGGAGACAGCATCTGGGGCAATTATCGGGATGATACCGGCGTGTCTGCACGTCTTACAGCATGTCTTGCTCAAAAAGGGAAAAATGCGACGGTCTATAACGGTGCCATCGGCGGCACCCGCGCAACCATCAGCCCGGACGATAATGAATACCAGTTTGGTCCTGCCAGTGACTGCTCCCTGGGAAAGATGATCTCTATTCTCCGTGGAAATACGGATGTAGAGATGCTGCAGGGCAAGGCTGCCTATGACGACATCAAAGCTGTGATGAATGTCAAGGATCAGATCGATGTGGTAATTTTGTCCTATGGTATGAATGACTTCTTGGCACAGGCTCCGATCAACAACTCGGACAGACCCTGGACGGGCTTTGGAACGGCGTTAAGCGAGGGCGTAAAGGGAGTTCGTTCTGTTTTCCCCCAGGCACAGATTTTGATCACATCTCCCAACTATGCGTCCTATTTTCCGATCCCGGTTAAAAATATGGGAGAAAAGGCACTCTACAATTATGCGAGCATTGCCTGTGACGTTGCAGTCGGTCAGGGAACGCTGTGCGTGGATACTTACGACAATCTCGGAGTGGATGCCTATAATGCAGATGAATATCTGGAAGACGGCATTCATTTAAATGAAAAAGGAAGAAGCCTGTATGCGAAAACCATTGCATCCTGCCTGCTCTACGGAACAGCGGGTCAGATTTCGGGCAACAATATCGCTTCCTTCAACTGATTGGATCGGATATCAGGGGCAGAAGGACAAAAATACTTCCGGATCATGGCGCAATCCGCGGATCGTTTATCCGAAATAATAGAATGCACGCTCTGCGAGCATTCTATTGTCATGAATAAAATACAGTGCCGCGGCTGCGGCAGAAATGAGAGGAAATCCATGGGATATAAGGATTTGAAATTTGACAAGGACAGTGTATTTCTGGTAACAGGCGGCGCCGGTTTTATCGGTTCCAACCTGTGCGAGGCGATCTTGAACCTCGGTTATAAGGTAAGATGTCTGGACGACCTTTCCACAGGCAATCCGAAGCATGTGGAGATGTTTGAAGGTAATCCGAACTATACCTTTATCAAAGGCGACATCAAAGATCTGGATACCTGTATGAAAGCCTGCGAGGGTGTGGATTATGTGCTGAATCAGGCGGCATGGGGCAGCGTTCCCAGAAGCATCGAAATGCCGATTTTCTATGCGCAGAATAACATCGTCGGCACGCTGAACATGATGGAAGCAGCGAGACAGAACGGCGTAAAGAAATTTGTGTACGCGTCCAGCTCTTCCGTATACGGCGATCATCCCGGACTTCCCAAAAAAGAGGGCATTGAAGGCCATGTTCTTTCCCCTTACGCGCTGACCAAGAAGACAGACGAGGAATTCGGTCGTCTTTATAAGACGCTGTACGGTCTGGATACTTACGGCATGCGCTATTTCAACGTATTTGGACGCCGTCAGAACCCGGAAGGCATGTATGCCGCTGTTATTCCGAAGTTTTTAAAGCTGCTGTTAAAGGATGAAGCGCCGACCATCAACGGAGACGGCCGTCAGTCCAGAGACTTTACTTATATCGACAATGTAATCGAAGCGAACTTAAAAGCCTGCCTGGCTCCGAGCGAAGCAGCAGGAGAAGCGTTCAACATCGGTTCCGGCGGCAGAGTATATCTGATCGATTTATATTATGAACTCTGCGAAGCCCTAGGCAAAAAGATTGAGCCGGTCTTTGGTCCTGCCAGAAAGGGAGATATCCGGGATTCCAACGCGGACATCAGCAAAGCAAGAGAGCTGCTTGACTACGATCCGGATTATGATTTTGAAAAGGGAATCCGCCTTGCCATTGACTGGTATAAAGAAAATCTGTAAAATAAAAGAACGAAAAGCCGTCCAATTGGTTTGGACGGCTTTTTAACGAATAGGCTTGCCTATTCGTTAAAAAGCCACCATACGACGCGCACTGCAGGCAAGGATTGCGCAAAACAGGAGGGGAATATGCATTATCGAGTTGTTATATTCGGTGTAAAAGATACAACTGCGGAGATCGTCCGCTTTGTTCAGGAAAAGCTTTGTCCGGTGGATCTGGTTGTGACGATTCATCCCGATGTGCTTTCGGGCAATCAGGTGTCCGGCTATGAGGGACTTTCCTGGTTGGAGGACAAGTACGGGATTCCGGTTTACGAAACACATTCTTACGGTTTAAAGGATGAGGAGACGACGAAATTTTTCGCGGAAAATACCTTCGAGCTGGGGATTTCCATGGGCTGGCAGAGATTGCTTCCCGGCTTCGTGCTTTCCAGATTTTCGGAGGGTGTATTCGGTTTCCACGGGAACTGTGCATATCTGCCCTTTGGGCGGGGACGCTCGCCGCTTAACTGGTCGATCATTCTCGGAGATACGCGTTTTAATCTGAACCTGTTCCAGTACGATGAAAAAGCGGACAGCCCGAATGTTTTTGCAAGCGAGATGTGCGCCATCACTCCTCATGATACCGTGCGTACGATGCAGTATAAAAACATGCTGGTCAGCAAGCGCCTGATCGCTAAGCTGATCGCGGCACATCAGGCGGGAACCGTCAGCGTACACCGGGAGTCCAGAGATTTCGACAGCTGGTACAATAAGCGGACGGCGGCGGACGGAAAGCTGGATTTCCATGATCGTACCCGGAATCTGTATAACCTGATCCGGGGCGTGACAAGACCGTTCCCGGGAGCATTTTGCTTCTGCAACGGCGAAAAGATCACGGTATGGAGCGCACATCCCTTTGATGAGATGTTGGACTTCTCGATGTATGCACCAGGGGAGATCATCGACATTTTTGACAAAAAGCTGATCGTACGGACGCTGGATGGCTCTCTTTTAGTCGAAGACTATGAGTCGGAAATAGAGCTGGAGCCGGGAATGATCCTGGAATAAAGCCATGCAGCAGCGAAAAGGAAAAGAATATGAAAATCGCATTTCGAATGGATGATATTACACCGGATATGGACTGGAAAAGCTTTGAAGCCTTTGAACAGCTGTTTGAACGCTATGGATGTTATCCGCTGTTAGGCATTGTACCGGACAATCTTGATCCGAAGCTGTCGGTGGATCCGGCACGGGAAGCGTTCTGGAAAAAAATGCAGGAGCTGCAGGAAAAAGGCTGGACCCTTTCCATGCACGGCTGCCATCATGTGTATACAACAAAAAGAGGCGGGAGCTTTCCGTTGAATGCCCAGTCGGAGTTTGCGGGGAAAAGCTATGAGGAGCAGTACCGGCTTCTGGAAAGCGGACAGAAAAAGCTCTTGGATCGCGGCATCGAGACGAAGCTGTTCATGGCGCCGGGCCATACCTTTGACAAAATGACACTGCGTGCCCTCAAAGCACTCGGGTTTACCCATGTGACGGACGGGTTTGGAGATTTGCCGTATGTGCGCAGTGGGATGACTTTTTTACCGATTGCCTTTTTGCGGAAATACGCATTTTCTGATCGGGAGGGAATGACGACGATCGTCATTCATGCCAACCATTCCACGGTAGCGGAGCTGAAAGCCTACGAAGAGATGCTTGACGCAAACAGGGAAAACATTGTGCCGTATTCCGATTTTTTTAAGCTGGAAGCAAAGCCACAGTGCATGCCAGCGCGTATCCGGGAATATGTGCTGGCGTTCGGAAAAGGGCTTGCCGCGCGGCTTGGCCGCTTAAAGAACCAACACGCATAAGCGGATGGAAAGGCGTCGGCGTGCAAATTAGAAAAAGAAAAAGGAACCAGAAGCGTATGAAAGAACCGATTCGGGTATTACAGGTGCTGGGAACAACGGGACTCGGCGGGGCAGAAAGCCGGGTTATGGATTTATACCGAAATATCGACCGTGAGAGGGTACAGTTTGATTTTGCAGTGCACACCTCAAAAAAAGGATATTTTGACGAAGAGATTGAAGCACTTGGCGGACACATTTACCGGCTGCCGCGGTTTCGGGTCTATAACTGGATTCCGTATCGGGCGGCATGGCGCAGTTTTTTTAAAGAGCATTCCGAGTATGCCTGCGTGCACGGGCATATGACGAGTACTGCGTCGATTTATCTGCCGGAAGCGAAGCGTGGGAAAATCGCCCTGACGGCAGCCCATGCCAGAAGCGCGGGTACAGAAGGCGGCGTCAAAGGGATGATGACGAAGCGGATGCGTAAAAATCTCTGGAAAAAAACGGACGTCTGCCTGGCGTGCTCCAAGCTTGCCGGAAAAGCAGTTTTCGGAGAAAAGGCGTGGGCACAGGGGGTTGTCCATGTGGTGCCGAATGCGATCGAAGTGGATAAGTTTTCCTATAACGGTCAGATGCGTGCACAGATGCGGCAAAAACTGGAGTTGGGCAATTGTCTGACAGTCGGGCATGTGGGGCGTTTTAATGAGATGAAAAACCACCTGTTTTTGCTGGAGGTTTTTGCACAGATCAAAAAGAGCCGTCCGGATGCGCAGCTGATTTTGCTCGGCGAGGGCGGATGCATGGAACCTGCAAAGCAGAAGGCGGCAGAGCTTGGAATTACAGAAAGCGTTCAGTTCCTCGGAAATCAGGGAAATCCGCAGGATTATTATCAGGCGATGGATCTGTTTATTTTCCCGTCTCTGTATGAGGGATTGCCCGGAACGGTGCTGGAAGCACAGGCTGCAGGGCTCCCGTGCCTGATGTCGGATACGATTACACAGGAGGTTGCCCTGACAGAGCTGGTGGAGTCCAAAAGCCTAAAGGATTCTGCAGAGAGCTGGGCACAGGCGGCCCTTGCGCTTTTGGAACGGCAGAAAGAGCGGTTTGACCGCATGCCGGAAATCCGCAAAGCCGGATTTGACGCAAAGGAACAGGCAAAAGAGATGGAAGCTTTTTATCGTACCGGGAAAGGAGACGGCTTATGGAACAGGTAAAACCAAGGCTCCTTCTGGTTGTACCCATGCTGCATCAGGGTGGCTTCGAGCGGGTCTGCGTGCGGACAGCGCGGATTCTGAGGAATGATTTTGAAGTGACGATCGCCATGTTTTCGGATGCGGATATCGCATATGATATAAACGGACTTTCTGTTGTAAACCTGGATGTTCCGGCACAGGACGGGAAGCTGAAAAAAATGGTCAATGTCGTAAAAAGAACGGTAAAGCTTCGGAAGCTAAAGAAAAAGCTGCGTCCTGATCTGACCTACAGCTTTGGCCCGACAGCGAACCTGATTAACGTCCTGACACCGGTGCGGGGGCAGATCTGGACGGGAATCCGCAGCTATATGGATATGGACAACCCATCGAAGTTAAAGCTGTTTGCAAAGCGCTCCGATCAGGTGATCTGCTGTTCGGAGGTGATTGCCCATACGTTAAAGGAAAAACTTGGAATCGAAAATACAGAGGTATTGTACAATCCTTACGATGGCAGTCAGATCGCAGAAAATGCAGCAAAAAAACCTGTGGACATGCCCGATTTTACCGGAAAAAAGGTGATCGTCAGCATGGGGCGTGAGGATGACTGCAAGGAATTCTGGCATCTGATCAAATGCCTGTATCTGATCCGGGAAAAAGTGCCGGAGGCGATGCTGTGTATCATCGGGGACGGTTCTTTTTCAGAATATAAAGAACTGGCAGAAAAGCTGGGAATTGCTGACCGGGTCTGCTTTGCGGGACTTCAGAAGAATCCATTTCCATGGCTGTCAGCGGGCAGTCTTTATGTTGGAACCTCCAGCATGGAGGGCTTTCCAAATGCGTTGGTTGAGGCGATGAGCTGCAGGCTCCCTGCCGTTTTTTCCAACTGTATGAGCGGTCCCGCAGAGATTCTGTCCGACCGGTTTGAGGACGTCGTTGGAAAACAGGAAGTGCTCCGGGAACGTTACGGGATTCTGATTCCGGTGATGGACGATCAGAAAAATCTGGATCCAAACGAAATTACAGAGGAAGAAAAACAACTGGCGGCTCTTCTGGAAGAGCTGCTGACAGAGGAAGCGAAGCTGCAGGAGCTTTCCAGATGTGCAAAGGAGCGCGCAGATCAGTTTGACGACAGGGCATACCGGGACAAAATCCTGCAGATTGCAGGGCTTTCCAAAATGTGATACACTACGGGGGCACTGACAAAATGAGAATCCTGCAGAGCAGGATTCTGTTTCATGAGAAAAACAGGAGAAACATTCCGATGCAGAAAATTGCATTTCATTTAAACAGCCTGCAGCAGGGCGGGGCTGAGCGCGTGGTGAGTAATCTGGCGAACCGTTTTGCAAAGGAGGGCTATGAGGTTGTCATTGCGACAGAATGGTACGGAACGGACGAATTTGCACTGGATCAGAAAGTCCGCAGAGTTCATGTCGGACTGACGAAAGAAGACGAAGACCGCAGCAGGATCAGCAAGATGCTGCGCCGTATCTGGTATCTGCGCCGTTTTATGAAAAAAGAAAAGCCGGACGTCGTCGTTGCCTTTACCCGGGGCGTATTGTACCGTGCGCTGGCGGCAGGAATCGGGACGGGTATCCCGGTCGTGATTTCCGTGCGTACCGATCCGGTGGGACACTATGATAAAAAAGCGGACAAGCTTCGGATCCCGCTTCTGTTTCCTCATGCGGCGGGCTGCGTGTTCCAGACAGAGGGCGCAAAAGCCTTTTTTGCACCGTATTTACAGGAAAATTCCAGAATTATTTTAAATCCGCTGAATCCGAAATACGTTGGTGTTCCGGAGCCGGCTGTACGGACAAAGAATGTTGTTCAGTCCGGCCGTCTGGTAGACTTTAAGAATCAACCGATGCTGATCAGGGCTTTTTTGAAGGTTCATGAAAAGCATCCGGATTATACACTCAAAATTTACGGACCGGATTCCAAGGACGGTACAAAGGAGATTCTGGAATCCATTATTCATGAAAATCATGCGGAGGATTTTGTAAAGCTGATGGGCGGCAGCAATACGCTGGAAAAGGATCTGGCAGACGCTGCGCTGTACGCTTTTTCCTCTGACTGGGAAGGACTGCCCAATGCGCTGATGGAAGCGATGGCACTGGGACTTCCGGTGGTTTCTACAGACTGTCCCTGCGGCGGTCCAAAAACCCTGATCGAAGATGGGGTAAATGGTCTGCTTGTACCGATCATGGATGAAAAGGCGATGACAGACGGCATCCTGCGCCTCATTGAGGACAGAGAGCTTGCAGAGCGGCTCGGCAGAGAGGCGCGCAAGATCAGTGAAAGAGCCAACGAGGATGCGGTATTTGAGCAGTGGCAGACGTATCTGCAGGAATGCTGCAAAAAGAACAGATAAGACTGCAGACAATGGAGGTAAGGACAATGTTTTCCTACGAAGATTATAAAGAAATTATCAGAATCATTCAGTCTACCGGTAATCAGGCAGGGTACGAAGAGGCACTTACGGCAGATAAATTTGTCATCATGCGCCATGATGTGGAGTACAGCGTGGATCGTGCCTATGCACTGGCAAAGGTGGAGAGCAGCATGGATTTTACGTCGACCTTCTTTTTCCAGTGGACGAACAATTCCTATAATATTTTATCCAGACGCAATCAGGATCTGATCAAGGACATGCATGAACGCGGCCATGTGATCGGACTGCACTATGCGTTAAACGGTCTGACCGACATGCAGGAGGTTCGCCATCAGATCAAAAAGGAAATGGATATCCTTTCTGAAATGTTCGGTTTTCCGATCACACAGTTTTCTGTACACCGTCCGTCTCCGGATGTGCTGCGCGAAAACATCAAGCTGCCGGGAATCCTGAATGCATACCAGGACGAGTTTTTCACCTTTGCAGAAAAAGTGACCGATCAGACGCCCCTGAAGGTAAAATATATGTCCGACGCCAACCATATCTGGCGCTACGGCTATCCTGATGAAGCAAATATCAACGGCTATGACAAGGTGCAGATTCTGACCCATCCCTTTGCATGGAGCAAGAAGGGCTACGATAACCGGGACAACTATGCGGTGCTGATCCAGGAAAAATATAACGAAATGATCGACAGCATCAACAACGAGTGCAAGGATTTCTGCGAATTTAAGGATGAATTTCTGGAGGCATCTCTGATTCCCGAAAGGAACAGGTAAAGCATTATGTGCGGAATCAGTGGATTTATCAGCAAAAGGCGGATTACGCTGGAAGATCTGACCGCGATGAACGATACGATGTACCACCGCGGGCCAAACGACTCCGGAGTGGAAATTTATGATGGGGCAGGCGGATATGCGGTTGGCTTTGCACAGCGTCGGCTTTCCATCATGGATCTTTCCCCACTGGGACATCAGCCGATGCACGCGGCGGATAAACGGGTCAGCGTCGTTTTTAACGGAGAAATCTACAACTTCCAGGAGCTGAAAAAAGAGTTTTCCGGGTATCCGTTTTGCTCCCAGTGTGATACGGAGGTCATTCTGGCTGCCTATGAAAAATGGGGCATCGACTGCGTTTCCCGCTTTAACGGAATGTTTGCGATCGCCCTGTATGACCGGGATGCGCAGGAGGTATATCTTGTGCGGGACCGCATCGGCAAGAAGCCTCTCTATTACTGGGAGGACGGGGAAAATCTGGTCTTTGCCTCAGAGTTAAAGCCGATCCTGGCGTGCCCGGGCTTTGATCGGAAGCTGAATCCGGATATTTTACCGGTCTTTTTGTACCAGCAGTATATTCCGGAGCCGGATACGATATTTGAACAGGTAAAAAAGCTGTGCCCGGGAACCATTCTCCGTTTTCGCCTGCAGCCTGACAATGGGCAGAAGCGGAGGGAGTGCTTTTCCTATTGGAGTATCAAAGAAAGCTACCAAAAAGGAATCGCGGATCCGGTCACGGATTTTTCTCAGGCAAAGGCAGAGCTAAAGGCAATTTTACAGAAATCCGTGAAGAGCCGGATGGAGGCGGACGTCCCGCTGGGTACTTTTTTAAGCGGCGGCTACGATTCCTCCCTGATGACAGCCATGGCACAGGAGGCAAGCGAGGCTCCGGTCAAAACCTTTTCCATTGGCTTTGAAGAAAAGCAGTACGACGAATCCGGCTATGCATCGGCGGTAGCAAAGCATCTTGGCACACAGCATACAGAAGAAATCATCCGTGAAAAACAGATGCTGGAGCTGGTGGAGAGCATTCCGCAGTATTTCGATGAACCCATGGCAGATTCTTCGGAAATCCCGACGATGCTCGTATCGGCGCTCGCCAGAAAACAGGTGACGGTCGCGCTCTCCGGCGATGGCGGCGATGAATTTTTCTGCGGCTACCAGATGTACCAAAAACTCGGACAGGCGCAGAAGCTGGACGCAGCGGGCGCTTTGATTTACGGTATTTCCCAACTGCCCGGACTCAAGCAGGCAAATCTGCTGGGACGTTTACCATTTTCTGTAAGGACAATTGCACAAAACCGGGATAAACGCTATAAAACGCAGTTGTGTTCGGATAAATATTTAGCCTGTGTGAAAAGCCTGACTGGAACAGATCAGGTGCGCTTTGACCGTGAGCTGGATTATCATGTGAAAAACTGGCAGATCCGCCGGATGCTCCTGGACATGGACACCTACCTGCCGGGGGACATTCTCTGCAAGGTGGATCGCGCTTCCATGAAATATTCACTGGAAGCCAGATGCCCGATCCTGGATCAGAGGGTGATGGAATACTCCTTCCGGCTACCCCATTCCTTTAAGGATCACAACGGCTGCCAGAAATACATTTTAAAAGAGATCGCTTACGACTATATTCCGCGGGAATTACTGGATCGTAAAAAGACAGGATTTTCTGTCCCGCTGGACAAATGGCTGAGAGGACCCCTCAAGAATAAACTGACCGACTACGCATCACCGGCTTTCCTGAAACAACAGGGGCTGTTCGACGCGGACGCAGCCTCAAAGCTGATTGCAGACTGGCTTGGTGCCGGGGACGGCGGAGCCTACACCGGAAGCAACTACTCCCGGATCATCTGGGCGTTCTTTATCTTCCAGCAATGGGCAGAACGCTATTTGCAGGCGTGAGTCTGCCGCCCGGCAGCAACAGCCCCGCCCGCAGGACGTCATGCGAAGCCAATGCCTGCAGGACGCGCTCTCGCTCAGTAAAAACGAAGCGGTGCATAATGCTGCAAAAGACGCAGCATTATGCTCGGCTTCGTTTTTAAATGGTTATTGATTAGTCAGGACAATAAATTTTTTGACATTTTTATAGATGCATGATACTATGATTATAGAAAAAGAGTGCTGCCGATAGACGGTTAGCCTGACTAAATAATTGACAAACAAAAATTGCCGCTTAGTTTACCAGACAGGGCGGCTATTTTTGTGACTTGCTATCTTTGCCAATGGTATATCCCAGACCAAAGCAGGTTAAGCCGAAGCTTACTACTGCTATAAAATCGACAATACTCATGGCTTAGCCCTCCTTTCCAGTGGATTCCCTGTTGGGTTTCTATGTAATCAGAGGGTCACAGTCCCTCTGTAGAAGGACTAACCGCCTACCGTTATGACAGCACTCATATTCCGATTGTAGCAAGTGTGGAATGTATCTGCAACTGAAAAGTTGACAGATTATAGAATTGTTTGCGTTAGTTAAAAAAAGAACAAGCAGAATAGAACTGTTGTAGACAGAACAATTCAAGATTCCCTTCTGCCGAGCATCCGCCCAACGGGCGATCGCGGGGCACCACGCACGAGAACACACCTTTCTTCCGCAGAGTCCTGTCCATCCAGGCGCAATGCTGCGAAGCAGCGAGCGGCCTGCATCCTTTTGCAAAGATCGGCAGACCGTCTCAAAACGCCGGCGCTTAGGCTGCGTCTTTTGCAGCCTTACGCGACCGCTGCGTTTTGAACCGAGCGAAAGCGAGTCTGCCGATTGCAAAGGAATGCAGACCGCTCGATGACTCGCAGACATGCGCCGGATGGACAATGAACTGCGGAAGAAAGTCTTTAGGAGGAAATTATGGGCAGTGTTGCATTTTATATCGGCTCCCTGAAAAAAGGAGGCGCCGAACGCGTTTTTGTCAACCTTGCAACCTACTTTCTGGAGCAGGGCTGCAATGTGACGATGGTAACGCAGTACAAAAAAGAAAATGAATACGAGCTGCCTGCAGGGGTACGCCGCGTGATCTCCGACCTGACGCCGGAGGAAGAGGGCGGCCGGATCGTGAACCTGTTTCGACGCTACAAAAAGCTGCGCAGGATCTTCAGAGAAATCCATGCGGATGTCGTGCTGTCTACGATTGGCAAAAACAATTTTATGGCACTTTTGGCGAATGCTTTTTTGCCGACGAAGGTTGTGGTTTCCGTTGTGGCGGAGCCTACGGAGGAGTATCCGACGAAGGGGATGCGCCTGCTTGCAAAAACACTGTTTTACGCGGCAGACGGAATCGTGATGCAGACAGCGGATGCAGTGCGTTTTTTCCAACCGTCGCTGCAGAAAAAATGCGTGATTCTGAAAAATTCCCTGAATCCGGCATTTGTGCGACCGCGGTATGAGGGCGACCGCCCGCAGGATATTGTTGCAGTCGGACGGATGGACGAAAATAAAAACCAGAGAATGGCAATCCGGGCATTTTGTAAAATTGCAGAGCGATTCCCGGACGCACGCCTGATTCTGTACGGAGACGGACCCCTGCGCAGAGAGCTGACAGAAGAGGTCAGAAGCCTTGACATGTCAGAACGGATTTTGCTGCCGGGCAGGATTACGGACGTCCCGGAAAAACTGGAAAAGGCCTATGGGTTTGTGCTGACCTCCTTTACGGAGGGAATGCCCAACACCCTGATCGAAGCAATGTCGCTGGGCACAGCCTGTATTTCGACGGACTGCCCCTGCGGCGGTCCAAAGGATCTGATCCGTGATGGAGAAAACGGATTCTTAGTACCGGTGGACGATTCGGACGCGCTGGCAGACAGACTGACAAAACTTTTGGAAAATCCTGATCTGATGCAGCAAATGGGGAAAAATGCAGCGAAGCTTCAGGCAGAATACCTTCCGGAAAAGGTCAACCGAGAATGGGCAGACTACTTCCAGAAAATCGCCGGAAAAAAGAAACTGGTATAATACATGGGGACATGCTATAATGTAATGAGCACGAAAGAAAAACAAGCGACGCCGAAGGCGGCATTTGTTTTTCACGTGCCATTAGCGAACGAGCAGCCTGCGAAGCAGGCGGGGAAGCGCGTCAGCGCGGGCTCGAGAGCGAACGAGAGCACGAAAGAAAAACAAGCGACGCCGAAGGCGGCATTTGTTTTTCACGTGCCATTAGCGAACGAGCAGCCTGCGAAGCAGGCGGGGAAGCGCGTCAGCGCGGGCTCGAGAGCGGACGAGAGCACGAAAGAAAAACAAGCGACGCAGAAAGGAATCTGATCAGACAGATAGGGTTTATAAATGAGCAGAGAAGAAGTTTTTGAACGTTTAAACGAAGTATTCCGGGATGTATTTGACGAGGAAGACATTACGGTTGACGAAGGCACGACTGCAGAGGATATCGACGGCTGGGACTCCCTGGAGCATATCAACCTGATGGCGGCTGTAGAAAGCGAGTTTGGCATCAAGTTTTCCATGGGACAGGTCGTAACGATGAAAAACGTAGGCGAGATGGCAGATATCATTCTGCAGAAGGTCTGAAACCGGGAGCTGGTGAAGGATGAGTATTACTTCCTTTTACTTCCTGTGTCTGTTTGCACTTACACTGCTGTTGTATTATCTGGTTCCGAAAAAAGTGCAGTGGCCGCTTTTGCTGCTTCTGAGTATCGGATACTTTTTGACATCGGCAGAGGTGCGTGACAGCCATGCGTGGTATTTGATTCTGTACCCGATGGCAGCTGTAGGAGCTGTCAGGGGCGCAGCTATTTTGATAGACAGGACAAAAGAGCAGAAGAAAAAACTGGCTGCTCTTATTTGTGCTGTCCTTTTTTGTGTCGGTCTGTTGTGCACGCTGAAATTCTTCCATCTGGGGCTGCTGGCGCCCATGGGAATTTCGTTCTACACGCTGACCCTTCTGGGATATCTGTTCGATGTCTATTATGAAATCGGACCGGTACAGCGCAACTATGGAAAGCTGCTGCTGTTCGGTTGCTACTTCCCGACGATGATTTCCGGCCCGATCATGAAATACAGCGACATGGAAAAACAGATGTATACCGGACACAAGCTGGATTACCGGAATGTGACCTTCGGCATGCAGCGGATGCTCCTGGGATTTTTCAAAAAACTGGTCATTTCCGAGCGGACGGCGATCCTGGCAAATGAAATTTTTAACAACTATGAAAAATACAGCGGCGTTTCGATCTGGGTGGGTGCGGCAGCCTTTACGATGCAGCTTTACACCGATTTCGATGGTTGTATGGATATTGTGCTGGGTATTTCCGAGTGCTTCGGTATCCGGCTGCCGGAAAACTTTTCTGCGCCGTTTTTATCGAGAAGCATCGAGGAATACTGGAGAAGATGGCATATCAGCCTGGGCGACTGGCTGAAAAACTACCTGTTTTATCCGCTGCTTCGGACGAAGTTTTTCATGAATCTTCCCAAGAAGCTGAAAGGAAAGCTGGGCAAAAAAGGCGCGAAGCAGGCGACGACGTTTCTCGCCATGCTGATTTTGTGGTTTACCATCGGATACTGGCACGGCGGCGCGTGGACGTTTATCATCGGCAGCGGTCTGCTGCACTGGTTTTATATCGTTTCCGGCAAGCTGATGGAGCCGCTGTTTGTAAAGTGGCGAGCCTTTTTTCATATCGAAAAGGAAAAGAAAGGATTTATCCTGTTTCAGCGCGTGCGCACCTTTTTCCTTGTCATGATCGGACTTGTCTTTTTCAGAAGCGCGACGGTTCCGGATGCCCTTCGGGTGCTCGGACGGGGCGTATCGGGCCTGGGACTACAACTGTTTAGAAACGGCGTGTTGTCGGGTCTGGGATTGGATTGGACAGAGCTGATGATTCTGGCGCTTTCGATTCTTTTCTCTGCATGGGTTACGATCCATAACCAGAAAGAGGACATGCGCGTTACCCTGGAAAAAAAGCCGATCTGGCTGCGCTGGATCGCACTGTATGCGCTGCTGTTTTATGTGATTTTGCTGGGAAAATACGGACCGGGTTACAGCGCGTCCGAATTTATTTATCAGAATTTCAAGGTGTGATAGGACTGACCGGACAGTCAGACGTGTCCGGCGGGACTGCATACACAGCACAGGCTCGTATGCAAAATGGAGATTACAATGACAAAAAAACAGGCACTGAAAGCGGTTGTTTTTCTGACCGTTTTCCTTTGGCTTCTGGTGACGGTGACTTATATCATCCGGACAAACGGGGATGTAAAGGACCGGTTTACCGGATTTTATGCGGAAAAAGAAAATACGATTGATGCGATCCTGGTGGGCTCGAGCCCGGTGTATCCTTATTACAGCGCGCCTGCGCTCTACGGGAAAAGCGGCATTGCAGCGTATCCGCTCTCGACAAATAACCAGCGCCCCAAAGCGATCAAATATTTGCTCAAAGAGGCGCAAAAAACCCAGGACCCGTCGCTGTTTATCATTGAGATGCGGATGTTTTCCATGCCGGACGAGGAATGGGAGGATACGATGGTATTCACGCGCGGGGTGACGGATAACCTGAAATATTCAAAAAACCGTGTGGATGCAATCAATGCGCTCGTCAGCGACAGGAGGGAACGCTACACCTACTATTTTGATATTTTCAAATATCATTCCAACTGGAAAACGCTTTTTTTGCCGGATCAGCTGGCGTGCTGGCGCTATGAAAAGAAAAATCTGTTAAAGGGTCTGGAAATCAAAACGGGAGTGGGCCCGGTGGACTGGACGGATTATTCTGATGTGACAGAAAAAATGGAGCCTGCCAAAGAGCAGTTAGCGGTTTTGGATGATCTGCTTTCCTATATCGATTCGACCGGCAAGGACGCGCTGTTTATCCTGTCGCCGTATGGGATGGAAAAAGAGGCACGGATGAAGTTCAACGACCTGACAGAACGGATTGAAGCCGCCGGCTATCCGGTACTGGATTTCAATCAGCATATTGACGAGATTGGACTGGATTTTTCGACGGATTTTTATGATTACGGCGGACATGTAAACGCCCTCGGCGAAGGAAAGTGCACGGAGTTTCTGCGACAGTATCTGGACAGTCATTACGAGCTGCCGGACAGACGTAGCGTGCCGGGCTACGAAAGCTGGGACAGCGCCTGGGAGCTGTATCAGCAGAAGCAGAGGGAGGCAGAGGCAAGCTGCCGGAAGGATATCGAAGAAGAAAACTGGGCACCGGAGGTCGCAGACTGAAAGAAAGGAGGCTGTCCCGATGTGCGGAATTGCAGGATTTTGCAACCGTCAGAAAACCTGGCGGGAGGATATAGAACGGATGAAAGAGCAGCTGATAAGCCGCGGACCTGATGCAGAGGGCAGCTGGTGTAACGACAGTCAGGACGTGACGTTGGGACATCGGAGACTTTCCATTCTGGATCTGTCGCCAGGCGGTGCACAGCCCATGGTTTCCCATAGCGGACGGTTTGTGATTTCCTACAATGGCGAAATCTATAACTGCCGGGAGGTAGAAAAAAAGCTGCGCAGGGAAGGACTTTTGGGAGCACTGCATGGAAGCTCGGATACGGAGATTTTACTCGAAGCCCTGGAAGCCTATGGCGTAAAAGAGGGGATCTGTCTGTGCAAGGGTATGTTTGCCATCGCACTTTATGACAGGAAAGAAGAACAGCTCTGGCTTTTGCGGGACAGAGTTGGGGAAAAACCGCTGTATTACGGGCTGGTGAACGGGAGCTTTGTGTTTGCCTCTGAGCTGACGGCCATCGCAGCGCTGCCTGATTTCTGCGGGAAAATAAATAAAGACGTGCTGGATTTGTATCTGATCCACGGATATATTCCGGCACCGTATTCGATTTATGAGGGTATTTATAAGTTAGAGCCGGGAAAAATCCTGCGTCTGGAAAAGCCCTATCGGGACTGGAGGATCGAAACCTACTGGTCAATGGCAGAAACTGCAAAAAAAGGACAGGAGCAGCCCTTTACCGGAAGCAGGCAGGAAGCATCGGAAGAGCTGGAACGGCTTTTGACGGAGAGCATCCGCGGTCAGATGATGGCAGACGTGCCGCTGGGAGCATTTTTGTCAGCGGGAATCGACAGCTCCACAGTCGTTTCCCTGATGCAGTCGATTTCTGACCGGAAGGTTAAAACCTTCACAATTGGGATGGAGGATGCCGCCTACAATGAAGCGGAGGCTGCTGCTGCCATCGCTGCGCATCTGGGGACAGAGCATACGCAGCTGACGATTACGGAACAGGATGCAAAAGCAGTTTTGCCCAAATTGAGCCACATGTTTGGGGAACCCTTTGCAGATTCCTCCCAGATCCCGACCTATCTGGTCAGCAAGCTGACGCGGGAGCATGTGACGGTTTCCTTGAGCGGCGATGGCGGGGACGAGCTGTTTTGTGGATATGGAACCTATCAGTCGATCACGAACGCGTGGAATAAAATCCGGAAAATCCCGCAGCCTGTGCGCAGTGCGGCAGGATATTTTTTGACGGACGGAGCTTTTTCCAAAAAGGAAACGAACCAGATCCGGGGCATGTTATTATCGGCGCATAATGCAGAAGAGCTGTATGGGCGCTCTGATCTTTCCGAGCCGTTTCTTGGAAAGATTGCAAAAGAAAGAGGAAGCGCGAGGAGCATTTTTGAAACCTACGAAAGCGGATACCTGGCGGATGTGCAGCATAATCTGATGCTGATGGATCTGCTGATGTACCATCCGGATGATATTCTGGTAAAGGTGGATCGGACGGCAATGGCAGTCTCACTGGAAAGCCGTGTGCCGATGCTGGACAAGGATGTTGTGGAGTTTGCATGGAGTCTGCCGGTGTGGATGAAATGGGAAAACGGCAGAGGCAAACTTGTATTGCGGGACGTTTTGTACCGCCATGTGCCCAGAGAGCTGATGGAACGTCCGAAAAAGGGGTTTTCGATCCCGATTCAGAAATGGTTAAAGGAGCCGGAGCTCTATGACTGGGCAGAGAGTCTGTTAAAGGAGGATAAAATCCGTCAGGAAGGTTATTTTGACCCGGAAATGGTGACGCGGCTGTGGAAGGATTTTACACAGCGTGGAATCTGGCGTAAGCAGATCTGGCACATTCTGCGGTTTGAGGACTGGCTGGAGCAGGAATATAGGAAACCGTAAGGCAGGGAACGGAGAAACAGAGCTGCTGCGATCAAAAGGGACAGCAACAGTGGGAGCAGAGGCATTTTTGAGCAAGGAGAAGAAAGGAGGAACAAGAACCCATGCGCAAATTGGAACAGTATCAGCCGGAAAAGCAAAAGAAAGGCGAGCAGACCGGGCTGATTTCGGTCATTGTGACAGTTTACAATATCCGGGAATATCTGCCCAAAGCGGTGGATTCGATTCTTTCTTCGACCTATCATAATCTCGAAGTCCTTTTGATAGATGACGGTTCAACGGATGGAAGTGAACGCATCTGCGATGAATATACAAAAAAGGATGGGCGGGTGCGGGTTGTCCATCAAAAAAACGGCGGAGCCTACAGCGCGCGCAACACCGGACTTTTGGAGGCAAAAGGCGATTACCTGACCTTTGTGGACGGCGACGACTGGATTGAGCCGCAGATGTATGAGACACTGCTGGCGGCGATGATGGAGCAGGACGCCGATCTTGCGGTCTGTCGGTATCGGAAAATTTACGAAAACCGAAGGGTGGATTTGTCCACGCCGATGGCAGCGGTGTTTGAAGGGCAGGAGCTTTTGGCAAAATATCTGGAAGAGGACGAAGCATGGCTGATTCAGACGGCGGTCTGGAACAAGCTTTGGAAACGTTCGTTGAGCGACGGGCTGAGATTCCCAAAAAGCCTGTATGAGGATATGTATTTTACCATCCGACTGTTGGCAAAATCGAAGCGCAGCGTATATCTGGACTGGGCGATGTACAATTATGTGTGCAGTCGGACGACGAGCACCACGAATATCGGCCTGAACGAGAAGACCTTCAATGATCTGATTCCGAATTTTTATGAGCGCAGTGCGTTTTTACGGGAGATCGGTAGGGAGGATCTGGCACTTTTGCAGGATTATTTTTTATATAAAAGACTGCTGTTATTCTATACGGCGGTCTGCAGAAGCCAGGATCCAAAGAAAAAAGAACATAAGGCATTTTTGCAGCAGAAAATAGAAGCAGGAAAAGACTGCTATGCAGCAGTCTATGGGATTCCCCAGGCGAGCAGTCAGGAATACCGGAAAATGAAGCTGTTTTTGAAGTCACCGATATTGTACCGGGTAGCGATGAGACTGAATGATTCTTTCCTGATTCCGATCAAGGTTGCGATGGCGAATCGGAGACAGAGGTAGAAAATTTTATTCAAAGGAACAGAAACTATGGTAGGAGTGCAGCTTTCGGGTGGCCTGGGCAATCAGATGTTTGAGTATGCCCTGTATTTAAAATTGAAATCAATGGGAAAAGACGTTAGAATCGACGACGTAACCTGTTATGGCGCACAGGAAAAGCAGCGGGTCAATCAGCTTTCTGTATTCGGTGTTTCCTATGAGCACATGACAAAACAGGAGTATGAGCAGATCACCGATTCCAGTATGAGTCCCCTCCATCGTGCCAGGCGGCTGCTGTGCGGCAGGAAGGATTTGTCCTATCGGGAAGCGTCGTGCAATTACGATCCGGAGATACTGCGGCGCGAGCCAGCCCTGCTGTTGGGATATTTTCAGACGGAACGGTATTTTGCCGATATCAAAGAGCAGGTGCGGGAAGCATTCACATTCCGAAATCTTACGCTGACAAAAGAATCGGCAGCGATGGAGCAGCAGATGAAGAAATGCGAGTCGGTGAGTGTCCACATCCGACGGGGCGATTACCTCACACCTGCCAATCAGGCGCTGTTTGGCGGAATCTGCGATCTGGATTACTACCATCGCGCGGTCGCAGAGATCCGAAAAAGAAAGCCGGATGTGAAATTTTTCCTGTTTTCCAATGATATGGAGTGGACGAAGGAGCATTTTTGCGGCTCGGAATTTGTCCCGGTGGAGGGAAACAGCGAGCAGGCGGGAGAGCAGGATTTGTACCTGATGAGCTGCTGTAAAAACCACATTCTGGCGAACAGCTCCTTTTCCTGGTGGGGCGCGTGGCTGGATAATGGCAAGGACAAGCTCGTGATTGCACCGGAAAAATGGATGAACGGGCGCGGCTGCTGCGATATTTATACGGATGAAATGATTCGAGTGTAATATCCGGGATTTTTGCAGTAAATCAGCGATGATTTTGGGCGATAGGTTGTCTGATGGCATCGTTTGGAAAATAGAGAGGAATGTTATGATAGGAACGCAGATCCTGCAGGGGCAGGGGCTTGGCAACCGGCTGTTTTGTTATGTGACAGCCCGCAGTATTGCGGAACAGAAAAAAACTTCATTCGGCGTACCCGGAAAGGAAATCCTGTTAAACGGTCTGACCGGAAACAATTCCGAGCCCTTTTTGGATCTCTGGATGGGAGAAGAAGCAAAACCGGAAGATTTTACACGTGTTTATGAGGAAAAAGAAGAACGGATCTACACGGGCGCCTGCCGGCATGATCTGGAGCACGGCTGCTATGTGGCGGGAGAAGACCGGGGCGTTTTCAATGTAGAAGACGGCACGCTCCTGATGGGAAATCTGCAGGCGGAAAGCTATTTTGCACCGAACCGGGAGCAGTTAAAGGAATGGCTGAAGGTAAAGCCGGAGTTTGATTCCTACGAATATACGAGGGATAACCTGTGCGTGCTGAACCTGCGCGGCGGGGAATATGCGTCCGAACCGGCATTGTTTTTACGGAAAAAATACTGGACGGATGCGATGGCACAGATGAAAAAAATCCGCAGCGACATGGAATTTATGATCGTGACGGATGATGTAACGATGGCACATAAGCTTTTACCAGGTATTCCGGCATATCATTTTCCGGTGCACGGGGATTATGTGACAGTTAAAAACGCGCGTTACCTGATTATTTCCAATTCTTCCTTTGCCTGCTTCCCGGCGTTTACGTCGGAGACGGTACAGAAGGTGATCGCGCCGAAATACTGGGCGCGCCACAATGTTTCGAATGGCTACTGGGCTTCGGAGCAGAATATTTATACCGGATTTGAGTATCTTGGCAGGGACGGAAGGCTTTACGATGCACAGGCGTGCCGGGAGGAGCTGGAAACCTACCGCAGGCAGAGCAAATTTTTTGCAAAACATCAGGAAAAGCCGGACGGCATGGCGTATCGTCTGGGAGAAATCCAGGCAAAAGCAGCCTATACGGCGTATTTTGGCGGGCGCGCGGTCAGAAGCCTGAAAAGACGGCTGACCGGTCAGCAGAAGTGAGAAAAGGAGAGCTTGGCGTGCAGATTTTGAAGCAATGGAAAACAGAGCCTGAGAAATGGCTTTTTCGAATACTACTGGTTGTTTTTATCGCGAGCATGGTGCCGGTTTTATACTTGTCCCGCTATGGGTTCCCGAACTGCGATGATTTTACCTATGGTCTTGAGACGCATAGGGTATGGAATGCGACCCATTCCTTTGGGGAAGTGCTCAAAACAGCCCTTGCCGTGACAAAGGAAACCTGGCAGCTGTGGCAGGGAACCTGGTTCTCCATTTTCCTTATGACCCTGATGCCCGGAGTTTTCGGGGAAAAATGGTATTTCCTGACAACCTTTCTCATGGCAGGGATGCTCGGCGGCGGCATCTGTGTGCTGATGCATACAGTGCTTTGCCGGTATATTAGCCGGGCAAAAGAAAACCGTTATCTGCGTGGAATCTGTACGCTGACTGTTTTATTCCTGACCTTTCAGACCTTCGTTTCGCCGGTGCTTGCGCTGTATTGGTATAACGGCTCGCTGCATTATGTATTCATGGAGGCTGTTCTGTTCTTTGCAGTGTCTGCGCTGCTTTGCCTGGAAACATCGGAACAGAAATCAAAGAAAATCCTCTGGATGATCCTTTCTGCCGTTCTGTGCGCACTGTTAGGCGGGGCAAACCTGTTGACCGGCTTACAGTCGGTAATCCTGATCGTACTGCTGACGGCATGGGAGTTTTTCCGGAAAAAGAAAAATCGTTTCTGGTTTTTGCTTCCGCTTATCTGCAGTCTGGTTGGCTTTGCGTTTAACGTGCTGGCACCGGGCAATTTGATTCGGGAAGATACGGCGGAGAGTATGGGGGCGGTAAAAGCGATTGTCATGTCCTTTTACTGGGGAACTGTGTATGTGACGGAATGGCTGACACCGATGGTGCTGGTTGGCTTTGCAATGCTGATTCCTGCGATTTACCGGCTGGCAAAGCAGGCAGAAGGAAAGTTTTTGAAACCCTTGTATGCAGTCTTTTTAAGCTTTTGTGTTTTCTGCGCGATGTTCACGCCGACGTTGTATGCGACGTCCAGCGAGGGACCCGATCGCTGCAAAAATGTGATGCGCGTGGTGCTGTATTTGCTGGTGTTCTTTAATTTGCTCAATGGATGTGGTTGGGCATGGCAGCTAAAGCAGCCAGGACAGCGAAAGCAGTCCGGACAGCATTCGCAGTCCCGGCCGGGATTTTTTTACAGGCTGCTGGAGCTTCTGGAAGAAACAAAGAGCGTGTTTTATGCCGTGACGTTGATTGCGATGGGTGTGATTTTCCTCTTTGCGGCGGATAAAAATACGTATACGTCCGTTTCTGCCGTGCGTTCTATTTTAAATGGTGAGGCGGCGGAGTATGCGGCGGAAAACAACGCGCGTCTGGAATTGTATACAAACGGGGAACCGGAAATCACGATCACACCCCTTTCCGTGGAACCGTATCTGTTATATATCGACGATGTGACCAATGAGGGCGACCGGGGCTACTGGCTGAATCTGGCGCTGATGGATTATTACGGAAAAGACAGAATTACCGTGTCCGAACCGGAAGAATAAAGGAGAGAGAGTTATGGTATACGATTGTTTTCAGTTTTTCAACGAGCTCGATATTTTAAAGCTGCGTATGCATGTTTTAAACGATGTTGTGGACAAATTTGTCATCAGCGAGGCGACGGTAACCTTTTCCGGGGAGAAAAAGCCGTTATATTTCCAGGAAAACCGGGAAATGTTCCGGGAGTTTGAAGACAAAATCATTCACAAGGTTGTGGATGATACGCCGATGGATACGAGTGCTTTTATGCGTGACAGCCACCAGAAGTGTGCAGTAGCGCGGGGGTTGGAGGGTGCAAAGGACGATGATATCGTTATTTTCTCCGACGTCGATGAAATCCCGAATCCGGAAGCAGTAAAAAAGGTTCTGGCAGATTTTGACGGCAGCAAAATCTATGCGCTGGCGCAGCGGAATTTTTACTGTTATCTGAATATGGAAGAAACCTCCGGAAGCCTGCTGTCCATTACGGGTGAGTTTGAGGGCTTTACCGGAAAAGACAGAAGATGGCTTGGAACAAAGATCTGTAATTATGGAATGTTAAAACGGTTTACGACGGAGCAGCTGCGGGACAGTAAGCAAAAGGA
This sequence comes from Firmicutes bacterium TM09-10, assembly GCA_003481005.1. GTDB lineage: Bacteria > Bacillota > Clostridia > Lachnospirales > Lachnospiraceae > Gallintestinimicrobium > Gallintestinimicrobium propionicum. Next base: position 113,750 of record QUKC01000005.1, on the reverse strand, counting down.
GCTGATGGTGCGTGTTGCGGACGGCGGCTGGCATTTTTCCTATATGGGCGGCGGCAAGAACGAGTCTGTGGAGGATCGTGTAAAATACAAGATCAAGAGCGCGGCACATCAGGAGTATAATAATCGGGCAACGTTGTCGAAGGTGAAGAAGAAGATCCGGAATCATGAGGATATTCTGGGGCGGAGTACGGATTTTCAGATTGTGCCGGTGGATGAGAGTTATCCGGTGTATTTGAGGGAGCATCTGGAGGAGTACCAGTATTTGATGTATCCGGAGAAGAAGTCCTTTTTTGACCGCATCCTGGGTCGTTGAGGGAGGGCTCTTGTCCGCCCGCATGCAGTTTTGCGGGCGGTTCCCTGGTCTGCGTGCTGTGTCCGGCATTTGGTCTGGTGCAGCAGCGGACTCGCTTTCGCTCGGTTCAAAACGCAGCGGGTGCGTAGGGCTGCATAGTACGCAGCCCAAGCACCGGCGTTTTGAGGCGGTCCGCTTGTCTGCATCCAGACCAAGTGCCGGTCGCAGCACGCAGTCTCCGGGAACGTCCGCAAAACTGCTGCATGGGCGGACAAGAGGCGCTGTGTCGGGCGGATGGAAGGTCAAGGGCTGAATTTGTGGGGTGTGTAGAGGACGGCAAAGCGCTCCTGCGGAGCTGTTGCCTGGTGGTGTAGGGCGTTTGGATGGAGCAGTTAGGAGTTTTGGATGGTGAAGGTTTCGATTTGTGTGCCGGCGTATAAGAATCCGGTTGGTGTAGAGCGGCTTTTGGAGTCGATAAAGGTGCAGTCTTTTACGGATTACGAGGTGGTTGTGACGGATGATTCTCCGGACGGGTCTGTGGAGGAGGTTGTACGTAGGGCAGAGGTTCCGGGGATGGTTTATGTTCGGAATGCAGTTCGCAAAGGTGCAACAGGGAACTGGAACGAGGCGGTGCGGCATGCTTCTGGTGAGTATATCAAGATCATGCACCACGATGACTGGTTCACGGATCGGGATTGTCTGGCGCGGTTTGTAGAGATGCTGGAGGAGCATCCGGAGGCGGATCTTGCGTTTTGCGGGAGTCGGCAGGTGATGTTGGATGGTGTCGGAAACCGGGTTGGAGAGGAGTTTGACCGGGCCATCAGCGACGAGCATTTGAAGATGATCTCGGAGGATTGGCGGGATCTTTATATCGGGGATTATATTGGGGCGCCGAGTGCGACGATTTACCGGAAGGGCGCGCCGGAGTATGAGGAGAAGCTGACGTGGATTGTTGATGTGGAATTTTATATGCGTCTGCTTCAGAGGAATTCGAGGTTTGTGGTGAGTAAGGAGCCTCTTGTCAGTATCGGGGTCAGCGAGAATCAGCTGACGGAGAGCTGTCGGACGGACGGAAAGTTAAATATTTTCGAGTATGGCTTTGTGATGCAGGAGTTTTCCCTGCTTTCAGAAGAAAAATATCGGCAGAAGTTTATTCAGATCGCGTTGAAATATAAGATGCCGTTTGCGTCGCTGGCGCCTTATGAGATTCCAAAGAAGGAGTATGAGAAGGCGGCTGCGAAGAAGCGGCGGGATGATTTTGTGTTTTATATCGGTGTTGCAAAGCGCAAAGTTCGGGAAGCGTTTGGAAAAAAGCGGTTCGCATGAAAAATGGAGGTCAGGATGGTTCAGATTTTACAAAAGCTGCTTCATATTTTGAATAAAGATCAGAAGCGGAAGGTTGCGGGACTCGGCGTGATGATTTTTATCGGTGCGTTGATGGAAATGATCGGTGTCGGGCTGATCATGCCGGTGGTTGAGGGGGTAATGGCACCGGATCAGTTGTTGAATAAGTGGTATATTCAGATTTTGGAACGATGGATTCATTTTGATACACCGAATCAGTGGCTGCTGTTTTTGATCGGTGTGATCATTGCAGTTTATTTTATCAAAAACGGTTATCTGCTTTTGCAGACATATGTACAGTCCCGTTTTGTCAACACGAATCAGTCCAACACGATCAGCTACATGCTGGAGGAATATCTGAACCGTCCCTATGAATTCTATTTAAATGCGGACATTCCTACGATTTTCCGTACGATTGACGGTGATGTGCCGAAGGTATTCACAACTCTGATGGAATATATTCAGCTTGCGACGGAGTTGATGGTTTCGGCGGTTCTGTGTGTGACGCTGCTTGTAACAAACCCGACGATGACAATTTTTATTGTTGTAGTCATGGGGGGAACGACGGTTGTAATTCTGAAAATTTTAAAGCCTACCTTAAACCGGCTGGGGCGGACCTCCCAGCGGCTGCAGAGTCAGATGGGAAAATGGCGTCTGCAGTCTATTTACGGAATCAAGGATGTAAAGATTTTAAATAAAGAGCATTATTTTGCATCGAGCTTCGGAAAATATTCTCAGGAGAACGCGAAGCTGACGACAGAATATGCAGTGCTTAACAACATGCCGCGTCTGCTGTTGGAGACGCTGAGTATCTGCGGTATTTTGGGATATCTTGCAATCTGTATTTTAAACAGCGCGGACATGACGGAGCTTGTGCCGCAGATTTCCGCGTTTGCAGTAGCGGCGATGCGCTTGATGCCGTCGGTAAACCGGATCAACACGCATATGAGCAATATTGCGTTCTATGAGCCAAGCGTGAATTATGTTTATGAAAATGTAGACTTCACATCCTATCGTCTGCATGGAAAATATGAAAAAGACTATGATCCCCATACGCCTCCGATGGAGCTGAAAAAAGAGATTCGCATGGAGGACGTCAGCTATACTTATCCCGAAAGTGACAAGGTGATTCTGGATCATGCTCAGATGCTTGTACCCGTTGGAAAATCGGTGGGCGTGATGGGACCCTCCGGTGCGGGAAAGAGTACCGCGATCGATATTTTAATGGGACTTTTGCAGGTACAGGGCGGCGAGATTTTATGCGATGGAAGAAATATTTTTGAAAATTATCCATCCTGGCTGTCTCATATCGGTTACATTCCGCAGACCATTTATCTGACGGATGATTCGATCCGCGAAAATATAGCGTTCGGTGTGGCAAAAGAGAATATCGATGATGAGCGCGTATGGCATGTGCTGGAAGAAGCCCAGTTGAAGGATTTTGTAAAGGAGCTGCCGGGTATGCTGGATATGGAGATCGGGGAGCGGGGTGTGCGTCTTTCCGGTGGTCAGAGGCAGCGTCTTGGTATTGCGAGGGCGCTGTATCATAATCCGGAGATTTTGGTATTTGATGAGGCAACGAGTGCACTGGATACCGATACGGAAACGGCGATTATGGAGGCAATTGAGAGCTTTCATGGAAAGAAGACGCTGGTGATCATTGCGCACAGGCTGCGGACGATCGCGGGGTGCGATATGATTTACAAGGTGGATAACGGAAAGATCGTGGAGACGACGCTGGCGGCAGAGGAGCACTAGACCGGACGGTCAGCCGCCGTGCTGTTTTGCACCTGACGCTGTCGTTCCCGTCCGCCATGCAGACTCGCTTTCGCTCAGAAGAAAAGCGCAGCGGGTACATAAGGATGCAAAAGACGCATCCTAAGTACCGGCGCTTTTCTATGGTCTGCATACGGCGGATCGGGAACGGCAGCGCCGGCGCAAAAAGCGCGCGGCGGCTGACCTGGCTGTGTAAGGCGGAAGGAAAAAGGTCAAGGTCAAGGGCTGAGTTTGCTGGTGGCGTTCTGCGGACGGCAAAGCGCTCCTTTGGAGCTGTTGCCTGTGTGCACTGTGTGCAAGCAGCCCATGAACACGGGCTGTTCATGGACGTGAGAAAGTGATTTAGGAGTGCGCTGTCTGGCGGTTGAGATTTGATTATGGAGGTGCGGTGTGGCAGAACTCTTAATCTTATGGGGATATATTGGGATAGTGAATAGTTGCATCGGAGCTGGTGTTTTAAAAGGCATTGGTTTGTTGACAGGCAGGAAGAAGATTGTCTATGGTCTGGCAGGTACTGAGCTTGCCGGGATCGTGGCGATCACTGTTTATGCCCAGACGGTCAGCATTTTCGGTAAGGTTTTTATGGCTGCTCATTTGAGTTTGCTGGCGGCGGCAGCAGCATGTGCGTACTGGTGCAGGAAAGAGCTTCTGGTGATTTGGAGCCGGGTGAAGAAGATATGTCTTTCCTGGGAAGGTGTTCTTTATCTGATTTTTGCAGTGATGACAGCTTATTTTGCATCCAGAGGGCTGCAGCATACGGATACCGGAATTTATCATGCTCAGGCGATTCGGTGGTATGAGGAGTATGGGCTTGTAAAAGGGCTTGGCAATCTGCAGCAGCATTTTGCTTATAACAGTGCATATCTTGCGTATGCGGCTGCCTTTTCTATGAAATGGCTGGTAGGGCAGTCGTTGCATGGAACCAATGGCTTTTTGCAGGCATTTCTGTGTATCTGGGCGCTGTACGGTCTGAAGAATTTTGCCCGGCATAAAAGTCATCTGGCGGATGGATGCAGAGTTGGAATTTTATTGTATGCAATTGTTGTGTCAGAGCGGATTATGTCTCCGGCAACGGATTTCGGGACGATGTATCTGGTATTTTTTATTGTAACGCTGTGGACGTCGATTGCCTGTGAAAAAGAGGGTAAAGTCGGGGAAAAAACAGATCTGTATGCACTGCTTTGTGTTGCGGTTGTCTGTGTGACAACTTTTAAGCTCTCAGCTGGAATGCTCGTCATTCTTGCACTGTATCCGGCGGTTTGTCTGATTCGGTCAAAAGAATGGAAAAAGATCGGAATCTATCTGCTTTGTGGCTGTGTTGTGCTTGCGCCGTGGCTGGCGCGGAATGTGCTGATTTCCGGATGGCTGATTTATCCGTTTGCAGCAATTGATCTGTTTTCCGTAGACTGGAAAATTCCTGCTTCTTATCTTCAGAATGATTCGGATCAGATCAAGGTTTGGGGACGTTGTCTGTATGATGTGACGAAAATCAATGATCCTGTGAGCGCATGGTTTCCCGTCTGGTGGGGAGAAAAGGATCGTTATGAGATGATGCTTTTGATTGCCAATATGGTTGCCGGGATTTCAGCAGTGTTGTCGGTTGTGTGGAAACGAATCCGGAAAGAAAAGTTATGCTGGGATCGTGTCGTTGTGTATGCAGCGGTTTTAGGCGGCATTGCAGGCTGGTTTTTCCTCGCTCCGTTTATCCGGTACGGGCTTGCGTTTCTGTTGATTTTTCCGTTAATGGCATTTGGCGAATGGCTGCGTCCGATGCAGATGGGGCCGGTGCGGATTGCGTCAGGTTTTCTTTGCGCAGCGATCTTTTTCAGTTTGAGTATGTACTGGGATTATTATGTGTTGTTTGATCTGGTTTGGGGAAAGCAGCATCTGACAGACCCGGCTTGGGTTGTACAGCAGGATTATGACAGCGTAGAGGTGGAGTCGTTTGAAATGGAAGGCGGTCTGATAGTTTATTATCCGGCAGGCGGGCAGGAGAATATCAGTTATGACGCTTTTCCGGCGACGGCATATCGGATGATGGCTGAGAGGACGAAGTTACGGGGAAGCGATATCCGGGACGGGTTTATGCCAAAGTGACGGTCTGGACGGTCAGCCGCTGTGCTGTTTTGCACCGGGCGCTGTCGTTCCCGTCCGCCATGCAGACGCGCTTTCGCTCAGAAGAAAAGCGCAGCGGGTACATAAGGAAGCAAAAGACGCTTCCTAAGTACCGGCGCTTTTCTATGGTCTGCATACGGCGGATCGGGAACGGCAGCGCCGGCGCAAAAAGCGCGCGGCGGCTGACCTGGCTGTGTAAGGCGGAAGGGAAAGGGTCAAGGTCAAGGGCTGAGTTTGCTGCTGAAACATAGCTGGCAGGAGGACGGCAAGGCGCTCCTTTGGAGCTGTTGCCTGTGTGCAAGCAGCCCCTGAACACTTGCTGTTCAGGGGCGTGAGAAAGTGAATCAAGAGTGCACAGCCCCTTTTGCGCAGCAAAATTTAAAATGGGGCTGGGCAGTCACAGTTTCCGAAGGAAACTGCGACCTGCTTGCATTGGTATGGCGGATGCAGTATGATAGTAGAAAATGAGCGGTCTGTGCGGCAGTTGGAGCGCAGGCAGCGGTTTAAGATGAAATGAGGATTTATTATGGAGTGGAAAGACGGCAGGCTGCAGCTTTCGAATGTGACGCTGATGGCGATGACGAGTGTCAATGTGCGGCAGACGATCAAGGCGATGCAGTACAGCATGCGTCAGATTGATTTTGGGGATTGTGTGCTGATCACGCATCGGAAACCTTTCTTTTTGCCGAAGGGTATTCGGTATGCACATACCTCGAAGCTGACGAATATTGACTGTTTTAATTATAAGATGCTTTATGAGCTGGGAGATTATATCCATACGGATTTTGTTATGGTGGTGCATGCGGATGGGTTTATCGTGCATCCGGAGATGTGGCGGGATGAGTTCCTGGATTATGATTATATCGGTTCTCCGTGGCCGATTCCGAAGGATGATATCACATATCGGGACATCAACGGAAATTTGTGCCGGGTCGGCAACAGTGTGGGAATCCGCAGCCGGAGGCTTGTGAATTTTCCGAAGGAGGCAAATCTGCCCTTTGAGCCGGATCACGGTTCCTTGAATGAGGATGGTTTTTTGTGCGTAAAGAATCATCATCTGATCGAGGCAGCGGGGATGAAGATTGCACCGTTGGAGGTTGCAAAATATTTTGCGCATGAGACGATGATTCCGGAGATTGAGGGGATCACACCCTTTGCGTTCCACAAATGGGCGGGGACGAACGCGCAGTATCCGAAGTTTTAGAACGGACAGCCCTTTGACGGTCTGATGGGGCAGGTATCCCGGAAGGAACGGTCAGAGAGGGGTGTCCACAGGAAAGGAACAGCATGGCAGAGCAGATTGCACATACGAAAAATGAAAAAATAGAACAGTTCGGCAGGATCTGCTTTTATGCAGGGCTTCTTTTGGAGCTTCTGATTGTCATCCTGGACAAGAGCTCGTGGATCAATCCTCTGGAAGGGCAGATGTTTAGGGTCAGCTTTCTGCTGTTTGCCTGCAAGCTCTGTGTGACAAAGTATTCCAAAAAAGAATGGCTTGCTGTGCTTGCGGCAGGAGTCATTGCGGGGCTGTGTTATCTTAGCTCGGATCGGGATGAAGCGGTGCGTGCAGTTGTGTTTGTCGCATCGATGAAAGGGATTGACCACAAAAAGGCACTGCGGGTTGTTTTTTATGTGACGCTTACCGGAATGGCAGTGCTGGCGATACTTTCGCTGGCGGGCGTTTTGGGTGAGGTCTGGGACGCCGGTGCCGGTTATGGGATCAAAGAAGGCAGCAGGCGGCTTTGTCTTGGCGTCGGTAACAGCAATGCGCTTGCGATTATGATCTGGGCGCTGATGACGCTGGGCGTTTATCTGTTCCATGAAAAAATGAAGCCGGTGCACTGGATGCTTCTCGGCGTACTGACGGTTGGCGTTTACGCTGCGACAATGACGCGGACGACGTTTCTTGTCATGGCGGCAACGCTGGTGCTGGCGTTTTTGATGGACAAGTCCTCAAAAATCCGCGAAGGCAGCGTTGTTTATATCGGCGGAATGGCAGCGGTTGCGGCGGGCTTTGTCTTCTCCTTGTACGCAGCGCATATTTCCAACTGGTATGAACTAATGCCGGCCTGGGTGGTCAGGATTGACAGGATCCTGACCGGGCGTATTTCCAGTATTTATGCCTTTGAAAACGGCGGCGGCGTGCTCAGGAACTGGAAGCTGTTCGGCGATCCGAACTATGTGGAATATTTCGATATGGGTTATGTGCGCCTGTTTTTCTGGTATGGAATCATTCCGGGCGCATGCTGTATGGTGCTGCTGTTTCTCCTGATGCGTGTCTGCAGAACATTAAAGGATACCCAGGGCTTTGTCCTTGTGCTGTCCTTTGCGCTGTTTACGGTAGTCGAGGCGCATGCGGTATCGGTCTATCTGGCGCGCAATTATGTCCTGTTTTTGCTGGGAGCGTACTGGACGGCAATGCTTCCGCTGGGTGGGAAAGCAATCTGGTGGTGGCAGCTGCCGGGGGCTTTTTGGAAGCACGGTTCCAAAGCAGCGGATGGCAGCTTTGGGAGGAAAGCGACGGTTGGCAATTGCTCCGAAGTACAGGAGAAGGCTGCAACCATAAAGGAGGCTGCGAGATGACAGAAAGAGCAGCCGGACGAAAAAATACAACGCAGTTTGTTTTTGCAGAGAACAGTCTGGATATTCTCCGCCTGTTTGCGGCGCTGCAGATTGCGATCACGCATTATCTGAATCTGACAATGCTCACATATGGAAAAGACGGACCGGGGGATGGACTGCTGCTTGGCTTTAAAAGAGCGCTGACACTGTTCCCCGGCTTGATTATTCTCTTTAGCATCAGCGGATTTCTGATGGGAGAGACACTGATGCGGACACAAAACCGAAAAATATTTGCCCAAAAACGGATCCTGCGATTGTATCCGGCGCTGTGGGTCAACATTGTGCTGACGATTGGGATGCTCTCTTTGCTTCCCGGCGTCGTTTCGGGGCATGGGAAAGATCTGCTGACCTGGGCAGTTGTACAGGGCGTCGGTCTGGCCTATACGCCGTCCTTTTTGCAGGCGTTTGCGATAGAAAGCATCAACGGGACGCTTTGGGCGCTGATGGTGGAAATTCAGCTGTACGTTCTGGTTGCGGTGGTCTGGAAACGGTGTCTTGCTTGGAAAAACCGTACCTGGCATGTCCTCTTGGTGCTGACTGCGTTGTTAAATCTCGCCTGCGACCTTTTAAAGAATTCGGGAGCGTTTCCCGGCGCGGCTGTTTCCCTGCTGGATCGAAGCTTCCTGCCGTATTTGGTCTGGTTTTTTGCAGGGCTATATCTGTGGCATTTTAAAGAGACAATTTTACAAAAACTGACAGGAAAATGGTTTATTCTGCTGATTGTATTTATCTGCTATAAAGTGTGCTGGCAGACCTTTGGCTGGAAGCTTCCGGGATATTATGCGGACCTTGTGACGAGCCTTTTGCTCCCGGTGGTCGTGCTTGCCTGCGCCTATGGCTGGAAAAAACATCGCCTGAAAAATGATTTGTCCTATGGAATATTTTTATACCACTGGCCGTTGATCAATCTGGTATTTTACTGGAATCTGCCGAAAAAGATGCATCACATTCCGCTGTTTCTTTTTTATGTGGCAGGATTTCTTGCGTTGGCATGCGCGTCGTGGTTTTTACTGGAACGCCATGTGTTGAAACGAAAACGCTGAAACTTATGCAGTGGAAGCAGCATAACATCATGAAATAGGGTACAGCAAACCGCGCATAAAATCACTGGCGCAATGGGAGAAAACGTATGAAAGTTGTAATGCTTGGTGCGGACCGCAGCGTAAAGGGCGGCGTATCTGCGGTGGTCAATAACCTGTACGAGGCGGGACTCGATCAGCGTATTGACCTGACCTATATCGGGACAATGGTGGACGGAAGCACGGCTGCGAAGCTGTTAAAAGGTGTTCAGGCGCTGTTGCAATTTGTCACTGTGCTGCCGAAAGCAGACATCGTACATTTGAATATGGCGGCGGATGCGAGCTGCTACCGGAAGCTGATTTTTATGCAGATCGCCCTCTGGTTCCACAAAAAGGTTGTGATTCACGAGCACGGCGGAGATTTTCAGGGCTTTTATTATAAACGATGCAGCGCGAAACGACAGGCGTATATCAAAAAAATGTTAAACCGTGCGGATTTGTTTCTGGTGCTGACGGATGTCTGGAAAGATTTTTTTGCAGACATGGTGGATCGGGACAAAATCCATGTCCTGCAGAATGCGGTTCCGGTTCCGAAAATGCCGAAAACAGATTATAGCAGCCATACGGCGGTCTTTTTGGGACGGCTTTGTCCGGAAAAGGGAGTGGACGAGCTGTTGGACTGTGCGGAAGTGGTTTGGAAGAAGCACCCGGATTTTCATCTGGTGTTGGGCGGCTTCTGGGAAAACGGGACGGAGGAGCTGCAAAAGAAAGCAAAAAAGCTGGAGGCGCAGGGAATTGTCGAATGCCCCGGCTGGGTATCTGCAAAGCAGCGCACCGGGCTGTTTGAGCAGAGCAGTATTTTTGTCCTGCCGACGTGGTTTGAAGGACAGCCGGTTTCTCTGTTAGAGGCGATGGCGGCGGGAATGTGCAGCCTGACGACTGCAGTTGGCGGGATTCCGCAGACCCTCGGGGAGCCGGAATGGAACAGTCTGCCGACCGGAAAAGACGGCTGCGGCGTGATGGTAGAGGCAAAAAACAGCCGGATGCTGACAGAGGCGCTGGAAGAACTGCTTTTGGATGAAAATCTGCGCCGCGAAATTGGTACAAAAGCGCGGATGCGGGTGCAGGAGTATTATGCAATAGATAATTATGTAAACCAACTAGTCAGCTATTACGAGAAATTGAGAAAAGAGGACTAATGTTGCATGGAAAAAAAGGTAAGTGTGATCGTTCCGGTTTACCGGACGTTGGAGTGGCTGGCGCGCTGTGTGCAGAGCATCACGGGTCAGACCTATAAAAATCTGGAAATTATTCTGGTGGACGACGGTTCGCCGGACGACTGCCCGGCATTATGTGACGACTGGGCGCAGAGGGACGACCGAATTCGCGTTTTGCATAAGGAAAACGGCGGTCTGGTGTCCGCGTGGATGGCTGGCGTATCGATGAGCACCGGCGATTATCTGTGTTTTGTGGACAGTGACGACTGGATTGACGCCTGCATGGTGGAAAAAATGCTGGATTTTTCGTCCGACTGTGGAAAAGAGATTATCTGCGGCAATTATGTACAGGAGGAAAGAAACCGCAGCATCGAAATTTATCAGGCGATGGAGCCGGGCATTTATACGGGGCGCAGCCTGCAGGATCGGATTCACGGAAAACTTCTGGGGCAGGAAAAACGTCCGATTACGTTGTCCCGCTGCATGAAGCTTTTTTCCCGTACTTTAATTGCTGAAAATATGAAATACTGTGACCCGTCCATTCGAATGGGCGAGGATATGGTCATCACCCTTCCGGCGCTTCTGGATGCGCAGCGGATTGTGGTCATGGAGGGCGCAGCTTGGTATCACTACCTGTTTTTGCGGGAGTCGATGGTGCACAGTTATGATGCCGGAATGTATGAAAATATCCGGATCCTGGATAAAATTGTTCGCCAAATCCTTGCAGACAAGCATGTGCCGAACGCCCAAAAACAGGCGGATCGGGAGCTGCAGCTTCTGATGTTCCTGGAAATCAAGAACGAGGCGAGAAACGGACGGGAAGGCTGGAAAGGGCGGCTGCAGAAGGAATGCAGGGAAACAGAGCTGCAGGAAGCGGTCAAAAGAATGCCGCTTACTCCGACTGTTACGGAAAATAAGCTGATGTATCAGGTGCTGGCGCATCCGGAAAATACGGCAATGATGCAGCTTGTCCATTTTCTTTTGTGGGCAAACAGTAAGCGGCAGCGCTGAATGGAGAGTTGTATGGAATCAAAAAAGCAGGGACGGATCAGTATTATCATGCCGGTTTACAACGGCGTTTCCTGGATCGGGGAATGTATCGAAAGCATTCGGCAGCAGACGGATACGAACTGGGAGCTTCTGGTGCTGGACGATCATTCGACGGACGGGACGACGGAGCTGGTGTTTAAGCTGGCGGAAGAGGATTCGAGGATTTTACCGATTTTGCGTCAGAAAAACGGCGTATCCGCAGCACGTAACGAGGGACTGGAAAAAGCGCAAGGAGAATTTGTCACGTTTGTCGATGCGGACGATAAGCTGGATCCGCAGATGCTCTCTGTGCTTCGGGCGATGCTGGGGCAGACAGAAAGCGACCTTGCGGTCTGTGATTACTATAGATGGAACGGTAAACCGGACGGAATTTATAACCGGTCAGAGGGGCTGTTAAAAACGGATGTAGAGCGGGAGGAAAATGCTGCTCGGGCAAAAAAAGTGCTGCGTGCAGACGGCACAGAAAAAGCCGGGGCAGAAGCCGTTTCTCAACAACGCGCAGTTTGTGTGGAGAGTGTCCGTGTATACAATCGCTCAGAATACGTTTCGGACTATCTCCTGCGCGGAAATACCCGCTGCTGGAGCGTGCTATACCGCCGCAGTGCGATTGGGCAAATCCGTTTCCGGGAAGACTTGAGCATCGGTGAGGATATGATGTTTCTGATGGATTTGCTGATGCAGATTTCCAGCGTGAGCATCACAGAGTATCGCGGCTATTTTTACCGGATTAACGAGCAGGGCGCGATGCTCAAGCCCTTTAAACCAAGCTACATGGATGAAATCAAAAGCTGGGAGCTTGCCTGCAGGCTTGTGGAAAAAGAGTTCCCGTCCCAGAAAGGGCGGGTATACAGTATTCTGGCGGTTTCTGCGATGCTGGCTGCCGGAAAAATTGCGCGCCTGCCCGGTGCTGAACGGAAAAAATACCAGACGGAAGTCGTACAGTGCCACAGTGCTGTCCAGAAAGGACTTGCTGCTTCCGGAGCAAAAGAGGAGCTGCCGAAGGGCTATCGGATAAAAACGATGCTGTTCACCGCCTGTCCGGCGTTGTATCTTGCGCTGTATCATCATTGGAAAAATTAAAATAAGAACCGGATGCCGAGGGATCGAATTGCTTTTGGGTGATGCAAAAGCAGAATGAGAGGAATCATGAAAGACGATAAAATTGTTTTATATATGCATGCGGGAAGCGGCAACCACGGCTGCGAGGCGATTGTCAACAGTCTTTGCCGGATGCTTCCCAAACCGGCGATTCTGATGACGAACCGCCCGAAGGAGGATGAAACCTATTCCCTGAAGGAGCTTTACAGCAGCTTTGTACAGGAAAAAAGTATCGAAAAGAATGTATTCGTGCATACCTGGTACTATTTGAAGCGAAAGCTTTTACATGACCCGGACTGCTTCATGGAATACCGGTATCAGGACATTTGCGGGAAAAATCTGCACCGTCTGAATATTTCCATCGGCGGGGATAATTATTGTTATGACAATATGCTCGACCGGCTGATTTCCGCAAACCGCATGTTCCACAGGCAGGGCGCTAAAACGGTTTTATATGGCTGCTCTATCGAGCCGGAGTTGTTAAAACGTCCGGAAATCATGGAGGATATGAAGCGCTACGATGCGATTGTCGCGCGGGAAAGCCTGACCTTTGCAGCACTGCAGGAAGCCGGAATTGACAAAAATATCCATTTATATCCGGACTCGGCTTTTTTACTGGAAACAAAGCTGGCTCCCCTGCCGGAGGGCTGGGTTCCAGGAAAGATGCTGGGCCTGAACATCAGTCCGATGATTGTGGACAATGAAAAGACTCCGGGCATTACGATGCAGAACTATAAAGCGCTGATCTCCCATATTTTGGAAACGACCGATCTGCATATTGCGCTGATTCCCCATGTGGTGTGGGAAAGCAATGATGACAGAAAACCGATCCGGCAGCTTTATGAAGCCTTTGCATCGACCGGACGTGTGATCGAGCTGCCGGATGGGTCCGCTCCGGAATTAAAGGGCTATATCAGCCGCTGCGAGATGTTTATCGGAGCCCGGACCCATGCGACAATCGCGGCATATTCCTCCTGCGTGCCGACGCTGGTAGTCGGCTATTCGATCAAGGCCCGTGGAATCGCAAAGGATTTATTTGGAACGGACGAGGGTTATGTCCTGCCGGTGCAGGCACTCGCCAAAAAAGAAGACCTCGTCAACGCATTTGACTGGCTGTATCAAAATGCGCAGGCACAGAAATCGCACCTGCAGCAGATCATGCCGGACTATTGCAAAAAGGCAAAAGAAGCAGAAAATCTGTTGAGAGAGCTGTGAAAGCGTAAAAAATCAGAAGCAGTTGCGTGAAATACAATGCAGCCGTGCAGGCAGTTCATAAAAAGCAGAGGGAGGGAAAATTGTGAGCCAGATACAGGAAATGATAAAACCGGCAGCAGCGATGCTGGATACTTATCCGGTGGTGACCACCAAACAGAAAATCAAACAGTGGATCAAGACCTGCGTCCCGGGCATGACGCCGGAAAAGGCAGAGCGTTATTCCTGGCCTCAGGCGCTTCTTGCGATGGGGCTGTTGCAGGCGTATGAGCAGACAAAGGACAAGACTGCGTTAAGCAGTGTGTTTTCCTATCTCAGACGGTGGAAAAACAGCGGATATCCAATCTCTCATGTGGATCATGTGATGAATGGAAGCGTTGCCCTGTGGACAGAAGAGATTTTGACGAGGGAAAAAAGAGAAGATGCAGAATCTCTGGAAGCGCTCTGGATCTGCCGGGAAGGGGCAGACATTTGCGCAGGCTGGATCAAAGCAGCGAAAAAAACTGCGGACGGCATCCTTGCGTACCGGAGCCAGCATCCGGACTGGCTGTTTGCAGATACCCTTGGGATGCTTTGTCCCTTTGCCTGTCGTTACGGTGTTCAGAAACAGGATAAAGAGCTGTTAAACCTCGGAATCCGTCAGCTGGAGCTCTTTTTCCAAAAGGGGATGGATGAAAAAACCGGTCTGCCCTATCATGGCTATGATGAAAAGAACGGCATGAAATACGGAATAATCGGCTGGGGAAGAGCCTGCGGCTGGATGCTGCTTGGATTGTCGCAGAGCCTTTTGTGGATTTCAGAGCAGCCTGCAGGAGCAGAACAGGCGGACAAGCTGCAGGCAGGGCAGCCAGCAGCGCAGCCGTCCTCCCAGTCTGTTGCCCGGGAGGGCTGCAATCGTCTGCTTTTACTGCAGCAACAGCTCCTTGACAGCATTTTTGTATGGCAGCGCGCAGACGGTGGATTTTCCTGGCAGCTGCAGGCACAGGAGGGACACCGGGATACCTCAGCAGAGGGCATGATCGGATATGGGGCCTGGCTGGCAGCAGAGACTGCAGCTGTGCAGCGTTCAGAACAGTGGAGCCCTGCACTGAGCCGTCTGGCAGCCATCATGCAGACGAGCATTCGTGATGGGCGTGTCACAGACTGCTCCGGCGAATGCAAGGGCTTTGCGGAATATCCGCAGGTATACGGAACCTATCCCTGGGGCAGCGGCAGCGCGCTGGCCTTTCTGGCAGTGCAGCTTTTCAGGGAAGAGAATAACGATAGGGCAGAATGATCCTTATGCCCTGTCACAGGACAAGTTCGATCAAACAGTTTGGCAGGAATATCAGGAGAACAGGACGAAAAAACATGGGAAGAGTCAGATATGCGACCAGAAATATAATATTCGGCTTTTTAGGGAGCGGGGCAACGACGCTGCTTAATTTTATCCTGCGGCAGGTGTTTATCACCCATCTGGGCGACACGCTTCTGGGCGTGCAGGATCTCTACAGCGAAATTCTGACGATGCTTTCCCTTGCGGAGCTTGGCGTCGGAACGGCTTTAAACTACAGCCTGTACGGTCCGGTAGCGCGGGGCGAACGGGAAAAAATCAAATCCTACATGCAGCTGTATAAAA
The DNA here is from genome assembly GCA_003481005.1 of Firmicutes bacterium TM09-10. Lineage (GTDB taxonomy): Bacteria > Bacillota > Clostridia > Lachnospirales > Lachnospiraceae > Gallintestinimicrobium > Gallintestinimicrobium propionicum. The sequence goes on along the minus strand of QUKC01000005.1, from coordinate 98,387 downwards.
AAGCGTACCGCACCATTGCCATCGTGATTGCTGTCATCGGACTTGCACTGGTACCGTTTTTACCCTGGATTGTCAAAAATGCAGATTATCTGACCCTAAGGCAGCTGCGGGTTTACTATCTGCTGTTTTTGTTCAACACGGTGACAACGTATTTTGTTGCATACAAATACAGTCTTGCCAATGCGGAGCAGAAAAACTATATCCAGACGAACGCGGATGCCATCAGCAAAGCACTTTCCGTGGTGCTGCAGCTTCTGGGACTGCTGGTACTGCCAAACTACCTGTTATACCTGCTGATTCAGGTCGGCGTATCCCTCGGACAGAAGATTTTTATCAGCTGCTATCTGAACCGCAAATATCCGCTTTTGCTGGAAAAAGATGTGGAACCGCTGACAAAAGAAGAAACAGGAGCGGTGGTGGATAAGACAAAGGCGCTGATGCTGCACCGGGTCGGGGATATGGCGCGTCTGCAGACGGATGCGATCATTATTTCGTCCTGTCTGGGTGTCGTCTGGGTCGGTCTGATCGGAACCTACAAGATGATCGTCAATTCCGTTTCAGGTTATGTAAACCTGATTTTCAACTCCGTCATTTCCAGCTTTGGAAATCTGATCGCGACGGAGAGCAGGGAAAAGCAGTTTCAGCTGTTTCTGGTATATCGTTTTTTTGCAATCTGGGTATACGGATTTTCGGCTGTCGGTTTTTTCCTGCTCCTGTCTCCTCTCGTGGAGCTGTATGTCGGAGCGGATCGCGTGTTGGCAACTTCGATTATCGCCTGGTATCTGACGGACTATTTCTTCAAAGGGGAACGTGTCGTGCTTTCGAATTTCAAAACGGCGGCTGGTGTTTTTGAACAGGATAAATATCTGTCCATCCTTCAGGGTATCGTCAATCTGGTGCTGTCGATCGCTCTGGTGTTTAAAATCGGTCTGGCGGGCGTGTTTATCGGAACCGTCGTATCCGGACTGATTGCAAATATCACAAAACCGATCATTATTTATCGGGTTTGCTTTGAAAAAAGTGTGGTTTCCTATTTTCAGGAGTCCATCAAATATTTGCTCGTCATCGGAGCTGCGCTGGCAGTGCTCATTCCGCTGCAGAATCTGCTGATGCCGCAGGTGACGATTGCAAAATTTGCGCTGATGATCGTGATCATTACGGTTGTCTTTAATGGAATTTTTCTGATCGTGTTTGGCAGGACGGAGGAATTTAAGTATTTGTACGGAATGGTAAAAGGGAGGCGGAAACGGTCATGATTATTGTAGAGGTGATGGGCGGACTGGGAAACCAGATGCAGCAGTACGCGTTGTACCGGAAGCTGGAATCTTTGGGAAAAGATGCCAGACTGGATGTTTCCTGGTTTCTCGACAAAGAGCGGCAGACAAAGGTGCTTGCAAGCCGGAAGCTGGAGTTGTCCTGGTTTGAAAATCTTCCTGCAAAATATTGCACACAGGAAGAAAAGCAGGCAATTCTTGGAAAAAATAATTTGATCGGAAAACTGAAAAAGAAGCTGCTTGGGGGCAGCAACCGGCATTTTACGGAAAGCGACATGTATCATCCGGAAATCTTTGATCTGGAGGACGCTTATTTAAGCGGTTTCTGGGCATGCGAGGCTTATTATGCGGATATTTTGCCGATGCTGCGCAGCCAGATTCATTTTCCGGATCCGGAAAAGGGTGAAGGCTGGGATTTAGAGGCTGCCGCGAAAAATAAAGAAACGATGGAGCGCATGAAGCAGGAAACCTCTGTGAGCATCCATATCCGCCGTGGGGATTATCTGGATGCGCAGAATGCAGAGATGTTCGGCGGGATCTGCACGGATGCTTATTATGAAGCGGCAATTTCGTATATAAAGGAGCAGACACCGGACGCACATTTCTACGTTTTTTCGGATGACTCTGTATATGTGAAAAATGCCTACCCCGGAAAAGAGTTTACTGTCGTAGATTGGAACACTGGGAAAAACAGCCTGTTTGACATGCAGCTGATGAGCTGCTGCAGCCATAATATCTGCGCAAACTCCACATTCAGCTTCTGGGGAGCGCGGCTCAATCCGAGCCCGGATAAAGTGATGATCCGTCCGTCAAAGCATAAAAACAGCCAGAATATTGTGCCGGAGGAGATGAAAAAGCTCTGGGACGGCTGGGTGTTGATAGATGGAAAGGGAACTGTTATTTAAAAAGCCGCCTGTTTTTGCGGACAAGTAAATGCTACAGAATGGAGGGAATTCTATGATGAAAAACAAAATCCTGTTGACAAGAAAGCTTGCAGCAGTTGTGCTGGCTGCAGCAATGACCTTTGGCGTGACGGCGTGCAAAGGCACCGATGCAGATACTGCAGAAGGAACTGCCGCCGCAGAGTCTGCCACGGAAACAGTTTCTGCTGCCCTTTCCGCTGTTGCAGAAGAAACCGGCACCGCAGCAGAAAGCCGGGAGGAGGCTGCCGAAGAAGCTACGGCGGAGATTTTTGTTGCAGAAGACCCGGATACAGAAATTGCAGAGTTCAGGAAAGACACGGCGATCAAGGTAACGGTAGAGGATCAGAAGGAAGAAAAGAAAAACGATGCAGGAGAGGTCCTGGTCACAATTAGCGTTCAGAAAGCTACCATCGAAGACAAGGGCTATGATGCCCTGCAGAAGGTGCTGGATCAGCAGAGCTCAGATACCTATGAGCTGGCCCAGGAAGCATGGGGAGATATGCAGGCCTTCCTGGAGGATAATGATTGGGAAACCACTGGCTCTTTATATGGCATCGAGGATACCATTTCTATGAAGCGTGGGGATGACAGAATCTTCAGCTACGTAACCACGGATTATTCCTATCTCGGAGGTGCACATCCCAACGTCGTTTATAATGGTTACAATTATGATACAAAGACCGGCAAAAGGCTGACACTGCGGGATGTGACAGAGGATTACGACAGCCTGTACGCACAGGTTCTGGACACTCTGAGGGCTTTTCAGGAAGAACAGGAGGATTTTACGTTCTTTGAAGACTATGAGGATACTGTCAGGGGAATGTTTTATGGATTTTCAGCCGAAGAAGATTTGGAGGACAGTGACATGACAGCCGCAGACAGGGAGGAAACCCCGGATACTGCAGGGACAGCGTCCGATATCGACAATATTCAGTGGTATCTGACCGACAATGAGCTGGTGGTGATCTTTAACCGTTATGATATCGCAGGGTATGCCTTTGGTCCGACTGCGGTAAAGATTCCGTTCGAAACAGGGCTGGTAAAAGAGATTTATTCATGACAATAGAATGCTCGCAGAGCGTGCATTCTATTGTTGGAAGTAAATGTGCGAAGCAAGAGGAATTATGCCTATGAAGAATGTGATTGCAGTGATCTGGGACTGCGATAAGACGCTGATCGACGGATATATGCAGGATCCGATGTTTGCAGAATATGGCGTTGAGACGAAGCAGTTCTGGGCGGATGAAAATAAAATTCTGGATGAATACCAGAAAAGCGGCGTGCGGGTCAACCGTGACACCTATTATCTGAATTATTGTATCAAATGTGCCCATGAGGGGATTTTCCCGGGCTTAAATAATGCAAAGCTTCGCTCTTTTGGAAAGCTGCAGAAGCTTTATCCGGGGACACTGGAATTTTTCCGGAAAACAAAAAACATGTTCCGAAATGATGCGAGCTATTCGGAATATGATATTCAGGTAGAGCATTATATTGTCAGCACCGGGTTTGCAGAGGTAATCCGGGGAATGGAGCTGATGAATTATGTGGATGATGTCTGGGGCTGCGAACTGATGGAAGCGCCGGATGCAGAGAATCAGCCGCTCATCAACGAAATCGTTTATACGATCGATAATACGACGAAAACGCGTGCGATTTTTGAAATCAATAAAGGAATCGGAAAGATTGACGGCATCGATGTCAATTCCAAGATTCCCCAGGAGCTGCGGCGTGTGAAATTTGAAAATATGATCTACATAGCAGACGGACCAAGCGATATCCCGGCATTTTCCCTTGTACATCAAAACGGCGGTTCCACCTTTGCCATTTATCCAAAGGGCGACGTCGCTGCCATGAAGCAGGTAGAACAGATGCGTGCAGACGGAAGAGTTGACATGTATGCCGAGGCGGATTATTCCGAAAATACAACCGCAAACATGTGGATCACAAACCGCATTCAGGAGCTTGCCGACAAAATCCGGGAACGGGAAAAAAATAAAATCGAAAAATATGCCGGCAGTGTGCCCAGGCACCTGGTGTGAATCGTAGAGAAGGACCGGGAGCTTTTTGAAGTAAAATATGTAAAACGGCTGACAGATCTGGAGCAGGAATGCGAAAAAGCTGTGATGCAGATCGATGACAGAATGTATGCCAAAACGTTGGAAGATCGTTATGATCAGGTATCGTGCTTTGGCATTGCTTTTTACAAAAAGCGTTGCCTGATTCAGAAAAAATGATATAGTTATAGATAGCAAGAATAATCGGAGGACTTACAATGAAAGTATTGGTAACCGGCGTAGCCGGACAGCTTGGACATGATGTGATGAATGAGCTTGCCAAACGCGGTCACGAGGGTGTTGGCTCGGATCTGGCAGCAGAATACAGCGGAATTGCAGACGGCAGTGCCGTAACAAAGATGCCTTATGTATCGATGGATATTACCGATGCAGCGGCGGTGGAAACAGTTTTACAGGAGGTAAATCCGGATGCTGTAGTGCACTGCGCGGCATGGACAGCAGTGGATCTGGCAGAGGATGACGATAAAGTGGACAAGGTTCGCAGCATCAATGCCGGCGGCACGAAGAATATCGCAGAGGTATGTAAGAAACTGGACTGCAAGATGGTCTACCTTTCCACCGACTACGTATTTGACGGACAGGGTACTAAACCCTGGGATCCGGACTGCAAAACCTACCAGCCGTTAAACGTTTACGGACAGACGAAGCTGGAAGGTGAGCTTGCAGTTTCGGAGACCCTGGACAAGTATTTTATCGTCCGGATTGCATGGGTATTCGGCATCAACGGCAAGAACTTCATCAAGACGATGTTAAATGTCGGCAAGACCCACGATACACTGAAGGTTGTATCCGATCAGGTCGGCACACCGACCTACACCTATGATCTGGCGCGCCTGCTGGTAGATATGATCGAAACCGACAAATATGGGTATTATCATGTGACCAACGAGGGCGGCTACATCAGCTGGTATGATTTTACAAAAGAAATTTTCCGACAGGCAGTGGAGCTGGGACATACAGAGTATTCCGAAGACCGACTGACGGTACTGCCGGTGACAACAGCAGAATATGGCCTGTCCAAAGCAAAACGCCCGTTCAATTCCAGGCTGGATAAGAGCAAACTGGTGAAAAACGGCTTTACGCCGCTTCCGACCTGGCAGGATGCGCTGCGGAGATATTTGAAAGAAATTGGGATGTAAGGTATAAGAAAGAGAAAAGATACAAATAAGGCTTCCACAGGGAGGCTTTATTCATGACAATAGAATGCCCGCAGAGCGTGCATTCTATTGTTTGTATTATAACGGGAGAAGATTTATGGAAGTGAAGAAAGACTGGCTGTCCGGTGTTTTAAAAGTGTTGCTGTGTGTCTCTTTTGTGTATCTTTGGGTCATAGCACTTGTGTACATAAAGAAAAGCTATTGTGGAATTCCGGGGGCGGCAGTCTTTCTGATTGCGGCGTTACTCGATGGAATTTTGGTCTGGTGCGTATGGAAAAAGAAAAAATTGAAATCAGACAAAACGACAACCATAAAAACAGAAAATATCTGTCTGTTGTGTGCATCCCTTGTATTGCTGGCACTTCAGTTTGTCGTGATCTGGAACGCGGTTTTCAGGACTGCGTGGGATCCGGGTGCAGTCTGGTACGGAGCGCATTTTGTAGAGTTAGGGGATCAGGATGGCATCAACAGCATGGCATATTATTTTTCTGTTTATCCCAATAATCTGCTTTTGGTATGGATTTATTCTATAGTGTTGAAATTAAATGATGGAATAGGCACACCGATTGCAAATGGTACGATGCTGCTTGCATTATTTCAGTGTATTTTTGTGACAGGTGCAGGGGCTTGTCTTTATAAGACTGTGCGCCATTTTGCGGATCAGAAAATTGCTTGGATTGCATATGGATTTTATTTTATTCTGGGCGGGTTGTCGGCGTGGATTATGATTCCATATTCGGATTCGACCGGAATTATTTTTCCGATTTTTCTGTTTTATCTTTTTGTAAAAATAAAAGAAACGGAGTCTGTAAAAAAAAGATGCATGCTGCTCTTTTTCCTGTTCTTCTTCTGCTATGTCGGTTTTGAAATTAAACCAATGGCTGCGATTGTGGTGATTGCCATCGTTGCAGTAGAAGGAATTCATTTTGCCGGCAGGCTGTTGAAAAAGCAGAGCGTCTGGAAAAAATCGTTGCTGGCATATTGTCTGGCAGCAGTGCTTGGCTTGGGAGCGGCAGCCGGGGGAGTTTCTGCGGTTGTTGGTTCCATGCATTTTCCGGTTGTTACGGATACCGTGCTTGGCTGGCAGCATCACATGATGCTGGGATTGAATAAAGATACAAACGGCGGCTACAGCCAGGCGGATTTTGATTATTCGACGAGCTTTTCCAGTGCAGAGGAGCAGCATGCGGCGGAATTAAAGGAAATCGGAAAACGATTAAAAGATTTCGGCGTAGGCGGATATCTGCAGCATTTTGTAAAAAAATCAGCGAGAAACTATTTTGACGGATGCTTTGGATGGGGAGGACTGGGAGAGACTTTCTATACAGAAATCTTCCCGGAAAGAGGAACAGTATTGTGTTCCCTGATCCGTTCCCTGTATTATGATAACACGGAAGATACGCTGTACCGGTATCAGGCGCTGTTTCGGCAGATTTTGTGGTATATGGTACTGGTTCTTGTCCCTTTTTCTGTATTTACGAAAAGACCCCTGGACAAAAAACGCCAGGTTGCAGTGCTGTCAGTGCTGGGTCTGATGCTATATCTGCAGATTTTTGAGGCACATGCAAGATATCTGTATACATTTGTTCCGATTTTTGTGTTCCTTGCGACAGAAGGAATCGATAATCTGAGAGAATATCTGAACCAGAAATCAGAGCGCAGGGTTAAAAAATGAGAAAATTCGATAAAATTATAATTGGTGCCGGATTGTATGGATGTTATGCTGCAAATCTGTGCGGAAAACGTAACGAAACGGTTCTCGTTCTGGAATATGACGAAGCACCGTTTCAGCGGGCAACATATATCAACCAGGCACGCGTACATATGGGATATCATTATCCGAGAAGCCTTTCGACTGCAATGAAATCCGCAGGATATTTCCGGAGATTTGTAGAGGATTTTTCCTTTTGTATTCATGATAAATTTGATCAGATTTACGCGACTTCGGAAAAGTTTTCGTGGACGAATGCGGTGGAATTCGTAGAATTTTGTAAAGCTGCCGGGATCCGTTGCGAAGAAGTGTCTGCGGCCAAATATTTCAATCCGGGAATGTGTGATGGTGCCTTTCTGACAGAAGAATATACCTACGATGCGAAAATCCTCGGGGCGTATTATCAGGAACAGCTGGAAAAACAAAAAAATATCGAAATTCAGTACTGTGCCAGAATTGACCGGATCACAAAGACAGAAAAATCATTTGTAATTCGTCTGGAAGATGGAACAGAATATGAAACTTCTTTTGTGTTAAACGCGTCCTATGCTTCCGTGAATCAGATCCTGCAAAAACTGGAGAATGTCGGGACAGAAAAGTTCAAAATAAAATATGAACTGTGTGAAATTATTCTCTGTAAACCGGCAGAGAAGTTAAAACCAATCGGTCTGACTGTGATGGATGGTCCGTTTTTTTCGATTATGCCCTTTGGATGCACAGGACTGCATTCTCTGACCTCGGTTACGTTTACACCGCATGTCACTTCTTACGAGGAACTGCCGACATTTTCCTGTCAAAAGGGATTGGAAAGCGGAGAAAGTTCCTGCACGCCCGGGCATCTGGGAAATTGTTCTGAGTGCCCCCATAAACCGGAATCCGCCTGGATGTATATGTCGCAGCTGGCGAATAAATACATGAAAGCAGAGTACGGATATACCTATCAGCAGTCATTATATTCGATGAAGCCGATCCTGAAATCGTCAGAGGTGGATGATTCCAGACCGACTGCAATCAAAGTGCTGAGTGAAAGACCGACGTTTATCAGTGTGTTGTCTGGAAAAATCAATACAGTATATGATCTGGATGCATATTTATAGGGATGAAAAATGGAAAACAGGGTTAAACAGAAAAAATTTGTTTCATTGGTTTTATATTTACACAATGCACAGAATGAGGTAGTGCCTTTTTTTCAAAAGGTGCTGCCGGTGTTTCGGGACAATTTTACAAATTTTGAAATTGTATGTGTAAACGATGCCTGTACGGATGGTACCATTGGCGTCTTAAAAGAATACCTGGAAGAAAATCATTGTTCAGAAATGGTCAATATTATTCATATGAGCTTTTTTCACGGCCTGGAAAGCGCGATGAATGCAGGCAGGGATCTTGCGATCGGAGATTTTATCTATGAGTTCGACACAGCTTATGTGGATTATCCATCGGAGCTGATTATGGAAGTTTATGATAAGCTTCTGGAAGGCAATGATATTGTATCGGCAGGGACAAGGGATCATGTCCGAATGACGTCCGGGATCTTTTATTTTTGCTATAATAAAACGAGCAGAGGAAGAGGAAAAATCGGACCGGAAACTTTTCGGATTGTTTCCAGGCGTGCAATCAACCGGATCAAATCCATCGGGCAGTATATTCCATATCGAAAAGCAGTTTATTCCAATTGCGGATTAAATACTGCCGTTATGAATTACCGTTCTCTGGAAAAAGGAAAGAGGAAAAAGCAATATGCGGGAGAGAGACTTTCCCTGGCATTCGATTCTTTTATTTATTTCACAAATGCGATGGAAACGGTTTCGGCAGTAATATGCGGCATCTTTTTATTGTTGTCTGTCGGAATGGGAATTTTTGTCGCAAAGGACCTGATTTTTCATAATGCGGTGGTGGAAGGATGGATTTCTACCATGAGCTTTATGGCGTTGGGATTTTTTGGCGTATTTGCCTTACTGACGATTATTTTGAAATATTTGTCTGTAATGCTGAATTTGATTTTTAAAAAACAGAGATATCTGATTATGGATATTGAAAAGGTGGTAAAAGGATGAAACAGGACGTATTGAGTATCAATTTGTTGTTTCCGGTATTGAATGAGCGATTGAGACTGGAAAACGGGATCGAACGTTCTATGGCTTATTTAAAAGAAAATGTAACGATACCATACCAGCTGACAATTCTGGATAACGGTTCGGAGGATGAAACACCAAAAATCGGCAAAGCCCTTGCAGCAAAATATCCGGAAGTGAGCTATGTCAGGGTAGGGGAACGCGGCGTTGGCGTTGCATTTCGAAAAGGAATTTCCATCAATACCTGTGACTTGGTCGGATACATGGATATTGATCTTTCCACAGATTTAAAATATCTCGGGAAAACGATCGAAATGTTTCAGAACGATCCGAATTTACAGTATGTAAACGGAAGCCGGTTCAGCAAAGAATCTGACACAAAGGGACGAAAATGGTATCGGAAGATCACGTCCATGGGACTTGTACTTTTGTTAAAAACACTGTTTCATATGAAAGCGACCGATGCGGTCTGCGGGTTCACTTTTCTGAGAAAAGAAGCGGCAGAGCAGCTTGTAAGGGAAAGCAGTCAGGATAACGGCTGGTTTTATACGATTGAATTTTTACTCCGCGCGGAACGGGATGGAATGAAAATTTATGATATGCCGGTCGAATGGCAGGAAGACTACAATACGACGGTAAAAGTGTGGAAAACGATCAAGAATTATCTGATTCAGATGTACCATCTGAAAAAGGCATTTCGTCAGGAAGACGAACTCAGAAAATAAACGACTGAGGTACAAAACTGGAAGGATGGAGAGAGAAAACTATGCTCAAAAGAATTGATTTGACGAGAGATTATCAGAAACATAAGGCAGAGTATCTGGAAGCCATTCAAAAAGTGTGTGAGGATACCGCATTTTCCGGTGGAAAGTATGCGGATGAATTCGATAAAGAATTTGCACAGTATTGTGGAGTTCCCTATGCGTCGGGTGTAAATAATGGAACCTCTGCGCTGCATTGTGCGATGGTTGCACTTGGAATCGGAGAAGGGGACGAAGTGATCGTTCCTGCCAATACCTATATTGCGACTGCCTGGGGTGTGACTTATACGGGGGCGACTCCGGTATTTGTGGATTGTACTGCGGATACCTGGGAAATAGACCCGGATAAAATCGAAGAAAAGATCACAGAGAAGACGAAAGCAATTATTGGTGTACATTTATATGGACAACCGTTTGAATTTAACAAGGTAAAAGAAATAGCTGACAGACATCATCTGTATGTAGTGGAAGACTGTGCGCAGGGACATGACGCTTTATATGAGGGGAAAATGGTTGGAACGCTGGGAGATCTCGGATGCTTTAGCTTTTATCCTGGAAAAAACCTGTATGCGTTTGGAGAAGGCGGAAGTGTAACCGGCTATCGAAAAGAGTACTTCGATACGATCGAAATGATGAAAAATCAAGGTTGTACAGTGCGTTATTATCATGACATGATCGGATATAATTATCGACTGGAGGGCATCCAGGGAGCAGTGCTGAGTGTCAGCCTGAAATATCTGCCGGAATGGACTGCCCGCAGGCGGGAGATTGGATGGCGGTACACAAAGGAAATTACGAATCCGGCGATTACCCTGCAGCATCATCCGGAAAATACGAATCCGGTCTTCCATATGTTTGAGGTGGAGGTGGAAGATGACCCGGAGCGTTTTCTGACTTATATGGCAGAGAAGGGAATTGAGTGCAACCGGCATTACCCGGTGCCCTGCCATTTGCAGAATGCTTATAAGCATCTTGGTTACCAGGTTGGAGATTGTCCGAACGCGGAGTATCTGGCATCCCATTGCGCGACGTTGCCGCTGTTCCCGGAAATGACGGACGAGGAAGTTGAAATGGTAATCCGGGCTTGTAATGCGTATCAGACCGCCTGAAACAGATTCTTATGACACCAGACCGTATAGTACCTGAAAACAGGGCGGGAAGGAACAGATTGTCCTCTTGCCTCAAAAGTGGTATACTTCTCGTATAACGGGGAATTTTGCATTTTGGAAAATTTTCCTGTATGGAAAACTAAAACACAAGGAGTGCCGGAGTTTTGGCAGTGACAGATAGAATGGAGTTAAAAACACAGAAAAAGGAAGCTGCATTGACAGTCAATGAGCTTTTATACCTGATTTTCTTCGGTGTGATGTTGTTTTCAAAGGGAATGGGTTGGTACGACGGGATGCGTCCGTATCAGCTCTGCCTGTTGATCGGGATGGGATGCCTTGGGCTGAAACTGATTCTGACAAAATATACGCCGTGGCAGCTTCTGGCTACAGTGGTGTTCGGCGTCCTCGGCATTCTGAGCTGGCGCTGTTCTGCGGAAAAGGGAATGCTGACTTGTGTGATGATGCTGATCGGTATGAAAGATGTGCGGATAAAAAAGGTCTTTCAGGTCGGGGCGGTTGTCTGGAGCAGCGTGTTTCTTTATCGGATTCTGGCGTTTCTGATCGGCTGGGACAAAGGCATTCTGCTGGTACATAAAAAGCTCGGAGCCTTTATCTTCCGGTGGAGTATGGGATATCCGCATCCGAATGTATTCCATATTTCCTATGTCATTTTGCTGGCGTTTCTGTTTTATTTGTTGCAGCAAAAAGGCAAAAAACTGTTTGGCTGGATTATTGCCGCACTTGTCGGAAACGTACTGATTTTTATCTATTCGGTTAGCTTTACAGGATTTCTGTTGACCGGAATTTATCTGATGCTGGTGCTGTATTTTGAACTGCGCAGTCAGTTTACGAAGCCGGAAAAAGTGCTGGTGCAGTGCGTGCTTCCGGCAGGACTGGCATTTTCCCTGTTGGCACCGCTGATTCCGGAAGGAAACCGGTTCTATGAATTTATGAACCGGCTGATGAATACCAGACTGCGCCTTTCCAAATATTTTCTGACGCAGGAAAGGATTACACTGTTCGGACAGCAGTTCCAGCTGGCGGATAAAGATCTGAACATGGACAATTCTTATGTGTTTGCGTTGATGACCTATGGGGTGGTTGTCTTTGCTCTGTTGATGATCGCCTATTTCTTTACCATTCGGAATCTGGTAAAGGAGGACCGGCGAAAAGAACTGGCGATTACGCTGGGATTTCTGATTGCCGGAATATCGGAGCCGTTTTTGTTCAATACTTCTTTTAAAAATGTTTCCTTAATTTTTGTGGGAAGTTATCTGCTAAACGATGCAAATCCGATCCGGCGGCAGAACATTGCATGGATTGGAATCTGTACGCTGGGCGACCGGAGTCTTCCGAAAAATGTTCCGGCAGAGAAACTGGCAGAAACTCTTTTGTTGGGGCTGAAAAGGATAGGGGCTGCAGCAGGAGAAAAGAAATATTTGATTGCTGCGTTGACCTGCGCTTGTGTCGTGATCGGAGGCACTGCTTTTGGACTGACGGCACAGATGCCCAAAGAGTATCTTGTGCCCAAGTCGATCTGTGATTATTCGCTGCAGGAAGTCTATTACCTGGACGAGGAAGCAGCTGCAAAAGAGCGGGCAAACGGCTCGGAAGTATTGTATTATATGGGAGAAGAGACACCGATGTTTCGGTTCTCTGGAGTTACTGTAACAGTGGAATGGATGAGGGGTATGATCGGAGCAGCAATCCTGACCGGAGCAGCCGGAACACTGCTTGGAACAGGTATTGCGGAAATTTTAGAAAAAAGGCGGAAAAAGAGCGGACAGTATGAATGAAAAACTGAAATTCTGTAAATTGTTGGGAACAAACATCAATGTCATTACGATGGATGAAACAGTTGATTATATGGATCAGCATTTGGATGAACTGCGTGGAAAATATGTCTGTGTTTCCAATGTGCATACGACGGTCATGGCATTTCGCGATGCAGATTATCGGAAAGTGCAAAACGGCAGTGCAATGAATCTTCCGGATGGGAAACCCCTGTCTATTGTATGTCGGATGCGCGGACATCAGGAGGCGGGACGTGTTCCTGGACCGGATTTGATGCCGAGAATTTTCGAGCTTTCCGAGAAAAAGGGATACCGGCACTATTTTTATGGCAGTACGGAAAATACGCTGCATGCGCTGGAACAGAGGCTGCGTGAAAAGTATCCGAAGCTGAATATTGTCGGTATGTATTCCCCACCGTTTCGACCGCTGACAGAAGAAGAGGACGAGGCGGTTGTAAAACAGATCAATGATACAAAACCGGATTTTATTTGGATTGGATTGGGAGCTCCAAAACAGGAAAAATGGATGGCTGCACATGCCGGAATGCTGCATGGCGTCATGCTGGGCGTAGGGGCAGGCTTTGATTTCCATGCGGGAACGGTAAGACGTGCGCCGGGCTGGATGCAGGAGCTTTGTCTGGAATGGCTGTTTCGGCTGATGCAGGATCCGAAACGCCTGATTCCACGATATATGGATACAAATTTTTCGTTTATTCATTATGTCTGGAAAGAAAACAAGCTTTTAAAAAAGAAAAATCAGGAGCTGGTGCATATACCTTCAAGACCGAAGACAGGAATGAAGATCGCAATGATCGGACATAAGCGCATTCCGTCGAGAGAAGGTGGTGTGGAGATCGTCGTGGAAGAGCTGTCTACACGAATGGTTCGTTCCGGGAACCGGGTGGATGCGTATAATCGTTCCGGTTACCATGTATCCGGCAAAGAGTTTGATGAAAAACATGGAAAATATTTTCAGGGAATCCGAATTTTTACGATTCCGACGTTTTCCAGCAGTAAATTAAATGCGATTGTATATTCTTTTCTGGCAACAATCCGGTCATTGTTCGGGCATTATGATATTGTGCATTTCCATGCGGAAGGACCGTGTATTATGCTTTGGCTGACCAAACTGTTTGGAATCCCGACAGTGGCGACGATTCATGGGCTGGACTGGCAACGTTCCAAATGGGGAAATTTTGCATCTCATATGCTGAAGCTGGGGGAAAAGACCGCCGCACTCCATGCGGATGAAGTGATCGTATTGTCGCACAATATGCAGGATTATTTTCAGGAGACATACGGCAGAAAAACCCGTTTTATTCCAAATGGAATCAACAGACCGATTTTAAAGGGCGATTCCGAAATTAAGGCAAAGTACGGTCTGGAAAAAGACGGATATATCCTGTTCCTGGCAAGAATTGTACCGGAAAAGGGACTGCATTATCTGCTGCATGCGTTTGAACAAATCGAGACGGATAAAAAACTGGTGATTGCGGGCGGCAGCAGCCATTCTCAGGAATACGTACAGGAAATGGTCAATCTGGCGGCAAAAGACAGCCGTGTGATTATGACCGGATTTGTACAGGGGGAAGTGTTGGAAGAGCTGTACTCTAATGCGTATTGTTTTGTACTGCCAAGTGATATTGAAGGGATGGCGCTTGGACTGCTGGAAGCGATGAGCTATGGAAACTGCTGTATCGCAAGCAATATTCCGGAAAATACAGAGGTGGCGGAAGACCATGCCCTGTATTTTGAAAAAGGAAATGAAAAAGAGCTGCAGAAGCGTTTGGAGGAAGTGCTGGCGTATCCGGAACTGACGCAGAAAGCACATCAGGAAAATGCAGATTTTATCTGTGGAAAATATAACTGGGATCGGGTAACGGAGCAGACGCTGCATCTTTATCAGCATGTGCTCAAGGCACGGGAGAATCAGAAATGAAAGTATTGATTGTCAATAAATTTCTGCATCCGAACGGCGGATCGGAAACCTATATTTTTGAAGTCGGGAAGCAGCTTCAGAAGATGGGACATCAGGTAGAATATTTTGGAATGGAGCATGAAGGCCGGGTCGTTTCGAACCGGCTTGATTGCTATACAGGGAATATGGATTTTCATACCGGAAAACTTCAAAAATTACTGTATCCGTTCCGGATTCTCTATTCGACAGAGGCTGCAAAAAAGATCCGGAAAGTGCTGGACGACTTTCGGCCTGACGTGGTTCATGTTAATAATTTCAATTTCCAGCTGACACCGTCCATTCTCTACGCGATCCGTAAATATGAGAAACAGACCGGCAGAACGGTTCGGATCGTATACACGGCGCATGATTCACAGCTCGTCTGTCCAAACCATCTGATGCAGAGACCGTCCGGCGAGCTGTGCCAGGAATGCCTGGGACAGAAGCAGTGGAACTGCACGAAACATAAGTGTATCCACAATTCCCGCGTGAAGAGCCTCTTGGGAAGCGTGGAAGCGAAGATCTATCAGCATAACCATGCGTATCGGATGTTCGATACGGTGATTTGCCCGAGCCATTTCCTGGAAGAAGTTTTGAAGACGAATCCGGATCTGGACGAGAAGACAGTGACGATGCATAACTTCCTGAACCGACAGGAGATTCCGGAAACGGAGAAGAAAAAGTATGTGCTTTATTTCGGACGATATTCAGAAGAAAAAGGGGTTAAAACTCTGCTGGATGTATGTAGGAAGCTGCCGCAGATTCCGTTCGTATTTGCCGGAAAAGGACCGCTGGAAGATGAGGTAACCGCATTGCCTAATGTGGAAAACAGAGGCTTTCTGAGCGGAAAAGAATTGTATCAGACGATTGCAGAAGCGAGCTTTGTCGTATTTCCGTCGGAATGCTATGAAAACTGTCCCTTTTCCGTGATGGAAGCACAGCTTTACAAAACGCCGGTCATCGCATCGAAGATCGGAGGAATACCGGAGCTTTTACAGGATGGAAAAACCGGAGAGCTGTTCCCAGTCGGAGATAGCAGTGCATTGCAGAAAAGAATTGAAGAGTTATGGGCGGATTCCAAACGCTTGCAAACATATACGATAAACTGCGAAAAGGTTTCTTTCATGAGTGCGGAAACGTATTGTGAAAAACTGCTGCAGATTTATGGCGGTTTAAAAGCCTGAGCAGAACACATTGAGCAATACTTCTACAGTATATGCTTGAAAATGAGGTGCAGTGTGAAAATATTGATGCTGGTCAACTGGAAAGTTGCCTATGAAAATCAAATACCGGAAGGAAAACAGCCGCCGGACTATGTTGTGCCGGGACATAAATACTGGTTTTTTCGGTATCTGCCGGACGACATTTCCGTAGACGTTGTGGACATACGCTCGTTTCCCTGGCTGGAGCATTTTGAAAAAGAAAAAATCCGGTTTTATATCTGGCAGACATTGAAAGTCTTGCCGAAATTAAATCAGTATGACCTGGTTTTGTCCCATGGAATGCAGAGTGGGATTGTATTGTGCCTGTGGCGCAGACTGTTCGGACATGGAAAATATAAGCATATCGTGTTTGACATCGGTGGCTTTAACAGCGCGAAGGAAGAAGGAAAAGCGCTGAAGCTGATGCAGTTTGCAAGCAAGTCTCTGGACGGCGTGATTTATCATACAAAAAGCCAGATTACCTATTACGAAAAGTGCCACCAGTGGCTGCTTTCCAAAAGCAGATATATTGCGTTTGGGACGGATGCAGAATATTTTCAGCCGACCGGAACACCGATAGAGAAAGAAAATCCGTATATTTTATGTGTCGGTTATAATAAACGGGATTGGGATACGCTGCTGCAGGCATACGAAAAACTGAGAAATCTGCAAAAAGGGCGAAATCAGGATGGACTTGCTGATTTCCCGAAGTTAAAACTGATTGGGAAAGAAAAGCTGGATCGGAAATATGACGGTGTTGAGACCGTCGGATTTATTCCAGTTACGCAATTGATGAAAGAAATTGAAAAAGCGACCTTTTGTGTGCTTCCACTGCAGTCCTTTAACTATTCATTCGGGCAGATGACACTGCTGCAGCAGATGCTTTTGAAAAAAGCGGTGATCGCGGCAAATGTCCCCAGCCTGAGAGATTATGTGACAGACGGACAGGATTGCCTGCTCTATGAGCCGGAAAATGCAGAAGAACTTGCAGAACAGATGGATCGACTGATAAAAGATCCTGAATTTTCCAGACAACTGGGAGAAAATGCCATGCAGTCCGTTCGGGAGAAATGGAATGAAAAGAGAATGGCGCAGGACATCTGGGAGTTTTGCAGGGAGATTGTAAGATAACAGGAACAGAAAAATGACAGAAACAACAACTTTATCTCCTCTTGTAAGCATAATTGTACCGGTTTACAACGTGGAGCACTATATAAAACGCTGCGTGGATTCCCTGCGGGGACAGACACTGCAGAATATTGAGATCATTCTTGTAGATGATGGATCGAAAGACAACAGCGGCCGCTTGTGCGATGAGTTTGCACAGCAGGATCCGAGAATCCATGTGATCCATAAACAAAATGCGGGACAGGGTCTGGCGAGAAATGATGGACTGAATATTGCGAAAGGGCGCTATGTCCTGTTTATCGACTCGGATGATTTTATTGAACCGGACACCTGTGAAAAGCTGTCAGACCGGATGGAACAGGAGGAAGCAGATCTGTGCAGCTTCGGCTATCAGATCGAGACGCCGCAGGGAGAGCTGTTTTACCGGGCGCAGTTAAAAGAACAGTGCTACGAAAACGAAGCGATCCGAAAGCGCTTTGTGCTTCATTTTTTTGGAGACTCGGCAGATGATGAGGAAATGCGGGGCGTTTCCGCATGTATGACGATGTTTCGCAGAAGTGTGATTGAAACAGGAAAAATCCACTTCCGTTCGGAGCGGGAATATTTCAGCGAAGATACGATCTTCAATCTGGATTTCTGCCTGCTTGCAAAAAAGGCAGTGATCGATCCGGGCTGCTATTATCATTATTGCCAGAATGAGGCATCGTTTTCCCATGCATACCGCCCGGATCGGTTTCACCTGACAGAAGTGCTGGCAAATGTTTTAAAAGAATATGCAGGACGTTACGGTATAGAAAAAGAGACACAGGAACGAATCCGAAGGATGGTATGGGTCAGCCTGATGGAATGCGTGAAGCAGGAAGTAAGACGAATCGGAGAGGTTCCGCGCAAAACGGTAAAGAAACAGATCGAAAGCTATTGTGGCAGCGAGCTTGTAAAAGATGCGGTGAACGGACTGGATGCAGGAAAATTTGGCACTGCGCAGAGAATTTTTCTGTGGGCAGTAAAAGGACAGCGGACAGAAGCGGTGATTTTACTGGCATGGCTGCGAAATCGGAAAGGATTATAGGAAATAGTGATGAAAAGTGGAAAAGTACTGGTCAGCGTAGTGATGTCGGTTTATAATGATGAACAGTATCTGAAAGAATCGCTGGACAGTATTTTTGCTCAGACGATACAGGATTTTGAACTGATTATTGTGGATGACTGTTCGACAGACCGAACGGTTGAAATCATAGAAAATTATCATGACGACAGAATCCGACTGATTTGCAATTCAGAGAACAGAGGATTGACCAGAAACTTAAATACGGCGCTCGAATATGTGCAGGGCACTTATATCGCCCGGATGGATGGCGACGATAAGAGCAGACCGGAACGGTTTGAAAAACAGATCGCATATCTGGAACAGCACCAGGAGCTGATGCTGATCAGCTGCAGGACTCATATGTTTGGCGAAGAAGATCTGATCTCGCAGATTCAGGGAACACCGAAACAGCTGCAGGCGATGATGCTGATCCGGCCTGTATTGGCACATCCTGGTTTTATGATGCGCGGGGAGCTGATTACACAGGAAGGTTTCCGGTATGATGAATCTTACCGTTCCGCCCAGGATTATAACTTTGCAGCGAGAGTTGCAAGAAAGTTCAATATCGGAGTGACGCCGGACATCCTTCTGGATTACCGGGTGCATAAAAAACAGGTTTCCAGTAAAAAAAGCGGCGAACAGTCAAACAACGCCGCCAGAGTGCGCAGCATGCAGTTGGAATGGCTGGATATTTCACTGGATGAAAAGCAGAGAGATGCGTTGGAAACCTGGGCAAAAGAAATCAAAAACGCTGCCCCGGAGGATTATCGGCAGGCAGCGAAGCTGATTCCGCTGTTTCTTGAGCAGAATCAAAAAACAAAGATTTATGCACAGAAAGAGCTGGAAGAGGAACTAAAGCGGCTTTTATACCAGTGGATGATCCGGAGTAAGTCGGTGAAAACGATTTTGCAGGCAGTTGGCGTGTGTGGAGTATCCGGTAAAAACTGCGGGCTAATGATCGCAAAATTGGCAGAGACTTTTCGATATAAGATAAGCAGGGAGTATTGAACGAATGAGTGGAAACAAATGGAAAAAGAGAATTCATTATGTGCTGAAAGCCGCCAAACACTTTGGCGATGAACCATATATGGACTTTTTCCTTGAGAGGGAAGTAGATCCTCTTTTGCTGGAATTTAAGCAAAATGGAAGCGACATCCCGAATAAAAAAGTTATGCTGATCCGGGAAAACGGAAATGGATGGGGATTTTTCGCAGAAGTTCGTGCAATGCTGGCAAAGATGGTATTTGCAGAGAGATTTGGATTAACTCCTTATGTTGAATGGGGGAAGACTTTTTTATATACAGAGAAACAGCCTGTAAATGGAACGAAAAATGCTTTTGAATATTATTTCAGACAGCCAAATGGAATGACCAAACAGGATATTTTGGAAAGTAGTTATGTAACGGAATCGAAGTCTGCACAGGGTGTCATTATTGAACGGGAATTTAAGAAAGATACTTATGAGATGACAGCCGAATATCAGAGTAAATTGGCTGAGATGTATCGTAAATACATTAAATTGAATGAAACAACGAAAAATATGATCCAAAATGATCTGAAAGATATTTTTGATGGCAGTAAAGTTTTGGGAGTACATTTTCGAGGAACGGATTACAAAGCTGGATACCAGAACCATCCAGTGGCTGTCCAGATTGAACAGACAATAGCCCAGGTAAAAAAAAGCCTGGAAGAAAAGATATTTCAGAAGATTTTTCTGGCTACAGATGAAAAGAACGCAGTCGAACGGTTTGAAAAGGAATTCCCCGGGAAAGTATTTTATTTTCAGGACGTTTACAGAGGAGAGGGCAATACTTCGGTTGCCTTCAGCAAGTCAGATCGTCCAGAACATCATTATCGCCTAGGATATGAAGTCCTGCGGGATATGTATGCCTTGGCATCCTGCGACGGACTTGTTGCCGGATTATCTCAGGTTGTTAACTGCGCCAGAATTGTAAAAGAAAGCTCTGGTGAACAGTATGATACACTGTGTATTATCAATAACGGAATTAACGTAAATGGAAAACAGTTTACGAAATAGCAGAGGTAGAAGATGAATATAGCAATCATACCGTGGAATGATACCTTTTTACAGGATAGAATATTCGGAGAAGTTGACCCGTCGATCAATTATGATGATCGGCTGACGCCTCTTTTGAAAATGAAAAAAGAATTCGAACGGCATGGAGATCATCTTCACACGGTGGATTTGTTTGAAAATCTTCAAGATGTAGATTATTTTCTGTTTTTTGAACGAAACGATAAGTGGCTGAAAAAACTGATTGACAACAGGATGGAATATAAAGCGATATACTGTAATGCGGAACCTCCTATTGTGAATCCGGCGCATGATAAAAAAAATATTTATAAACTGCTGAATTACTATCCGTATATTATGACATGGAATATGGATCTGATCGATGAAAAACGCTTTTTTAAGAAAAATATTCCTTATGTGTTTCAGATGAAATTTGGAGAAACACCGTTTGAGAAAAGAAAATTGTTGACGAGTATTTCCGGTAATAAACATTCAAAGCACCCGGATGAATTATACAGTGAGCGGGAACGGGTGATTTCCGTACTGGAAAAGAAATATCCAGAAGATTTTGAATTTTATGGAACCGGCTGGGAAAAAACAGACCATATATCTTATCGAGGAAGAGTAGAGAATAAAGCGGAGACCTATCATCATTACCGGTTTGCACTCGCTTTTGAAAATATGAAAAATGTCCGGGGATATGTATCAGAAAAAATTCTGGATTGTTTGGTTTCGGGGATCGTGCCGGTATATGCTGGAGCGGATGATGTTTCAGATTATGTTCCGCAGGAATGCTTTATTCCATATCAGCGCTTTCAGAATCCGGAAGAGATGATGGAGTACCTGAAAGCAATAGATGAGAAACAGTACAAAGGATACTTAAATGCAATACGGAATTTCCTGAATTCGGATCAAACGAAAGTATTTGATGGAGAAGAGTATGCACGGGATGTTTATTATCTGACAGAGCATGCATATCTGAATACATTTCGGGTGGACAAGATGCATCGGATCTTTTTAAATGCAGGAATCGTAAAACAAGAACTTGCTCAAAAGATCAAAAAAGTGGTTAGAAGTATTTGCTGCAGGAGATAGAAACCTATGATTTCTCTGGAAGAAATATTGGAAAAACAAAAAAGGGATTCCTCAAAATATAAAGTAGCAGTCTGCGTGACGTCTTATAATCAGTCGGATGTGATAGAAGATGCGCTGGAAGGAATCTTAAATCAGAAAACAACGTTTCCGTTTCTGATTGTTGTCGGAGATGATTGTTCCACAGATGGGAGCATGGAATTATTAAAAAGCTATCAGGAAAATTATCCGGATAGAATCCGGCTGGTGCTGCAGCCGGAAAATGTAGGATTATTTCAAAACAGGAAGGCAATTTTTAAATGCTGCGATGCACCCTATATTGCTTTTTGTGATGGGGATGATTACTGGATTGATGAAAACTGTCTTCAAAAAAAATATGATTTTCTGGAAAAACATCCGAACTATATTGGATATCAGACAGCATGCTTTGACCGAAGCGGAGATGAGATCACTTCTGTATCGGATCTGGAAAAAAGGAATTGTTTTTTTGATTTTACGAAAGAAAATGCACTGAAGAATGAATATCCGGGACAGGTAGGGGGATTCTTTTTCAGGAATATCTATAAATATATGCCGGAAGAAGATTTTGAAAAGTATACAGATATTCCGATAGATGATTCCGGAAAACTTCCAATCATGGCTGCTATTATTGCACCTGTATTCAGACAGGATAGGAATGCTACATTTGTTTATAGAATTTATGCGGAGAGCATGTCGAGACAGGAGGAAAAAAGAAATACCTGCAGGCAAATTTTTATGTCGCATTTATTATATCAAAAGATGCTGGAACAATTGAAAATAGAAGAAAAGATGCAAATTGATGATCAGTTAATGACAATTGCTGTCAATTCATTTTTTACAGCATTGAGAAGTTCTTTTGGAAAATCAGGTAAAGAAAACTGGAGTCAGTTTATGGATATCAATAACTATGGATATTTTGAAAAACGAAGAATTAGACAGGAAATCAGGAAGTCATTATTAAAGAAAGTAAATGGTGGAGGATAATGAAGTATGGATATGTGGAAATTATATTGGCAATGGTAAAATATGCACTGGAAAGAGATATGGTGCCGGTTGTTGATTTGAAAAATTGTCCGAATACTTATCTGGAACCGAATGAAGTCGGGAAAATCAATTCCTGGAACTTTTCTTTCATCAGTTCACAGAGAAAAGTATCGATGAGATATATGAAAACTGTAAGTATGTAGTGGGAAACCACATGGATATTGACTGGAATAATCTGCCTAACATGCATGGTGTAAAAAGAAGAGATATTGGTGCGTATTGGAGCGTTATGTATAAAAATTACATTCGGTTTTCTGAAAAAGCGGAAAAATACTGTCAGGATAAGTATGATTTGTTGCTGAAAGGAAAAGAAAGAGAGACCTTAGGTGTTCTGGTAAGGGGAACGGATATTAAAACCTGTAAGGGACATGCGTTGCAGCCTTCTCTTGAGCAGGTGGAAGAAGAAATCAGAAAGGTATTGAAGAAGGATCAGCGATTTAAATATCTGAATGTGGCAACTGAAGAAAAAATGTGTTAAAAATATTTGGCAAAACTCCTAGAATGAAGAGCTATGACGGGAAAAATAATTCGTTAGGGTAATATTTCAGATAAGAGCTATTGTAATAGGATAGTAGGTGTAGGTATGGGGATGAATAAAAAACTAACAATTCAACAAAAAATATATCGAAAATTATGTGTGGAGTTTGAAAAATATATTCCTGATACATTTTATTTAAAAATGCTTTATAAAGTACGTATTGGGAAAAAACTGAATTTAAAAAATCCTATCACTTTCGATGAAAAACTGCAGTGGCTGAAATTGTATGACCGGAAAGATTCATATACTTTATGGGCTGATAAGTATGAAGTGAGAAGCTATGTGGCAGAAAAGCTTGGAGAACAGTATCTGATTCCATTATTGGGGGTATGGAATTCGACAGATGAATTAAAACCGGAAGATTTGCCAGAACAGTTTGTCTTAAAATGTACGCATGATTCTGCCAGTGTTTGTATCTGTAAGGATAAAATTACCTTTGACTGGAACGCTGCGATGGATAAGCTGCAGAAATCATTGAATCAGAACTATTACTGGCATTCCAGGGAATGGCCGTATAAGAATATTACGCCAAGAATTATTGCAGAAGCCTATATGACAGATGAATCCGGTATAGAGTTAAAAGATTATAAGATTTATACGTTTGGCGGAGAACCTTATCTGATTCAGGTGGATTTTGATCGGTTCCATAATCATCGAAGAAATCTGTATACGACAGAGTGGGAATATATTGATGAGACGATCGAATATCCGAAAGATCCAAAGGTGAAAATCGCAAAGCCGGAGCATCTGGAAGAAATGTTGGAATGTTCCAGAAAACTGGCGGCTGGAACGATCAGCCTGCGGACGGATTTTTATTCTATTAACGGCAGGATTTATTTTGGGGAGATCACATTTTATCAGGAAGCAGGATTTGCACATTTCGAACATGAGGAGTTTGCAAAAAAGCTGGGCAATCAGATAAAGCTGCCCAAATAAGGAAGAGTATTATGGTAATTGTTAAAATGAGCGGTGGGCTTGGAAATCAAATGTTTCAATATGCTCTGTACAGAAAGATGCAGCAGGCAGGAAAAGATGTTAAACTGGATCTGTCTGCATTTCAGGATAAAAATGCGTTTCGGAAATTTTCACTGAATATATTTCCAATTGATTATCAGACAGCTGATTTAGCGGAATGCAGAAAATTGGGAGAATGTTCCTATCGTCCGGTGGATAAACTCAGAAAAAAAATGTTTGGACTGAAAAAAAGCTACTATCAGGAAGATCTGGATAAAGGATATCAGCCGGAAATTTTAGAAATGGATTCGGTTTATCTGGATGGCTACTGGCAGTGTGAGCGTTATTTTCAGGATATTCGTGAAAAAATATTGGAAGACTATACATTTCCGAAAAAAATAAGCACTGGAAGTTCCAGGCTGCAGGAGAGGATCGAAAATACCGAATCCGTTTCGATTCATATAAGACGCGGTGATTATCTGGATGCAGCAAATTACAAAATCTATGGAAATATTTGTACCGTTGAATATTATCAGAACGCAATTTCCAGAATGTGTAAGTTGTGTGAAAGTCCGGAATTTTATCTATTTTCCAATGATCCAGAGTGGGCAAAAAAAATCTTTGGAGATACGGAAGGCATTACGATTGTCGAAGAAGATAAAGAGCGCCCTGATTATGAAGATATGTTTTTGATGAGCCGATGTAAACATAACATTATAGCGAACAGCAGCTTTTCCTGGTGGGCGGCATGGCTGAATCAAAATGAAAACAAAAGGGTGATTGCACCGGTAAAATGGTTTAATAATCATTTTGCAACGGATGTGATCTGTGATGACTGGATCCGTATAGACGGTAATCATAAAGGCGCTTAAGAGGAGAATAAATTCAGATGGTAAAAAAATTAAGATATGTGTTTGATCGCAAGGATAAAATGAAATTAATTGGACTGGCGATGCTTATGATTGTTGGAAGTATTTTAGAACTTCTGGCAGTCGCAGTATTCAATCCATTTATCGAGGTTTTGATGCAGACCAGTTCCATAGAGGATGATTCTTTCCTGAAGCTGTTCTTTGCACATATTCATTTAAATGGAATAGAGCAGTATCTGGTTGTGCTCTCTGCGCTGATCGCGGTGATTTATCTGGTGAAAAATATATATCTTAGTTTTTTGCAGAATACCATTTTATCCTTTTCCTATACGACAAGAATGAATCTGGCAACACGGTTATTGACAACTTATATGAATGAGCCATATACGTTTCATTTGTCCAAAAATATTGCGGAAATGCAGCGTTGTCTGCAATCGGATACTTCTCAGTTTATGTCGTTGATCAATTCCTGTCTGCAGTTGACAGTGGAAATGGTTACCTGTCTTGCACTGGCGGCTTATTTGTTCCATACGAGTCATTCGATTACAGTTGTAATCGGTGTTTTACTTTTGTTGTGTATCGGACTCTTTTTCATGATTTCAAAAAAAGTGTCCAGCAGATTGGGACGGCAGAATGAGCGTTATAATGCAAAACTGTTTCAGTGGATCAATCAGTCTCTTGGCGGAATCAAGGAGTTGAAAATTCTTCAGAGAGAAGAATATTTTATTGATTCTTATAAAACAAATTACAAAAAGCTGATCTGGGGTGCAAGGGTGAATGAATTAATCTCGGCACTTCCAAAATATATTGTAGAAACAGTTGCCATGGTAGGACTTGTTTTTGCGATTATTATCAAACTTTTATTTGGTCATGGGGCTCTGGAAACCTTTATTCCACAGATTGCTGTATTTGCAGTTGCAGCATTTCGTCTGCTGCCGTCTGTAGGTCGTGTAAATGCCTATATTAACAGTATTATGTACAATAAAGCATCCTTGGATATGATTTATGATGACTTGAAGGAGATTGATTCTGAACCTGTACAGGAGGCTGAATGGCAGGGGGAAAAAGAAAACTGGATCTTTAACAAAGGGGTGATCGTAGAGCATGTAACCTATCATTATCCGGATTCGGATGTGGAAGTATTGCATGATATCAGCATGGAAATTCCAAAAGGAAAAACTGTTGCATTGATCGGACCTTCCGGAGCCGGAAAAACAACACTGGCTGATATTATTCTCGGTCTGCTTCCGCCGACATCAGGTGTCGTGCGGATGGATCAGCATAATATTTATGAAAATCTGAGAAGCTGGAGAGAAAAGCTTGGGTATATTCCGCAGACCATTTATCTGTCCGATGATACGATTCGAAATAATATTGCGTTTGGCATTTATCAGGAACAGATTGACGATAACGCTATCTGGAAAGCACTGGAAAAAGCACAGCTGAAAGAATTTGTGCAGGGACTTGAAAATGGGCTGGACACATATGTCGGGGATCGTGGTGTGCGTTTGTCAGGCGGTCAGAGACAGAGAATTGGAATTGCACGTGCACTGTATCATGATCCGGAGATTCTGGTACTGGATGAAGCAACCTCTGCGTTGGACAGCAGCACAGAACAGGCAGTTATGGAATCCATTGAGAGCCTGCAGGGCCTCAAGACGATGATCATCATTGCACATCGTCTGACGACAATTAAAAATGCGGATCTTGTGTATGAAGTATCCGGAGGAAATGTTACTCTACGTGATAAGAATGAAGTAATTCAGTAATAGCATTTAAGATATGGCTGGTCAGTTCAATAAAATTGTAAAACAAAATTATGAAGGAGTGTCAACGGCTATAAGTATAGGGATAGGGGAATCGAAAGGTGTATGTGCTGTTTTTAGATTTCGATGAATTGAATGACAAAAGAAACAATAGCTTTATTAGTTGAGTATTCAGCGAAAAATCTGAATTATTTTGTTAGAAAATGTAGTAGTCTCAGAATGATATAATGAGAATTTTATAAATTTTTGGATGCGGTTGAATGGATGAAAGAAGATACTGATGAAATAGATTAAATAATAGAAGGACTTATGCAATGAAGAATAGCAAAAAAAGTATAGTGTCAGGAAATTTATTTGATAAAGTTTACAGTGGTAAAAATTATCTGATAAAAGATAACAAACAAAATAATGTTGAAAAAATAGCAGTATTATATTTCTCATCTAGTGGAATTTATTTTCCGAATACGGAAGAAATGTTTTCAAAAGCGTTTGTAGAAAATGATAAATATGAATTTTTGGATTCGGAATTAAAAATAAAAGCGGATAAAGAAATATATATCAGAGATATAGCAAAGCAATTTTATATTACTGGAATAAGTCAAATGTGTCCAGATATGGATTCTTTATTTCAATTACTAAAAAAGGAAACGGAAGGATTTAAAGTTATAACAGTTGGATCTTCAGCTGGTGGCTATGCGGCTACATTGATTGGATACTTATTAAATGCTGAATTAATATATTGCTTTTCAGGGTATTTTAACCTGGAAATTGTTGATACAGAAACCTGGTTTTATGTTGAAAAATATAAAGATGATTATTCGAAAAATAAATATTATAAATTGAAAGAATATATAAAATCAAATAAAACAAAATTGATATATTTTTATCCGAGACGGTTAAAAGATGATGTAATGCAAGCAGAGTATCTTAGAAAATATGAAAATGAAAATATGGTTATTATTGGAATGAATTCTGGATTACACGGGGTCTGTATACCTAAATGTGTTGTAAAAATACTTTTTGAAAGTAATTATGAAGTGGCATTTCAAAAGATAAAAAGATATTTAGATGCAAGCAAAGGGAAAAATACAGAAGTGGGTATTTTGAAATATTTTTTTGGGAAAAAATGGCTTTATTATGCTTATAAAGAAAAAGTGTATACAAAATTTAAATGAAATTTGCAAAAAATCTATGAAATAAAGAGGATATAATTCAATAATGAGAGAAAAATGGTTATCAGTAAACTGGAGAGAGCTTATTTTAAAAACTTTGATGATGCTTTCTTATGTGTCCTGGATTTATCTGGCAATGCCTGCGAGCGAGAACGGAAAATTTGTGGGATGCGGATTACTGATAATCATTTTCTTTTTTGTAATTAAAATGTCAATAAGCGAATGTCTGGATGACATAGTTAACAGGGGAAAAAAGACAGTATTTTTTATCAGTATAATAATAGCATTATATTATATTGGCACTTATTATTATCAGTCCGGGGAAGGTGTTTCTGTCAGAAGAATGTCCGGAATGGCTGTTCTGGAATTTCCGGCGATTTATCTGTCTGTTTTGTACTTTATTGGAAATGGAAAAGAAATGAAAAAGGATGAAAAAATCCGGCGGATTTTTGAAAAAGGGCAGCAGGCACTTCCGAAGTGCCTGGGGATAACAGCTGTTCTGTTACTTGTGATTTATTCTGCCAGTTATTCGATTTGGTTTGACGAGACTTTTACAATTGGTCTGATTCAGCATTCTTACAAAGAACTGATTTATCTGACAGGTCGTGATGTGCACCCTCCATTATATTATATTTTGCTGAAAGGATTTACGGAAAGTATCCGATTTGTTCTGCCGCAGGTTCCTACCATTTATCTTGCGCGTTTATTTTCTGGTATTCCATACGCTATTTTATTGATTTTTTTACTTTCTATGCGAAAAACAATAGAGGATAGACTGATTTCTGATATAATGCTATTAGCGTTGTGCATGCCGAATTTTATGGATTATGGTATCGAAGTAAGAATGTACAGTCTGGCTCTGGTACTGATCTTTTTTGCATATATGACCGGATATCGGATTTATTATGGATATGTGCAGGGATGGAAGCAATGGATTATACTGGCGATTGTTAGTTTATTATCTATATATACGCATTATTATTGTGGAATCTGCGTTATTGCGATCTATGCATTTCTTTTCTTTAAAAAGCTCAAGACAGGAGAACTGATCAGATGCCTGTTTTCCGGAAGTATTTTGGTCATAGGATATCTTCCATGGTTGAGTATTTTGTTTACAACCCTGACGTCTGTTTCTGAAAGAACATGGCCTGAGGCAGTATCTTTTAAAACAATATTTGAAAGCGTCTGGTTTTTGGTTGGATACTATGGAACTATTATTATAGTATTTCCTACGGTTCTTTGGGGAATTACTGCATTTCGAAAATCAAAGAAAGATAATGCTTATGTTTTGATGGGGGTACTGCTTCCTTTTCTGTTGATGGGTCTAGGAGAACTGGTATCCGCTTTATATACACCGGTATGGCAGAAGCGGTATATGGTTATTGCTGCAGGTTGTATGTGGTTTGCAGTGGCGCAATATGCGAAAGAACTTAAATCCCAAGGATATCAGATCCGTATAATTTCTTTTATGGCTGTAGTAGGATTGATCGATTTGTTTGTTTTTGCTCGGCATGAACAGGTGGATAAAACAGCTGCAGCGGCAGTAGTAAAAGAAATTTTGATAGAAAATCCTGATACGACGATTTTAGCATATGATACAGAGATTGCATATTCTGTTTCAACTGCTATGAACCGAAAATGTATTCTGGGTGCTCAAATTGGTTCTTATCTGGAAACTATTTATTCGAGAAATTTAGAAGTTCATTCAGAAGTGTCGGAAGAAATGTTACAGAAGATGAAGCCAGTATTGATCCTGATGAAGGATACTGAGGACATACAGGAAGACTCAGATATTAAAGTAATAAATGGAGTTGCTTTTAAAAAGCTAAGATAGATGTTTAGGGAGGACTGGAAAAGATGAAACTTGTAGTAGCAGGAACCGGATATGTAGGTCTGGTAGCAGGTGTTTGTTTTGCGGAAAAAGGGCATGATGTTACCTGTGTCGATGTGGATGAAAATAAAGTAAAGTTGATGGAATCCGGAGTATCTCCGATTTACGAAGATGGTCTGGAGGAGTTAATGAAGCGGAATAATGCAGCAGGAAGATTGCATTATACGACCGATTATAAAAGTGCCTATAAAGATCCGGACGCGATTTTTATCGGAGTAGGTACCCCGGAGCAGCCGGATGGTTCCGCTAATTTAAGCTATATTGCAACCGTTTGCCGTCAGATTGCTGAAAATGTGGAAAAAGATTGTCTTGTCGTGGTAAAATCAACTGTTCCGGTTGGGACGAATGATCATGTAGAGCAGTTTATCAAGGATTTTCTGGTAAGAAAAGAGCTTCATATCGAAGTAGCATCGAATCCGGAATTTCTGGCGCAGGGCTCTGCAGTACATGATACGCTGCATGCGGCAAGAATTATCATTGGCATAGAAAGTGAAGAGGCAGAAAAACTGCTTCGAGAAATTTATGAACCCTTTCAGCTGCCAATTGTTGCAATGAACAGGCGGTCTGCTGAAATGACAAAATATGCCTGCAATGACTTTCTTGCATTAAAAATCTCTTACATGAATGATATTGCAAATCTTTGTGAAAAAATCGGGGCGAATATCGAAGACGTTGCGAAGGGAATGAGCTATGACGCGAGAATTGGAGCAAATTTTCTGAAAGCGGGGATTGGATACGGCGGAAGCTGTTTCCCGAAAGATACAAAAGCATTGAAATTTCAGGCACAGAAAGTCGGATATCGGCTGCGTACAGTGGAAGCTGCAGTGGATGTCAATGCAGACCAGAAGACAGCACTCTTTTATAAGGCTAGTAACCGAATGATCAGTTTTGAACATTTGAAGGTTGCTGTATTGGGACTTGCGTTTAAGCCTGGAACAGATGATCTGAGAGAAGCACCGTCAATTGATAATATTTCTCTCCTTTTAAAAAATGGCGCAGATATTGTTGCATATGATCCGGTGGCAATGAACAATTTCAAAAAGAAATTTCCGGAAGGTGTGGTCGAAAGAGGAACGATTTCCTATACAGAGCAGATGGAAGAGGCTTTAAAAGACGCAAATATCTGCTTCATCTTTACAGAGTGGAAGGAAATCCGAAAGGTTGAACCGGAAACGTTTAAGCAGCTGATGAGAACACCGCTTGTCTATGATGGAAGAAATATTTTTGATCCGGAAAAGATGAAAGCTGCAGGCGTGGAATATTACAGTATTGGAAGATGAAAGAGATGAAAAAAGTAATTTTAATTACCGGTGCGGCCGGTTTCATCGGTTCGAATCTTGCAAAGAATATTTTGCAGAAAGATTCAGAAGTTCAGGTGATCGGTATTGATAATCTGAACGATTATTATGATGTCAGCTTAAAAGAATATCGTCTGAAAGAGCTGGAAAATTGGGATAATTTTTCTTTTCAAAAGGGAAATATCGCAGACCGCAGTTTTCTGGAACAGATTTTTCAGAAATGGGAACCGGAAATTGTTGTGAATCTGGCGGCACAGGCCGGTGTGCGTTATTCGATCACGAACCCGGATGCTTATATCGAGAGCAATATCCTTGGATTTTATAATATTCTGGAATGCTGCAGGCATTCTTATGATGACGGAAAGCCAGGTGTAAAGCATCTGGTTTATGCTTCCAGTTCCTCGATTTACGGATTAAATAAAGAAGTACCCTATCGGACAGAGGACAAGACAGATAAGCCGGTCTCTTTATATGCGGCAACGAAAAAATCCAATGAACTCCTTGCCCATGCATACAGCAAGCTGTATGGGATTCCCTGCACGGGATTGCGTTTCTTTACCGTATATGGTCCCTGCGGAAGACCGGACATGGCATATTTCGGATTTACGAATAAGATGGTAAAGGGTGAGAAAATCCAGTTGTTTAATTACGGAGATATGTACCGTGATTTCACTTATATTGACGATATCGTTAAAGGTGTATCTGCAGTGATGGAAAAGGCTCCGGACACCAATGAAGATGGGGTGAGAGTGAAGGTTTATAATATCGGAAATCATCAGCCGGTAAGCCTGAAATTTTTTGTTGAAACACTGGAAAAGTGTCTGAGGAAAGCCGGAGTGATCGACAATGAAGCGGAAAAAGAATTTCTTCCGATGCAGCCAGGCGATGTATATCAGACTTATGCGGATGTATCGGAGCTGGAAAAGGATTTCGGATTTAAGCCGGATACGCCGCTGGAAGTGGGATTGACTGCATTTGCGGAATGGTATGCTGGGTATTATCGAAGGAAATAAAATGAAAAAAGGATCAATAAAAAAATCAAGATAGATCAAAAGAGAATAGCGATATTTACAGGAATTGTATTTCTTATCAAATAGTAGGATGTATTTTAATTGCGAATAAGGGAACCTTGAAAGAATCTACAAGCTATGAATGTTATACATATATTGAATCTGGTCAGGCGGATGATTATAAAGCACAGATGGAAGAAAGACTTTCTCTGTTAAGAAATCCGGAATTGAAAAATGTGGAGCTTCCTGCTATGAACTCTGATCAGGGACCTTTGATGCATATGGAAGTGATGGAAGATCCGAAGGAATGGACGAACACAGTTGTAAAACAGTTTTTTGGAAAAGAAAGTGTTATCGAAGTTCTCAGAAGTGAAAGGTAAAAATAATTAACTGCAAAGATATTTCAGAGAAATGAGATAAACCCAAAAAGAGGAGTCAAGATGCATAGGAAGGGACGGGTTCCTGTTGCAGTTGTTGCCGAATACGAAAAGATGCGCTATGATGGACAGAGATAGTTGAAAGGATATAGAAGGACTATGAAACGAGCAAACACCATTTTATATCTCGTTGTTCCCTGCTACAACGAGGAAGAGGTTCTGCATAAGTCGGCAGCGGTTCTTTTGGACAAGCTGGATCGGCTGATTCAGGCGGGGACGATTTCGGATAAAAGTAAGATTTTATTTATCAACGACGGCAGTAAGGACAGCACCTGGCAGATTATTTATGAGCTTACACGTCAGAACAGCAAATATGCGGGCCTGAGCTTTTCCCGCAACTACGGTCATCAGAGTGCGATTCTGGCGGGTATGATGGCTGCAAGAAGCAAGGCGGATGCAGTTGTGACAATTGATGCAGATTTACAGCAGGATATTGAAGCACTGGATCAGTTCCTGGAATGCTATCAGAATGGCTGTGAGATTGTCTATGGCGTGCGAAATGACCGTGATACCGACGGATTTTTCAAAAAGACGACAGCAGGACTGTTTTACAAGATGATGCATGTGCTTGGCTGCCAGACGATTACAAACCATGCGGATTATCGCCTGATGTCAAAAAAGGCATTGGATGCGCTGTCAGAATTTCATGAAACGAATCTGTTTTTGCGGGGATTGATTCCAACGATGGGCTTTCAGTCGGATATTGTTTATTTCGATGTAAAAGAAAGAGAAGCTGGACAGTCGAAATATACATTGAAAAAGATGATGACGCTGGCAGTAGATGGAATTACTTCCATGAGTACCAGACCGTTGCAGATGATCGTAATCCTTGGATTTCTGACCTTTTTGTTCAGCATTGGACTGTTTATTTCCTGTATCGTGGACTGGGCAAATGGTGCGGTTGTCGCCGGCTGGACGACAACGGTGGCTTCGACCTGTCTGATCGGCGGCATTACGCTTTTGTCCCAGGGGATTATCGGAGAATATATCGGGAAGATTTATATGGAGAGCAAAGGGCGTCCGCGGTATATCGTGGATTCCATGATCCTGCGGGATGCAGAGGATAGCGTAGAGAAAGAGCAGGAAAATGAGCGTAAAGATTGATATTCATGCGGATGATTTTGGCGAGTCCGTCCATGCGAGCAGAGATATTCTGGAATGTTTAAAAGATGGAAAACTGAACAGTATCAGTGTGCTCGCAAATATGAGCTGTTTTGAAGAATGTGTGAGGCTGTATCGGGAGGTACAGGAAGAATTTCCATGGCAGCCGATGATTTCTGTCCATGTAAATCTGATGGAGGGCAGCTGCCTGGCAGATCCGAAGGACTTATCGGATCTGGTGGATGAAAAAGGACATTTTCAGATTTCCTGGGAGAGGCTGTTCTTTGTTTCCTATTTTCCGTCCGGAAATAAGTTCAAAGAACAGTTAAAAATAGAAATTGAACTTCAGATCAGGGCAGTGGTGGAAGCATTTCCTGAGATAAGTATGCAGTCTCTTCGTATTGACAGCCATCAGCATACTCATATGATACCGGTTGTAGCAAAGGCTTTGTTTGAGGTATTGGACGAGCAGGGCTGGAAGGCGGATTATATCCGGGATGCAAAGGAGCCGTTTTTTGTGTTTTTGAAAAAGGCTTCTTTATACAAAACCTATCGACCGGTCAATTTTGTAAAGAATATTTTATTGAACTATTGTTCTGCATTGTTGCAGAAACGGTTCCGGAATGCAGGGATGAAGCCGATGTATCTGTGGGGGCTGATCATGAGCGGTCATATGGATGAAGAGCGAATCAGGCAGCTTTTACCGGATATAGAAAAAAAAGCAGAGCATAACGGCAGGATGCTTGAAATCCTGTTTCATCCAGGTCAGGTATTAAGAGAAGAAATATCCGATGAATTCAGTCAGGAAGATGCCATTGCGTTTCATGTTTCTCCGGATCGGAGCGTAGAAAAGCAGGCGGTTTATGCATTGGATCTGGCACAAAAAGCAAGAAAACAGTAGAATGTATGATCGGTGAGCATTTTGCTGTTATGAATAAAAAGGAGAACGCTGATGGATAAAATAGCGGTACTGATTCCCTGTTATAACGAAGAAAAAACGATTGAAAAGGTTGTCCGGGACGCAAAAGCGGCGCTTCCGGAGGCTGTTATTTATGTATATAACAACAATTCTACCGACCGCACTGCAGAGCTGGCAGAAAAGGCCGGTGCAGTGGTGCGGCAGGAATATAAGCAGGGGAAAGGCAATGTAATCCGCAGGATGTTTCAGGAGGTTGATGCACTGTGCTATATCATGGTAGACGGCGATGATACCTATCCGATGGAAAATGCGCGAGAAATGGCGGACCTGGTGCTGGAACGCAACTCAGACATGGTAGTGGGTGACAGACTGTCTTCAACGTATTTTGAAGAGAATAAACGCCCTTTTCATAATATGGGAAACAGTCTTGTCCGTGCGTCGATCAATGCACTGTTCAAATCGGATATTCGGGATATTATGACGGGATATCGTGCATTTTCCTACCGTTTTGTCAAGACATTCCCGGTACTGTCCCGTGGCTTTGAAATCGAAACGGAGATGACGATTCATGCGGTTTATAACAATATGCAGGTAGATAATGTTGTGATCACATACCGTGACCGTCCGGAGGGCAGCGAATCCAAGTTAAATACGTATTCGGATGGTTTCCGCGTGCTGAAAACGATTTTCCGGATGTTCCGTCAGTATCGCCCCTTTGCATTTTTTGGGCTGTTGGCGCTGTTGCTGTTTGTGATTGCAGTTGGGTTCTTTATTCCGGTTGGAATCGAGTATGTGGAGACTGGTCTGGTGCCGAAGTTCCCGACACTGATCGCCTGCGGATTTGCAGGATTAGCTGCATTACAGTCTCTGTTTGCGGGTCTTATCCTGCATAATCTTGGCGTGAAGGACAGAAGGGATTTTGAATTCCGACTGCAGATTGTGGGGAAAGATACGAAAGAATAAGGTTAGTGGAAAGTAGAAAACGAAAAATGAATCTGGAAAAGAGAACGGTACGAAATAAAGTGTGGTGGATAGCGGGAGCAATATTGCTTCCGCTGCTCCTGTTTTTGGCATTGGGAGCACAGGATCAGGTTGTTTCTTATTCTGTATTTAAAGTGCCGGCTGTATCTGCCTATTATTTTATCTATTATGCAGAAAAATGGTTCGGTGTATTTCATTTGTTCCTGACAGCAGCGGCAATTTTAGTTGCTATCGTGATTGCAGTCAGAATTTCAGATCGAAGTTTATATGAGGGGGCTCTGCTTCGGATATTCTTTGGAACGGCTTCCGTATGGTTTTGTTATCAGGCTGTTGTAGTCAGAATCGGAGATATGGAATCTGTTAATTCTGTCAGAGTTTTTCTTCAGATTTTGACAACCCTTTGGTGGATTGCAGTTGTGATGGATGGAACCGGCTGGATTTGTGGTCATGTGTTGAAAAAAGAAACAGTGGAAAAGAAAGATGACTGGAAATGGCTGTTTTCAGTCTTACTCGTAGTGCTCTTTATTACCTGGCTTATGCTTGCATGGTCCGGGAAGTATGTTTATCCACAGGGAGATGATTTTGAATATGGTGCAAACAGTCATCTGGCATGGATGCATGGAAAAGGCGTTTTAGGTGCGTTTAGCGGCGCATGTAAAACAGTGGCAGATGCCTTTGGAAGCTGGCAGGGAACATTTTCTTCCATTTTTCTCATGGCACTTCAGCCAGGAATCTGGGGAGAACAGTATTATCATTTGACCCCAGCGTTGTTGTCCGGGTTATTGAGCACAGCTGTGCTAAGTTTTTCTTATCAATTCTTTCACACATTGTTTGGAGCCGGAAAAAAGGAGGCAGGGATTCTGGGCTGTCTGCTGGCAATTTTGGCGTTGCAGCTTGCGCCGGCCAAAGTATCTGCTTTTTACTGGTGGAACGGAGGAATTCATTATACCGGAGCATTCAGCTTTTTGCTTTTATTCACGGCATTTCTGATACATGCAATTGTCGGAAAAGAAAAAAGAGTGCTGTATAGTGTATTGGCAGCATGGATGGCAGTTATGGTTGGCGGCGGAAATCTTGTGACGGCGTTGATCGGAAATGTGGTTACAGTATATGTGATCTTGATTTTGTTGTGGAGAAAACGAAAGGATTTGTTAAAGTATCTGGCGGTTCCCGGAGGAGTTATGCTGATTGCGTTTTGTGTCAATATAGCAGCGCCGGGAAACTGGATCAGGCAGGGAAAATCCGGTGAGATCGTATCCTATGGTGCAGTTGGTTCTATTTTAAAATCCTTTGTACTGTGTATGCAGGATATCGCAGGAGACTGGACCGGGATTTTCTGGGTATTTTTGATTTTAATGGCACTTCCTGTTTTGTGGACAATAGCCGCTAAAACAGAGTTTGGATTTCCGCTTCCGGGAGTCATTACTTTGGCAGGATACTGTTTCCTTTCTGCAATGTATGCACCGCAGCTGTTTGCACTCGGACAGTGGGGAACGGGAAGAATTGAAAACATTATGTATGATATGTTTTTGATTTTGACCGTTGTTCTTGAATTTTACTGGATCGGATGGATTCAGAAAAAACAAAAACTGTACTGGAACGCCGATTCTCATTTAAAATGGTATGGTTTTTGTACAGGAATGACAGTGATATGCTTTTTACTGGTATCCCTGGCATCGCCGAAAGAAATAACTTCTGCAGCAATTGTAAATGCAGTCAGGAGCGGCGAAGCACAGGCATACGCAGATGCAATAGAACAGAATATTGTGACCATTAAAAATTCGGACGAAGCTCTGATTTTAATCCAGGAGCCGCCGAAAACTCCGGAGCTGTTTACGACAGATGAAATCGAAACCTGGAGATTTGGAACGGCGGAGTATTACGGAAAAAATAAAATTCGTTATTATGAAGAGTTGGATAAGTGATCGGAGATGGGGAATAAAAGCACAGATAAAACTGAAAAGACAGAAAAAACGGAGGCTTTTACGGTGAAGAAACTGGCAGAATGGATTAGTATAAAGAAAATGGCAGCAGCTGTGGGAATCGTGTTTTTAGCGTCGATGGTGCCCAACTGGTTATTGGCGTTTATCGCCAGACCTTCGGGGGACGACTACGGATATTCTGCAGCAAGCCATCAGACGTGGCTTCATACGCATTCTGTGATCGAAGTGTTTCGGACAGGTCTGGAAACGACAAAGCAGATGTGCCAGGTCTGGAATGGAGACTGGTTCAGTGTTTTTATATTTACGCTGATGCCGGAGGCCTTTGTATACAGAAGTTTTTGGATCGTACCTGTGTTCTGGACACTGGCAATGATTGCAGCCACTTATTATATGGTACATGAGTTTTTTACAAACTATTTTGGCTTAAAATGGTATGAAGGCGGAGTAGTCACATTATTGATTCTGCTGATGTTTTATCAATGGATTCCAAGCTCCGGAATCGGTATGTACTGGTATGTTGGAGTAATCCACTATATGATGCCCCATGTTTTGGCAATGCTTTTGATTGGATTTTTACTGAAATATTTAAGAACGGACAAATTCAGATATATTATCTTTTCTGTTTTGGGAATGATCGCAATCGGAGGGAGCAGCTATTATTCGGCATTTCTGGTTTTATTCAGTTATGTATTGATGTTTGTGATCGTGAAAAATAAAAAGCGTGCAGGGGTGTTTGCATTCCCGACATTTGCCGGAATGATCGCTTTGTACTTTCAGGTTACAGCACCCGGAAATGCAGCCAGAGTAGGCGGAGAGCAGATGGGCTTCAGCGTAGGAAAAGCAGCTTTCACGATTGTAGAAGCGTTGTGGCAGGGGGCTGTAAATGTAGTAAATTATTGGAGGGAGACTCCACTTTTATTTGTGCTGTTATTCTTTGTGGCAGTCGTAGCATGGGAATGTCTTTCAGAAGCAAAATTGAAATTCGAGTTTAAATATCCGGTATTATGGGTTGGCTATATGTTTGGCGTGTATGCGGCAATGTATGCACCGGAGCTCTATGCAGCAACGGAGGTGTCCGGAGGACCTGGAACGATGGAATATCTGACGTTTATTTTAACGTCAGTTTCCTCCGTTATCTATGTAGAGGGCTGGATCTTGCGGAAACTGGAACTGCGTCATACTCTGAAAAGAAGAGAAATTTATCATAAATGTATCACAGTTCCGGCGGTATTTGTTTGCCTGGTTCTGTGCCTGGTATTTAGGGGAAATCTGAAGGATTCGTTATTTTACAGCTCCTGCAGTTATATTGCAAGCGGTCAGGCAGCAGATTTTAAGGAACAAATGGAATCCCAGGAAAGAATATTGCGGGATGATTCCATTAAAGAAGCATATCTGTGTCCGACAAATCCGGAGCAGGGGCCATTGATGCATATGCCGGTCATCAAAAATCCGGAAGCATTTACCAATAGAGTTGTCGGAAACTTTTATGGAAAAGACATGGTTACGACAACGGAATGAATATCAGATAACAATTACAGATAGGATGAATCCAGCATAAAAATAAAGGAGAACAGTGTGAATAAAAAATTTGCAGAATTAATGTTCTATTATTTATGATGATCACAGGCGCATTGTTGATTCCAAAAGCCGAGAGCTGGAGTGTGATCTTTAAAAAGAGAATTTCCAGAATGCTTGTAGTATTAGTTGCTTTTTCTGCGCTGATGTATGGCCTGCAGTGCTTTGCATGGAATCAGGATACATTTTCAGCAATGGCATTTGTGGAGAAGCTGCTGAAAAATGAGATTCAGGCTTCTTACTGGTACCTGTATGAATATATAGGAATTTTGATGATGCTTCCATTTCTTGGGGCAATTGCAAGAAATGTGGATTTGGATTGCATGAAATATTTTCTGGGATTGGGGCTGATCATTAAAGTCGGAATGTCTATCGTCGGACAGTTTACGGGATATTCTATGATCCGTATTGAATCTTATGATCCCGCTGATGGCTTGTGCAGTCTATCTTGGCGTCCGCAGATTTTTTGTAATGCATACGAATATCAGAGGAGCCGGGATCATAGCATGTCTGGGCAGCTGTGCATTTGGCGTATACTTACTGGAGCATATCGGTCGGAAGCTATTCCTGAAGCTGTATTTGCAGCTGGCAGATCGGACATTCGGAATATTTGCATGCTCTGTTTATATCTGCTGTATTTTGCTGTTTAGCTTTGTATGTACATGGCTTATTCGAAAAAGTAAAATAGTAAGAAAATTTATTTAGCAGATTGGTACAGTTCTTTTTGCGGAAACATGGGAGGATGTAACGAAAATCCATGCAAAGGGAACAAGACTGACGCAAAGAACTTTATTGCGTTCGTAGCACTGATGACTCTCAGGACTAAACCTGAAAGTCGTCGAGAGTTAATTTTTCAGGAAGTTCACAGATAATATTGGTAATTGATTTGGCGAGAAATGCATGTTAAATTCCTGAAAATTAGACGGTTACCAATCCCTGCTTGTTAAAAAGCAGGGATTTGTAGTATGATAAAGAGTATCAGAACCACAGAAAGGAACACACTTATGCTGCACGAACTGGAATATCCATTTGACAGTGAATATATTTTAAAAAAATCAAAGAGCTTGAAGCGTCGTCTGCTGGAGGAGAACACCCAGCGGATTCCGAAGAAGATCGCGGTGCTGGGAGGCTCTACGACCCATGATATTATCCGGATTCTGGAGCTGTTTTTGCTGAATCAGGGAATTGAACCGACCTTTTATGAATCGGAGTACGGAATGTACTGGGAAGATGCGATGTTCGGCAATGAAGAATTGAACGCGTTTGGACCGGATCTGGTTTATATTCATACGAGCTTTCGGAACCTGCGCAGTCTGCCGGAGGTAAAGGATTCCCGGGAACAGGTGGAAGACAAGCTCAGATCGGAATTTGAACATTTTCAGGTGATGTGGGAGAAGCTGGCGGATACCTGGCATTGTCCGATCATTCAGGACAACTTTGAACTTCCCTATTACCGTTTGATGGGAAATCAGGATGGTGCGGATTTTCATGGCAGAACCTGGTATGTGAACCGGATGAACCAGATGTTTGCAGATTATGCGGCAGGGCATCAAAATTTCCTGATCAATGATATCTGCTATCAGTCTGCGGCATATGGTCTGGATGAATGGTCTGCGCCGTTTTTCTGGCACATGTACAAGTATAGTTTGTGCCTGAAGGCGATTCCGTGGATGGCACACAACGTTGCGAATATCATGAAGTCGCTTTACGGCAAAAATAAAAAATCGCTGGTGCTGGATCTGGACAATACGCTCTGGGGAGGTATTGTCGGGGATGACGGTCCGGAGAATCTGGAAATTGGACAGGAAACGAATCTGGGACAGGTTTATGCGGAATTTCAGTCCTATGTGAAGTCACTGAAAGACTATGGCGTGATGTTGAACGTCGCATCCAAGAATGAAGAGGAAAATGCACTTGCAGGCTTGAATCATCCGGCAGGGGTGCTGAAGCCGGAGGATTTCCTGA
The DNA here is from genome assembly GCA_003481005.1 of Firmicutes bacterium TM09-10. Taxonomy (GTDB): domain Bacteria; phylum Bacillota; class Clostridia; order Lachnospirales; family Lachnospiraceae; genus Gallintestinimicrobium; species Gallintestinimicrobium propionicum. The sequence continues at coordinate 57,527 of QUKC01000005.1, read as the reverse complement.
TCATTGCGGCAAATTGGGAGCCGAAGAGCCGGAATATTCTGGAAATTGCGCATCAGCTGAACATTTTGCCGGATAGCCTTGTGTTTGCAGATGATAATCCGGCAGAGCGGGAGATTGTGCGGCAGCAGGCACCCGGCGTGACTGCGCCCGAGATCGGCAAACCGGAGGATTATATCCGCGTGCTGGATCGCGGTGGCTATTTTGAAGTGACGTCGCTTTCGGAGGATGACCGCAAGCGAAATGAGATGTATCAGGCGAATTTGAAGCGCGAAAAGGCGCAGGCATCCTTTGCGGACTATGCAGAGTATTTGAAATCCCTGGATATGAAAGCCACGATCCGAAGCTTTGAACCGGTTTACATGGCAAGAATCGCACAGCTGACCAATAAGAGCAATCAGTTCAATTTAACAACACAGCGTATGACACAGGCACAGATTGAACAAATGGCGGCGGATGATTCTTATATTACCTTATATGGAAAGCTGGAGGATAAGTTCGGGGATAACGGCGTTGTTTCTGTTGTGATCGCCCAAAAGGAAGAGAAAGCAGCGCATATCCGCCTGTGGCTGATGAGTTGCCGCGTCCTGAAACGGGATATGGAGCTTGCAATGCTGGATGAGCTTGTGGAACGGTGTCAGGAAGCAGGAATCGGAGAAATTTACGGATACTATTATCCGACGGCGAAAAACAACATGGTACGGAAATTCTACGGAGAGCTGGGCTTTGAAAAGTGTTCGGAGGATGAGGCTGGAAACAGTGTCTGGAAGCTGAATACAGCAGGCTATGAAAAACGAAACCATGTGATCGAAGTGGAGAGCTGAGTATGTTATTTCAGTCATATATTTTTATCCTGCTGTTCTTTCCGCTGTGTCTGCTGGGCTTCTGGGGGCTAAAACGCCAGAAGCTTTTGCAGCTCTGGCTGATCGGCTTTTCCCTGTGGTTTTACGGAGCAGCGAGTCCGTATTATCTGTTGCTGCTGCTGGGCAGTATTGCATGGAATTATGCTTTTTTTCGCGCCATAGAGCGTGGCATTGGGCGTGTTACAGAGCGTGTTTCCGGGAGTGCTATGGAGCGCGCAGAGTATGGGATGGAACGTGACAGCTCCCGGAAAAGACTTTTGTTAGGAATTGGAATTGCAGGAAATCTTGCATTACTTTGCTTTTTTAAATATTTTAATGCAATATCGGCTGGCTGGAGTCAGATGAAAGGGCTGGAGGATCCGATTCTGCAGCTTGCATTGCCCCTTGGTATCAGTTTTTTTACCTTTCAGCAGATTGGATTTCTGGCAGATGCTTATAAAGGAGAGGTTGGGGCGTGCAGCCTGAGGGAATATGTCCTGTTCGTTTCCTTTTTCCCATATGTGTCGTCCGGACCGATTGTTAATGCGCAGGAAATGCTGCCGCAGTATCGGCAAATCGGTCGGCAGCGTCTGGATTGGGCAAAGTTTTCCGGCGGACTGTATCTGTTTGCGCTGGGGCTGTCAAAAAAGGTGCTGCTTGCGGATACCTTCGGCAAGGCGGTGGATGCAGGCTATGGCAATGTGGCAGGGCTGTCCGGCACGGATGCCTGGCTGGTGATGCTGTTTTATACGCTGCAGCTGTACTTCGATTTCAGCGGTTATTGCGATATGGGGCGGGGCATTGCTCATATGCTTGGCATGGAGCTGCCGGTGAACTTCGATTCTCCCTACAAGGCGTCCAACATCATTGAATTTTGGAAACGCTGGCATATTACGTTGAACCGTTTCCTGAGAAAATATGTATACATTCCGCTGGGCGGCAACCGGAAAGGTACAGCGCGGATGTATTTGAACTTATTTATTGTATTTCTGGTCAGCGGAATCTGGCACGGCGCAGGCTGGAACTTTGTCCTGTGGGGAGCGCTGCATGGTGCGCTGTATCTGGTTACTCGGGCATGGCAGCGAAAGCAACCACGGCAGCGGAGGCAGCCATGGCAGCAGTGTGCGGCGGATGTGCATGCTCAAAGTGGAACGAAAAAATCCGGTGTATTTTCTGCAGTCCAACATGTGCTTTGCGTCGCTCTGACCTTCCTGTTTTTGAACTTTACATGGATGCTGTTCCGCTCTGCAAATCTGTCACAGGCAGGTGAGTTTGTCGGACGGTTAATCGGCGGTGGCTTTGCAGCTCCGGCGGTTCAGATCACAGAGGCGTTCAATTTGGAAGAGTTTTGGTATGTGATCAAGATTTTACATCTGGATCGTCTGCCGGGAAACGAGCTGTACTTATGCTTTGGTTTTTTGGCAGTGGCGCTTTGGCTCGTCTTTTTTGCACGCAACGCAGGTGAGCGGGAAAAGAGCTTTGAACCGAACGGGAAAAATATGTTTGTGACAGCATTTCTGATGATCTGGTGTGTGGTGTCATTAAGCAGTGTAAGCAGCTTTTTGTATTATCGGTTTTAGAGGATGTTTGGCTTAAATTGAGGAGTAGTGTGAAAAAATAAGCGTGATTGCTTATTTTTCGCACTGCTATTTGTGCCGCAGGCGTCACAAAGTAGCTATGATCGCAGAGCAGAACTGGAAGTTCTGCTCGCGATTCCTTCGGCGCAAGACGCCTGCGGAATGGAGATTAGAATGGAAGAAAACGAAGGAAAAGAAAAAAAGCAGAAAAAAATGCAGCCGAAACGCTGGCTTGCCGGTTTTCTGGGCATTTTTCTGGCAGGACTGACTGGATGTATGGCACTGGTGATCTGGGTCGATCCTTTTTTTCAGTATCATAAGCCCCTTGCGTGGTTCCCGTATCTGGTGGATAACCAGGTCAATCAGAATCCGGGATTGGCAAAGCATATGGATTACGATAGCATTTTGATCGGTTCCTCGATGACTGCAAGCTTTAACACGGACTGGTTTGAGGAGCTGATGGGAATGAAAACCCAGAAGCTTTCCTATAACGGTTCTTATCCGAAGGATCTGTCCAACATCATGCAGCTGGTATTTGACGCGAAAGGCGATCAGGTCAAGGCTGTGTACATGGCGGTGGATCAGTCCACATTTTCAGCAGATCCGGAGGAAACCAAGTTTCCGGTTACGGATTATCTGTATGATGATAACGTGTTCAATGATGTTCCATATCTGTTGAACAAGGATGTGCTGCTGGATTACATTCTGCGCCCTTTGGCGGATCGAAAGGATGCGTCGGACTGGGCGGAGCTGTATAAGCCGTGGTGGACGGATGAATATTATAACAAGGCAAACGTGCTGATGTACTACGAGGCGGCAGAGGAAAAGCAGGAAGAGGAAGCGCTTGCGGCGGATTATTTTAAGGATGCAGTGGAGGAAAATCTGCAGAAAAATATTCTTCCGTATATTGAAGCCCATCCGGAGACGGAGTTTTATATTTTTTATCCCCCCTACAGTATTCTGTTCTGGAACGATGTAACGCGGGAAAAGGAGCTGGAGGCGGTCATTGGCAGACTGGAATATATGACGGAACGATTGTTGAACTATGAAAATGTCCATGTGTTCAATTTTCTGGGAAAAGAAGATATTATCTGTAATCTGAACAATTATGCGGACTATATGCATTATCATAAAAATGTCTGCCGATATATTACGGAGTGCTTTGCAACCGGTGAAAATGAACTGCATCCGGAAAATTATGGGCAGGCGTTTGATGAGATCAGGACACTGGCGATGAGTTATAATTACCCTGCGATCTGGGACGACTGGTACGACATGACGCCGCGGTATGGGGAGGAATAAAGATTGAAAAATAAAATTTTTCAATCGCGAGATTTGTGTCCGCGCGCTTGACGCAAACTCGGCATGCGCAAAAAAACGTGCGCAGAAATGAGAGGAAAATATGCTGCAGAAAGCATTGGGATGTCTGTTTGTGTTTGGAATTGCCCCGGTCGGGATCGGCGGACTTTGGACAAAAGGAATTGGGCAGAAAAGAGAAAAGATTTTGAACCTGTATCTGGCAGGTTTTTTGAGTGAGCTGGCGGTGTTTCAGCTGATCGCTGTGCCGGTGATGGTAAAAGAAGTTTATGGGATGAACCTGCTGGTATATCTGACAACTGCGGTTTTTGCAGTGTTGGCTGCGACGGGATTTATCTGGACGCTTCTGCGGGAACGAGACTTGCGGAAGCAGACTGGGCGGAATGAGGACGTGAATCAGCAGCAGGCGGGGCAGGCGCAAGCGTGCAGTCTGCGAAAATCGACGATTTCGGGCACTGGTAACGGAGCACGGAACCGCATACGGCGAACGGCAGTTCAAAATCCGGAGCGTCAGCTTTTCTGGCTGCTGTTTCTGGCATCAGTGGGATATCAGATGTACATGGCCTTTGCCTATGCATCCTTTGACGGGGATGATGCGTATTATGTAGTTCAATCTGTGTTGGCGGATCAGACCGGCGTATTGAACCGGATTCGTCCCTACACCGGACTTTCTACGGACTTAGATATCCGTCATGCCCTGGCGACGCTGCCGCTGTGGATTGCCTATGTGGCGCGGATGACAGGCATTCATGCAACGATTGTGGCCCATACACTGCTGCCGCTGATTTTTATTCCGCTGACCTATTATGTGTTTGTTCAGATCGGCAGAAAGCTGTTTTCCGATGGCTCTGTAAAGCTTCCGATTTTTCTGACGCTGGTTTCCATTATGCAGATCTGGGGGAATATTTCGATCTATACGAATGAAACCTTTTTCCTGACGCGGACCTGGCAGGGAAAATCAGTGCTGGCAAACCTGATCTTGTTGGTGGAGCTGTGGCTGATGCTGGAGCTTTGTGCGCGCGAAAAAAGCGGGAAAAGGCAGAAAGAAACGGGATCGCAGCTGCCCTACTGGCTGCTGCTTGCAGTCAATCATATCGCAGCGGCGATGATGACGAGTATGGGTGCGTTTCTGACAGCACTGCTGTTCGGCATTACGGCGCTTGTGGCAGCGATCCGATACCGGAGCTGGTCAATTTTGTGGAAAATGGCGTTGTGCTGCATCCCGAATGTGATCTATCTGGCGTTGCTGCTGGTTTTATAAGTGTAAGACGGCAGTTTGCAAAACACCTGCGAACTGCATCGATAGGAGAGATTGTGTTGAAAGAGATTGTGACAATTTTTCAGAATTACTGCGGCAGCGGCTGGTATCCGGTACTTTTTCTGGCTGCGCTTTTGTATTTGCTGGTGACAGAAAAGAAAAAACAGATCCGCGTCGTGCTGGTAGAAGGCTCTCTGGTGATCACGGTTTTGTTTTTTCTGCCGTTTACAAAGACGGTAATGAATCTGTTGGGCGAAGGAGAAACCTATTACCGGATTTTGTGGCTGCTTCCCATGGCGGTTGTGATCGCTTATGCGGGGATCCGGTTGTTTGGAAAGCATTACCGGATCGGCTTTGTTGTTTTGGCGCTGGTGCTGGTGCTGACTGGAAAATCGGTGTACAACAGCCCGTATCTGTTAAAGGCGCAGAACCGGTATCATATTCCAAATTCCGTGATCGCGATCTGCAACGAGATCATGCCGGCGGAAGATGAAGAGCGCGTATGGGCGGTATTTCCGCAGGAGCTGATCTACTATGTGCGGCAGTATACCTCGGAGGTGCAGATGCCCTACGGGCGGGAAATGCTGGAGGCGTCCTGGGAGTGGAACTGGGACACACATCCGATTTATGAGATCATGCGGGAGGATACGATTGATCTGGATGCGCTTTCGCTGCTTTTGACGGAGTACAATTGCCAGTATCTGATTTTGAACAAGAGTGTTCCGTATACCGGCGATCCGCAAAAAAACGGACTGACGAAAATCGCGGATATTGAAGCATATGAGCTGTATCGGAATGAAGCGGTGGAGATTGTGAAGAAGAAAGAGCAGGAGGAAAATAAAAAATGAAATCGACGGACGGCAGGTGCAAACGAAAAATCTGTCGTTTTAGCAAAGAATGGCTATTTCTGCAGGCATTTTTGACAGCGCTTGCGTTAAATACAGAACTTGGAGTAGCAGATGATGAAATCGATGGAATCAACAATGTTCTTTTGGCAAAGTTTTATGCACTGTTTGCTCAGATTGAATCTGGAATTAGTACAAAGGGATTTTTCCTGACAGTATTAACAGCAGCATTGTTTGTCGGATATATATGGATTTCACGGAAAGAACAAACGCTTCCGCCGAAAAAACATATTGGTTTGGCAGCTTTTCTGGCAATGATGTATACAGGAGGTATGGCATACTGGTACGGTGGAAATCTTTCGCTTTTGTATTCATTTCAGATCAACAGGCTGCGCAGTGTTGTATTACTTCTGGGGATGTATTTCTTTTATCTGTATGCGATCGAAGGGGTGCATTGCATATTGCGGCAAAAAAATGAGAATGTAGGAACCGCTACAGAGAAAACTGGAAAATGGGGAACAGCGTATCAGAAATATTCGTTTTGGATGACCTGGGGCATCCTGGTGTTTGTGTGGTTTATTCATCTGATTTTAAGATATCCTGGTGCTATGAGCTATGATAACTGGGCACAGCTGCGATATTATTATGGATTTGAAACATATACGACAGCTCAGCCGATTTTCCATACCTGGCTATTTGGTAGTTTTATTCGACTTGCCGTAAAACTCGGAAGTCCGAATGTCGGTTTGTTTTTGTTTGTACTGATGCAGTCCCTGATTATGTCTGCTGTTCTTGCATGGACACTGGAACTGATGAAGCGCTGGAATACAGCTGTCTGGCTTAGAACGCTGACTTTTGCGGTTTATTGTATTGCACCGTATTTTACAGGATATGCTGCATTTCCGATCAAAGATTATCTCTATACTGCTTTTTTAGTGTTGCTGGCTTGTCTGATGGCAGAATGGATGCTGGAGGAAGAGCAATTTTGGAATCAGGCTGTCCAAAATGTACTTTGGATTGTGGCAGCAGCGCTGATGATTTTATGTCGGAAAAACGGAATTTATCTGTATCTGGTTGTGACAGTTGTCATCTGTGTACAAATGTTTTGGAAGAAAAAGCGGACACGGAGAGTTATAGGGAGAAAAGTGGCTATTGTCATCCTGCCGTTTCTTCTGGTATTTGCAGTGGAAGGAATTATTACACAGGTTTATCATGTGGAAAAGGATTCTCCGAAGGAAATGTTTTCGCTGCCGTTTCAGCAGACAGCGCGCTATGTAAAAGAATACGGGGATGAGATACCGGGTGAAGAGCGCGAGGTTATTGCAAAGGTTTTGGATTATGATTCTCTGGCGGAAATCTATGAGCCGATGACCGCTGATCCGGTAAAAACAACCTATCGTTCCGGTTCGACGGGGGATCTTGTGGCATATTTCAAAGTGTGGATGAAAGAGTTTTTTAGGCATCCGCTATGCTATGTGGAAGCAACGTGGAATCAGAATTATTATGTATTTGCGCCTTATGCGGATAACGTGGTTTACAATAAGAATTGCCTGGTTGGTTCTGACTTGGAATATGATAAAGAGTATTACAGCTGGCTGAATTTCCAAATCCCTGAAAAAATGGAAGGCGTGTCGAATATTGCAGTGAAACTATACAGCCTGCTGACGACAGCGCCGGTGATCGGAATGTTCAGCAATGTGGCTTTTTATGTAATTCTGATGTTTGTATTATTGCATTTTGTCAGGCTGGAGAAAAATAAAAAAGCATTCGTTGTGATGCTTCCTGCGCTGATTTCTTTCCTGTTTGTATTACTGGCACCTCAGATTCAGGGGCAGCCAAGATACGCGTTCCCGATCATTTATACGATGCCGCTGATGATCGCGTTTTATCAGAAGACAGAGCGTGGATGAACACAGCGCCGGACGGCATATCGGACAACGGCATGATCAGATGCCGGACAAGTTAAAAGTATAAAACCATAAAACAACCAACCCGGGAAGCTACGCATCTCAAGTGCACAGCCTCCCGGGTTTTATTTTAATGCAATCTTCAATTCAAAATTATTTTACTGTTTAAATACTTTCCCAAACCGCTCTGCGATTTTTTCACGACCCTTTTGGTTCAAATGATATCCGTCCGTCAGGCAGTCGGTATCCTCCATTGTGATCGCACCGTAGTAGTTGTCGATAAAGGATACGCCGTTTTTGCGGCAGGCTTCGACTTCCCAGTTGAGGTAATCGACCATCGTGCCGTTGCCGAGATCATCGCGGTCGATGTCGATGGTTTTGCCGTTTGCATCTGTGAAGGTGCCGTAGGGCTGGGAGAGCAGGTAAATGCGGATATGCGGGCACTGCTCCTGGAAAAGCTTGATTGTTGCGGTTAAAGCGCCGTAAACAGTTGTCAGGTTTTTATCGTTTGCCTCGTCGTAAACCGTGCGGTCGTCCCTGTAGTCCTGGAGGTCATAGAGGATCACGAGGTCGTCCACCTTGGAAAGGTCAACGCTCTTTAACGTGTCGAGCGCCTGGGCAGCAGCCTCGGAATTCATCTGCGGGACGATGACGTCCATCAGGTCGAAATTCTGGTTGAGCAGGGCGGCCGCAACCCAGTAAAGGCTGAGGCCATCCAGCGGATAGCTGTTGTCAAATTCCTGATGCTTCATGGAAATGGAGCTTCCGGGGAACGCAGCGTTTAAAATGGTGGCATTTGCGGATTTTTCCATCAGGGCAGCCAGACCGGTATCGGAGCGATCATCGGACAGAAGGTCGTTGCCGAGTGCAAGAACGGTGGTTACTCCGTCATCTTCATGCCCTTCGAGCATTTCCGGATCGAGAGGCTGGAGATAATCCATAACCTCAACATCGAACTCTGTAGTCGTTTCGTTTGGGTCATAATCAGACTGACGCCCGCGGTTCCAGAGAAACAGTCGGACAATCGTTACAACGAGGATGATGGAAAAGACGATGACGAAAATCACATGTCCGGACGGACGTCCGGAGCTGGAAGAACGACGCCTCCTTTTACGGCTTTTTGTATGGGAATGGGTATTGCGCTGGTGCTTTTTCGGGTGGGTATTTTCTGTAAAAGAATTGTTTTCTTTCATGAAAAAGAATCTCCTTACTGTCAGGTCTGACCGGGAAAACCGGCTGTTTCAATACATTCATCTTAGCATTCAGGTAAAAAACTGTCCAGACAGGGGGCAAAAGATTCAAAATAATTTAAGAATCTTGAAGCTTCCTAATCCGTGAGAAAGATGATATACTAGGACGAAAAGAAAAACAAGCGACGCCGGAGGCGGTATTTGTTTTTCTTGAGCCGGTAACGAACGAACAGCCTGCCTAGGCAGGCGGAAAAGCACGTTAGCGCGGGTTCGTGAGTGCACTTTCGCGACCAAAAAGGAATTTTTATATGAAAAAGAAACTGAATTTACGGGATTTTGCCATCCTGCAGCTTGTCGTGCTGATCTACACCAGCTCCACGGTCATCAGCAAAATCGCGGCGCAGTCCGCGGAGAGCGGAAACGGATGGACATTTTTGCTGCTTTACGGAGCAGAAATCGGAGTGCTGGGCATCTACGCGCTTTGCTGGCAGCAGGTCATCAAACGGGTGGAACTGTCTGTGGCGTATGCGAATCGGGCGATGGCGCTTTTGTGGTCACTTTTGTGGGCGGTATTACTGTTCGGGGAGCAGATTACGGTGAAAAAACTCATCGGCGTCGGACTGGTGCTTGCCGGGACGCTGATTATCAACGGAGGAAAGGAGCAGGAAAATCATGATTGATTATCATTACTTCTTTCTGATCGGCTCCGTGCTTGTGGCGGCGATTTCCCAGGTTTTATTAAAAAAAGGTGCCCTGCACCATTATGACAGCTGGATTCGGGAATATTTGAATCCGTGGGTGATCACGGGTTATATTTTGATGTTCGGATCCGTGTTTTTCAGTATTATGGGACTTCGGGGCGTGGATTTTTTCAACGCCCCTGTCATTGATTCGCTGGGCTATGTATTGGTTCCGGTCTGCGGTGCGGTGTTTTTTCATGAAAAGCTGACTGCCCGCAAATTAGTGGGAATATGCTGCATAGTTCTGGGAATGGCTGTGTTCTACCTTTGAGGTCAGCTGCAGCCATTTTGCATAATCGTAGGAGCGGCGCACATCTGCAGTGCAGGCGGCAAGCTCCGCCGGATCACCCAGACGGTCGCGGAAAGCACGTCGGTCTGTCGGGGCGAGATTGACATATTTCAGATAGGAAATTTTGAGTTCATTTAAATGGCCGCGGCAGGCGGGACAGTATTTTTTGTGCCCGTTCAGCATGTGGATTCGTTTACAGTGACGGCAATAATGGATGTACATCATAAGCGTAACTCCTTTCTTTTGGGTGACAAAAGTCTTTGTCCGGATAAACATATTGTGCCATTTAGACAAAAAATACACAACGAAAAAACGTTTACAATTTTCGACAGGAAAGCTGGCAGGAGGGAATCAGTGGAGGAACAGCATAAGAAGAAAAAAACGGGAAGTGCCAAAAAAGCGGCTCCCCATGGGATAAAAGACAGAAAGAGCGTATCAGAACAGAAAAAAAAGGCGCAGCGCGCAGAACGTATTCCCGAGCGGAAAAAGTCGAACTGGGATGATGGAGAATTTCTCGATGACTGGGACGAGGTATCCGGCAAAACAGCAGCGCACAGCAATAAGCGCCGCGTGAAAAAGCCTGCCGGAAAAAGCAGTCAGACTTTTCATGAAAAAAGCAGTCAGAACCGCACTGTAAAGCGCTCTGGGTCCGCATCGACCGCAGCATCCGGCAGAAACCGAAAACACCGGTCTGCCAGAAAAGAGCCGATGGCGGCGCTGGATATCGCGATTGCTCTGACGGGCGTGCTGGTTTTGGCAGCGGCAGCGTTTACGACATCGATGTATCTGGGACGAAACGAGCAGAATAAGCAGATGGAGGCGGTGGCTGCAGTCGGGAAAAATCTGGAAGCGATCGGGATGTCCGGGGAAGAGGTTCTGTCGGCGGTCGCTGTCGCAGCGCAGAACGCCTCGGAGGAGGCTTCTGAAGAAGAGACGACGGAGACGGAAACCGGATATGAGGAAAAGGATCTGGAAGCCAATGTCGACGTTATTTTAAAGCTGTCTTCGATGCAGAAGGATATGAAAATTAAATTCGCGGACAAAAACTCCGGTAAGCTGATAGGAAATCAACCCTTTACCGTAAAGCTGGAGGGCGCGTCGAGCCAGAACGCAAAGGATGACGACAAGGACGGCATAATTTATTTAAAAGACTTAAAAGCAGGCGATTACGTCGTTACCGTGACCGGACCGGATGAAATCAGCGGCAGAAAAGCAGCCGGAATTTCCGGGCGAGTGACGGTAAAGGACAAGATTGAGTATAAAAAGGTCGACGTGACGGACGAGATCAAAAAGGAGTCGGAGATCAACGTGGCGAAAGAGGATACCGCGATTGCACCGGCAGTGGAATCGGTTCTGCAGGATACTGTGGAATGGGTTGCGTCCACCAAAACACCGGCAGGAAACGGACAGGAATATGAAGAGGTCGGCAAGTCCGATATCCCGGAGCCTGCCCAGGCAAGACTTCTGGAGCCGGAGATAAAATACGCATATTTTGCAAAGGAAACGCAGATCGCCGTTTTCGATCAGCCCAGGGAGGAATCCCCTGCGGAGAGCGAGAACACGCCGCCGACCGAGAGTGAATCTTCCTCCGAGAGCGAAAGCACAAAGCCGTCTGAAAGTGAAGGTACAAAGCCGACCGAGAGCGAATCGGAATCCGGAAGCAGCAAGCCGACGGAAAGCGAGAGCACGAAGCCGTCCGAGAGTGAAAGTACAAAGCCTTCGGAAAGCGAATCTGCAACCGAAAGCAGCACTGCAGCGACAGAGCCGACGAAAACGCCGGAAACCAAGCCGGAGGAGGTAAAGGTCAAGAAAATCACGATCTCAGGCTCTGCAACGGTTGAGGTCGGACAGACTGTTTCCCTTTCTGTAACGGTATCGCCGGACAATGCAGCGAACAAGTCCGTTCGCTGGGAAATCGTTTCCGGAAAAGAGTTTGTCTCGGTGGATGATAAGGGAACGGTAAAAGGCGTAAAAGCCGGAGAAGCGAAGATCAAAGCGGTCGCGCAGGACGGCAGCAACGTAGAGAGCGGAATCAGCACTGTGAAGGTGACGGAGAAAAAGATAAACCGCGGCGATACAAAGACCTTATTGAAAGATAAAAACGGCAACCAGCTGTACTGCAAGGACGGGGATACCTACCGTGAGGCAACGACGGCGGATTATTATACCAAAGACAAATTTTACCGCAAAAAAGCGAATGTGGAATATCGGTATACCGGATGGCAGACGATCGACGGAAAACGCTTTTTCTATGACAAAAACGGGACCGCCGTTACCGGCGAACAGGTGATCCAGGGCGTGAAATACACGTTCAATGGGGACGGCAGCTTAAATATGGGAACTGTGATGGGAATTGACATTTCCAAACACAACGGCAATATCGACTGGAACGCAGTCAAAAATTCCGGTGTGCAGTATGTCATCCTGCGCTGCGGCTATCGCGGCTCGGCTTCGGGCGTGCTGGTCGAGGATCAGAAGTTTAAGAGCAATATTCAGGGCGCGACGGCGGCAGGTCTGAAGGTCGGCATTTATTTCTTCAGCCAGGCGGTGAATGAAGTGGAAGCGGTCGAAGAGGCCTCCATGACGCTTTCCCTGATTAAAAAATACAGAATCACTTATCCTGTCTATATTGACGTGGAGAGCGCGAATGGGCGCGCAGACGGAATTTCCAAAGCGGCGCGAACGTCTGTCATCAACGCATTCTGCCAGACGATCCGTAACAGCGGCTACACGCCGGGACTATATGCGAATAAAAACTGGCTGACGGAAAAGATCAATACAGGCGCCCTTGGCGGCTGCAAGATCTGGCTGGCACAGTATGTCGCTGCACCGACCTATGGAGGACGTTACGAGATGTGGCAGTATTCGTCGAGAGGGTCGATTGCAGGAATCAAAGGAAATGTTGACTTAAACGTAAGCTATATGGGTTACTGATATCAGCTGTATTTTCCTGTTGGAAAAACACGGAAAATATGGTACACTGGAAAAAAATCAGGATTATGGGATTTTGCGTCCTTTTGCGCAGAATCGAAAAGGAGAAGAGGCATGAGAACCTATCTTGTTACCGGAGGAGCGGGGTTTATCGGTTCCAATTACATTCACTATATGTTCCGCAAGTATGACAACGAAATCCGCATCATCAATGTGGATGCGCTGACCTATGCGGGCAATCTCGAGAACTTAAAAGACATTGAAAACCGCGATAACTATACCTTCGTAAAAGCAAATATCTGCGATAAAGAAGCGATTGCAAAGATCTTTGCAGAAAACGATATTGACCGCGTGGTGCATTTTGCGGCGGAAAGCCATGTAGACAGAAGCATCAAAAATCCCGAGGTATTCGTACAGACCAACGTGCTGGGTACTGCTGTGATGTTAAACTGCGCAAAGAACGCGTGGGAGCTTCCGGACGGCACCTTTAAGCCGGGCAAGAAATTCCTGCATGTTTCGACGGATGAAGTATACGGCTCTTTGAGCGAAGATGGCGGCTATTTCTATGAGACAACCCCCTATGCGCCCCACAGCCCGTATTCTGCCAGCAAGGCAGGATCTGATATGCTTGTAAAAGCGTATATGGATACCTATCATTTCCCTGCAAATATCACAAACTGCTCTAATAACTACGGCCCTTATCAGTTTCCGGAAAAGCTGATTCCACTGATCATCAACAATGCGCTGCACGGCAAGAAGCTTCCGGTATACGGCGACGGCAAGAACGTCCGCGACTGGCTGTATGTCGAAGACCACGCAAAGGCCATCGACATGGTGCAGGAGCAGGGCAGACTGTTCGAAACCTACAATGTAGGTGGTCATAACGAAAAACAGAACATTCAGATCATCGAAATCATTATCGAGACCCTGCAGGAGATGCTTGCAGACGACGACCCGCGCAAGGCGCTTGTCAGCAAGGATCTGATTACCTATGTAGCAGACCGTAAGGGACACGACAGAAGATACGCGATCGCTCCCGACAAGATCAAGGAAGAGATCGGCTGGTATCCGGAGACGATGTTCAAAGAAGGCATCAAAAAGACCATTGCATGGTACTTCGAGCATGAAGACTGGATGGAGCGCGTAACCAGCGGCGACTACCAGAAATATTATAACGAAATGTACAAAGCCTGAGAAATTTCCGGATTGTCGGGAGGAAAATGCCGGACAGTCCGGGAAAAACAGGGCTTTGCATACCAGAATGGGGACGGCGCGCGACACCGTTCCCCTTTTGGCGCATCTGGACAGGAGCGCACGGCGGTAGAACAGTGCCGCCGGGCAGTAGAACAGTGCTGCCGGAGCGATCCTGTAAAGCAAAGTGTTTTTCCTACAGGCGAATGAACGCATAAGAATGGAGGAATCTATGAAAGGTATCATTCTTGCAGGCGGCTCCGGAACCCGCCTTTATCCGCTGACCAAGGCGGTATCCAAACAGATTATGCCGGTTTATGACAAACCGATGATTTATTATCCGCTCTCCACACTGATGCTGGCGGGCATCCGGGAGATTCTGATTATTTCCACACCCAGGGATCTGCCTGCTTTTAAAGAGCTGTTCGGTACAGGAGAGCAGCTGGGGCTTTCGATGTCCTACGCGGTTCAGGAGACACCCCGCGGACTGGCGGATGCATTTTTGATCGGCGCGGATTTCATCGGAAACGACAGCGTTGCCCTCGTTCTGGGCGACAATATTTTCTATGGACAGAGCTTTTCCAGAGTGCTGCGTCAGGCAGCGGAGCGGGAAAAGGGTGCGACGATTTTCGGCTATTTTGTCCGCGATCCCAGAGAATACGGCGTGGTGGAATTCGATGAAAACGGCAAAGCGCTTTCCATCGAGGAAAAGCCGGAGCATCCCAAGAGCAACTACGCAGTTCCCGGACTGTATTTTTATGATAATGACGTTGTGGAAATCGCCCGCAACGTAAAGCCGTCTGCAAGAGGTGAGATCGAAATCACTTCGATCAACAACGAATATCTGCGCAGAGGGACGCTGATGGTGGAGACGCTGGGCAGAGGCTTTGCATGGCTCGATACCGGCAACCACGATGCACTGCTGGATGCGGCGGATTTCGTCGCAGCGGTACAGAAGCGTCAGGGCATGTACATTTCCTGCATTGAGGAAATCGCGTTCCGCAGAGGTTTTATCGATAAACAGCAGCTCTTAAAGCTTGCGGAGCCGCTGATGAAGACCAACTATGGCAAATATCTCGTAGAGGTCGCAAACGGACTTTAAAAACGGAACAGGAGAATAGAAAAATGGGAAAAATTTCAGTAGAAACATGTCATATCGAAGGTCTTAAGGTGATCACCCCCCAGGTGTTCGGCGACGCCCGCGGTTACTTCATGGAGACTTATAACTACAATGATTACAAGGAAGCCGGCATCGATCAGGTTTTCGTACAGGACAACCAGTCCGCATCCAAAAAAGGCGTTCTGCGGGGGCTTCATTTCCAGATCAATTACCCCCAGGACAAACTGGTGAGAGCGATTCGCGGCGAAGTGTTTGACGTTGCGGTTGACTTACGTCCCGGCTCCAAAACCTATGGTCAGTGGTACGGTGTGCTGCTTTCCGAAGAGAACAAAAAGCAGTTCTTTATCCCCAAGAATTTCGCACACGGCTTTGTAGTGCTGTCGGATTATGCGGAATTTGCCTATAAATGCACAGACTTCTATCATCCCAACGACGAAGGCGGTCTGGCATGGAACGATCCCCAGATCGGCGTAGAATGGCCGATTCCGGAAGGAATGGAACTGACCTTGTCTGACAAAGATAAAAAGTGGGGCTCTTTTGCCGAATTTACAGAAAGCAGAAATAAATGAAGAGACTGAATAAAAAAACAGGAATCGCCATATTCACTGCGGTGATGGCGATTCTTGCCGTTATTATCCTTGTTTATCATAATCCCCTTGCCAATCCACAGGATGAGCTGCTGAAAAAAGTGATTGCCTGCGTGCTGATCGTGGCGGCGGTCATTGCCTTTATCCGGTTATACGATAAGATCACGGTACTGCCGGTGGAATTATACCAGAACCGCAGGCTGATCTGGAAACTGGCAAAGAGCGATTTCAAAAAGCGCTACGCAGGCTCTTATATGGGGGCGTTCTGGGCGATGGTGCAGCCGGTCATCACAGTTGCGATGTACTGGGTTGTTTTCGTGATTATTTTCCCGAACCGGACTGGTTATGCCTCCGGAGGCGTAGAAGGTGTTCCGTATATCCTGTTTCTGACAGCGGGACTGGTGCCCTGGTTTTATTTTTCCGAAGCTCTGACCAGCGCAATGGTATCGCTGCTGGAATATAATTACCTGGTAAAAAAAGTCGTATTTAAAATCAGTATCCTGCCGATTATCAAGATTATTGCAGCGACATTTATTCATGCGTTTTTCGTGCTGGTTTTACTGATCGTGGCAGCATTGAACGGCTATTATCCGAGCCTGTATACACTGCAGGTATTTTATTACAGCTTCTGCATGTTCGTTTTTGTACTGGCACTTAGTTATACGACCTGCTCGGTTGTTATCTTTTTCAGGGATCTGCAGTCCATTGTCAATATCTTTCTGCAGGTCGGTATGTGGGCAACTCCGGTGTTGTGGAATATCAATGATTTTCCGATGAAGCTTCAGATGATCGTGAAAATCAATCCGCTTGTATACATTGTGGAGGGCTACAGAAGCGCTGTATACGGAAAACAGTGGTTCTGGGAAGACTTTTACTCCACGGTTTATTTCTGGATTATCACGGTGGTGCTGTTTGGCATTGGTGCGCTGATTTTCAAGAAACTCAAGATTCATTTTGCGGATATCATGTAAAGGAAAACTGGTTATGGAACAAAAAGAACTGGCAATTCATGTGGACAGGGTGAGCAAAGTATACAAGCTGTACCGCAGAAACCGGGACCGTCTGATCGAATCCCTGGGACTGACAAAAAAGAAACTTTCCACGCCGCATTACGCATTAAAGGATGTCAGTCTGGACATTTATAAAGGAGAGACTGTCGGCATTATTGGCACGAACGGCTCCGGCAAATCGACGATTTTAAAGATTATCACCGGCGTATTACATGAGACGAGCGGCACTGTGCAGGTAAACGGCAGAATTTCCGCCTTGCTGGAGCTGGGCGCAGGCTTTAACATGGAATACAACGGCATCGAAAATATTTATCTGAATGGAACGATGATCGGTTTTTCTGAAAAAGAAATTGATGAAAAGCTGCAGGATATCCTGGATTTTGCGGATATCGGGGACTATGTGTACCAGCCGGTAAAGACCTATTCCAGCGGTATGTTTGTACGACTGGCATTTGCAGTTGCCATCAATATCGACCCGGAAATCCTGATCGTCGATGAGGCGCTTTCGGTTGGCGACGTATTTTTCCAGGCAAAATGCTATCGAAAATTCGAGGAATTCAAGAAAAAAGGCAAGACGATCCTGTTCGTCAGCCACGATCTGAGCGCGATCAGCAAATACTGCGACCGTGCGATTCTGTTAAATCAGGGCGTAAAGCTCGGAGAAGGCTCGCCCAAAGACATGATCGACGCCTACAAGCAGGTGCTGGTGGGACAGTACGAAACGCCTAAGGCTGGCGTGGATGTACCTGACCTGACGGCGGACGGGGATGTTCGGGCGGCCCTTGACAAACAGAAAAAGAAGCAGGAAGCGGCGCGCATGGGCGTCAACCCGGAGACACTGGAATACGGCACGAAGCAGGCGGAAATTGTTTCATATTACATTACGGACAAAAACGACGTGCAGACGACCGCAATTTTAAAGGGCGACGAATTCACGATGCATATGAAGGTGAAAATCGGTCAGGATCTTCCGGCACCGATCTTTGCTTTTTCCATCAAAAACATCAAGGGCGTGGAGATCACGGGAACGAACACGATGTTTGAAAAGACGTTTCTGGAGAGCGTAAAGGCGGGTCAGGTGCTGGAAATTACATTCCGCCAGAAGATGCGCCTGCAGGGCGGTGACTATCTCATATCCCTGGGTGTGACAGGCTATGAAAAAGATACGTTTAAAGTGTATCATCGTCTTTATGACGTGCTGAATATTACGGTCGTGTCCGACAAGGATACGGTGGGCTATTTTGATATGGAATCTCAGGTTGAGGTGAAGGAGATTTAACGTATGCAGACAGGCAGGACAGAGAAGATCGGGAATGTTGTGCTGGATTATTCCCATTATCCGGAACAGGATTTTTACTGCGACGGAGCGTCGGAGGATGCACTTTTGGAGCTGGTAAAAACAATCCCACCCCGGGAATATCCCCAGGAAATCTATAAAGCGGCGAGCTGGGAGGTGCTTTACCACCTTTCCGACCTGCGGGAAAATATCGTCGGATGGCTGCCTGTTGACAAAAGCATGAAGGTGCTGGAAATCGGTTCCGGCTGCGGCGCGATTACGGGAAGCCTCGCACAGAAGGCAGGCAGCGTAACCTGCGTCGACCTTTCGAAAAAACGCAGCTTGATCAACGCTTACCGCCATCAGGACTGTGACAACGTGACGATCCATGTGGGCAACTTTTCAGACATCGAGCCGGATCTGCCGACGGATTATGATTTTGTCTGTCTGATCGGCGTGTTCGAATACGGGCAGAGCTATATCGGTGGAAAAACCCCCTTTCACGATTTCTACCGGATTATCAAAAAACATGTGAAATCCGATGGACATATCGTGATTGCGATAGAGAATAAACTTGGTTTAAAATATTGGGCGGGGTGCCGGGAAGACCACGTCGGCACGTTTTTTTCGGGCCTGGAGGATTACCCTCAGGGCGGTGCGGCTCGCACCTTTTCCCGGAGCGGTCTGGAAAAAATCCTGAAAGAATGCGGTGAGACGGAATATCATTTCTACTACCCTTATCCGGATTATAAATTTATGACGACACTGTACTCCGACCGGTATCTGCCGAAAGTCGGAGAACTATCTAATAACCTGCGAAATTTCGACCGCGACCGGATGCTGCTGTTCGATGAAAAAAAGGTGTTCGACATGCTCATCCGCGAGGGACTGTTTGGACAGTACAGCAATTCGTTCCTCGTGATGACAGGGTCCATGACGGATATTGTATACAGCCGTTTTTCCAACGACAGAGCGGAGCATCTGAGCATCCGCACGGATATTCTGGAAAAGGACGGAAAACACACTGTCCGGAAATATCCGGCAACCTCAGCTGCTGCGGCACATATTGAAGCCCTGGCAGAGAATGAATGCGTCTTCACAGAACGGTTTAAAGGCAGCACCCTCTCAGTCAACCGTCTGGAGCTGAAACGGAATCCGGATGGATTGCCCTTTGCGGAAATCGAATATCTCGAAAATAGCCGGACATTGGAAGAGCTGCTGGATGAGTGCTTACAGAACAATGACGAAGCCGGTTTTGATAAGCTGTTTGACCGTTACTGCAAAATCGCAGCGTGGAAAGCGGAGGGGACGAAGCAGGATTATGACCTGACCTTCCCGAATATCTGCGTACAGGGTGATATCTGGACGATGATCGATTACGAGTGGACGACAGACAAGCTGACGCCGCAGCAGATCATCAGCCGGGCATTGAACTGCTATGGTCAGGAGGATCCGGTTCGGATGGAGCATCCGATTGTGAAAAAGCATCTGGAAGCCCTCGGCATCGGCAAAGAGCAGATGTATGAGCTTTCGGAAAAAGAGCTGGCGTTCCAGCGCTTTGTCCTGCAGGAAAAGGACGGGCGGAGCCGGACGGCTCTTGGGCAGCTTCGGCATCTGATCGGCAACCGTGCTGTGCCGTATCAGGAATTTTTCGCCCGGGCGGACCGCAAAAAGGTGCAGGTATTTGAAGACTTCGGCGCAGGATATACACCGGAGCATTCTTATTATCAATATGATGCATATGAGGCGGACGATCTGATCAACGCCAGGATCATCTGCAAAGCAGGTACAAAAGCGATTCGCTTAGATCCTGCGGAGCTGCCGTGTCTGGTACAGATTCATGGAATCGAATGGCGCGGAAAAGCGCTGACACGGGCACAGCTGGATCAGTGCCTGTCGACGAACGGACAGGTGCTTGCAGATACCCCGTCCCATGTTCCGACGGTACTGTTTGAAACAGGAGATCCGAACATCAGCGTTCGGCTGGATTGTCTGGACAACGAGGCGACGGATGGTGAAGCACTGATCATCCGGGCACAGATCGCATGGCTGTCGGCGGAAATGCTGCAGGATATTCAGGCGCGCCTGGCGGCAGCGGCAAGGAGGAAAGGTTTTTGGTTTCAAAGATAAAAGAAACAATTCAGGATAATCTGGTAAAGAGAAGATACCGCTGGTATCAGGAGCAGATTCAGAAACAGACGCTCACCTATGACGAGTGGATTCGGGAAAAGGAAGCCCAGGAGGACGAGGCACTGCGCGCAAAGCACAGGGCAGAGCACGCGGAGGTGATTTCTTACGATGAGTGCCGTGCGGATTTTGATGTGCGGCGGTATGGAAACGGCGCAACGCCCGCGGACGTCCTGATTTTCCACGCGCCGGACGCAAGCCCGGATACGAGAGGCATTTCACATGTGCTTGGCTGGTTTGAAGCCCATCCTGAAACGGTGATCGCCTACGCGGACGAAGATGAAATCGACGAAGCCGGTAAGCGCAAAAATCCCTGGCTGAAGCCGGACTGGTCGCCGGATACGCTGATGTCCTGCTTTTATTTCGGCGGATTCTTTGCGGTGCGCAGACAGGCGATGGAGAACTGTCCGTGGCTGGCGGATGAGAACCCGCTGCGCAACCTTTATGACCTGGTGCTGCGCCTGACGGAAATCGAGAATGGAACTGCACATATCGACAGCGTGCTGTTTCATCATGAAAAAATCGAAGTCTGGGGTATGGAAGAGACGTATGATGATCTGAAAAAGGCGGCATATGTAAGAAGAGGCTGGCCTCTTACGCCCTCCGGGAAGGTTTCAATCATCATCCCGACCAAGGATCATCCCCATATTTTATCGAATTGCATTCATTCTGTCCTGGAAAGTGGAAACTACCGGGATTTTGAGATCATCGTTGTGGATAACGGAAGCAATGAACAAAACCGTGCAAGAATTGAACGGATGCGCGATATGTTGAACGAGGATTTCCGGTTCGTTTATCACTATGAACCGATGGAGTTCAATTTTTCCAAAATGTGCAACCTTGGCGTGTCCCTGGCGACCGGCGATTACATCCTGTTATTGAATGATGATATCGAAATTACGCAGGACAACTGGCTGGAAAAGCTGATGGAAAAGGCGGTTCTGCCGCACGTCGGCGCGGTGGGCGCAAAGCTGATTTATCCGGGCACGGAGATCATTCAGCACGCGGGCATCACCAACATTCATCTGGGACCTGCACACAAGCTGCAGTTCCGCTCCGATGCGCTGGAATTTTATTTCGGGCGCAACCGCATGGCGATGGATGTCCTGGGTGTAACCGGAGCCTGCCTGCTGGTGAAAAAAAGCATTTACGATCAGGCGCAAGGACTGTCCGAGAACCTGCGTGTCGCGTTCAACGACGTGGAATTCTGCTATCATGTATATGAAATGGGCTATTACAACGTGGTACGCAACGACGTGACGCTGACGCATCATGAATCCTTAAGCCGCGGTGCGGACGACAGCACGGAAAAGCTGCGCCGCCTGCATCAGGAACTGAATCTGCTCTATGAACTGCACCCGTCCCTATACGGAACCGACCCGTTTTATCACAGATATCTGGTAAAGGATGTGCTGGATGCGGAATTTTATACGGGCTGCCGTTATGATTTTGACAAAAGAGTGGAAAAAGTTTCCCCTGAGAAGATCGAGGGTGTTCTGGAACCGCAGTGGCATAACGAGGTGCTGCGCATCGGTGTGGAGTTCGCCGGGGACATGGGACGCTGGCAAAGGGGCACTGCAGGAGCAGGAACCGGCGACTGGATGATCCAGGGCTGGACGTGGGCACTGCAGGTTGACAACTGTCGGTACGATTTTTCCCTGTTGTTAAAGAAGGTGGAGACCGGCTATATTGCGCCCGGCTCCAGTACGGAAGCGATTCCTGAGGATCGGGGCGAGGTCTGGAGGATTCCCTGTACGAGGCAGTTCCGCCCAGATATCGACGAAAATCTGCACGGAATTGTCCATACCGAGCTGCCGGGCGTGTGCGTGACCTTCGATCGGGACAGCCTGCCGGAGGGAGACTATCTGATCGGCTTTTTGTGGGAAGATACCTGTTCGCGGCAGAAGCTTTACCGCTTCAGTCCGGAAATGCTTACAGTGAGGAAATAATAAAATCATGGAAGAAAAAAAGGACTATCAGGACGCTTACGAGAAAGAACATTATAAAGCCGTTTATCTGGCAAACCGGGTCGCTGAGCTGGAGGATCAGGTGGACGATCTGCAGTTCAAATTGAACCGCATCAAAAACAATCCGATCTGGAAAGCGTCCGGCCCTGCCAGAAAGTGCATGCATTTTGTGATCCGCCAGAAGGACCGTTTGAAAAATTGCGGCAGCCTGTCGGGGGTGATTGCAAAGGTGCGCTATAAATCCTGGGAAAAGAAGGCGATGACCCATTACGGCACCCGGAGCTTTCCCTCCGCAGAGGAAAGACAGAAGCAGGAGGAGGCTGTCTTTGAACGGATGCCAAAGATCAGTATTCTTGTTCCGTTGTGGAACACGCCGGAAAGCTTTTTAACCGAGATGATCGGCTCCGTCCAGTGGCAGACCTACAAAAACTGGGAGCTGTGTCTGGCGGACGGTTCGGACGATGCGCACGCCTATGTCGGCGAATACTGCAAAAGGCTGGCGGCGCAGGATTCGAGAATCGTTTATCAGAAGCTTGCCAAAAACGAGGGCATTTCGGGCAATACCAACGAATGCTATAAGCTCGCAACCGGTGAGTTTATCGGGCTGTTTGACCACGACGATATTCTGCATCCCTGCGCCCTTTACGAATATGTAAAGGCGATCAACGAAAAGGATGCGGACTTTATTTACTGTGATGAGGCGACGTTTAAGAGCCCGGACATCAACAAGATGATCACGATGCACTTCAAGCCGGATTATGCCATCGACAACCTGCGCGCGAACAACTATATTTGTCATTTCAGCGTATTTTCCAGAGAGCTGTTGGATGGCACGGAGCTGTTTCGGACAAAATTTGACGGCAGTCAGGATCATGACATGATTCTGCGCCTGACGGACAATGCGAAGCACATCGTCCATGTGCCAAAGCTTCTGTATTATTGGCGCTCCCATGCAGGCAGTGTTGCGGGCAATATCGAGGCAAAGCCTTACGTGGTCGAAGCAGCGAGAGGCGCGGTTGCGGATCATTTGCGCAGACACGGCTTCAAAAACTTTACAATTACGAGCACTCGCGCCTTTGAGACGATTTTTAAAATCAGTTATGAAATTATCGGGGAACCGAAGATTTCTATCATTATTCCAAACAAGGATCATGTGGAAGACCTGCGCCGCTGTATCAGCTCCATTGTGGAAAAATCGACCTGGGAAAATTACGAGATCATTGTAGTGGAGAACAACAGCGAGACGAAGGAGATTTTTTCCTACTATGACGAGCTGCAGAATAATCCGCAGATCCGCGTGGTGACCTTCGAGGGTAAATTTAATTATTCGAAAATCAACAATTTCGGCGTCTCTCTTGCGACCGGAGACTATGTGCTGTTGTTAAACAATGATACCCAGGTAATTACGATCAACTGGATGGAAGAGCTTCTGATGTATGCGCAGCGCCCGGATGTCGGCGCAGTCGGCGGAAAGCTTTACTATGGGGATAAAACGATCCAGCATGCGGGCGTCGTGATCGGGCTTGGCGCGCATCGGACGGCAGGACATGTGCATTACCGCCAGAAGCGGGAAAATTTAGGATACATGGGACGTCTGTGCTATGCGCAGGACATGACGGCAGTAACCGGAGCCTGCCTGTTGGTGAAAAAATCGCTCTATGAGCAGGTCGGCGGTCTGGATGAGAGCTTTGAAATTTCATTAAACGATGTGGACTTCTGTTTGAAGCTGCGCAAGGCTGGTTATCTGAACGTCTTTACGCCCTTTGCCGAGCTGTATCATTTCGAATCGATTTCGAGAGGATTAGACGATCAGGGAGAAAAAGCAAAACGGTATAACGAAGAGTCCGAACGCTTCCGCAACAAATGGAAAGCCGAGCTGGAAGCCGGGGATCCTTATTTCAACCCGAATTTTTCGTTAGATAAGTCTGACTTTTCTTTACGGGTCTGAAAAAATAGTGTATACTGACTAAAAGAAGATGCACTGCAGCCAAGGCATGACTGACAGGTAGGGACGTAAGAGACGGCAGGCATCGGAAAAGATGGAGGTAGCAAAAGCGATGAATTACATGGATCAGTACAAATTCTGGCTGGAGGATTCCTACTTTGATGAAGGAACCAAGGAAGAGCTCCGCAAAATTGCAGATAATCAGGCGGAGATTGAAGATCGTTTTTACAAGGATCTGGCGTTTGGTACCGGCGGTCTGCGCGGTGTGATCGGAGCCGGAACCAACCGGATGAATATTTATACTGTCAGAAAAGCAACACAGGGTCTGGCAAACTACATTTTAAAGCAGGGCGGCGCTGACAAGGGCGTTGCAATTGCATACGACAGCCGTTATTATTCTCCTGAATTTGCAGATGAGGCTGCACTGTGCATGGCTGCAAACGGCATTAAGGCGTATGTATTCGATGAACTCCGTCCGACACCTGAGCTGTCCTTTGCACTGCGTACCTTAGGCTGTATTTCCGGTATCGTTGTAACGGCGAGCCACAATCCTCCGGAATACAACGGCTACAAGGTTTACTGGGAGGACGGTGCACAGGTAACTGCCCCCAGGGATCATGAGATCATCGACGAGGTAGAGCATGTAACCGATTTCCATACGGTAAAAACCATGTCCAAGGACGATGCCATCGAAGCCGGTCTGTATCAGTACATCGGCGAAGAAATCGACGTTGCCTACATGGAAGAGTTAAAGAAACAGATCATTCATCCCGAAATCATCAAAGAAGTAGCGGATGAACTGAAAATCGTGTACACACCGTTCCATGGTACCGGCAACAAGCCCGTCAGAAGAATTCTGGCTGAGCTGGGCTTCAAGCACGTTTATGTTGTTCCCGAACAGGAACGTCCCGATCCTGCATTTACGACGCTGGATTACCCGAATCCGGAAGATCCCAAGGCATTTACCCTGGCATTAAAGCTTGCAAAGAAGGTGGACGCAGACATCGTTCTGGCTACTGACCCGGATGCAGACCGTCTCGGCATTTATGCAAAGGATTCCAAGACCGGCGAGTACATGCCCTTCACCGGCAACATGTCCGGCATGCTGATTGCAGAGTACATCCTGCGCGAGCGCACCGCTACCAACCGGATGCCGGTTGATCCTGTTATGGTATCCACCATCGTTACGACCAATATGGCAGCAGCGATTGCAGCAGATTATAACGTAGAATTAAGAGAAGTTCTGACCGGCTTTAAGTATATCGGCGAGCAGATCAAATGGATGGAACAGGCTGGGAAAGGCCACTATGTATTCGGTCTGGAAGAGTCCTACGGCTGTCTGGCAGGCACCCATGCAAGAGATAAGGACGCGATCGTTGCAGTAATGTGTCTGTGCGAGACCGCTGCATGGTGCAAGAAGCACGGCATGACCTGCTGGGATCAGATGCTTGCGCTGTATGAGAAATATGGCTACTACAAAGAAACTCAGTATGCTATTACTCTGAAGGGAATCGACGGCGCAGCCCAGATCTCCGCAATGATGGATAAGCTTCGCAGCAATCCTCCGAAGAATTTCGGCGACCTGCAGGTTGTAGAGATGCGCGACTACGATAAGGATCAGGTTACAGATATGGCAACCGGCGCGGTTCGCCCGACCGGACTTCCCAAGTCCAACGTTCTGTACTTTGAACTGACCAACAATTCCTGGTGCTGTGCACGTCCTTCCGGAACCGAGCCTAAGATTAAATTCTATATGGGCGTAAAGGGAACCAGCCTGGAAGATGCACAGGCAAAGGTTGACAAGCTGACCGCTGACCTGAAGGCAATTCTGTAAAAGAAAAAGCCGGAGCACCAGCAGCGTATTTTGCAGCAAAAATGCAGCATGCGCTCTGGCATAGGGTTTATATCACGAATCAAAAGGACACGGCGCGTGCCCGGTGTCGGAGTTTTCCGGCACTTGGGCACGCGCAGGCGTCTGTAGCAGGAAAAGGAGTTCGACGGATGTCTGTTTTTTCCCTATCCAATCTGAAAAAAACCTGGTATTATCTGCAGAAAAACGGAATCAGAAATGCCGTGTGGGCGGTGTTGGAGCGGATTGGGCAGGAACAGGAGGTCTATACCTGGCAGGAGCCGGACGAAAAGACACTTTCGTTCCAACGGGAGCATTCTGCTTCCTTGCGCATCAGTATCGTCGTTCCGGCATACCGGACGAAAAAAGAGCATCTGGAGGCGATGCTTAATAGCGTGTCGAGGCAGTCGTATCCGCACTGGGAGCTGATTGTAGCGGATGCGGGAGGCACGGCAGAGTCTGTACAGGCCTGGGCAAAAAAGAACGGAATCTGCCTGCGGGAAGCGGCAGATGCATCAAATCTTGCAGAATGGAAGGATCAGAGCATCGTGCTCAGCCCCCTTTCCGAAAACAAAGGAATTTCCGCCAATACGAACGCAGGAATTGAACTTGCGGCGGGAGACGTGGTCGGTCTGCTGGATCACGACGATCTGCTGACTGCGAATGCGCTCTGGGAGATGGCGGATTGTCTGGAAAAAGAAAAAAAGCGCGGAAAACAAAAGCTTGTGCTGTTTTCCGATGAAGATAAATGCGACGGAGCGGCGAGCCGCTTCTATGAGCCGAATTTCAAGCCGGATTTTGACGGGGAATTGCTTTTGACCAACAATTATATCTGTCATTTTACGGTGATCGAAACGGCATTTTTGAAAGAATTAAAGCTGCGCAGCGGATTTGACGGGGCGCAGGATTACGATCTGATGCTGCGGGCTTATGCGGCAGGCGGACAGTTTGTGCATGTGCCGAAGGTGCTGTACCACTGGCGCTGCCATGAAGCGTCTACGGCGTCGAACCCGCAGAGCAAGCGCTACGCTTACGAGGCGGGGCAGCGTGCGCTGGAAGATTATTGTCTTCGAAAAGGCTGGAAGGCGACAGTGAGCGGGCTGAAACATCTTGGCTTTTATCGGGAAGACTATGAAGACAGTGTATTTTGCCAGCGCCCGGAAATCGGGATTTGGGCAAAGCCTCTGCCGGGCGGCAGGGATGTTTTTGGCATCCGGCATCCGAAAGGCTTCCTGGTGAGCGGACTGTATGAAAACGACGGTTCGATGCGGTATGCAGGGCTTCGGAAAGGATATTCCGGACCGATGCACCGTGCAGCGCTGCAGCAGAGCGCACCGGCAGCAGACCTGCGCAGCATGGAGGTTTGCAGCGCATTAAAGGAGCGTTACGCGCAGACGATAGCGGAATTAAAAGAAGCCTGCCAGGGGCTTCCGACGGCAGCGCAGGAAAAAAAGATCCTTCAAAAGAGTATGGAATTTTGTAAAGAAGCGACAGCGGCAGGGTATGGGATTTTATGGGATCCGCAGGCGTAAGCCGCAGATAGAGCGCACCGCGGTAGGCGGCTTTGTTGCTGCACAGGCAGGCGATCCGCGCTCTGAGGCTCTCCCTCGCGCGGACGGCAAACACAGGAAACATGAGGAGCAAAATCGGTGGATGAAGACGACCGTGGTAATACCGAACTATAACGGAAAACATTTTCTGCAGGACTGTCTGGACAGCCTGCTTCAGAGCACAGTGGAAATCGCCGTGATCGTTGTGGATAACGGGTCGACGGACGGAAGTGTTTCGTGGATACAGGAGCATTTTCCGCAGGTGAAGCTGATCTGTTTTTCGGAAAATAAGGGTTTTTGTACGGCAGTCAATACCGGAATTGAAGCTGCTGCTACACCCTATGTTTTTCTTTTAAATAACGACACAAAAACCGACCGTTTCTGTCTGGAACGTCTGGAAAGGGCAATGGAAGCGGATGAGAAGATTTTTTCAGTCGGGGCGAAGATGCTTTCGATGAAGGAACCGGAGCTTGTCGATACGGCGGGGGGTCTGTACTCGGCATTTGGCTGGGCGTATGCGATTGGCAAAGGAAGGCCTTCTTCCAATTACACAGCGCCAAAGCGCGTTTTTTCCAATTGTGCAGGGGCGGCACTCTACCGCAGGGCACACCTGGAGCAGATCGGAGGGTTTGACGAGCTTCATTTTGCATACCTGGAAGATGTGGATATCGGATACCGGGCGCAGATTTTCGGGCTGAAAAATGTCACAGAGCCGGCTGCAGTCGTCTATCACGCGGGGAGCGGTTCTACCGGTTCGCGGTACAATGCGTTTAAGGTGACGCATTCTTCGAGAAACAATATTTATCTGATCTATAAAAATATGCCGCTGCTGCAGCTGATCCTGAATCTGCCGTTTTTGCTGGCGGGATTTTTGATGAAACAGCTGTTTTTTATCCAGAAAGGATTTGGGGCGACTTACGCAAAAGGAATCCGGGCGGGAATCTGCCTGTCCGCTTCGAAAGCGGGACGCGCCCATAAGGTTCCCTTTACAGGACGAAATTTGCTGCATTATTGCAGTTTGCAGCTACAGCTGTGGGTCAACCTGTTTCGGCGTGTGTAAGCGGTGACTGTAGGCGTACACAAGTGTTACAGTTCACCTGTGGGATTTGTAAAAATCCTTGTGCTTTGTTGGAAGGTATTGTATACTACACTTTGAATATGGGGACGAGCCGTAATGATAAAGGATAATCAACGTTATTTGAACCGGCTTCATGTTGTTGTAGACGCCGTGGTTACAGCAGCTTCCTATCTGTTGGCCTGGTGGCTGATGTTCGGGAGCCGCTTTGCAGATAAAGAAATAGGTGTACTGGACATGGGCATTTATTTTTCCGCCCTTTATTTTGTTGTGCCCGGTTACCTGATCCTTTATTACTGGAACAAATTGTATACGCCGAAGCGTGTACAACGCCCGGAAAATGAAATACTGAATATTATCAGGGCGAATCTGATCGGAATTGTCCTGTTTCTTGCGGGGTTATACCTTGCCAACTCCATCGACCGCGAGCTGCAGCATTTTTCCCGCGGCATGCTGGCATTATTTGCCACCATCAATACGATTTCAGGAATTCTGGTGCGTGCGCTGATCCGTAGAATCCTGCATCTGATGCGCAAACGCGGTTATAATTTGAAACACATTTTGCTGGTGGGGTATTCTCGCGCGGCGGAAGCCTATATCGACCGGATTATCGCCAATCCCCAGTGGGGCTATATGGTGCGGGGCATTCTGGACGATAATGTGCCGAGAGGCGCGGTTTACAAGGGAGTCAAGGTGCTGGGTTCCATCGATAACCTGCCCTTTATCCTGCCGGAAAACAAACTGGATGAGATCGCTGTGACCCTTGCGCTGCAGGACTACGACCGTCTGGAAGAGATCGTCAATCTCTGTGAAAAATCCGGCGTGCATACGAAGTTTATTCCGGACTATAATAGCCTGATTCCGGGTAAGCCTTATACGGAGGATCTTGGCGGATTGCCGGTCATCAATATTCGCTACGTCCCCCTGAGCAACACATTAAATGCGGTTGCAAAGCGCGCCGTGGATATTGTGGGTTCGCTTTGCGGGCTGATTGTGACATCGCCGCTTCTTTTGATCGTAGCGATTTTGATCCGAGCGACGAGTAAGGGACCGATTATTTTCAGCCAGGAAAGAATCGGACAGCACAATCATGCGTTTAAAATGTACAAATTCCGTACAATGTATGTTCAGGACACTAAGGAAGAAAAGAAGGGCTGGACGACGAAAAACGATCCCCGTGTCACAAAGGTTGGGCGGATTCTGCGCAAGACCAGCATCGACGAGCTGCCGCAGTTGATCAATATCCTGATCGGGGATATGAGTCTGGTAGGTCCCAGACCGGAGCGCCCGCAGTATGTTGAGAAGTTTAAGGAAGAGATTCCGCGTTATATGATCAAGCACCAGGTTCGTCCGGGGCTGACCGGCTGGGCGCAGATCAACGGCTACCGGGGAGATACGTCGATTCGCAAACGAATTGAGTATGACATTTATTATATTGAAAACTGGAGCATGAGCTTTGATTTCAAAATCATGTTTTTAACTATTTTTAAAGGATTTATCAACGAAAACGCGTATTGATTCGAATGCGTGAAAAAAACACAAGGAGAGGAAAACATGTCAACAGGTACAAATAGCTCTAAGAGAGCACCGCAGAGAAGTGGCAGTTCCAGCAGCAGAAAAAAGATGTCTGCGAAGAAGCGTAAGGCAAAACAGAGAAGAAGGATCATTTTCTTTGCAGTGGAAATCGTAGCGCTGATCGTTTTACTGATTGCGATTGTCGGCGTCAATATGGTAACGAAGATCGACAAGATCAAGATCAATGAAGAAGATATTGTGGTAAATCCACAGGTAGAAAATAATAAGGAAATGAAAGGGTACCGTAATATCGCACTGTTTGGCGTGGATTCCAGAAAGGGCAAGCTCGGCAAGGGCTCCCGTTCCGACACGGTCATGATCGCGTCTATCAATCAGGACACCGGAGACGTTAAGCTGGTTTCCGTTTACCGTGATACCTACTTAAATCTCGGAACGGACAGCTACAATAAAGCGAATGCGGCATATGCCCAGGGCGGTCCGGAGCAGGCCATCAACATGCTGAATATGAACTTCGACCTGGATATCACGGAATATGTGACAGTGGGCTTTGATGCGCTGATCGAGACCATCGACGAGCTGGGCGGCATAGACATTGACGTGCACGATAACGAAATCGACCATCTGAACAACTATCAGCGAAGTATGTTCGTAGAAAATGAAAATGATGCGCTGAACGAAAACATTGTAAAGGTTACGCATTCCGGTATGCAGACACTGAGCGGTCTGCAGGCAACCGCATATTGCCGTATCCGCTATGTTGGCGATGACTTTGGCCGTGCAGAGCGTCAGCGGAAAGTGCTGATGGCATGTATGGATAAGGCAAAGACCATGAGCCCGACTACTCTGGTATCGATCCTGAACAAGGTGATGGAAAATGTATACACCAATCTGGACGTGACGGAAATGGCTTCTATCCTGTCCGACGTTGCAAACTATCAGATCGTAGCACAGGACGGCGTGCCGTTCGAGGATAGTCGTACAACCGGCACAGTTGGCAAGAAGGGCTCCTGTGTCATCCCGCTGGATCTGGAAACAAACGTTGTCAAGCTCCATGAGCTGCTGTTCGACGTAACCGAGTACGAACCTTCCGATCAGGTAAAACAGTACAGCCAGAAGGTACAGGCGGACACCAGCCAGTATATAAAAAAGTAAAATATGGATTCTGTAAAAATTGATGTTATCATTCCGACGTTTCATCCGAAGGCACGTTTTCTGGCGCTGATGGAGCAGCTGGAGAAGCAGGTGCTTGCGGTGAACCGGATTGTAATTGTAAATACCGAAAAAAAAGCGTTCGAAGCGCTGATGGATTGTGACACATTTTTAAAAGAGCATCCAAAAGCGATGCTGTTCCATATCTCTCAGGACGAGTTCGATCATGGAAAAACGAGGAACCTTGCTGTTTCCAATTCGGATGCGGAAGTGTTTGTCTGCATGACGCAGGATGCGCTTCCGGCGGATGCATATCTGACGCAGGAGCTGTGTAAGGCATTGTTTTCCGATGAAAAAATCGCAGCCGCCTATGCAAGACAGCTTCCGGAAGAAAATTGCAGCCGAATGGAACGCTATACGAGGCAGTTCAATTACCCGGAGCAGCCGTCGGTCAAAACAAAGGCGGATCTTTTGAGGCTCGGAATCAAGACGTATTTTTGCTCGAACGTCTGCGCCGCCTATAAGCGCCATATTTTTAAACAGCTGGGCGGATTCGTGAATCATACGATTTTTAACGAGGATATGATTTATGCTGCCGGAGTGATTCAGGCGGGCTATGCGATCGCCTATGCAGCGGATGCGAAGGTGATTCATTCCCACAATTATTCCGGCTGGCAGCAGTTTACAAGAAACTTTGACCTCGGTGTATCCCATGTGCAGTACCCGGCTGTGTTTGACGGTGTGCCGCCGGAGGGCGAGGGCATGAAGCTGGTCAAAAAGACCGCTGTTTATCTTGCAAAAACCGCACCGTGGCTTTTGCCGAAGCTGATCTGGCAGAGCGGCATGAAATGGCTGGGCTACCGTTTTGGTAAAAAATACCAGAAGCTTCCGCCTGGGCTGGTTCGCTTCTGCAGTTTGCAGAAAGGCTACTGGAAGCAGGAGAAAGAATAAGACATAAAAAGTCGTTTCCGAAAAACTCCGGAAGCGGCTTTTTTCACAGAATGGACACAACTATTCGGTATACTGTCTGCAGAGCAAGCAGACGCACCGGATACGGCAGCGAATGAGAAAAGAGGTCACAACATGGGTTACGGATACGACCCGGAAGAAACAACCGGACAGGAGCATATGGACGACACAGCGCCGGAGAGCGGCGAACAGGAATACACGGACAGTGCACAGAAAACGGATGCGTCGGATATGTCGGCGTACAGTGGCGTGTCCGATGACACATCGGCATATAGCAGTGGAAGCACGGGTGCGGCGGATAACGCACAGAACGCATCCGACAACACGCAGGACACATCCGACAACACGCAGGACACATCCGACAACACGCAGGACACATTCAATAGCGCATCGGACGCTGAACAGGGCGCGCAGCCCTCGCGCAGCCGCTACGAATATCAAAATTATTACAACGACAGATACCGGGGCGATGATTCAAAACAGAAATATGGCTATCAGCCAGGCGTACAGCAGACGCCTGCGCCCAAAAAAAGAGATTCTGCGGGCAAATGGATTGCTGTTAGCGCACTTGTCGTCATCTTTGTTTGCGTCTGCATTGGAATCGGCTTGATCGGAGTTTATTCGATCCGATCGGCAAATCAGCTGGATTCCGCGTCGGTCGGCGTTTTAGAGGTAGCTCCAGATGCAGGAGATGATGCAAAAAATCAGGAAGATGACGGAAATCATGCAGCAACAGACAGTCCCGAACGCTCTGAAGCAGGACGATCCGGAGATTCATCCCTGACAGAGGATACAACAGCGGGAGACGGACAGGTTGCTGCAGCATCGGAAATTGCACAGCAGCAGAGCGCATCTGCAGTTGTAACGGATGTAACGCAGGTCGTAGAAGCGGTAATGCCGGCGTGCGTTTCGATTACGAATAATTTTACACAGACGGTACAGGATTTCTGGGGACAGACTTATTCCCAGGATGAGACGGCAAGCGGTTCCGGGATTATCATTGGAGAAAACGAGCAGGAGCTTTTGATCGTTACCAACAATCATGTAGTGGACAGCACAGAGCAGCTGTATGTTCAGTTTATCGACGGGGAAACCGTAGAAGCGCAGGTAAAGGGTACCGATGCTTCCGCAGATCTTGCAGTCGTTGCAGTAAAACTGGATACCATTGCAGACAGCACAAAACAGGAAATCTGCATTGCAAGGATGGGAGATTCGGACAGCCTGAAAATCGGTGAACCGGCCATTGCGATCGGTAATGCACTGGGCTATGGACAGTCTGTGACGACAGGCGTTATCAGTGCACTGAACCGTAAGATAGAGAGCAGCAATTCCGAAGAAGGAACTTCCCTGATTCAGACGGATGCAGCAATCAACCCCGGTAACTCCGGCGGCGCACTGCTGAACATGCGGGGCGAGGTGATTGGAATTAACTCCAATAAGATCGGCGGCTCGTCAATCGAGGGAATGGGTTACGCGATTCCGATTTCGACGGCAAGACCGATTATTGAAGATCTGATGGAACGCCAGACGCGGACGAAATATTCCGAGGAAGAGCGCGGATATCTTGGAATTTCCTGCATCAATGTGACGAGCGATTTGTCCGAGAACTTCAGTATGCCGCAGGGAATTTTTGTGGCGCAGGTTTATTCCGGAACCGGTGCGGAAGCTGCCGGATTGGTGCGCGGCAACATTGTGGTGGCGTTTGACGGCGTAACCGTTCAGAATCAGGAAGAGCTGACGAAGCAGATGCAGTATTATAAAGCTGGGGAGAGCGTTGAAATTACGATTATGGTAAATTCAGCAAACGGTTATCAGCAGAAAAACGTGACAGTCACGCTTTCTTCCTATGATCAGATCAATGCGGCGAGCAAGGCTGCACAGGAAAGCAAACAGAGATAAAGAACGGAACCGGGATGGTTGGGCGAGAGCTGCAGTCATCCCGGTTTTGCGAATAGCGCGTGTGAACAGTAGCCATTTCTGTACAGGAGACAGTTGTTTAGAGAAAGTTTACTTGTCTCAGGAACGATCCTGCATTATACTTTTGATAGCAGAAAGCGGAAGATGAGGTAACCGACTATGGATGAAAAAGAATTTGAAGATATTTGTTATATTTGCCGCAGACCGGAAAGCAAGGCGGGAAGAATGTTCCACCTGCCGAATAACATCTGTATCTGCGACGACTGTATGCACAAGACGATGGATGCGGTAAGTCAGTTCGATTATCAGCAGATGATGAATAATCCGATGTTCATGAACATGTTGAATAATCCGTTCAATCCGTATGGAGATCCGACAAAGTCAAATGGAACGTCAGGACAGAAATCTGCAGGCGGCGGAAACGAAAAAAGCGACGCAGAAACAACTGATGCAGAAACAACTGATGCAGAAACAACTGATGCAGAAACAACTGATGCACAGGATGGAAACAGCGCATCCGACAACACTGCCGCTGACATTGTGGATGCATCCGATGGGGATGACGATTCCAAAAACGGCTCCGATGAATCCTCGGGCAACAGAAGAGGCTTCCCGAACATCAGCTTCATCAATCTTGCGGATTTCATGAACGACGGGATGCCGCAGAAACAGAAGATCAAGAAAAAAGGAACCGGCACAAAGCCGTTGATTGATTTAAAGTCCATTCCCGCACCACATAAGATTAAAGAGCAGCTTGATCAGTATGTGATCGGTCAGGAATATGCCAAAAAAGTCATTTCCGTAGCGGTTTACAACCATTATAAGAGGGTTGCCACCGGCACAATGGATGAGATTGAAATCGAAAAGTCCAATATCCTGATGATCGGACCTACCGGCAGTGGTAAGACCTATCTGGTAAAGACGCTGGCGAAGCTTCTGGACGTTCCGCTGGCGATTGCGGATGCAACCTCCCTGACAGAGGCGGGGTATATTGGTGACGACATCGAAAGCGTTGTGAGCAAGCTTCTCGCTGCAGCGGACAACGATGTGGATAAGGCGGAGCAGGGCATCATCTTTATTGATGAGATCGATAAAATCGCACGCAAGCACAACACGACTTCCCGGGATGTCTCCGGGGAATCGGTGCAGCAGGGCATGCTGAAGCTGTTGGAGGGAGCAGACGTGGAGGTTCCGGTCGGTGCGAACAGCAAAAACGCGATGGTTCCGCTCACAACAGTCAATACGAGAAATATTCTCTTTATCTGCGGCGGCGCGTTCCCGGATCTGGAAGAGATTATCAAACAGCGGCTGCGCAAAAAGACCTCGATCGGCTTTGATGCGGAGTTAAAGGATCGCTGGGATAAGGAAAAGGATATCCTTTCCATGGTAAAAGTGGAAGATCTGCGGACATTCGGCATGATTCCGGAGTTCTTGGGCCGTCTCCCTGTGATCTGCACGCTGGAGGGCTTGAACCGGGATATGCTGGTACGGATTTTGAAAGAGCCGAAAAACGCGATTTTGAAACAGTATCAGAAGCTTCTGGAGCTGGACGAGGTGAAGCTGGAGTTCACCGACGATGCACTGGAAGCGATTGCAGACAAGGCGATGGAAAAAGATACCGGTGCTCGTGCGCTTCGTTCGATTATTGAAGAATTTATGTTGGATATCATGTATGAAATTCCGAAGGATGACAATATCGGACGCGTGACGATTACCGGAGATTATATCCGGGGAACCGGTGGACCGCTGATTGATATCCGCAGTAACGGTTATTCGCTGGAAGAGCGGGATCAGATGAAACAGATCGCAGCGGCGGAAACGAAAGAAGCTTGAACTTTGAACTGCACGAAGAAAATGTTCGAAAGCTGAGAGTTCAACGGAATACTACAGGAACATATCAGCAATACTGCGCATATGCTGATATAAAATCCGCAGGGCACAGGGGGAAAAATCTGTGTCCAAAGGAGACAGATGAACTGTCGGGAAAAAATTCTTTCTGAAGATTATATGAGTATTTTGCTGGACTATGTGCCGGAGGAAGCAGATCAGGAGGACGAAGC
This sequence comes from Firmicutes bacterium TM09-10, assembly GCA_003481005.1. Taxonomy (GTDB): domain Bacteria; phylum Bacillota; class Clostridia; order Lachnospirales; family Lachnospiraceae; genus Gallintestinimicrobium; species Gallintestinimicrobium propionicum. Next base: position 21,246 of record QUKC01000005.1, on the reverse strand, counting down.
CTTCTGCTATCAGCAGGTGGATGGAACTCTGGGAATTTATTATCTGGATCGGTCTGCGGTGCTGCCGCTTTCTCCGGTCAATTACCTGTATCGCTACCTTCCACAGCTGTTTTGCCTCGGTGCGTTTCCAGCGGCGGGAAGTCGGACGTTTCGGACAGAACCGTTGGAGGGCTCCGGGATTCTGGCACAGCAGCGGCCCCCGCTGGAGTTGACGGGGCGCAGGGTAGTGATGGCGTTTATCGATACCGGGATTTCTTATGAAAACCCGGTATTTCGCTATTCTGATGGCAGCAGCAGGATTCTGGCGATTTGGGATCAGACAGATCAGAGCGGACAGTCGCCGGAGGGTTTTTTATATGGAACGGAATACGTCCGGGAACAGATCGACCGGGCGTTGGAGCTGGAAGATCCGCACAGCCTGGTGCCGGAAAAAGATGAAATTGGACATGGAACCGCAGTGGCGAGCGTCGCGGCGGGAAGCCGTCTGGAAGAGGGCAGCCTGTTTACCGGTGCAGCGCCGGATTGCGAGATTGTAGCAGTCAAGCTTCGCCCGGCAAAACAATATCTCCGGGATTATTATCGGATCGCGGACAAAGAAACGGCATACAGTACAGACGATATTCTGCTCGCTGTGAAATATGTGCAACAGTTTGTGATCCCGCTGTACCGTCCGATTGTGATCTGCCTGGGGCTGGGGACGTCCTTTGGAAGCCACAGCGGCGTTTCGTTGTTTTCGGAGTATTTGCAGAGGATCGCGCGCAGCGTTTCACAGGCGGTGGTGATCGGGGGTGGAAATGAAGGAAACACGGCGGGCCATTTTCGGGGGAGATTGACCGAAAATCAGCAGCAGGTGGAGCTTCGGGTCGGAGAAGGCGTCACAGGATTTACGGCGGAGCTATGGGGAAGTAAGCCGTCAGTGTTCCGGCTTGCGGTTCGATCACCCGGCGGGGAGCAGCTGCCGGAGGTGGAATTTGGTCTGGGCAGCACAGTGGAATACACGTTTGTCTATGAAAAGACGCGGATACAGATTACAGATACTGCAAACGAACGCAATACCGGAGATCAGTTGATGCTGATCCGCTTTACAGCACCGTCTCCTGGCGTCTGGACATTTTTAATCCGTGGAGCACGGGTATTTCCGGAAAGTATTTTTGATATTTGGCTTGCACCGCAGCAGTTTCGAAGCGGCGAGCTGTTTTTTCTGGTTCCAGACCCGGATGTGACGCTCACAGTTCCCTCCTATACGACAGATGCGGTGACGGTCACTTTTTATAATAGTGAAAACGGAAGCTTTTATTACCGCAGCGGCAGGGGCTTTGGCAGAACCGGGGAGATCAAGCCGGATCTGGCGGCGCCGGGCGTGGAGATCAGCACGGTAAACGGCCCCTACAGCGGCAGCTCTATGGCGGCTGCACTTACGGCAGGAGCCTGTGCGCAGCTGATGCAGTGGTGCGTTGCGGAGAACAATTACTCGAGGATTTCCGGAAGGGGAATCCAGACGTTTCTAAGTCGCGGTGCGCGGGAACAGGCACAGGAAGAATACCCGAGCAGAAGATGGGGCTACGGACAACTGGACATGAGGAGGACATTTGATGAAATTGCAGGAAATTATCCGGAATAACTACAAATTTGCAGGAATCGCTGCAGCATCCTTCTTGATTGATGAGGGAATGAAAAATTGCGTAGAAGAATACGACGTGCTGGATACGCCGAAGGAAATTTTAGATGGAAAGGCGGTTCTGCGGCGCTATCACAACAAGGGCGCATTTTTAAATTTCGGAGAACAAAAACGAAAGCTGGTGACATTGCTGTCCGTTCTTCTGACGGTGGCAGTGCTGGTGGTGTTTGTGCTGACGCTTGGAATGCGCGGGAAAAAGCTTTTGAAGGCCGGGTTATCGCTTTTACTGGGCGGCGCTTTTTCTAATACCTACGACCGCGTGATGCGGGAATATGTCGTGGATTATGTCAGCCTGAAAACAGGAATCGCAGCGATCGATGGCGTGGTATTCAATCTGGCGGATCTTTGTATCCTGATCGGTACGATGGCGGTGGTGCTGGGTACGAGTGAACTGTAAAAAAATCCGCAATTTATAGTTGACAAAACAGGAGAGACTGATTATTATACACATAAACATAGCAAACAAATAGGTTTAAAGAAACGGCGCATATATGCACAGTTTCGGCAGCATCGGATATTTACAGAACCAAACGATTTGTGATATGATAAAGGCTGATGTGTGATGGTTCGGAAATCCGAACCTAATCCTGAAAAACCAGGCATCTGAGAGGATGCTGGGAAGGCAGAGTGATAAAAGTGGAACCAATGATACGGATTGCAGGCGTCAGTAAGACGTTTTCTGTCAAAGACAATAAGGTGGAAGCACTGAAAAATGTCAGTCTTGACATTGCAAAGGGTGATATTTACGGCATCATCGGTATGTCCGGCGCAGGCAAAAGCACGCTGGTACGATGCTTAAACTTCCTGGAACGGCCCACAGAGGGTACTGTTTATGTGGAGGGACAGGATCTTTCTACCCTGGATGCAAAACAGCTGCGACAGCTGCGCAAGCATGTTGCAATGATCTTTCAGAATTTTAATCTGCTGATGCAGCGGACGGTTCTGGATAATGTATGCTTCCCGATGGAAATTGCGGGCGTGGATAAAAAGACAGCCCGGGAAAAGGCAAGGGAATTTTTAAAGGTAGTAGAGCTTTCCGACAAAGAGAAAGCATATCCGGCACAGCTGTCCGGCGGACAGAAGCAGCGAGTAGCGATCGCAAGGGCGCTGGCAATGAACCCGACGATCCTGCTGTGTGATGAAGCGACCAGTGCCCTGGATCCTACTACGACAAAGTCAATTCTGGCTTTGTTAAAGGATATTAACGAAAAATACGGCATTACGATCGTGATCATAACACACTCCATGGAAGTTGTTCAGGAAATCTGTACCCATGTGGCAATCATTGATGCAGGAGAGCTGGCAGAAAATGGTACAGTGGCAGATGTTTTTGCAAGTCCCAAGTCCAGAGCTGCAAAGAAGCTGGTATTTCAGGGGGATCAGAAGGTGGCGATTATGAAGAGCCGCCGCTGCATCCGCATCGTATTTACGAAGAACTCTTCTTTCGAACCTGTGATTGCGAACATGGTTCTGGAATGCAGGGCGAGTGTCAATATTCTGATGGCGGATACCCAGGACATCGGCGGAATTGCAACCGGTCAGATGATTCTGCAGCTTCCGGAGGAAAATCAGACCGCAGACAAGATGATTGCGTATCTGAGAGAAAAAAATCTTACAGTAGAGGAGTTGAAGGATTATGTTGAGTAGCAAGGAAATTAGCATGCTGATCGAGGCTACCGGCACATCCGTCTATATGACGCTGGCCTCTACCCTGATGGCATATGTGATCGGTCTCCCGATCGGAATTTTACTGGTTGTATGCGCACCGGGCGGCTTGAAGCCCAAGGCTGTGCTGTATAAGATCCTGGATTTTATCGTAAATATTACGAGATCCATTCCGTTCCTGATTCTGATGCTGCTTGCAACGCCGCTGGCACGTCTGGTGACAGGCAAATCCTATGGTGCAAATGCAACGATCATTTCACTGACACTGGCAGCAGCACCGTTTATTGCCCGTCTGGTGGAGTCTTCTCTTCTTGAGGTGGACAAGGGTGTGATTGAGGCGGCTCAGAGTATGGGTGCAAGTATCTGGCAGATCGTTTTTAAGGTGCTGATCGGAGAGGCAAGAGTTTCTCTGATCGTCGGTTCCACGATTGCACTGGGGACTGTGCTTGGCTATACTGCAATGTCCGGTGCCATCGGCGGCGGCGGCTTAGGGGATGTGGCGATCCGTTACGGCTATTCCAGATGGGATACCAAAATCCTTCTGGCGACGGTTGTACTGCTTGTTATTCTGATGCAGATTATTCAGATTGTCGGCAGCCGTTTATCCAAGAAACTGGACAGAAGACTGACCCATTGAGGAGCAGGATATTCTGTTTAGTCATAGAGTGGTTCCGGATACCAGAAAATCCGGCCGAGAGAGGAGAATATTATGAAAAGAAAAGTACTGGCACTGGCATGCACACTGGCACTGAGCGCAGGTCTGCTGGCAGGCTGCGGCAGCAGCACAGATACTGCTGCAGAAGCAGAGAGCACTGTAGCAGCTGTTGAAAGCACCGAAGCTGCAGAAGCAGAATCTACCGAGGCAGAAAGCACCGAGACTGCAGCAGAAGTGGAATCCAAAGGCACCATTACGGTAGCAGCAACTCCTGTTCCTCATGCAGAAATCCTGGAGGCAGCAAAAGATCTGATGGCTGCAGAAGGCTGGGACCTGGAAATCGTAGAATTTACCGATTACGTACAGCCTAACGAAGTAGTGGAGAGCGGCGATGTAGATGCAAACTACTTCCAGCACGTGAATTACTTAAATAGCTATAATGAAGAAAAAGGAACGCACCTTGCGATCGCAGGCAAGATCCATTACGAGCCTCTTGGTCTGTATCCCGGCAAGCAGAGCGACCTCGCTGCAATCACAGACGGCGCTGAAATCGCAGTTCCCAACGATACGACAAACTGTGCAAGAGCACTGCTGTTACTGGAGGCAGAGGGCCTGATCAAGCTGGATCCCGAAGCTGGTATCACCGCAACAGAGAATGACATCGTTGAGAATCCTCACAACATCAAGATCGTTCCTCTTGCAGCGGAACAGGTAGCCCGTACTCTGGAAGATGTTGACTTCGGTGTTATCAACGGCAACTACGCTATGGAGGCTGGACTGACCAGTGCAGATGCAGTTGCTCTGGAGTCTGCTGATTCCGAAGCAATCCAGCAGTATGTAAACGTGGTTGCAGTTAAGGAAGGCAACGAGAACAACGAAGGCGTACAGGCACTGGTAAAGATTCTGAAATCTGATGAGATCAAAGACTTCATCAACGAGAACTATAAGGGCAGCGTTGTTCCTTACGACGGAGAATAATTTCCGCGAAGGGCAGCTTTGAACCTGTAAAAGCGATGAACGAAATGAAATAATGGAACATTTTCGGTCTGCTGTGAAAACAGTGCCGATAGAAAACTGCCATCTGACGGGAAACTGCCGGGTGGCAGTTTTTTTATCGTATAGGAAACTTTGTTTCCATACGATAAAAATGCTCCGCGCACATTCTATCGTCCATGACAATTGCATGTTTGCAGAGCACGTATTCTATTGTTTTACCTGAAAGGTAAGATGTGATATAATGAGCACGAAAGAAAAACAAGCGACGCCGAAGGCGGCATTTGTAATTAGGAGACTGGAATGAAACGATTTTTAGGATGGTTGGATCGCCGTTGGTACCTGTTTTTGGCAGGCGGCTGTATCGGCGCAGAGTTGCTGGTATTTTTGATTTTTCGGGAGAACAGCTATTTTACAGTGCAGGATAATCTCGATCTGTTTGTCGCGCACTTTCAGGTACTGAGCCACTCAAACAGCTGGTTTGCACACGGCGCGACGGTTCCGATGCTGGGCGGCATCAGCCGGGACAGCCTGAGCAGCGAATGGAACCTATACAATATTTTGTATACATTTATGCCGGTATTTTGGGCGTACCTGACGGGGTATTTTTTGAAAATCCTGATCGGGACAGGCTCTTTTGTGTTGCTGGCAAAGGATGTCTATCAGAAAGCGTATCCGCGGTACCGGGGAATCGCCTGGGCGGCTGGGCTGTGCTATGGACTTCTGCCGCTGTTCCCGGCATACGGAATCGCGTTTGCATCGATTCCGCTCGCAGTGTTTATTTTACGGCGGATCTATCGGAAAGAGGGAAAATGGTGGTATGCACTGCTTTTTGTCTACCCGTTTTTATCGTATTTTTCCTACTTCGGATTTTTTCTGCTGGCGTATCTGGTGTGTGCGGTTGTGATTGTGTCGATTCGAGACAAAAAATTCTGCGGTCGTCTGGCAGTCGCTGTGCCGGTGCTGGCGGCTGGCTATGTTTGCTTTGAATATCGTCTGTTTGGACAGATGCTGTTTTCGGATGTCAAGACGATACGGGAAACGATGGTAGAGAGCAATTTGAACTTTTCCGAGGTACTCGGTCAGATCAGGGAAGCGTTTTTGACGCCGGTGTTCCATGCGGCTTCCGACCATGCAGTTTTCGTGCTGCCGGTGTGCGTAATTGTACTCGTTTGGCAGCTGGTGGCGGCAGTTCAGAAGAAAAATCTGAAAAAGTTCAAAAGCAGCGCGCTTTTGTGGGTGCTCTTGCTGATCGTGTTCAATTGTCTGGTGTATGGATTGTACTTTCAGGGGGACTTCCGGGGATTGTTTGAAACGCTTCTGCCTCCATTAAAAGGTTTCCAGTTCAATCGAACCGTATTTTTCAATCCGTTTTTATGGTATGCAGCGCTGTTTCTGGCGTTAAAAGCGCTCTACGATACCGGAAAGCTTTTCTGGAAACGGATCGCAAATCTGGCAGCGTGCATTGCAGCTGCGGTAATTTTGCTCACACCTGCGGTTTACAATGAATTTTACTGGACCTGTTATCACCAGGCGTACCGTGCAGTGAAGCATACAGAGGTCAATCTGTTGAACTTCCGGGAATATTACAGCACCGACCTGATGGAGGAGATCAAGGCGAATATCAATTATGATGGAGAATATGCGGCCGGCTACGGATTGAACACCGCTGTGCTGGAATACAGCGGGATTTCCACGCTGGACGGCTATCTCGGCTTTTACCCACAGAGCTATAAGGAAGAATTTACGAAGCTGATCTGGCCTGCCTATGAGAGAGTGCCACAATGGAAGACCTATTACGGGGAATGGGGCGCGCGGGCGTACCTGTTTGCCGGGAGCGGCGAGAGTATTTACAATCCTTACCGCAATCAGGTGCTGTCGGATCACCATTTATATTTAGACAGTGAACAGTTTGTAAAAATGGGCGGAAAATATCTTTTTTCCCGTTATGAGCTGGATAATGCAGAAGAGTTGGGCTTCACACTGCGGGGGATTTATTCGAACGAAAGCGCGCCGTATACGATTTACCTGTACGAAATTTGACAAAGTATTTGATACATGATATGATTGTGAGTAATGACCGCAGAGAGCGGTGCTGACAGATAAGGATAAGGGGGACATGTAAAATGCCGATCAGAATCAGCAATTATGCTGGAAAATTTGGATGGAACGCGAGAAAATATTTTCCCAGACTGGCATCTGAACTTTACCTGAAGCTTCAGTTTACGACCAGAGGAAAGGTACAGCAGGACTATATCGACTATTTTCTGAATGCGCCGGAAATTCCGCATCCGCATGTAGTAAACCTGGAGACAATCAATCGCTGCAACTCGACCTGCGAGTTCTGTACGGCGAACAAAAATGCAGAAAAGCGTCCCTATGCCCGCATGTCGGAGGAGCTTTACTACAGCATTATCGATCAGTTAAGGGACTGGAACTACAAGGGACATCTGACCCTGTACGGAAACAATGAGCCCTGGCTGGATACCAGAATCGTAGAGTTCCATAAATACGCAAGAAAACAGCTGCCGGACTGCTTTATCTTTATGTCCACGAACGGACTGATCCTTGACATCGATAAGGTAAAATCGATCATTCCGTATGTCAACCAGCTGATTATCAATAACTACTGTCTGGACATGAAGCTGCATGACAACATTCAGGAGATCTACGATTATGTCAATGCGCATCCGGATGAATTCAAGGATGTTGATATCCTGATTCAGATGCGCTATCTGAAAGAAGTCCTGACCAACCGTGCAGGCAGCGCACCGAACAAAAAGGCGACCAGCAAGATTATCAAAGAAACCTGCCTGATGCCGTTTACCGATATGTGGATCACGCCCAACGGCAAGCTGGGTATCTGTTGCTGTGATAACTTTGAAGTGACGGATTTCGGTAACCTGAACAATATCGCGTTGAAGGACGCATGGAACAGTGCCCTGTACAAACGGCTGCGTACTGCAGTAAAGGACGGCAGACAGAACTGGGAGTTCTGTAAACACTGTGACTTTATTGACACGAAGCTGCGCACGGACATTGCGAAAGAAGCAATGAAAGAAGCAGGATACGGCAAATACGCGAAATAAACGTCGGTTCATGCGTAAAAGCAGCTGCGCAGCAGCAGAGCGCATCGAAGATGCAGCTTTGCGGATGACACGGACGAACTGCACTGAAATTAAAAAGAAAAAACAGGCTGCAGCCTCTGACAGGAAACTATGTCAGAAAGGCTGCAGCCTGTTTTGGTTTTAGCAGGACGCAGAAACGGCGAAAGAAAACCGCTTTGCGCCTGGTTCTCTTTCGCCGTGTAATTCATGACAATAGAATGCTCGCAGAGCGTGCATTCTATTGTTCGTTTCTGTCTCAGTTTTTCGCTTCGTGATATTCTTTTTCCGTATTGACGTTCCAGATGTTGGAGCGGTCGCGGATACCGTTTACGATGTTGTGTACGACCTCGAAAGAGGTGCACATCGAATGGTCGATGTTGTTGTAGCGGTGCTGACCGTTTCTGCCGACACAGTAGAGGTTGTCGATGCCGTTGAGCCAGTGGATCAGAGTGTCGATTTCCTCGTAGGTGTCGAAGTAAGCGGGATAAGCTTTTTTAACAGATTCGGAATGCGTATCAAGCACGTCATCCTTGCTGTCGATCATGCCCATTTTGATGATCTCGTCCACAGCAAAGTCAGAAAACTCCTGATCGGACATATTCCAGAGCTTATCGCCTTCGTTACAGAAGTATTCCAGACCGATCCATACGGTATGCTCGAGATCGACAACCATGTAAGGCGACCAGTTGTTGTAAATCTGGAAACGGCCGAGCTGTACGTTGCGGTCATGGACATAAACCCAGTTGTCCGGAACGATGTTGCCGACGGTTTTGATCTTGGTCTTGTTTTTCAGATTGAGCTTGCGCACCAGAACACCCAGTGTGCGGTAATCACGGTAAGGAAGTCCTGCCGCAATTTTGGCTTCTTTTTCCGGAACGTCGTTCATACCGCCGACGAGATCGCGGATCGGCATGGAGGAAATGAAGACGTCAGCTTCTTCGCGGATCTTCTTGCCATCCTGCTCGTAGGTCAGAGCGACGATGTGGTCGTTTGCATCTTTTTCCAGACCGACAACCTTGCAGCCCTTTAAGATTTTACCGCCCAGCTTTTCGATTTCGGAAGCGGTTACGTCCCACAGCTCGCCGGGACCGAGCTTGGGATAGCGGAAGGATTCGATCAGGGAGGTTTCTACCTGATGAGCTTTTTTGGTCGGTACGATTTTCCAGAGGATGTCTTTTAAAATCGCAATAATGGAAAGTCCCTTTACGCGCTGTGCACCCCAGCTGGGATCGATATCCCTGGGATGACGTCCCCAGAGGTTCTCGGTGTAGTGTTCAAAGAACATGGAATAGAGCTTTTTGCCGAAACGGTTAATATAGAAATCCTCGAGGGAGTTTTCCGGGCGTTTGTGGATCAGGCTCGCGAGATAGCTGAAGCCGACCTGCATCGTCTGGAGAAAACCCATGTTCATGAAAAGCTCAGGCTTTAACTGAATCGGGTAATCGTAGAATTTCTGGTCAAAATAAATACGGGACACGCGGTTACGGTTTAGCATAACGCGGTCTTCTTTCTGGGGATCAGGACCGCCCTTTTCCAGCAGAACGTCGCGCTGCAGCATGATATCGTCCGCTGCGGGAGCCCCCTGCATGGGAAGCATCTGTTCCCACCATGCATTTACTTCCGGAACCTTGGAGAAAAAGCGGTGACCGCCCATATCCATACGGTTTCCTTTATAGTTGACGGTCTTGGAAATACCGCCCATATGAAAACTCTCTTCAAATACAGTTACTTCGTACTCATCGGACTGCTTTAACAGTTCGTATGCCGCGGTAAGGCCGGCAGGGCCCGCGCCGATGATAAAGGCTTTTTTCATGAAACAGGATTCCTTTCTCTGATCTTGTACTTTCGGTAAAACATTATAATGCGTCAATTATCTTTTATTGTAACATACAAGCAGGCACTGTTCAAGCAGGAAATCAGACTGCAGGAAAGGACAGGTGAACTGGTGTATGATGTTAAGATCGTGCTAAAAACCTAAAAAAGGGACGCAAAATACACCTGAAGTCGACAGGAGATTGCAAAATGATGTATTTCAAATTCTTTTCGGAGGGGAAAAAGTTCTATATAATGAGATATGCAGTTTTGTATGACGAATAAAGCTGCATGGGGATTGAGCCGAAGGGCTCGTGATTTTGAGGATGTCCATAGCATGGACAGAAGGGAGATTGCATGAACAGCATCTTATTATCAACGCAGGAATGCGGCAGCCAGGAACTTCTTCAACTGACGGAAATGCTTTGCAGGGAACAGGATTTTCAGATCATTGTTTCAAGGGCGTTTCCCTTTATGGAAAAGGAAAGGAAAACAAAAACCGTAGAAAACAGGGCAGGCGATTTGTTGACAAAGCTCGGGTTTAAGGCGAATCTGAAGGGCGTTGTCTATTTGAAGGCAGCTGCGAGAATCGGTCTTGAGGACAGGGAAGAGCTGGAAGGCATAACGAAACGACTATATCCAGCCATCGCAAAAGAATGCAGGACGTGCGCCGGCAGAGTAGAGCATGCAATCCGGCATGCCATTCATACGAGCTGGGAAAAGGGAGATGTCAGGCAGCAGCGCATGGTGTTTGGATACGACAGGGAAAGCGGAAACCGTCCGACAAACGCGGAGTTTATCGCACGCATGATTGACTGTCTGGAACGGCAGGATCATCTCTTATATTCCTGATTCGTAACTGTTCCGTACCCTCACAGTTACCCCGATTCTTTCCTTCGGAAAATCAGATCTAATTGAATAAAAATGTTCAAAGGGGAACAGCGTTTGGCACAAGTTGCGCCAGAAACGGACTGTTCCCCTTTTATAGTGGACAGATAGCCGCAGGCTTCGGGTTACGCTGCCTGGTCGGGGACGATACGTCAGGAACTATCCCCAACCGGTCTGCAGCTTATGCTTTCTCACCCGATCCGATCTGCCAGCAGCATGTCGATCAGGCAGCGTGTGGCAGCGCCGAGAGGACGGCTGGGATCCCGCACGAGACAGATGTAGCGGCTCGGAATTTCCTCTGTAAGGGGAATCGAAATAATGCGTTTTTCGGAAAGTGCCTGCGCTGCCAGATCCTCCGGCATAAACGCAAGCCCCAGATTATGGGCAACAACAGGCAGCAGCAGGTCGGCGCTGGCAAGCTCGATATCGTAGTTGAGGGGAAGTCCGTGGGCGGCAAAGAAGTTCTCATAAAACTGATGGGACATGGTTGCCTCTGTCAGACCGGCGAGAGGATACTGTATCAGCTCCTGCAGGGAGATGGGCTTATCCCTGAGGGCGGAAAAACGAGGGCCGCCGACTAAAATGCTGCGAACGGGACGGAGCCGGACTGTGCTGTAAGGCTTTTCAATCTGCAGAGGGGTTGGAACAACAGCGACGTCGGTTCGCCCTTCCTTTAAATCGGAAAGCACGTGGGCAGTGGTTCCGTTACTGATGCGTATTTTGACATCCGGATGCTCCTTCTGGAACAGTGCCAGCCGATCCAACAGCAGACAGTGGAGAGCGGTTTCGGTTGCTCCGACGCTGACTGCTCCACCGTGCAGGCCGAGGGAAAGGCCGAGCTCCTCTTCGCCTCGCAGGATGCGTTCACAGGCGGGAGCAACATATCGGTAAAGCATCTCGCCCTCCGGAGTCAGGGTGACGCCGTGACGGGAACGGATAAAAAGGCGGCAGCCCAGCTCGCTTTCTAGGTTCTGGATGCTCCGGGTCACGGACGGCTGGCTGGAAAGCAGCATGGTAGCAGCACGCGTGAAGTTTTTATATTTGGCAACATAATAAAAGGTCCTGTAGTAATCAAAGCTTGCAGACATGGAAAATCCTCCTGGGATCGTGAAAAAAATCACAGATTTTATTCAAAAGCAGACATAAAAGCAATTCTGTGATACGTTTTTGATATTACACACATATCAGATTTATATTTTTAAAAAAAAGGTAAATCTAGTATAATACGCACGGAGCAAATTGAAAAGCATTTATAACGTACATGCTCAAAACAGTAGAAAAGGAGGCATGTGAACATGGGGCAGTCCATTGAAGAAGTCTTAAACAGGCTTGTGGCTGTGGAAGACGCCGCTCAGCAGATGCAGGATGCGGTGGATGCACAGAAAAAGGAACTCGCTGCTCAGATGGAAGAAAAGAAAAAACAGTTTGACAGTATGCTGGAGTTAAAGACAGAACAGAAGACCGAAGAACTGGAAGCAAACATGGAGCACGAGAAGGCAGCCGCGCTGGAAAAACTCCGGGAGGAAACGAAAAAACAGCTTGCCGGAATGCAGCACAAGTATGATACAGAGCACGACAGGATTTCGGATGAAATTCTGCAGTCCATGATTAAGGATGTGAGCAGATGAGTTTATTTCGTTACAGCGGTCTGACGACGAAGGTACGGGCCATGAGCGGTGCGCTTTTGAGCAAAGAGGATTTTGACCAGATCAGCACCCTTGGCAATGTTCCTGAGGTTGTCGCATGGCTGAAAAAGAAGCCGTCCTATGGGAAGGTGCTCGGAAATGAAAATGAGAACACCATGCATAGAGGACAGGCGGAGGGAAGGATCAAACGTTCCTTCTACGCTGATTTTTCCAAGCTGTACCGGTTTTCCAACATGGAGCAGAGAAATTTTCTGGATACGTATTTCAGACGCTACGAAATCACCTGTTTAAAAAACATTGTACAGGCGATCCTGTCAGACAGCCCGACACTTGCGGATGTTTCCGATTATGAGGAAGCCTTTGCGAAGCATTCGGCATTTCCGTTAAAGAAGGCAGCGTCTGCAGATTCGATGGAGACGCTGGTCAGCGTCCTTTCGGATACTCCTTACGGGGATGTGCTGCGTAAGGTGGCAGGCAGCGGGGCCACAACCCTGTTTGACTATGAATTTGCATTGGATATGTTTTATTTCAGGGATCTCTGGAAACGTGTCAGAAAAGAATTGAAAAAAGAAGACCGGGAAGCAGTGCTGGAATCGGTGGGTGTTGCAATCGATACCCTGAATCTGCAGTGGATTTACCGTGCCAAACGCTATTACGGGATGAAAGCGGCAGATGTCTATGCCCTGATCATTCCGGTGCATTACCGGCTGAACCTGGAGCAGGTCAAACGAATGGCGGAGGCGGAGAGCACAGAAGAAATGTTGAACTTCGCAAAAGAAACCAGGTATGGAAAATATCTGCAGGAAATGGAAAAACCGAATCTGGAACGGGTCGGCAGTATGATCCAGGAAAACGTACACCGTGCGCTGATGAGACAGAACCCCTATTCAGCTGCATGCCTGGAAGTCTATTTATATAGGAAAGAACAGGAAGTGCACAGGATCATCACGGCGATGGAATGCGTCAGATACGGTTTGCCGGCTGAAAAAATCAGAGAATACCTGGCATAAAGGAAGGTGCGGCAAAATTGATTGAAAAAATGAAATTTATCAGTGTGATCGGGCCAAAGGATCAGCTCGACACAGTAACCAGGCAGTATCTTTGCCGGTATGAGATACAGCTGGAAAATGCGATGGGCGAATTGAAGCATTTAAACAACATCACACCCAACGCAGAGTTGAACCCTTACCGGGAAGCAGCAGGAAGAGCAGCAGAGATTGCTACACTTTATGGAAGCAAAGCAACGGCAGTGAGAGACATGGATGTGGATACAGCCATGGAACGGATCACTGAAGTTCAGAACAGAATTCAAAAGGCAGACAGGGAGACAGATGCACTGGAAAAGGAACTGAAAAAGGAGCGGGGACTGCTGGATGCGGTCAGCCCCTATCAGGAGCTGCATTTTGATATTTCCAGGATCCTTCACTTTAAAGAAGTAAGATTCCGTTTCGGCAGACTTCCAGTCGGCTACTATGAGCGTTTAAAAACATACGCATACGACGATGCCTGCACGATTTTTGAAAAATGCAAGGAGACGGAGGATTATGTTTGGGGCGTTTATTTCGTTCCGGCGGCAGAAGCCAAAAAGGTGGATGCGATTTATGCTTCTCTCCATTTTGAACGGATTCATCTGGAGGATGCCTATGAGGGTACCGTTGATGAGGCCTGTCGGGAATTAAAGGAAAAAACAGATGCCCTGGAGCAGCAGATCACAGCAGTGAGAGCAGAGCTTGCAAAAGAATTAAATGGGATGTCTGAATCGATCTCTGCTGCAAGCAAGACCCTTGCGTATGAATCCAAGCTGTTTGATGTCCGCAAGCTGGCGGCATTTACCAAAGCGAAAAACGAAACCTTCTTCATCCTCTGTGGATGGATGGAAAACAAGGAGGCAGATCTGCTGAAAAAGGAGCTGGAAGAGGATCCGGATATTTTCTGTACACTGGAAGAAAATCCGGACAGAAGAGTTTCAATTCCTCCGACTCGTCTGAAAAACCCGAAGCTGATCAAGCCGTTCGAAATGTTTATCCAGATGTATGGCCTGCCGAACTATCAGGAATTTGACCCGACACTGTTCGTGGCGTTGTCCTATTCGATTATCTTCGGTGCAATGTTCGGTGATGCGGGACAGGGTCTGGTGCTGTTGATCGGCGGATATTTATTGTACCATTTTAAAAAGATCAACCTGGCAGCAGTTCTTTCGAGCTGCGGATTCTTCTCTACAATTTTCGGACTCCTCTATGGCAGTGTATTTGGCTTTGAGGACTGGATCCCGGCGCTGTGGCTGCGCCCGACGGAGGCAATGACGAATCTGCCGGTGATCGGAACACTCAATACCGTATTTGTTGTGACGATCACCATCGGTATGGGACTGATTCTTCTGACGATGATCTTCCATATGATCAATTCCCTCAGGGAGAAAAGGCCCGGAGAAGCACTGTTTGATACGAACGGACTTGCAGGCTTTGTATTTTACGGTGCAGTTGTTGCAGTCATCATGCTGTTCATGACCGGACATACCATTCCGGCAGCAGGCGTTTTGGTTGTAATGTTTGTAGTACCGCTTTTGGTCATCGTCTGCAAGGAGCCGCTCAGTGCCCTTGTGGAAAAGAAAAAGTATCAGGATGAAAACGGACCGGTGATGTTCGTGGTGCAGGGCTTCTTCGAATTATTTGAAGTATGCTTAAGCTATTTTTCCAACACTCTGTCCTTTGTCCGTATCGGTGCATTTGCAGTCAGCCATGCGGCGATGATGCAGGTGGTTATGATGCTGGCAGGCGCAGAAAACGGACAGGCGCCCAACGTGATCGTTGTGATCGTCGGCAATCTGGTTGTAATGGGTATGGAAGGTCTGATCGTAGGCATTCAGGTACTCCGTTTACAGTATTATGAATTTTTCAGCCGCTTCTACAAAGGGGACGGCAGAAAATTTGAACCCTATTTATCAAAGGAAGAAAACATTTAAGGAGGTCATTTGTCATGACAAAAGTTTTATTATTCGCAGCACTTGTAGCTTGTATCGCAGTTCCGTTCCGTGTATTTGTAAAAGGGGAACAGACAAAGCACAGATATAAAACAACCCTGGCATTAAACGGCGTAATGTTCTTTGGACTGATGCTTTTTACCGGCGTTATGATGTTCTCCGGCAACGCATTTGCAGCAGAGACTGCTGAAACTGCAGCAGTTGCAGCAAGCAGCACAGCAACCGGTCTTGGTTATATTGCAGCCGCACTTTCCATCGGCATGTCCTGTATCGGCGGTGGTATCGCCGTAGCGAGTGCAGCAAGCGCAGCACTTGGTGCAATCAGCGAAGATTCCTCTATCCTCGGTAAGTCCCTGATCTTTGTAGGTCTGGCCGAAGGTGTCTGCCTGTATGGTCTGATCATCGCCTTCATGATCATTGGTAAGCTTTAATGAAAATGTATCTGATCAGCGACAACATTGATACCTGGACAGGAATGCGGCTGGCAGGAGTAGAAGGTGCGGTGGTCCACGAGAAACAGGAGCTGAAGGCAGAAATCGACAAGGTGCTTGCCGATAAGGAAATCGGCATCCTGCTTTTGACGGAAAAATTCGGAAAGGAATTTCCGGATATCATCGATCATATCAGGTTGGAGCGGAAGTTACCGCTGATTGTGGAAATCCCGGACAGACACGGCACAGGCCGTGCACCGGATTTCATCACATCTTATGTAAATGAAGCGATCGGAATCAATATCTGAAAAAGAGCTGCATAGGCGCAGCATCTTTTAGGAGATATTTCGGAGGAGACCATGACAATAGACGAAAAGCTGCAGCATTTTATGGATGTGACCACAGAAAAGGTCAATGCAGAAAATGCCAAACAGATGCAAGAATATGAGCAGGGACTGGAAAAGGTCTATGAGGATTACAAAGAGACGGCCCTGCGCAAATCCGAGCTTGCACTGAAGTTAAAAGAAGAAAGCTTAAAGAAGCAGATGAACGCAGATCTGGCAGCAGAACAGATCCTGATCCGGGAACAGACCGGAAAGCTCCTGCGGGAGTTGGATGAAAAGCTTTCTTCCGAAGTAAAGGGAAAGCTGGAACGCTATATGGCGACCAGTGCATATGAAACCTATCTGGTAAATCAGGCGCGTGAAATCGTGAAATTTGCAGATGGAGACGACGTGACCGTTTATATCGATCCGGAGGATATCTGCCATAAGAATGCGATTTCTGCAGGTGCAAACGTAGCCGTTACTGTGAGTGAATACAGCTTCGGCGGAGGCGTGCGTGCGGTAATTTCCAAACGCGGCATACTGATCGACCAGTCTTTTGATACGAAACTGAAGGAAGCTTTTGATGGAAAGGAGGCGAGCCTTAGATGGAAAACTCGTTAAGCATTTATGGGATCAACGGCCCGCTGGTCACTGTCAAAGGTAAGACAGATTTAAAGATGAGCGAGATGGTATACGTCGGCAAAGAAAAGCTGGTCGGCGAAGTGATCCGTCTTTCTCCGGAGCTGGCGACGATTCAGGTATTTGAAGAGACCTCCGGTTTAAAGCCCGGAGAACTGCTGTATCCGACGGGAGCAACACTTTCTGTTACCCTGGCACCCGGCATCGTGTCCAATATCTTTGATGGTATTGAGCGCCCCCTTGCCGAAATTGAGAAAAAATCCGGTAAATATATCGACAGAGGCTTCTCTATGGATTCTCTGGATACTCACAGGAAATGGCAGACGAAGCTGTGTGTAAAGCCCGGAGACAGAGTGTCCGGCGGTACGATTATTGCAGAGGTACCGGAAACTCCCGCCATTGTGCATAAGGTAATGGTGCCTCCCGACGTGGAGGGTATTGTGGAAACAGTTGTTCCGGACGGTGAGTATACGATCAACGATACGATCGTAACTCTGCTGTTAAAGGATGACAGTGTAAAAGAGCTGACCATGACCCAGAAATGGCCGATCCGTATTCCCAGACCGAATCAGAAACGACATCCGGCATCCCGTCCGCTTGTAACCGGACAGCGTATCCTGGATACCCTGTTCCCTATCGCAAAGGGCGGCACAGCGGCGATCCCCGGCGGTTTCGGTACCGGTAAGACCATGACTCAGCACGCAATCGCAAAATGGTCTGATGCAGATCTGATCGTTTATATCGGCTGCGGTGAGCGAGGAAACGAGATGACGGAGGTTCTGGAGGATTTCTCCAAGCTGATCGACCCCAAGTCCGGAAATCCCATGATGGACCGTACCGTTCTGATCGCCAATACCTCCAATATGCCGGTGGCTGCCCGTGAGGCGAGCATTTACACCGGTCTGACACTGGCAGAGTATTATCGTGATATGGGCTACCATGTAGCGATCATGGCAGATTCCACCTCCCGTTGGGCAGAGGCACTGCGTGAGCTGTCCGGACGTCTGGAAGAAATGCCGGCAGAGGAAGGCTTCCCGGCATATCTGGCGAGCCGTTTGTCTGCGTTCTATGAAAGAGCCGGTATGGTAGAAAACTTAAATGGAACTGAAGGAAGTGTTACGATCATCGGTGCGGTATCTCCGCAGGGCGGCGATTTTTCTGAGCCTGTTACCCAGAATACGAAGCGTTTCGTCCGCTGCTTCTGGGGGCTGGATAAAAACCTGGCATATTCCCGTCATTTCCCTGCAATCAACTGGCTGACCAGCTACAGCGAATACCTGCCTGATCTGGCAAGTTGGTATGCAGATAATGTAGGCTCTGATTTTATTGATGACAGAAATCAGATGGTAGCGATCCTGAACCAGGAAAGCAGTCTGATGGAGATCGTAAAGCTGATCGGCAGCGACGTTTTGCCGGATGATCAGAAGCTGACTCTGGAAATCGCCAGAGTTATCCGTCTGGGCTTTTTGCAGCAGAACGCATTCCATCCGCAGGATACGTCTGTGCCCCTTGCAAAGCAGCAGAAGATGATGGAGACGATCCTGTATCTTTACGAGAAATCCAAAGCACTGGTATCCATGGGGATGCCCATGTCCGTGCTGAAGGAGGATAAAATTTTTGACCGGGTAATTTCCATTAAATACGATGTGGAAAATGACCGACTGGACAAATTTGATGATTACAAAAAGGCAATCGACAAGTTCTATGACGACGTGATTGCACGCAATGCATAATGGAGGGGAAAAACGATGGCAATTGAATATTTGGGATTAAACAGTGTCAACGGCCCCTTCGTCGTGCTGGAGGGTGTTAAGGGCGCGGCTTATGATGAGATCGTGGAGATCGTTGCAGACGGTAAGGAAAAAAAGCTTGGCCGTATCGTAGAGATCAACGAGGACAAGGCGGTTGTACAGGTGTTTGAAGGCACAGATAACCTTTCCTTAAAAAATACCCATACCAGACTGACCGGACATCCGATGGAAATCGGGCTGACGGATCAGCTCCTTGGCAGAACCTTTAATGGTATCGGTGCTCCGATCGACAATCTTGGTGAAGTTGCAGCAGAAAAATATGCAGATGTAAACGGAAAACCGTTAAATCCGGTATCCAGAGAATATCCCCGTAACTATATCCGTACCGGTATTTCTGCGATCGACGGTCTGACGACCCTGATCCGCGGACAGAAGCTGCCGATTTTCTCCGGAAACGGTCTGCCTCATGACCAGCTGGCTGCACAGATCGTGCGTCAGGCATCTCTGGGAGATAACTCCGATGAGAAATTCGCAGTTGTATTTGCTGCGATGGGTGTAAAATATGATGTTGCAGAATATTTCCGCCATACCTTTGCAGAAAGCGGGGTATCCGATCACGTCGTCATGTTCCTGAACCTGGCAAATGACCCGGTTGTAGAACGTCTGATCACACCCAAGGTAGCGCTGACGGTAGCAGAATATCTGGCATTTGAGAAGCATATGCACATCCTTGTTATTCTGACGGATATGACCTCCTTTGCAGAGGCGATGCGTGAGGTTTCTTCGAGTAAGGGTGAAATCCCGTCCAGAAAAGGGTATCCGGGCTATCTGTATTCCGAGCTGGCGACGATTTATGAACGTGCGGGTATTGTAGAAGGAATCGACGGTTCCGTAACGCAGATTCCGATTCTGACCATGCCCAATGATGATATCACACACCCGATCCCCGACCTGACCGGTTATATTACAGAAGGACAGATCGTTTTGGATCGTGCGCTGCATGGACAGGGGGTATATCCTCCGGTCAATGTCCTGCCCAGCCTGTCCCGTCTGATGAAGGATGGTATCGGTGAGGGCTATACCAGAGCGGATCATCAGGCTGTCGCAAACCAGCTGTTTTCTTCCTACGCAAAGGTGGGCGATGCGAGAGCACTGGCGAGCGTTATCGGTGAAGATGAGTTGTCTGCGCTGGATAAAAAATACCTGGCATTCGGTAAAAAGTTCGAGAAATACTTCGTCGGTCAGCGGGAGGATGAAAACAGAACCATTATCGATACCCTGGAGATCGGCTGGAGCCTTTTGCGCATGCTGCCCAGAGAAGAACTGGATCGTGTGGATACAAAGATCCTGGACGAGTATTATGACAAACAGGGTCGTGTACTGGAATAAGGAGCGTTATCTATGAATACAAACGCATTTCCCACAAAAGGTAACCTGATGCTGGCGAAAAACTCCCTGACGCTTGCAAAGCAGGGCTATGAGCTGATGGATAAAAAACGGAATATCCTGATCCGGGAGCTGATGAATCTGATCGAAGAGGCGAAAACGATCCAATCAGAGATTGATGCTACGTTTACGGAGGCATACCAGGCGCTTCAGCAGGCAAATATAGAGGTGGGCATTCATTCTGTGCAGGAAATTGCAAAAACGATTCCTGCAGAGGATTCTGTGCGTATCAAAACCAGAAGCATCATGGGCACAGAGATCCCGCTGGTAAGCTGCGAGGAGGAGAAAAAAATCCCCTATTACGGCTTTTATAATTCCAGTGAGTCGGTGGATGCTGCCCGGGAAAGCTTTTTAAAGGTAAAGGAGCTGACCGTCCGCCTGTCCATGGTGGAAAACTCCGCCTACCGTCTTGCAATGAATATTCGCAAGACGCAGAAGCGTGCAAACGCCCTGAAAAATATAACGATTCCATCTTATACGATTCTCGTAAAGGATATCAGCAACGCCCTCGAAGAAAAAGAACGTGAGGAGTTTACACGTCTGAAGGTCATTAAGAGAAATATGAACCATTAAAGCAGCAGCTTGCCAGAAGGATATCTGGAATCGCTGTCATAGTAGAAAACGTCTGCAGGAAGCTGGTAGTAATCCCACTTTTTGCGGGCGTTTTTCTGTGTTGTTCCAGTTTATTCGTAGTTTTCGGATGCAGCTTCCATGCCTGCAGGAGAATCTGTAGATAAACCTTGCGTTTACGCCTGGCAAAAAAAGTTTTAAAAAGCTGTTGACAGAACAGAAAAACGCTGATAAAATATCTCTCTCTGTTGCGGCAAACGGCTGTA
>QUKC01000005.1:0-383 GCA_003481005.1 Firmicutes bacterium TM09-10 | reverse complement strand
TTTTTATCCCAAATAACCAGACACTGTTGAGACAACATGAAATGCTTGTAAAGATATGGTAAAAAGTTATTGACAGGGAAAAGGCAATATGCTATATTGTAAACCTACCGCGAAGGCGGTGGTGATCATCTTCGAAAAAAAGATGAAAAAACTGCTTGACACGAACAGTGAGTTCTGATAAACTACTGAACTGTTGCTGCGAGTGATAAGCAACCGGGTTTCGAAAGAAACTTGGAAACAAAATGAAAAAAGTTCTTGACAAACAGAACTGCTTATGATAAAATAAATAAGCTGTCTGAACGACAGGAACAAAAGTTCTTCTGGAAATACTTCCAATAAGAGGAACAGCACCTTGACAAATAAACAGTAATGCAACCCTGAAA
>QUKC01000049.1 GCA_003481005.1 Firmicutes bacterium TM09-10 | reverse complement strand
GAGGACGGTAAATAAAATAATTATTTACCTCCTACCCGATTACGAAACTTCATTTCTATACGATAAAAAACGCTCCGCGAGGATGCGCACTCGGTACAAAGGTAGATGATTGCCGAAGCAACCGCGCCTCGGCGCGAGAATGTGTGGAATACATTCTGGTTTTCACAAAAACTGTCCATGACAGGGAGCGAGGGAGAAGCTTATGATTCCATCGAGAGAAAAAGCAGAACAACTGCTGCAGGAGGGACTGCAGAAAAATCCCGGACCGTGGGGCGACCACTCCAAAACGGCGGCGCATTGCGCGGAAAAAATCGCAGCCGCGTGTGGTGACCTTGACCCAGAAAAAGCGTATGTACTGGGGCTTTTGCACGACATCGGGCGGACATTTGGTGTGAGACATTTAGGACACGTTTCGGACGGCTATTCTTATATGAAGAAGATCGGCTGCGACGAGGTGGCGAAGGTGTGCCTGACGCATTCCTTTGCGACGCAGACGCTGGAGGAATATATCGGAAAATATGACGTTTCGGAGGACGAGTTGTCCCTGATCCGGACAGAGTTGGAAAAATCGGTTTACGATGATTACGACCGGTTGGTTCAGCTGTGCGACAGTATTGCCGGAGCGGAGGGCGTGCTTGACATAGAAGAGCGGATGTTGGACGTCAAAAGGCGTTATGGCTTCTATCCGCAGAAAAAATGGGACGCGCATATCGGACTGCGGCGGTATTTCGAAGAGAAAATGGGGCGGGATGTTTACGAGGTCTGCGAAAAGGAAACTTACGATCCGAAAAAGTGCTGAGCGGACAACAACCGTGGGAAAAAATTCTCCGACCGGGGATAAAAATTTTTTTCAGGAGAATCTGTGTGTATAATTTACCCGTAGCGTGCCGATACTAGTGTCTGTAAACGCAGGAGAGACAGTGATGGCAGCAGGGATGGACAGCCTTTCTTGCGCGACAAATATTATCTGCTGCATTTTGATTTTCATGGAAAACAAAAGCGGCGAAAACAGGAGGGCACTATGGCCAAGAACGATTACACACAGAAACAGACCAACAAGAATAATTCTGAAAATACTCAGAAGAACCAGAGCAAGAACAGCACCAAGGAAAGCACTTCTGACTGCAAGGACAAAAACAATCAGTAAGTGAGCCTTTGAGGGCTGTAAAGCAGACGAAAAGAGGAGCCGGCGCAGAACGGGTGAAAATCCGGGAGCGCCGGCTCCTTTTTGGGTGGGAAGAAATTTCGGTGCGTTTTCCTTGACAGCCCACAGAAAATGCCCGTACAATAAAAAGAACGAGAAATCAAAGAAAAGGTGCCGGGGCAAGGATGCCTGCGCAAGGATGTCTGCGCATAAATGCCGAAGTAAAGCTACCGTGGTATAAATGCCGGAGTAATGCTGCCCGTGCACCGATAGAAATGGAAGAGAAAATGAGAAAAATGGAATTGATTGCACCGTGCCATTTCGGTCTGGAGGCGGTTCTTCGACGGGAAATCACGGATCTTGGATATGAAATCAGCGAAGTGGAGGATGGCAGGATTACGTTTCTCGGCGACGAGGAAGCGGTTTGCCGCGCTAATATTTTTTTGCGGACGGCGGAGCGCGTGCTGATTAAGGTCGGCAGCTTTCACGCGGAAACCTTTGAAGAGCTGTTTCAGGGCACGAAAGCGCTGGAATGGGAAACCTACATCCCGGCGGACGGCAAGTTCTGGGTGGCAAAGGCAGCCAGCGTAAAGAGCAAGCTGTTCAGTCCGTCGGATATTCAGTCTATCATGAAAAAAGCAATGGTAGAACGTTTAAAAAGTGTATACAAGGTCAGCTGGTTTCCGGAGACGGGAGCACCCTTCCCGGTACGGGTTTTTCTGAAAAAAGATGGAGTGACTGTGGGATTGGATACGACCGGGGAATCCTTACATAAAAGAGGCTATCGCAAGCTGACGGCGAAGGCTCCGATCGCGGAGAATCTTGCAGCGGCGTTGATTATGCTGACGCCCTGGAAAGCGGATCGGATTTTGGTAGACCCGTTCTGCGGAAGCGGCACGATCCCTATCGAAGCAGCGATGATGGCGGCGAATATGGCGCCCGGCATGAACCGGGAGTTCACCGCGGAAGAGTGGGGACATTTTATCGATCGGAAATGCTGGTATCGTGCGTCGGACGAAGCACAGGATCTGGTCGATCTGGATGTAAAGACGGATATTCAGGGCTACGATATTGATGCTGAAATGGTTAATATTGCACGGGAAAACGCAAAGCTGGCTGGCGTCGATCATCTGATCCATTTTCAACGCAGACCGGTTGCAGAGCTTTCCCATCCGAAAAAATACGGCTTCCTGATTACGAATCCGCCCTACGGTGAACGTCTGGAGGATAAAAAGGACCTTCCGGCGCTGTACCGGACGCTTGGCGAACGCTATGCACAGCTGGATGACTGGTCGATGTATCTGATTACTTCTTATGAAAATGCGCAGCAGGACATCGGACGCAAGGCGGACAAGAACCGCAAAATCTACAACGGTATGATGAAGACCTATTTTTATCAGTATCAGGGGGCAAAACCGCCGAAGAGAGCAAAGCAGGAAGGGCAGGCAAAAAGATGAAGCAGATCATTTTTGCAACGGGAAATGCAGGAAAAATGAAGGAAATCCGGGAAATCCTGAATGGAACCGGATGGAACGTGCTGTCGTTAAAGGACGCGGGCATTGATGCAGACATCGAAGAAAACGGCACAACCTTTGAAGAAAACGCAAAGATCAAGGCGGAGGGCATCCGAAACTGGTGTCTGGAAAACGGGATTCCGGGCTGCAGCGGGATTTCGGCGGAAGAAATTATTGTGCTGGCGGATGATTCCGGACTGGAAATCGACTGGCTGGGCGGAGAGCCGGGCATTTATTCTGCGCGCTATATGGGGCATGAAACCTCTTACCGTGAAAAAAACGCCAACCTCATCAGCCGTCTGGACGGCGTCCCGAAAGAAAAGCGCACAGCACGTTTTGTCTGCGCTATTGCAGCAGCCCTGCCGGACGGAAACAGTCTTGTGACGCGAGGAACAATTGAGGGCTATATTGGCTGGGAAGAATGCGGCAGCAACGGATTTGGATATGACCCGATTTTTTATCTGTACGAAAATGATAAATCCACGGCAGAGCTTTCCGCGGAGGAAAAAAATGCGATCAGTCATCGGGGAAAGGCGCTGCGTCAGATGAAAAAGATGTTGGAAGAGCAGAAATAGGGCGGTGCCGGATGGAGAAAACAGATGAAGATACTGATCGTCAGTGATACACACAGAAGAGACGGGAACCTGACCCAGGTGCTCGATATGGTTGGGCAGATCGATCTTTTGATCCACTGCGGGGACGTGGAGGGGAGTGAAGCGTTTATCAAAAGCATCGCAGGCTGTCCGGTGCATATGGTAGCGGGCAACAACGACTTTTTTACGGATCTTGCACAGGAAGAGGAATTTGAGATCGGCAAATATAGGGTCTGGCTGACCCATGGACATCATTATTATGTGTCGGTTGGGACAGAAGCGATTCTGGAAGAAGCGGAGAGCCGAGGTGTCGATATCGTGATGTTTGGACATACGCACCGTCCGTTGATTTTTACAGACCCGCAGACGAACGTGACGGCAATCAACCCGGGCAGCATTTCCTATCCGCGGCAGGAGGGCAGACGACCGTCCTATGTCCTGATGGAGCTGGATCGGGAGGGCAATGCCCATTATCATCTGGGCTATTTGTAAGAGGCCGGGGCGCAGCTCCCCCGCGCCATTCGCAAACTCGCCTCTGCGAGTCTTTCCGCTGCTTCGCAGCTCCTTTTTGCTCATAGAGTGGCGTTCT
>QUKC01000048.1 GCA_003481005.1 Firmicutes bacterium TM09-10 | reverse complement strand
CATGAAAGTAATCTCTGTTTGCTCACTCATAATGAATCCTCCTAATTTCTTGGTCAATAATACTGGAATTTAGGTTTCAGGTAACTCAAATAAGATATAATTCTTTAATTGCAAATCACATTTTTTCAATTCATTAAGCAGATAGCCCTCTGACATTTTCGATTTTCTTGATTCTGCAAACTTGAAGTTGACGAACTGTTGATTATATTGCGATGCGTAATTACAATGCAATTCCAAGTTCTTTGCATTTCTCGATTGCCAAATCATCGTTTTGCAATGCAGCAAGTCGATACCAATGCTTAGCCTGTTCGATATCTCGTTCCACTCCGATTGCATCTTCATAAAACTCTGCCAAATTGTATTGTCCATCTCTATCACCATGCTCTGCGGCACGGCGAGTCCAATATAGTGCTTTTTCCAAGTCCTTTTCAACACCAAGTCCCTCGTAATAGAAATAGCCTATTTGACATTCAGCAAGGGGATAGCCCTGCTCTGCCAATACCAAATGACCTTCAAAGCATTTGTCATATTGTTTTGATTCCCAATATTTTTCAATCAGCTCATTGCAAATGTCAAATTCCTTGCAAGGTTTGTAATACGCATCTGCCATATATTCATACCTCCATAAATTCCGATTGTTCGAGCTTTTTAAGTACTAACGTACTTAATTCTGTTCAATAAGTGATTTATAGTAGTTACCAAAGTCAGCAAGTGAATTAACAATTGGAAGCATTTTTGTTCCGAGTTCCGTTAATCCGTATTCAACTCTCGGTGGCTGCTCATGGTAATCGTGGCGATATGCCAGTCCATCACTCATCATTTGCCTTAAACTATCCGTCAAAACCTTTTGTGAAATACCATCTATACTTCGTTGTAGCTCATTGAATCTCCATGGGCGCTCTTTCAAGTTACGCAAAATCAGCAGTTTCCATTTTCCTCCGATGAGAGATACCGCTGTTGCAACTGGGCATTCCGGTAATTCTTCTTTTGCTCGCATAATTCTCACCTCCGAGTCTATTGTAACACATTCAATTTTGAGTGTACAGTTACAAAAAGGTGCGTACTTGTTTTTGTATGTGTCTCACACTATACTAATACCAAGCAACCAGAAACTACAAATCAACTATGGAGGTATTATTATGACAAATTACACAAAAACAACTATTGGAAAGGAAAACCGAATTGAACTGCATGAAAAGTTGTCTTTAACAGGTGCAGAAATCAGTTTAAACGAACTACCTGCAGGAGCAAATGTCCCATTTGTTCATTCTCATAAAGAAAATGAAGAAATCTATGGAATTCTTTCAGGTAACGGCAAAGCCATAATTGATGGAGAAGAAATCAGCCTTTCAACTGGAGACTGGCTAAAAATCGCACCTGCTGCAAAGCGTCAGTTTTTTGCATCCGATATTTCCGGAATTACTTATATCTGCATTCAGGTAAAAGAAAATTCTCTGGAACATTTTACAGCAAAGGACGCTGTAATCGGCTAATTAAAAGTATTTATTTACAAAAATGCACAGCTCCCGATAAGCTAAGAACTGTGCATTTCTTTTTTCTTCAATTTTACAATTTCTCTATTTTTCAAACAAGAACTTCTCGATTTCAAATGGCGATAAATAAATCTCTCCACCATCATCAGTTTAATTTTCGTTTAGATTAACGATTTCTTTTTCCTGTATTCTCTGTCCCTCGGATTTCCTCATGATAGAAATAATCTACGATCACCGGATGTCCCTGCGGGACTCTGCCATAAGGCATTTCATTATCCACAAAGGGGCAATCATACTTCTTAGCCATTTCCTCAGCTTTTACTTCAAGTGCTTCAAAGTAGCTGCGGTTATGCTTGTTATAGATCTCGTCGTAAAGTGGTACAAGATCAGGATATTTTCCGGCGATATAATCCATAATTGTCTTTTTGAAACCGCCTCGAAGATTGAGATTTTCGAGCCAGAACAGATCGCACTGATTCTTTACCCGCTCAAAGATTGCTTCAAAATCCGTGATACCGGGGAATACCGGAGATACGAAACAGACTGTACGGATACCTGCTTCATATACCTGCTTCATAGCAGCGATACGGCGCTCAATGCTAGAAGCAGAGTCCATATCGTTCTTGAACTTTTCATCTAGTGTGTTGATCGACCATGAAACGGTTACTCGTCCAAGCTTCTTCAACAGATCAATATCTCGTACCACAAGATCCGACTTTGTGCAGATCAGAATATCTGCGTCACTGCCGATCAGCTGCTCCAGAAGTTTTCTGGTATTCCCGAATTGCTCCTCCTGTGGATTGTAGCCATCTGTCACAGAACCGATGACCACCCGCTGTCCGGCATATTTCTTCGGATTCTTAATTTTCGGCCAATGCTTCACATCAAGGAAAGTGCCCCATTCCTCCTTGTGTCCGGTAAAGCGCTTCATAAAAGAAGCATAGCAATACTTGCAGGCATGTGTACAGCCTACATATGGATTGACCGAGTAACCGCCTACAGGCAGACTGGACTTGGTCATGATGTTCTTTGTTTCCGCCTCATTAATGAGGATTCCATTTATTACTTCTGCCATGATCTCTGTACCTCCAACACTTTATTGAATTCATCCGGCATTTCCTGAATCATATTTTCATTCCCTATGATAGGGACAAGATCTTCCTTCATAAATACCGGAATGTCAAGCATATGCGCCTGATCTGTCAGAGACCATGCCCACTCCGGCTCCGTATGAACCTTCCTGCTCTGAACTCCAGTCATGGTGCCGACAACGATCCAGTTGATCCCGGAAAGATCAACTGAACCTGGATTGTCGAATAGCGGCTCAAAGGTAACATGATAGTGTTTTGCTCTGACATTTTCCCGTAGTGCGTCAATACGCCACAGTTCTGCTTTTCTCGTCACCGTAACACCAAACCATGCGTTTTCCAAATCTGTATCAAAATCCAGCAGATCTGGTCGCTTTGTAAGGAACAGGAACTGATGCTGTGGATTTTCACGGATTTTTTCAAATACCTCGTCTCTCCATTCTGACTTCCAGCCGGAAAGATCGCTCATGCCGGTAAGAAGAAAGTTCTGCGGACGTTTCTTTTCCATCATCTTGAGCTTACCCGGAAAGAATTCAGGGTCAGCAAAGTCATCAATCATATGCCAGCGTTTCACATTATTGCGGGCATAGCAATATGCACATCCCACTGTACATCCGATGACGATATTCATGTTTTGAATCTGATCTTTGATACAAATACTCATGATTTTTGCCACTCCTCAAGATTCTTTCTGATACGGTCGAGGTATTCCTCAAACTGGGTAATTTCTTCCTCCGAAAAACCTTTGTAGTAAATACTGCCCATTTTATCAGATATAGAATCGTATTCGTCCTTTAAGGCATGTGCTTTTTCAGTCAGAAACAGGAGTGTTTTCCTTTTGTCCGTTTCAGACTGAACACGTCTTATCAGCCCTTGATTTTCCATTCTTTCCAGCATCGTAGTAAGAGAAGTTATCGCTAATCCACATTTAATCGAGAGTGACCTGATTGAGATTCCATCTTCCTGCCACAGTACATAAAGAATACGCCCTTGGGCTCCGTTAAACGCATCAATATTCTTTTCGCTGAGAATCTTCTCAAAGATTCGATCTCCAAGTTGTTTTATTTTGGTAACAAGAAATCCGCCATTCATTTTCATGAAAAACTCCTATATAGTATTATTTTATCAAATAATACTATATAGGAGTTTTACTGTCAACAGTTTGTACGTCTAAGTAGAAGTAAATCCCGATTTTTGAGTTTGACGCACGGTCTGCCCCTTTGACCACGGATGCACGATGAAGGCAGCCGTCCACACCACCGCCCAAAAGAGAACTGTTGGCAGCATTGACGATTG
>QUKC01000047.1 GCA_003481005.1 Firmicutes bacterium TM09-10 | reverse complement strand
CGGCGTTAAATTTAAGGGTAGGCGCAGGATTTGACGTTTACCAATGAACACACAGAGCTGGAGATTTTCGCTGAGGAAAATCCTCCGAAGCGTGTGAACCGCCCGGAAGCCTGTGGGCTGCGTCACCTTGCGTTCTGCGTGGAGAGCGTGGAGCAGACGGTGAAAGAACTGGCGGAGGTAGGAATTGAATGCGAGCCAATCCGTGTGGATGACTATACCGATAAGAAGATGACTTTCTTCCATGACCCGGACGGATTAGCGCTGGAACTGCATGAATAAAATGAAGAAAACAAGAAAGCCCGGCGGCGGTCGGAAGAAGCTGAAGCCGGAGTACGATGCCGGGAAAAATCTGGAAGAGCAGATGGAAAGTATGGTGGTGCTTTATGATTCTGGGATGTCCTTGCAGGCCATCGGTGATGAGCTGGGATTAAACGCAATAAAAGTAAGAAAGCTGCTTATCACAGCCGGTGTGTATGAATCGGAAGTGACGGAGAAGGTGCAGGACACTTTTGAAGAGTACCGAGAAACACAAGACTATCAGGAAAAGAACCGGAAGTTCATGGAGGACTAAGATGCCGAAGTATTATGAATACAAAATCGCAGGGTATTATCCTTACCAAATGTTGCCGTAAAGCTTCTTGCTTTCATCAACGAATGGGTTGGTTCCCTTTCGGGAAAAAGCAGTTCTGTTGAGAATAAAATCATTGTAATACGACAGTTTTTGGAGTTTCTCAAGCATACCGGAGAAAGTGTTGCCATGCCATCTATACCCAGTTTGAGATGAAAACGATTAATGCCTTGATCGTTTAGCATATCTGTGGTAGCATGGGTAAAGAATCCTGATAAGCAGGAGGTTTGCTTATGAATGAGCAGTTACTGAAAATGAATGGCTTATCAGTGGAAATTCTGGATACATTATCATTTGAATCGCATCTGGGAATTCCGTTGAAGAATAATTTGCATTATTTTGATAAAGACTTATTAATTGCCGAACTGGTAGCAATGACTGAGTGGTTGGATGAACAGGAAATCCTTTCAGGTATTGCATTGGATTACAGAGTCAAGAGTTTGGATTCTATACTTCTGAAGTATGACCGTTACTACCCAGATCATCAGACACGCAAGGTGTTTAATGATATTTTAGGGTTCCGGGCTTTTTGTGATAGCTACGACCAGATATTGGAAGAAGAATCCGTTCAGTTCCGAATCGCTGATATGTCAAGCGGAAAAGCAGTGGACGACGGATACAGAGGCGTTCATGTGTATTATCAAAAGAGTGGAAAATACTATCCTATAGAAATTCAGTTTAATACACTGTTTGACAGACAGCTGAATAACTGGCTTCACGATTACCTGTATAAGAAAGATTATCCGATAGAGACAGGACGTATCCTGCGTGAAAAGTATGAGAGTGGATTGATTCGGAATGAACATGAATTTAAGGAGGTACTGAATAATGTGTTATCTGGTAGCGAAAGATCGTGATGCACATGGCTGTTTCGCTCTGAAAACAACGCATGGAAGGCATCTGGTAGAATTAAAGAGGGAATTGAATAAGGCCGTTGGATATAAGGGAATACAGCTTGTAACAATCAGCAGGCCAACTGCGTATGGCGAGTACGCACCTTACCACTTTGTGGATACGGAGCAGGAGTTTCAGACTATCGTCAAGGGACTTCGTCCATGAGATAATAATGCCGTGTGGACAAAGGAAACTTCAGGAGTTCACACGGTATATTTTGAAGGACGTCATATAGATTGTGATAGAAATAAAGACGGATGATATGGGAGTGAAAAGAGGATATAAACCACGGAAGCCCGGCGGCGGTCGAAAGAAGCGGAAGCCGCTCATCACGGCTGGTGTGTATGAGTCGGATGTGGCAGAGAAGGTACAGGACGCTTTTGAAAAGTACCGGGAAACACAAGACTATAAAACCGCATTGCTATCAACCGCAGCAGCCCTTGACCTATCCAAAGCCTCTGTCACCTCGTACCTGCCTTATCAGAAAGGTGTGTACTTTCCAAGTATAGAAAAAGAGAAAATCAGTGTTGGAGCAGAGCGGCAGCGGAGATACAGAGCGATGAAGCGGTGGAGGGGTGATCCGACAGAAGAAAATTTCTGGAGCGTAGTTGTGGCCTATGTCGGTGTGAAATTTAAAACTTACTCCGGATTGCCATTCACTTACGAAATTAAAAAAGGCAGGAATGGCGAGTACACGAAGGAGCTGTGGATTGACAGACGGGAAAAGAGTAAAAGTCTGGACCGGCAGGGGACGGTGTGCTGCGCCTAGGAAAAGACCGCCTTTGAGGAAGACCTGAAAGTCGGGATGCGGCTGATGGTGGAAGTTCTTGATGTATAGTTTATGACGAAAATAAAATGAACCACTGAAGTTCAAAAAAGCCATCGCTTGTTACACGGGTGCTAATAAGAAAGTAATTCCAGAAATTACGATTAAGGCATCTGTCAGACGGGGGTGGTAAACGAGATAACGGGTATTCGGTGCAAAATCCGAGTACCCGTTATTTTTTTGCCCTTAACTGAAAGCAATAGATTTATTCACAGTTTTCGAGTATAATGAAGCTATAATCATCCTATCCCAACCAATCCGAGATTATTTCAAAAAATCTTAAAAAATTTTGGAAACATTGGAACAATTCAGCCCTTTTCATGCCATATATAGTAGAGGGCTATTTCAAAACGATTGGAGGTGACGCTTTTGGACAAGCAGAAAGGCCCGACAGGTTTTATTGTAGTGCTGCCCGGTGAGGTCATCGAGATACCGCAGGACAGCGACAAGTCATGGCTGACCCTGTTTTATAGCCTACCGAGGGAACTTGCGGAAAAGTGGAAGCCAGCCTACGATCTGCCCCGCTGCCCCT
Source organism: Firmicutes bacterium TM09-10 (assembly GCA_003481005.1). Classification (GTDB taxonomy): domain Bacteria; phylum Bacillota; class Clostridia; order Lachnospirales; family Lachnospiraceae; genus Gallintestinimicrobium; species Gallintestinimicrobium propionicum. Next base: position 1,795 of record QUKC01000047.1, on the reverse strand, counting down.
ATGAAGTTCTGAGGACGGACAAGTATGACCACATCGTATGTGATGATATGTTTAAGCTGCTTGTATGGGACTGCTACGCATGGAGCGCATGGCAGTTTTTCCAAGTGAAAGACCGCAAGGGCAATTATCGTGACATTCCCGGCAACTGGACGCAGTATGCAGGATATTTCCCTCTGTGGAGGTTGTCGTACAGTATTATTCCTTACATCCGAATGAAGTTTGAACAGAACCGACTTGGCTTCCAAAACCTTTACAACATCCCGCAGGGCGTGGAAGTGCCGTGGCTGACCTATCAGCAGTTCAGTAATCTAATCGGCAATGTCACCGATATGGTGATTGCAGAACAGAACTGGCAGCCCATGATCGATACTATCTTGGAAAACTGCACCGTGGAGGACTACGAAACCACAAGCAGCACCGTCAAGACCGATTTCATGCGAAAGTGGCATCACAACCGTTCCGGCAAGCCGATCTCTCTGGATGAAATGATGGAGAGTGAGGACGGGGACATTTTTGATGTGGCAGACCCACGGGGTGAGTTTGAGAACTCCGTCATTTCCGAAATGCAGATTGCTTCCTTTTCGGAAAGCACCATCACAGAGAAAGACCGGGAGATAAGGTTTGTATCGTGAGGTACAGGCGAGAAGAAGGGATAAGCTAATCAAAAATAAGGGTGTTGGAAAAATATATAGCGTCATAATCTAGTCGATTTGCAGGTATCTAAAGTGACAGGGAAAGGAGCAACTTATGAGACAGTCAGAGAAAAAATCACCGAAGAACAGTACAGCTATGATATCTCCGAGCTACTGACCATCCCGGAAAAGATGAAGAAAATTCTGGAAGACAAAGAGTGCATTCAGTGGTTTGCTGCAAAGTATGCCAATGCACATGACGTGTTCTTCGTGGGCCGCGGCATCGACTATGCAGTCTGCCTGGAAGGAAGTCTGAAGCTGAAAGAAATCAGCTACATCCACTCCGAGGCCTACGCTGCGGGTGAGCTGAAGCATGGCACCATCAGCCTGATCGAGCAGGGAACACTGGTCATCGGCGTTCTTACCCAGAGTAAGCTGTACGAAAAAACCATCAGCAACATGCTGGAATGTAAGAGCCGTGGTGCATACCTGATGGGTCTGACTACTTACGGAAAGTATGAGACGGAAGATCAGGTGAACTTCACAGTCTATGTGCCGAAGGTGGACGAGCATTTTGTCGGCAGTCTGGCTGTGATTCCGCTGCAGCTGTTGGGATACTATGTATCTGTTGCAAAAGGTCTGGACGTAGATAAGCCGAGAAATCTGGCAAAGAGCGTTACGGTAGAGTAACAGAATTGAGAAAGTTCGGACAGATCTGGGATTTTGACACCCGGAGAAGAAGTCCATGAGAAACTAATGCCGTGTGGACAAACGAAACTTTAGGGGGTGGTGGTTCCTATAACAAGGAGCCGCCACTCTTTTTTTGTGTGGAAAACGAAGATGTCTTGATATTTTTGAAAGAGGGCTACCGCAATCCCACTGGCTTTAGACGGTGGGTTAAGGTAGCCCAAAGTTGTGACTTGTGCTATACTTGCGTTATGGGAATATGGGAATCAAAAAACAGACACAAGTATTTGTTACAGTATCATATTATTTCGTATGCAAGTATAGAAAGAAATTGCCGATGTCAAAATTTGCCTGTAGTGTAGGAAACGTTTCAGAAGAAATGCTAAGAAAATATATAGATAATCAAGGGTAAGAAGGTGGTGATGGCCAATGCTGAAAGCATATAAATACAGGATATATCCTAATAGCGAACAAAG
>QUKC01000046.1:5320-5566 GCA_003481005.1 Firmicutes bacterium TM09-10 | reverse complement strand
GCGAAAGATGTATCGTTATAAAGCACAGTATTCTCTGGATTACGAGAATGGCATTGAAAATGCGGTGCTATTGAAGCCGCAAACACCGGAGATGCTTCTGGAGGAAAAACAGTTTCAGGAGCAGGTCTATGCCGCTGTGATGAAGCTGCCGGAGAAACAGGCAAAGCGCATTTATGCCCGATACTATCTGGGAATGGCGGTAAACGAAATTGCCGAAGTAGAAGGTGTAGACCCAAGCCGTGTCCG
>QUKC01000046.1:0-5310 GCA_003481005.1 Firmicutes bacterium TM09-10 | reverse complement strand
AACGAAATTGCCGAAGTAGAAGGTGTAGACCCAAGCCGTGTCCGAGACAGTATCCGCCGTGGATTAAAGCAGCTTGTAAAATATTTTTGATAAAATTTCATTTGATGAGCCTGTTTTTTGTCAGTGTTAATAAGAAGGTTATACCGATTTGAAGTGCGCTTATTAAGAAAACGCCAGATCCAGGGGCGTAGCACCTCTGCATCTGGCGTTTTCTTATAGATTTGTACTTGCCTGTTTATCCGATATACGGGAATATTAAAGTGGCTTCACACCCTTTCGGGAAAACATTAGTAAGTTTGAAAGTGCCGTTATGAGCTATGGCGACTTGTTGGACAATCAGCAATCCAAGCCCATGTCTTAAATCAAGCCGTTCATCTGTGCTTTCCATATAATGCGGTTTTTCTTCCAGCTCTTGCAGCTTTTCAGCAGACAGACCCGTTCCGTTATCCGTAACCGCCAAGATAAGATGGTTTTGCGATGCTGTAAGCGAAAGGCAGACTTCACAGCCCTGTGGGTTGTGTTTCATGCTGTTCTGGACAAGGTTGTTTACAGCTCGCGAAATCAATCTGGCATCACATTCCAACACAGCATTTTCGGCGTCAGGAGTGATCTTAATTCCGATGTTGTAGCTATCGGAAATTCCTGTATTCAACAGGTCTGCTACATAGGATCGCAGTAGTTTGGATAAGCGAACCATCTCTTTATGAAGCGGCTGCATCTCATATTCCAACTGCGATACTAAATTCAAATCCTGCACCAGCTCTTTGATTTTTACACTTTGCTTCCGTACTATTTCCGCCTGTTCACGGATGCTCTTGCTGGCAGCTTTACTTTCTGCAATACGGTCCGCATACCCCATAATCATGGAGAGAGGTGTGCGGATGTCATGGGAAACGCCGCTGATCCAGTTCGCCCGCGCTTCATTTTGCCTATTCAAAATGGAAGAAGCTTTGTTTACACTGCTTGCAATTTCCGATAGTTCTCCGCTGATATGAAGTGAAACTGGCTTTCCGTCTGCCAAAGTTTTCACAGCGGACACAATCGGTTCGGTATTGTGAATGATTCTGCGTTTGGAAAAGTAATAGGCTGAAAAGAGGCACAGCAAATCCAAGCCAAGCATCCCCAGCACAAAGATGGGGAGTCGTTGAAGTGCTGCAATGGAATAGTAATTGCTGGTGAGTTTTGTGTAGCTGTCTGTGGGATAGCCCAGCACCAACAACCCATCATCGGTGTTCCAAATAAAAACCGGGTAATCCTCAATATACCCTTTTGAAAATAGTGCGACATCTTGAATTGTGTAATTTTTCGGCACATTGTCCGGCAAATCAACCGACCAATAACATTGACCATCTGTGTTCAAGTAGATCGCCCAAATATGATTCTGTCGGAGCATTTGCACCGCCTCATCCGATAATTGTTCCGGTGTAGCGGCGGTAGCAGTCATTTCCAACATGGCTTGCGGGGATGAATCGCCATAATCCTCGGTCACAATCTTTTGAAAAGTCAGACCGAATACTACTGCATTAAGAAAAAGCAATATCAGAATAAAGGCAACGAACGACACAAGATATTTAGATATATAACTTCCGAATGATTTCATGACATCACTTCCTTGCTATCAGCTTATAGCCTAATCCTTTAATGGTTATTAGGGACACGGGTTTTGATGGATCGGTTTCAATTTTTTCCCGGACGCGCCGGACATGAGCATTGAGGCTGTTTTCGTAGCCAAAAGGATTATCCCCCCAGAGGGCTTCACAAAGCGCATCTACGGTAACAATCTTTCCAGCATTACGGGCAAGCGTTTCAAGTAAAGTATGTTCTTTGGCTGTCAGGGAGATAATTTCGCTGCCCTTATGGACTTCGGCCCGGCTGAAATCAATCGTACATCCATCCAAAACAAGCAGCGGTGAATCCTCTTTGTAGGTCCGCCGCAGTACCGCATAGATACGCAGTAACAGTTCCTGCGGCATAAAGGGCTTAGAAATGTAGTCATCTGCACCAAGCCCCAATCCCGATAATTTGTCTGCCGCTTCGTCCTTTGCTGTTAAGAAAATGATCGGCACATTGGTAAAAGTGCGGAAATGCTGCATCAGAGAAAAGCCATCCCCATCCGGCAGCATGACATCCAAAACAATTAAATCGGGAGTTTCCTCTTTTGCGGTCAAAATAGCTTCTTTGACCGTCATTGCGGTAAGGACAGTTTCAAATCCTGCATCTTTCAATATATCTGAAACCATTTTCAATAGTTCCTGTTCATCATCTACCAACAGGAGCCTTTTAGTATGTAAAAAGGAATTATCCATAGCAGTTTCTCCAATCTGATTTTATTTGTTTCTATTATATCATGGGCTGTCTATTCTGCGTTCTTGTTCCTTGAAAAGTAAGGTAAAAGTAAGGACGGGAGAATGTAGATGTCAGGTTGAAGTTGTACCATAGAAGCATCGAAAGGAGATGTTTCTATGGACTATATCATTACAACGGAACAGTTGACCAAGAAATATAAGAACTTCACTTCGGTCAATCATGTTTCGCTTCATATTCGCAAGGGCAGCATTTATGGTTTTCTTGGCCCGAACGGGGCAGGCAAATCCACAACCATGAAAATGCTGTTGGGGTTGACCAATCCCACAAAAGGCAGCTTTACCATTGATGGGAAACAGTTTCCGCAGGATCGGATTGCCATTCTCAAAGAGATCGGCTCTTTCATCGAAGCGCCGTCTTTCTACGCGAATCTCACCGGGCGGGAAAATCTTGACATTATCCGCCGCATTTTGGGACTGCTGAAAGCGGATGTGGAAGATGCTCTGGAACTGGTAGGGCTGACCGAGTTTGGCGACCGGCTGGCAAAACAGTATTCGCTGGGAATGAAGCAACGCTTGGGCCTTGCCGGGGCGCTCTTGGGGCGTCCGCCGATTCTGATTCTGGATGAACCCACAAACGGTCTTGACCCGTCAGGTATCCACGAAATCCGCAATCTGGTAAAATCCTTGCCCAGCCTTTACGACTGCACGGTGCTGATCTCGTCCCATATGCTGTCTGAAATCGAATTGATTGCAGATGACATTGGGATTCTCAACCACGGGCGGCTGCTGTTTGAGGGAAGCATGAATGATCTGCGTCAATACGCCCTGCAATCCGGCTTCGCTGCGGACAATCTGGAAGATGTGTTCCTTTCTATGGTTGAGAAAGATAACATGGACAGAAAGCAGAGGGCAAAATTATGAAAACGCTGGCAATCGAACTTCGGAAAGAAAAGCGAACCGGCGTGATTCCTGTGCTGCTGGCCGTTGGTGTCTTGGGAGCCGCCTACGCATTTGTCAATTTCATTGTGCGGAAAGACACACTTCTGAATCTGCCGCTGGCCCCGATGGATGTCTTGTTGACCCAGCTCTACGGCATGATTATGGTGCTGAATCTGTTCGGTATCGTGGTTGCTACCTGCATGATCTACAACATGGAATTTAAGGGAAGTGCCGTAAAGAAGATGTATATGCTTCCCGTCAGCGTCCCAGTCATGTATCTGTGCAAATTTCTGATTCTGACGGTCATGTTTTTGGTTGCAATCGTGCTGCAAAACCTGGCACTTGCACAGATCGGAATGACGGACTTGCCGGACGGAGCATTTGAGATGGGTACGCTGGTACGCTTTGCCGGATACTCTTTTCTCACATCCATGCCGGTACTGTCGTTTATGCTGCTGATTTCCTCGCGCTTTGAAAATATGTGGGTGCCGCTTGGAATTGGTGTTGCCGGTTTTCTGAGTGGTATGGCCCTTGCAAATTCGGGGCTGACGCTTTTGCTGGTGCATCCTTTTGTGATTATTCTGAAACCAGCAGTAGCCATGAGCGCCCAGCCTGATTCGACGGTTGCCCTTGTCGCTTTGGTGGAAACACTGTTGTTCCTTGCTGTGGGCTTGTGGCTGGCGAAGTACAGACGCTACGAGTAAGGAGGGATAATAAGAAATGAGTTTTTTGGATTTACTCAAAATCGAGTTTATGAAAGTAAAACGCTCCAAAATCGTACCCCTGATTTTTATTGCACCTTTATTGGTGGTGGTTTCCGGGGTTGCGAGTTTGAGCAACTACTTTACACCGGAATACACCAATGCGTGGCCTGCCATGTTTATTCAAAGTGCGCTTGTTTACGCCTACTATCTGCTTCCATTCAGCATGATCGTGGTTTGCGTGATGATCGCAGGACGAGAAACAGGAAATAACGGGATTCTGAAAATGCTGGCGCTGCCGGTCAGCCGCTGCGCATTATCCATTGCCAAATTCTGTGTGCTTACCTTTTATCTGTTTATGGAGATGGTGGTGTTTCTTGTCATATTTGTAATCGCTGGGTTGATTGCGACACAGACAATGGGAGTAACAGAAACCCTGCCGATCCTATATCTTCTGAAATGGTGCTTGGGGCTGTTTCTGACTATGCTCCCGTGCATTGCGGCTATGTGGGCCATTACTGTGCTGTTTGAAAAGCCGCTTCTTTCTGTGGGATTAAATCTGCTGCTTGTGATTCCCGGTGTATTGGTTGCGAATACGCCGCTGTGGATCGCCTACCCGTACTGTTACAGCGGTTATCTCGTTTCCTGCTCTCTCTATGACTTTACAGCAGAAACTTCCGACGCCGCTTTTTCGGTGTTTCCGTTCCTGCCGTGCGCGATTGTAGTGTTTGGCCTGTTTTTCGCGCTGGCTGTCACCCAATTTGGGAAAAAAGAAATGAGGTAAAACTATGGAAAAGAAAAAATTTCAATCAGTTAGTATCGCTGCGCTCATTGTGAGCATCCTACCGCTGGCGGCTCTTGCCCCATCGCTTCTGCACCTTTCGCTGTCGGATGGAGTCCGAACCGCTTGGGCCGGAGCCAATATCGTTTTTGTCCTGCTGGGTCTGATTCTTTCGGTGGTATGTGTGCGGAGCAGGGAAAGCCGCAGCATAATCAATATTGTATCAACTGCAATCAGCGTTTTTTTTCTGCTGCTGATGGTGGGAATTGTTGCGCTTGCCATGTTCCTTACTTTCGTTCAGTGAGGAAACAGTTATGCGTAGAGTTGGGAAATTTATTGGATGCTGCCTGATCGCGGTTTCTTTGCTGGCTTGTACTGCCTGCTCCGGCCTCGATAGGTTAGAGTAAAAAGCCAAACTGTACTATGGTAACTATTGCTGCAAAACGGATTTTGATTTAATCCGAAAAATTAAAGCCTTAGTCAGTAACTAACTACAGACACTATCTGCCGGACGACGGCAAAAGAAAAAAAGCCGTCGTCCGGCAGACAATTTGACACGCCCATTTGAAACGGCGGCTTTGAT
>QUKC01000045.1 GCA_003481005.1 Firmicutes bacterium TM09-10 | reverse complement strand
TTTTATTATTTCACTTGTCTACCTAGAAGGGAGCATATCAAGCAAAGTGCGGCAGCCCCATTGCATTTTCTGATGTGCTTTCGCAGAAAACCACCTTGACAAATCTCGTCTCAGAAGAAGTATCTGGAAGATTATGCAGTGCAACATGGCTTTGGTAATATTCAGCATTTCAGTGATGATGGATATTCAGGAACGAACCTCAACAGACCGGCATTCAATTCTTTGCTGACAGAGATTGAAGCCGGCAGAGTGGGAACAGTGATCGTCAAAGATATGTCCCGATTTGGCAGAAACTATCTGCAAGTAGGTTTCTATACGGAAATGATGTTCCCTAAAAAAAATGTCCGTTTTATTGCAGTAAATAACGGAGTTGACAGTGCCAATCCGGCAGATGATGATTTTACACCATTTCTGAATATCATGAAAGAGTGGTATGCAAAAGATACCAGTAAGAAAATCAAGGCAGTGTTCAAGGCAAAAATGCGAGACGGAAAACGTGTCAGCGGTGCAGTGCCTTATGGATATTACAGAAAGCCTGAGGATAAGCAGACATTGTATGTTGATGAAGCTTCTGCTTCGGTTGTCAGACGCATTTTTCAGCTTGCTTGTGATGGAATGGGTGCAACCGCAATAGCAGATACCTTGTCAGAGGATAAAATCCTTATTCCTTCGGCTTATGCGAGACAGAACCATCCTGAGGATTGCCAGTGTACGAATTACCATGACCCTTATACATGGAATGCTACAACAGTGGGCTATATTTTGAACAGACGTGAGTATTTGGGGCATACCGTTCTTGGGAAGACAACGAGGGATAATTTTAAGACAAAACGGAAAAGAATTGCAAATGAGGACGAACTGCTTGTCTTTTACAATACACATGAAGCTATCATTGATCAGGAAACATATGATAAAGCGCAGAGAATGAGAAAAAGGGTATCTCCAAGGCGAAACAGTGAAAAGCCTGCGCACAGGCTGTCAGGACTTCTTTATTGTGCGGATTGTGGAAGCAGACTGGCATATATCAATTCAAAGCCAAAAGATGGGAAAATATATGACAGCAATCAGGCATTCCGGTGTAGCCGGTACCACAATAAATATCATTCATGTACTGGTCACTATATCAAGGCAAGCACAATAGAAATGCTGATTTATCAGGCAACTAAGAGAGTGTCACAGTATGTCCTTAAAGATGAACAAGAGTTTGTAGAACAGTTGAAAGCACAGTATGAATTGCAGTGTGAAAAGGATAATACAGATGATAAAAAAGAGTTGTTAGAAGCAAAACGTCGTATGATGGATTTGGATGATCTGATAAAAGGTCTGTATGAGAATTTCACACTGGGGCGATTGCCGGAGAGACAGTTTAACCGCCTTATGACAGAATATGACACCGAACAAAGCAGCCTAGAGCAGAGAATTTCAGAACTTGAAACTGCTACAGAACGTATATCCACTAAGGCAGTGCAGATTGATAAATTTGTGCGACTGGTTAAGAAATACCGAGATTTTGAGGAACTGACAACACCTATGCTTAATGATTTCATTGAAAAGGTTGTAATTCATGAAGCAGAGGGTGGCAGAACAAAAGACCGTACTCAGCAAGTGGATATTTATTTCAATTTCATTGGAAATTTTGTTCTTCCACTCAGTGAGGATGAATATAAAGCAATCCTTGAAAAAGGCAGACAGAACAACCGTAAGAGATCTGAAAAAATGCGAGAATTGAGAATGTCTGACCCTGAATATCGGGCGAAGATGGAAGAGAAAGAACGCTTGGCATTGGAAAGGAAAAAGAAACGTCAGGAGCGTGCTACAAAGAAGAAAAAGATTGCTTTGGCAGAATTAAAGGAGCAGGCAGAAAAAGGCAATCAGGAAGCCGTCAGAGAGCTTGAGGAGCGTAGAGCTATTGCAAGAGAACGTTCAAGGAAATCAGCAGAAAAGCGTAAGCAGAGAGCAGAAAATGACCCTGAATATGCGAAATATTTGGAAGAGAGAAATGCAGAATACAACAGACGGCATACCGCAAGAAGAAAGGAGCAGATGGAAGCCTTGAGAGCCAGGGCGGAAGCCGGAGATCAGGAAGCACAGAGTCAGCTTGCAGAGCGTAAACAGTATCAGGTTAGAGCCACAGTGAAGAGCTACAGAAAAATGCGTGACGATGCATTAAGCGGAGATCCTATTGCAAAAGTAAGATATGAAAAAACACTGGCTATGAGACGCGAAGCGTATCACGCAAAGAAAAGTGAACAGACAGCCTAAGAGTAAGCATAATATCACAATATAATAGTTGCAGAATTGATGAGAATAAGCGGGAGCGATGCAATTATTGTAATGGACAATGAAGTATGGTATTGTATAGATGGTTTACCAAATCGGAATTTGTCGGGAAGTTGTAGAGAGCGTAAAATCGGAATATTGCTGCTATCAATATTTGAAAAATTGTGCTGATTTAACAGAAGTTTTTATAGGAGACACGAATGTGATAACAGAAATAATTTTTTCGGATTATTATAGAACATTTTTATTGTGTATATTATCTATTGGGGTTGTTTTTTTTATGCGAAATGCAAGTATAAGAAAAAAAGTACTTGCATTAGCAGGATACGAATTTATTGTATTTTTACTTTTTCTTTGGATATTTATTGTATGCATAATTTTTACTGAATTTGATTATGAATCAATAATAGCTATTGTGCAATGGGAATTAAAGTGGATACTTTATTTTACAATAAGTATAATATTGCAGTTTGCAATGTACTATTTTTTCTGGAAAAAAAGTAAAATATTAAAGATAGTGACTTTACTATTTAGTCTTATTATTGTTATTGTCCCATTGCATGTATTTGATTTTACTTGAAATAACAAAATAAAAAAATGAAATCCGACAAATGCAAACTATAAAACAAATAGAGCAAACATAATCAGTTTATTTATATGCGTAATATTGTACAGACTTATGTGTATTGTATGAAAGAACGATAAAATTTGAATTTGTAGAATTAGTAAATCTCGATTTTGGGAAATACAAGAATGTGTCTCATTATGGTTTTAATGTGGTTTGTAAGGAGAAACAATATGATTGGGTTTGTTATATGGTCACTTTTGGGAGTGTTTATAATTGGATTAGGAATAAAAGATATGTTTTCTAAGAATCCCGTTGGATTCTGGGCTAATACCGAAACAATAAAAGTAAAAGATGTTAAAGGTTACAATCGTGCGAGCGGACTATTGTTTATAATCTATGGAATCATTTTTGTTATATTAGGAATTCCGCTGTTAGATGGTCAAAATACACCATACGTTCTGTTGTCGGTTATTGGTGTGATGGTGGAAACAATTGTAATTATGGCTGCTTATAGTTTAGTTATCGTTAAAAAGTATGAAGAGAAGTAAATAACTTTGAAGTTGCAAGGAGGAAATTATGAAATTTATGCAAACAGAGAAAAAACAGCTATTGATCTATGTGATTATAGCATACGGAATCACATATGTAATGGGACTTCTGATGTGGTATAGCTATGGAAAAGGTCTTGATCTCAGCGCTTTTCCAAATGCGCAGATGCTGTATCCAGCAGCAGGTGTGATGATGGCTTATTTAATTACCAAAAAAGGAGATAAAAATCTTCCAACGGCTTTTTTCATATTCTTTGTAGCTCTCACGGCGGTGCTGGTTGTCTGCACGGCGGCTTCTGTTCTGGCTCCCCAAAATAGAGATCTGATGAGCATGCCATATTCTCAGTGGGCAACGATCATGAAGTACGTTATAATAGGTGGCAGCGTTATTTTCTGGATTCTTCTTCTGCAATCCGGTAAAGAAAAGCGCAGATCCTATGGACTGAACAGCGAACATTGGAATATATCTATTCGTATGATCCTGTTGTTTATTGGATTATATCTTCTCAGATTTGTGATTGCCTGTGCTCTGAGCGGCCAGCTTTCTGAATTTGGCAAAATAATGGCAAATCCTACTACCTGGATCATATTTTTTACTGTTTTGGTAAACTTTTTCCTGTCAGTAGTGGCATTCTTTGGAGAAGAATACGGATGGAGATATTATCTTCAGCCTCTTCTTCAGAAAAAATTTGGACTAAAAGGCGGCGTAATCCTTTTGGGCTGTGTGTGGGCTGTATGGCATCTGCCAATAGACTTCTTCTATTACACTACGCCGGATATGGGGCTGGCGGCTCTGGCAAGCCAGTTTGTTACCTGTATTTCACTGGGGATTTTTATGGCATATACTTATATGAAAACCCAGAATATCTGGGTTCCGATAATTATTCATTTTCTGAATAATAATATGGTGGTAGTTTTTTCAGGAACGTACTCTGCGGATGTACTTCAGAATCAGCAAATCCACTGGGGAGCTATTCCTGTGGCACTGGTAATGAATCTGCTGATCTATGGATGGGTGATCTTTCTGAAGTCATTTAAGGAGAAAAAAGCATAATATTGAATTCATTCAAATTATTTAGAACAATTTGCAGGAGTACCTGCATTTTTAGGAATAGTTATTTTAATTTCATGTATTGCAGATTGGATGATATTTGCAAAAATTGAAGTGGCATAACTTATAATAGGTTAATCATAATTGTAATCAAAAATCAATGTCCATTCTGTGGCAAATCATTAAGGGTTGTACCTATAAATAGTGAAGATATTGTCCACACTGTGGTTGTAAAATAGAACAGGAGCATAAGAAAATTCCAGGTTGTACGGAACAGAAACTTTGAAGTTTACAGCGAGGTAAAAGTTTATGAATAACTATAATGAAGTGAAAAAATCATTTGGTACACAAGCAGAGAAATTTGCTTCATATCATATGTCTAAGGCAGAATATACCGATTATTTGATTCGTAGTATTCAGGCAAAGGGCAATGAACATGCATTGGAGGTTGCTGCTGGAACCTGTATATGTGGAAGAGCAGTGGCTCCTTATGTTAAGGACATTACTTGTTTGGATTTGACAGAAGCAATGTTGGAGCAGGGAAAAAAACTGGCAAAGCAAGAAGGTATTCAGAACATATCATTTGTATCGGGGAATGCGGAATGCTTACCTTTTGAAGATGAAACATTTGACCTTGTGATTACAAGACTTTCATTGCACCATTTTGTTGAGCCTGAAAAGCCTTTTCGGGAGATGCAACGAGTTTTGAAAAAAGGTGGAAAACTTGTTATTTGGGATATGGTAGCGACTACAGAAGAATTGCGTGAAACTAATGACGCTATTGAAACGATGCGTGATAACTCACATACAAGAATACTTAGCAGAGAAGAATTTGAAGCATTGTTTGAGGATGCTTTTGAGCTTCAGCTTGAAGAAACAACACTTGTTCCTGTAAATCTACAAAGTTGGATGGATTTGACAAGTACACCAGAGGATATTCAAAAAGATATTATTGATAAAATGGAATACGATTTGAATGGTGGAGATAAAACAGGTTTTAATCCCTATATCAAGGAGGGACAAATATGCTTTGACCATAGGTGGTTATTGCTGATTGGAAAAAAGGAAAACTAATCCCCATTTATCAAGAAAAAGAAACTTTCAGGTTGTTGGATTGTAAAGGCAGAGCCTTACGCAAGGTGCAGGAGAAAGACTCCGCTCGGGTTAAGGGCGAAGCGCCTTAGCTGGTCAAGGGTGCAACCATTGCCCAGTTAGTGGCGTTTCGCCACTAAGTACTGGGTATTGCTTGTAGCAAAGCTTCACAAGATTAAGCAACTTCGTTGCAATTCCCTTCGGGAAAAGAACTAAATATTGTTACGATAAACAGACTGAGTAGAGAGATTTACTTGGTCTTTTTTTATGGAAAGTAAACGTCAAATCCTGCGCCTTGGCTAATTAGTTTTTTTA
>QUKC01000044.1:5854-6682 GCA_003481005.1 Firmicutes bacterium TM09-10 | reverse complement strand
GATAGACTGCTGGAGAACCGATGGAACAGCAATCTGAAGCATGGAACACAATGGTTTTCATTTTGCCATACTCCCTGGCACGGAAATAATGGAATAAAAGTTTTGATCGCTATTGTTGTATAAATTTAAACTCACATTCCATATCAGGATTTCTTTAATTCTTCCCTATACAATTCGGTTATATATGCCGGACCATTACACCAAAGTTTTGTTTTCTCATCATACAGTGCTTTTCCTGTCCTTGAACATAGAAAATCTGTCAATATCTCTTTTCTGTCCTTGCCCGTCTCTTCTGAGATTTCTTCTGTCACCATAGTGATAAGAAGGTCGATTGTATAATCCATTTTTTCTTTTGGAATTGTTACTTCAGCCATATCTTCTCACCTTTCACAAATTTCAGGCACTCAATAGCTGCTTCCTGATCACCTTCTGTTCCAAACGCCCCTGCAAGGTAGGCTGTAAGAGTTGCATTTGTCGCATCATCCGCAATCTTCCCTGCGATGATATCGTATTTTACCATTTCACGTTCAATTGTTCCGGTTGCAATTGCTTTGACGATTGAAGTTCTCAGAAAACTTTCTGCCTGCTCTTTTGATGTAGTTAAATAAAATCCCTGCCCAAAATCTTTTCTTTTTGTACATTTGGCAATATCTGGCTATTTTACTTCACAATAACTTCCAAGATAGAGAACAAATCCATCTTTTAACTCAAGCACTAATCTCTATCCCCTTTCCTTGCAAAAATTCAGTAATATCTTCAAGCACAGCTTCATCGCCTTCACAATGAAAAATGCCACTCTTCTGAAGCAAGCCGGATTAATCTTATTTG
>QUKC01000044.1:0-5844 GCA_003481005.1 Firmicutes bacterium TM09-10 | reverse complement strand
TCTTCTGAAGCAAGCCGGATTAATCTTATTTGCATGAAAGTAATCTCTGTTTGCTCACTCATAATGAATCCTCCTAATTTCTTGGTCAATAATACCGGAATTTAGGTTTCAGGTAACTCAAATAAGATATAATTCTTTAATTGCAAATCACATTTTTTCAATTCATTAAGCAGATAGCCCTCTGACATTTTCGATTGTATAATCACTTAATTTAAGGGTTTCATTAGCTGTTATATTTTATTAATAAACTCCCCGCTAACCCTTATAAACACTAACTTTTCTGTAGGTGAGCTTTCCCTTAGGTATTCCCTTGTGTTATATCGTTTCACAAGGCTTTACGAACCCTCGTAAGGGAAAAAATAAGGGAAGCAAAATCGCATAACACATTATAGCATAATATGAACGAACTGTGTGAACTGCTTGAAATGCTTTTTGAATTTTGCAGAAAAGAGGATTGGTTTAATGAACATAATATATGCAGATTACAACATTTATCATAACAGCATTGATATATGCACTTATGCCGGATATATTCTTCGGATTGATTGTGCAAAGGCAGAGGAAGAATTAAAGACAACACCTAATTCAGAGTGTGTCTTGAATGCTTTGGCAATAGACAATCCTGTGAAGTATGCTCGACTTTATCTTGACGGTACTATGCAGATGTGGATAGATGCGGAAGATTCGTTGGAACTATGGTAAATAATTCTTAAGTCAAAACAAGCACCAAATGACATTACAAGTCATTTGGTGCTTGTTTTATAGATTCCATCCTCGATAGCGTATGTTGCTTCATAAACTATTTTGCATTGTTCATCAATGCGGAAAATGTCTATATAGTTATCAATCAGTAACTAACGGTAGACTTTTCCAGCATCTCTGCCCTCGTTACGCTCTTAATGGGACTGCGAAATGTGTGTAGGTTTAAAATAGACTTCTTAATCCTATCTACCTGTCCTTTGGCATAAACCCTTTCTGTATGCTGCTTATTAGCTTCTCTTCTATATATCCGTTATTTTTCTTCGTCGGTTTCTTTAAGGGGCATTTTTCTCCCCATAGTGTTCTTTCATCTGGCAACATTTAACTGTCACATGAACATAACAGCTATTTCTGCTTATTCGCATTGTGGTTCATTATATTGAATAAAAATAGCATAAAACACAACGTAATCGGAAACAGGAGTCCAATGCGCATGCCCACATGAATACTACCTCCAAACATGTCCGCAACCCTTCCTACAATGGCTGGACCTATGCTTCCTCCAAGATCACCTGCCATTGCTAAAAGTGCAAACATTGCAGTTCCTCCTGTTGGAAATGCCTTGGAAGAGATGCTGATTGTACCGGGCCACATGATTCCTACAGAAAACCCACATACAATACATCCAGCAAGTCCAATGATCGGATTTTCTGAAAATGACGCTAATAAATAACATACAAAACATAAGATACCGGAACCAATCATAAATCTGTTTAGTTTCATTTTATCACCGGCTTTTCCAAACAACACTCGTGAAATTCCCATCGTCACAGCAAACATACAAGGTCCGGCAATATCTCCCACTGCCTTTGAAAAGCCTAGGGCTGATTCTGCGTACGCAGATGCCCATTGTGCCATTGCAAGCTCCGATGCCCCGGAACAGACCATCATCACAATGGCAATCAGGAACATGGGATTTGAAAATAATTTTCTGATTCCCATTCCCTGTCCTTCCTCTACTAAGGATTCAATCGGACAAGTTGCAAAATTAATAATATTGATAGCAGGAATTAATGCAAAAATAACAGCAAGCCATTTCCAGTTGCCAATTCCAAATAGCAGAAAGAAAACGGTCGAAACAAGTATAGTTCCAACTGCTCCCCAACAGTAAAAGGAATGCAGAAGGCTCATAGTAGCCTCCTTGTTCTCAAACGGACATGCTTCCACAATAGGACTTCCTAAAACCTCGATTAAGCCACTTCCAATCGCATACAAAATGACACTTATAATAATACCAATAAACGGAGATGGAATTATTTCCGGTAAAAATGCCAAACCTACAAGGCCTGCAGCCGAACATACTTCAGAAGCAACAATGCATACTCTATATCCAATTTTGTCCACGTACTTGGCACAAAACAAATCTACCAAAAGCTGTGTAAAGAAAAAGGATGTTGATATCATAGCAATGTTTCCAAGTGAAATATTGTAATCTGTATGAAATTTCAGAAATAGTAAAGGTGCAAAATTCGCAGCAACTGCCTGCGTAATAAATCCCAAATAACACGCCAATTTTGTCTTTTTATAATTCTTCATCATTTTTCCTCAACTCTCTTTGTTGTTATTCTTAGATAATGCTCATCTCCACACCAAACACTTCCCTCATAGAACGCACCTAAGTATCTTGGTTCACAATTCACTATAAAGGACTTTTCAATAAGCATTAACATAAATTCATTTACCTGTTCCTCATTATCTAAAATGATAGAAATACATTCTTTTTCATCACATAAACCAAATTCAACCTGTGCATACATTTATCTTCTCCTTACGGCTAAATAGAACTATATAGCAATTTTGTTTATTTTTCACTATATAATATCGCAATTATGCTGTATAATATCGTAAAACAGATTGTTCCGGAGGGGACTGCCATGTCGCAGAAAGAAAAGAAAAAGCTTGTAAGTATAAAAACCGATGATACACTGATGGAAGCTGCTTTACATGGGATTCATTTTTTTCCATACAAACTCTATGATGAAAACATAACCGATTATGATTTTAACTGTATTGACTGGCATTGGCATACCGAATTTGAATTTGTATATATCGAATCCGGTATAGTTCACTTTAATGTAGGAGAAGATAATTTTGACATGTCCGAGGGACAGGGAATATTTATTAATTCCAAAGTTGTTCATAAAATGCATTCCGAAAATGACGCTGTAATTCCAAATTTTCTCTTTCTTCCGTCTCTGATTGCTCCGAAAGAAAGTTTAATCTATCAGAAATTTGTGTTACCCTTTCTGAACTCATCTTTGGGTTATTACATTTTTTCTTCTTCACAGGAATGGCAGAAAGAAATTTTGTCTGAAATGCAAAAGCTTATACAGTTTAGCAGAGGTGAAATAAATGAACTACAAATATCTGTTCAATTACAAAAGATATGGGCACTCATAACTTCAAATGTTATTTGTTACCCAGAAACTCAAAATGTGAATGCTTCCTCACTTGCACGGTTACAAATGATGATGCAGTTTATACATTCGAATTACCCTGAAAGCATTTCTCTTTTGGATATTGCCAAAGTTGGGGAAGTGAGTATCAGTACTGCCTTGAATTTGTTTCGTAATGTACTGAATACATCTCCTGTCAACTATCTGATATGCTACAGGTTAAGGAAGGCAGCATTACTTCTTACCAATACAGAAAAAAAAGTAAGTGCCATTTCAATAGAAACTGGATTCAGTAATACAGATTATTTCTGTAAAACATTTAAGAGAATGTATTCCTTAACTCCTACAGAGTATAGAAACGTAAAGAAATGAATTATCCGACGAAAAAAGGGCGACTTATCTCGCCCCTTTATCTCTGCTAGTTCACGATTCGAGGCTCTGAAAGCCTTGAAAAATAAGGAAAGTTAGTTGGATTGATAAACAACTTCCGATTTTTAATTCAACTGGCTTTGCATTGCTTGCCGTGAAATGTTTGAAAGAAATTCTTCTATCAAACTATTGATCCTCTCCGGTTTATCTGTATTAGAATTATGACCAGCCCCTTCAATCCATTTTAAAGGAATTTTCGTTTTTCGATGCCATGCTCTGTTATACCGTATGCATGAGCCGGCATGATCCTTTGTACCGCATACCAACAGGGAAGGACATTTGATTTCATATGGCAGATCCTTTTCCATCGCCTCTGCCAGAATACGAAATCCATGCCCGGCAATTTGTGCATAACGATGCTGATCGCCATCATAGACCAGCATCATTTCCTTCATCAGGTTTCTGCCATAATTAGAAGTTGCAACTCCCTCAGTTCCGGATTTCAAAAGCAACTTCCATGGATAATGTGCATATACTGGTTCCATTCTTTTCAGAAGCCAGATCTCCACTGCTGTCACATAGTTTCTCTGGAGCGGTGCTGAATCAATGGAAATAAAACCTGCTATCCGGTCGGGATACAATTGTGTATAAGCCTGGCCTACATATCCTCCCATAGATTGACCGATTATAATCGGTTTTATGATTTCTTCTTTTTCAAAAATCCCATTCAGCCATTTTGCCTTATCAAACAGGTCAAAATCAAGCCGGAACGGCCAGGAAGATGCATGGGCCGGTGCATCCCATACAATAACGTTATATTTTCCCTCGAAGTACTTAACCTGCTTATCAAACAATCTATGATCAGCAGTCAGCCCTGGAAGAAATACAAGCGTCGTTGTATCCAAACTCAGAATACTTGACCAATAATGAATCGTTCCACAAGGAGTTTGATATGTACTTTCTTTCAACAAATTCACCTCCACTATTTTCATATTGGGTTTTATTTTAAATTATATATGTCTTTTTGAGTATCTTTTTATATCTTCTTAAATGTCCGCAAAGCCTTATTTTATCGGCTCTACGGGCATTTTGCTTTTGTGGTAAACCTCACATATCTAGGTCTATCTTCTTATATTTTCCCTATCAATCGTGGTTAAAATCGTGGTAAATACTTCTATGCAATTAGACGCTGAACCTCTGATTTTGCGGTATCTATGGACGCATGAGCGTACCAGTTCATTGTGATACTAATGTTGGAATGTCCCATGATATACTGTAAATCTTTTGGGTTCATGTTCTTGCTTGCCAGCCTTGTGCAGAACGTATGGCGTAGCGTATGCGGTGTGATATGTGGCAAGGGATTGTCCTTATGGTACTTGTTGTATTTCTTTACCATACGGACAACAAGCATATTGTAATCAATCGCAACTTTGGGCTTGCCTTTATGATTGACAAATAGAAAGTTGCCCCGTCCGTCTATCACAAATGGTTCTGCCTTTGGGCGTTTTTTCATAACCCGTTGAAATGCCTGTATTGTTTCTCTGCTTAATGGCACTTGCCTTATTCCGCTCTTTGTTTTAGGCGTTTCAATGTAATAGCCTTGTTCCTTGCTCTTTAGTAACTGGTGGTCGATTATCACAACTTCATTCTTGAAATCAATATCGGCTACTGTCAGTCCGCACAGTTCCGAGATACGAAGTCCTGTTTTTAATAATATCAGCACATCATCATAATGCTTGTGATACACATTGTCCGTCTTGATAAATGAGAGTAAGGCTTGTTCTTGTTCCTCTGTCAATGCGACTTTCTCTTTGGTATCATTTTCTAGGACTTCACTTAACTTGAAATCAAAGGGATTTTTCCTTACACAATCGTCTTGTATGGCGATATAGAATGACGCTTTTAACGAGCGTTTATGATTGTTAATGGTATTGTAGGAAAAGCCTTTGTCTTTCATGCGTAACGCCCATTCTTTAGCGTCAGAGGGTTTGATTGTATCAATGCTCCTAGCACCTAACTTGTCCTCTTTCAATAACCGCATGAGTTGTTCCCGTTGTTTCTGTGTGCTTTTCTTCACATTTGCCCTCTGTGCGTTCTGTTTGGCATAAAGTTGGCAAAGCGTCATTTTCTTGCCTGTGCTGTCGATACCGTCCTCAATATCCCGTCTTATCTGCTGTTCCAGTTCTCGAAGTGAGGGTTTTTCCCGCTTTTCCTTTGGTGTCGGGTCTGTTGGTGTCAATCTCCAAGCATACACATATTTTGTGTTTCCAAATGCGTCTACATATTTATATAAGTATTTTCCGTCTGTTCGTTGGCTCTC
>QUKC01000043.1 GCA_003481005.1 Firmicutes bacterium TM09-10 | reverse complement strand
AATGTGGGATGGTTTAGAACCAGATAAAATGCGGGATAACACGATACCGAATTTATGGATATGTCTGTGCACAAAATGAAAGAATGAACAAAATCTGTTCTTACCGGTGGATATGGGAGAGCGACTTATGCGAAATTGTTGTAGTAAGCTTGAGGACAAGGCTGCTTCAAATGGATGGTCTGGATCAGCAAATACAAAAATTTCATAGAGAAACTTACCATAGAGTGATTGAGGGAATGGAGAAAGAACTGCATCTGGTAAGGCATCGACAACAGAAGTTAGAAAGTGAACGGATAGATCAATATACGGCATATTTGGAAAGACGTGCTGACATTACCACTTTTGAACTTTTCAGAGCAGGGTATGCAGAAAAACGTGCCCGTTTGGATAAGCAGGAAGCAGATCTGATAGAGCAGATGGAAAGCCTGAAAAAGCTGGAACAAGTGCAGGTAAGAATGGTAAGAGAATTTCTATGCTTTAAAAAGCAGATTTTAAGCAGCAGAAAGAAAGCATACCAGCTCCTTACAACGGAATTGATACATACCTTTGTAAAACAGATCTTTGTGTATCAGGATAAGAGAGTCGAGATTATTTTCAAATTTGAAGATGAAATGCAATATCTGATGGGTAAAATTGCATCTCTCTGTGAAGGGAGGGCAAGTGCATGAAAGCGAAAAAGATCATTGCAATCTATCTGCGTTTATCTTCCGAAGATAAGGATGAGGACAAGGACGAAAGTAACAGTATTACCAATCAGAGATTTTTACTGCACAGTTTTATTCGAAAATTTCCACTTGATGAATATGAAGTTGTCGAATATGTAGACGATGGATATACAGGAAAGAATCTGGACAGACCGGGAATGCAGAGAATGCTGCAGGATATCAGAGACCGAAAAGTAGCCATAGTGGTGGTAAAGGATTTTTCTAGAATGGCAAGAGATCATATCATTATGGGAGATTTCATTGATAAGATATTCCCATTCCTTCAGATAAGGTTTATTTCCGTAAATGACCACTTTGATAGCAACGATTATGATGGAAGAACACCAGATATGGATGTGCCTTTTCAAAATCTTGCATCGGATTATTATTGTGAAGAGTGCTCTATCAAGATAAAAGAAGGTATTAAAACGGTGCAGAATCAAGGAGAGTACTATAGCTCAGAGGCACCTTTTGGATATCAGAAAGACCCAGAAATTAAGAATCATATCATACCAGATGACGAGACAGCACCCATAGTACAAAGATTGTTTCATATGAGAGGTGTCTTGAAGTATGAAAAACGCAAGATCGTACACATATTGAATGAAGAAGGCGTTACTATACCAAGCGAATATGCGAATAACAAAGCAGGCAAGCTTGTAAAAAATTATGCCGGAAAGATTCGGATTTGGACGGTTGATATGCTTGATAGAATTTTACGAAATCCTATGTATTGTGGAAAAACTGTAGCTGGAAAGAGCCGTACAATAGGTCCGGCTACAAAGAAAATGATATGGATACCGAAAGAAAAATATATCGTTACAGAAAATACGCATGAAGCACTTGTAAGTCAGGAGCTGTTTGACATTGTACAGAGCATGGAGCAAACCAGAGAAACGAATGGCAGATATAAGATGACTGACGAATTTAGAGTTACACCAGTATCTGGGATGGTCCGCTGTGGTATATGTGAACACAAAATGTATCGACGGTTCTACAATAAAAAAACACAGAAATCCCAGTATTATTGTTATTATGCGAACATGGCAAAAGACATGAAGTGCATGAAAGGTTCTTTGGATGAAAAGATTCTTGTTGAAGTGGTGGAGAAAGTTGTGATGCAGCAGATAGAGGTCATAGCAAGGCTTCAGGAAGTGCAGAAGGAACGTAATAGGATTGAAGCAGATAACCGCAAAAAGGCTGATCGGGAACGAAAGAAAATCAGAGATAGAATTAACGCAGCAAAACAGAAAAATGTAGCTGCATATGAGAAATACAGCAGTGGTGAACTTAGCAGGGAAGATTTTATGTCCTATAAAGAAGCAAATAATTTGAAGGTTGAAAAACTTCTTGAAGAAATCGGACGATTAGAGCAGGATATCATGGATGCGGCTCCAGAGGAAAATGAATTTCTTAAATTGTTCGATGGGGTGAAATGGGATGGAAAACTTACCAGAGAACTGTCAGAAATGCTGATTGATACAATTTATGTGTATGATCAGAAGCACATAGAAGTGGTTTTTAAGTATCAGGATGAGTATAAAAAATTGCTTCAAACATTAAAAAATGAAGAAAGAAAAGCAGTATAAATTAGGACGAGACAAATAGGAGACGAATGAAGATGAACGAAATTAGCGTAATTGATGGAAAAAGAGTATGGATTTATCAAAGAGACAGTCTTGGCAATAACAGTGCAAAATTAGAAGAACAGAAACAGAAAATGCTGGAACTTGCTGAACATCATGGGTTTGAAGTAGTAGGTTGTACTACAGAGATTGCATCAGGAAAGAAAATAAGACGCAAAGGAATCCACAAAATAAAAAGAGTTTTCAAGAAGAAAAGAGCAGATATTCTGATGGTAAAGAGCCTGGATCGTTTGACTGTGAACATGAGCTGTTATGAAGAGCTTGATGGATGGTTTCGTATGCAGAATGTGAAGGTATTTGGTTATGACTATGATGATTTTGTAGAGACGGATGAACATACTTGCCTGATGCTGACAAGAAGAAAGTGGAGTTTCAGGAAATTCGTAAAAAGTATTATTTTAAAAGTAAAGGGCATGTGGTAAAATAGGGTATGCAGTAGAGGGGCAGTTTTCAGTGATACTGGGAACTGCCTTTAATAATAAAAAATGTTATTAGGATAACATTAAATTCAGAAAGTACTTAGGAAATTCAATATGATAAAACAATTGAAAACAATTTTAGGAAGGTATGTAAAAAAGAAAAAAATAGTAACAGAGATTCCAGAAAGAGCAATAACGAATGAAACTGATAATTATGATATAAGTGTTAGAAAGTATAAAAATATACCATTGTATACTGAAGAAGAGATGGAGAAAGCACCTATTGACGATAGTGACGAAGTTAGATATGAATGTTTAGGGCGCCAAGTAATAAATGGCTATGTTGGATTATATAAAGGTAAATGGATAGTAGGAAGAAGACGAGATGGGTGCATTGTTAAAACATGCAAGGATTTATTGTTTGATAGTCTAGATCCTGAAAAAGAAAAAAGAAATCGACACATTTTAGAAGTACAAAATAAGGCATTACTTGGAGAAGACATAGCAAATGAGATATTTTGTAAATTTACATATGATATAGAAAAGCAGGATATATTTGCGCTTCATGTGACATTAGAACGAGAATATGTTGAAAATGAAATTATAGAAGATTCTGGAACATATGGCGGAATACATTTTGTTCCCATTGATAATATTGATTTATGTGCGAACAAAGGAAATACATATTATGGGAATAAAATAGCATTATTGAAGCCAATAAGTGATGAAGTATATTATGAATATATGGAAGATACATTTGTTGGTAATAAAGTGTATATTACAAAAGTGATGTATTTATCAAGTGTGGAAACATGGAAGTATTTGAGTCAGTTAACTTTAAGTCTCAGAGAACATAAAGAAAAATTATGCCAATATCTGAAAGGACTGGAGAACTTGCTTCCAGAAGAGGATTATACATCCAGTATAAAGTTTATTGAAGAACTATAGAAAAGAGAGACATGCGTATGGAAAGTAATGTTTTGGCAACGGTATTAACCTCTTCAGTAGTTGCAGGTGTAATTTCATCATTAGTTGCATATTTTCAGTTTCATAAAAATAATAAATTAGTGTACATAACAAATGAAAGAAAAGCGTGGAGAAGCGATATACGTAGAATTGCTGAAGAGATTGAGGCAGCAACGGGATATGAAGATATTCGAAAACCATTGGTGGAGTTAAAGGTGCGTATTAATGCGTATGGAAAGAATACAGATGATGTAAAGAAGGATTCACATATTTGGAAAGTAATTGAACGGCTGCAAAAACAGAACGATGATTTCGATGAAGCGAAACAATTACTGATTTTGTATTTATCAACACTATTAAAAATGGATTGGGAAAGAAGCAAAGAAGAGATAAAAGGAAATACTTATAAAATTGTACTATATTTTGTGACGCTGGCTACAGAAATTGTTTATTGCTATATTTATCTAGTTGAACTGAAAATATCATCGAACTTAATGTTTATTGGATCCATTATTATCATGATGTTACCAATTATTTTGCCAGAGAGGTCAGGTATAAATCTTGATGATGCGATAGAATGGGTAAAGGGCAAAGAAAATATATTTTTTCATAAGTTCATAAAAACTATGTGTATTTGCTTGCTATTATTTATTGGAAGTATACTATTAGAATGTTTATTTGACAGTATATTGATGAAATGGACGGAGTTTTGGCTTCCGATGGTTTTATTATTTGTTGGTTTTACAATAAGATATTTATATGAATATAGAAAATACTTGCTCGATATTTATTATATTCAAAATATATCAATGTGCAGAAATACTGAAAAAAAGTGCATGCATTATGAAAATGGTATTAAGGATGAAAAAAATATATGAAAAAATCTGTCATTAACTTGACACAATCAAGGAAGAAAAGAAGGACAAAAGGAAAGTATTGTGCAATTAGTAACCAGAAAATATCAGCTTGGAGACAGTCCCGAAAAGATCGCCAAGGATCTCTTGATGAGTGAGGAAGAAGTAGAAGAAATTTTGGGAAAAGTTGTTTCCGAAAAGGTGGAATAATCTTATAGGATATTTTAACAGCCTCCCTGTCGCGGTATATGATCCGGCGAGGAGGCTGTTTGTTTTGTGGTAAAATTACAGAACCGACTCTGGAACGCTGACTATGTAGAAAGTTTCGGGGAGGGGTTGTATAATCAAATTGACACCGATCACAACAGGGGGGAGTTGTAATCATGCGCAATATCAAAAGAATTACCGAAGTCATGAAAATATGGAATTGCAAGAGAGCACTTGGTCTGTTAAAGCAGATTTATCGGGAGAATTTATTCAGCGCAGTCCTTTCGTTGATCGTGATCATCTTACTGGCTGTTGTCGGAGTAATGCCGTCATTTCTGATCGGTAAGATTATCGACATGGCGGCAGCGGGCAGGATAGACGGTTTATTCATGCTGAACGTCGGGTTGATTTTAGCGCTGGGAGGGGGCAAAATTCTGGAAATCACGCAGGAATACATCACTGCAGAATCGTCTATTTCGGTTGCAAACAGCCTGACCGACAGGATCATGGAGCGGCTGATGCATGCAGAAACCGCATGGCTGTCCGGGCAGAAACGGGGCGAAATTCTGCAGGCAGTATCCGACGATGTGGAGACGGTCAAGCGGATCAGCGTGAGCACTCTGCCGCAGTTTCTTTACATGCTGCTTGTGGCAGTTACGAGCACGGTGACAATCGCACGGGTTTATTATCCGGTGCTTTTAGTGGCGGCGATTGTCTATCCGCTGTATCTTCTGCCGCTCGGGAAAAACAGCCGAATGCAGGAAAATGCGGAGCGCAGTCTGCGGGATGTAAAAGCGAAAAGCCGGGGCTTTATTATTGAAACGTTTGAGAATATCAAAGATATCAAAATCTACGGTGCAGAGCAGGCGAGCACGGAGGTTTTCGGCGGACTGCAGGAGCAGTGGAGTGAGGATATCAAGCAGAAATATGTAGCGGTAAATATGTTCAAAAGCGTTCCGCGCGTGCTGGCGGCGCTGGGACCTGCACTGGTGTATATTTTTGCGGGAATTGCGGTCATTCATGGAAATCTGAGCATCGGAAGCGTTGTGACGTTAGCCGCACTTTTGCCGAAGCTGAGCGAACCGATCCGGGCGTATTCCGGGTTCTATATCGATATCAATGTCGTGGAGAAAATCGGGGAAAAGTTCCAGCAGTTTTTATCCGCACCACGGGAAATACAGTACGATTTGCCGGAACGGGAAATGGCGTTTGATACCGTGGAATTTGCCGATGTTTCTCTGAAAAATGAACGCGGAACGGTGCTCGATGGCATTTCTTTTCGGATTGAAAAAGGGGAAAAAATAGCGATCGTTGGAGAAACCGGCTGTGGGAAAACCACGCTGTTAAAGATGATCGTCGGATTGGTGCGCCCAAACGCAGGAACAGTAATGGTTGGCGGGGAAAATATTGCAGAAATCAACTGCCGACAGCTACGGGAGCATATCCGGGTAATCCTGCAGGAAAATTATGTGTTTGACAGCAGCATTGTCAAAAATATGGGATATTTGAGCGACTGTAGTGAGGCTGAAATTGATGAGATGTGCAGGGCGCTTGGATTGGAGGAAGTGGTAAAAAGTAACGCAGGAGATCTGGGAGAAAATCTGAATACAGTTTCCGGCGGGGAACGCCAGCGGATCAATATCGGAAGAAGCCTGTTGTGCCCGTTCGATATGCTTTTGATGGATGAGCCGACATCGGAGCTTGACCCGAAGATGGAAGAAACCGTCATGGATTTTATTTTTGAAACGGCGAAGGAAAGGACGGTTATTTATACTGCGCATAAGCTGAAAACGCTCCTATATGCGGATAAAATTTTATACCTGAAAAAGGGAAAAATTGAAGATTTCGGAAAGACCGAAGAAGTGATACGGCGGAACCGTTATTTTGAAAAATATACGGAGAGTGCGGCATTTCAGGACTCGGAGCAGTTTGTAGAAGGAGGCGCAAGATGAGAGATTATCCGGGAAGTTCTAACGATTATTCAAAGGTTTATTCCGAAAAATGGATTCAGAACGTTATTCTCCAGAATAAAGGAAAGTTCGGGCTGTCGCTCTTTTCTTCCATATTCAGAAGTCTGGTATTATTGCTGCCGACGTTGCTTGTAAAACAGATCATCAACCGCTCGATTCCGCAGGGAAATATCCCGATACTGATTCTGTTAAGCTGCGTGAATGTTTCGATTTATTTTGTGACTACGACGCTGATTATTCTGGATTTGCATCTGGAAAAATATATCCTGGATGCGTTTGGAACGCTGCGGCGGGACATGTACCGATTTTTTCTGGAAAAACCGCTGCGGGAGTTTGCGGCAATCCGTTCCGGGGACACGATCAGCAAAATTGTAGATGAAACGGAAGGGCTGGCCAACTTTTTCTACTTCGGCTTTGGCAGTTTAATCTGGATTAACACGACGGTGTTTGCAGGGATGGCGATCATGGCGGCACAGAATCTGCTGCTGGCGGCATTGACGATTGCGCTCATGATCCTGCGGATTGTGCTGATCCGGAAAATCAATAAAAAGCAGGAAGTGATCGGTCAGAAAATCAATGAAACCAACAGCCGGGTGAACCAGACGGTCAAGGAGCAGATGTCGAATATCCTCTTTATCAAGGCGACGGCGAGCGAGGAAAAAGAGCTGAACCGGGTACAGGAAGCGCTGTCGGGAAAATACAGGATTCAGCGAAATGCCTTTCACGGAAAAGTGCTCAATAAAGCGGTATTCGGCGGATTTGAGCTGCTGATCAATGTGCTGTTTTACCTGTACGGAGGACTGCTCATTGCAAACGGGGAAATGCTTCCTGGAACGCTGGTTGCTTTTGTGGCAGCTTACGACTGGATCGTGCCTGCGCTGGACGGGTATATTGATTTGCATATCGATTTCCGGCGGAAAAAGAGCAGCATCGTGCGTGTGTTTGGAGTGTTTGCGGACGCGGTGACAGCTGGAGATAGCGTTGCAGATGTGTCAGGCGGCTGGAAGACGGCGCCAGGCGGAGTAGAGAACGCGACGCTGTCGGAGTTTGCTTCGTGCAAGCCGCAAGGCATGGTTCCTGCGGATGCCAGCATTGCGGTCGAACATCTCAGCTACCGCTATGGAACAAAAATGGTTTTGAATGATGTTTCCTTGCAGATCAAATCCGGGGAATTTCTGGGGATCTGTGGAAAAAGCGGCAGCGGGAAAAGTACACTTGCAAACCTTATGGCAGGGCTGCTGGATGGATATGATGGGGAAGTTTTTGTAGGAAGAGAAGATATTCGCAAAGTTCCTCGTGACTGGACGACGAAAAATCTGATTTATCTGGGACAAGACGGATATTTGATGAATCTGTCGATTCGGGATAACATTCTTTTTTACAGTCAAAGTCACACGGACGAAGATCTGGAAAAAGTGCTTCGTCTTGTGAAGTTAGAGGAATGGATTAAGAAGCTGCCAGAGGGCTTGGATACAGTGGTCGGTGAACGGGCAAACGCGGTATCCGGCGGAGAACGTCAGCGTATTTTACTGGCACGGGCGCTGCTGCGGAATCCGGAGATTTTTATTTTTGATGAAAGCACTTCTGCGCTGGACGTCAATACGGAAAAAGAGGTTATGGATAATATTCGGAAATTTTATCCGGATGCAACGCGAATTTTTATTACACACCGGGAAAACTGTCTGGAGTTGTTTGATCGGGTGGTGTTTATCGAAAATGGGGAGATTTTTCGATAAATAACCGATTATGATTGATTTTTTCTGAAATATCGTTTGCGTTAAATATATGATGTCGGGGGCAAAAGCCCCCGACCTTGATGCCTGCG
>QUKC01000042.1 GCA_003481005.1 Firmicutes bacterium TM09-10 | reverse complement strand
TATCAGTTTTTAACGTTTACACAAAACTTGAAACGGTCTCGATTTCTCGTTTTTTCACACGCCCTTTTTCTTTTTACATAATCTTCTTTATTTTCCCATCCTTACCATAATATGCCCCATTAGTACCCGGAAAACTTTCTATCAATGCCTGCAAAATCTGTGGTTCGTCCGCAAAAACTGTCATCCAAACAGAAAAAAATCCCTCTGCTACAGCTGTTATCATAATTTGTGTTTTCATAACGCTTTTATACGTTTCTGGCGCATCTTTAATCTGGCGCCATCCTTCCAAAGATTCCCTTGCTTTAATAAACGCACTATTCCTGCTTGTAGCCCTTCTGTCTTTATCATCCTTTTGTATCGGTATATTTCCCAATCCAACCATTTCATATGTATTTTTCGCCTTTTCACAGCAAATCCCAGTTGGATCTAACGCACTCAATATATCTTCATTTACCTTTGGAATCCCATTCGTATAGGAAAAAGCCACCGCTGTATTATCAGAATCTGGCCATAAATACTCCCCCACATTTTGTGGTGTTATCTTTGCTGCTTTTCTGGTATTACAATATTTACATCCTAAAAGCAAATTGCTCCATGCCGTCCAGTCTCCGCCATTCTTTCTGGAAATTTTATGCTCTACTTCCGGAACATGTTTAATTGACATTTCGCAATAAGAACAATATAAACCAATTTTCTTTTCCAAATACGGTATTGCATCCTGATACTCGTCTATTTCTTTATAAGGCGATCCGCCCTTATCTATTGCCCTCATTTTTTTTAACCTTCCATGCTTTCTCCGTATATTGCTGGTGAACCCATGCCATATATGCCGGATTTTCGCTGTACTCAGCTTCCAGTTCAGCTAATCGTTTTCCCAACTTCTCAATTTCATCCTGTGTCTTTGCCTCTTTGAGCGCAGAAAAATACTCTCGTGAGGCTTCATATATTTTCCGTTTTTTTTCACTATATTGAGGCAGTACCACGCCCATAATATCTTCCGCAATATCTTCAATCCCCTCACCCGAATATTCACTATCTAACGGCTGATCCAAAGTAACCAGTTCCCCGTCTTCAAGAGACTGAATAATAAACGGCGAATGTGTCGCACAGATAAATTGAATCCTTGGGAACTGTTCCTTCAAGATTCTTATAATGCGCTTCTGCCAGGTCGGATGCAAACTTAAATCAACCTCATCGATCAAAACAACTCCCGGTGTCTTTTTAAGAGCATCCCCTTTCAAATACGGATTCAAAATACACATCCTAGTTGCAATATCAAGAATAATCTTTATCACATTCCGATAACCATCACTAAGCATTCGGAATGGAAGAATTGTTCCTTCTGCTGTCTTAAGGGCAATCATATCATCCTCATATTTGGTCGAAAATATAATCTCTTCCCCTGGCTGCAGTTCTTCGCTAAATGCCTCATTTACTGCTTCTAAAATCGCCTGATATGCCGGAAACAGTATTCCACCATTTTCTTCCATCGAAACTGCTTTTAGTGTATCCAAATATCGAAATGCAATATCCAGTCCATGCTGCGCATCCAGACAATGGTTATAGGCATCCGTCCTGCTGAATACCCCCCTTTTTGTCGCTTTTTTATTTCCATCTTTCCATAAACGTGCTGTACTAAGATAAAGTACCAATGGAAGAACAACTTCAATATCTGAATGATCTGCTTTTGATATTGCTTCTTCCCACGCTATTACTGTCGGCTGCATCGGATTTGAACCGCCAAATTTTGTTCTGGCATCTTCTTTCAGGATTACACGCTGAAATTCTATCGTTTTATCCTGCTCCCCCCATTTTGCTATACAGCTGATTTTACAAGGATATTGAGAGATCGTCCCCGTGGTAAAAATCGTACTGTCTTCAGAAATCTGTGCTTTCTGCCGCACATCTGCCGATTTTATATTGTATACAAACCGGGACGGAACGTATGTTTTATAGGCTGCCAGATATGCTCCCAGCATTACATTTGCAGCTTCTAATACGGTCGTTTTTCCAGACCCGTTCTTTCCAGCAAAAACGTTCATTCTGGGATTTAACGTAAATTTTTCATTTTCAAATCTTCTGTAATTCAAAAGAGCCAATTCCTGAATTTTAAATTCACACATAGCCTTTGCTGCCTTTCAATCACTCTTTTTTATAGTATCAACTATAACATTCTCTGTAGATGATTGTCAATTTTCCTGATTGACATCTTTTCGAAAAAATCAATTGATTTTCGACTATTTTGGAAGTAGATGGATAAAAATTTTATCATACAAATTTTTGTAATATCTATGCATCTACTTTATCAAACTAATTAGCGAAAGAATAAGTGCCAGCACCGCAACATTAACCCCTAAATGATTTGCTGCTTCTTCAACATCATCTTGAAATGACTCATCAAAACACAAAATCATAATAATAATTATTATAATCAGCGTTGCAATTGTTATCAAAAAACCAACTATATCATCAATTTTTCCGCTTATAAAAGCCATACAAATAGAATATAATAGCGACAGAACTATTATCATCAATACCATATAAAAAATTATATTGAGAGTTTTATATAGGAGTTCCCTTTTTTTACTATGTTTTCTCTTGTTTTCATTCTCCCTCTCTTTCTCTATTTTTATTGCCTCTGCAATTGTTTCCTCTAATTTACTATAATCCAATTTCATCTCTTCTTGAAAAACTATTTTCTGTTCTTTGTAATTTTTTATTATTTTTCTATATTCTTTTCTTTTTCCCATATTTTCCCCTTTTTAACTCTAAATGTACTTCAATCATCCAGCTCCATCTTGATAACTACTATTTCTTTTAGCCGCTCTCAGTATCACCCTTTTCCATATATCTCAAACTTTCAATTCTTGTTTTGAAAACATGAACTTGTTAGCCTGCCTATATAAAAGAGTTGCACATTTATTACCATGTACAACTCCTTTACATTTTTCAAAAATGATATTTACTTTAAAGTCAATCTATCTTCCGATTTCTGCTAATCTATGTCCCAGTCATCCTCATGATGCTTTAATGCACCACTGGCGCTAAACACATAAAATAGAACTGAACCATCTTTTCGTATACGTCCTTCCATATAAATATATGGCATAACATAAATCATCGAATTACCAAAAGTTTCTTCTGATATTTTTTCAAGTTTCTCTGTCGTCTCCGCATCCAAAGGTTCCGACATCCATGAAAACTCTTGAACATTTCCTCTTTCGTCCTTATCCCAATCTGGATTATCCTTCAAATTCCATGTTTCAGAAATATACTCCCACAGTTTTTTTAAATCCGTTCCTTCTGAAAATTCCATGGTAACCATTTCCAAACCCATTGGATTTCCTTTTGGTGTTGACGTGGTCAAAAAATGAAGGCTAACCTCCGCTTCTCCTTCTCCAATCATCCATGTTCCAGGTAACTGGTATACTTCCAGTTGTTCTGAATTTTCTGATATAGTAGGAGATATATCTAAAAGGTTTATTCCTAATAATTTACCAGCCTCCTTAACGCTGCTACCAAAAAGAGATAAATCTTCTATTTGAGGAAATGTATTGGTTTTTTGTCTACATCCAGATAAAAGCAAAATCATACATAAAAGAATAATAATTCTATTAAAAATTTTTACCCTCATTTTACTTTCTTCTCCCCAATTTATTTTGCATACGGATCATCTGAAGGGACACCTACAATTACAGATAAAGACTTACCATTCGATAAAGAAACATCCGACTGTGCTACTAACCCTCCTGCAAGAGGCTCTGGACTTGAATGGTAGAAATTTGCGCTTCCGGGAATCGTAAAACTTTGATTTGATGCCGTGCTGGCGGTAAAAGGCACAGACTTAAATTCATTTCCACGCTGATGATTATACCGCGTGCTTCCATTTCCCGGATATACACTACCTGTCCTTAAAATAGTAGTGGTTACCTTATCAACCCTAAATAGTGGCATATCGAATACACTATCCAGCCTCATTGTTGTATAAAGTGAGCACACTAATGTTACTCCATAATTAGACACCTGCTTATCCTTATTTACCGGAGAATCTGCCCTCGCGATTTGAGCTGCAGACACATTTTTACCGGACTTATCAACCATGCCCAAACCTGTAACACAGTACTCTTTTTCAATCGTACCATCATCATATTCTGTAATACTTAATAACTGTTTCACAGTTATTTCTTCATTTTCGCTTTGATTTCTTACTTTAGGAGTTTTTTGATATTCTTCAATCCCCATCTGTAACAGCTGATTCACATCTGTAATTTCATCATACTCTACATGCCTTACAACTTTAGAGGGTTCTGCCGCATATACCGAAAAATCTACCTTGTTCAAAATCAATAATCCTAGAGCCAAACACCCCAAATACTTAATAATATTTTTCATAGAGACCTCCTTCATCACAATTCTTCTGTTTTCTAAGTACTACTAAAAAAAATTCGTTGTGCATCGGATTCGCCTCCCTTTTCAAAATACCTTAAATTCTATTTCAATTTCTATTATTCATAAATTTATTACAAATTCAACATGTTATGCACGAAACGACATTTTCCCCTCATTTTTGGTCAAATTTAATACGAATGAATTTAAAAAGTGCAGAAACCCTTTCAAGTTTCTGACACTCTGACAAAGCATCTCACTCCCTATCAATTACCATTCCATTACAAAAATATGCATATTCCAACAATCAATCCTAACATCTCTGATTTTGGATCATTTCATCCCACGCATTTCTTCTAATCGCTTTTGTCAGTTCCTGCCTGATTTCCTCATTCGGCACAAATGCCGCCTCTGCATCCTCGTCATAGCCCAGATACCCAAGGTGGATCAGATACGTAAGCACATCATCTCTGTTTGCAAAACTTACCATATCATTCTGAAAAGAAGATACATCAATCTCTGCCCGACTTCCTCCCAACATCTCAATAATTACTGTTTTCAAACCTTCAAAGTCCATATTAAGCAAAGGCACGATTGCCTCATAGGTGCCGGTTTCTGACCAATAACTTTTAAATTTTCCTTTTGTTACAAGGTTTACTACTGCAATCGGATTATAAATATGGCATTCCCCCAAACAATACCCATCATACCATTTTTTTACCTGTTCAAAATCCATCCGGTATTTTTCACAAAGTGTCTTTACCTCATCTTCTGTAAAACCTACAAATGAAACCAGCCTGCCGGCATCCAGCATCGTAAATTCATCAAAATTATTTAACGCCGACTGGGTTTTGATTTTTTTAATCGGTAAGATTCCTGTCAAATACGCAAGCTGGATGTATTTTGTCGGTTCCGATCCTTTAAACATTCCCCTTAAAAAATTAATATAAGCTTTTTGGACTTTGCCATTTGCCGACTCATCCCGAATCAGAACATCCCATTCATCAATGATTACAACAAATTTCTGACCGTTTTCTTCCCTGAGCCGCGAAAGCGCATCCGGTACTGTATTTACCTCTTCCGGCAAAACATCCGGATAACTCTCCCGCAATTCGACAAGCACGCTGTCCGTAATAAAGTTTATGACCTCATCAACGCTGTCCACTGTTGCCAGAAACCACTGGATATCCAGATGAATCACATCATACCGGTTAAGATGTTCCAAAAAATCCGTACTTTTACCAATGTTTAATTTTTCAAACATTTCTCTAGAACTACAACCCCTGCTGTAATATGCCGTGAGCATGTCAGCCGTAATGGATTTTCCAAACCGTCTCGGACGGCTGTTGCAAATATACCCCTGCTTTGTCCCCATTACCCTGTTCGTATATTCTAACAGTCCTGTCTTATCAACATAAATTTCTGAATTTAACGCTACCTGAAACGCACTGTTATCCGGATTTAAGAATCTTCCCATCTGTTCAGCCCCTTCCTTACAGTTGTCATTCCTTCCCTTTCTATGCTCTCCCTGTTACCTGTAATTTTACCATCCACACTTGCAAATAGCAAGCTTACTCATACCCTTACCCGCAGCCCGTCCAGCCAGTCCGTATCAATCCCAACCAGATACCAGTCCGCTGCCTTTTCAATCCGGGTACGCACCCATCTTTTTCCTACCAGCACCTCCAGCCCTTCCCCGCAGTACAGGCCATGATAACATTCTTCCAAGCCGAAACGAATATTATAGCGCTCCTCTTCCCTGTCAAAATACAATGCTCCCTGTCTTTTCTCCATTCTGCTTTCCTCCGGTAAATCTCGATATTATACAAATCCTCCATATATGAAGTAAGTTCCTATTTCAGAAGACACATCCCTCTTCTCTCAAGTTGAATTTTCCCCCAAATTTTTCACGGGAATAAAAAGGGCAGGTACAAACAATCCGTTTATATCTGCCCTGCCGCTGCCTTTTCGACACCCGGGAATTTATTTATTTCTTAAATCTGAAACTGGTCTGTATCATAAAATCTTTCTTATCGTCCCTGAATATAGATACCATTACAATAAGTTAGATTCTAAAAAATTCAGGCTGCCTTTTCATCTGGCTCCAAAAGCCCCATTTCCTCAAATCTCTGATAGAGCCCCGCAAAATGCCCTTCCAGTTCCTTATTGAGCAGCCGGTACAGACTGCCAAAATTCTCCTTTCTCTGCTTTCTTCCTGTCTGTTCCCGTTCAAATGCCCGGATCCATGCCTCTGCCCGCGAAAACATGTGGAACATGTCCGCATCCGTTAAAAAGATTTCTGCAGCTCCATCCGAAACAAAACTATCCTTT
This sequence comes from Firmicutes bacterium TM09-10, assembly GCA_003481005.1. GTDB lineage: Bacteria > Bacillota > Clostridia > Lachnospirales > Lachnospiraceae > Gallintestinimicrobium > Gallintestinimicrobium propionicum. The sequence goes on along the minus strand of QUKC01000042.1, from coordinate 2,289 downwards.
TTACAGTATGTCCCCCCGTTGCTGTTTTTCCCTTTGATTCCAATCCCGTTCTGGATCTGGACTGACCACGGATATGCCCGCTTTTTTCCAGCGCTGTCTGTTTCATACCTGCTGACCATAAGCTTTGTCACATTGGCATACCCTTCTTTTTTTGCTTCCCCAAATATCTTCTGCCGGGACATGAAAAAAGTCTGCACACCGCTGAATATTCTGGAATACAGGTATAGTGCCTCATCCGGGCTGATGTTTGCATACACACTGACAGACTTCTGACCAGTTCCTGCAGAATAATCCACCATCTGAAGACGGATCAGGGAATATCCTTCCTCATCCTCTTCCCCGGATGCATGGATGTGTGCCGGATAAGAAGCTCCCGCCGGTTTCAAGCTGTCTACCAGCTCCAAAAGTGCCTTATCTGTCTTATATACTGCGATCTGACGCGAAGTGATCCTGCTGTAATCGGTTTTTCCACCATTCTTTTCCAAGCCTTTCACCTACTTTCCCATATACTGCCGGATGATCCCCGCCATTGCCGCAGGTATCCGTTCCGTATCCGATATGTTCAAAAATCCTTTTCCATAAATCCGTCTAATCAGTTCCCTGTCTTCCCCGATTGCCGCTGCCATCACATGGATTCCTCTGTGCTCCAGCTTTTCTCTTTCCCGTCTGGTATCCGCTATCCCTGCTTCCCCCCGATACCCCTCCGCAAGAGGAAGCCCATCCGAAATAACAAATAAAAGCTTCTGTCCCTCAGCTCTTTTTCCAAGCCGCATCCCTGCGTATGCCAAGGCAGCCCCGTCTCTATTGTTCCATCTGGAACGGATTCCCGTAAGGCGAAAACAGTCCTTTTGATCCCATGCGTCAAATTCTGCATAGGAATACAGCTCAACACTCTCTTTTTTCTCGCCAATTCCTGTGGAATGACCAAGAATCAGCACGGGAATCCCGAGCCTTTGGCAAAAGCGGTATATCACACAGGCGGTATATCGCGCACTGCCAATCCGGTTATGGATATCCATGGATGCGGACTCATCGATCAATACCCCCACCGCCGCGTCCTGGTTGCCCGGAATATTCCGGCTCCTAAAAATCCTGCCATCCCTGCGGTAAATCTGGCTCCCACAGACTTTTTTCCCCTGTACCATCCCTTTCTGAAATCTTTCCTGTTCCTCCAAATGCGGGGCAATCAACCGTACCATTTTTTCTGCAGCTGCATCCACCTTCTTTTTCATTACTTCATATCGTGCAATCTGTTCCAATGTTGGCTCTGGTCTTATGATCCGCAGCCTATACCCGTTATGGATTTCTCCCAGATCCATCTTATCTGCGTTCTCTTTTAGTTCCCGCTCAAGCATTTCCTGTTCCATTTTTGTCACAATTTTTCCGATTTCGTCGCTAATCTCCTTTACGCTATCCTCCGCGGCTGCCTTTTCCTGCTGTTCCCCGCCCAGAACGGCAGCCGCACGTCTTCTTTTTTCTTCCCCTTCCTTTGTATCTGTGGCTGCGGACTCTTTCCATTTCCCAGCTCCATCGCCGCCTTCATATTCAGGGGGAATTTGTTCTGTATCTTCTTTTCCGCTCTCTTCCTGTTCAAAAGCCTCCTTTACAAACTCCCACAGAATCAGAAGCAGCCTGTTTGCCGCCCGGAAGCGCACATCTTCGTCTGCCGGGATTACCACTTCATCCAGCGTCTCCTTGCACCGCTCCAGCATTTCCATATAAATTCCGCCTGCGCGCTCCCAGTCATTTACTTTTTTGCTCCTCAGATACTGCAGGAGGACATTTTTCATGATGGAAAGGCTGTCCATCCCGTATTCCTGCATCTGCCGGATGCTTTCTGCCTGTTCCATGTCCCATCTTCCAAGGAACCGGATGGCTTTTTGTACAATCCCGCCATATTCCGCACACTGCCTTGCTTCGATATACATATCTTCCAGAATGTTATGCAGATACAAAAGCGTTTCCCGGATCACTCTCAATTCCTTCTCCTTTTTCTGCTCCAGACATACCTGCAATTCCCCAAGTACCTGTTTTTCCTCTTCATTTTTTGGCTCTGGCAGTTCCGGATATAAGATTCCCTCCCGGATTCCGGAAGCATAAATCCTGCGCTTTTCAAAATTACTGAAATTGATGTGTCCGCATTCATGTGCTGCCACCCCGATCATGCCAAGCACTTTCTGCTCCCGGCTCCTCCGCCTGCGGCGGGTCGCGTAAGCGACATTCTTCCATTCCGCTGCAGTGCGATCCGCGTAGCGCGTTTATTATCGTATGGAAACGAAGTTTCCTATA
>QUKC01000041.1 GCA_003481005.1 Firmicutes bacterium TM09-10 | reverse complement strand
CTGCCGGATGGAGCATCGTTTAATTTGCCGGACAACAGTATCGTTTACCATCTACCATTTTTCTCTGGCTTCTGCGTTTCATTCTGCCCATACAGTCTCCACAAAATAGAATTCCCGAAAATACCTTTTCTTCCATGGACTGCCAAAGAGGAAGATCCTCTTTCTCACTTTTCGTTTCTCTTTGGGCGATAATCTCTTGAAGCCACACGAACCTTTCATGACTGAGTATTTTAGGATGTGCGTTCTCAAATACCAGATACTCCTCTCTGGGCAAGGAACGCTGTGCAATATTCTCATATAGAATCTGCTCTGTTTTATGAAGTTCTAATGTCCCTTCATAAACAGGATTTCTAAGCATCCACCATATTGCACTTTCTACCCATATGTTAGCTTTTACCGTATCATTCTGATATACTAAGCCAGTTTTTCTATACTGTGATGGTGTAAGAATACCTCTTTTAAATAAAAGCCTTACAATATCTTTTAATGCACACCCTGCCACATACCAGCCTACAATCTTTTTATAGATTCGATACGTCTTATAGTCTATCCGATAGCTGGTATCGCCTGCTTCCATATAAAAACCATATGGAATTCCGTTGCTTCTTCTGACTTCTCCACGTTCTCTTTTTGCTCTGAATGTACTATGTACCTTTCTTGAAATATCTCTGGGATACATTTCATGCACCAAAGACTTGATAGAAAGAATCATTCTTTCCCTGTCACAGTCAGGGTTGATACTGTCATAATAATCCATAATAGAGATAAATCGAACTCCTAAAAATGGGAATACCTTGTCAATGTAATCTCCGACTTGTATATGCTCTCTGCCAAATCGTGATACATCTTTCACGATGATACAGTCAATTTCTCCATTCCTTACTGCATCCATCATTTGTTCAAATCCTGATCTGTGAAAATTCGTTCCGGTAAATCCATCATCTTCAAAAAACATGACAATCTCAATATCTTCATGTTCCTTCGCATACTGATTTATCATATACCGTTGATTTTCTATAGAATCGCTTTGTTTACGTTCACTGTCCTCGGATAATCTTAAATAGCCCGCTGCCCTGTATTTTCTTAACAGAACCACTGGCTCATACGGATGTCTTAGGACTTTGAGGTATCTGTCCTTCGTCCTGGCCATATCAGACCACCACCCTCTCATCTGCTTCTTTCGAAGGTGTCAGTCTGCCACATCTCTCCATGGTTCTGATATAATTCATGGTAGTTTCAAATTCGTCCTTAAAACGGAAGATGATTTCTACCCTGTTCTTCTCATATACAAGTACCTTTTCCACTAACAGTACCAGCATAATCCGATCCAATTCATTTACATTTCTGTATTCTTTAAATTGTTCAATCCATTCTCTCTTTGCTCCACGGCCATCAAGCATCTTTTGAATACGCTTCTTTAGTTCTGCAATATTCTTTTCCAATTCAATGCTTTTTTCTTCATAGACACCTTTAAATTCCACAAATTCAGCATCAGAAACCACTCCATCCTGACGGTCAACGCATAGGGATGTCAAAAGTCTTGCATATCGTTCCAGTTCCTTGTATTTGCTCTGTATTTCTTCATCATATAGGATAATTTCTGATTCTTTTATATCCAATGTATCCAGATATGTTAAGATTTCGTCTGTTTCCATCAGTGTTTCGATATACTGCCTGATTGTTTGAAGCACGACTTCCTTCAATTTTTCATTTGGAATGCTGTGACGGCTGCATCCATCCCCACGATTATATGTAGTGCAGATGTAAAATATATTCTCATTTGTTTTTCGCCTTGTCATGCTTCGTCCACAGTCAGCACAATAGACCATGCCGGCAAAAAGGTACACATTTTCCTGCCCTGGTGCTACTCTGATATCCTGCTCCAACAGGCGCTGTACATTATCATAACAAAGCAATGGCATTGGTGTTACAACCGCATTATGCTTGATATTCCACTGTTCTTGCGGTTTCTCTATGACCTTACGCACTTTATAATTAATCCGCTTACGTTTTCCCTGAATCATGATTCCCTTATTCATGGGATTACTCAGCACTCGCTTTACAGCAACCGATGTCCATTTTGCTTTATTCTTCGTCTGAAAACCGCTTTTATAATTACAGCCAAGTGTTCGTTTGTATTCTGCCGGAGACAATACCCCGGTGGCATTCAGCTGGTCCGCTATTCTTTGGTTGCTGAAACCAGCATATTTCCAATCCACCATCCGCATAATGATTTCCCATGCATACTCATCTACTATGATGATGTGCTTGTCCTGCGGAGATTTCAGAAAACCATAGCCAACATAAGGGCCAATGTATTTACCAGCCTCACGCATGGCTCCCTGATTTCCTCTTACTTTGGTGGAAATATCACTGGAATACTGATCGTTCACAAAATTCTTTACTGGCAATAGTAAATTGTAATCTGTAGAAGTTGCTGTAAGACTGTCAAAGTGGTCTAAAACAGATACAAAACGAATATTAAGATTACGGAAAATATTGCGGACATAGTTTCCTGCTTCTACATAGTCCCTGCCAAAACGACTCAGATCCTTTACCACGACCATATTGACACGGCCTTCCAGAAAATCTCGTTTCATACGTTTGAAATCCGGTCTGTCAAAATTGGTTCCGGTATATCCATCATCTACATAAATATCATAAATTTTTACATTGGGAAGTTTTTTGAGGAAATTTAGAATTAACACTTTTTGGTTCTGGATACTGTTACTTTCACTCTTACCAGCAGTATCAAGATCCCCATCCTCTTTCGATAGCCGCAGATATACTGCGACAATAAATATGATTTCTGAACTAAAAAAATCCATAATATACACACTCCTAAAATTCAATAGTGTCAGACTGTTGAATCCAGTATTTCCGTGATATTATAGATTTGTCCTACTTGATTCTAAGTCTAACACATGACTTGGACGATTTCAAGCGGCCAAATTTAAAAATTGGCCTTAGAAACTCTTCCCACATATTCTTTCAAACATCCAGTTAATGTTGCAGATGTATCAGTGAAACCAACTTTTACAATATAGTCACCACAATTAAAGCAATAGGGATTTCCTACCTGCTCTAAGAAATCTTTTATTCGTTCTTCACCTTTTAATCTGTGGTTTACTTTTACTTCACAAATATCTCTTAGTTCATCGCGGCTTACTGTTCGTATATCCACTTGCTTCATTTCTTCAATCTGTTCCTGTGTATATTCAAACATTTTATATTTCCCCTCTATCTATCTCTTTCCCATGTTTCCATCTCCAGTCCTGCACCCACAATTCCGATACAGGCAAGCAGAAATAACAACAGCAGGATTCCGATTAGAATTCCTGCCACGATCCATACTATCTTCATATAATTACTACCCCTATTCCTCAAAATAACTATCCGCTTTCTTCCTTATAATAAAGTCTGCCACATCCACCAACCTGTCCGTTACCGGCATAGATGGTAATGCGTTCAATATTTCTTCACGGTATTTTCCACAAAGAGATGCTCTGCTGTCTAAAATTGTGAATACTGCACTGTCACTTTCTCTCCGGATTCCTCTTCCCATCCATTGACGAAGCTTAATCAGCATTGCCGGAATAATGATGTCCTGCTTATAGAGTTCAAAATCATCATACTGTCTGCTCTGATACTCCATAACTGGATCAGGTACCGGAAATGGCAGTTTGACAACAATTAAGCTGGAAAGAATATCTCCTGCCAGATCAATTCCTTCTCCTGCACTGTCACTTGCGAAAAGTACACCATTTCCACTTTTTCGGAAATTACTGATTACATCCAGTCTGCCTTTTCCCATCATAAATAATGGATACCCACTGATTTCTTCTTTCAATCCATAAAACACTCTCTCCATCAGCCAATAGGAAGTAAACAAGATCAGGGTATGTCCATGCGTAGCATTTATAATCTTCTTTATCTCTTCCATTAAGATTTCCATGTATTTTCCATCCCGGATATTTGGAAACGGCATACGTTCTGGTATGTATAACATGCCATGATTCTTGTAATCAAATGGCGATTCCTTACTGGTTTCCATGATTCTTCTATCTGGTGCAAAGTTAATTCCTGTATTTCTTCTAAAATGTGTAAAATCTCCACGGACTGACATTGTACCGGATGTTAATATAGAAGGAATTGCCCGGTTCCAGATATCTTCATATAAAATACGTTCCAATTCCATAGGTATTACACACATGGCAAGTCTGCCATTTTCTCTTTTCTCCATCCAGCAGATAAAATAATTGCTGTTCAGAAATATGTTATATTTATCTATTAGGTTCTGACATCCTCGCTGTACATTTCTGGTGCGATTTCCACCATCTTCTTTGCAAAGTAGTGCCATTTGTTCTAATCCATAAATGATGTTCTTAATATAAATCTGCTCTATCAAGCCAACCGTAAAACTTTCTCTGCTCCCCTCTCTGGTATGGTTACCTGAAAGGCCATATCCAAGTCTTTCAAAGAGCAGTTCGCTATTCTTTAAAATATGACTGCTTAACTGCTCCAGACGTTCCATGCTCCGTACTCCCATGACACGATTCCCATTGGCAAGTGCCAGCAGTCTTTCCAGTTCCTGTTCTTCTAAAAATGTGCTGTACATCTGTCTCGCTGCATCCACCAGCTTATGTGATTCATCCAGCACGATTGCATGATAGGCAGGAAACAGTGGTTTTCTTCCCTGCTTTCTGCCTATCAGATCTGCCAATATGAAGTTATGATTTGTAATCTGGAAATCTATGCCGCTTAACATACATTTCTTCTTAAAATTCATAAAGCGGCACAACACTGCATATGGACAGGATTCTCTACACTGCAATACGTTAATTCTTCCTTTTACATAAGGTGTCAGAATTGCGTTATCCAAATCCAATAAATTTTCATTTTCGCCTGTCAGTCGTTTTAATTCAATAAGTAACTTCTGATCCAGCTCTCTGTCCAGATTTTTAATGGATGATTCATAGGTCCTTAATCTTGTATCACAGACATAATGCTTTTTTCCTTTGCGAATCACAAAGGTCAATGGTTTTTCTATAATCTTATGTTCCAATAGGATGTTAGAAATCTGTGGTATGTATTCTTCTGTCAATGCCTTCTGCAAAGCGATCGTCGAAGTGGATATGACTGCCGATGCCTTTGTTTTCGCATATAAGTTATAGATCGTCAGTGCCAGGATATAAGCGTGAGTCTTTCCTGTTCCCACCTCTGCCTCACACAGGGCAAGTTTATTCTCTATCAATGCCCGGAGCATTTCCAATGACAATTCTTTCTGATTTTCTCGTAAGCTCATGCCATGTTCCGGTAATATTTCTTCAAAAATGTAACACAATAATTCTTCTGCTTTCTTCGCCATCTTTTCGTCTCCTATGTTCAAATTCATTTACTGCTCTAAAGCAGTACAAGGATGGGCTGGAAGGATGTCGTCTGAGTTTTGATTTACAAAATAATGATTCTCCAGCCCATAGTTTCTACTGCTTTATATTGAGAATAAATTCTCTTTAAAATCCATCAGGTATCCTGCTTGGCTGGCAGGCATCATAGAAGCCGCCCCACATTCTTTCTCAAACGTGGGTGTGCATTCTCCCCTCTCCTCGTGGGCCACTTTCATGGAAGTATCATTGTCTGTAACAGTTGTCATCGCATTTTCGCCCTGCCATGGGCTGTACAGTCACGGATATGATTCGCTTGGAATAATTGAATAATTCCGCCTGGCGTATTCTGACTGCGTGCTTATCGGTGATCCGATCTGTTACTGCTGTGCCTGATGAACGAGTATGAAATTGTCAAAGTACAGCGAAGAAGGCTGTATTTATAAACAAAATAAGACCCCTTCACTTACTTATCCGTTAAGTGAAGGGGTCTGCCGAAATATTTTTATTTATTTTATTTTTTTATAATAATTTATCAGAAAATGAATTGTAATACTCACACCTTTGTCATATTGATAATCACAACTTATAATTCTGCGCCAAAGAGAAAACAATTGGAGTTCGTCTGCTTCGTTTTTATTCCATCATCATATCAATAGTAATTTACATTACATCTATTGATTTAAGGAATTGTTGCTATTGCCACTCTCGAAAATGTTGGAATATAACCTTCTCCCAGTTTTGCGGATGCTTCCACTTTTGCCCAGATTTGGGTTCCTGATGAATATTTAAATCCAATGTCATACTCTGTATTTACAGCCCCTCTATCAATATATACTGGATTATAAAAAATATCACTTCTATTTGCTGCTTCGCTAATATTTCTATAATACCACGTTCCTGAAACACTTTCGATTAAACAAGCTCTATCATGCGGAGTCGCATCAATTAACACACTCAGCCATGATTGATGTTGATGAAGGTTCTAGTGAACACGCTCGTACGACTATGGGGATACATCCTGGAAGTACATATTCACAAATGGTAGAGTTATATGGAGATTCTTATGAAATGCACTCATATTCCGAACGAATAATATATACAATATATCGCTATTCTGTTGATGATTGTATTTATGAGTTTGGAATACCAGATGAAAACTCGGATACAATTTATAACATTGATATCTATCTTCTGAGTCAAGCCCCTATCTATGAATATGGAGAAGAAATCCTCGAAGCCAATTAAATATGGATTTTGGATTTGTAAATCTACTAAAACAGTTCCATAAGAACACTGAGGGCAAACAAACATTTCAGAAGACCAATCTTCAAAAAAAGGTGACTAAGTTCTCAGTCTATTGTAAAATAAGGTAATAGTGAAAAAGTCCACAATAAAGAGTAGGAGCAGAACCTATATCAATTCTACTCCTACTCTTTATATAAAAATATTATTACTATTTTGGTACTTACTGAAAAATCTGTTTTGCTTTTTCATAGAATGTTAATCTCGTTTCATATCCACTAGTAGTACCTCTTACCTCGTTTGTTACCTTTTTGACAGTTTCTGCTGCTGACAAAGATGCCCCTCCAGCAATTTTAGTATTAATATCTTTGTAAACATTCCAAAACCAATCAGCACATTCATAAGGATAAGTATTAGCTACATATTGTGTGGCATATCCCACTGGTGTCACAATTTTGGCATCGTTTACACCAGTCTTGTTTTTCATATATGTTTGGAAGTCAATATATGCGTAGTTCCATGTCAACTGTATGAATCCCGCACCCTAATAAGGTAGATCCTCTCATTTCAAATTTTTTCAGTATATAATACATTTCAATAATGAAAATATTCCTTTAGTTTTTCTAAAATCTTATACTTTCTAGATTGTAATGTGGTACGTGCAATTCCTAATCTTTTTGCAAGTTCTGTTTCACTAAGGTCCTCATAAAACAACGCTTGAATAATAGTATTTTCCTCCTCTGATAACATTTTTAGCGTTTGTTGAAGTTTTTCCACCATAATAGTATGAATTACTTCATCTTCCACACTATTACCATCCTCCGCAAATTGTTTTTCCGCTTCAAGCAGTCTTTCAAAAGAATCCTCACGGCTTGGAACAACAATTCGTTCTCCTGTTTCCTTATTGATCTTAGTATGTTCTATCTTTAGATCTTGTTCAAAATACTGCTCCTTACGTTTTCCTTTGTAATAAACCTCATATATTTCTTTATTAACTTCTAAAAGTTGTCCTTCTATTGCAATATAATATTTTTCTTTATCTGCCATCTGTGGCTGTCTCCTTTTTTGAATTTTGTAATTTGTCAAAATTCAAAAAAGGCGGACCACGTATATGACAACAGGACTTCATCTAAGTAATGAAAGCCTTATTCAAAAAAATCGGATAGTGTCTACACCATCCGATTACTATATTCTCACTATTTTTACCCACAAAAAAACCGCCCAAGCTTTCTCCCCTTTCAGCCTGAACGGTAATTCGTATTGAATTTCATTTTTAACTTTCTATGCGTAGTGTCTATTTTTCAATAATTTGATATCTCTTTTTAAGGCATTCGTACAGGCTATTAAAAATTTTGAAGTAATCTATTATAGAAAAATGTTTCTTGCTTCGTTTCGCTATATTTTTCTATATAGTATTCTTCAGTTTAGATCTGCTTTATTAACGCATAACTTCTTTACAAAATATGCACCAACAAACTTAGGCTAATATTATCAATCTTTTTGTTTTTTCCCATATATTGATGAAATTACGACTCTTCTTGTAATTTTTTCCTGTAACAGCTCCATGATTGACCTAATAAATGATATAAACACCGAAGATTGATTACAAATCTCTAAATATTTGGATAGAATCTGATACACACAATATTCTTCAAACAGATAACTTTCTAAAAAAATAATCGGATAATGTCTCCACCATCCGATTATTTTGTGTAATCTCTTTTTATCACTATATTTTTTACATTTTTCTTCTTATATTCTGAACAAATTTCATTATTCTTCTTGTCTCTTTTCGAGGAATTTTGATATTACCACAAGTACATTTGTACATGCAATTAAAAATAATAGTGAAAATTTACTTATTGCAAACAAAATAATACTGACAAACAAAATTCCAACTACAATAATACATATTCTAGGATAATAGTGTTGACCTTCCTCATCCACTTCACTTGCTTTTTTTGCTTTCCAAACTATTATTACTACGGAAAAAATCAACATTATCCATGATACAATTGGATTCGGATTGCAAAACCTTACCAACAATAATATTCCTACCAATACTGTACTCGAACAAATAAAGCAAGCCCAATAGCTATTCATATGAAATCCACCCAAGTATGACCTTAATGGTATAAATACTCCAAAAAAAATGATTCCATCTATCATTTGTCCACACGCACAACATATGATAATACTCATTATGAAAGAACATCCCACCTCAAAAGCCATCTGTATTCCATATTGATACACACTATACATTGCTTCTTCTATATACTTATTTCTTAATAAAATGTTTGCTATTTTTATTGATAATTGTTCCATTTATACACCTCATACTTCAACAAACTATATTGGTTTTATACCAATTTTTCCTTTTTCTCAACACTATGTAGAAATTAGGAGTCTCCATGTAATTTTTCCGGTGGAT
>QUKC01000040.1:10778-11753 GCA_003481005.1 Firmicutes bacterium TM09-10 | reverse complement strand
GAGGTCGGCTAATCAACCAATGATTAGCCTCCTACTCGATTTCCAAAAAAAGTGCGCCCTGCCCTCCGGGTTCTGATTTCTTTGGAAAAATTTAAGAAAGATTTTATGAAAGATGGGGGATTTTTCGGAGGCATTCCTGTACAATGAACTACAATGTGTAAAACCTGTGGGTTGACAGAAAAACACAACCGTATTATTGTATTATATAAATAATACAGAAAGGGCAAAGCTATGGCTGCACTTGTGGAAGTTAAGGATATCTGCAAGGTCTATAACCCCGGTGAGAACGAAGTCCGGGCGCTGGATCATGTGTCGGTATCCATTCAGGAAAAGGAATTTGTGGCGATTATCGGTCATTCCGGCTCGGGCAAATCAACGTTGATGAACATGCTCGGCTGCCTCGATGTGCCGACCAGCGGCTCCTATTTTTTACATGGAAAAGATGTGTCGCGCATGAGTGACGATGAACTGTCGGACGTCAGAAACCGGGAGATTGGTTTTATTTTTCAGGGCTTTAACCTGATCGCGAATCTGACGGCGCTGGAAAATGTAGAGCTGCCGCTCATTTACCGTGGCGTCGGCAAAAAAGAACGCCGGGAGCTGGCGGAAGCGGCGCTGGAAAAGGTCGGATTGGGACAGCGTATGTCGCATAAGCCATCGGAGATGTCCGGCGGACAGCAGCAGAGGGTTGCGATTGCGCGGGCAATTGCACAGGCGCCGCCGGTGATCCTGGCGGACGAACCCACCGGTAATCTGGATTCGGGTTCCACCAAAGAAATCATGAGCATTTTAAAACAACTCCACCGCGAGGGACGAACCGTGATTTTGATCACCCATGATAACGATATCGCGGCGCAGGCAAGGCGGGTCATCCGCATCAAAGACGGAAAAATCGAGGCGGATTTCGAACAGCAGGTAGAAGATTGGTAACTGCTCAGTAGGTCTGCGCATTTACTGCGCTGACCGTAAGAAAAC
>QUKC01000040.1:0-10768 GCA_003481005.1 Firmicutes bacterium TM09-10 | reverse complement strand
AGTAGGTCTGCGCATTTACTGCGCTGACCGTAAGAAAACTTAGACCGGAAGGCAAAAATCCTATCGGCACAGCCGATTTGGAATGGATTTTTGCGCGTAACTGTGAGGGTACTGAACAGTTTCGAAGATTGAAAAATTAAATTTTTCAATCTCGAGATTTGTGTCTGCGCGCACTTGACACAAACTCGGCATGCGCAAAAAGCGTGCGCAGAAATGAGAGGAAAGACTGAAAATGAGCGATCAGATGGATAAAATGGAGAGCACGCAGGAAATCGGCACAGAACAGACTGCAAAGGAAAAACGTGCAGCAAAGAAAAAAGAGCGGGCAGTCAAAAAGGCGTCCGGAACCGGGAAAAAGCACCGCAAGGCATGGATTGCAGCGATTGTTACAGTAGCGGTCATTGGCGTAGGGCTGTATGTGAAAGCGAGCAGCAGCAAGGTGCTTCCGAGCGTTCTGTGTCAGGCGGCAGCTGTCGGGGATGTGGAGGAGACGCTTTCTGCAAGCGGCAAGGTGGGCAGTGCGGAAACGCAAACCTACTATGCGCCGGTCGGCACGATTGTGCAGGCACTCAATGTCAAAGAGGGCGACGCGGTACATAAGGGAGAGGTTTTGGTGACGTTCGACACAGCGGATCTGGAGCTGACGAAGAAAAAGGCGGACCTGGATGCGGAAGCAAGCGAGGGCAGCTATCAGAGCGCTATGCAGCAGAGCAACGAAAATCAGAATAAATATTCCGACGCGTCCATCGGTCTCGATGAATTAAAACAGATGAAGGAAGATCAGGAGCAGTATGTTCAGGGTCTGAAATACGAGCTGGAGGATGACAAGAACGCAAAGCGCAAGGATCTAAACGAATGGGACAAGAAGCTGATGCAGGAGCAGAACTATCAGAACCGGAAGCTTTCCGAGCAGCAGGCATACGGCGGCGATACGGAGTCCATCAGTGAAGTCATTGACAATATCAACAGTCAGCGTGCGGATGTGGCGAACCAGCTGAGCATGATCGACAGCGACGAAAAGATTCTGCAGAAGCAGCGTCTGATTGACGCTGAGCAGAAAAAGCTGGAGGATATGCAGGAGGAAATTCAGAAACGCGAGAGCAAAAAAGATTCCTCCGAGAACGGCATTTTAAACGGCTATGATAAAAAGAGCAAAGAGGCGAGCGTAGAAAGCGCAAGGTTGAATGCCGATCAGGCAGCCTCCGATCTGGAAAAGGCGCAGGAAGGCATTATTGCGGACTTTGACGGAATCATCAGCGGGATTAAGACTGCAGCCGGAAGCCGCGTGGAAAAGGGCAGCGAGCTGTTCACCATCCAGAGCAGCAGCGCGGTACAGGTAACGGTTGAACTGAGCAAATATGATCTGGAAAAGGTCAAAGAGGGACAGAGCGCGACGGTGACGGTCGCAGGCGTTTCCTATTCGGGAACGGTGAGCAGGATCAATCGCGTTGCCCAGAATAACGCCCAGAATACACCGGTCGTTTATGCGGATGTGACGATCGAAAATCCGGACGGCAATATTTTCCTCGGCATCGAAGGAAAGGCGGAGATCCTGACCGGTTCCGCAGAGGGCGTCGTGCTTGTCCCCTATGAGGCGGTCAACACGGATAAGGAGGGCGATTTCTGCTATCTGGTAAAAGACGGTGTGATTGTGCGGCAGAACGTTGTAACTGGGATTTCCAGCGATATGGATGTTGAAATCAAAGAAGGAATCAGCGAGGGGGATACTGTTGTGATTTCCTCGGATATGGATCTGATGGAAGGACTGCAGGTAAATCCTGTGATGCAGTAAGCAAAAGGAGAATATATGTCACAGGTTTGGGAATATATCAAAATTGCGCTGATGAATATCAGGAGCAATAAGGGACGGTCTGTTCTGACGATGCTGGGTATTATCATCGGTATTTCCTCTGTCATCATGATTATTTCGGTCGGAAACGGCATCAAGTCAGAGGTAAACGGCGAGTTAAACGATATGGCTGGCGGACAGGTCGCAATTTATACGGATATGCAGCAAAATCAGGAGGAACAGGTTTTCTTCAGTGAAGAAGATTTTGATGCAATTCAGGAAAAGGTGGCTCACGTAAAGAGTGTTACGCCGGTCTATAATGTATATGGTTCCACGAGTACCCGGAAGGGAAGCTTTGATATCATGCTCAGCTGCGGGACGGCTGGCTTGAAGGACTATAGCAAAGACCCGATCATCAAAGGACATTTCTTTACAGAAAATGATTATTATGGGGCAAAAAAGGTCTGCGTGATCCCGGAGAGCACGGCGAGGACGTTATTTGGCACGACGGATGTGGTCGGAATGACGCTGAATCTGGATATCGACGGTATTTCCCAGGAATTTGAAGTGATCGGTATCCGGCAGGATAGCAGCGCCGCATTGATCAATATGACGAGCGGAGGAATGCAGTCCATGGAGATCCCGCTGTCGACGCTGGAAACCTTCGGCTATTATGTGAGCGATTTTTCAGACTTTTACATTATTGGAGAAAGCAATGAATATACCTCGAAGATCGCAAAGGACAGCGTGAGCCTTCTGGAAAAACGCCATAATGTGCGCGGAAAGGGAATTATTTTAGTGCAGAGCTTTAACGATGCGCTTGCCCAGGTCAACAGCGTATTGAATTACATCACGATTTTTGTTGTTTTGGTAGCGGCGATTTCTCTGCTGGTGGGCGGCATTGGCGTTATGAATATCATGCTCGTATCAGTTACGGAGCGGACGCGGGAAATCGGAATCCGTAAAGCGCTCGGTGCAAGAACCGGTTCTGTACTGTTGCAATTTTTGTCCGAATCTGCAATTATTACATTGTTGGGAGGATTGATCGGAATCTTGCTGGGTGTACTGGGCGCATTTGGCGTCTGCAGCCTGATCGGCTTTTCTGCAAAGGTGAAGCTGTCTACGGTGTTGGGCGCGACGCTGTTTTCTTCAGCGGTTGGAATTTTCTTCGGAATCTATCCTGCAAAAAAGGCTGCAAAATTGAGTCCGATTGAAGCACTCCGGCATGAATAAACTGGCATAAAAAGAGGGCAAAGATTTGTGTCTGCTCGCACTTGACACAAATTTGGCATGCGCAAAAGAACGTGCGCAGAAATGGAAGGAAAAATGGAACAGCTGCACACATTTGAAATTAAGGATCAGTTCTATCTGGACGGAAACCCGTTTCGGATTATTTCCGGCGGAATGCATTATTTCCGGGTACTTCCGGAATACTGGGAAGACCGCCTGTTAAAATTAAAGGCGCTGGGCTGCAATACCGTAGAGACGGTCGTACCGTGGAACCTGCACGAGCCGAAAAAGGGAGAGTTTGATTTTACCGGGGAAAAGCTTCACGGGCTGACAGACCTTGTAGGCTATGTAAAGCTTGCGCAGAAGCTTGGACTGTGGGTGATCCTGCGTCCGTCCCCGTATATCTGCGCGGAATGGGAGTTTGGCGGATTCCCGGCATGGCTGCTTGCAGACGGTGATATGGCGCTGCGGACGAGCGACGAGCGGTATCTGCGTCACGTCCGGGACTATTACAAGGTGCTGATGCCTTATCTTGCACCGCTGCAGATCACACAGGGCGGACCTGTTTTGATGATGCAGGTGGAAAACGAATACGGTACCTTTGGAAATGACAAAAAATATATCCAGGTGCTGCGGGATATGATGCGCGAAGGCGGAATCGATGTACCGCTGTTCCAGTCGGATGGCCCGGCCGATGATATTTTTCAGAATACAGCGGTGGAGGACCTGTTTCCGACGGCAAACTTTGGCAGCAGAGGGAAGATCGCATTTGACTGTCTGAAAAAATATAATCACGGCGGTCCCTGCATGTGCGCAGAGCTGTGGGTAGGGTGGTTTGATGCCTGGAGAAGCGGAAAGCATCATACAACGGATGCAGATCAGGCGGCAAAGGAGCTTCGTGAGGTTTTAGAGGGCGGCAGTGTCAATCTGTATGTAGCGGAGGGCGGAACGAACTTCGGCTTCATGAACGGTTCTAACTATGGAGAGTTTTTGACACCGGATGTAACGTCCTACGATTATGATGCATTGCTGACAGAGGACGGTCAGATTACTGAAAAGTACAAAAAATGCCAGAAGGTGATCGCAGAGTTTGAGCCACAGCAGGAAGTAGAGCTCTTGCCACCGGTAAAGCGCAGCGCATACGGAGAAGCGCCCGTTGTGGCAAAGACCGATCTGTTCCATGCCCTGCCGGATCTGGCGCAGCCACAGGAGAGTGTAACGCCGCAGGCGATGGAACGGATGGGACAGAGTTACGGCTACATGCTGTATTCTGCTGTTCTGGAATCCAGCTCGGAGCTAAACAGCCTGAAATTATTCAAAGCGGCGGACCGCGCAATCGCGTTCATTGATAAACAGCGCGCGATGACAGCATACGACCGGGAGCTGGAGGTGCGTCATGAGGTAGGACCGTTCCATGGGAAAAATATGCACCTCGACATTCTGGTGGAGAACATGGGACGCGTCAACTACGGACCGTACTTAAACTGGCAGAGAAAAGGTATCGACGGCTGCGTTATGATTAACGACCGTTTTGCACAGCATAACTGGAAGCAGTATGCATTGCCCATGACGAACCTGGATCAGCTGAACTTTGAAGCCGGTTATGAAGAAGGACTTCCTGCCTTTTATCAGGTAGAATTTAACGTAGACGAGCCTGCAGATACGTTCCTGGATATGACAGGCTGGGGCAAGGGCTTCGTGGTTGTAAACGCCTTTAATCTCGGACGCTTCTGGGAAGAAGGTCCCCAGCGCCGTCTCTATCTGCCTGGCGCATTATTAAAGCCCGGCAAAAACGAGCTTTTGATTTTCGAAACAGAAGGGAAACACAAAGCTACAGTAATCCTGTGTGATACGCCGGATCTCGGAGACGAGTGATCCGGAAATCAAAAGCGTGATAGATAGTAAACGCTGCAGCAACAGGCATATGCATACCTTTTGAGAGGGCGGTTTTGCTTGACCGTCCTCTTTTTCTGTTGTAATCTGATAAAGGTAAGAAAGAGACGCAGGAGGAAGCGATGGAACTGGAATTTGACGTACATGTGGATGCGAATGCGTTATACGATTATATGCTCCGCCATACCTTTACAAAGGCTGCGGGGATTCTGGGAAGTACAGCAGGCGCGCTCGGCATTGTTGCGGGCATGATGCAGCGGTATCCGATTTATGTGATTTTCGGCGCGGTGGTTTTACTGTATCAGCCGGTGTCTTTATGGCTGCGTGCGCAGAAACAGGCGCTGCTTCCCGTTTTTAAGGAACCTCTTCATTATAAGATGACCGAAGAGGGCGTGGAGGTTTCCCAGAAGGAGACGCAGCAGTTTCAGAAATGGGAAGATATGTACCGCGCGGTTTCCACAGGCAAAAGCCTGATTTTGTATACAGACAAAATTCATGCCAGCATTTTCCCGAGAAAGGATCTGGGCGAGAAACAGTCTGCGGTAATCGCGATGATTTCTTCCCATATGGAGCCTGGAAAGGTGCAGATCCGCTCTTAAAAGGCGGCAGAAAAGAGGTAGCGATGATCATCGAAAGTTTGTGTGCGGACGATACGTTCGCATTTGGAAAAAAGCTCGGTGAAGCTGCAGAACCGGGAACTGTCTACACGCTGGTAGGCGATCTTGGCGTTGGCAAAACCGTGCTGACACAGGGACTGGCAGAGGGACTTGGCATCACAGAGGCGGTCAACAGCCCCACCTTTACAATTCTGCAGGTCTATGAGGAAGGACGCCTGCCGCTGTATCACTTTGACGTGTACCGCATCGGCGATGTGGAGGAAATGGACGAAATCGGCTATGAGGATTATTTTTACGGGGACGGTGTCTGCCTGATTGAGTGGGCGAACCTGATCGAAGAGATCCTGCCGGAAAAATATACTGAAATCCGAATCGAAAAAGACCTGGAAAAAGGCTTTGATTACCGGAAAATTACAGTGACGGAGGTGGAAGCATGAAGGTGCTTGGACTGGACAGCTCCGGCCTTGTGGCTGGGGTTGCATTGATACAGGATGATGTTTTGATTGCGGAATATACGACGGATTACAAAAAAACACATTCCCAGACGCTGCTTCCGATGCTTGATGAACTGCGCAGGATGGTGGATCTCGATTTAAAGAGCATTGACCTGATTGCGGTTGCGGCAGGTCCCGGCTCCTTTACAGGGCTGAGAATCGGCTCTGCGACGGCGAAGGGGCTCGGACTTGCACTGGATATTCCGCTGGCAGCAGTGCCGACGGTGGATGCCCTCGCTTATAACCTGTACGGCTGTGAACAGCTGATCTGCCCGATGATGGATGCGCGCAGAGGACAGGTATATACTGGAATTTATACGTTTGTGAACGGCAAAATGCAGGTGGTCCAGGAACAGTGCGCGATTTCTGTAGAAGAGCTTGCGGGCAGACTGAAAGAAGAATGCGAAAAATACGGCAAAAAAGTGGTTCTGCTGGGGGATGGTGTGCCGGTTTATCGGAAAAAAGTGCAGGAAATCCTGCAGGAACAGTGTGAATTTGCACCTGCAAGCTGCAACAGACAGCGCGCGGCCTGTGTTGCCGTCTTAGGACAAAGCTTGGCGGCAGCAGGCAAAACGGTAAGCTCTGACGATTTTGCACCGGAATATCTGCGCATGTCCCAGGCAGAGCGCGAACGGATGGAAGCAGACGAGGCGCATCGTGAGCTGATGAAAGCCGGGATCACCAAATGAGTGTAAAAACGGACACGGAAAACAAAAAGGGCATGCTTGTGTTTGGACAGCTTCCGCAAACATCTGCGAAGGAAGCAGCAGAGCTGGAGGCGTCCTGTTTAAAGGAAGCGTGGAGCAAAAAAGCGTGGGAAGACGCGCTGGAAGATAAAAATGCGTGGTATGCGGGCGCGTGGCTGGATGGCAGGCTGATCGGCTGCTGCGGACTGTGGCAGTCCTTTGAGGATGCGGACATCTGCAACGTTGCGGTGGATCAGACCCTCAGACGGCAGGGAATCGGTGAACAGCTGCTTCTTTTTTTGATGGAAAACGGAAAAAAACGGGGCGTGAAAAATTTCACGCTCGAAGTGCGCAGATCCAACGAGGCTGCAATTGGACTATATCATAAGCTTGGATTTCTGGACGAGGGCGTGCGTCCCAATTTTTATGATTCGCCGAAGGAAGATGCTTTGATTTTATGGAAAAAGCAGGAAACGCAGGGATAATTTACCGCTGTTTATTGTGCATAAGAAGCGCTACAATGAGCAGGAAAAGGAGGTTGCCATGCGGAAATGGAAACAGAATGAAGCTGTGCTGCAGTCTGTTATCTGCAACCGATGCGGAAAACCGCTGAAGGTAGAAAACGGAGTGCTGAAAGAAGGCTGCCTGCAGGTATGTCAGACGTTTGGCTATTTTAGCGCAATGGATGGAACACAAGTCAAATTTGACCTGTGCGAGACATGCTATCAGGAGTTAAAGAAAAGCTTTCTGATTGCACCGCAGGAAGAGGAAGCGACAGAGCTTCTCTGAATGAAAAACAGATATTTTATCATTTAGAAATGAGGAATAGAATGCTTGAAGTTTGTCTTTTGGGAACCGGAGGAATGATGCCGCTGCCATATCGGTGGCTGACGTCTCTGATGGTTCGTTATAATGGAAAAAGTATCCTGATCGACTGTGGAGAGGGTACACAGATTGCGATGAAAGAAAAAGGATGGAGCCCAAAGCCTATCGACGTGATCTGTTTTACTCATTTTCATGCAGATCATATCAGCGGGCTGCCCGGAATGCTTTTAACAATGGGAAATGCAGAACGGACAGAACCATTGACGGTAATCGGTCCCAAAGGGCTTACCAGGACGGTGAATGCGCTCCGTGTGATTGCACCGGAGCTTCCGTTTGACATCAGATGTATTGAATTTGAAGAAAATGAACAGACCCTGTGTTTTGATGGGCTGAGAATAGAAGCTTTTCGGGTCAATCATAATGTTGTCTGCTATGGATACAGTCTTTCGATTGACCGTGCAGGCAAGTTCCAGCTGGATAAGGCGGAAGCGCTTGGAATTGAGCGACGCTACTGGAACAAGCTGCAGAAAGGTGAGACACTGGAGCTGGATGGGAAAATCTATACGCCGGATATGGTCATGGGAGAAGCCAGAAAGGGACTGAAGGTCACTTACTGTACGGATACCAGACCGACGGAAGGCATTGTAAAGCATGCGGCAGGTTCGGATCTTTTTATCTGCGAGGGCATGTACGGGGAGCCGGAAAAGAAGGATAAGGCAAAAGAACATAAGCACATGACGTTTCTGGAAGCTGCGGACATGGCGAAGCGCGCACAGGTGAAAAGAATGTGGCTTACCCATTACAGTCCGTCACTGGTGCATCCGGAGGAATTTATGGGCGGCGTGCGCAAAATATTTCCGGATTCCTTTGCAGCAAAGGACGGATGGACCCAGGATCTTGCATTTGAGGAAGAGTGAGGCGTAAGGACATGACAGATACAAAAGAAAAAGATGTGATCCTATTGGCGATCGAAAGCTCCTGTGACGAAACGGCGGCGGCTGTCGTCAAAAACGGCAGGGAAGTGCTTTCCAACGTCATTTATTCGCAGATTGACCTGCATACGCTTTACGGCGGTGTAGTGCCGGAAATCGCGTCACGCAAGCACATTGAAAAGATAAATCAGGTTGTCCGTAAGGCACTTGCGGATGCAAGCTGCACGCTGGAGGATATTACAGCGGTCGCAGTGACCTACGGGCCGGGACTGGTCGGTGCGCTTTTAGTCGGTGTGGCGGAAGCAAAGGCAATTGCATTTGCTGCGAACAAGCCGCTTGTCGGTGTGCATCATATCGAGGGGCATATCAGCGCCAATTATATTGAAAATAAAGAACTGGAACCGCCATTTTTATGTCTCGTCGTATCGGGTGGACATTCCCATCTCGTCCGGGTAAAGGATTACGGGGAATATGAAATCCTCGGAAAAACAAGGGATGACGCAGCCGGAGAAGCCTTTGATAAAGTTGCGCGCGCAATCGGACTTGGATATCCTGGCGGGCCCAAAATCGATCGCGTATCAAACGAAGGCAATCCGGAGGCAATTATATTTCCGCGTGCCAAAATCGCAGATAACGTATATGATTTCAGCTTCAGTGGCTTAAAGTCTGCTGTTTTGAACTATTTAAACGGGTGCCAGATGAAAGGCATAGATATCAATCAGGCTGATGTCGCTGCTTCCTTCCAGAAAGCAGTGGTGGACGTTTTGGTAGAACACTCGATGGATGCTGTAAAACGGTATCATGTGGACAAATTTGCAATTGCAGGAGGTGTTGCGTCAAACAGCCATCTGCGGGCGGCACTGGAGAGCGCGTGCGGCAAACAGGGCGTGAAGTTTTTCAGACCATCTCCGATTTTGTGTACGGATAATGCTGCAATGATCGGAGCGGCAGGATATTATGAGTATTTAAAGGGAGTCCGGCATGGCTGGGACTTAAACGCAGTGCCGAATCTGAAACTGGGAGAGAGAATCTGATGAAAAAAACATTCTGTACGGCAATCGTACTGGCAGCAGGCTCCGGGAAAAGAATGGGGACAAAGATTGCAAAGCAGTATCTCGAAATAGACGGGAAACCGCTTCTGTACTATACGCTCCTTGCTTTTGAACGTTCTCCGCGGATTGATAAGATCATACTGACTGTCGGCAGCGAAGAACAGATTTCCTATTGTCAGGAGACTATTCTGCGTCCCTATGGCTTTCAGAAGGTTGCTTCGGTTATCACAGGTGGAAAAGAACGCTATGATTCCGTCTGGATGGGACTGCAGGCGGTAAGGAACGACCTGCCCAAAGAAGCGGCAGAGGGAATTGTGTTTATTCATGACGGAGCAAGACCGATGGTGTCGGAGGACATTCTGGAACGGTGTTTTCAGGATGCTCAAAAATATCATGCGTGTGTTGCCGCAGTGCCGGTAAAGGATACGATTAAAATTGCGGATGAAAACGGCTTTGCGGAAACAACACCCCGCAGAGATCGCGTATGGCAGGTGCAGACACCTCAAACATTTTCGTTTGGGTTGATTTATGATGCCTATACCCGGCTTGCAGCACAAAAAGATACTCTGGCGGAAAAAGGAATCAAAATTACGGATGACGCGATGGTGGTGGAGACATTTACAGATCATCAGGTGAAACTGACGGAGGGAAGCTACCGTAATCTGAAAGTGACTACACCGGAAGATCTTCCGCTTGCAGAAAAATATCTGCACAGTTAAAGGATTTGGACATGTTTTTTCTAGGTCGGAAACCGGCTGTTTTCAACAAAAAATAGGCTTTTTACAAAAAAAGTAAAAAAAACGAAAAAGAGTGTTGACATTCCTGTAAAGCTCTGATAGAATACATCTTGCGCTGATGAAGCGCGGCAAGTTCAAAAGATGAGCCGAATGACCCGGAGAGGTATCGAAGCGGTCATAACGAGGCGGTCTTGAAAACCGTTTGTCCGAAAGGGCGCGTGGGTTCGAATCCCACCCTCTCCGTTAGATTCCAGCAAATAGTCTTGCGGAGCATGGCTGTGGATGGAATCCTCCAGATACAATCGTGAGATTGTCATATTGGTAAATGTGAATCAGCACATGGAGAAGTACCCAAGATGGCTGAAGGGACACCCCTGGAAAGGGTGCAGGTCGTTAATAGCGGCGCGAGGGTTCAAATCCCTCCTTCTCCGTTCGCTCAACTTGATTGAGCAATGAACTTTGAAAAAAGTTCAAAAAGTTCTTGACAAACAGAACTGCTTATGATAAACTCAA
>QUKC01000004.1:89377-206660 GCA_003481005.1 Firmicutes bacterium TM09-10 | reverse complement strand
TTTTATTATTTCACTTGTCTACCTAGAAGGGAGCATATCACGTGCGACAGCCCCATAGGATTCAGAAATGATATGAATTTAAAACAGTCAGGGATGCTGCAGGGATTCACTGACCGAATTTCTTCATCAGAACCGGCATGAAGATACCGCCCTGTACGCTTCTCCCCATGAACTGGCGGCATTCGCCGGTTACGGTCTCGTACCAGTCAGAGAAAGGCACTCTGGTTGCGGTGGTTTCCAGATAGTGCGCAACCGGTGCGATCAGCGCCAGCGCTTCTTCGTCGGTCTTTGCCATCGATGCACACCATAAAATCCAGTCGCTCTTAGTGTAATCCTTTCTGCTGTCCAGAGGCGTACCGTACTCGTTGGTCTTCTTGACATAGTATTTCAGCTCTTTCTCGTAAACTTCATCCGAGAACAGCTTGCTGCCAAAGAATTTATCCCATACAAGGTTGTATTTTAAGCTCCAGGTATCCGCATTACCGAAGGCCAGCACATAGTGGTCGTCTGCAATTGCGCGCTTCTCCCAGTCTTTTGCCATTTCAGCAGCCTTTGCATGATATTCTTCCGCTTCTTCTGTCCTGCCGAGCTGAGCTGCCAGACGCGCATAGGCCTCTATGCCCATGATCGCTTTTGCAGACAGATTTACATTGTGGGACAGATGTCCTGCAAAGTCGTCGGTGCACAACTGTTCGCCGGGGTCTGCACCGAATTTGACCAGATACTGTGTCCACTGCTTTAAAACAGCCATGTGAGGCTCTGCAAATAAAGCGTTTCCATCCAGCTTACAGACAGCTGCCGTCATCAGCAGCATGTTACCACATTCCTCAACGGGCATCTGATATCTGAACTCGAAAATATCGGTTCCTGCAGGATACTGATAGAACGGAGGAAAGATATCGTCGTCCCAGCCGGAGAACCACAGGTCGCCCTTCTTGCCGTTTAAGCCGTAAACCTGTCCCCATGCGTAAGGGTAACGTCCAACGTCGTGCGGTGCGAAGTCAAATTCCCAGGAATCGCAGGCAGCAAATTGAAATACCGGACGCAGCATACCTTTGACATATTCGGTGTTGAACAGTAAGAACAGGGGAACAGAAGGATAACTTACATCAACCGTACCGATACAGCCGTTGGAGTCGTTTTCCTTGGACAGGAAAATGATATTGCCGTCTTCGTCGGTGATCAGCTTGTGCGCTGCGATGGCATGACGGTAGCTCATGTTGCACAGGAATGCGTATTTCTCGCCGCCAGCCGCATATGCTTCTTTTTCTACCTTTTCATCGACTGCTGCCGCATGCTTTAACGTCTCGTCGTGATCCGCAAACGCTGCGCCGATTGCATCCAGAATGGTTGCATAGGTGTTGGTCCAGTATGCCTTGCGCCACTGTCCGAAGTAGTTGATGGAAAGCAGATCATCATATGCCAAAATCATGCCGGCCTTATCGTCATCCAGAGGCAGTCTGCAGATCAGCTTTTCATTTGCGGCATCGTAGGTGCATACTGCGCCTTTCTCTGCGGATGCCACATAAACATAACCCCAGTCGATCGTTACATGGTCGCCGCTGCCGCCCAGAGGCTTCTGTGCTGCTCTGCCCATCTGTGCGTAGTTATATGCGGGCGCGTCGCCTTTTTCCGGACGTCTTGCGTTGCAGCCGATCAGCTTCGCCTGCTTCTGGCTTACCAGATCAGAGGCTACGACAAAGTCCACCCTTACGTCGCAGTTTTCTTTCTTTTCTACTGCGTAGTCGATATAGGTGCAGGGTCTGGAAACCAGCGTCAGATCATCCAGAAGCAAAGGGGAAGTAAACTTCACATTCAGGATGATTTTTTCGTTTTCAAATGTGTAGGTGGTGGAGGTCGTAGTTACGTCCACACCGGTCTGACCGATCGTCTCGTGGAACTCCTTGTCGCCAAGAAAGCTGTAAACGACGCCATCCACATTGACATAGCCTCTCAGCTGCTGGCGAATCTGGCTCCAGTGCACAGGATCCTTGTCATACAGATGATCCGCGCCGGACCAGATAGAAAAATAGGGGTCGTGTGTGACCAACGGAATGCTTGCTGCTCTTGTTACTTTCATACGAAACTCTCCTTTTGGGTTTTTGCTGTATTCCTATCGTACTGACCTTTATCTTACGCAAAATCGGGCAATCCCGCACTAAGTATTATCACAGCAGTTTTGATAGGAGGGTTTGATTTTGTGGATATCGTTGGGGTGAGCGTAAAAGAAAGCAGATTTTGCAATGACGTCTCTGCGCCGAGTGCGCATCCTCGTAGCGCGTTTTATTTCATAGGACGCATTTTCCTATGAAATGAAAACGCGCCGCCCACAAGGGGCAGCGCCATGGTTATTTTATTATTTTATTTTTCCCCGCTCTTTTACAAGCTCCTGATACAGCTCAAAAAGCGTCCAGCCGACATTATAAGGCGTAACGATCGCCTTTAGACCTATCGAAATCCGGTTCTTTTTTAACAGCTCCAGCGCCGGGTCGATCATATCCGCCGTCGTCTGTGCGAACAAAAGCATATCTTCTCCAATTCGCGGCGGCAGGGATAACACGGGCAAAGGCGTTTCCCGATATCCGGAAACGCCCGCCAGATAACCGATCTTTTGTCCGGTCTGCATGGCGGTAACGGGCACGAAATCGTAGCCCGCTGACTTTGCCAGCTGTTCCAGTTCTTTTTTCTTCTGCGGATTGCCCGCATCAAAATAAATCAGCTTCATAACTCACCCTTACAGATACTGTTGTAAAAAAGCAGCCGACTGCTCCATAAATGCCACCTGATCTGCGGCATTAAAATGCTCGATCGCAAGATAATCCTCATAACCGCTTTCTTTCAGGCGATCCAGAATTTCTTTCATCGGCAGATAGCCCGATCCGACTGCTGCCGCAAGAAGTCCCCGATTGTATCTGTGCTCCCCGGTCAATGCGGGATCAACGTTTCGATCCTTGCAGTGCACATGAACGATGTAATCCTTCAGCACTTCATACGCCTGCACAGCATCCTCGTCGCTGTACGCGAAGTTGCCGGTATCCAGCGTAAATTTCAGACCCGGAACATTCTCCATAAACCACAGCAGCTGATACATTCTTGCAAACGGCTGTACCGGACCGTCAAAATCCTCCAGCGTCACAAGGATGTTCTTTTCTTTTCCATAAGCAACCAGTTCTTTTAATGCCTGCACCATGTTCCGGATCGAAGCATTTTCAGACATGTAGGAATCCGTCTGCGCTTTCGACGCAGAAAGTGCGTTGAGTGCAGCCGCCTCGTTCTTCGACAGCTCACCCGGAATAATCAGTACCTTGGATACACCGAACTCTTCTGCGAGGTCGATCTGTTTTTTTCCCTGCGCTGCATCCGGGTTATGCCCAAAATCATAGAACGCATTGCTGCAGCTGACCTGCATATGGTTTTTCTCCAGCAGCTCTTTGATTTCTTCTTTGTTCTCGCGAAGCAGCGCATCTCCGATCTCAATCCCCCGAATGTTCCAGGATGCGCATTTCTCCATCAGTTCTGCCACACTTTTTCCGGACTGCTTTGCGCCTTCCAAAATGTGCTCATAAAATACAGCTGTTTTCATTTTTGTTACCCCCTGCTTTTATTCATAACAACAGAACGTTCGCAGCGCATACATTCTGCTGTTATCTTTTCTCCCCTTTAAAGCCGCTTCCGGCTGCGCGATAGCTTCCCTCGCCGGAAGTTCTTCTTCTGCCGCCGTTTTCTGCCTGCCGTCTGTCCGATCTGCGGCTGTCGTTGCCAAAGCGTCTCTGTCTGCCGTCGCGTTCCGAACGGTAGCTGCCGTTTTTCTCTCCGAAGTGTCCGCCATTTCTCTGGTCGCGGTCATTGAAACGTCCGCCTCTCTGATCACGGTCGCCGAAACGTCCACCGTTTCTGCTTCCAGATCCATCCCGGCGTCTATCCCCAAATCTCCGTTCTCCATCGCGTCTGACTACTTTAGGCTCTTCCACGATTTCTTCCGGCTCACCGCCAACCTGCTCATACAAAAATGCTGCTGCCAGCTCAATTGCGGAAATGCCGGTTTCTTTTTCAAAGCGCTCTACCGCACGATAGCAGTCCGCGGTATTTGCTTCCTCCATCACCTCGCGGATTTTCTGGAGTACAGATGCTTCCTTATGCTGACGCACTTCTTCTCCGGAGGGAAGATGCTTTTCTTCCAGTTTTGTCTTGCAGACCCGCTCAATTTCACGGATTCTGAAGGACTCTCTGCGGCTTGCCAGCGTAAAGCTCATGCCCTCTTTTCCTGCTCTGCCGGTACGGCCGATACGGTGCACATAATATTCGATATCCTGCGGAACGTCATAATTGATAACGCCATCCACATCATTTACATCGATTCCTCTCGCCGCAACATCCGTTGCGATCAGCATCTGGAGATTACCGCTTCTGAAACGGTTCATGACCGTATCTCTCTGTGCCTGGCTCAAATCGCCATGCAGCCCTTCTGCCGCGATGCCTCTGTTTTTCAGATTCTCTGCCAGCTCGTCCACCATACTCTTGGTGTTGCAGAAAATCAGTCCTCTTTTCAGGTTATAATATTCAATCAGCCTTGCAGCTGCAGCTTCCTTATCCGATCTGCGAATATAATAAAGATACTGCCGGATTCTTTCTACCGTCAATTCCTTTTTGACAACCTTTACCATTTCCGCATCGGTCTGGAACTGATCGGTGATCTGTAAAATCGGCTCCGGCATCGTTGCGGAAAACAGCGCCGTCTGGTGTTCGCACGGAATCTGTCCCAGAATCGCCTCCATATCTTCCCGAAAGCCCATGTTCAGCATTTCATCTGCTTCATCCAGAACGACCATTTTCAGGTTGTCTAAGCGGATCGTGTGGCGTCTCATATGATCCATCACGCGTCCCGGTGTGCCGACAATGATCTGCACGCCGCCCTTTAACGCCTTGATCTGTCTATTGATATCCTGCCCTCCATATACGGCAAGCACGCGAATATTGTGCATATATTTTGCAAACTGTCTCAGCTGCTGAGCCGCCTGCATCGCAAGCTCTCTCGTCGGGCAAAGGATCATACCCTGCAGCGATCTGTCCTCTTCATCAATCTTCTGAAGCATCGGGATTCCAAACGCGGCGGTCTTGCCGGTTCCTGTCTGTGCCTGTCCGATCACATCTCTTCCTTCCAGAAAAACCGGAATCGCCTTTTCCTGGATCGGCGTCATATGGACGAAGCCCATCTCCTCCACTGCGCGCAAAATCCGCTCGTCAATTCCTGATTCTTCGTAACGTACTAATAATTCTCCCATTTAATCTCCTTTAATCTCTATCACTACAAAACTCTTCTGAGTTTACGCGCCTTATAGCGGTTTTGTCAATGAAAGATTGAAAAATAAACAGGAAAAAAGGATTCATCCCCAGCCTTTGAGAATGAATCCCCTGATCTTCTTTCTATCGAACTTCATCCGTTTCCCGGTACACCGGATACGGGTGTCCGTCTGTCATTTCCATTCCGGGTACGCTGTCAAACGCCGCAGATTCCTTTAGCTCCCGGTCGTAACGCTGCATGCCGCCCTGCCGCGACATCTGCTGCCGGCAGCTGCAATCCTGCTGTTCCGACATAGGTCCGGCAGTTTCGCCGCTTCGCCGCTGCATCCCTGCTGCGTTCTCCCGCTGGCAGTTGCAGCCTGACTGTCCAGTCCAGCCATCATTTTCGCAGCTGCAACCGTACTGCACCCTGTCACCGTTTCTGCAGCCACAGTCCGTATCCCGCATACGCCGCATATCCTGCTGCCGGTTATCTCCTGCGTCTCTTCTTTCGTTCCAGTTTGCGCAGTCCGTCCGATTCTGACAGCTGCAGCACATCAGCAATACCAGCAAGTAAAAACCGTTCATCGTTTTCCCCTGTTTCAAACAGATCTGATATCACTGTATGCAAACCTTTCTGGCTCTGTGTCTGTCCGCCCGGCTGTACATCAGGAACTATGTCTGTCTGCCCGACGGCCTTTTTTCAAAATCCTGCGAACATAAGCGAACGTCTTTTCCTCGCCCTCTTCTGCCAGCATCGTCAGAAGGTGCTCCAGCTGCCGTCTTGTCTGTATGTGCATAAACGGCGGCTCTTTTGCATTTTTGTAATACGCGAGAGGATCGCTGTCTTTATAGGCGCTTCCCCGGTAGGTTTTGGACGCTGCAATCCGGTCCATCAGCATTTCTGCCACATATTTGCGCGGCATCGGCACCGGAGCCATTCCGCCCTCAATGCTCTGCGTGCTGTAATCCACCCAGTATTCGTAATGATGCCTGTTGCGTCCTTTATGATGCAGCCATGCAGAAGAATACCCTATATCCTCCCGCTCCGCGTTGTTCGGGCTTCGATTTCCCTGATAATATTTTGCTCCGACCCTGAATTCCGTCCAGGAATATTTGGAAAGGTCATGACAGATGCCCTGCCGGTACAAGCCGACCGCAAAGCATCCTTTCATCACCAGATACTTATGATAGGTAATCGTCTTAAAATGCTGTAACGCTTTCACTTTTCTTTTCTTTTCTTTCCTTTCCTGACCGGATTTCCTGTGCTTTCCAGAACCTGGATGCAGCGTCCCGGAACGGTGATGGATTTTGTCAGCGGATCGGTCTGTGTTTCCACCACATCGCCCTGTGTATCCAACACCTTTTCCCAGCGCATGCCTGCCGGAAGATCAGGAAGCGCCAGCCGCTGGGGCTCCCAGTGCATGTTCATAGCGATATAGAAAAAGTCATCCTCCTGTGCACGGTCTTTTGGGGCATAACGACCGCAGTACATCAAACCTGCCTCCCGGTTTAACCGGTCGGCCATCAAGCGCCATGCATCCTTTCCATGATAAGATAAATCCGGATAGCCGCACGCCGCATAGTCCATCAGCGTCAGCTCTCTGCTCTGGTGGAGTACCGGATGCGCTTTCCTCAGCGCAATCAGTTCCTTTGTATAGTCCAGAAAATCCTTATTTTTCTCCGTAAGCTTCCAGTTCAGCCAGCTGATCTCGTTGTCCTGACAGTACGGATTGTTGTTGCCCTCCCGGCTCTGTCCAAACTCGTCCCCGGCTGTCAGCATCGGGGTCCCCTGCGAAAACAGCAAAAGCGCCAGTGCGTTTTTCATCTGCCTTTTGCGCAGCTGCAAAATTGTCCGCTTGCGGGTAGGTCCTTCCACGCCGCAGTTCCAGCTCGCGTTGTAGGGATTTCCGTCCTGATTGTCCTCCCCGTTTGCCTCGTTATGCTTGCGGTCGTAGGAAACCAGATCCGCCAGGGAAAAGCCTTCATAGCTGGTGATATAATTGATCACGCCGTTCTGCACCGGATTGCAGCGCATTCTCCGCAGCGCCTGA
The DNA here is from genome assembly GCA_003481005.1 of Firmicutes bacterium TM09-10. Classification (GTDB taxonomy): domain Bacteria; phylum Bacillota; class Clostridia; order Lachnospirales; family Lachnospiraceae; genus Gallintestinimicrobium; species Gallintestinimicrobium propionicum. The sequence goes on along the minus strand of QUKC01000004.1, from coordinate 199,326 downwards.
TGCAGCGTATCCTCGTCTCCCTTTAAAAAGCGGCGCATGTCATACTGAAATTCATCCCGGCATTCCGCCAGATTGCGCACGTCCGGAACCTGCCCCACCGGATAAATCTCTTCATACGGAAATCCGTAATAAATCAGCTTCGTATCCGTAAGCATCGGGTCAGCTGCCAGAATTCCCACCGGAATCTGTTCTCCCATCAGATGCACGCCGTCGATATGGTACTCGCACACCCAATATCGGATCACTTCCAGGATCATCTCCCGATTGATTTCTTTCGGAAAATAGAACTGCAGAATTACCTCCATTCCCTCTGCGTGGAACGCACGCACCATTTCCTTGAATTCCAACACAGGATCCTTAACGCTGTATGACGCTTTCGGTGCAAAATAATAGCCTTTTTTAAAGCCCCAGTAATTGATCCGCGGAGGGGTTTCCTCCACAGGATTTCCTTCCTGATCTTTTGCCGGATAAGCATTCTGCCGCAGCGGCTTTACCGCTTCCAGTTCTGTGAATTCATACACCGGCATCAGCTCCACTGCCGTTACCTGCAGCGATTTTAAATAGGGAATCTTCTCTGCCAGACCAGCGAACGTCCCTTTCGCCGTCACGCCGGAAGACGTGTGCTTCGTGAACCCTCTGACATGCAGCTGATAAAAAATGCTGTTCTCATAAGGGATCTGCGGGCGTCTGTCATTCTTCCAGTCAAACGCATCCTCTGTGCTGTCGCCGCGAAGAGACGGGGAAATTTTTTTGCCCCATTTCTCATTGCCGCAGATTCTGCGCGCCTTCGGGTCTGTAATCACCTCTTCGCCACAGTAAAAATTATATTCATACTCCTGCGCATCCAGCCCGATCAGCTTCATGCAGCAGATTTTTCCGATTCGGTCTTCTTCCCGAAATGCCAGCCGTCTGGGCGCACCGCCTCTTCTGGGATACAGAAGGGCCCCGCACTCTTTGCTGCGTTCCAGCACTGCTGCGAGATTGACGCTGCCATCCGCATTTTCCGTCCACCCCAGCGGATACGGTTTTCCTTTTTCCATTCTGATCTCTTTTGTTTCTTTCACGTTCCTGTTCCCGCCTTCTGACCTTTTTTCAATCCTGTTTCAGTATAGCACAAATAATTCTTGCATGCCACCGCAAGTTACGGTATGATAAGCGTGACAGGCAGGTTCTTTACAGTTCACTCGCGCCATTCGCAAAAACGCGTCTGCGACGCTCTCCGCTGCTTCGCAGCTCATTTTTGCTCATAAAGTGGCGCTCCCTCCGTACCTTTTTGTAAGCAGATTTTCATGCGAGCATGAAATCTGCTTACAAAAAGGTACGAGTGAACTGTAACGCAGGTTCTGATTATCGCGCGCTCTGACGCGCCTTTTAAGAAAGGATATCATCCATGGGTAAGGAACAGTTTGAAGAAATGGACGAAGAAATGACCGTAGAACTGGAGCTGGATGACGGCACGAATGTAACCTGTGCCATCATTACCATTCTCGAAGTAGAGGGCAAGGATTACATCGTTTTGATGCCGCTTGACGAAAACGGACAGAACGATGACGGAGAGGTTTGGTTCTATCGTTACTCCGAGAATCCCAATGACCCCAACGAAGAGCCTCAGCTGGACTACATCGATGACGATGCAGAGTATGAAAAGGTAGAAGAAGCGTTCGACGAATACCTTGACAGCTGTGAATTCGATGAGCTGGTTACTCTCGACGGAGAAGCAAACGAATAAAAACGAAACCAAAAGAACTGCCGTACCGGAGCTTTTTCATACAGGAAATGTTCCGGACGGCAGTTTTTTTTATCGTATAGGAAACTTCGTTTCCATACGATAAAAATGCTCCGCGAGGATGCGCACTCGGCGCAGTGGTAGATGGTTGCCGAAGCAACCGCGCCTCGGCGCGAGAATGTGCCAAGGCACATTCTTTTTTATTTCACAAGAAACTTCGTTTCTACCGTTTCGGCTCCTTCCACCCACACTCAGCAAGAAACCGGGACGCAAACCCCGGCGTTTCCTTCGTTCCTTTCGTATACGACAGATACAGCTCTTTTTTCGCCCGTGTCATTCCAACGTAGAACATCCTGCGCTCTTCCTCCAGTGCCGCCTGATTCTTGCTCTTTTTGTGTGGGACGACGCCCTCCATACAGCACGGAAGAAAAACGGCGTCGTATTCCAGTCCCTTCGAACCGTGCATAGTGACAAGCTCGGCAATTGGGAGTGTTGTGAATGCTGCATCCGTTGTGCCGCTGGCAGCCGTGCACGCTGCCGTGTCTGCTGCGTCCGCCATGTTCTGATCCATCTGGTCTTCATATGCCGTCATTGCTTCCTCAAGCTCCGTCAGGCTTTGAAATTCCCGCGCCTGTTCCTGAAAAAAGTCGGCGGCTTCCAGATCCCGTTCCAGCTTTCCGGCTGCGTGTACCCGGGCTCCTGCAGGTGCCCGCTCTTGTCCCTGCCGTGATTCTCCCGCCGACGGCGTCTGCCCGGCATTCTCTTTTAACCACGCATCGTATCCCATTCCGCGGCGGATATAATGAACTGCCGCATATAAATCCATTTTCGCCAGCCGTGAGATATCCGCTTCCAGACGGTGCAAAATCTCCTGCATATACGGCTTCTGCGCATACGCCCGGCGCAATGCTGAAAATGAAATTTCTGCATCCGGCAGCATCTGGCGAGACAGATAGCGGCATGGGCGGTTCATAATTCTCAGGAAATCCTTCCGTTTCCGCCCTTCCATCGCAAACTGCAAATAAGCGAGTAAGTCCTGACAGACCGGGGTTTCATACGGATTTTTCGGCTTTTCTTTCCAGCGGAATGGAATCTTTCTGCACTTTAGCGCTGTTGCCAGCCACACTGCATCCGCATTCGTCCGAAAAATCGCCGCACAGCTTTTTCCCTGCCGGAACGTCTTCCCGATTTCATCTGCGACTGTCTCTGCCTCCTGCCTCCGATCTTGAAAACCGCAGACCAAGACGCTGCGATCCGTGCTTAAGGGCAACCAGCTAGTGCCGAAAGCAGCGGTGGAAATGCCTGATGCGGTGCCGGTTGGAATGGGCAGAGTGCTTTTTTCTCCCTGCATCCGGCGCGCCCCCTGCGTCGCTTCTGGCACAAAGCACACGTCCTGCCTCTCATCCGACGTGCTCTGTCCAGCCACGATCTGCTTCGGAAATCTCTCCCGGTTTTGCCCGATCAGCTTTCCTGCCGTCTCCACAATTCCGGCGCGGCTGCGATAATTGACCGACAGAAAAATCTGCTTTGCTTCCGGAAAATCCTTTAAAAACTGACGCATAATCGCCGGGTCAGAGCCCCGAAATCCGTAGATCGCCTGATCATCATCTCCAACAACAAACAGATTTCTCTTTCCACCGCAAAGCAGCTTTACTGCTTCATACTGTGCTGCGTTGATATCCTGAAACTCATCCACCAGAAGATAGGAATATTCCCGCTGCCAGCGCGCAAGTTCTGCCGGATTTGTCCGGAATAAATGACAGACCGCCGCCGCAAAATCGTCCAGATCAAGCTTCTTTTCCTGTGCAAGCTGCTTTTGAAACGATACGAAAATCCGCATAAATTCCTGTCTGCTGACGTATTCACTTGTAAAATCAGCTGGAAGCTTCCCGATATTTTTGATAAATCCGATTTCTGAAAGAAGTCCCTGCTCCCATTCCTGGTCCATTTTCCCATCGTTTTGGGCATAAAATTTTTTCGGAAGCGTAAGCAGAGCCGCACGCAGATATTCTCTTTTCTCTTTTTCTTTCAAAATGCTCGACCCATTATAATGACAGGATGTTTTTAAAATATGAAAAAAGACGGCATGAAATGTGCCGAAGGTGACCGGAAAGAACTGATTGTCCATCCGGGCAAAGAAACGGTCCCGCATCTGCCGGGCTGCCGCTTTTGTGAATGTGATGACTAAAATGTGGGACGGATCTGCATGATGGACTTCGATCAGATACCGTACCCGTTCGACCGTTGTAAAGGTCTTACCGGAACCCGGACCGGCAAGGATCAGTGCCGGTCCGGTATTGTGGGCAATCGCCCGTTGCTGCTGTTTGTTTGCCTGCAAAAAATACTCCTGTTTATGCCTGCTCCAAAAGTTCGATTCCCTTGCGGATTCTGGACAAAGATTCCTCTTTTCCAAGGATTTCCATGATTTCCGTTGCACCTGCAGGAGTCATCTGCTTACCGGAAACTGCAGTACGAACCGGCCACAGCACATAGCCGTTCTTACAGCCCTTTTTCTCCACATAGGAAAGCAGAAGCGCATACAGTGCGTCGTTGGTATAGTCCTCCTGCTCTTCCAACAGCGGAAGCAGTTCTTTTAAAACCTCCAGGGCGCTTTCTTTGGTTGTCTTCATCTTTTTATGTACATACATGGCAGGATCATATTCCGGAAGGGTCTCGAAGAAATCTACCATCTCTTCGATTTCAGGAAATACTTCAATTCTTGTCTGAACCATGTCTGCGATCTTATCCAGATCCTGTCCCTTTGTCAAAGCCTTTTCCAGATAGGGCTTTGCATGCTCCATAAAGGTCTCATGATCCATCTTCTTGATATATTCGCCGTTCATCCATTTCAGCTTGGTATAATCAAATACTGCAGGGGATTTCGACATCCGGTGATAATCAAATTCCTTCACCAGCTCTTCCAGAGAAAAGATCTCATTCTCGCCCTCCGGGCTCCAGCCAAGCAGTGCCACAAAATTGACAACGGCCTCCGTCACAAAGCCCTGATCGATCAGATCCTCGTAGGAGGAATGACCGCAGCGTTTGGAAAGCTTGTGATGCTCCTCGTCTGTGATCAGCGGACAATGAATGTATACCGGCACCTTCCATCCAAAGGCATCATAAAGTCTGTTATACTTCGGAGAAGAGGAAAGGTATTCATTTCCGCGTACAACATGGGTAATGCCCATCAAATGATCATCTACAACGTTTGCAAAGTTATAGGTCGGATAGCCGTCGGATTTGATCAGGATCATATCGTCCAGCTCGGAATTATCTACCGTGATATCTCCATAAATCTCATCATGGAAGGTTGTGGTTCCCTCCGTCGGATTGTTCTGACGGATTACATAAGGGACCCCTGCTGCCAGCTTTGCTTCTACCTCTTCTTTGGATAAATGCAGGCAATGCTTGTCGTATACATTGATTTCCTTGCCTGCGACAACCCGGTTTAAGGTTGCCAGACGCTCTTTATCACAGAAGCAGTAATAAGCTTCGCCTTTTGCGATCAGCTGCTTGGCATATTCCAGATAAATTCCGCTTGCCTGACGCTCGCTCTGAACGTAAGGGCCTACGCCGCCGTCTTTATCCGGACCTTCATCATGCACCAGACCGGTCTTTTCCATCGTACGATAAATAATATCCACCGCGCCTTCTACATAACGCTCCTGATCGGTATCCTCAATTCTAAGGATAAAGTCTCCACCTTCGTGTTTTGCCACCAGGTATGCGTACAGTGCCGTACGCAGATTTCCTACATGCATCCGTCCGGTCGGGCTGGGTGCAAAACGGGTTCTGATCTTTGTCACTTTTTCATCCTCCATGAACGAAACCGTCTCTTTTCCCCGAGACGGTTTCTCTTTTTTTGTTTGTTGCTCTATGGCTTTCGGAAAAGCTCTGCTGCCTCCGCAAAATTTACTTTGCCTCGTCCATCGCGTTCTGTGGCGGAAGCTTTCTTTCTGCCTCATTCTGGAAGCTGCTCAGTGCTTTCTGGGCCTGCAAAATTGCAACATTGGTACCAGCACCTGCAATACAGCCGCCGGGACACGCCATTCCTTCAATCAGGCAGCCGTTTTTCTTCCCCAGCTTTGCAAGCATCAGGATCTTTTTACAGTCTGCGAGACTTTCGACATGCTCAATATGAACGGTTGTATCCGGATAATACTCCTGTACACACTTCTCGATAGCACTTGCCACACCACCTGACGCAGCATACCCACGACCTACTGAGGTCGCATCCATAATCGGTGTTTCTTCCTCTACCTTTGTAATATCAATTCCCTTTGCTTCAAACATACCGGTAAGCTCTTCAAAGGTAATGACAAAATCCACATCGGAACGAACGGATCTTCTGGAAGCCTCCAGCTTTTTCGCCACACAGGGACCGATAAACACAACAGATGCATCGGGATGCTCTTTTTTGATGACACGTGCAGTCGCTACCATAGGTGTCAGGGCGTTGGAGATTTTATCGATGGTCTCCGGGAAGAATTTCTTTGCCAGCATTGACCAGGAGGGACAGCAGGACGTCAGCAGAAACGGCAGTTCTCCGGTTGCCACTTCTTTCACATAATGCTCCGCTTCTGTTGCCGCTCCGATATCGGCTCCGATGGCGGTTTCATAAACATCTGCAAAGCCAAGCTGCTTTAACGCGGTCTTGATCTTCCCAGGCGTCGCTGCAGGACCAAACTGACCGACAAACGCAGGCGCTACCTGTGCAATGATCTCTCTGCCGGACTCAAGGGCATGGATCAGCTGAAAAATCTGGGATTTATCTGCAATTGCACCAAAGGGACAGCTTACCATACACTGGCCACAGGTGACACACTTCTCGCTGTCGATAACCGCTCTGCCGGCCCCATCGCTGCCGATCGCACCCACACCGCAGGCTGCGCTGCAGGGTCGCTGCTGATGGGAAACTGCATCGTAAGGACATACCGATTTACATTTACCGCAGCGAATACATTTGCTCTGATCAATGACCGACTTGCCATTTACGGTGCTGATCGCCCCTCTCGGGCATACAACCTGACACGGATGTGCTACACACCCCATACAACGGTCTGTTACACAATATTCATTTTCAGGGCAGGCATTACATGCCGAGGGAATCACCTGGATCATCGGAGGCTCGTAATATTTTTCGTCAATATTGCTCTCCTCCAGCCCCTGTGTCACATGCACCGGTGCGTCTTCCGGGCGAAGCGACAGCCCCATCGCAAGCCGGATCTGCTCTCTTACTATTTCACGCTCCCGGTAAATGCTTTCCCGATAAATCGGAGTTTCAGGATTCACAATTTTATAGGGTAACGCTTCTACATCATCATTCAGATTGTCAGAATGATATGCAAGCTGCGCGATCTCTTTAAAAATCTCTCTCCGCATTTTTCTGACAGGTGTATCAATTCCTCTCATGACTACCTCCATTGGCACCTTTCCTTTTTACCGTATTTTATTTTTGCACAAACCCTCGGTAAAATCAAGCCCCTTTCGCTTCCCGCACCGCTTCTGTTACCTCCAGCGTAATCTGCTCTCCGCCCGCTTCCATCCATTCTTCCACAAATCTGTCAAATTCATCCAGATCCTTCACTCCTGTGATGACTTCCAGATATAGTTTCTTTTCCATTTCCTGAAGCTTCGACCATTTCGTCTTCATGGTTTCCGTCTCCCCGGAAAAGGCAGTACTGCATACCTCCAGGTCTTTATTATCCAACAGGGCACAGGCACGGATCCTGGACTCATAGGCCGCCCAGGTTTCCGCGTCTGCAGACTGCGAATGATCCAGGTAGTCTTTGCATTTTACATAATAGGCATATTCGAGAACCTGCAGCTCATCCGGATCCTTTTTTCCGGTCAGTGCAGCATTGATATCCTCATAGCAGCGATGCAGCGCATCGCTGTAATCAATATTGATGGAGATGGGCCGCGCTGTAGAATCCACGTTGGTCTGGAAATAATACGCAAGCTCTTCGTTATCTTGTCCTTCTGTGCGCATTTTGTCGAACATTACACTTGCCATTTTAAATACGATCTCTGGATGCTCAAAGTCTTTTCGCACCACAACATATTTGTAGCTCGGATTCTGATCATAATACTGCAGCTTTCCATCCTCTGTCGTCCGGATCAGATAGGGCTCCCATACCGCATCCGGGTTTTTCTCCATCGCTTCCATCAGCGGATTGTTCGGCGCCCACCAGGGACCGAAAAACGAACCGCACTTTCCGTCTATGATCAGTTCCGCAATATTTGTCATCGTACGGAGCATAAAGCTATCATCCAGCAGCTTCTCTTCATACAATTTTCTCACTCCGGCAAGTGCTTCTTTTATCTGCGGCTGAACCGACCCGTAAACCACTGTGCCGTCCTCCTGCAAAATCCACTGCTTCGGAAATGCATTGTAGGATGCAAAAATTGTATTCAGCTGAAATTCATAACGATATCCTGTTTCTCCGGTCAGATCGGAATGGCACACCAGGCCGATGGTGTTGCCTTCTCCGTTATTTCCGGGATCCTGTTCCACAAATGCCCGTATGATCTCTACAGCCTCCTCCATGGTATCCGGCGCTTCAAGCCCAAGCTTGTCCATCCAGTCCCTGCGCAGCCACAACAGATTCGGGCCGTCTCCAAAGCTTGGCTCCGGAAGCGCCATCAGCCTTCCGTCGATCATCGCAGAATCCAGCGCAGACACCTCGTAGCTGTCATACATCGCCTTTATTCCGTCGCTGGCGCAGTTTTCCAATGCCTCGCTCAGATCAGCAATCATTCCCTCTTCGGCAAGCCGGATCAGAGTCTCCCGATCTTCTATGACCATGACATCCGGAAGCTCTCCCGATGCGATCGCCATATCAACGTTTGCCGTATACTGATCCTCCATTGCCTCGAATACATCCTTGTTCTGGATATTTAAGCACTCCCGGAGATATCTCGTATAAACGTTATCTTCATAGGTGTCCTGCTCCGGCATATTGGAACGATTACCGCCGGTCATCTTTCCGAGGGTATAGGTGATCAGCTCCGGATATTTTCCATAAGGCGTACTTTTTGCCTCCTCCCATGCCTGCAGTTCTTTCCCGGAGGATTTCCCTGACCGCGCCATCTCAGTGCCTACGATCTGTCTGCTGCCGCACCCCAAAAGTGCTGTGCAGGCTGTCCCTGCCGCCAAAATAGCAGCCAGCCAGCGTTTTCGTCTCATTCTTTAATCCACCCCGCTTTGTTCCAAGATCACAATTCCATAGGCGGGCAATTCCAGCTTGTTATTCTCCAGCTTTTCCTGCTGATCTCCAACGTTTAAACTGCCCTTTAGAGTATAATTATAACCTTCCGGAAGGGCTTGCTGCAAGTCTATTTCCACAGATTCCGTTGCATTATTACATAAAATTACACTTACCTTTCCTTCCCATTCTGTCAAAAGCACACCGGTATCTTCCGGAAGCTCTCCGTCCGGAACACTTATACTTCCCCTCGCGATTTCCGGATTGCTTCTGCGCAACTTAATGGCGTTCTTATAATACTGTAAAATGGACCCCGGATCCTTTTCCTGCTCCTCCGCAGACGGAAACTTCTGCTCCACTGCATCTGCTGCCTGAGGCGCATCCGGTGTCTTAGACAAATCCTGTGCAGACCAGTACATTGGAAGGCGCTTGTTTTCATCCTTTGTTCCGGAGCTCTTCATCCCCAGCTCTTCTCCGTAATAAACAAAGGGACTGCCGGGCATCATCATCATCAACCCTGCCGCAAATTTCATCTGCTCTTCGTTGTTGACGCACTGGGCGCTGATCCTGGTGGTATCGTGATTGCTGATAAACGGTGCATCAATATAATCCGGATTTGCCAGTCTGTCTGCAGTCTGCTGCTTTTCCATCCAGGAGAAAAACTGCTGGGGAGTCACTCTTGCCTTGGCAGTCTTTATGATCGCGCCATCCTGCTGTGACGCCGGGAAATTAAATAAGCTGTCGATCCCGCTTTTGTAATATTCCTGCAGCACTCCCTGTCCTTCCCAGACCTCTGCTACCAGATATGCCTCCGGCTTTACACTTTTCACGTAGGTTTTAAACCAGTTTAAAACCTCTATATTCTTTTCTGCATATCCTGTAAAATATTCCTTCGCTGCATCCAGTCTGAAGCCGTCTACACCCTTGTCCAGCCAGAACGAGGCAACCTGCTCCAGCTCTTCTCTGACCGCTTCACTGTTCAGATTCAGATCCGGCATACCATCCCAGAAAACCCCCTCATAGTACCAGTCAGAGCTGCCTATCTGATACCAGTTTGGAGTCTGTGCCTGATCCTTTGCAAAATTATAATAGTTCACATACTTGCACTCGTTTTCGTCCGGTTCCTTTTCTCCAAGCTGCTCCAAATAATCACAGGCCTCCAAAAACCACGGATGGCTGCTGGAGGTATGATTGAACACCAAATCCATAATCAACCGGATATTGCGTTTATGACATTCCTTAAGCAGTGTCTCAAAATCCTCCATCGTTCCAAAGGACGGATCGATCCCGTAATAATCTGTGACGTCATATTTGTGATAGGTCGGTGACGGCATGATCGGTGTAAGCCAGATCCCGGTAAAACCCATATCTTCGATGTAATCCAGCTTTTCTGTGATTCCGCTTAGATCGCCGCATTTGTCTCCGTCACTGTCGCAAAACGAACCGACAAAAATTTCATAATAGCAGCGGTATGCATCGTCCGGCTCCCTGACAGTCTCCGTCGTTTTCCCGCATCCTGAGAGCAGCTGACAAAGAAGCACTACGCATAGTATTAAACTCAGTCTCTTTTTCATCCCTATATCCGCCTTTCTGCAGATCTTTGTTTTCAGTAGCAAAACAGGCGAAAACGATATTCGTTTTCGCCTGCTGTAAAACTATTTCCCGGCTGTCTGCTGTCAGTCCTTACAAACTGCCATCAGCCCTTAACTGCTCCGGACATACCTTCTGCATAGTATTTCTGCAAATACAGGAACAGAATAGCGATTGGAATGGAAACGCAAACCGCGCCAGCTGCGAAGCAGGCATACCAATTTACGATATTTTCCTTGGTCAGCATCGTGTACAGACCGATCGCAACCGTATAATATCTCGGATCCGCACCTGCAATTACCTTTGCGAAGATGAAATCCAGCCAGGGAGCCATGAAGGAAGTCATGATCGTGCTTACAATGATCGGTTTCGACAACGGCATAATGATCTTGGAAAAGACATCCCATTTCGTTGCGCCGTCCACGATTGCAGCTTCATCCAGTGCCTTCGGAATCGTATCAAAGAAGCCTTTGGATACGTAGAAGCCCAACCCCGCACTGCCGGAATATACCATGATCAGCGCCAGGAAGATCATGGGACCCTTGGTCAGTCCAAAGCCCTTTAAGATATAATAAACGGCGATCATGGACATAAAGCCGGGGAACATTCCAAGAATCATGGCAACATTCATATAAGGCTTACGGATCTTAAACCGGAGTCTGGACAGACAATAGGAAATCGCCAAAACAAAGAATGTTGTCAGGATACAGGAACAAATTGCTACAAACAGCGTATTCAAAAACCACTTCGGGAAATTGAACAGTGCAGTATCTGTAAACAGCTTCACATAGTTTGCCGTCGTAAACTTTTTAGGCCAGAACGATGTGATATACTGTCCTTTCTGTTCTCTGAAGGATAACAGGACTACCCAGAAAATCGGGAATACCCAGATCACGGAAAGGATCGTCAGAAACAAATGCACAAGCACATTGGTGACTTTCTTTTTAATGCTTGCTGAATTCTGTCTGGTGTTTTTCATGAGAATCCCTCCTCGTTTTTATAGGATCCGGTCCGTCTGTACGTTATCAGAGACAACGTTGCCATCAGGATAAAGGTCAGGATACCGATTACGGCACCCAGGTTATAGTCCTTATTATCAATTGTCAGCTTGTACAGCCAGGTAACGAGCAGATCCGTCTTACCCGCAGTACCGCGGTAATAGGTATCGCAGGCCGGCGCGCCGTTTGTCAACAGGTAAATAACGTTGAAGTTATTGATATTCCCTGTAAAGGTTGTAATCAGATTCGGCGTCATGACAAACATCATGTACGGCATGGTGATCTTAAAGAAGGTAACAAATGCATTTGCGCCGTCCACCTTTGCCGCTTCGTACAGCTCTGCAGGAATATTCTTCAAAATACCGGTTACTGCAAGCAGCGTATAAGGAATGCCGACCCAGAGGTTAATGACAATAACTGTCACTCTCGCCCAGGTTGCATTGGTCAAAAACGGCAGCGGTCCAACACCGAACAGCTCCTTTAACAGCAGATTGATTACACCGTGCTCCTGGATCATGGTGTTGACTACCAACAGGGATACAAACTGAGGCACAGCGATAGTCAGCACGAAGATAAAACGCCAGAAGGCTTTGAACTTCGTCCCCTCCCGGTTGATGATGATCGCCAGGATAATACCAAAGATATAGTTTAAGAAGGTTGCAAAAATAGCCCAGATGATCGTCCAGCCAAGCACCTTCCAGAAGGTCTCTCCAAGTGCTCCGCCTGCATTTAATACTCTGGCAAAGTTCTGGAAGCCTATCCAGTCAAACAGCTGACCTGGCGGCAAATGATCTCGGTCATAATTGGTAAATGCCATCAGGATCATAAATACCAGAGGCATTACCGTAAACAATATAATTCCCAGGAACGGGAAAAACAGGAAGAGCTGATACATCCTGTTATCTTTCAAGTCTTTTAAAATCTGGCCGAAGGTAATCGGCTTCTTTCCTGCTTCCTGTGCTTTCTGTGCAATATAGGAGGAGCGGATTGCACCTCTCCACAGCAGGATAAATCCAATTGTCACAAAGATCGTAATAACACCATAGAGCAGGCAGAGCTGGGAGTTATCGCCTGTCGCATACTCATAAACCTGTGTTGCTTCATTGAAAACCTTTTTCTGTGTTTCGGTACCCAGCGTAACGAAATTCTGCAGAGCCTTTGCCCCGAAGAAAACCATATAGAGAATATATGCAAGTTCTCCTGCCAGGAACAAAAGTCCCTGTATGATCTGTTTTCTTGCAAGATTGCCAGCGCCCATGATCAGACAGGTCAGTTTTGTAAAAATATCACCTTTTCGAATTGCTTCAGATACCGGTATCACATCCGGAAATTCAGAAGCTTTTTTCTTTTTCCCAAAAGCTGCCATCGTATTCTTCCTTTCCCTTATACATTTTCAGGCAGACACTGTGTTATCCCAAAATGTCCGTTTCTGAAAGAAAGGCTTCACCGGAAGATCGGGTGAAGCCTTAAAATCAAGCCAGAGTCTTAATCCAGAGAACCGCCTGCATTTACGTTTGCAATGAAAGTGGTCAGCTTATCCTGTGCATTGTCGTGGTTAACCTCACCAGCTACGATTGCTTTACCGAATGCTTCTGCGGGGCTCCACCAACCGTTCATCTCAGAAACCAGAGGCTGAGCAACGGAAGTGTTGTTTACAGTATCGGTAATAGCGTTTAACATTACATCATCGATACCGGTAGAATCCAGCGGAACTACGCCACGAACCTCATAACGCATCTTCTGGCAATCAGCGTTGCCAAGATATACAGCCAGTGCAACTGCAACGTCCATGTTCTCGCAGGTAGGATTTACACCAATTGCCTTGGAGCCTGCATAAGACTTCATTGTGCCTTCATAATCGCCAGCCTTGAAGGAAGGAAGCTGTGCACATGCGAAGTTGTCGCCCAGAGCTTCTTCAATTGCTTCACGATCCCAGGAGCCGCTAAAGAATGCACCCAGCTTGCCTTCGGTAAACAGGTTAATTGCCTTACCTGCTTCTTCGTTGGCCTGGTTTGTGAATTTCGGATTTGCAGCAAGGTCAATCAGGTAATTGGTTACTGCAAGACCCTTTTCGTCATCGAAATCACAGGGAGAAGAACCATCTGTGCCGTCAGGACCAAACATTGTGCCGCCAACGCCGTAGTAGAAGGAAGGAATGTACCAGGAATTGCTCAGCTGGAAGCAAACGTTGGTCACATCATCGCCCAGATCCTTTGCCAGCATGACATCCAGATCCTTCACTTCGTCTTCTGTAAACTTGCTGCTGTCATAGTACATGAACCAGCCGTTATATGCATAAGGAACACCATATACACCACCCTGATAGGTAACAGTATTTACCATAGATTCGGAGTTGGTTGCCTTAACTTCTTCCAGGTTTTTGCCACCCAGCTCTGCAATGGCACCAGCCTCTACCAGAATCGGCAGCTGGTCGTTTGCAAACATGTAAACATCTGCTGCTGCATCAACGTCCTTGGTTACTTCGTCTTTTGCAACGTCTTCACCGCATACGCCATATTCATATGTAATGTTCCATTCCGGATGTGCTTCATTAAATGCATCACACATTGCAGCCAGCATACCCTTATCATAAGTATCATTCGGGTTCTGGTCTTCCTGAGGTGCCCAAACCTTCAGGGTAACATCCTTTGTCTCAACAGGAGCTGCTTCTGTTGCTTCTGTTGCATCTGCAGCATCTGCTGCTGTGCTCTCTGCGGGAGCTGCTGTCTGGCTGTCTGTCGTAGCTGCTTTGGATCCGCAGCCTGCAAGAGCTGTTGCAGACATTGCTACGCAAAGCGCCAGTGCTGTCACTTTTTTGAATTTCATAGCTTTTTCCTCCTATACACCACACCTTTTCGGTGTTTCGTGTTCATTTGATAATATTATTATAAAGTGCAAAAGAACAACCGTATATATCAAAAATTTAAGAATAATATCACTTTTTTAAGAACTTTGTGATTTTTGTATATCAACAAGTTGCTTTGCAGGGAAGTGAATTGTCATTTTTGTACCTTTGCCGACAACACTTTCTACCTTCATCGCATACTTTTCTCCATAACAGAGGCGGATTCGTTCATCAACATTACGAACTCCATAGCCCTTGGATTCCATTGTCAGGATTTTATCCGCAACCTTCTGCTCCATCCCGACACCGTTATCCTCTACCATAAACCATACACAATTGTCTTCTTTCCATCCCCGGACGGAAATTTTGCCTCGTCCGTCTGTTTTTTCTTCAATTCCGTGATGGATCGCATTCTCAACAAGGGGCTGCAGGATCAGATTCAGAGACTCGCACTGCAGGATTTCCGGCTGTACTTCGATTTCGTAATCAAAATCCCCGTCATGCAGCATGCTTTGAATTTCCAGATAGGCACGGGTATTGCTCAGTTCAGCCTCTACCTGCAGCACATTCCTCCCACGGTTTAAGGCAGTGCGGTAAAAGGTAGACATGGCCAGTGTCATCCTGCTGATATCCTCTTCTCCTGCTGCCAGTGCCTTCCAGTTGATCAAAGACAGCGTATTATACAGAAAATGCGGATTGATCTGTGCCTGCAGCGCCTTCAGCTCCGCCTCCTTCTG
Organism: Firmicutes bacterium TM09-10; assembly: GCA_003481005.1. Classification (GTDB taxonomy): domain Bacteria; phylum Bacillota; class Clostridia; order Lachnospirales; family Lachnospiraceae; genus Gallintestinimicrobium; species Gallintestinimicrobium propionicum. Next base: position 184,222 of record QUKC01000004.1, on the reverse strand, counting down.
CGTGATCTTGCCAAGATAAACTTCATTGATCAGCGTCCGTATTCGCTTCATCATACTGCCAAAGCCACGGTAAAGCATCCCGATTTCATCCCGGTCATCGCTCCCCACCTGCATATCCATGCTGCCCTCCTGCACCTCCTGCATGAGGCACGTCAGCCGTTCAATCCTGCCGCTCACCATGCCGGAGGTGATAAAATAAGCAAGCACTGCTGCGAAAATACAGATCAGGATCGTCACTCCCGCCATCACTACGATCGGGCGCATCGCTTCTCCCGCAAGTCCCACCGGCTGATACAGCCACACCGTCCATCCCGTTGTATTGGACTGCTCACAGAGAATGGTATAATCCGTACTGCCCCTATCCCGCTGCTCCAGGAATTCGGAATACGTCAAATCATAGTTCTGATTCTTTCCGGAAAATCTGCTTTCCTCAAAGACCAGCTTTCCCTCCTGATCTGTAATATAAAGCCCGCATTCTGAGATCAGTGTCTCTGCATACGGCGTAAAAAGCTTCTGATAATCCACATCCATATACAGGATGTTCACACCCTCCCTGGCGCCGGAAAAGGCCAGCTTCCGGGCGGAAAACAATGTCTTTTCCTGATAATTTACAAACCAGTTAATGCCCGGGTGTTCCAATGTCTTCTGATACCAGTCCGTCTCCTCGATCTCTGATACCGGTGCAACCGTGGTGTCATGCTTGACCATTCCATTATCTGTATAGATCGTGATCCGCTGCATCCCGCCGTGAAAATAACTCGATGACCGCAGGATCGGATCCACCTTCTGTGTCAGCTGCTCATACTGCTCGTAGGGTGTCCCATATTCCATGGAAAATACCTCTGCCAGTGTCCGGTCAAAGGCGATATAATCCGACAGGCTGTTATAACCGTCCAGCGTTCTGTCCATCGACGACACCGACTGCTGCAGATAGGACTGCAGGTTCATTTTTTCCTTATCGCCAATAATACTTCGCATCTGCAGAAAGCTCAGCAAAAACAAAAGCATCACCGGCAAAAAGCAAAACAAGGAATAAATGATCGCCAGCTTATACCGCAGCTTGATTCCGTTAACCCAATGCAACAGCTTCTTCATCTTGTTCTGCATCTTGTCCTGCATTCTCTCCCTGATCGCGATACTTCTGCGGCGTCATCCCATAATACTCCCGAAAACTCTGACAAAAATAGGAAACATTCGGATATCCTACCTTTTCGCTGATGCTCACGATTTTGTCCTTCGTGCCCTCCAGCATCTCGCGCGCTTTTTCCATCCGGCAGACCTTGATAAATTTGCTTAAATTCTGGCCGGTTTCCTTTTTAAAAATCGTACTCAGATAACTGGGAGCCAAAAAAACGCGCTCCGCCAACATTTCAATGCTTATCTCTTCCCCGTAATGCGTATTGATATAGTGCTTGACCTCTTCTACCTCCTGATGGATATTGCCACTGTCCGTCTGGGTCTCCTGCTCCAGAAGCTGAATGTTCTTTTCAATGATCCGCCGGATCTCATCGATATCCGCAGTCCGGTAAAGCATTTCCATTTCTTCATTTAAGTCCCGGTCGTTTTTACTCGGAATCGCCTCATATAAAACCTTCAACAGGCTGGAAAAGACAAACTTCACATAAATCTGGGAAAATCCGACGTTCTGTCGATAATTGTGGAACAGCCTGTCCACATGCTCGGAAAGGCTTAACATATCCTTCGTCCGGACGTCCTGCCGGATCTGCTTGATCAGTGTGCTGTCGTCCAGCTGCACGTCGTCCGCGCATTCCACATCGTATTCCGCCATGAAAATATGGCTGTCCAGACCGTAAAAACGGTTTTCCATCAAAAGCTCTGTCTCCCTGCAGCGCTCCGCCAGCTGACTTCTGTTCTTGAGGCTAGAGGAAACCGCAACATAACACTTTGCGTCCTTGCCGCCAAACTCCTCCAAAATTTCAAGCACCCGGCGCGCCGTCTCCTTCCATTCGTCGCTTTCCGATTTAAATAAAAGGATTCCCTGCTGAGGGCTCACATTCAGATAGTCTGCATTTAAGCCGGCAATCTTAAGCCCCCCAAGAAGCTGACCGCTCTTATTTTCAAAGAAATCCCCGCTAACCTCCAGAAGCATCAGACGTCTGTAGCTGTCCAGAAAATCCATCGGATAAATTCCGGCCGCGCGTTTTTCAAGCTCTGCCGCGTCCGTCCCGTTAAAAATCGCATTCAGAATATATTCTTTAAACAGGCTGCCTTCTGTCTGTTTGCGGCTCTTTTCCTGTTTGCTCTCTTCCAGTACACGTAGGATCTTCTTTATCGCGTTCTGAAATTCTGTCGGATTGACCGGCTTCAAAATATATTCCTCTACTCCAAAGCGCATCGCCCTGCGCGCATATTCAAATTCTCCGTAGCCGGAAAAAATCATGGCTTTCATATCCGGATAAAGCCGCGCTGCCTGCTCCACCAGCTCCAGTCCGTCCACAAACGGCATACGGATATCCGTCACCAGAATATCGGCGCGGTTACAGGAAAGCCATTCCAGCGCTTCTTTTCCGTTTACTGCCTCTGTGATTTCAAATTTCTGATCCATTTTACCAAGCAGAAGCCGAAGTCCCGTCCGCTCAACTTTTTCATCATCTACTATTAAAACACGATACACGTTCCCACTCTCCCCTGCGCAGTTTATGCGCATTTCTGATATATACATCCTCATTGTAACACTATTTTGACAATTTTTACAACTACAAAAAGAAATCCTGTACGATTCGCCCAATTCGACGCACCTGTACAGGAGTCTTTTTTGCCTCATATTGTTTTGTATTCTGTGTTTAGCGTGCCGCTTTTCGGTAGCCCGCCGTCTGCGCCTGCTCCTCGCTGTCGAAAATCACGAGGTTCGGCGAATCCTTCATCTCCTCATACGCCGCCTGTCCGGGACAGTGATAAATTTTCGAGCGCCTGTTCCCATAAATCTTCCGGGCCGAAGGATCTGCCGTCGCTTCCTGGACAATCCTGCTGCTCGTACCATCCCCATAGCAGATGGAAATCCCGGGCTGTACATTGTATACAAACACGTTGAAGCATACGCTTTCCCCGTTATCCTCTACCGACCAGCCCTCCATTTTGACGCCGCGCACAACCAGCTCATCCTGATAAAATACCGGCGTTACCCGGTACAGGACATGTCCCTTTGTTTCTTTTACATAATCCGCCACCATATTTTCAAACGGCAGCATCCCGGTGACATTCAAATAACGTGTCCCGGTAATCAGATTTTTCTCATTTGCATTTTCCGCCGTCAGCTGGTAACCGATCAGATGACAACGATTATACAGAAATTTTCCATCGATTCCGTCGTATTCCGACTTCTGCCAGCCGGTCGGCTTCACCTGGCTGATGCTCTCCCGCTCTTTGGTCGGCATCAAATCCTGCCCGACGTTTGCATAAGCGGTCGTACATCTGCCAAGGCTGTCCAGCTCGCCGTAGGTTTCAAAGGATTTCGTCGAGTAATCCTTTTTCGTAAAAAGCGGAACGTTGTTGTTTAATTCGATCCAGGCCTTTCCCTGATAGACGGGGATTTCAGTGCCCCAGAAGCCGTCCTCTGGCGTTTCTGCAGCGGAGGTGCCGCCGCTTTTCTTATCTGACGCTACATCACCGTCGTCTCCTGCCTCGTCCCGGGCTCCATCGATTCCTTCCTCCAGCCATTCCTGCGCCTGATCCAGCAGCACGTCCCCAGCCTCTTTCAGAACGCTGTAGCCGGTCATCAGCACGGATATCGCCAGCAACACTGTTATGAGCCATTTTCGAAAACCGCCAGAATGCCGTTTGCTCCATTTTTCTTTTTTCATAATCTCTCTTCCTGCTCTTGCCTGAAATTTTCTGCCCTGTCCGCAGGTTCATCTGTTTCCTGTTAAAATTTCGCCCTGCCTTTTTTCCGATAACGTTCCAGATCGATCTCCTCATGGGAATAGCCTGCAAAGGTTTCGATCAGCTCCTTCTCCCAGTCATCCGCCGGAAATTTCAAAAAAACGTCCGCCGGATAAACGCGTTTCCATCGGAAAACGATCCATTCATCGATCATTTCGTTTTCCAAATTAACTGCTTCTTCGATCAGGCAAAAGGCCGCTTCGCCCGGCTGCTGCCAAGGCTCCTTCTGTGCAGCTTCCTCCCGTTCCAGCTCCTCCTGAGCAGACTCCACCTGTTCCGCATCTTTCCTTGCAGGCTCTGCCAGCTTTCCCACAAGATCCTCTGCCACGCAAACTGGCGCATCCTCCGGGAAAATACGCCTGCTGTAAGCGCTCATCCAAAGGGGCTTTCCTTCCGTCATCGAAAGGATTTTCTCTGTCACCACGCGGTCACGGCTCTGTCTTCTGCCGTTAAACAGCAAACCGTCCTCCTGATCCAGACATACAATTCCTGTCATCCTTCTTCCTCCCTTTTGTCTCTCCACCTGCATTTTTGCCCTTCGAAAAAAGAATGTGCCTTGGCACATTCTCGCGCCGAGGCGCGGTTGCTTTAGCAACCATCTACCCTTGCGCCGAGTGCGCATCCCCGCGTAGCTTTTCTTATCGTATGGAAACGAAGTTTCCTATACGATAAGAAAAACACTGCCCAGGAAAACTCCTGCGCAGTGCTTTTGCCGGCAAGCAAAACGATAAGCCGGGTTATGTCGTGAATGGTCATCTATCTAGTCCTGCCGTCGCCGGCAGGCTCAAGCGACCTACCTGAAAGCAGATCGGGCAAATCTGTTGCTTTCTATTCGGTCTTGCTTCGGATGGGGTTTACATATGCCCCGTCCGTTACCGGACGGGCGGTAGTCTCTTACACTGCCCTTCCACCCTTACCAGGCAAAGCCTGGCGGTTCATTTCTGTTGCACTATCCTTGGAGTCACCTCCACCGGACGTTATCCGGCATCCTGCCCTGTGAAGCCCGGACTTTCCTCACCTGTCCCCTTTCGGGTGCCTTACGGCTGACAGCCGCGACCATTTATCTTACTTGCCATGTGCCATTTTAACAGCATTTTCCCTGCTTGGCAAGGAGAAATTCTGTCTGTAGCTTCAATGTCAGCCACAGCTTTCATGCGTTTCCGCACGCTTGTCCCATTTTCAGACGCGGAAGCAGCTGCCTCCGACAAACTCCCGCACAATCGAATTTTTCGGCAAATTCTCGCTGCTGACACCCAGGAAATAGTCCAGGAACTTGAGCAGCCGCTTTGCCTCAAAATATTCCGGATCGCCCTTCTGAATACCGTAAAGCAGCGGTTCCGCATAGGTTTTTAAGACGCAGAGCTCGTAAATTAACGCAGAATTAAACGTCGCATCCGCACTTTCCTGGAAGGGAAAAATATTCTCTTCCTCGCCGCGCCGCACAGACGGCCACTGGGCAATTGTCTGCCCTGCGCTCGTTCCTCTCGTCCGGGCATCCCGCACCAGCCGACGCAGCAGTCTTCCGTCTGCCGTGGAAATCCGATTATGCTCATCCACGTTCAGGCTCGTCAGTGCGCTGATGTAAATTTTGTATTTGCTCTCGTTTGGCAGCGCGTAAGACATCTTATCGTTTAAGCCGTGAATGCCCTCAATCACTAAAATATCGTCTGCCCCGAGCTGTAAAAAGTTTCCCTTATATTCCCGTTTGCCGGTCTTGAAATTAAACGTCGGCAGCTCGATACGCTTTCCTTCCAGCAGCTCGCACATATCTCTGTTGAACCGCTCTGTATCGATCGCGTCCAGGCTCTCGAAGTTGTAATTGCCGTCCGCGTCCCGCGGCGTTTTTTCTCTGTTGACAAAATAATTGTCCACCTCGATCGGATGCGGCGTCAGCCCAAACGTCTTTAGCTGAATGGAAAGTCGATGAGAAAATGTCGTTTTCCCGGAAGAAGAAGGTCCCGCAATCATGACGAATTTGACACCCTTGCGTCCTGCGATGTCCTCTGCAATCCGTCCAATTCGGCTCTCCTGCATCGCCTCCTGTACCAGAATCAGCTCTGCCAGATCGCCGCCGCAGATCTTGTCATTCAAATCTCCAACCGTCGTAATGCCGAGCTTCTCGCCCCAGCGCGTCGAATCCTCCAGCGCTTTAAAAAGCTTTTTTCGCTCTTCAAAAACAGGCAGATGCTCCGGATCGCGCCGTTCCGGAAGCAGAAGCATCAGTCCGTCCTGGTAAGGAAACAGGTCAAAACAGTCGATATAGCCCGTATCCGGCACCATGTAGCCATAATTATAATCATAATAACCGTCCAGCTCATACACATTGATACAAGAAGCTCTCCGGTAACGGAACAGCTGCACCTTATCCGCCATTCCCTGTGATTCAAACAAGGCGATCGCATCGTCCGTCGTTTTCGTCCTTTTTACAAACGGAATTTTTTGCGCCGCCAGCTCTCTCATCCGCTCCCGCACCTGATCGATGAACGTACTGTCCACCTTCCGTCCATCCCGTGGAGAGCAATACAGCCCTCTTCCAATGGAAAATTCTACTTTCAGCTTTCCCTTCTGTAGGCTGCCTGCCACATCGGATGCCGCTTTCATCAAAAGCATGACTGCGCTGCGCACCCAGGTATCATGACCGATCCGGTCAGCCGTCGTCAAAAAGGAAATCTCCTCGCCCTCTTTCGCTGTCTGGAACAACTCCCGGATTTTGCCGTCTGCAATTGCAAGTACAATCTGATGCTTTTCTTTTTTCTGTGCCTGTCTGGCAAGTTCCTGATATGTCACCTTTTTTTCCTGCATCTGTACGATCTCCTTTCCGTTTTCGCCAACGGAAACTGCTCCCAGAGCGTACGCCCTATTGCTTTTCAATCTTCAAAACTTCCAACACTCTTTCAGAAAGCTGCATACGCGCCTCCAGCTCCGTTCGTCGTTTTAAAATGCGCTCTGCAGAGCCGTCGCCAGGCATCAGCTGATCGCTGCAGTCTGCCGCCCGATCACCATCCGGCTTCGGCAGCGCCAAAAGCAGTGCTTCGTCTGTTTTGATTGTATGTTCCAAAAATGAAAATAGTACCTTGCAACGGCTGTCCATCAGCTGCCAGCCAAGCCAGTCTCCGGCAAATCGGCACGTCTCATCGGTCAGCCCCGACTGCAGAAGCTTTTCTGCCAGCCGATGTTTTTTGCGCTGCGCATTTTCCACTTCGACGTCCCAGTCTGCGCCCGCCCGGACTGCCAGCATCATTGGGTAATACTTTCCATCTTCCAGCACCATGTTTTCTTCGATGATAAAAAAATCGAGCTCTGTCAATGCCTGCCGCACCAGCCAGATTTCCGACTGAGGGGAAAGGACGCACCAGGAAAGCTGCGCTGTTTTTTCCGGTACCGCCGTCAGAATCGAAACGATCAGCTTGCCGCCCATCCCGGCAGCGATAAAGCCGTCCGCGCCGCTGCCACAAACCGGCACATCTTTCAATCCGTCCGACAGCACCGCCGTAATCTTATCTTTCAGGCCACAGGCTGCGATATGCTCTTTTGCGCGATCCAGCGGTCCCTTGCGGACGTCCGCCGCATAGACGTGCGGACAAATGCTACGCTGCACCAGATCAATCGAAACAAACCCGTGGTCGCAGCCGATGTCCGCAGCGACATGGCCTTTCGGGACGAGCGCCGAAACCGCCTGCATTCTTTCCGATAATTCTATTTTCATCTTAGTCCAGATAATCCTTTAACTTGCGGCTGCGGCTGGGATGGCGCAGCTTTCTGAGCGCTTTTGCCTCAATCTGACGGATACGCTCTCTGGTAACGTTAAATTCCTTGCCAACCTCTTCCAGTGTTCTCGCACGACCATCATCCAGACCAAACCTCAGGCGCAGAACCTTCTGCTCCCTCTCTGTCAGCGTGCCCAGAACCTCAACGAGCTGTTCCCGAAGCAGCGTAAAAGATGCCGCTTCCGCCGGTACCGGAACGTTGTCGTCCTGAATGAAGTCGCCCAGATGGCTGTCTTCCTCTTCGCCGATGGGAGTTTCCAGAGATACCGGCTCCTGAGAAATCTTTAAGATCTCTCTGACACGATCCACCGGCATGCCCATCTCCTCGGAAATTTCTTCCGGGGTAGGTTCACGGCCTAACTCCTGAAGCAGCTGACGGCTCACGCGGATCAGCTTGTTGATGGTCTCTACCATATGGACAGGGATACGGATCGTTCTCGCCTGATCCGCAATCGCTCTCGTAATCGCCTGACGAATCCACCAGGTCGCGTAGGTAGAAAACTTGTAGCCTTTGCGGTAATCAAATTTTTCAACCGCTTTGATCAGACCCAGGTTACCTTCCTGAATCAGATCCAGGAACAGCATGCCACGACCCACATAACGCTTTGCAATGCTGACAACCAGACGCAGGTTGGCTTCCGCCAGACGCTTTTTGGCTTCCTGATCGCCGTTTTCCATTCTTTTTGCAAGCTCGATTTCCTCTTCTGCGGACAGAAGCGGAACCTTACCGATTTCCTTTAAGTACATGCGCACCGGATCCTCGATGCTGATGCCGTCCGGAATACTTAAATCAAGGTTTTCCATGTCCACTTCGTCTTCATCCGACAAAAGCAGTTCTTCATCCGGAATATCATCATCATCGGTAATGCGCAGCACGTCGATACCGCTCTTTTCCAGCGCATCCAGAATCTCATCCATCTGTTCTTCTTCCAGATGTAAATCTGCGAAATGGTCGCTGATCTCCTGGTATTCCAGCACATTCTTTTTCTTTTTTGCCATAGCGAGAAGCGTTTTTATTTTCTCCTCATACTTTGCCCGTGTGTTTTCATCCATTGTCATGTCTGTCTACATCCTTCCTGTATCTGTATTACCTGTTGTTGCCTTATTCGAGGGAAATATGCGTTTTTGCAAGCTCTTCCAGCTGTTTTTTGCCCGCGATCACGCGGTTTAGTGCAGCTACGTCCGTCCCGAGCTGCGCGCTGTCTCTTTCATAACTGTTTCGCTTGACCGCACAGACGATGTCGTGCAGCGCCTTTTCCTGTTCTGCAGTGCTTTCCAGACGCTCCAGCTTCGTATGGAACAAAGAAGCCGCCTCGCGCTGATCCTCTTCCTCCTCAAACATGCTGATAATGGAAGCCGGATTGATGTTGCCCTGCTCCAGCTCCTCAAACAGCCTGTCCGCCACCTTTTCATATAAGCCTTCTGTAAAATCCTTCGGAGAAATATATTTTGAAATCTGGCGATAGAGCTGCGGCTGTTCGACCAGCCAGGTCAATAATAATTTCTGGCTGTTTTTGATACCCTCCGCCGCCGTGTTCTTTTTCTGAACACCGGATTTGGGGCGGATCACAGGCTGTGCAAGCCCGGTCTGGGCAGCATAGGTTCCCACCAGCCTGCGGAGGTTTTCAAAGCTGATGTGGTACTTCTGCGCCACCGCTTCGATGTAATTTTCCCGCTCCACCTCTTCCGAAAAAGTGCAGAGCTTTCTGGCGATTTCCCGGTGAAATGCAGTTTTCTGTTCCGGGTCTGATAAATCATAACTTTTCTGCAGTTGGCGCAGCTCAAAGAAAAAGCTGTTCTCCGCATGATCCAGCCGTTTCTGGAACTCTTCTCCGCCCAGCGCCTTAATGAATTCATCCGGATCCTTGTAAGGCTCCAGGTTGATGACCCGTCCGGTCATTCCCGCTTCCTTCAAAATTCCGATCGCCCGCAGCGCCGCGTTGACGCCTGCGCCGTCGCTGTCATAGGACAGCAGGATTTCATTTGCGTAACGCCGAAGCAGACTCGCCTGCCCCGATGTAAACGCAGTTCCCAGTGACGCAACCGCCTGGGTAAAGCCCGCCTGGTGCATCGCGATAACGTCCATATATCCTTCACAGAGAATCACATTTCCTTTCCGGCTCGTCCGGGCAAAATTTAACCCGTACAGGTTCCGGCTCTTATCAAAAATCTCTGTTTCCGGTGAGTTTAAGTACTTGGGCTTCCCATCGCCCATCACGCGTCCGCCAAACCCGATGACGCGGTGGTTGATATCCTGGATCGGAAACATGACGCGGTTCCAGAACTTGTCATACATGCCGTGTTTTTCATCCACGTTGCAAAGTCCTGCATCCCGGATCAGGTCTTCGGAATAGCCCTTTGATTTCAGATACTGAATCAGGTCGTTGCTGTATTTGTTCGCATACCCCAGCCCGAAATGATTCATCGTCTCGTCGCTTAGTTCTCTTTTGCGCAGATATTCCATTCCGACGCTGCCCCGTTCGGTGCGCAGCTGATAATAGAAATATTTCGCCGCTTCCTTATTGATTTCCAAAAGCTTTGCGCGGCGGCTGTCCGCCTGCCTCGCTTCTTTGGAGTCGTCTGCCTCCGGCAGGGCGATTCCGGCGCGCTGCGCCAGCGTCCTGACCGCTTCCGGGAACGTCTGGTTTTCGTACTCCATCAAAAAGGTGATCACATTGCCGCCCGCACCGCAGCCGAAGCAATAATACATCTGCTTTCCGGGGGATACGGAAAAGGAAGGCGACTTTTCGTTATGGAACGGACACAGCCCGAAATAGTTGCTTCCTTTTTTCTGCAGCCGCACATAACCGGAGATCACCTCTACTATATCGTTTCTGGTTCTGACCTCTTCGATCAGCTCTTCCGGATAATACATGCTTTTTGCTCCTTTTGTTCTGCTCTTTTGCAGTCCTACTTTTTATTTATTCTGTAAAAATTTCGGATTTCCTTTTTTTATCGGCAGATATCGAAAATAAATTCGGCAATTTTGTTCATCGCGTCATAGGCGTTCTTGAGGGGCGACATCTGGAACACATGCCACATGCCCTTATAAATGTCGATTCGGGCAGAAACGTCTGCCTTGACGAGATTTTTGTGCAGCTGTGTCGAATCCGAAAGCAAAAGCTCGTTATCCCCGACCTGAATGTATACAGGCGGCAGCCCTTCCAGCTTTCCAAACAGCGGCGAAATATACGGATTCGTCAACTCCATCCCGCCCGCATAATTTTCGATCATCCGATCCAGGTATTCGTGATCCAGAACCGGATCTACGCTGCTTCTTGTCTGATAACTTTTCCCTGATTTGGTCAGATCTGTCCACGGCGACATCAGTGCAAGTCCTCTTGGCAGCATTCTTCCTTCGTCTTTTAATTTCAGCGTCAGCGACAACGCAAGATTTCCGCCTGCGGAATCTCCCGCCACAATCACGTCCCGCGCGCCGTATCCCAAATACATCAGATAGTTCCAGGCCTTCATGGCATCTTCCGCAGCCGCCGGGAATTTACATTCCGGCGCGAGCCGGTAATTAAAGCAAAACACATCCATCCCTGTGGATTCTGCCAGCTTTGTCGTCAGCGTCCTGGCATATACCGTACTGCCGGTTGAATAGCCGCCGCCATGACAGTACAAAATCACATATCGCTTCAGATGCGCGCGTTCCACCTTCACCCATTCGCAGCTCATGCCGTCTACCTCTGTCTCTTCATAGGCAATTCCCTTTTCCGTACCGAGGATCGCGCCGATTCTGTCCTGGGACTGCCTGTGTTTCGTCAGATCCGGGCGCTCCACCAGCCCGTGCACCTTCCGGATCAGATTCATCATATTCTGGTTCTGCCTGCTGCTTACCGCCATATCTCCTCCGTATCTGCCGCAGCCGCGGCATGCTTTGTAAAAATAGGTTTTTCCGCTATTTCTGTTCTTTTTTACAGCTTCTATTTCTTCCTTGCAAAAAAGAAGATATCATTTTAATTATAGCATATTTTCCCCTATTCTTACAAGATTTAACTTTTTCCTGTTCCTTTTGCCCGTGCTGGTGTATACTGTTCTTACAGTTCACTCATGCGTTTCTGCGAATGGCGCGATGAACTGTAATGTGCTGTGTGTTGACGAGCTCATGCCAGCAGCAGCGAAAGGATGAACCCGATATGTCAAAATCAAACGCAAAACATGCTCCGAAAACCTGGTATCGGCTGGATCTGTCCGCGATTGTATATCCGACGCTGCAGCGCCGGGACTTTTCCTCCGTATACAGGCTTTCTGTCCTGTTAAAAGACCCGGTGCAGCCGGATATTTTGCAGCAGGCTGTCGATATTGCCATGAAACGCTTTCCTACCTATCATTCCGCAATGCGGAAAGGATTTTTCTGGCGCTATCTCGAGCCGAATACCCGTCCCGGTCCGTTTGTAAAACCTGATATCCGCAATTTCTGCATGCCGATGCCGTTTAAATCCAACAACCGCTATCTTGTACGTTTTTACTGGTATGACCGGCGGATTTCCCTGGAAGCGCATCACAGCCTCGGGGACGGTACCGGCGGCATGTATCTGCTCCAGACAGTTACTGCCGTTTATCTGCGGCTCCTGGGACACGAGATTTCCAATGGCGGCTTCGTTTTAGATGTCAACGAAACACCGGATCCGGAAGAATTTGAAGACGCCTATATGCGCTATGCAAACGCCCGCGTCTGCCCGCCAAGACCCGCCGAAAAAACTTACCGTGTGCGCGGCACGCAAGAACCTTTCTATACCCTCAACGTGATTGACGGCATCATGAGCGTCAGCGCTGTCCAGAAGGTTGCCAAGCAATATCAGGCTTCGATTACGGAATACCTAAACGCCGTGCTTTTATATTCTCTTTTACAAAAGCAGGAGCACGATTTTCATCTGCGCCTGCGCCCTGTGCGGATCGCCATGCCCGTCAACCTGCGCCGTTTTTTTCCATCCAAAACGCTGCGCAACTTTATCACGATGGTTTATCCGTCTATCGATCCAAGACTTGGTGACTACACCTTTGAAGAAATTGTCACTCAGGTGCACCACTATATGCGCTACTATATCAACAGCAAGTTCCTGCGCGGCGACATCACAACGAATGCCTCCACACAGCGTAATCCCCTGATCCGTATTGTCCCGCTGTTTTTAAAGGATTTTGTCGTCCGGCAGTTTTACCAGCGGGTGCAGGACAAAAATTCCTCTGCCGGTCTGACCAACATGGGGGCAATCCGCGTTCCGGACGATATGAAGCCCTATCTGGAGCGCTTCGATATTTATATGGGAATCCCGTATTCCCAGCGCACCAACTGCGCCATTGTCAGCTTTGAGGACACGCTGACCGTCAATTTCGCCAGCTGTATCATCGAGGCGGATGTGGAACGGCGATTTTTCCAAAAGCTCGTCGAGGACGGCATCCCCGTCACGATCGAAAGTAACCGGGAACTGTAATAGAACGCGCGCCCATTTTATTGTCATGAATCAAAAAGGAGTGAAATCATATGTCATACTGTGTCAACTGTGGGGTAAAGCTGGACCCGTCCTTAAAATACTGTCCGCTCTGCAATACCCCTGTTATCAATCCACATGATCTTTCCAAAATGCAGCCCGTCTCCCCGTTTCCGAAAGAAAAGGGACAGGTTGAGGTTGTACGCCGAAAAGACCTCGCCATTTTGCTTTCCGTCTCTCTCACTGCGGCCGGTCTGTGCAGTCTTTTGTTAAATCTGCTGGTATTCAGGCAGCATCTTTGGTCGCTTTACGTAATTGGAGCCTGTGTCCTGATCTGGGTAATGTCAATCCCTGCAGTGATATATACCAAGCTTCCCATCTACCTTTCCCTGCTCTTCGATGGTCTTGCCGTAATGTTATATCAGTTTCTGATCGGCTTTAATACCACGGACCACAGATGGTTCTTCGGACTGTCCCTGCCGATCACCGCGCTCTGCACGCTGGCCGCGATCCTCTTTGCTTTCTGTCTGCGCAAAATTTCTTCTGCCTTTTTGATGAAAGCGCTTTATTTTTTCGCGGAAGCCGCGCTGCTGTGCGCCGGTATCGAGCTGCTTATCCGCCGGTATCTTTTACTTCCGCTGCGGCTGACCTGGTCGGCGGTCGTCTGCTCCGTCTGCGGCGTTATTGTAATCTCGCTGATCACGATTCTCTCCCGTGCAAGGCTCAGGAACGCAGTACGAAGGCGCATGCACTTTTAAGTCTATTTCTTCTTTTCTGTATAATAAAAAAGAATGTGCCTTGGCACATTCTCGCGCCGAGGCGCGGTTGTCTCGGCAACCATCTACCCTTGCGCCGAGTGCGCATCCGCGCGGAGCGTTTATTATCGTATGGAAACGAAGTTTCCATACGATAATAAAGCCTGAGACTTTTTCCATCATCTCAGGCTTTTTCCATATTTCTGTCTGATTTTTATTCTTCGAACATCTTTTTCACATTGAAGTGATTCACGACTTCCTTTGCATTATAATAAATTCTGTCATCTCCCACCAGTTTTGCATTTCCGTCTTTGACTTCTACGACACTGACCGCACAGTTGACCGGCACAAATCCATGCCAGAAATCCTCTTTATCTTCATAAACATTGTGCAGAATTGCTCTCAGCGCACAGCCGTGCGTTGCAATCAGAATCGTCTTATCTTCATATTCCGGCTTTGCCGTTACTTCATCCCAGAACTCTTTTGTACGCTTACAGAGCTGCAGAATCGTCTCCCCGCCTTCTCCCGGCACAAACGCAAACGGCTCGGTATAAAACTTCTGAAATTCCTCAATCGGCGTCGGAACCGCATAATTTTCCGGACGGCATCCGATTCCTTCCCAGTTTCCAAAAGACAATTCTTCAATTCTGGCATCCTCAATTATCGGAACCTTTCTGCCGCCAAGCACGATCTCTGCCGTCTGTCTTGCCCGTGAAAGCGGACTCGTGATACATAAATCGAAGGGAATCTCTTTCATTCCTTCCGCCGTTTCCTGTGCCAGCCGGATTCCATTTTCATTTAATGGAATATCGGTCTGTCCCTGCATTTTCCCTTCTACATTCCATGATGTCTCACCGTGTCTGATAAAATATAAAACCATGTACTGCAATCCTCTCTGCCTATAGGGCTTATCTGCACTGCTGCGTATCCTGACAGAAAAAGCGCTTCGATTTCTCGAAGCGCTTTTCATTCCTGCAGGAAAAGAGACTTGAACTCTCATGGTATTGCTACCATACGGACCTGAACCGTACGCGTCTGCCAATTCCGCCATTCCTGCATTTGTCATTTCGTGTTCAGCACTATGTAAGTGTTGTTCGCTGCTGACAAAGGATATATTATCATAACTTTATCAGCAGCGCAAGTCTTTTTTTTATTTTTTTTCAGTTTCCTCGTGGCTGTTTATTTGCAACTGGCGCAGGTGGACTGTAACGCTTACTGAATCTTCTGTACCAGATCTTCTACCAGACGCGCGGAATGCTTTGCCGCCTCATGCTCGAAGGCCGGATAATCCATCTCTGCAGAGCCATCTGCCTTATCGGAAATCGCCCGGATTACGATAAACGGAATTTTATTTAAGTATGCGCCATGTGCGATAGACGCGCCTTCCATTTCCGCGCAATCGCCGTGGAACACTTCGATCAGGCGTTTTTTTACATCGTCAGAGGAAATAAACTGATCGCCGCTCACAACGCGTCCGGTGCGGACTGTCAGGTCGGGATTGACTTTTTTACAGGATTCCACTGCCAGATTTACCAGCTTTTCATCTGCGATAAATTCCCGGATTCCCATCTGCGGAAGCTCTCCCAGAGGATACCCGAATACGGTAGCATCCACATCATGATGAATCGCATCTTTGGAAATCAGGATATCCCCAATATCCAGATCTGCATTCAGGGAACCTGCCACACCGGTGTTAATCACATGGGTGATCTGAAATAAATCCACCAGAATCTGTACACAGAGCGCAGCATTTACCTTTCCGATTCCGGAGCGCACAACAACGACGTCAGCGCCGTTTAAAGTTCCCTCTTTAAACTCCATTCCCGCTCTTGTTACGGTGTTTTTTACCTCCATGGCTGCCTTTAACGCATCAACTTCCAGCTCCATGGCGCCGATAATACCAATTTTTGCCATTTTCTTTTTCCTTTCTTATCTTACTCCGGATAAACCAGACGGTCTTCTTTAATATTGTATAAAACCTGCTCCAGATATCTCTTTCCAAGATAATTTGCCATCGGCAGGTTCATATCCAGATAGTTTCCGCAGTCTTTTGCAGCAGCCCCGGGGACTTCTCCTTTAAAGTCGCGTACGAACTCAAACAGCTCGGTTACCAGCCCTACGACATCCTTCGATGTATAATCACCTGCCAACAGCATATAAAAGCCGGTTCTGCAGCCCATCGGTCCAAAATAAATCGTCTTATCCTTATACACCGGATGATTTCTTAAAAAGGTCGCGCCAAGATGCTCGATTGTGTGCATCTCCGCTGTATTCATGACAGGCTCCTCGTTCGGACTTGTCATCCGCAGATCGAAGGTCGTGATCACTTCCTGTCCTACGGTATCTTTTCTGGAAACATAAATTCCAGGCTGTAATTTAATATGATCAACGGTAAAGCTTGCTATTTTTTCCATCTATCTTACCCATCCTTTCCTGATGAATTATACAATATCGTTTTTTAAGATGCAACCGAAACCACCTTTTCATAGGCAATCCGTTCCGAACCGTCCGCGATATGGATGATTCCGCACTGCTCGAACCCGTTTTTCAGGATCAGATGCTGCATAATGTGATTGTCCGCGTGTGTGTCAATCCGCAGATGTCCAATTTTTTCTTCTGAAAAAAGGACGATTCTCCGAAACAGACCATGCACCGTTCCGTCGCCTGCAACCCGATGCAGTGTTCCGTATTCACTCTCTGAAATCCAAGCGCCCTGCTCAATTTGCGCATAGGTCGGATCTTTTCCAATCACAAGGGCGAATACGCCAGTCATTCGATTTCCCTGTCGGACGACATATAGCTGTCCTGCCCGGATATCCACTTCCAGCACCTCTTTTTGCGGCGCCTTCTCTTTCCACTGATTCGGATTGCCCGTTCGCTTCATAAATTCCCGCGCGTAAGCATAAATTTCCAGAATCCGCGGCAAGTCGCCTGCCTGCGCCTTTTTGATCACTACTTCCGATATCTGACTATCCTGCAGCTCTTCTGCACTGGTTCCCTGCCCATGACAGCTTCGTAGCTGTTCCATTCCGACTTTCTGCACGCTTTTTTTCATCCTTCCGATTCCCGTTTTCTATCTGCTTCTGTTCTTTACCAGGACTGTGACAGCAGTGGAATCACCTCCTGCAGATCCTGTACTTGGGCATCTATCCGATATGTGCTGTCCGCCTTCTGTCCGTTCGGATTATACCAACACGTCACAATTTGCGCAAGGTTGCCGCCGCGAATATCGCTCGTCAAAGAATCCCCGACAATCAAAATCTTTTTCCGGTCGGTTTCTTCAATTGCTTCAAATACCTGGTCAAAAAATGCTGCATTCGGCTTTTCCGCACCGAGCTCTTCGGACAGAAAAATCCCGTCCATCAGCTCCCCCAGCCCGGAAAGGCGGAGCTTTTTCGTCTGTGCCAGCACTGTTCCGTTGGAAACGACATACTGTTTTACCCTGCCGCGCAAAGATTTTACGATTTCATAGCTGTCATCCCGAAACACGATTGTATCCCCAAGGCACACCTGATAACGCTCATTAAATGCCGGCGCCGCCGTTACGTCCAGCCCTTCCGTTTCAAAAAATTCCCGGAATCTGCCGACCAGGACTTCCGGCTTTGTCAGCTCGCCGTTTTCCAGCTTTTCCCAGTATCTGCGGTTGATTTTGGAATACCGGGCGATCGCCTCATCCGTGCATTCCCCGAACCCGAATTCTGCAAAAAGTGTCCGGATCGCCGCTTTTTCCGCCGCCAGAAAATCTAACAGCGTGCCATCCACATCCCAAAGAATTGTTGTAATCACACTTTCTCCTCCAGCTTTAATACCTCTCCAAGTGTGAGCACGGCATTGCGTACACATTCCGGGCAGGAACAGAGCACCCGTCCAGTCTCGATGCCTTTCAAATCCTTACAGATTGTCGCACCGCATTTTTCCTGAAAACCTGCCACCAACTGTCTGGAAACCGCCGGCGTCCCTTTTCCGTCCGTCAAAATACCGGCAGCCATGACTGCGCCGATCAATGCGCCGCAGGTGCTTTCCATACAGCCCATGCCCGCCGCATAACCAGCGCCAAGCTTTTTTAGCGTCTCAGCCTCCACCGGAATCTGATCTGCAAATGCCTGCGTTACCGCCTGCGCGCAGTTGTAAATACCCGTTGCTTTCCATTGTGCTGCCTGATTTGCACGTTCTTCTATCGTCATCCATGTATCCTCGCTTTTTTGTTTTTTTCCAACAGGCACACCGCTTCTACCGCCCCCGACCAGGGGAACATGTCCACCGGCCATACTTCTTTTGCACGGTAGCCCTGTTTTTCCAGATAGGTACAGTCGCGCTCCAGCGTCGTCGGATTGCAGGATACATATACGACGCGCTTTGGACCGATTTTTGCAACCGCATCCAGAAATTCTTCACTGCTTCCGGCGCGCGGCGGGTCCATCAAAACAACATCGACCGGCATGTTGTCAGCTGCACAGCTCTGCAAAAAATGCCCTGCATCCTCTCTGTAAAACCGGATGTTTTTCACATCGTTTGCTTTCGCATTGCCGACCGCGTCCCGCACTGCGTCCGGGTTGGATTCCACACCAAATACCTTTCCCGCTTTTTTTGCTGCAATCATGCCGATCGTTCCGGTTCCGCAGTATGCGTCCACAACCGTCTCCTTTCCGGTCAGATCCGCCAGCTCGATCGCTTTTTCATAAAGCTTCTGAGCCTGAATGGGATTAACCTGATAAAAGGAGCCGGGCGAAATTTTAAAGCTACAACCACAGAGCCTGTCCACAATGTAGCCTTTGCCCCAGAGCACCTGATACTTGCTGCCCAGCACAAGGCTGTCCGTCCGGTCGTTGACATTCTGGACAACCGTTGTGATTTCCGGATGCTCTCTGCGCAGGGCTTCCACAAAGTTTCTCTTGGACGGAAAAACAGGGGATGCTGTTACCAGAACAACCATGATTTCATCCGTAAATTCCGCCTTTCGGATCAGAACGTACCGCAGCAGACCATAACCGGTATCTTCATCATAAACCTTGATCTTAAACGATTTGAGCAGGCTGCGCACTGTCGCAATAATTGCATCTGCTTTCTGATCTTCAATCAGGCAGGTCTCCACCGGCAGGATCCGATGCGTTTTTTCTTCATAAACCCCGGAAATCTGCTGCTTCTTTCGATCCAGCCCGAACACCGCCTGTACCTTATGGCGATAATGCCACGGATTTTCGTCCATTCCAATAATCGGACGCACCTTGCAGTGCTTTTCCATCAGTTCCTTTACCTGATGCTTCTTTGCAGCGAGCTGTTCCTCGTAGGACAGGTGCAGATACTGACAGCCGCCGCACTTGCCAAAGTGGGGACATTTTGCAGCCGGAGCCTGGCGGCTCGGTTTTTGCTTCGCAGCAGCATTTCCGACAGGCACTTTCGACTTTGCGACGTTCCTGCCCGGTGCAAAATTCCTGTTTCCCGAAAAAGCTCCCGCCTCTCTCGCTTTCTTCGATCCCGGATTTTCTTTCTTCCATCCTGTTGTTTCTTTCATATTTTCCGCTCATTTCTGCGCACGCTTTTTGCGCATGTCGAGTTTGTGTCAAGTGCGCGCAGACACAAATCTCGCGATTGAAAAATTTTATTTTTCAATCTTCCTCACATTCTATCTGAAACGGGCTTATCCCATAGTTACCTTTTCTACAGGATATCCCGATATGTTCTCTCTCATTTTTCAGTCTTCCTAACAATAGAATGCACGCTCCGCGAACATTCTATTGTCATGAATAAAAAACCTTCTGAAAGGAATGCTTTCAGAAGGTCTTCGTTTCTTTTATCAAGCCTGTAATTTACGCGATTTTGGACTTAGCCAGCTCAGCCAGGGTAGCGAAGCCTGCCGCATCGTTTACTGCCATCTCTGCCAGCATCTTTCTGTTCATATCTACGCCAGCCTGCTTTAAGCCGAACATAAATTTGGAATAGGATAAGCCGTTCAGTCTTGCAGCTGCATTGATACGAGCGATCCACAGCTGTCTCATCTGACGTTTTCTCTCCTTACGTCCAGCATAGGAAGAGGTCAGAGCTCTCATAACGGACTGTTTTGCAACTCTGTACTGTTTGCTTCTTGCGCCTCTGTATCCTTTTGCAAGCTTCAATACTTTATTATGTTTTCTTCTGGCACTCATGCCGCCTTTTACTCTTGCCATCTTACTGATTCCTCCTTACGATTTATAAATACGGTAAAATCTTCTTCATATTCTTAACATTGGTAGCATCGGTCATTGCTGCCTGACGAAGATTTCTCTTTCTCTTGGTGGACTTCTTTGTTAAGATATGGCTCTTGTAAGCTTTTGCTCTTTTCAGCTTACCGGTTCCTGTTAATTTAAAACGTTTTGCAGCAGCTCTGCTGGTTTTCATTTTAGGCATATCTGATTTCCTCCTGTTACTTCATTTTCCTAAACGTATATTTTAACTGTAGCCGTGCAATCAGCGTTTTACAGTTAAAAACATGATCATGCTTCTGCCTTCCACCTTCGGCATCTTCTCTACAACAGCGATGTCGGAAAGCATCTGTGCAAAGTCATCCAGAATATGTTTGCTGGTAGACATGTGCGCCATTTCACGGCCGCGGAATCTCAATGTTACCTTTACGCGGTTCCCTTTTTCAAGGAACTTTCTTGCCGCGCCGACCTTGGTATTTAAGTCATTGGTATCGATGTTGGGAGACATTCTGATCTCTTTTACTTCGATGACCTTCTGTTTTCTTTTGGCATCCTTTTCCTTACGGGCAAGCTCATATCTGTACTTACCGTAATCCACGATCTTGCACACCGGCGGCTTTGCCGTAGGGGCGATCTTTACCAGATCCAAACCTGCCTCTTCAGCCAGCTTCAGGGCTTCTCTGGAAGACATGATGCCGAGCTGTTCTCCGCTCTCCCCAATCAGACGGATCTCTTTGTCTCTGATCTGTTCGTTGATAAATAATTCGCTAATGGCTGGTTCCCTCCATAAGAAATAAAATAAAAAAAGTGGATAGCTTCTATCCACTCACAACCTCTGCTCTTCCTCTGAGAAGCAAAGGAAACTGTAAACGCCTATGAGCCCGATCGCTATAGGGTGAGAGTGGATACTCTGCTTGTTTGTTCCTTACGCATCTGCGTACTAATAGAGATTAGCACGACGAACACCATTTGTCAATGCCCGTCGTGCAAATTTTTTAATTTTTTTAATCACAATTCCCTCGTACTTTTCGTGAGCGGATTTTGTGCTTGCACAAAAATCTGCTTGCGAAAATGTACGAAGGGAGCGCCGCTCTATGAGCAAAAATGAGCTGCGAAGCAGCGGAGAGCGTCGAAGACGCGGTATTGCGAATGGCGCGGGTGAACTTCCATCACCGTTCCACAAACGTCGCGCAGGCGGTTTCCCTGCGGTCCCCGGCACGGCTTCCGCGCATGTCCACATGCTCTGCCTGACATTTATAATTGGTATTGTAGCGGCATTTTACCGCTTCGCAGTCGATCTGCGTCATCCGGTCAGGATATCCGTCTGCGTTTCTTGCGCTGCCTTCCTTCTGCTGTTCAAAATTCTCACAGCAGGTTTCATCACAGCTGCAGGCCTTTGCGCCGCCTACCATAATGTCGTTTCTGCAGCAGCAGTCTCCGTCATGAAAGCAGCAGGTTTCCACACTACACTTTAAATCTGTCATCGTCCATACCTCCTTTTCTGGAAGAGCTGCGCGATGCGTCCGCATTTTCTCTGCGCACAGGACAGGCTGATCTGTGATGCGCCACCTTACAGCCACATAGCGTAGTGCGTTGCACATTCTGCGCAGCTCCTGGCAGTCAGTATGCCCGATGACAGGTTATTTTATGCAGTTTTTTTACCGGAT
Source organism: Firmicutes bacterium TM09-10 (assembly GCA_003481005.1). GTDB lineage: Bacteria > Bacillota > Clostridia > Lachnospirales > Lachnospiraceae > Gallintestinimicrobium > Gallintestinimicrobium propionicum. Next base: position 162,519 of record QUKC01000004.1, on the reverse strand, counting down.
CAGTCTTTCTTTACGCGGTTTTCCTTGGTTTCGATCTCTTTTAAGATATCTGCGATGAACGTATCCAGGCTTCTTGCGCCTTCGTCACCGGCTGCACGGCTTCTGACGGAGACGGTATTTTCTTCCTCTTCCTTCTGACCAACAACCAGCATGTAAGGAATCTTGGCAGTCTGTGCCTCTCTGATCTTGTAGCCGATCTTTTCTGCTCTGGTATCCACTTCTGCGCGGATGCCTGCTTCTGTCAGCTTGTTCAGGACGTTCTGTGCATAATCCATGTATTTATCGGAAATCGGAAGCACCTTAACCTGTACCGGAGCCAGCCAGGTCGGGAATGCGCCTGCAAAATGCTCGATCAGAATACCGATGAAACGCTCGATAGAACCGAATACTACGCGGTGGATCATGATCGGGCGATGCTTCTCGCCGTCAGCTCCAACGTACTCCAGTTCGAAACGCTGAGGCAGCTGGAAGTCAAGCTGGATCGTACCGCACTGCCAGGTACGTCCGATGCAGTCTACCAGATGGAAGTCGATCTTCGGTCCGTAGAACGCACCGTCACCTTCGTTTACTACATAAGGAAGCTGCAGCTCGTCCAGAGCGCTGCGCAGCGCGTCTGTTGCCATCTCCCAGTCTTCGTCGCTGCCCATGGAATCCTCCGGACGGGTAGACAGCTCTACATGATACTGGAAGCCAAACAGGGAATAAACTTCGTTGATCAGTCCTGCAACGCCTTTGATTTCGTCCTTAATCTGCTCAGGTGTCATGAAGATATGGGCATCGTCCTGTGTGAAGCAGCGCACACGCATCAGACCATGCAGCTGACCGGATTTTTCATGACGGTGTACCAGACCAAGCTCGCCCATACGCAGCGGCAGATCTCTGTAAGAACGGGGTTCAGATGCATAAACCAAAACGCCGCCGGGGCAGTTCATCGGCTTGATCGCATAATCTTCGCCGTCGATTACAGTGGTGTACATGTTATTTTTATAATGATCCCAGTGACCTGAGGTCTCCCAGAGGCTTCTGTTTAAGATCACAGGAGTGGAGATTTCCACATAACCTGCTTTTCTGTGGATTTCACGCCAGTAGTCCAGCAGGGTGTTCTTTAATACCATACCCTTAGGCAGGAAGAACGGGAAACCAGGACCTGCTTCATGCATCATAAACAGTCCCAGCTCTTTGCCCAGCTTTCTGTGGTCGCGCTTTTTCGCCTCTTCCATCATGGTAATGTAAGCTTCCAGCTCGTCCTTCTTTGCAAAAGCGGTTGCATACAGTCTGGTCAGCATCTGGTTGTGTTCGTCGCCTCTCCAGTATGCACCTGCAAGGCTCATGATCTTGAATGCCTTGCCAACTTCTTTGGTGCTCATCAGGTGAGGACCTGCGCACAGGTCTACAAATTCGCCCTGCTGATAGAAGCTGATTTCTTCGCCCTCCGGCAGATCTTCAATCAGTTCTACTTTATAAGGCTCTTCTTTCTCCTTCATAAATTCGATTGCTTTCTCTCTGGGCAGAGTAAAGCGCTCGATTTTTAAATCCTCTTTGACAATCTTCTTCATCTCTGCTTCGATCTTTTCAAAATCGTCGCTGGTCAGAGGAGTTTCGAACTCCATATCGTAATAGAAGCCGTCTGCGATAGAGGGACCGATCGCCAGCTTTGTGTTGGGATACAGGCGCTTTACAGCCTGCGCCATTACATGGCTGGTGGTGTGACGCAGTGCAGACAGACCTTTTTCATCCTTTGCAGTCAGAATGTTGACTGCAGCGTCGTGATCGACAACGGTACGCAGGTCTACAACCTCTCCGTCTACTTCTCCGGCACATGCCGCTCTCGCAAGTCCTTCGCTCAAATCCTTCGCAATATCAATCACAGACATTGCCTGTGCGTACTCTTTTACAGAGCCGTCTTTTAATGTAACCTTCATGGTATCTCCTTCCGGCTTTCGCCTTTTTCTATCTTAAAAATTTTGAAAATAACCTGTTTATTCGATCTTCACATAGTTTTGTGAATCTCGTCCTCTCTATAGATAAAAAAGAATGTGCCCTGGCACATTCTCGCGCCGAGGCGCGGTTGCTTCAGCAACCATCTACCCTTGCGCTGAGTGCGCATCCTCGCGAAGCGTTTTTATCGTTTAGAAACGAAGTTTCCTATACGATAAAAAAGTCCCATGCACACCTTGCGATGTACATGGGACGCTTCAGCGCGGTTCCACCCATTTTGCAGATCTGCAACAGCAGTCTGCCGCTCTTTTGATGATAACGGAATCACCGTGTCCGATTAAGGACCGCTCCGAGATGGTTTTCATACGAGACCTCTGTCAAAACGCTTCCAGCACAGCTCTGCAATGCAGATACCGGCGTTTCTCTCTGATACAGATTCCGGGATTACTCTTCTCTTCCACGCGTTGTCTTTTTATCAAATTCTGCCCTTATCTTAATCGATCTGTTTCGATTTGTAAAGAGCCTTTGATCATTTATTTTTGCCGCAGCACTTTTTGTACTTCTTGCCGCTGCCGCAGGGACAGGGATCATTGGGATAAATCTTTGCTTCCTTTACGATGGTGGTAGAACTCTTCTGCTCTTTGTAGAGTTTCTTTCTGGTCTCTTCATCGAAGATGTCGTTCCACTCTTCCAGCTCGTACAGCCAGTCTGCGTCTGCAGCTACCATGTTCTTATAAAGCAGTGCCTTATCAAAGCCGAGGTTTACAACGGTATCCTCCTCCATCTCCTCGATCGGGTTGGGAGCCTTTAAGCTGTCGTTGATGCCGTCCAGAAAACCGGTCATGGTCATAATATCCACGCCGAATTTCTCAGCCAGCTCTTTAACCGTGCCTCTTACCAGCTCGTCCGGGTTCTTTAACAGTTCTGCGTAGATATCCTTTTCTTTTGTAAAATAAATTGCCCAGAACTGCTGCAGCTTAGCCTTGTCAGCCTGCTGGTCGTATGCCATATCTCTCCACTGCTGTAATAATGCCATATTTCTTCACCTCAATTAAATTTCTGACGGGATTGCTCCCTTTGCATTTCGCACGCCCATTTTTGCACGGGCATCCATACTTTGCATTATTATAGCCCAGACCCCCGATTTGTGCAAGCAAAAAATCTGTGAACACTTTGCCGCTTAACAGGTCTGCGTTTCTTTTTTTGCAGGCTGATGGTCGTATTCAAAACCGCAGTGGGATAAAAATGCTTTTGCGATTACAGTTGCGCCGATCAGGTTCGGATGCACTCTGTCCCATGCAATATAGGAAGAATGACGATACTCAAAATACCGGTTGAATACCTCCTGCAGATCAACCAGACAGCAGCCGTGCTTTGCAGCCAGCTTTTTGCAGATCGCACCGTATTCGTCCATTCTCTTGCGCATCCAGTCCTGCGGATTAGGCTCCATATAATAAGGCGTCAAAATAAAGATGCCCTTTACTTTTCCTTTTACCGAAAGAATCATTTTTTCCAGATTTGCTTCGTATTCTTCGGGCATCACCTGTCCGTCCGGAATCGCCGGGCTGTCAAACTGTCTCCATACGTCGTTGATGCCGATGCAGATCGAAACCCAATCCGGATTCAGTGCAACAACATCCGAATCAAAACGCTGCAGCAGATCTCTGCTCGTGTTGCCGGAAACACCGGAATTGGTCACACGCAGATACACTTCCGGATACCAGGTGCTCAGCATGTTCTCGATGATACGCACATAGCTCTGACCTACATTATCAAACAAACCTTCCCCCACAGGCTGTGCGCTTCCCATATCTGTTACCGAATCCCCTGCAAATACAATTCTGTCCATTGGTTCAAATATCATCTTTTGTTCCCTCCTGCGCTTGCAAAGCGCTCCTCTTTGATGTATGCTATCAAGCATATTGTAGCATTATCATCGGCAATGTAAAGTACCGAATCGAATTTGTTTCAGCCGTCCTGCGACGGCAGAATGGAGACTCTTATGAAGAAGAAAAAAACAGCAAAGCAAATCGCTGCCATTGTTTGTATCGTCCTTTTAGCAGCGCTCTATCTCATCACGCTCCTCAGCGCAATTTTTGCGTTTCCCGGTTGGCAGCGGCTCTTTTCCGGCTGTCTGATCTGCACGGTTGCAGTCCCGATCCTGCTCTGGATTTTCATCTGGCTTTACGGGCAGTTTGAACAGAAGCACACGATCGCATCCTTCGATATCGGACAGACCGACGCGGACCGCACGCAGAACGAGGACGAGGCAAATGCTGCGCAGAACTAAAACGCAAAAGTGCTGTTGCACCGGCAACTATTTCCCGGGCAGCAGCACTTTTTCAGCTTTCGTACACACTTTTTTACGCTTCTACAGCATCTTTCTCTTTTTCAGCACTTTCATCGTAATCACGCATGCAACTAAAATCAGCACGCAGATAATCCCGAAACCGTAAGGCGTATGAGCCAGCGGCATCCATTTTTCGGAAACGTTCATTCCGTAAATGCCGGAAATTATCGTCGGGATCGCCATGACGATCGTGATCGACGCAAGGTATTTCATCGCGCTGTTTAAGCGATTATCCATCAGGGAGGAAAGCAGCTCTCTCGTTCCCTGGATAATGTCCCGGTAGATCCGCGTCATTTCGATCGCCTGCTGGTTTTCGACCACAACGTCGTCCAAAAGGTCTTGATCCTCCGGGTATTTCTTGATGCGGCTATAGCGCATCAGACGATCCAGTACGACCTTGTTGGCACGCAGCGACGTATCAAAGTATACGAGGTTGGATTCCAGCTCATGTAAGTCGATCAGCTCCATTTCCTCCGTATCGTCCCCAATATGCGCCTCGATCTCCTTCCGCTTGCGATCGATAATGCGCAGATAAGACTGATACAGCATGCAGGAACGCAAAAAAATCTGGTAGATAAAGCGCATCTGTTTTTTAGTGCTGAACTCCTTGACCGTATTTTCCAGAAAATTTTTCAGAACCGGCGTTGCTTCCGCACATACAGTCAGCAGCACATCGTTCACCAAGATCAGACCGAGCGGTATGGTCGTATACGCTTCCCGCTGATGACGGTATTCCACAGACGGAACGTCGAATAAAATCAGGGAATATTCGTTGCTGACGTCCACACGGGAGCTTTCCTCATCATCCAGCGCGGCGCGGACATCCGCAAGGTCAATCTGAAATTCCTGTGCAATCTGCACACATTCTTCCAGGGTCGGCGCAACCAGGTTCACCCAGCAGCCGCCATCCGCCCGATTGACCTCCATCAGCAGATTTCCCTGAGTTATATATCGTTTCACCATGTTACTCTCCATTCCGCAGGCAGAACTTCCAGCTCTGCTCTGCGTTCACCGCTGCTTTGTGATGCCCGGTATAAATAGCCGTGTGAAACATAAGGGATCTCGCTTATGTTTCACCCTACTCTACTCCAAACGTCCGAAGCATCTGCTTTGCCTGTTCCTGATTTTCAAATACAAAGGCATTGATCCCGGCTCTGCGGGCAGCTTCCACATTTTCCAAAATATCGTCCATAAAGACACATTCCTCCGGTTTTAAATGATACCGGCTTAAAATCAGCGAATAAATTTCCGGCATCGGCTTGATTAGCTTATCCTGACACGAAAGGATGCCGCCATCCACATACGGCAGAAAATCCAGCTCGCTCCAGCACTCACGCAGCACCTTTCTGGAAAAATTCGACAGCACCAGGAACTGATAGCCCTTCGCCTTTAACTCTTCAATCCACGGAATCGCATAATCATAACGCTCCATGATGCCGTGGACGTTTGCCAGCGTTTTGCGAAGGTCTTCTTCCAGCTCCGGATCGTTTGCAATAAACCGGTTCAAAATTTCCTCTTCGGAAAGGACGCCGCGGTCATATTCTTTCCAGATGTCACTCCCTACCGTCGCCTTTGCCAGACGCTCCACCATTTCTTCCGAATATCCCTTGCTTTTATAAAAATCGTACCAGGTAAAACCGGATAATACGTTTCCGATATCGCTGATAATTGTTCTGATCATATCCGATCGCCTCCCTCATTTTCTTCTGCTGTTTCTGACAGCATCCGCAAAAGTTCCTGCGCCGCCAGACTGCTGCTGCCTTTTTCCTCCGTCACGACGAAAAACTCCCGCTGCGGCAGCTGCTCTTCCAATTTTAACTCTATCAGCTCTCTGCTGTCCAGCTCCTTTTTGGCAAAATCGCGCACAACGCTTCCGACACCGAGGTTTCTCAAGGCAAACTGCACGATCATATCACTCGTTGCAAGCTCGAACTCCGGGTGGACGAACACCTTTCTCTGCTTCAAAAAACGCTGGACATAACGTCTTGTGCTTGTATCCTGATCCAACATGATAAGCGGCACTTTTTCCAGGACGGAAAGCGGTTGTTTCTGACAGGTATATTCCAGAAAGTTTCGTCCCGCCACAAAAATATCTTCAATTTTACGCACAGGCATCAGGCGGACGCCCTCCTGCTTTTCCAGAGGACCGGATACGACTCCAAAATCGATCTTTTTCTCTTTTAAAAGTCCCATCGTCGCAGGCGTCGGACCATTCGTAATCTGAAACCGCACCCCCGGATATTTTTCATGGAACCGTTCCAGATACGGTAACAGAAAAAAACGCAGCGTCATATCGGACGCCCCGATCGTAATTTCACCGCATTCCAGGTTCTGCATCTGCGACAGCCGCTTTTCCCCGGCAAGAAATGCGCTATACCCTTTTTCCACATATTCGTACAGGATTTTTCCTTCCGCCGTCAGGCTGATTCCACGCGCACTGCGCACAAACAGGCTGCTGCCGAGGGTCTTTTCCAGCTGCCGGATGCTCTGGCTGACCGCCGGCTGGGACAAGGAAAGCGCTGCCGCCGCCTTTGTCACTGAGCTGCAGCGTGCCACATAATAAAAAACACGATAATATTCCAGATTTGCTGTCATCAAAAAAATCCCCTATCACAGAGTCGATGGCCGCCGCCCGAAAATGAGGCAATGAGCCATGACTCTATTATAAGGGATTTTAGAATTTCTGTCATCCAGGAAGTTTCCTTGTCGCTTTCGCGCTTGCAGGCAACCCTGCCTGTGGAAAATCATCCAGGGTTCTTGGGAACTGTCTTATGCCAGCGGGCTGTTTCTGTAGATGATGTCATCTCTGCCAGGGCCGTTGGATACCATTGTAATCGGATAGCCGATCTGGTTTTCGATGAACTCAATGTACTTGCGGCAGTTTTCCGGCAGCTCTTCATAGGTCCGGATGCCACGGATATCGCATTTCCAGCCGGGCAGAACCTCGTATACAGGCTTCGCTTTTTCCAGCTTGCAGGTAACCGGGAACTCCTTTGTCACCTGACCGTCGATTTCATAGCCGACGCAAACCGGGATTTCATCCAGATAACCCAGAACGTCCAGAACGGTCAGCGCAACGTCGGTCGCGCCCTGCAGTCTGCATCCGTAGTGGGAAGCAACGCAGTCGTACCAGCCCATTCTTCTCGGACGACCGGTTGTCGCGCCGAATTCGCCGCCGTCGCCGCCTCTTCTTCTCAGCTCATCCGCTTCGTCACCGAAGATTTCAGAAACAAATGCACCTGCACCGACTGCGGAGGAATATGCCTTGGTAACGGCAATAATCTTTTTGATTTCATAAGGCGGAATGCCTGCGCCGATTGCGCCGTATGCTGCCAGTGTGGAAGAAGACGTTACCATCGGGTAAATGCCGTGGTCAGGGTCTTTCATCGTACCCAGCTGACCTTCCAACAGGATGTTTTTGCCTTCTTTGACCGCCTGATATAAGAACTCGGACACGTTGCCCACATAAGGAGCTACCATGTCGCGGTATTCATGCAGGGTATTTAACAGCTCTTTGGGATCGAGCGGTTCCTGATGATACAAATTCACGAACAGGACATTTTTGAGTTCGCAGACCTTCTGCACCTTTTCTTCCAGCACCTCGTCGTCAAACAGCTCGCTGACCTGGAAACCGATCTTTGCGAACTTGTCGGAATAAAACGGCGCAATGCCGGACTTGGTAGAGCCGTAGGACTTGCCTGCCAGACGCGCTTCTTCATAGGTATCCTGTAAAATATGATAGGGCATTACCACCTGTGCCCTGTCGGAAATCATCAGATGCGGTGCCGGTACGCCCCGCTCTACCAGCTGGTTGACCTCGTTAAATACTTTTGGAATATCCAGTGCAACACCGTTGCCGATGATGTTGGTAATATGGCTGTAGAACACGCCGGACGGCAGTGTGTGAAGCGCAAATTTGCCGTAATCGTTGACAATCGTATGTCCGGCATTTGCACCGCCCTGAAAACGGATAACAATATCCGCTTCCTTCGCAAGCATGTCTGTAATCTTGCCTTTTCCTTCATCGCCCCAGTTTGCACCTACTACTGCTTTAACCATTTTTCCTCTCATTCTGCCGCCAAAAGCGGCATCCCTTTATGTGCGCTGTCCCATCAGCGCATATGTCATCTTACTGATTCAGTATAGCAGATTTTTTATATAAGTAAAATCAATAAATTTTATATTTCCCATAAGCATAGCTTATACGTTGATTTCCGCCTTCATGCCAAGGTCCGCTTCATTTTCTTTTAACAACGGACGGATCACGTCGTTTAAGAAGCGCTCTACCTGATGTGCGCTGCAGCCGACATATTTGGAGGGCTCGAGGGAAGCTTCCAGGGCAGCCTCGTCAAGATGGAACATTTCGTCCTGCGCGATCAGCGCCATCAGCTGGTTGTCTGCACCCTCTTCTTTTACTCTGCGTCCTGCTTCCATGGAAAGCTCGCGGATTCTCTCGTGCAGCTCCTGTCTGTCGCCGCCTGCCTTTACTGCGTCCATCATGATATTTTCGGTCGCCATAAACGGCAGCTCGCTGCGCAGGCGCTTCTCAATTACTTTCGGATATACAACCAGGCCGTCTACGACGTTCATGCAAAGATCCAGAATGCCGTCAATCGCAAGGAAGCCTTCCGCAATGGAAATTCTCTTGTTCGCGGAATCGTCCAGCGTGCGCTCAAACCACTGGGAAGCAGATGTGATCGCAGGATTTAACGCGTCCACCATCACATATCTGGACAGAGATGCAATTCTTTCGCTGCGCATCGGGTTTCTCTTATATGCCATCGCGGAGGAGCCGATCTGATTTTTTTCGAAGGGTTCTTCCACTTCTTTCAGATGCTGCAACAGACGGATATCGTTGGACATCTTGTGTGCACTGGCTGCAATGCCGGCCAACACATTCATCACTCTGGTATCAACTTTACGGGAATAGGTCTGTCCGGATACCGGATAGCAACCGGGGAAGCCTAATTTTTCAGCGATCATGGGGTCGAGGCGGTCCACCTTTTCCTGATCTCCCGCAAACAATTCCAGGAAAGATGCCTGTGTACCGGTCGTACCCTTGGAACCAAGCAGACGCAGGGAATCCTTTACATAGTCCAGATCGCACAGATCCATGTAAAACTCCTGCAGCCACAGAGAGGCGCGTTTACCGACTGTCGTAGGCTGCGCGGGCTGAAAATGGGTAAATGCCAGTGTCGGCAGGTCCTTCTGCTTGTCTGCAAAATCTGCCAGCTCGCGGATGACATTTAACAGCTTTTTGCGAACCAGCTCGAGGGCCTTTGCCATAATAATAATATCGGTATTATCCCCTACATAGCAGGAGGTTGCTCCCAGATGGATAATGCCCTTCGCCTTCGGGCACTGTACACCGTAGGCATACACATGACTCATAACGTCATGGCGCACTTCCTTCTCGCGCGCTTTTGCCACATCGTAGTTGATATCAGTCGCATGGCTTTTCAGCTCATCGATCTGCTCCTGTGTGATCGGAAGTCCGAGTTCCTTTTCTGTCTCTGCCAACGCAATCCAGAGTCTTCTCCAGGTCTGGAACTTCATATCCTGAGAAAAAATGAACTGCATTTCGCGGCTTGCATACCGTTCCGATAACGGGCTTGTATATCTGTCTGTGCTCATCAAAAACAACCATCCTCTCCTGTGTATTAGGTTATTGAAAACAATTTCGACACCGAAAGTATACCGTAAAACAACAGGCGGCGCAACTGTTTTATGCATACTGCAGCTTTTCGCACCGATACGCGTGGTGACGCTTTTTTGATCCACACATATGCGGCACTGCAGGGGCAGTTCTGTCACCTTGTTCCTGCGCGTATACTTTCAGTAAGGATTCCCGGGACGTTTTTTGCCATGTATAAAAATCATCTGTTGAAGGGCGCTCTTTTGCTGACTGCCGCCGGAGTTTTCAGCCGCATTATCGGCTTTTTTTACCGGATTTTCCTCTCCCGCACCTTCGGTGCGGAGCAAATGGGCATCTATGAGCTGATCAGTCCGGTGCTCGCTCTTTCCTTTGCGCTGTGTACCTCTGCCATCCAGAGTTCAATCTCCAAATTTACCGCCGCAGAACCGGAAGCAGCAATCTACGCCAAACGCAGGATATTGCTTACCGGTCTGTCCGTCTCGTTCGTCCTTTCGTGCCTCTGCACGCTCTTTGTCTGGCGGGAGGCTGATTTTATTTCCGACTTTTTATTAAAAGAAACGCGCTGTGCGCCGCTTTTAAAAATCGCCGCCCTCTCCTTTCCCGCCGCCTGTATCCATTCGTGTATCAACGGCTATTATTACGGCATCCGAAAATCCTTTCTTCCGGCGTTCTGTCAGGTTTTTGAACAGTGCTTCCGCGTCGGCAGCGTCATGCTTTTTTGGCAGTATGCGACAGCTCGCGGACTTTCCTGTACGATTCAGCTCGCCGCAGTCGGACTTGTCATCGGGGAATGCGCTTCCATGGTGGTTTCCGTTTTTGCCGCAAGAATCCATTTTTCGAAAAAACTGCCTGAAAGCCTTCCGCTCAACCTCCCCCTGCCGGAGCTGTTTTCCAGACTGTTTTCCTTCGCTGCACCCCTGTGCGCCACGCGGGTCTGCCTGCATCTGCTCGGAACAATCGAATCCTCCCGCATCCCGGTCAGCCTGCAGCTATTTGGCTATTCCTCCCATCAGGCGCTTTCTGCTTATGGCGTATACACCGGCATGGCGATGACCTGCATCCTGTTTCCCGGCGCGCTGACTAATTCGATTGCTGTCCTGCTCATGCCGACCATCTCCCGTGCGGACGCCTCGAATAACCAGAGCGCCATCTACAGTGCCATTTTCCAGTGCACCCGCTTCTGTCTTCTCATCGGCGTCGGCTGTACTGCCGCCTTTTCTCTGTGCGGAAACTTCATCGGCTCTGCGCTGTTTGGAAGCGTGCTTGCCGGCCAGCTGATTCGGATGTTTTGTTTTCTCTGCCCTTTTCTGTACCTGAATACGACGCTGCTTTCGATTTTAAACGGGCTTGGAAAAACAGGCTGTACTTTTCTGTTCCAAATCCTGTCCCTCGCCGTGCGGCTGTTCTTCGTTTTTTTCATCCTGCCGCTCTCCGGCATTCCCGGACTGTTCCAGGGCATGCTCTTCGGGCAGGTGCTCCTGACGATACTCTGCGCAGCAGCGCTGTTTTTTGTTTTGTCGCGGCGTCATAAGTGAATTGACTGTTTTTCGCGCATCAGCAACCAGTTTCCCGCGCTATTTGCACAGTTTCCCGCGCCATTCGCAAAACCGCATCTTCGATGCTCTCCGCTGCTTTGCAGCTATTTTTGCTCATAAAGCGGCGCTCCCTCTGTAGCTTTCCGTAAGCAGATTTTCATGCGAGCATGAAATCTGCCCGCGGAAAGCTACATGGAAACTGGTACGAAATCATAAAATTGGCTTGCGCCTGCGTTTTTCCTATACTATAATGAAAACCGCTTCCGTTCTGCATAAATATGCAGCCGGAAAGAGAATGGTGCTTCATCGGCACCGCCTGCGAAGGAGAAAAGTCATGAGTTTCGATTATATCAGAAAACTTCCTACTCCCGATGAAATCCGGGAGCAGTATCCGGTTCCGGATTCTCTGGTTCCAATCAAGCAGAAGCGTGACGCTGAAATCCGCGACGTCCTCACCGGCAAAAGCGACAAGCTGTTAGTCATCATCGGTCCCTGCTCTGCAGATAACGAGGATGCGGTCTGCGATTATATCCACCGTCTTGCAAAAGTCAACGACAAGGTATCCGACCGCCTGATCCTGATTCCGAGAATTTACACCAATAAGCCCCGTACCACCGGCGACGGCTACAAGGGTATTGTTCATCAGCCCGACCCTGAAAAAAAAGAGGATTTCCTGCACGGTCTGATCGCGATGCGCCATATGCACATCCGTGCGCTGTCCGAAACCGGCCTCAGCGCTGCCGATGAAATGCTCTATCCCGAAAACTGGGGCTATGTATCCGATATTCTGTCCTATGTGGCAATCGGCGCCCGCAGCGTAGAGGATCAGCAGCACCGTCTGACGGTTAGTGGCTTCGATCTTCCGTCTGGCATGAAGAACCCTACCAGTGGTGACTTCTCCGTTATGCTGAACTCCGTTTATGCCGCACAGCATCCGCACAGATTCATCTACCGCGGCTATGAAGTGCAGACAAACGGCAACGACCTCGCCCACACCGTCCTGCGCGGCGCGACAAGCAAGCACGGACGCAACATTCCCAACTATCATTACGAGGATCTGCAGATCCTGCTCGGTCTTTATAACGAGCGTGATTTAAAAAACCCCGCCTGCATTATCGATTCCAACCATTCCAACTCCAATAAGCAGTTTGACCAGCAGGTTCGAATCGTCAAAGAGGTGATGCACAGCCGTCATTTAAGCCCCGACATCCACAACTTCGTCAAGGGCGTTATGATCGAGAGCTATATCGAAGAAGGCAACCAGAAGGTTGGCGGCGGCGTTTATGGAAAGTCCATCACGGATGCCTGCCTCGGCTGGGAAGCTTCCGAGCGTCTCATCTACGATCTGGCGGAGCTGAATTACTAAATATCACCTGTCTTCAAAACGGCAGCTTGCAGGCTCAACAGATATTCTGTCCGCAGAAATAAAATTATGCATTCGTCTAAAAAGGCTCACCCTAACGGATGAGCCTTTTTTCTTCCCGGATTTGTTCCTGATTCACATTGATATAGATCTGCGTCGTGGAGATGTCGGCATGTCCGAGCATTTCCTGCACGCTCTGCAGGTTTGTGCCGTTTGCAACCAGATGTGCCGCAAAGCAGTGACGCAAAGTATGCGGCGTGACCTCTTCCGTGATTCCCGCGCGCTGCGCATAGCCTTTTAGCAGCTTCCAGAAGCCCTGACGGCTCATCGGCTTTCCTGCGCAGTTGACAAACAGTGCCTGCTGCGTTTCCTCCGCTACCAGAGCCTGTCTGCCATGCTGCAGATACGCTTCCAGCGCTGCTTTCGCTTTATTTCCAAACAAAACCGTACGCTGGCGGTTTTGTTCCATACAGAACAAAAAGGACAGTGTTAAATTTACATCCGAAAGCTTCAGACCGATCAGCTCCGATACCCGGATACCGGTTGCATACAAAAGCTCCAGCATCGCTTTGTCCCGAAGCTCCTTCGGACTCGTTCCCTGCACCGCATCCATCAGTCGTTCCACCTCTTCCGGACTCAGCACGCCGGGCAGCTTCTTTTCCACCCGAGGGGCTTTGAGCGTCTCCGACACATCCATCATCAGCACGCCCTCCCGCACCAGATAATGGCAAAATGCCCGAATCGATGCAATATTGCGGGAAATCGTCGCAGCTTTTCTCTGCTTTTTTTCCAGAAAACGGATATAACCATACAATGCCGTCGCAGTCAGATCCTCTACCCTGGTCATCTGATATTGGGCACGCAGAAAATCTGCCAGCTGATACAGATCTCGCCGATAGGAAAGCTCCGTATTCCGAGAGGTTCCTTTTACATTATGGCAATATTCAATAAATGACTCAATCTGTGCTTCCATCCCTCTGCTTTCCCTTCTTTTGACCGTATCGATCGTGTGGAATCATTATATACAATGAATTTCAGAAAAGCAATGTTGAAATTTCCGCATTTTCAGGCGATTTTTCGGCATATTTTCAGGTAATACCAGATAGCGGTACGGGAAATACCAGTTCCACCATATCTTGATTTGACATTTTGTGTCTCCTATCCCCAAAACAGACGCATCACGGCTTTTAAAATAAATGGATTGACATACCCTTCTACCGCACAGCCGATTCCAATCACCGCCAGGGAAATCCACACGCCCGACGCAGCTTTTTTGTGCAGGCACCATTCCAGCAGCATACAGTAGCCCGGAACCAGCACCGCCTGTTGTGGAACCAGCGCCGCCAGGAAAAAGAAGCTCCCTCGGATTCCATAGCGCAGCGACAGCACCGTCAGGATCATCCCTGCCGCCAGTCCGCTCCCTACTGCAAGCACAATCAGACAGATCATCCCTGCCCCAGAGAGTGCAAGCAACACGAACAGAACTGTTATCCCAAGCCTTTTTTGCAGGCAGTATAAAAACAATCCCGTCCGGTTCCTATTCCATTCTGAAATTCCCGACAGCGTATCCGTATCCAGAAAGCCCGGATTTTGCACAAACAGCCCCGGAAAAAAGCACACGCAGGCGATTCCCGCCAGAAATCCCGCCAGAAGAAGCACCGCCCCCAATCTCTTTTCCTGCTGCCCGAACCGTTTCCAAAAAGACATCGCATTCCCCGTTTTTATATTTTTAACAGCGCCGGCATAAGCCGACAGATAACAACAGCGTCACGGCATGAACTGCTGCACCTACCGTGACGCTGTCTGCGCATCCGCTCGTTGTAATCTATGCGGCTGCTGGGGGAATTTTGCATTTTTTTCAATTGGTACTGTGAAAGGTATCACGCACCCCTTGGCGCTTCTATGCAGTACCGTGCTGCGCTATTTTTCGTATTTCGCCTTATAGCTCATGATTGCCGCGATTGTCTTGCCGTCCTCGATTTTTCCGGAATAGATCATTTCACACAGCTCATCGACCGAATATGCATAGACATCGATAAATTCATCCTCGTCCAAATGCTGATGGGTCGGCTTTAAATCCTGCGCAACATAGATTTCGATCTTTTCATTGCAGAACGCAACGGTCGTCCGCAGACTTAAAAGATGCGTCAGATTTTCAGAATGATATCCCGTCTCCTCTTCCAGCTCACGCGCGGCAGCCAGCATCGGCGGCTCGTCTGCGCCGTTTAATCCGCCCGCCGGGATTTCCAGCGTATAACGGTCGAGAGCATTGCGCCACTGACGCACCATCAGAAGCTTTCCATCCTCTCGCACAGGAACGACCGCAGCCGCGCCCTTATGCCCGATAAAATCCCATTCTGCGATGTTCCCGTTCGGAACCTGAATGGTGTCCCTGTAATAATCGATGATCGTTCCGTGATAGACCAGCTTTCGATCCAGCCGTTTAAATTCCTCTGCCATGTTGACTTCTCCTCTGCATAGAAATAAGCATCCCACCCGTCCAAGGTACAAGATGCTCATTTCTTAAAATATTTTCTACCGGGGCAAATCAGCCTTTACATCTGATTTCCTGATGCTTTGATTATATGCCGTGATATTTTAGAAATCAACCGTTAAAGCTTTCCGATCGTATTGTCCCAGATCGCGTCGAATACCTTATCATAGGTGGTATTTCCAGCGCCGCCCTTGGGTGCCAGCTTGCGTTTTTCCGTGCTCTCTCCGTAACAGATAAAGTTTTCCAGCAGCCGTTTTCCCAGCATCGCCGTGATGTCCCCATTCTTTGGAGCAAATGCGTAATAATAGTTGGACTTCTTTTTTCGTCCCCACAGGATTTTTCCTTCGTGCTGCCCGTTTTTCAACAGCTCCTCCACCCTGTCATACTGACCAGCCGACGTCTCGCAGTCTCTGTCGCACGGGGCAAGCTCCGGGGTAGAAAACTGTACATAGTACGAATACTCGCTCTTACCTTCGTCATCGTCGGAACGGTCAAATTCTTCCTCATATACCGCGTCAAAATAAATATCTGCGATAAAAAGATCCCCGTTTGTGATCATTTCCTTTACGGTGTACAAAGGATTCCCGAACAGCTGTTTTTTCTGCTCCCCGAGGGCGTCTGCCACTTCCATCGGCACCTTCTGCCAGTTCAGGGAAGAAAGTGAAACCACCTCTTTTGCTTCCCGCCCACAGGCTGTGCATTTTCCATCCGACAGCTCCTTTCCACAAAACACGCAATACCCTTTTTTGTTGTCCCTGTTTGAAAAAATTCCCATGATAGCTCCTCCTTTTTATTTTTTACTGTTTATTCTTTTAGCATGCAATCTGCTTTCTCATGCAATCTGACCTGCCGTTTCCAAACTCTGCCCAGGACTGATCGCTTCCCCATTCGTTCCAGCTGTCATCCTCCCAATAGTCGTCATCCTCAAAGAACAGCCAGTCGATCCAATCCCAGTCGTCTTCATAGTCGTCCCAGCCTTCCCAGTCGTCCTCATACCACGATTCATAATCATAGTAATCGTTATAACCCTCGGCATAGACGAATTTTTCCAGCCAGCCGACATAGTCGGCGTCCATCCCCACACCGGTAAAAACCGGATAGAGATATCCATAAAACTCAGAATCCCCATAAGGCAGCGTGACAGACAGTCCAGTCATTCCAACCTCGTCGTCCGTACAATTAAAATAGCAGATGGAAAGGTTTACCGCAGCCGCCAGTGCCTCTGTCTCTTTGGATTCGATATTCTGCGCTACTGCCATGATATCCGTTATATAATAGTCTGACATGGAATAATCTCCATCCTCGTCAAACAGAAAATCAAACAGCCCTTTTCCCCGCAAAACAGGATGAGCGCGCCTGCCGCCCCGGACGTGCATACTGTAATTTTCCCCTAGCAGCGCAGGCTCGTTTGCATAGGCAAAATCAGCCCACGCGGTATAGAGCACCTTCATGTAGGATTCGTCGATCAGCGCCAGCGTGGAAGACCCCTCGCCGTTTTCTTCATTATCTGCGATCATGTCATCCACGATGATTTTCCCAAGCTCCTCGGAGGAAATGCTAGTGTTCTCCGACAGGGCGTTCAGCCATCCCGTGTACGACCAGCCGTAGCCGGATTCAAAATCCTCCGACAGAATCATGTAATCGCAATAATTGTACATGGCACAGCAAAGCTCTAACGAAGACATAATGCAGCTGTCCATGCCGACGATATCAAAGTAAATCCCGCTCTGGCGGATTGCCGTCTGGATCTCATCGATCGTAAGCACCGAATCCTCCGACTGGTGTTCGTCATATCCAAAGCCGTATACCGGTCCTGCGCCGTGATCCCAGAAAATCAAGATATAACGGTTTGCCGGATAATTTTCTGCGCCCCAGGAAATAAAATCTGCAAGCGTATCCGGCGATGTACAATCCAGCTGTCCGAGGCTGTCATCCACAAGCACCAGGTTCCCGGCTTCCACCTTATAGCGCTGCGTGTGGTCGGAGGCAATCCCAAGCCTTTTTGACCAGCTTTTTGTGCCGACCGTTTCCACGAGGACATTGACCTGGCTGCTGATGTTCGCCGCAAGCATCTCACAAAGATCCTCCGTCGCCTCTCCGTCCTCCGATTCCAGATCCGAACCGTTCATATAGACAAACACGGTCGCTTGGTCCTTTCCATCGCCTTTTATCTCTGTCTGTTTCTCCTTTACCATATCTTCCGGAAAGGAATTTTCCGCTGTACCCGCCACATGCTCTGCACCTGCCGTCGTCTCTACGCCCGTCTGTTCCTGATTTGCAGACATTTCTTCGTCATCCGGCAAAAGCAGAACGATGATAAACAGCACGCCGCAGACAATCAATAGATTACGGAGAAGCTTTCCCAGTTTTTTCATAACACATCACCCTTTTTGATCCTATGAGGTCGGGCAAAAGCTCCGACTTTGATGCCTAGTATTATCCTATATCAATATAATAAAAAAAACGCGAAGCCTTGTAAATAATATATTTACATAGGTTTCGCGCCTTTTCGCGTTACTTATTTCGCGTAGTCCGTTACGCGGCTCTCTCTGATCACATTGACCTTGATCTGTCCCGGATATTCCAGCTCTGCTTCGATCTGCTTGGAAATATCCCGTGCCAGGAGTACCATATCCGCATCGGAAATCTGCTCAGGAACTACCATAACCCGAACCTCTCTGCCCGCCTGAATGGCAAAGGATTTATCTACACCTTTGAAATTGTTGGAAATGTCTTCTAATTGTTTCAGTCTGCTGGTATAGGTTTCCAGCGTCTCTCTTCTTGCACCCGGACGAGCTGCAGAAATTGTATCAGCAGCCTGTACGATACAGGCAATCAGAGAGGTCGGCTCTACATCGCCGTGGTGGGATTCCACCGCATTGATGACTGTCGCGGACTCTTTGTATTTCCGACAGAGCTCAGCGCCCAGCTGAATATGAGAGCCTTCCATTTCGTGATCCACTGCCTTACCGATATCATGCAGCAGACCTGCACGTTTTGCAAGACGGACATCCAGTCCCAGCTCTGCAGCAAGCAGACCGGACAGATGTGCTACCTCGATCGAATGCTTCAATGCGTTCTGACCGTAGCTCGTCCTGAATTTCATCTTACCTAACAGTCTGACAAGTTCCGGATGAATACCGTGTACGCCGACTTCCAGTACAGCGGCCTCGCCCTCTTCTTTAATCATTGTCTCTACTTCACGCTGTGCCTTTTCTACCATCTCTTCGATTCTGGCAGGATGGATACGTCCATCTACAATCAGCTTCTCCAGTGCAATCCGCGCAACCTCTCTGCGGATCGGATCGAAGCCGGAAAGCACAACTGCTTCCGGTGTGTCGTCGATAATCAGATCAACGCCGGTCAGGGTTTCAAGGGTACGGATATTACGTCCTTCCCGTCCGATGATACGCCCCTTCATTTCATCGCTGGGAAGCTGTACGACAGAAATCGTCGCTTCGGATACATGATCTGCAGCACATTTCTGAATCGCATTGACCACATATTCTTTCGCTTTCTTGTCAGCTTCCTCTTTGGCCCGATGTTCCATTTCCTTGATCATCTTGGCCGATTCATGCTTCACATCATCTTCAACAATTTTCAGCAAATATTCCTTTGCCTGGTCGGAGGTCAAACCAGAGATTCTTTCCAGTTCCTGGACACGCTGCTCGTTCAATCGGGAAATCTCTTCCTTCTGCTTCCGCATCTCCTCTTCCCGCTTCGCCAGATAAGCTTCTTTCTTCTCGATCGCATCGGTCTTCTTGTCGATGTTCTCTTCCTTCTGCTGCACGCGGCGTTCGTACCGGGTAACCTCGGCTCTGCGTTCCTTGATCTCGCGATCCAGTTCGTTCTTGGTACGAATGGATTCCTCCTTCACCTCCAGCAGTCCTTCCCGTTTCTTCGCTTCTGCAGTCTTTAACGCTTCATCAATGATTTCTCTGGCTTTGTCATCCGCATTGCCGATCTTCTGCTCAATTCCCTTTTTACATTGCGCAGAGGCGATCAGTGCGGTAACCGGAACAGCAATCAGCAGGGTAACAATTGCTGTTATAACGATTGGCACCATCATTCCAGGAGCACCTCCTTATTTAATTTTCATTGTGCAATATCAGTTATAGAATGTTCATTCCCATTCTTATAAACAATTTTACAACATCTCAATTTTATACAATTCCACCACAGATGTCAAGTAATTCCGTGCCATTCTGCACAAATCGGTGCCCCTGTAGTTATCGTTCACCCGCCAGCTCCATGGCTTTTCTGATGGTTTCCGCGCGAATGCCCTTGCGAGACAGAAAAGCCGCCGCTTTCCGCTTCTCTGCAAAGTCTGCCTGCGCAGGATCGTAACGCTTTTTGGCAAGCCACATCCGCGCGAGCGCAAGTTCGTCCGGTCCATCCCCCTTTTCTGCCGCTTCTGCAAATGCTGCTTCTATTTCATTCCTCGAAACGCCTCTTGCGATCAGATCCTGTTCCAACACGCGTTTGCTCTTTTTTCCCGCCTGATTAACGATGTAATCCTTTGCAAACTGCAGATCATCCACATAATGATAGGATTTTACATAAGCGAGCGCGCTGTCGATGCTTTCCTGCGGATAACCGCCCTCTTTTAATTTGCTGCGCAGTTTGCTCTCCGTATACGCTCTGCTCTGCAAAAGGTTCATACAGCGCAGCGTCGCCCGTTTGGGCAGCACCTCCTGCATGATCTCCCGATAGGATTCTTCTGAAAGCTCTTCCTGTTCCCGCACCCCGAATAAACGAAGTTCGCCTTTGTATAATACAAAGGCGAAACTGTCCTCTAAATATATTTTGCAGCGGGACCGGGACAATTCTTCTATCCGGGTCACTGTCATGTACGTCTTACTCCTTTTCTGTCAGGCTCTGTTCTTTTGCGTCTGCACCAGACTTCTCTACTTTGCCTGTCGCAGCTTTCTCAGACTTTGCTGCTGCGTCTGCAGGTGTTTTTCTCTTCAGGCCGTAATGCTCGCGTACCTTCTCCTCGATCTCCTCGCAGATGTCCGGATGGTCCTTTAAGTAGCTTTTGGCATTCTCACGTCCCTGACCGATCTTATTGCCCTCGTAAGCATACCATGCGCCGCTCTTGTTCACGACGTTGATGTTCGCTGCCAGATCCAGAATATCCCCGACAACGGAAATACCTTCTCCGAACATGATATCGAATTCCGCTTCCTTGAACGGAGGCGCAATCTTGTTTTTAACGACTTTGACACGGGTACGGTTGCCGACCACTTCACCGCCCTGCTTTAAGGATTCGATTCTGCGCACATCCATACGGATCGAAGCGTAGAATTTCAACGCACGTCCGCCAGTCGTTGTCTCAGGGTTACCGAACATAACGCCGACCTTCTCACGCAGCTGGTTGATAAATACCACGGTACAGTTGGACTTGCTGATGACACCGGTCAGCTTTCTCAGTGCCTGGGACATCAGACGCGCCTGCAGGCCTACATGGCTGTCGCCCATGTCGCCCTCGATCTCCGCCTTAGGTACCAGAGCCGCAACAGAGTCCACAACAACGATATCGATCGCGCCGGAGCGAACCATCGTCTCCGCGATTTCCAGCGCCTGTTCGCCGTTGTCCGGCTGGGAAATATAAAGGTTATCGATATCTACGCCGATGTTCTTCGCATAAACAGGGTCGAGCGCATGCTCTGCGTCGATAAATCCGGCGATTCCGCCGTTTTTCTGTACTTCTGCGATCATATGCAGGGTAACCGTCGTCTTACCACTGGATTCCGGTCCGTAGATCTCGATAACACGTCCCTTAGGGATTCCGCCCAGTCCCAGTGCAATATCCAGGCTCAGGGAACCGGTCGGGATCGTCTCCACATTCATCTGAGAGGCAGGGTCGCCGAGCTTCATCACTGCTCCCTTGCCATATTCTTTTTCAAGCTTTGCAATCGCTGCGTCGAGCGCTTTTAATTTTTCTTCTCTTTCCATGCTGTCTCCTTCTACATAAGAACGGATGTTCTGGTATTATCATAAAACATTTGTTCGATTTTGTCAACAACAGAAGTTACGGTTCATGCGCGGCATGCATTTCCCCAGAAATTCTTCGTATGAATAGCAGTCTGTTTTTTCAGCATATCATAAAAACACCGGTCTGAACAGCCTTTCCCCGGTATCTTTTGAGGTACAGTTCAGGATTGCCTCCCCTGTCTGAAAATAGTATAATAAAATTATCAAACAGACAAGGAGGGTACTGTATGGATCGTTTGAAAGGAAAAGTAGCTGTCATCACCGGCGGAAATTCCGGTGTCGGGGAAGCGACCGCCAAATTGTTTGCAAAAGAGGGGGCTGTTGTTGTCATCACCGCCCGCAGGGAGGCCGCCCTGACGAAGGTTGCCGAGGAAATTAAATCCGCCGGCGGCGAAGCTTTTGCTGTCTCCACCGATATTTCCAAACCGGAGGATCCCGAAGGGCTCATGGAGCTGGTCCTGAAAAAATACGGTAAAATTGATATTCTCATCAACAATGCCGGAATTCTGGAAACCGGCTTAAAACCAATCGACCGCTTTTTGGATGAAGATCTCGACCGCATTGTTGAGACGAACCAGAAAGGAACCATGCGCTGTATGCGTGCTGCTGCCAGACGAATGCAGTCGGGCGCTTCGATCGTCAACGTCGCTTCCGTAGCAGGCGTAAAAGGCTGCGGTGGGGCCGCTTATGTCGCTTCCAAGGCTGCCGTGATCGGTGTGACCAAGCACACTGCGCTCCGTTTCCAGCAGACCGGCATCCGCTGCAATGCGATCTGCCCCGGGAATATCATCACACCGATGACGACCGGAACTAATCCTGCCGTGCTCGACCCGGATATGATCGGCGCAATGGCTGCTCACAGCAATTTAAAGACACCGTCCTGCACCGCAGAGGATGTTGCCAACGTGATCCTTTTCTTCGCAAGTGACGAATCCCGCGCCATCACGGGACAGGTGATCGTGATCGATTTCGGTGCAATGCTATAAATCGTCAACGCAGGGGATCGCCCACGCTCCATAACGGAACCGGGCGATCCCCTGCCGCTTTACATTTTTTTCAGATAGTCCTCGTAGTCCTTTATCGTCGCCGTCATCCATCCAAACTGATTGTTCACGCCATTATAGTTAAACCCGATTTCCAGGCCGACCGGCGTATAGAAGAAAATACCTCCATCCGAGGAAAGAAGCTTCCGGAGCATCTCCGTCGGCCACTCGTTTTCTGACAGTTCCAGACCGTTCTGTTTTTGGCACTGTTTGCGGAATCGTTCTGCCAGTCGCGTCGAATAGTTAAACTGTTGTTCTTTTTTCAGGATTGTCCCTGTCTCCACATCGATATTGATCGCAGACAGTCCCGGCATGCTCTGGTTATTCAGATAAAACTTCTGATCGAACACAACACTCAGATGCTCGCTGTCCATGTTCGTGACATAGCCAAAGCACTGGATGTGACAGGAATCAAAGCCCGCCTGTTCGACGTACATCTGACAGTAATTTTTATAAAGAAGCGCCTGCTTTTCGATGATTTCATTCAAATAATCCCGATTCCTGATCTCACCGGTCAGCTTCGGATACAACGCATAAAACGACGCATCCTCCTGCTTGCGGCTCAAATCACACTCCTGCCACTCCACGCCGTAAGGGAGGTCATCGCGAATCGCATCCGTGATTTTTTCATAATACTCATCGTCCGCAGACGGAACATAGGTTTCATCCGTGGATTTGCCGGAGGCAGAGTCCGCCTGGCCAGGCTGTATGCCTGACGAAGCATCTGGCATCCCCGGCATCGAATTTCCAAAATTGTCCTGTGCACCTGCAATAGCGCTCTGCCTTGCAGAGTCCGCCGCCTGCTCCATCTGTTCCAGAAAGACTGCCGCCTGTGCCTCCACACGTTCAAGCTCCGAGCGGTCACCCGTCACAATCAGGAACAGGGCGAGGCATAGCAGAACTGCAAAGATTGCCGAAGCGATGCAGACAGCCGTAAAATAACGGTGATTTTGGTGCTTCTTCATCCCCGATCACTCCTTTTTCAAACAATTCTCCAAAATACAGCGCCGCGTCAGCGTCAGCGCTGCGGATACCGCATTGTCGCGAATTTTTTCACGGTTTCCGGAAAATCGATATTCCTGCGCGATCGTATGTCCCTGCACGCTGCAGCCGATATAAACCAGTCCGACTGGCTTGCGTGCCGTTCCTCCGTCTGGTCCTGCGATTCCGGTGATCGATACCGCGACGTCTGCCTTCGCCGCCGCAAGCGCGCCGGAGGCCATCTCCTTTGCCGTCTGCGTGCTGACCGCACCGAATTCCCTTAATGTGCTCTTTTTTACCCCAAGGAGCCGTCTTTTCGCCTGATTCGCGTAGGTCACATAACCGGTCTGGAACACGGAGGATGCTCCCGCCACATTGACAATTCTGCCAGCCAGAAGGCCTCCGGTGCAGGATTCCGCACAGGTAATGCTCATCTTATTTTTCTTTAGCAGCTTCACAACCGCTTCTTCCAGCGTCCGCTCTTCCTTTGTCGTGTAAACCATTTCACCGAAACGTTTTTTCAGCTCGCGTATAACAGGCTTCACCAGCTTTTTGCCCTCCTGCTCGTCTTTTGCACGGGCAGTTACACGCAGATGTACCTCGCCGGTTTTGGCATAGGGCGCGATCGTCGGATTCGTCTGCGCATCGATCATATCCTGAATCATCGCTGCAGCCTTGCTCTCGCCGATTCCACACAGCTTTACGGTGCGGGAATAGAAAATTTCCGGACTGAGCTTCTGTAAATACGGTTTTACCTGCTGCTCAAACAGCGGATGCAGCTCGTTCGGAGGACCGGGCAATAAAATCATACGCTTTCCGTTTTCTTCCAGAATCAGTCCCGGTGCTGTACCGTTATCGTTGTCGAGCACCATCGCTCCTTCCGGGCAGAGCGCCTGTTTTTTGTTATTTTCGGTCATTTCGATCCTGCGCGCCTTAAAATACGCCTCGACGCGTTCCAGGCTGTGCATATCCATCACCAGACCTTTCCCCATCAGCTGCGCTGCAGTCTCTTTGGTCAGGTCATCCGTCGTAGGTCCCAGTCCGCCTGTCAAAATAACGATATCCGAGCGGTTCAGCGCCTGCTGTATCTGCTCCTTTAAGCGCACCGCGTTGTCGCCGACTACGCTCTGATAATAGCAGGAAAGCCCCAGCCGCGCACACTGCTCCGACAGCCACGCCGCGTTCGTATTTACGATATTTCCCAGCAAAATCTCTGTTCCGACTGAAATCAATTCTACTGTCATAATTTCCCTCATTTCTGCGCTGTATTTTCCATTTTCCATATAACAGCTCAGGCGCGTAGCACATGCGCAAACAATAGAACTCACTCTTTGTGAGGATTCTATTGTTATAAAAAAGCGTCATGCGCAGCGCGCCTGTCTTTTCATAAAATTCATAAAAGTATTCTGCAAAAGCCACATTACGGCAAAGCAGTACTTTTATCCTGATCAGTGCTGGTCTTTAAGCACGTCTTTGTTTTTCATCAGATAATCTACCAGAGATACCACTGTCAGCACCAGCGCCACCCACATTACAATCGTGGTCAATACAGACAGTGCTTCGATATTGGCAATCATCAGACAGATCATAACCATCTGGAACGTCGTTTTGAATTTGCCCCAGTAGCTTGCTGCGATCACGCGTCCATTGTCAGAAGCGATCAGGCGGAAGCCGCTGATGATAAATTCACGGCTGATGATCACGATAACGATCCATGCCGGAATCCGTCCCATTTCCACCAGACAGATCATTGCAGAACACACCAGCAGCTTATCTGCCAGCGGATCCATAAATTTACCGAAGTTGGTAACCAGGTTATGCTTCCTTGCGATGTGACCGTCCAGCAGATCCGTCAGACTTGCCACAATAAAAATTGCAAGACTGATCCATTTAGAGGCCTCTCCACCCCAGCCAGTCAGCATAAAAATAACAAAAAACGGAATCATGATGACTCTCGCCATCGTCAGTTTATTTGGTAAATTCATCTTCCAATTCTCCTATCAGATCGTATTCATAAGCGCCTGTAACTCTTGCCTGTACAAAATCTCCCGTCATCAGTTCTCTGGAAGTGTTGATAAACAAATATCCGTCCACATTGGGCGCATCGCGGTAGGTTCTCGCCACATAAGCGTTTTCGTCCGCCACCTTGCCCTCGATCATCGCAAGCAGCGAGCGTCCGATCATGGATTCGTCCTTGTCAAACGCGATATCCTGCTGCAGCTCCATGATTTCCGCCTGACGCTCCAGCTTCACGGATTCCTCCACCTGATCCGGCATCTCTGCGGCGGGCGTATTTTCTTCCTGAGAATATGGGAAAACACCAAGGCGGTCGAATTCCATCCGATTGACAAAATCCAACAGCTCTTCATGGTCTTTTTCCGTTTCTCCGGGGAAACCTGAAATCAATGTTGTACGCAGACAAATGTCCGGGATTTCTTCCCGAAGCTTTGCAATAATCCCTTCCAGTTCTTCTTTCCGGGTTTTGCGTCCCATTTTCGCAAGAATTTTATCGGAAGCATGCTGAATCGGCATATCCAGATAGTGACAGACTTTCGGCTGCTCCTTCATGACTTGAATCAGCTCTTCCGTAATCTCTTCCGGATAACAGTAAAGCAGGCGAATCCAGACAAGCCCTTCGATCGTACAAAGCTTGCGCAGAAGCTCCGGCAGCATCTTTTCCCCGTAAAGGTCGATACCGTAAACAGTGGTCTCCTGTGCGACTAAGATCAGTTCCTTCGCACCGTTTTCCACCAGTTTTTTTGCCTCGCGCACGAGGGAATCCATCGGAATCGATCGGTAATTGCCGCGCACAGAGGGAATCACACAGTAGGTGCATCTCTTATTGCAGCCCTCTGCGATTTTCAGATACGCAAAATGTCCTCCGGTCGTAACACTTCTCGGAACCCCGTAAACGCAGGCGCGGTCGATATCCTCGAGATGATTCTCGCTTTTTCCTGCCAGAACGGATTCGACAGTTTCTACGATCGTATCAATTGCCGTCGTGCCGATGATCGCATCCACTTCCGGAATTTCCGTCTGAATTTCATCTTTGTAACGCTGTGCCAGACAGCCGCAGACGATCAGCGCCTTTAGCCGTCCTTCCGTTTTCCATTCTGCAAGCTGCAGAATCGTGTTGATGCTCTCTTCCTTGGCGTCTCCGATAAAACAGCAGCTGTTGACAACTGCAATGTCCGCTTCCGCCTCATCATCGGTAAAGGTATAGCCCTTTTCCGCCAGCTGACCTAGCATCATTTCCGTGTCCACCAGGTTCTTATCGCAACCCAGGGATACAAATAAAATCTGCATATGTTGTTCCTTTCCAGGAGATTTAGTCTTCTACCTCTTCCTCGCCGAGGATCTTGATCTTGCCCTGATTGAGCTCATCTACAGCGATGGAAAGCGGCTTCTCGCCGGGCTTTACCTTTACCATCGGCTCATGTCCGCCTATGATCTGTCTTGCTCTTTTTGCTGTTGCCATTACGATGGAATAACGGCTGTTTACAATCTTCTCTTCGCCGGGTTCTACCTCGCTGTTTACGACTTTCATCAGATCAGAATAAGAAGGATGTAACATGTTAATTTTCTCCTTTCACGAGAGCGTTCAGCTCTTCCTTTAAGTTTGTAATATGCTCCAAATTCAGATTCGGGCGCTGATGCTCTGCACGGACAATCCCGTTGACCGCCTCCATGCACGCTCCCAGATCGTCATTGACTACAATATAATCATACTGCTCTACAAACGCAGATTCTTCCTCTGCGCGGGAAAGACGCTTTAAAACCACGTCCTGTGTTTCCGTTCCGCGGCCTTCCAGTCGGCTCTTTAGCTCCTTTGCAGACGGGGGCAGCACAAAAATCAGCACTGCGTCCGGGAACTTTTCCTTTACTTTCAGTGCGCCCTGCACTTCGATTTCGAGCACAACGTCCTTGCCGCTGTTGCGCTGCTCTTCGACCCATGCCTTCGGCGTGCCATAATAATTGCCCACATAGCTTGCGTATTCCACAAATCCATCCTGTGCAATCGTCTGTTCAAACGTATCGTGATCCACGAAAAAATAAGAAACGCCGTCGATTTCTCCCTCTCTCGGCTTTCTTGTCGTCATGGATACGGAAAGTGCATAATTGTCACATTCTGTCACGAGCTTTTTGACCAGCGTACCCTTTCCGACGCCGGAAAAGCCGGACACTACGACCAGCAATCCTCTATGATTCATCCTGTTTTTCCTCCTCTGCAGACGGCTGCGTATCCTGCGGCAGCTGAGCCCTCGCCGCAATCGTCTCCGGCAGCAGCGCCGACAAAATCAACTGACTGTTTTCCATCACAAGAACCGCCTTCGTTCGTCTGCCCTGGGTGGCATCCACTGCGTTTCCGGTCTCCCTCGCCTTTTGTACGAGACGCTTGACCGGTGCCGAATCCGGGCTGACCACTGCAATGATTTTATCCGTATTGACAATATTGCCAAAACCGATATGTATAAACTGGCTCAATCCTGTTTCCGCCTTTACTCGATATTCTGAATCTGCTCGCGTACCTTTTCGATCAGCGTCTTTAACTCGATTCCGCAGTTGGACAGCTCCAGATCGGTCGTTTTGGACAGGATCGTGTTTGCTTCGCGGTTCATTTCCTGTGCCAGGAAATCCAACTTTCTGCCGATGCTTCCACCATCTGTCAGAGACTTTTTCATTGCAGAAATATGACTCTGCAGGCGCACAATCTCTTCATCCACACAGATTTTGTCTGCATAAACCGTAACTTCTGTCAGCAGGCGGCTCTCGTCTGCCTTGACGTCGCCGAGCAGCTCCTGTACCCGCTGGGTCAGTTTCTGACGGTATTCCGAAACAATCTGCGGAGAACGCTCTTCGATAAAATCCACATAGCCTTTCATCTCGTCGAGCTTCGCGCACAGATCGGTCTTTAACGCCTCCCCCTCGCGCACTCTCGCAGTGACAAAGCCCTCTGCCGCCGAGCGCAGCGCCTTTTCTAACGTCTTCCAGATTCCCTCTTCGTCCGGTTCTTCCTCTTCCATCGAAAATACTTCCGGAAACCGCGCAAGGGAAGACAGCTTCGTGTCGTCTTCCAGTCCGAAATCCGCCGACATCTGTCTTAAATAATCCAGATACTTCGCAGCCACATCCTTATTATAACGAATGCTGACCTTCTCCTGCCCGAGATCCTCGTAGGTGATAAAAACATCCACCTTGCCTCGCTGGATGTACTCTTTCAGAAGATTGCGGATCGCAGCTTCGAAAAAATTCAGCTTCTTTGGCATCTTTAAATTCACGTCCAGATACCGGTGATTGACCGATTTCATCTCCACTGTAAATTTGCGGTTATCCTCGCAGATTTCACATCTGCCAAATCCCGTCATACTCTTTATCATCTGTTCTCCCATCCGACCGGCGCATTTTGCCGGCAACATTGGAATTCCCATAATCCATTTTATTATAATCGCCGACCTGGATTCCGTCAAGGATTTCTGTTGGGGTGAACGCTTTGACGGCTTTATGGCTGTAACTTTTCCAGCTATACAATAGAATGTACAATCATCCTATTACTAAAAAAAGAGAACGAACCGCCCGATTCGTCCCCTTTCGTTTTTCTTTTTATTCACAAACCTTATTTTGCCATCGACAGCAGGTATTCCCCCGTCGTCTTCATGTACTTCCAGTACGCATCCTTGATGTGCTCCGGCACGTCCGCCGCAAGACGTTTTACCTCAAAGCTGAAATTGCCCTCATAGCCACAGCGCGCCAGTGCGGGCATAATTTTGTCCCATTTGACATTTCCCAGAAACGGAGCGCGATGCTCATCCTCCAGTCCCATGTTGTCATGCACATGCGTCACTTTGATTCGACTTCCGAGATAGTTCAGGCACGGAACCTGATTGGAATAGACTAGATTGGCATGTCCGAAATCCCAGCAGATTCCGACATTATCATAGGTTTTGTGCAGCGTATCCACAAGGTCTGCCAGCTCTTCCACCGTCGCGCAGTAACTCCGCTTAAAGCCCTGTCCCGAAAAATCTGCCATGTTCTCAATGCAAATTCCGACGTCATTCTTCTTTGCAAATTCCAGATTTCTGGAAAAATATTCCAGATTCTGCTTTTTCGAGCCGTCTACGATCAAACTGTCCGCATATGCCGTTCCGGGATGCGATACTGTCCAGTGTGCACCTAGAATGTTCGTGCAGACAATGGAACGGCGCACAATTTCTTCTGTATTCTCGTTCACACCCTTTTTCGGATCGCAGAAATTGTAAAACGGTACATGTGTCTGTACAAAGGTGATTCCCAGTTCGTCCGCCTTTTTCCGGATTTTATGCGCCCAGTCCTCGTAGCGATTGGTCCAAAGTGGTGAAAAAGGTGCGTCCGCCGAGCAAAAAATTGAGTCCAGATGGGAAAATCCCAGCTTCGCATAGTGTTCAAGATCATAATAGTAGGCAGAATAGCTGCCGTCATCCTCATAGGTAAAAAAGTTGATCGTCGTCGATAATTTCATGATTTGTATCCTCCATTGACACTCCCTTGAGTGTCCTGCCATATCACTTTATCATCCGTGATACTTCCCGCCAATTCTAACAGTTTTAACGATAGATTCGATACTGCTCTGTCGCTTCCGCAAATACCTTGCTCTGAGCGTCCCATTCTGTCAGAAGGCTGTCCAGATCCTTTTTGCCCTCCAAGACACGTTCCATCTCATGGCTTCCGGTCACACGGCTGATATGCATCTGACCGTCCGCCGCTTTTACAAGTTCAAAATCGTTAGGATACAGGTCAGCTGCAGCTTTTAATATTCGCATCGACAGCGGAATAAAATCATAGGTATCGCACAATGGCATCAACTCAATTCCGTAACAGATTTCTCCGATATATTTGCGTTCCGACGGCGTGAATGCCTTTTTGCGGATCAGCAGCTTCTCGCGATCCACCCACGGTAAAAGCGCTTCGTAAAATTCATCCATATCGATATAAGGCGCGCCATAAGTCAGAAACGGATGCGGCGTTCCCCTGCCCTCGCTGATATTGGATGCGCCGACCGCACAGCCGCCGGAATAGCAGATCGTGCAGGTAAAATCCGGGAGCGCTGGAGACGGTACATTCCATGGCTGTCTGGTTTGGGGAAACAGCATGTCCCTGCCGTATTCCTTCAGTTTAATTACCATATAATCCAGCGACAGATTTCGATATGCGATAAAATAATTTCCAACCTCCCCCGGTGTCATCCCGTAACGCATCGGCAGTCCGTAATCCCCGATAAAGGAGGCGCAGTCCGGTTCAATCACACCACCCGCTATAATCCGGTTGCCGAGCGGGTTAGGACGATCTAGCACGATAAATTGGATTCCAAGCTCTGCTGCCGCTTCCATACAATAGGTCATCGTATAAATATAGGTATAATACCGAAGCCCGACGTCCTGAATGTCATATATCAGAAGGTCGATACCTTCCAGTTCTTCCTTTGACGGACGCTGCTTATCCTTTTCCCCAAAAAGAGAGATAATCGGGATATTGCTGCCGGGGAAGGCGGCATTTGCTACCGCCTCCCCAGCTCCACTGCCGAACAGTCCGTGCTCCGGAGTAAAAAGCTTCACCAGCTGATATCCTTTTTTCAGGAACAGATCGATATTTAAGTTCCATCTACTGTCCACACCGGAATAATTCGTAATTAGTCCGATCCGTTTTCCAGTAAACAGCCGATCATATTCCCCGATTCTGTCAAGTCCCAATACTGTCCGCATAAGCACCTCTTTTATGTATCTTTACTGTGCGCTAATTTTCTGATAAGCTTCCTTACCCTGTTCGATCACATTGTTTAATCCACCCTGTTTGAGTTTTTCATAACCGCTGTTATAATCGTCCTTGCTAATCTGCCCCATGATGTATTTGTCGCGCAGCGCTACCTGCTGCTCTAAAAGATCGAAATGATCCGCATAGGCTTCCGTCTGAATTACAGGGGGCTCGTCATAATAATATGGCTCGTTGATCGTCATACCGTCGATAAAGGTCTGACCGGAATCTTCCAGTTCGTCATAGGTCACGCCGCCCATCAGAATCTGCATGTAAACATCTTCTGTAAAGCAAAACGGGATCGTACTCGGTATCAGACCGTTTTCTCTTGCAACTGCAAAGCTCTCGTTATAAGGAGGAACCAGAGTAGGCTTGTTATCAACCATTTCAAAGTTTGTGCCCTCGATACCATAATTGGTCAGCTCGATGCCCTCGTCGCTGTATACATAATCGAAGAACTGTAAAATCCGTTCCAACTTGCCTTCCTGCAGCGCCTTTACGGTGATATAGGTCGTGGAAGAAACCTTTGCACGCGCCGGGATATTCTGCGCACCGTCCGGTCCAGGAATTGGAATTACGCACTGATAAAATGCGTCTTCATCCAGCTCGCGGCAGGAAATAGTGTAGTTTTTCGAATATTCCGCATATCCTACATAGGAACCGAGCGTGTTGCTTGCGCCCAAAGTATTAAAGTCCGCGCCTTCCAGCGTTACAAATTCTTTCGGTAAAATTCCTTCCGCATACAGCTCTCTCATGCTGTCTATGAATTTTTCATAATTTGGATTTTCCGGATCGTACAAATACTCTCCGTCTACCACGGAAAACTCACCGTTTGACTGCATGCCAAACATATTCAGCACGAATTTAAAGAACTGATGGGAAACTGCAAACGGCACTTCATCGTTTGGGTCACCGTTGCCGTTTGCATCCTCTTTTGCAAAGGCTTTCCATACCGTTACCCAATCCTCCCAGGTCTTCGGCATTTCCAGATTCAGTTTTTCCAACCAGTCTGTACGGATTGCAGTACTGAATGCGGGCGGAACATCCATGACAAGACCGAAGCCATAAATTTCGCCGTCTTCATAGTTGGTCAGCATCAGATAATCGTTACCCTCCAGGAAGCGCACATAATTGGGCATATCCTTTTCCAAATAATCCGTGATCGGTACAATAACGCCCTGTTTGATCAGATCCTGTATGCCGGGTGCTGCAGAAGTACCGCCGCTGATGACGTCGGGCAGATCGCCGGATGCAACCTTGGACGCAAGCTGTGTCTCTAACGCATCGTTGCTGACCCATTCGAAGTCGATCGTCGTATTCGTGCGTTTCATCAGCTCGTCAAAAATCGGTGTAGATTCCTGATACGGCTTCCAGATCGGACCGTAATAGGAAAATTCCAACGGTTCCGCATTTGTAGTTTCTTCAGTCGTTTCGGCTTCTGTCGAAGCTGCAGCACTTTCTACCGGTGCGCTTTCTGCTGCCGGTGCAGAACTGCTGCCGCAGGCTGCCAGAGAAATTATCATGCTGCCTGTTATAACCGCGCTCATCATTCTTGCCACTGTCTTTTTCCTCATACTCGTCCTCCTGTCATAGAAAATTGTGTGTTTATCCTTTGACTGCGCCCAGCGTAACACCTTTTACAAAATATTTCTGGACGAATGGATAAATAACCATCATCGGTATCATAGAAACGATCAAAACACCGTACCGGATCTGATCTGCGATATTGACAGAAACCTGTCCGCTTCTCGCTGTTCCGAGATCCATCTGCGCCGCATCTGCTTCCAGTACGATTTCCCTCAGTACCTGCTGTAGCGTAAAGCGTTCTGATTTTGTGATATATAATAACGGGCCAAAGTACGCGTTCCAGTGTCCCGCAATTACCCACAGACCGATCGTCGCAAACGACGCCTTTGCCAGAGGTGCAACTACCTGCAACATGACTCGAAACTCCCCGGCTCCGTCCATCCTCGCCGATTCCAACAGTTCTCTCGGAATTCCCCGAAGAAAACTCGTCAAGATCAGCACATGATAGGAAGAAATCAACGCCGTCAGTATCAGTGCCCAGTAGCTGTTGATTAGTCCCATCTTCTGCACACACAGATAGGAGGGAACCATGCCTCCCTGAAACCACATCGGAATCAGGACAAAAACATTATATATTTTCTTTCCCGGAAATTCGCAGCAGGCAATCGGATACGCCGCCAGATAAGTAGCCGCAAGGCTGCAGACCACGCCTACGCCTGTGATAAAAATGGAATTTCCAAATGCCCGCAAAATACTCTCATTCTTCAGAATATCTTTATAGGCTTTTAGCGTAAATCCCTGCGGAATCAGTCTGACATCATGCCGCAGCACCGGTCCGTCCGCGCTGATGGAAATCGCCAGAATATTCAGGATCGGGTACAGAATGCAGATACAGACAATTGCGCCAATGACGATCAGAACAGCTTCTATTACGTAATCCATTTTTGTCATTTTGCTGTGCAGCATCTTACATCCTCCTTTACCAGATTCCCGCCGAATCGGAATAGCGTTTGCTCAACCGGTTCGCCATCACGACAAGGATCAGTGCAACAATTCCGTTAAACAACCCTGCCGTCGTTCCCATGCTGTAATCATATTTCACCATGCCCCGTTTATAAACCCAAGTCTGGATGACCTCGGAAACCTCCAGGTTTGCCGAATTCTGGAACAGATAAATTTTTTCGAAATTGGCATTGATCAGGGAACCGATTCGTAAAATGAACATCACCACAATTGTCGGCATAATACATGGAATCGTGATATGAATCAGCCGGTTCCAGCGGTTCGCTCCGTCCACCATCGCCGCCTCATACAGATTCACATCCACAGCCGTCAACGCCGACAGATATACAATTGCGCTGTACCCCATCGTCTGCCAGATGCCGGAAAATACCATGATTGTCCGGAAATATTTCGCATCTCCCAAGAAATAAATCGGTTCTTTTCCGAAGAATTTCAGAATATCCGCCGAAAGTCCGGTGGACGGGGACAAAAATTCCGTCACCAACGATACAAACGCGACCATCGAGATAAAATACGGCAGGAAGCTGACTGTCTGGATGACTTTTTTCACCTTTGCCGACCGCATTTCATTCAGAAACAGTGCGAAAATAATTGGTGCCGGGAAGCCTACCAGCAATGCGTAAAAGTTCAGCAACAGTACATTTCGCATCAGTCTCCAGAAATCCATCCCTGTGAAAAACTTGATAAAGTTCTGAAATCCGACAAATTTACTCCCTACAAACCCGAGATATAAATTGTAATCAAAAAAGGAAATGGACAGCCACGTCATCGGCCAGTACTGAAACAGCAGAAACCACACAACGACCGGCAAAATCATCAGATAGATCGCTCTTGCCCGGTAGATGTCTTTTTTCAGCTGTTTCCACGATCTCTTTTTCTTCATTCGCATTCCCTCTCTTTATGGATCGCCTGCAGCGCCTTTCCCAGGAAGCCGTTACAGCCATCCAGCGCGCTCTGTGCAGCCTGTCTGTCATAACCCGACACCGCCATCAAAATCGCCAGCTTGGTATCGCCCTCAGCCAGATCGAGAAACCGTTCCGCTTCCGTTTCGTTTTCTCCGGTCACCGCACAGAAAATCCGTCTTGCCCTCGCCCGAAGCTTACGATTGGTCGCTTTTAAATCGACCATCAGGTTTCCGTATACCTTGCCCATCTTGATCATGGATGCGGTTGACAGCATATTTAACACCAGTTTCTGCGCTGTTCCGGCTTTCATTCTCGTCGAACCGCTGACAACCTCCGGTCCTGTAATCACTTCGATCGACACATCCGCTTCCGCGGCCAACAGGCTGTTACTCGCATTGACCACCGCCACCGTCGCGGCATTTCTGTCTTTGGCTTCCTGAAGGGCTTCGATCACAAATCTGGCACTTCCGCTCGCGCTGATCCCGACGACGGTATCGTTTGCGCCGATCTGATGTTCTACGATAATCCTCCTGCCGAGAGAACCGTCATCCTCGCAGCCCTCCACAGGTGTCCGCAGCGCTCGGTCACCGCCTGCGATATAGCCCTGTACGATCTCCGGCGAAACCCCAAAGGTCGGAATACATTCTGCTGCATCCAAAATGCCCAGCCGTCCGGAGGTTCCCGCCCCGATGTAAATCAGATGTCCTCCCTTTTCGAAGCGGCTGCAAATCATCTCTACGGCGTCCACAATCTGCGGC
Source organism: Firmicutes bacterium TM09-10 (assembly GCA_003481005.1). Classification (GTDB taxonomy): domain Bacteria; phylum Bacillota; class Clostridia; order Lachnospirales; family Lachnospiraceae; genus Gallintestinimicrobium; species Gallintestinimicrobium propionicum. The sequence continues at coordinate 127,164 of QUKC01000004.1, read as the reverse complement.
AGCGCTTTTTCTACTGCTTTGGCAACTTTTCCGTCCTCTACATTGATCAGTTCCAGAATTTCCAAGGTTGTGCATTCATCAATGTGTTCCGTCCGCTCATTTCTTTTTTCAGTTTCAAGCTGTTCATAACGCTGCTCCATTCGTCCTCCCTTCTAGCTTTCCGGCGATTCCTGCTTTCGGATATGTGTCCGCTTCAACTGCTGCATGTTTTCTTCGAAGTTATGCCGGATGTATGCGGTATATAAAATATCAATCATATTCAACTGTGAAATTCTCGATGACATCGCGCCGTGTCGAATCAAAACTTCCGTAGAAGCGACACATAGATTATAATCCGCCAGCCTTGTAAGTGGGGAATCATCCAGCCTGGAAATCAGGATAATCGGCAGCCCCTTGTCCCGGATGATTTCCGCACAGGTGATCATTTCCTGCGTCATACCAGAATAACTGATAATCATCGCCACGCTGCCCTTTTTCATGTTCATCGCCTGTAAATACTGCGCATGCACATCATCACAGATGAAACATTCTTTATTGATTCGAAGCCATTTTAAATACGCATCCCGCGCTACCAACAGCGATGACCCAAGACCATATAAGTAAACTGCGCTGCTTTCGATCAAGAGATTCACACATTTTTCCAGCACCTGCATATCGATCAGCTTTCGCGTATTTTCCAGAGAGCTGATCGTTTTATAGGTCACCTTATCCACAATTTCTTCCAGACTGTCCTCTTCTTTGATATCTTCAAAACGTTTCCGGTCGGTTTCCTTGCGGATCGCCAGTTCATATAACAGCGATTTCTGAAATTCCTTAAATCCTTTAAACCCCATCTTGTGACAGAAGCGAATGAGCGTCGCAGGCGAAGAAAAGGTCTCCTGTGCCAACCCCTGGATACTACATTCGCTCGCCTCCTGCGGATGCTCTGTAATCCATGCGATAATCCCTTTTTCCGTCTCACTCGCGGTTCCCTTATATTCCTGAATCCGGATCAGTACATTCTTCATGTAGTTCCCCACTTCCATGTGCTTTTCTTTTTGTTTTCTCTTCTTATAGCTTCATTATACTTTGTCAAACATTTTTGTCAATTTACCTGCTTCATTATAAAATTTTGTTTCATTTTTTGACATTTTATCTGCATTCCAAAGAAAGTTATTGCAAATTTTATGTAAAATATACAATTTTTTATCCGTTCATTCATGACTTTCTGGTTTGACAGCCGCCCCTTTTCATTCGCTGCCCGTTCTGTTATACTGATAACAGTGTCTGTGCAGATATTGTCTGCTCTCCCTGCACAGACTTGACGCATTACCGGTCCCGGACCGAAAGAAAAGAGGAATTTTCATGGCATTTGATGGCATTACCATTGCAAATATTGTAAAAGATTTACAGGACAATCTCATAGACGGTCGGCTGTCCAAAATCGCCCAGCCTGAACCTGACGAGCTGCTCTGCACGATTAAAGGCAAAACCGGTCAGCAGCGTCTCTGTCTCTCTGCAAGCGCTTCCCTACCGCTCATCTATCTGACGCGCGACAATAAACCAAGCCCCATGACCGCGCCGAATTTCTGTATGCTGCTTCGAAAGCATGTCCAGAATGCACGTATCGTCTCCATTTCCCAGCCTGGTCTGGAACGAATCGTCATTTTTGAACTGGAACACCTGGATGAGCTGGGTGATCTGCGCCGCAAAAAGCTGATCGTCGAAATCATGGGAAAGCACAGCAACATCATCTTCTGCGATGAGGACAACAAAATACTGGATAGTATCAAGCACATTTCCGGTCTGGTCAGCTCTGTCCGCGAGGTTCTGCCCGGCAAGCCGTGGTTCATCCCTCACACACAGGAAAAATTCGACCCGCTCACTGCAGACCGCGCCCTTTTTATGGAACAGGTCTTTTTAAAGCCCTGCGACTGTTTCAAGGCGCTTTATACGACTTTCACCGGACTCTCTCCCGCAATTTCACACGAAATCTGCTTCCGCGCCGGCGGGCATGCCGCACTTTCTACCGCTGCATGTACAGATGCCGATAAAGAATCTCTCTGGAACGCATTTTCTGAGATCATCACCCAAGTGAAAAACGGACAGTTTTCTCCCTGTATCGTCTATGAAAACGACGTGCCTGCAGAATACGCCGCGCTGAAGCTGACCTCCTATCCGGAATCCAACCGCAAAGACTATGCGGAAATTTCGTCGCTTCTGGAAGATTATTATGCGGAGAAAAACAAAATCACCCGCATCCGTCAGCGCTCTTCTGACCTGCGCAGAATCGTATCCACCGCCCTCGAGCGCAATGTCAAAAAATACGACCTCCAGTTAAAGCAGCTTAAAGACACCGAAAAACGCGACAAATACCGCATCTGGGGCGAATTATTGAATACCTACGGTTACAGTGCACAGCCCGGTGACAAATCCCTTGAGGCGGTCAATTACTACAACGGCGAACCTGTCACAATCCCCCTCGATCCGCAGCTGACTGCCGGAGAAAATGCGAAGAAATATTTTGAAAAATATAATAAACTGAAACGTACCAATGAGGCGTTGAGTGCCCTGACCAAAGAGGTGCATGATGAAATCGAGCATCTGGAATCCGTCGCGAACGCCCTCGACATCGCACGTGCAGAGGAAGACCTTGTTCAGATCAAGGAAGAGCTGATCGAAAGCGGCTATATCCGCCGAAAAGGTGGTTCCAAAAAGGTAAAAATCACAAGCCGTCCGTTCCACTATATCAGCAGCGATGGTTTTTCCATGTATGTCGGTAAGAACAACCTGCAGAATGAGGAACTGACCTTTAAGTTTGCTGTCGGCAACGACTGGTGGTTCCATGCAAAGGGCAGACCGGGTTCTCATGTCATCGTAAAAACCGGCGGAAAAGAGCTTCCGGACGCAACCTTTGAAGAAGCCGCACGTCTTGCCGCCCACTACTCCACCGGACGCGATCAGGAAAAAATCGAAGTCGATTATGTAGAAAAAAAACAGGTTAAAAAGGTGGCCGGTGCAAAGCCTGGATTCGTTATTTACCACACGAACTACTCTATGGTGATTTCGACGGATATTTCCGGCATCCGGATGGCGGAGGACTAAAAACAATAGAATGCGCGCTCTGCGAGCATTTTTATCGTATGGAAACGAAGTTTCCTATACGAGAACAAAAAGCAGCGGCGGATTATCCCGCCGCTGCTTCTGCCTACAGGCTGCTTTTGGAAAACAGGTTCCGCACATGCTCGATCTCCTTCTGCGTTGCCTCAGCTGCAGGGACATAATAGGATTTTTCCCGTGCGATCTGATACAGCTCTTCCTGAGACTGCTCGCACGCAGTCCGAAACTGTTTCAGGGTTGTTTTTAACTCTTTATTTTCTGTCTGCGGAATCATCTCGCCAAACCGCATCAGTTCTCCGTTGATTCCTGCCAGCGTGTCTGCTACCATCGTCTTATCTTCAAACATATTCCTCTCCTTGCCCCTGCTCAGCGCAGGAAATCCATCAACGCCTGCTTGTTCTCCATCGCGGACTTCGCGCCTTTTTCGAAAAACTGCTTCACTTTCGCGTCCTGTGCGCACTCCGCATATTCCTGCATCTTGCAATGCGTCGTATCGTATCCGCCGATCAGGTGACGTAAATTCTGCAGTTCCAGTTCCGATAAGTTCATATTTTCCTCTCATTTCTGCGCACGCTTTTTGCGCATATCGAGTTTGTGTCAAGTGCGCGCAGACACAAATCTCGCGATTGAAAAATTTTATTTTTCAATCTTCTGCCTCCGTTTCTACAGACATTTTTGCTTGAAAACCGCACGGTTTTCCTGATGAGTATTTCCGAACCACAGAATTTTATTCACGATCATCCTCGATCGGCAGCTCTGCCTCCACATAGCCCTCTTCCGGCAGGGCAATTGTGTACGGCTCCAGATAGCAGACGATCGCTGTTTCCGTAAAATACCAGCCAATTTTCTCCGGATTCAACGCTGCAATTTTTTCTTCTGCATCCGCATAATAAACGCCCGGATTTTCGCGCAGTTTGTCACGATACGCCTCCTGCAGCAGCTGATAACATTCCTCTCTGGATTTTCCCAACAATTTTTCCAGCGTCACCTGCTGCCCGCTTTCGAGATCAAACACATAGCTTTCCCGGTGCGGGATTTTTTTCAAGTTTCCTTCCTTTAAATCAGAATCCAGCAAAACGCTCACATACTGCCCTTTCGTGCACACCCGACTGACGCGATAGCGCTCTGTCCAACTGCCCGTCCATCCGCTGTCTTTGCTCTCCCGATAGATTTCCAACGCAGCTTGTCGGATGGAATCCCCATCCGCTTCATAAATGCGCAGCTTTTCATTTTTCCAGTCCTCGAAAAAACGATTGACCTGCAGGACTCCGCCCGCCTTCCCGGCAAAATACGGCCACGACAGCTGCAGCTGATACAGCACCGTCCCATCTTCCGCATGAAAATTTTCCTGCACCGTTTTTACCTGATACGTTACGCTGCCGCTTCCACCCCCAAGCAGGCTTCCCGACCGCCCGGATTCTGTCGCACGCACATTTTCTGTCACACGCCCGGATTCTGCCACGCTCCCGCTTCCAATCCATGTCGATGCATGCTGCCATTCAGACGTTTGCAGCTGTCCATTTCTGCCCTGTCCGCCGTTTTGCAAATTCTGATCTGATGCGTGCACCTGTTCCGATGTGCGTGCCCATTCTCCCGTTTCAGAGTTGCCCGAATTTCCATGAAACTGTTTTGCATTGTCTGTATTTTGTTCTACGCCCTGCTGCACCTCTCCCATCTGGCTTTCCACAGAGTTTTCTTCTTTTTCACTCAGATCGCCTTTTTGACCGCAGCCATTCAGTCCGATTCCAATCCCGAGGAGCAGACACAGACACGCAGCCGCGGACAAAAGCTCCCTTTGCCGTTTTATCATCGCATTCTGCCTTTCCTTTTTTCACAGAATGCCCGCACCGCGAAAGTTTTATACAAAAAAAACTGCAGACCTTTCAGCCTGCAGCTTTCCTATTTCATTCTAGTACAGCGTTTCGTAAATAACTATACCAATCGCGTAGGGTGTGGATTCGAGTGTGCAGGTATAAAAACGCAGGCGTAGCGGGCTACGCTGAGGCTTTTATACCTGTGCAATCGGATTCACAGGCAAGTGAGTGGTATAGTTATTTCGAAAACGATGTACTAGTTTTATTCAACGTCCGATCAGCCAGTCATACATCTCCTGATATTTCTGTGCGGAAACATTCCAAGAGAAGTCCGCTGCCATCGCACGGTCGATGATCTTATTCCACTCGCGTTTCTTATCATAGTAGATCTGTTCTGCATAACGGATCGTTGCGAGCATTTCATGGGCGTTATAATTCGTAAAGGAGAATCCGGTTCCGGTTCCTTCGAATTCGTTATAAGGCCATACGGTATCTTTTAAACCGCCGGTCTCACGAACGATCGGAACGGTTCCGTAACGCAGGCTCATCAGCTGGCTTAAACCACAGGGCTCAAACAGCGACGGCATCAAAAACGCATCGCTTGCCGCATAAATCCGATGGGACAGCTCTTCGGAATAATAAATCTGTGCGGAAACCTTGCCGTTATATTTCCATGCAAAATGGCGAAACATGTTTTCATAACGTTCTTCACCGGTACCAAGTACGATAATCTGGACATTATCCTGACACAGCTCATCCATCATGTATGCAATCAGATCGAAGCCCTTCTGGTCAGTCAGTCTGGATACGATACCGATCAACATCGTCTTGTCATTCTGCTCCAGCCCCATATCCGCCTGCAGGGCACGTTTATTCTTAACCTTCTCTTTTCGGAAGTTCACTGCATTATAACGGTTCGTGATGTAAGGATCTGTCTCCGGATTGAATGCATCATAGTCAATACCGTTCAAAATACCACGCAGGTCATTCGAACGTGCACAGAGCAATCCGTCCAGGCCTTCGCCATAAAACGGCGTCTTGATCTCTTCTGCATAGGTCGGGCTTACGGTTGTAATCGCATCCGCATATACCAGACCGCCTTTTAACAGGTTTGCATCCTTGTATGCTTCCAGCTTATCCGGCGCAAAATAGTAATCCGGCAATCCGGTAATACTCTGAACCTCCTTGATACTCCACTTGCCCTGGAATTTCAGGTTATGGATCGTCATAACTGTCTTGATACCCCGATAAAACTCACCGCCCGCAAAGCGTTCATGCAGATATACCGGAATCAGACCAGTCTGCCAGTCATGACAGTGAATCAAATCCGGTTTGAAACCGATCACCGGCAGAATCGACAGCGCAGCTTTTGAGAAAAATGCAAACTTTTCAATTTCAAATAAAGCGTTGTCACAGTACGGCTTAAAACCGTTAAAATAATATTCATTATCAATAAAATAATATTTAATCCCATCGTATTCTGCTTCCAGAATGCCGACATATTCGTTTTTCCAGTTAAATTCCATGTAGAAGTGATCTCTGTAATGGAGCATATCCTTCTTATCCTGATGCATGCAGTTATACTTGGGCAGGATAACCCTCACATCATAATATTCCTTATCAATGCCCTTCGGCAGTGATCCAACCACATCTGCCAGTCCGCCTGTCTTGATAAATGGCACACCTTCTGATGCGATGAACAAAATGTTTTTCATGATACATCCTCCCACTTGATTATAATCCTCGGAACAAACCCCGTTTATTATATTCATTATACATCATTCCTGCCTTTTGTTAAAGGGGCATTTGTGGGAAATGTAAAGAACCTATACGGTAAAAAAGAATGTGCCTTGGCACATTCTCGCGCCGAGGCGCGGTTGCTTCGGCAACCATCTGCCCTTGCGCCGAGTGCGCATCCTAGCGGAGCGTTTTTTATCGTATGGAAATGAAGTTTTCATACGATAAAAAAGGGCTGACGCCCGACAAATATTGCCGAAGCGCCAGCCCTGTCTCTGCACAAAGTCAGATCTTATTTGTAATTTACGATCTTGCCAAAATCAGCCTTCAGAGATGCGCCGCCAACCAGACCGCCATCGATATCAGGCTGTGCAAACAGCTCTGCTGCATTGCCGGCATTTACAGAACCGCCGTACTGAATACGAACAGCTTCTGCAGTATCGGTATCATACATCTCAGCGATGCACTCACGGATACCCTTGCAGACTTCTTCTGCCTGCTCGGTGGTAGCAGTCTTGCCGGTACCGATTGCCCAGATAGGCTCGTATGCAATAACCATGCCCTTAACCTGATCTGCGGTAACGTCAGCCAGATCAGATTTGATCTGCAGACGGATCCAGTCCATGGTAACACCCATTTCTCTCTGCTCCAGAGTCTCGCCGCAGCAAAGGATCGGGATCAGACCTTTTTCCAGAGCCTTCTTCACCTTCTTGTTCAGCAGGCAGTCGCACTCTTTGAAGTAGTCACGTCTCTCGGAATGACCGATGATAACGTATTTTACGCCAGCATCCAGCAGCATGTCTGCAGAGATTTCGCCGGTGTAAGCACCCTTTTCTTCGAAGTACATGTTCTCAGCACCAACTTCAACGTTTGTGCCTTTTACAGCTTCTACTACAGGTACGATGTCGATTGCAGGTACGCAGTAAACTACGTCTACATCGTCAGATTTTACAAGGTCTTTTAAGGTATTGCACAGTTCTACAGCCTGGCTGGGAGTCATATTCATCTTCCAGTTGCCGGCTACGATCTTTCTTCTTGCCATGATAAATTGGTCTCCTTTGTTTACTCTTTGTCGTCTGCTGCTGCTACGCCAGGAAGCTCTTTGCCTTCCAGGAATTCCAGGGAAGCGCCGCCGCCGGTGGAGATGTGGCTCATCTTGTCAGCGAAACCAAGCTGGTTTACAGCTGCTGCGGAGTCACCGCCGCCGATGATGGTAGTAGCATCTGTTTCAGCCAGAGCTTTCGCTACAGCGATAGTACCTTTTGCCAGAACAGGGTTCTCGAATACACCCATAGGTCCGTTCCAAACAACAGTCTTAGCTGTCTTAGCAGCCTCTGCGAACAGTTCTGCAGATTTCGGTCCGATATCCAGGCCGATCTTGTCAGCAGGGATATTCTCAACATCAACATAGTCAACCGGGATCTCAGCATCGATCGGGTTCGGGAAAGCGTCAGCTACAGCTGCGTCTACAGGCAGAATCAGCTTCTTGCCCAGCTTCTCAGCCTTAGCCATCATTTCCTTACAGTAGTCGATCTTCTCTTCGTCAACCAGAGACTTACCGATCTCAAGACCCTGAGCCTTTAAGAAAGTAAATGCCATACCGCCGCCGATGATCAGAGTGTCGCACTTCTCCAGCAGGTTGGAGATAACGTTTAACTTATCTGCAACCTTAGCGCCGCCCAGGATCGCTACGAAAGGTCTAACCGGGTTCTCAACTGCATTGCCCAGGAAGTTGATTTCTTTCTCCATCAGATAACCAACAACGTTGGAGCCGCCTTTTTCGGTGATGAACTTGGTAACGCCTGCAACAGATGCATGTGCTCTGTGAGAAGAACCAAATGCATCGCATACATAATCGTCAGCCAGATCAGCCAGCTCTTTGCTGAACTCTTCGCCGTTCTTGGTCTCTTCTTTGCCGCGGAAACGAGTATTCTGCAGCAGAACAACATCGCCGTCTTTCATTTCAGCAACAGCCTTGGTAGCTGCTTCGCCGGTTACATTGTAATCTGCAACGAATTTTACCTCTTTGCCCAGCTTCTCGGACAGTCTTACTGCTACAGGAGCTAAAGACTCGCCTTCGTTGGGGCCGTTCTTTACTTTGCCCAGATGAGAGCAAAGGATAACCTTGCCGCCATCGTTGATCAGCTTCTTGATTGTAGGAAGCGCTGCAACGATACGAGTTTCATCTGTGATCACGCCATCCTTTAACGGAACGTTAAAGTCGCATCTTACCAGAACTCTTTTGCCTTTTACGTTGATGTCATCAACGGTTTTCTTGTTTAAGCCCATGATAGGAACCTCCTGAAATTTTAACTGTTATCGTATGGAAACAAAGTTTCCGATACGATGAAAAGAGGCCCGGTCCTTCTCAGACCGGACCTCCAATGGCCTTTGTCTTATACGAAAAAGCCTAACGCCAATTAAGCGTTCAGCAGTTTGCCGAAGTGCTTGATGGTACGAACCATCTGGCTGGTGTAGGAGTTCTCGTTGTCGTACCAGGAAACAACCTGTACTTCAGACAGTTCGTCGTTGATAGGCAGAACCATGGTCTGAGTTGCATCGAACAGAGAACCATATCTCATGCCAACGATATCGCTGGATACGATCTCATCGGTGTTGTAACCGAAGGACTCATTAGAAGCAGCCTTCATAGCGTCGTTGATTGCTTCCTTTGTAGGGTTGCCCTTAACAACTGCAGTCAGAATGGTGGTAGAACCTGTAGGGGTAGGTACACGCTGAGCGGAACCGATCAGCTTGCCGTTCAGTTCAGGGATAACCAGGCCGATTGCCTTAGCTGCGCCAGTGCTGTTAGGAACGATGTTTACAGCTGCTGCACGGGATCTTCTCAGATCGCCTTTTCTCTGAGGGCCATCCAGAGTCATCTGATCGCCAGTGTAAGCGTGGATGGTGCACATGATACCAGACTGGATCGGGAAGCTGTCGTTCAGAGCCTTAGCCATAGGTGCCAGACAGTTGGTTGTGCAAGATGCAGCGGAGATGATGGTATCTTCGTTGGTAAGGGACTCATGGTTTACATTGTAAACGATGGTAGGCAGATCGTTGCCTGCAGGAGCAGAAATAACAACGTGCTTAGCGCCTGCATCGATATGAGCCTGAGCCTTAGCCTTAGAGGTGTAGAAGCCGGTGCACTCCAGAACTACGTCAACACCGATTTCGCCCCAAGGAAGCTCTGCTGCGTTAGCCTTAGCGTAGATCTTGATCTCTTTGCCATCAACGATGATGGAATCTTCGCCTGCTTCAACCTTATCAGCCAGTGCATATCTGCCCTGAGTGGAATCATATTTCAGTAAGTGAGCCAGCATCTTGGGAGATGTCAGGTCGTTGATTGCAACGATCTCAAATCCTTCTGCGCCAAACATCTGTCTGAAAGCCAGACGACCGATACGGCCAAAACCATTAATTGCTACTTTTACTGCCATTTTAGTTTCCTCCTAAAAATGTTTTGAAATTCTTTTGTCAGACAAGCTGTCCGATCAAAGGGCAGTATGCTTGACAAAATTTTATCAGCACAATTATTCTACCTAATTTGTTTCAAAATATCAAGATGTAAAATTAAAAATATTGGAAACATACGTCGTTTTTATGCTATACTTTGGAATGAAAAATCAACAAACACCAACAGGAGGAGTTTTTCATGCCAATTTTAGCAGACTATCATATGCACTCCAGCTTTTCCGGAGACTCCAGAGCGCCGATGCAGGACATGGCAGCGCGCGCCATCGCACTCGGTTATCAGGAAATATGCTTTACCGAGCATATGGACCTGCACTATCCTGCTTCCAAAGAGTGTCCCGAAGACATGTTTTTATTAAATACCGATTCCTATCTCTATGATCTGCTCCGCGCCAGGGAGAAATTCGGGGAACAGATTAATATTAAATTCGGCGTTGAACTGGGACTCCAGCCAGATTACCTCAAAGAAATTTCCGACTACGCAAGATCCTATGATTTTGACTTTATCATCGGCTCCACCCATGTCGTACAGCATCAGGATCCTGCTTTTCCCTCTTATTATGAAGGAATCTCAACTGAGGAGGGCTACCGCGCCTACTTTAATGAAATCCTGACATCCATCCGCTCCTTTACCAATTTCGATATTTACGGACATATCGACTATGTGATCCGTTACAGCAAAACAAAGGATTTAAACTACTGCTATGGGCAGTATGCAGATATTTTTGACCCCATCATTGAAACGCTGATCGCCAACGGCAAAGGTATCGAAATCAACACCGCCGGTCTGGATAAGGGCTTAAAGGAACAGCATCCCTGCGCTGAATTCATCCGTCAGTACCGTCAAAAAGGCGGTGAGATCATCACAGTCGGCTCCGATGCACACCGCCCGGAGGATATTGGACGCCATTTCGACCACGCAGCTGACGTGCTGAAAGCATGCGGATTCTCTTATTACTGCACATTTGAGAAACGGGTACCGACTTTTCATAAGCTGTAAATACAAGCCGCCAGGAATTTTTATGTTCCTTTTACAGAAAAGATGAGGCAGCTGCACTGACGTGTGGCTGCCTCATCTTACGATAACAACTCCGGTATCACGAAACCGCTTCCCGGTATTCTTTTTCCAGCTCTTTGATTTTATCTGCCAGCTGCTTTTGGCAAATATCTCCGGAACCATTTTGCAAAGCCCCCTCCATGGACGCACAAAAGGCCTGTCCTGGCGTACCCTGCCATTTCTGCCTGCAGTCCTTTAGCTGTTCCTCCACCAGAAGCGAAATCTGGTACAGCTCTGGATTTTTCGCCAGAAAATCCACATATTCCTGCTCAGACAGTCCCATCCGTTTTGCCGCCAGAAATCCGGCCGCGCTTCTTTTATCCCGCAGAAGCTTCCACGCTTTTTCATACGCGGCAGCCGCCCGATCGAACAAAAACAGACCTGCATAAGCGCAGCCCGCATTATGATACACACTCCCGACGATCTCCGGCTTTGCGCCGGTCAGCTGTTTCATCAGCGGCTCATATTCCTGCAGCGCGCGGAAATATTTTCCGGATTCGAGGAAATAATCCCCCCGTGCCTTCGCCCGGTCGGTTTCGTTGTTTCCCGCATTCGTCTGCAGGATTTTCTGCACCTGCAGCGCCTGCTCCTGCGGACAGTATCCGGTATACGAAAACAGACATGCCGCAAACGCCGTCACACAGTCCTCTTCTTTCAGGCTGTCATTTAACAGCACCGCAAGCTTTGGCAAACCGCACTGCTGCGCAACCCAGTCGATCAGCTCTTTTGTCAGCAGCTCCGGCTCCATTATCCATGCGTTTTCCCGAATAAAATAGCACAGTTCTTCGATATTCCAGATATGTACTTTTGCTTTTTCAAAATAGTAGGGCAATTCTGCGTTCTGCCCCAGACACAGATATACACGTCCCATGATTTTCCTCTAAAATTCGTCTATGATTCTGCCAAAACCGGCGGCGCAGCGGATTTTGCATCAGCGCCTGCTGCACTCTGTTCTGACGCCACAGTTGCAGTGTCTGTCGTATCGGCACCTGCTGACGCCTGGGCTGCAGTGCTGCTGCCTGCCGCAGTATCCGGCTGCCCGATCGAAATCGTCTTCTCCCAGAACTGGTGCGTCGCCGGGAAGAACTCTCCGAAGCCGAAATCTTCCATGTTCAGGCGCAGCGTCGTCAGATCCGCCATGTCGATCTGCAGATGGATGCGCGTTGTGAGCGCCGGACGCTGTGGAAGTCCGGTCAGCGCGATCTCCACATCCCGGATCTCGCCGCCGTTTAGCGGTGTAATCCGCAGCGAAAAGCGATTCTCCTCTTCCAGTAAGAAGTCAATCTCCGCCTTTGCATCGTACCAGTTCGTCCCGGCATCCAGAAGCGGCTGGCAGCTGTCCTGCCCACGCTTTTCCGCATACAGACTGATGTTCGCCTTTAACATATCTTTTCCGAGGAACACATACCCTTCGGAAACGCTGCCGGGTGTCATACGCTGACGGGCCGCATAACAAGCTCCCTTGCTGTAAAGGTTGTTGCCCAGAAATACCCGGCGTTCCTGGCACAGAAACCGCAGCGATTCCTGATACCATTCTCCCAAAAAGCCTTCGCCAATCAGATAGACACAACTAACATTTCGATCGCCAATCAGCGCTTTCATCGTCTCTAAAAAGCACTGATCCAGATCTTCTCTGCCTGCCGCCACTTCCTTCCAGTCCGCTTCCTCCACAAAGCAGGCGACCGGAGATGTTTTCCGGTTTGCCGTAAACAGAAGCGTGTGCAGAAACGTGCCGGAAAAATCACACAGAAGCACATCCTGTTTCCAGAGTTCTTCGGGTTGGCAGATATTGTAATAGAAAAAACTCTCCGCGCGTCCGATCAGAAACAGACTCGCATTTTTCAGACCGAGCATGCCGACCGCATCCGTCACCGCCGACAATATGGGTACAGACACTTCCGGCACAGAAAAGACGAGCGCCTGCAGGCGTTCCGGGCGTACGATCGGCGCAAGCAGCGACATCGTCCGTTTTAAAAACAGGGAAAGCAGTGCAACCGAGCTATAGTTCTGTCCGCCTACCTCCACCATTTCCTGGTGTGCTGCCTTCGTCAGCAGTCCGTCAGCGAGAAAAACCTCTCCAGTCGCTGCCGCTGCCTGCGCTTTCGGTCCGTACACCCAAAGGTCTTGATCGATATACCGTCCCAGCAGCGCCGGAATCAGATACTGCTCCTGATCCGCCTGCAGGCTGATCGTCTTTGGACAGGGTTCTCCCGGCAGACAATAGCTGATTTGCGCATATGCATCCGTCAGATCATAGCCAGCCGTTGCCTGCCGTTTGTTTTCTTCTTTTTCCCTGTGTTCTAAAAACATATCTCCTTCTCCCTATTTCAGCATTCCAAACAGCCGTTTTGCACAAAACGCGGTATACAGGTAGTTTTGCGTCCGCTCCTTCTGCGCCGATAAATCCTCCTGCAAAAGCTGTGCCTGTGCCATTTCATAAAGCCATGCGTACCTGCCCTGCATTGCCTCTGCAGCTTCCTCCTGCGCAAGCAACATGCCATTTTCCAAAATTTTCTCCGGCCTTTCGGACACTGTGATATAATACTGCAGCCGCTCTCCCGGAAACAGAATAAATCCCGCCGCATAAATGCCGTCGCAGACGCATGGAAGCTCCATTTCATGATACTGCGCTTCCGCCAGTTCCCCTTCCACTCTCCGATAGTTCAAAACCAGCTGTTTTTCGGGTTCTCCTTCATATACGACAAAGGTTTTGTCCAGAATCTCCCAAACCTCCGGCACAAGGTCTGCAAACTGCTGCAGCACCGGAAGCAGGCAGTTTTCTTCAAATAACTCCCTGATAATTTTAGCCACCTGACCGCGGTTTTTTTCCTCTAACATGCCTTTGTTTTTGGCGTAATACTGCAGCGCCGCAATTTTGCACAGCCTGCTTACCTTTGCACCCCATCTGCAGAGCCGCAAAATCATCTGCACCATATATCGGTGGATCGGTTGCTTTAAAATCACATTTGCATAGGCGCAGCGGTACAAAAATGCCTCTTCCAGCTCCGGACTGCCGCCCGCACTGATATAATCCCGCAAAAGATCCATCCGCTCCGTCACGTCCTGACCGGTAAACAACAGCTGAATCAGGAGCTTTCTGTTGATTTTCCAGATGTCGATTTCAAAATTTTTTGCCGCCTGCAATAGCACTTCCAGCTCGCTGCAGCTTCCCTCGTAAGCATCCGCCAGATACTGTAAAATCCGATCGTCATATTTTCCGTTCAGCGCAGCCTGGGCACACAGAAGCATCAGGCGCTTTTCTTCGAGATAGCTTTCTTTTGCCAGAAGTCTGCTGCAAAGGCGCATCAGCTCCGCCGGCTCAAGTTTGCAAAAGCACTGACCGGCAAGCCACTCATATGCTTTGTCATAAAAACCGTGCAGAATCATCAGTCGCGCCATGCATAGCCTGTCCTTTTCCGCAATCTGCTCTTTGGACAGTGTCCGCAAAAAGGCGTTCAGCTCCTTATTTTTCTCCTGTTCGGACAGCCGCACCGCCAACCGGCAGCGAAGCTCCTGCCCGTAAACATCCTCCAGCTGTCTGTTTGTACAAAGCTTCGTCCAGACGGCGATCTGATCGAGTTTAGAAAGCTTTCTTTTTTCCGCTTCCAATAAAAACGCAATGCTCTCTGTGCCCCATTCCCGCAGTGCTTCCATTCCCCAGGCAGAAACTGCATCCTGAAACGAAAGCAGCTCTTTCCTGTCAACAGTCACCAGACGGCGGTTCTGCTCTTCGTCTTCTGTAAAAAGCAAATCCTCCGGATCGTAAACGGACACGCAGGCTTTTCCATCCTGCAGCCAGTAAGTCTCTTCGCCTTTCAGTCTGCGATGAACGACAATCAGCTTGCGGCACTCCTTGCGGTTCAATACAACCTCAGTGCTTCCGAGCAGTGAAGTAATCGTCTCCCCCTGCGTTTTGTCAAGCGCCAACGCCGGCAAATTTTCCCGGTACAGCCAGGACAGATGCCGGTTGATTCTTCCCTTATTCAGGCAGTCCAACAAAAAATGATCCAGCTCCGGCTTGTAGGTGATGTAAAGCTCCGGATCCTTTGTCTTGCATCGCTCCACGCACGAATACAGCCACGCCGCATATTCCCAGTCCAGGTTGCACTGGTAGGCAAAATACAGCAGCACGCTTTTGGGCGGTTCAACATCCCGCGACAGATCGGTGCTCAACAGATAATATTCATACAGACGCGTGACACGCAGCTTGTTTTCCACACCTCTTTCATACCAGACATGCCACTTTTGCTCGCATTTGTTTCCTTTGATCAATAACGAACAGATCGCCTGCAAAATGGCTGGGGACTGCTTTTTTTCCCAGCTGCGCTCCAGAATTTCAAACAAAACCGGCTCGAAATATTTTTCCCGGCAGGCAAGCTCTGCAGCCTGTCCGCAAAGATTTTCATTCAAAAGCCCTTTCCGTGCGCCATAAACTAAAACCCTGCGCACAATCGGGTCTAGTCCCGTTAAAAGCGCCGGATCTGCGTTCAGCAAAAGCACCGCTTCCTGATACAACAGCGGGCTTACGCAGCCTTTCTGGAACTGTTCCTGCAAAAACTGCCACTTCCGGTAGGTGCTCCGGTTGATCTCATGCGATAAAAACAGCATCAACCACGCAATCCGCCATTCCTCCGGGTAACGGGTATAAATTTCTTCCACCCGCGCGGCAGCACGCTTCACATACTCCTCGCGCTTGTCGTACAGCGTCGTCAGATACAGATAATAGCTGACGACCGCCGGGCTTTCTCCCTCCAGCATCTGGCGCAGCTGTTTTAACATCCAGCCGACCTCTTCTGTTTTGTTTTCCGTCAATAACAGCTGTGCGGAAAAAAGCTTTGGCACGATACTTTTCCGATCCAGGACAGCCAGTTCTTCCACACACTCCCGCACCTTTTCCTGCCAGTCTGCCAGGTCGATCTGCTTTGCGCGCAGCTTTAAATAAAGCTCTGTCAGACGGATCGTATATTTTTTCTGGCGGCTTTTTTTTTCGGTTTCCGCAGACAGTCCCGTTTTCCGGCGGGTCGCTGTGACACCGACCAAAAAGCTGCCCCGGCTCCACGAAACCGTTACCGTCCCGAAATTTTTCCCGTCATGGAGATTTTCTTCCGATATATAAACCGGCAGGCGACAGAGATTACCTAAAAAGTCATCCTCCCCGATTCTGTTTTTTTCCAGAAACAAAAAATCGTCCTCTGTCTGTACCTTCAGGCTGACCGGTCCCCAGCCATTTTTTAAAATCTGCAGCTCTTCCCGTACCGTTTCCTGTACGTCTTTGACCTGAATTTCCGGTTTGGCCGCAGTAAAGGTCAGTGCCTGCTTGCAGCCGTTTTCCTCCAGAAATGTCTCGACGTTGGAGCTGTTATAGTATCCGGCGGACAGCCCCCGGTACAAAAGCCAGGTCTTTTCGCCTTCTTTTTTACAGATTTCTGCAAACGGTTTACTGTAAAAAAACTGTACCGCCGTTTTCCAGTCCGTGCGCGCAAGCTCTGTAAATCCGGCAAGCGTCGAGACTTTTCCTGCAATTCCTGCTGCCGCCTCTCTGCGCACTGTCACCTTCCACGGCAACGTGTATTCCCCGTAGTCCGATATGATCAGGAACTGTCCCTGCAGGCTGTCGCCCTCCTGCAGCCCGTCTGCACAAAATCGGTACACGATTTTCTCCTGCACGCCGTTGAACCACTCCGTTTTACACTCCATCCGCTCATCCTTTGTCAGGACATAGCCCTGTGCCGGGATTTCTTCCTGTGATGCAAAAATGGTAAACGCGCCCTCTGCAGCTTCCCCCGGTGCAACAGACAGCTCTGCCAGCCGGACAGAAAACGTCAGCTTTCCTTCTATTCTGCGGTATTTTTCTGTCAGAATCTGCTCTTCCAGTCTTCTCACTTGCGTTCCCCTTTCTGCACATTTTTGCCTGCCGGGACGCTCCCGATCAGGCGGTCATTTCCAATAGTCTTACCTTTTATATTACCCTATTTCCGAATATCGCGCAAGGGATTGACAAATGCGTTCCGCTTAAGTATTATTGTATTAAATCAATCATACAAGCAAGGAGGTGTTCACATGCCATGGGAACTTGATTCAGACAGACCTATTTACGCCCAGATTGTTGACCGGCTCAAGCATGAAATCGTATCCGGATTCTATCCGCCCGGCTCCCGGCTTCCCAGTGTCCGCGACCTCGCTGCACAGGCAAGCGTCAATCCGAACACCATGCAGAAAGCCTTCACCGAGCTGGAGCGTACCGGTCTGATTGTCACGCGCCGCACCAGCGGGCGGACGGTCACCGAAGATACTGCTTTGATTGAACAGGTGCGCAGTGAGCTGGCAGAGCTTCAGATCAGTCAGTTTCTGACGCGGATGCAGCATCTCGGCTATCAGAAAGACGATAGTATCCGGCTGCTTTTGGCCAAAAAGGAGGAAATTTCATGACACAGACATCCGATACCCTGCTCTGCCTGCAGGACGTCAGCAAGCGCTTCGGCAAAAAGACAGCCCTCGACCATATCAGCCTCGAAATCGCTCCCGGCAGGATGGTCGGGCTTCTCGGCTCCAACGGCAGCGGCAAATCCACGCTGATCAAACTTATCAACGGACTTTTGGTACCCTCGTCCGGACAAATTTTCATCTGCGGTCAGGCTCCCGGTCCCGAAACCAAGGCGATCGTTTCGTATCTGCCGGAACGCACCTATCTGCCCGATACTGTCCGGGTAAAGGGACTGCTCTCTTTTTTCAGGGATTTTTATACAGACTTTGACGCTGCAAAGGCGGAGGAAATGTTGCAAAAGCTCGACATCGATCCGTCCAGCCCCCTAAAGACGCTCTCGAAGGGAACCCGTGAAAAGGTGCAGCTGATCATGGTCATGAGCCGCCGCGCCAGGGTCTATATTCTGGACGAGCCGATCGCCGGCGTCGATCCCGCCGCGCGTGATTATATTTTAAAGACCATTATCCAGGATTACAGCGAGGATGCGTCGATTCTGCTCTCCACACACCTGATTGCGGACGTCGAGCAGCTTCTGGACGACGTTATTTTCCTGAAAGACGGACAGATCATTCTCTCTTCCAGCGTGGAGGAGATCCGGGACACCCGCCATCAGTCCGTAGACTCTTATTTCCGGGAGGTATTCTCATGCTCACAAAACTGATTTCCCATGAATGGAAAGATACGTTTAAAGTTCCTGCCCTTTTGCTCACTATCACGGTGCTGCTTTCCGCCGCCAGCCTCGTATACTTCTCCGTTGCTGACCAAGCTAGCGCCGGCACAGATCTCAATGTGCGAAACTTTGTACTTTACATCGCATGCATCCTGATTCTCAGCGGTCTTTCCATGATCCTGATAATCTATTTTGCTATCCGTTTTTATAAAAATCTCTATACCGACGAGGGCTATCTGATGCACACGCTCCCTGTCAAGCCCTGGATGCTGATTGTCTCCAAGCTGACCATCGGAACCATCTGGTTTTACCTGATCGATTTGTTGTTGGTTGGCGCAATTACCTTGATCACCTTGATTGCCCTGCCCACAATGGCATATTTTTCTCCGGAAGATCTGTTGGAGCTTCGGACGATGTTCCAGTCGTACCACACGATTTTCACCGTTCCCTCCATACTCTTTCTGGCAATTCCCGTGATGATCATCAGCTCTGTCTTTTCCCTGCTTACCATCTATGCCTCGATCTCTTTGGGACAGCTGTTTTCCAGCCACAAGGTGCTCGCATCCATCCTGTGTTATCTCGGGCTGAGCACCATCCTTTCGACCGCTATGATGCTTCTGACCGCGCCTACGACCGCAGGCGTGTTCATCATTCAATCGACTTCTGCGAATCCGATGGCTGATTTTGCCTCCATTTACTGGTCGATTATGCTGATTTCCCTGTTCGCAAATCTGATTCTATGCGTTCCTGCTTTCTGGATCTGCAACTATGTAATGAAACGTTGTCTGAATCTTGATTAAGACATACCGCGCTGCGGCGGAGATTTTGAAAGGTGCCTGACGACCTGACGTCTGACGATTTCCGCTGCGGCACGATTTTTTTAGTTGCGTCTGACTGTCGCGGCTCGCATGATGCAGCGGGCAGCTCAGACAGCAGTATCATTTTTCCTATCTCCGGCATATCTTATTATCACATATTCTGGATATGAGAGGTACTTTTATGCCACAGCTTTCCTGTGCTGCAGCAGAAGAAACCGGTTATCCCGGTTCCCTGATGATCTGGGTAACTTCTTCTGTCGGTTTTTTCCCGGTTGTGGGCGCTGCTGTTACGATCTCCGACAGCGCTTCCCCGGAACAGATTCTTGAAACGCTTACTACCGATGAATCCGGACAGACAACCTCCGTCCTGCTGCCCGCGCCCGATCCCGCCTATTCCCAGAGTCCTTCCAATCCGCGCCCATACGCCGATTATATCATCGAAGTACAGGCGGACGGTTACGAGCCTGTCCGTATCAACGGCGCTGAAATTCTGCCGGATGCGTCCAGCATTCTTCCGGTTTCCATGACACCCGCCGCAGTTTCCGACTCTCCTAAAGAGCAGGAAATTTTCATTCCGGATCACACCCTTTACGGCGAATATCCTGCCAAAATCCCGGAAGCAGAGATCAAAACCGAAGCCGAAACCGGAGAAATCGTCTTAAGCCGCGTTGTCATCCCGGAATATATCATCGTCCACGACGGTCTTCCAGACGATTCCAGCGCTCCAAACTACTATGTCCGCTATAAAGACTATATCAAAAACGTCGTTTCTTCCGAAATCTATGCAACCTGGCCGGAGAGCACCATCTACGCCAACATTCTCGTCATTCAGTCCTTTACTCTGAATCGTGTATACACGGAATGGTATCGTGCAAAGGGCTATTCCTTTACCATCACCTCTTCCACCGCCTACGACCAGAAATTCATCTACGGCAGAAATATCTACAGCAATATCGACCGCCTCGTGGACTCTATTTTTGCAAATTATCTCTCCCGCCCCGGCGTGCGGCAGCCGATCTTTACCAGCTATTGCGACGGAAATCGCGTCAGCTGTCAGGGTCTCTCCCAGTGGGGTTCCAAATATCTCGGTGATCAGGGCTACAGCGCGATTGAGATCATCCGCTACTATTACGGCAACGACATGTATATCAACGCAGCCCAGGCCATCAGCGGCGTCCCGTCCTCCTGGCCTGGCTATGACCTGACCATCGGTGCATCCGGTCCAAAGGTTCGACAGATACAGGAGCAGTTAAACCGCATCGCACAAAACTACCCTGCTATCCCGAAAACCTCTGCCGACGGTATCTTCGGTCCCCAGACCGCTGCACAGGTGCGGGCTTTTCAGCGTATCTTCAACCTCCCGGCAACCGGAATTGTGGATTATCCGACCTGGTATCAGATTTCAAACATTTATGTGGCGGTCAGCCGTATCGCAGAGCCTGGGACGTAATGGCGGCATGACGATCCTCGCGGAGCGTTTTTATCGTATGGAAACGAAGTTTCCTATACGATAAAAAGACCGCAGACAGGAATCGTATATTCATCCTGCATGCGGTCTTCGCATTTACTATTGATCTGCAGCAGCGCCATTTTCACAGCCTGCGCATTTTATTCATGACAATAGAATGCTCGCAGAGCGTGCATTCTATTGTTTTGCAAGCAGCAGCATAATGTCATTGGAGCGCGCTACAAACTTGGTCATCGCTTCCGGAGAAAGCGGTGCGTTCTGAAGCTTCGCCAGATCATAGAGCTGTTCGCAGATCATCTCGGTGTTTGCATCGTCTTCGTGCTCCGTAATGTAGGTTACGAGCGGATGGTTTGCATTCAATACCAGCGTCTCGCCCTCTGCACCGAACATGCTCATATCCATGCCGCCGCCATACATCTTCATCATATCCTGCATTCTTCTGCTCTCTTCGGAAACCGTCAGAACAGAGGATACCTTTTTATTCTTGAGCTTTTCGATCTTTACCTTGATCTTGTCGTTTTTCAGCGCTTTCTGAACCAGCTTTTCAACCTTTTCCGCCTGCGCGTTTAATTCTTCCTGCGTCTTCTTGCTGGTCTTTGCCTTAAACGCATCGGTTAAGTCGGCATCGATTCTTGCAAAATGGATCCCCTCATTCTTTGCCTCCAGCTGAGAGATAAAGGGCTGGTCGATCCGGTCGGTCAGCATAACGGCGTCCATTTTGGCAGCCTTGAACATGTTGATATACTGGCTCTGCTGTTTTTCATCTGTTACATAGTAGATGGTCTTGTCTTTCTTCTCTTCCTCAGCGGAATCTTCGTTCTTGTCCTCTACGACTTCTGCTTCTACCTTTTCGCCGTTCTCATCCACAGCACCCTCCTGGGTCTCATCCGGGTCAGTCTTATTGACTTCCAGGCACTCGGGCAGGGTCATATATTTGCCGTCCAGGTTCTTGAAGAGGATGTAATCCGTCATCTTCTCGCAGAATTTTTCGTCCTTTAAGCAGCCGAATTTGATGAACGGAGCGATATCATCCCAGTATTTCTCGTATTCATCCTTCTGGGTCTTGCACATGCCGGACAGCTTATCCGCAACCTTTTTGGTAATATAATCGGAAATTTTCTTTACAAAGCCATCGTTCTGCAGCGCGCTTCTGGACACGTTCAGCGGCAGATCAGGACAATCAATGACGCCCTTTAACAGCAGCAAAAATTCCGGAATTACTTCTTTAATATTATCGGCAATAAATACCTGATTATTGTACAGCTTGATGACACCTTCGATGGATTCGTATTCCATGTTGATCTTCGGGAAGTAAAGGATACCCTTTAAGTTGAACGGATAATCCATGTTCAGATGAATCCAGAACAGAGGCTCCTTGTAATCCATAAATACCTTGCGGTAGAAATCAATGTACTCTTCCTTTGTGCATTCACTGGGGTTCTTCGTCCAGAGCGGGTGAGTATCGTTGATCAGTTCCGGACGCTTTGTAATTTTGAACTTATCCGGATCTTCTTCCTTTTCTTTCTTCACTTCTTCGATCACATGATCGCTGTCGAGCTTCTCACTCGCAAGAATCGTCTGTGTCTCAGGTGTATTGGCTCTGGAAACGTAAATTTCCACAGGCATGAAGGAACAATACTTTTTGATCACTTCGGTTGCCTTATACTCGTTGCAGAACTGCAGGCAGTCCTCGTTTAAGAACAGGGTAATGCAGGTACCGACTTCTGTGCGGGTACCGTCCTGCATGTCATATTCTGTGCCGCCGTCGCACTCCCAGTGAACCGGCTTTGCATCCTTCTGCCAGGAAAGGGTATCGATATGCACCTCATCTGCTACCATAAATGCGGAATAGAAGCCCAGGCCGAAATGACCGATAATCTGGTCGTCGTTTGTCTTATC
Source organism: Firmicutes bacterium TM09-10 (assembly GCA_003481005.1). Classification (GTDB taxonomy): domain Bacteria; phylum Bacillota; class Clostridia; order Lachnospirales; family Lachnospiraceae; genus Gallintestinimicrobium; species Gallintestinimicrobium propionicum. The sequence continues at coordinate 104,644 of QUKC01000004.1, read as the reverse complement.
TTTATATTTTGCAATAAAATCTGTCGCGCCGGAAAATGCGATCTGGTTGATGTATTCCTCCACCTCATCCGCAGTCATGCCGACACCGTTATCGATAAACCGGATGGTCTTTGCATCCGGATCAACGATAACATCCACTCTGGGCTTGTAGCCTTCCGGAAGCTCGTACTCTCCCATCATATCCAGCTTCTTTAACTTCGTAATGGCATCGCAGCCATTGGAAATCAGCTCTCTGTAAAAAATGTCATGATCCGAATATAACCACTTTTTGATAATCGGAAAAATATTGTCGCTGTTAATTGATAATGCTCCGTGCTTTTCAGCCATGAAATATCACGATCCTTTCTTTCTCAGTTCGTTTTCAGATGCCCGGAGAAGCTTTCCTCCAGGCTTTACCCATAGTGTAGTCCTGTCGTTTCAAAAAGTCAATAAAAAATTAGCACTCATTTTGACTGAGTGCTAATAATTCTTTGAAAACCCGTATGGTTGCCGCGTTTTTGGCAATTCTAAATTTTTCATAAACAGGGGAGCAACGCACTGTCGGGCAGTTTTCATAAGCTGAAACGCAGCGTCCGACAGGGCAGTTTTCATAAGCCGGAAGCGCGACGTCCTGCCGGAATGCCTGGCTATTCCTGCTCACTCCTGATGCTGGAAATACATCTGGTATACTTCAAAAAAGCTGGAAGTTTTGACATCGTCCTGATGAATCATCGTGACGGAATTCCAGAGTTCCTCGTTGAGCTGACGTACCAATGTCTGCTCAAACGCCGTATATTCCGTATCGAATGCCTCGCTCTGGCGCTGTTTTACTATTTTTTCCTTATTTGCTTTGGTCTGTGCCTCATCGAACGTGCTGATACATTTTAAAATATAGTAACTTCCGTCTGATTCCACCACGTCGCTGATTTCGTCCTTGCCGAGATTAAACGCCGCCTTTTCCAGTTCTTCCGAAACCTCGCCTTTTCCAAACGACTGCGTCACCGTTTGGTCCTCGCTCTCCGCCTGCGCAAGCGTCTCAAAATCCACACCCTCTTCCTTTGCCTTGCCAAGCACCTGGGAAGCTTTTGCAGAACTGCTGACCCTGATCATATCTACCGTGATGGTGCGCGCTTCATCGTCGCTTACCTCCGGATTGACATTTTCTACAATCGTCTGATAAACCTTTTCCGCGAGCGCATACTCTTCATACATCTTCGTAATCAGATCCTGCGTCACGTTGAGCGCCGTCACCTCCGCGCTGTTCAAGGAAGTAAAATATTCCCTGCCCGCCGCTGCCGCGCGCTCCTTTTCCTTATCATCCAGCGTCACTTCTTTTTTCTGGGCGAGCAGGTTCATCACCTTAATTCTTGCCAGCTGCGTCAACACCTGTTCCCGTTCCTCCTGCTCCAGCGAAAGCTGTCCGTCGGAAGCGTTCCAGATCTGGCTTCCATAGACGGATTCATACTGATTCTGCATGTTCGTCAGATATACCATCACCTCCGGCAGCATACAAGATGCACTCGAAATCCGGAATACCTCGTTCTTTTTCAGACCCGCCGTCAGAACGACCTTCGTATTTTTCCCGCAGCCTGCCAGCGCAGAAATCATCATAACAGCCGCGCCCAGAAGCGCTGCAGCTTTACAAAATTTTGTTTTTTTATTTATCATCAATTTCTCAACTTTCTATTTTTATAGGAGTGCGCATCTTTGCAGCGCGTTTCTTATCGTATGGAAACGAAGTTTTCTGTACGATAAGAAAGACCACAGCAAAAGCCGTGGTCTTTATTATAACGATCTTCCATCGAGAAGTCAACGCGCGGCAGCACACTCTGAAAAGTTTAAAAAATTTTTCAAACTTTCCTCTCGATAAAAACTCCCATATGTGGAAGCAGGATTTTGCTGCCCAAATCCTGGTACAGTTCGGGATTCTGGAAATAGCGTGTTCCGGGTTCATCGATTCTGCACGGATAGGAGCTGTGGTTGACGATGACCGTACCGTTTTCAAATTCTGCGCGCTCAACGCCCTTTTTCCGGGTCAGTGTCGTGCCGAATTTTTCTTCCAGAAGCATCCCTACGGGATCTTTTTTCAGCATGGTCAAAGGGTACAGCTCGTTATTACGCTGCGTCAGCGGAACGTGCGGTGCGATTCTGCCGGTGTATTCAAAGCCGTAGAAAAATCCGATTTCGCAAACGGTTCCCTTCCCAAATGTGCGTTTGACAATCGCAGGCTTTTCGTCCGTTTCCCAGACTGCGAGCACGTCGGCGTTTTCCTCCTCGAAGCTGCCAAACTGCGTTCCGGTCAGCATCCCCTTTTCGCCGCTGCACTTAAACGCATCCTTTTCATGGAAAAGGCAGCTGCTGCCAACGCTCGCCTGTGCAAGAAAGTCCATCGGTCCGTGCAGCAGCATTCCGCCATTTTTTACCCACGCTGCAATGCCCTGCTCCAGTTCAGAATCCGGGTCAAGGGCATAGCAATCATTTGCCGCAAGCACGAGCACCTCGTACTGATCTGCCGTCTGATCCTTGAAAATACTGCCATCTACAACGTCGACATCGATCTGCCAGTCCTCCAACGCCTTATACCAGCCCAGAAGATCCAGCCGCCTGTCATGATTGTGCTCCGTGCCAAACGTCTCTGCCAGCGCCATCGCAGACGGGAACAGCACTGCTGCCTTTGCAGCCTTTCTCACTCCGAGCCTCATAACAACCTCTTTCCACCAGCGGTTGCCTTCTTCTAAAGACCTGCAGAACGCTTCCGGCATCCGGTGTAACACACCGCCGTCGTCTAATCCGCACATGCCGTAAGACGCATATCCGGAGGCTCCGGACGCCGCCATCGAGGCGACCGCCTCACATGGAGAAATCCACGCATACAGGTCATTATAAACAAATCTTCCCCAGTAAATGCCGCCGACAAAGGATCTGCCACGATTCATATTCCGCATCATGCTATGTTGACATGCTGTCACATAGCAGTCCGGGTCTCCGTTTGGAAGCACCGGCACAGAAATAAAATGCGCTGCATCCACATACGGGGCAATCCGGTAAAAATCAGCGCCTCGCACCGCCGTATCCCACAGATCAGAAAGCCCTGCACCGGTTAAAAAGCTTCCATCCACGTTCAAAAAATATCCCCACTGGCTCAAATCCGGGCACAGATACAGCTGCGGATCAAGTGCATGGAGCTTTTTCTGCATCGCTTCAAAATAAAGCACCAGCTCGTCGCTTTTCCAGCGCTGGTTGTCCATCCATACGCGGCATTTTTCGTCCCGGTCTTTCAGCTCTTTTTCCGAAAAACCATTTTTTCCAGGATAACGCAGTTCAAACCAATATTGCTCGGGTTCGATGGTTTCAAAGCTGTTTGCTTCCGTTTTGTAGAAACGGTTAAAGGTTTCAATATCTCCGTTATAACGCTTTTCAAGCCAGCTGCGGTAGCGCTTTTTTCCATCCTCATCGAAGCTCGGTGCAACGACCGGATCCCACATGCTGCACAGCGGCTTTTTTTCTTCCCCGTCCACTTCGATCCGGGTCATATTTTCGCCGTACATCTCTAAAAGCTGCGAAACGTGCTCCGTCATCGTCTCCTGAGCTTTCTCCGACCAATAACGATACCAGCGGCCGTCCTTGCCTTTTGCCGTCACAACAGATTCCCCGAACACCGGCGGGCTGAAACGAATATTCGGGTACAGATTATCCGCATTCAGATAAATCGCCAGAAATGTATGACTCATCCCCTGCTTTTTGATCTGCTCCATCATAAACTCCTGCATGCCAACAAACTGGCTCGCAGGCTTTCCCCCATAGCGCTCCCGAAAATCCTCCCAGTCCTTGGAATCCAGCAAAACACTGTTGAAGCCGAACTTTTTTAACAGCTCCATCCCCTCTGCGACAAATGCCTCATCGTCATACGCCGGCCGGTAAAAATTGCCGAACCAGACGTTTAAGTACGGCGCCCCGCTCTTTTTTTCAGAAATCATATACCCTCCTTTTCTGCCGTAAATGCAGCAGTCTTTCCTCTGATAACGCTTTTATCTGAATGCTGCATTCTTGTCCAAATGCTTTACAGCTTCAGGTCATCTTCTTTGATCCAGCCGATTTTTCTTAAAATCTGCCCAAACACCAAGCTCAGCACCGCCGGAAGCACGAAGCAGATCAAGATCATGCCGATCCAGTCAAACGCTGTAATCTGACTCCGACTGCCCGCTGCAATTTCTTCCAGCCAGCCGGTATAAACGCCGATCTGTCCCACCAGTCCGCAGGTTCCCATTCCGGAGGAAACTGCGGGTCCGTTCATCTGAAGCCGGAACAGACAGGTCGCAATCGGTCCGGTGATGGCTGCCGCCAGCGTCGGTGGAATCCAGATGCGCGGATTTTTTACGATATTGCCCATCTGCAGCATACTTGTGCCCAATCCCTGAGAAATTAGTCCGCTCCACTTGTTTTCTTTGAAACTCATCGCCGCAAAGCCGACCATCTGCGCACAGCAGCCCGCAACTGCCGCACCCCCGGCAAGCCCGGTTAAGTTCAGCGCCGCGCAAATCGCTGCAGAGCTGATCGGCAGCGTCAGCGCAACACCTACAATAACCGATACCAAAATACCCATAAAGAACGGCTGCAGCTCCGTCGCCCACATGATCAGGCTTCCGACTGCGCTCGCAGCAGCTCCGATTGTCGGCGCACACCACATCGACAGCAGCACTCCGGAAAGGATTGTCACCAGAGGCGTGACTAAAATATCAATCTTCGTTTCCTTGGAAACCGCCTTGCCGCATTCCGCCGCCACAATCGCAACGATCAAAACTGCAAGCGGTCCGCCCGCCCCGCCCAGCGAATTGGCTGCCGCCCCGACTGCAAGCAGGGAAAATAATACCAGCTGCGGTGCCTGCAGTGCATAGCCGATCGAAATTGCCATCGCCGGTCCGGCCACGCTTTTTGCAAAGCCTCCGGCGTCCACCAGCACCTGACTTCCGATCTGCTCTCCCAGCGTTCCGATAATTGTGCCGATCAAAAGCGACGCAAACAATCCCTGCGCCATCGCACCCAGCGCATCGATTCCATAACGTTTTGCCGAAAAAATAATGTTTTTCCGTTTCAGGAAACGCTGCAGCGCATTTCCGGTTTTTGTCTGTTGTACTTTCTCATTCATCTCTCATCCCTCATGTCTCCGGATTTTTCATCCACTTTCTGCCGGCACTCTTTCCCGGAAGGGTGCCACAGTAGTATCTTTTTCATCTTACCACATCTGTAGTTTTTCTAACAGCATAAAAGACATTCTTCTTCTGTAAAAAATGAGCTGTTTTCCCTATTTTCATCCATTTTATTTTCTGCTATGATACAGAAGGTTTTTTATTTTCCGCAGATTTTTCCAATATTTCAGGAGGCGCATGATTTTTTCGTGAACACAAAAAAACAAACAACAACGCAACATCTTTTCACCAATAAACAGCTTCGGACGCTGCTTGTCCCCATCATGGTCGAGCAGCTTCTGTCTTCCCTAATGGGAACCGCCGACACGATGATGGTCAGCAACGTCGGCTCCGCTGCAATTTCCGCAGTTTCTCTCGTTGATGCAATCAACATTTTAGTGATTCAGGCGCTCTCCGCGCTGGCGGCAGGCGGCGCGATCCTCTGCTCCCAGTACCTCGGCAGTCAGAACCTGAAAAAGGCGAAGCGTTCCGCAGAGCAGGTGCTTTTCGTTATGCTCGTCCTTTCCTGTTCGCTGTCGCTTTTATGCCTGATCTTCCGTTTTCCGCTGCTTCGTCTGATTTTCGGCACTGTAGACACGGACGTTATGGCAAACTCCCAGATTTACTTTTTCTTCACGCTTTTGTCGTTCCCATTCATCGGTCTATACGATGCAGGTGCTTCCATTCTGCGTGCACAAAACAACACCAAAGGGCCTATGACGATTTCCATCCTTTCCAACTTCTTAAATATCGGAGGAAATGCGATCCTGATCTTCGTCTTTGGCATGGGCGTCGCCGGCGCGGCAATTTCCACCTTGGTTTCCCGTATTTTCTGTGCGATCGTCGTGATCTGGCAGCTGAGAAACCCTGCAGAACAGATTTATGTACGCAACTACTTTTCTATCCGTCCGGACTGGTCTTTGATCAAACGCGTTTTATTCATCGGTATTCCATCCGGAATTGAGAACAGCATGTTCCAGTTCGGTAAGCTCGCCATTCAGTCAACCGTCTCCACTCTCGGTACGGTTGCCATCGCTGCGCAGGCAATGACCAGTATCCTGGAGGCGTTAAACGGAATCGCCGCCATGGGTGTCGGCATCGGACTGATGACCGTCGTCGGTCAGTGTATCGGTGCAAAGCGGAAAGATGAAGCGATTTATTACATCAAAAGGCTGTCCTGGCTTTCGGAAATCGTCATCCTCATCTCCTGTGCCGTCGTCTATCTGCTCGCAAAGCCTGTCACTATCCTCGGCGGCATGGAAGCAGAAAGCGCCCGCCTCTGCCTGCAGATGGTCTCATTTATTACCATCACCAAACCGATTTCGTGGGTGCTTTCCTTTATTCCCGCCTACGGCATGCGCGCAGCCGGCGATGTGAAGTTTTCCATGATTACCTCCTGCGCCAGCATGTGGCTGTGCCGGGTAAGCCTGTGCATCTTTTTATGCCGCTTCTGTGGCTTCGGTCCCATCGCGGTTTGGATCGGCATGTTCGCGGACTGGAGCGTGCGCGCGGTCGTTTTCATGCTCCGCTTCCACTCCCGCAAGTGGCTGCAGCACCATGTGATCGACTAAGTTCACCCGTGCCTTCTTACAGACTGATTTCCTGCTCGCAGGAAAATCAGTCTGTAAGAAGGCACGAGGGGAGCGCCATTTCATGAGCAAAAGAAGCTGCGAAGCAGCGGGGAGCAGCGAAGCTGCGATTTTGCGAATGGCGCGGGTGAACGGCATCGTTTCAACAACATTCCCCCGCAGCATTTTGCAGACTGATTCCCTGCTCGCAGGAAAATTATAAAAGCGAACCGATCCATCCGATCAGTCCAAGCACCCAGCTGACGAAAATTCCGTACAAAATAACCGGTCCGGCGATCGTAAAGATTTTGCAGCCGATTCCGAATACCTGTCCCTCCTTCTGAAATTCAATCGCCGGGGCAGCTACGGAATTGGCAAAACCGGTAATCGGAACCAGCGCCCCCGCCCCGCCCCACTTTACCAGAGACGGATAAATGTTAAAGCCAGTCAGAAGTGCGCTTGCCAGAACGAGCAGAATCGCACACACGCTTCCTGCTGCCGCATCGTCCAATCCGTTTGACTTCGCAACGTTCAAAATAATCTGTCCTACCGTGCAGATTGCACCGCCCGTCACAAATGCATGCAGCATCTGCAATGCAAGATTGTGTGTCGGCGTCACCTGTTTGACATATTTTTCATACTGTTTCTGAAAAGACTGATCTGTCTGATAATTTTCCATAAGCTGTTCCTTTCCGAATCTGAATCTGCTGCACGATCCATCGTTTATAACGGAATTTTTACCGAAAAACAAAAATAGGATGCCAGAAATACAACAGGCTTCCAACTGCTTTTCCCATCGCAATGGAAATCACCATCAGCCCGAGTCCGTGCCGAAAACCGATTCGACGCGTCAGAATTGGAATGGAGTCCAGCATTTCTGCAATTGCAAGTGCCAGGCAGCCGACGAAAATTCCGGCAAACAGACCGGTCAGGGCTTCCGCCGTCAGAACCAGCCACTCAAAAGCCGCTCCCGCTTCCAACCTTTTCTGCAACCATTCCCTGCCAAAAATTACTGCACCCGGAAATACGCTTGCCAGACAGCCGACGAGCGTTCCAAAGACAACCATTTCCTCGTACAGAAAAATTTTTCCCCCCGTGTGGGTCTTTCCTGCAAAGCGCGGCACAAGTCCTACAGAAAGCAGCACCGTAAAAACGCCTGCCGAAACGAGAATGCCTGCGCCCAGTCCGACAACCACCGGCAAAAGCTTCGATAAAATCACAATTTTCCCCCTTTCAGACGTCCAGCGTCTTTTTTTCCCGATCTGCAGTTTCTGTCAATGCCTGATTGACGTCCGTTTCATATTTACGCATTTCCACTTCGATCGGTGTCGGATCGGACGTAATCCTCCTCCCACCGATATGGTTGAAAAAAACCAAAATGCCAAGTGCCAGCCCGATCGAATACGCGATTTCCAGCGCTGTAACCGACTGCGGCTCCTGTCCGGTCAAAAGCTCGTAAATTTGCCCGAACACCTCGCGAATCCCGATGTCGTTATGAAACGCCATGATCGTAAACGCTGCGCCAAAAAAGCAGATGCAGCAGACAAAGACGATTTTACACACCTGCCAGAAGCCCGGATAACGACTGACTTTTACCTGCTCCACCACCGTTTCCGGCGCGCCGATGCTTTCCACCTCCAGATTCGGATTGTCCTGCTGCAAAAGCGAAATCACAAAAAGCGCGCTGACCACCCGGCGCCCCTTATCTTTTTCCTCAAATCGGAAAACAGGAAGCGTTCTGCATCGATTCTGCACGCTTTGTGTTTTACAATATAATTTTCCAAGATCGCTGATATGCACGCTTTCACCGGACAGCTCTGCGTTTTGCTCAAGCTTTAAATACAGCACTTCTTTCGGCATCTGTATGTTCCTCCTGTTTCACACAGTATGCACCCGGGCAAAAAAAGTTATACAGATCAGACGTTTTTTCTTTTTCAGACTGTCTGCAAAAATCGCACCATCTGCCGCCAGCTGGTTCTACGCACTGCCCTGCTGCCATCGCTGCTGCCGAGCGCTTTCTACAGCTATGCAGTCCTCATCGCTGTCCTACACCCCCGACCGCTCTCGCATGCGGATCAGGATTTTCTTTTCCATCCGGCTAACCTGCACCTGGCTGATACCGAGTTTTTGGGCGATCTGGGCCTGCGTCTGATCCTCGTAGTAGCGCAGCCGGATCAGGATTTTTTCCTGTTCGGGAAGCTCGTCTATAAGCTGTTTTAACAGCATCCGGTCTACCAGCCGGTTCTTTTCTGCGTCCTCCCAGGTGTTGTCTGCAGACCGTGCCGCAAGCTGATCCATCAGCGCGATCTCTTTTCCATCCCCCTCATAGACCGGCTTTGACAGCGATTCAACCTCCCCGGCTGCAGCGACCGCCATGACCGCGTCTTCATAGGCGATTCCTGTTTTTTCACACAGCTCGCGCAGCGTCGGGTCGCGTCCCTCCTGCGTCTGAATGCGCGCAGCCTCCTGCCGCAGCTTATAATTCGCATCCTTTAATGACCGGCTGACCTTGACCGGTCCATCATCGCGCAGAAAACGCCGGATCTCTCCTGCAATCAGAGGAACCGCATATGTAGAAAATTTGACATCGTAGCTTAAATCAAAATGATCAATCGCTTTCATCAGTCCGATCGTTCCGGTCTGGAACAGATCCTCTACCTCGTATCCCCGCCCTGCAAACCGTTTCACAATATGGTGAACCAGTCCCAGATTTTCTTCTATCAGTATTTTTCTGGCAGACGCATCTCCTGCCTGCGCCTTTTCGATCAATACTGATATTTCCATGTGCTACTCCTCTTCCTGATCCGGATCACTGACCCACGGCGCATTTCCCAGTTTCTTTTCCATGATCACACGCGTCCCCTGCCCCACGGTCGATTCCACCTCCAGGCAATCCATAAACGCTTCCATAAAAGAAAATCCCATACCGGAACGTCCCAGATCCGGGCGCGTCGTGAACATCGGCTCCATCGCCTGTTCCACATTTTCGATCCCGCAGCCCTGATCGGTGATTTCCATTTTCAAAAGATCCTTTTCCAGCACACAGGAAATTTCAATCGTTCCTCCCTGCTCCTTATATCCGTGGATGACTGCGTTTGTAACTGCCTCCGAAACGGCAGTTTTGACGTCCTCGATCTCTTCCAGTGTCGGATTTAAGGGCGTTAAAAACGCCGCCACAGTAACCCTCGCAAAGCCTTCGTTTTCCGGCAGGGCTTCAAATTCCACTTTCATGTTATTCATGCTTTCCTCTCATTTCTGCGCACGCTTTTTGCGCATGCCGAGTTTGTGTCAAGTGCGCGCAGACACAAATCTCGCGATTGAAAAATTTTATTCATGACAATAGAATGCTCGCAGAGCGTGTATTCTATTGTTTTTCAATCTTTTCCTCCTGATCTATCATCTCCACGATATCGCCGATGCCCGACATTTCCAAAATTTTCCGGATGCGCCGGTTGGCGTGAATCACATACACCTTGCCTCCAAAACAGGAAATCTTGCGGTAACGCCCCGCCAATACGCCGATGCCGGAGCTGTCCATAAATTTTGTATCGGAAAAATCAAACACGATGTGGCTGACGCTGTTGTCCAACATCATGTGATCCGCCCTCCTGCAGATCACGCTGCAGCTGTGGTGGTCGATTTCTTCCGGCAGGCGGATCATCAGATAGTGATCGATAATTTTATAATCCTCTTCCATGCTACTCTCCTTTTTCTATATAAAATTTCGTGCAGGCACAAACGGCTTGGGAACCTTAACCTTGAAATAGATATCCCCGGATTGCCGCACGGCAATCTGCAAACATTCGGAATCTGTAGATAGCAAAAAGAGGACAAAAAGCTATTGTGCTTTTCATCCTCTTTTGTAAAATCCTTTTTAAATTATCGCCTTTTAATTGTCCAGCTGATCCAGCGCGCGCTGGGACTGGGTTGCTTTTTCCGTGTTCGGGAACAGTTCAATTACCTTCTGGTAGGTTTCCTTCGCCTGGCGCTTGTTGCCGTTGTCGCGATAGGAATTTGCCAGCGCATAAAGCGCTTCACTGTTCGTCTCATCATAGGAAACCGCTTTCGTCAGGTTTTCAATCGCCGTCTCATAATCCCCGGAACGATATGCCTTGTAGCCAGTGTCATAATAGTTCGCTGCAAGGTCTGTGCCAGTATCCTGCAAAAGCTGTTGATAGAGCTTACGCGCCGCCTCGGAGGTGTCGCTGCTCTCCATCGCATCGCGGCTGATCTTGTCCACCGCTTCGGAAAGTGCTTCGATATCGTCCGGCTTCTCCATATAGACACTTGCCGCATTCAACAACGCTTCTACCGCGCTCATGCTGCCGTCCGCGCCGGACAGCTTGCCGTTCTGCGCCGTCAGCTCGTCATTTTCCTTAGTCAGCGTCTCTATCTGCTGATTTAAGCTGGAAATCTCTGCATTTTTGCGGTCGGCTTCTTCCCCGACTGCTGTCAGCTTATTGTTTAACTCCGTCTGTGCAATCTGTACTCGCGCAGGCAGGATCAAAAACCAGGATACCGCTACACCGACCGCAAGACCTGCGAGCGTTCCCCACAGCCACCCAAAGCTCTTTTTCGGTTCTATCTGGCTGATCGGCTGAATAATCGTCTCATTGCCGCTCTGGTATTTGACGACTTCCTCGCCCTTTCCCTGTTTGCGGATAAATTTCCCGTCGTCATCGGTTTTTAACGCAATGTCCACTTCATGCATATACCGAAGCGCCGTCGTATTCGCGCAGTCGATCCGCAGGCAGCGGGTCAGCTCCTTGCGCGCTTTCTCCCAGTCCGCCGCATCCATGTACAAAAGCGCCAAAAGCAGATGTGCCTGTACAAAATTCGGATGGTCGGAAAGCACCTTTTTCAACTGAATCCGCGCCAGATCCTTGCTGTCCTGATAACAGTAGTTGAGCGCCTGATTATATTTCCGGCTCATCTGTGCAAACTCTTCCAGCTGCGTCGGACTCTTCTGCACTGCGTTGATGTAATCATCCGCGATATTTTTCTCCGGGCGAAGGTTTTTACTGATGACCCATTCACTCAGCGCCGGAACAGTCTCGCCCATTTCAAAATAAATCAATCCCAGGAGGTTTCTCGCCTCGATATGATATTTGTTGAATTTCAACGACAGCTTCAGGCTCTCGATCGCCCCGGAAAGATCCCGGACACCGGCTTTATCCAACCCGTCATTATAATAGTAATTGGAAATGCTCAGAAGCTTCTTATATCTCGAAACATCTGCCCCGCAGTTCGTGCAGAAATTCTTTTCTGTCAGATCTGCTCCACAATTATAACACTGCATATATTTGCTCCTTTACTCTTTCTTCCCGGCGGCATCGGTCATTTCTTTTTCCTGCTCTTTGACCATGTCTACCAGAATATCCGTAAAGTCTGTCATATTGTGGTTTATAATCACATCCTCCGCCTCATCGATTTCAAGGCTGGGATGGAACTTTTTCAATTCTTCTTCAAAGTTGATCATGTGCATCCTCCCGCTTATCTGCTCTTATCCTCATGGATTCAATACCATTATAATACGCAGGGCACACAAAAAAATCAATCTAATTTTTCCGGAAATTCAGGAAAGCACTTCGCATTTTCGCGTTTTTTCGTCAGAAACTGCGGACATGCTGCAATCCCGCCCGGTTTACAGGAATGCAGCGTTGCATGAACAAAAACAGAGCGGCTCTGCCTTTTTCACAAAACCGCCCTGCACTTTTCTATTAATAAGAAAACATATTTCGCTGAAATCGTGTCTCTTCCCGCTTACTTGCGCAGCTGACCTAACCGTTCTTTTACCTGTTCCATCATCTGCGTGTATTTTTCCAGCTTGCCGCGCTCTTCTGCGATCTTGCTTTCCGGAGCCTTGCTCATGAAACGCTCGTTGTGCAGCATGCCATTTACTCTGGAAAGCTCGCCCTCAAGGCGCTTCTCTTCTTTTTCCAGACGCTCGATCTCTTTTGCAAGATCAACCAGCTCTGCAAATGGAATGTAAAGCGTTGCGTTCGGGATCACAACGGATACCGCGTCCTCTGCGATACCTGTCTTGTCCGCCTGACAGGTCACATCGGATGCGCTCGCCAGGGATGCAAAGAACAGCTTGCCCTCCTCGAAGGTATTTTGCAGCTCTTTCTGGTCGCTTACCACATAAACATGGGCTTTTCTGGAAGGCGGAACGTTCATGCTGGTACGGACGTTGCGGACGCCGCGGACAGCTTCCTTGAGGATTTCGATCTCCTGCTCTTCTTTCTCGAAGTGTCTCTCTTGCTGATAAACCGGCCAGGAGGAAATCATGATGGATTCCTCTTCGGACTGCAGTGTGCAGAAGATTTCTTCGGTAATAAAAGGCATATACGGATGCAGAAGTTTTAAAGCGTCGATCAGGACAGTTTTTAACGTCCACAGTGCAGCGTTCTGGCTGTCGGCATCGTCCGTCGCATACAGACGGGGTTTTACCATCTCGATATACCAGTCGCAGAATTCATCCCAGATAAAGTCATAAACCTTCTGTACGGCAACACCCAGCTCGAAGTTTTCCATGTTGTCGGTCACTTCTTTTACGACGTTATTCAGACGGGAGAGAATCCACTTATCGGCAGGCTCCAGATACGCAGACGCATCCGCAGGAACTTCCTTGCCTTCCATATTCATCAGGATGAAACGGGATGCGTTCCATACCTTGTTTGCAAAGTTTCTGTTCGCTTCTACACGCTCCATGTAGAAACGCATGTCGTTGCCGGGCGCGTTGCCGGTGATCAGCGTCAGGCGCAGTGCGTCCGCACCGTATTTGTCGATGATTTCCAGCGGATCGATACCGTTTCCGAGGGATTTGCTCATCTTGCGTCCCTGAGAGTCTCTTACAAGTCCGTGGAACAGTACTGTTTTAAACGGTTTTTCGCCCATCTGTTCATATCCGGAGAAAATCATACGGATAACCCAGAAGAAAATGATATCGTAACCGGTTACGAGCACATCAGTCGGATAGAAATATTCCAGCTCCTTCGTCTTTTCCGGCCAGCCGAGGGTGGAGAAGGGCCACAGCGCGGATGAAAACCAGGTATCCAGCGTATCGGGATCCTGTGTAAAATGTGTGCCGCCGCACTTCGGGCAAACAGTCGGCTCGGTGCGCGCTACCACGGTTTCGCCGCAGGAATCGCAGTAATAAGCCGGAATTCTGTGTCCCCACCACAGCTGTCTGGAAATACACCAGTCTTTGATGTTGTCCGTCCAGTTGAAGTAGGTCTTTTCCATGCGTTCCGGAATCAGACGGATTTCCTTATCCTGAACTGCTTTTACTGCGGGCTTGATCAGCTCGTCCATCTTTACAAACCACTGCTTTTTGATCATAGGCTCGATGGTCGTGCCGCAGCGGTCATGGGTGCCTACATTATGGCTGTAGTCTTCGATCCGGACTAACAGACCCATATCATCTAATTCTTTCACAATGGCTTTTCTCGCTTCATAGCGATCCATGCCTTCGAATTTACCGCCGTTTTCATTGATGGTTGCATCATCGTTTAAGATATTGATCTGCTCCAGATTATGACGTTTTCCTACCTCAAAGTCGTTCGGGTCATGTGCCGGAGTGATCTTTACAACGCCGGTACCGAATTCCATATCTACATAGGAGTCCGCAACAATCGGAATCTGACGGTTTACGATCGGCAGCAGAACCTTTCTGCCAACCAGATGCTGATAACGCTCGTCGGACGGGTTAACTGCAACCGCACTGTCGCCCAGCATGGTTTCCGGACGGGTGGTCGCAAATTCCAGAAATTCTGTCGTGCTTACCTCTCCGTTTTCATCGATCAGCGGATATTTAATATGCCAGAAATGACCAGCCTGCTCTTCGTATACAACCTCTGCATCAGAAATAGAAGTTTTGCAGACAGGACACCAGTTGCCGATTCTGTTTCCTTTGTAAATCCAGCCTTTTTCATGCATGCGGCAGAATACTTCTGTAACAGCCTGATTACTGCCTTCGTCCATCGTGAAACGGAGTCTGTCCCAGTCACAGGAGGAGCCCAGCTTCTTTAACTGATTGATGATTCTCCCACCGTATTCCTCTTTCCATTCCCAGGCGCGCTTTAAAAATCCTTCTCTGCCGAGGTCACGCTTATCGATGCCTTCTTTTTTGAGGGTCTCGATAATTTTAACCTCTGTCGCGATGCTCGCATGGTCTGTTCCGGGCTGCCAGAGCGCATTATATCCCTGCATTCTTTTAAAACGGATCAGAATATCCTGCATGGTATTGTCCAGCGCATGCCCCATATGCAGCTGTCCAGTGATATTCGGGGGCGGAATGACGATGGTAAACGGTTTCTTGCTCTCGTCTACTTCCGCATGAAAATATTTCTTATCCAGCCATTTCTGGTACAGACGATCCTCAATGCCATGGGGATCATAGGTTTTTGCCAGTTCCTTGCTCATTGTTTCCTCCATTTTCATTTTTGCCGCTATAGGGCTTTGGGACGCCGAGAGAAAAAATCAGAAATCCTGCGAATGAAAAAAGAATGTGCCTTGGCACATTCTCGCGC
>QUKC01000004.1:0-89367 GCA_003481005.1 Firmicutes bacterium TM09-10 | reverse complement strand
AAAAAGAATGTGCCTTGGCACATTCTCGCGCCGAGGCGCGGTTGCTTCGGCAACCATCTACCCTTGCGCCGAGTGCGCATCCTCGCGGAGCTTTTTTTATCTTATGGAAACGAAGTTTCCTATACGATGAAAAAGAATGTGCCTTGGCACATTCTCGCGCCGAGGCGCGGTTGCTTCGGCAACCATCTCCCCTTGCGCCGAGTGCGCATCCTCGCGGAGCTTTTTTTATCTTATGGAAACGAAGTTTCCTATACGATAAAAAACGCCCTTCGACAGAAAACTCTGCCAAAGGGCGTCTGAATCCAAACGCGGTACCACCTTTGTTTTCCGGAAAAACTGATCTGCTGCAGAGACTGCGCCGCCAGCTGTTTCGGAATCTTGTCGCGGTCATTCCTCTAGAACCGCTGTCCGATAACGGGGACTACCGTGAAAGCTTACCACGCAGCTGCGCATTCAGCTCTCCGATTCCAAAGCCACATTCCGTTCTCCTTTGCTCAGGTCTCCTTTCAGCGATCCGGGACCCTCTCTGTCAGCCGGGTAAACGTACTCTTCTTCTTCCTCATCTTTGTCCGTGTACTATGTACACTATAGGGAAGAATTAAATTTTTGTCAAGAATATTTTTTGCAATTGCAATAAATTTGCGTCGTGCTATAATGAGTTACAGTTCACTCATAGCTTTCTGGACACAGATTCCATGCTCACATGAGAATCTGTGTCCAGAAAGCTATGAAGGGAGCGCCATTTCATGAGCAAAAATGAGCTGCGAAGCAGCGGAAAGCATCGAGGATGCGCTTTTGCGAATGGCGCGGGTGAACTGTGAGGAACAGCCGCAAATCTGCTCCTTACACACGACGAATAACAAGTTCAAAAGATGAGGCTAACATGAAAATTATTATTATTGGCTGCGGCAAGGTCGGCCTGACACTGGCGGAACTGCTTTCTGCTGAAAAACACGATGTCGTACTGATAGATGAATCCTCCCAGAAGCTCTCCTCCATCCCGGAAGAGCTGGATGCTTTGCGCATTCTTGGAAACGGTGCCAGCGTCAATATCCAGCAGGAGGCGGGCGTTGAAGAAGCCGATCTGTTAATTGCAGTGACCGGTTCCGACGAATTAAACCTGCTCTGCTGCCTGATTGCCAAAAAGGCGGGCAACTGCCATACCATCGCCCGCGTCCGCAATCCGATTTATAATAAGGAAATCGGATTCATCAAGGAAAAGCTCGGCATCTCCATGATTATCAATCCAGAGCTGACCGCCGCAACGGAAATTTCCCGTCTGCTGCGTTTTCCCTCCGCGATCAAAATCGACACCTTTGCAAAAGGACGCGTGGAGCTGTTAAAATTCCGCATCAAACCGGAGTTTCACTTAAATAACATGCCGGTCAGCCAGATCGGCTCCCATACAAACAGCGACATTTTAATCTGCGCCGTAGAGCGCGGCGACCTGATCGCGATCCCGGATGGTAATTTTATCCTGCGGGACAACGATCTCTTGTCCATCATCGCTTCCCCTCAGAATGCCTCCACCTTTTTCAAGCACATCGGCTTTAAAACCGGTCAGGTCAAAAACGCGATGATCGTCGGCGGCGGAAAGCTCGGCTATTACACAGCAAACCTCCTGCAGGCGATGAATATCAACGTCCGCATCGTGGAAAATAACCGCGACCGCTGCGAACAGCTGAGCGTGCTTTTACCTGATTCCACCATCATCTATGGAGACGGAACGGACAAGCAGCTGCTGTTGGAAGAAGGTCTTTCCGAAGCAGAATCCTTTTTGACCTTAACCGGTCTGGATGAGGAGAATATCCTGCTTTCTCTGTTCGCCAAGGCAAACTCCAACGCAAAACTCATCACAAAGGTGACAAAAATCGCCTTTACCGAGATTATCAACAACCTCGATATCGGCAGCGTCATTTATCCTAAGCATCTGACGGCAGACTATATTTTACAGTATGTCCGCGCGATGTCCAATTCCATCGGCAGTAACGTCGAGACGCTGTATCAAATTCTGGACGGACGCGCAGAGGCGCTGGAATTTGCCATCCATGATACCTCTGCCGTCACGGATATTCCGCTGGCAGAGCTGAAATTAAAATCCAACCTGCTGATCGGCAGCATCAACCGAAAGGGTAAAACCTGGATTCCCCGTGGTCAGGATACGATCCAGGTCGGTGACACTGTCATCATCGTTACCACTCAGAAAGGTCTCGGCGATATCCTGGATATCCTGAGAAAATAGGTACGCCCGATGAACTATTCTATTATTTTTTATATTATCGGCTGGATTTTAAATCTGGAGGCGGCCTTTATGCTTCCCTCCTGTCTGGTGGCCCTGATCTATCAGGAAAGCAGCGGCTGGTCACTCGTTGCTGCTGTCCTGTTATGCCTGCTGATCGGTCTTCCTTTGGTTATAAGGAAGCCGAAAAACCGTGTATTCTACCTGCGTGAGGGGTTTGCCACGACTGCACTTTGCTGGATCGTATTAAGCTGTGTCGGTGCACTTCCCTTTGTACTTTCCGGTTATATTCCCAATCCGGTCGATGCGCTGTTTGAAACCGTTTCCGGCTTTACAACAACCGGTGCAAGCATTCTGACAGACGTGGAAGCGCTTCCTCACTGTCTGCTGTTCTGGCGCAGCTTTACGCACTGGATCGGCGGTATGGGTGTTCTGGTCTTTTTGCTGACTCTGATTCCCCTCGCAGGCGGCAGCCATATGAACCTGATGAAGGCAGAAAGCCCGGGTCCCTCCGTTACCCGTCTGGTTCCGAAGGTAAAATCCACTGCAAAAATTTTGTACATGATTTACATGGTCCTGACAATCATTGAGATTTTACTCCTGTTGTTTGGCGGCATGCCGCTGTTTGATTCCATCACGCTCTCCCTCGGCACGGCGGGCACCGGCGGCTTCGGCATCAAAAACGACAGCATTGCAGGCTATTCCACCTATTGTCAGGTCATTATCACGATCTTTATGATCCTGTTCGGCATCAACTTTAACGCCTACTTCCTGATCCTGATCCGCAAATTCAGACAGGCATGGGAAAGTGAAGAAGTCCGCGCCTATCTGTTGATTATCGCTGCAGCGACGCTCGCGATCACCTTCAATGTACGCGGATATTTCAGCAGCTTTACACAGGCATTCCAGCAGACGATTTTCCAGGTTGCTTCCATCATTACAACAACCGGCTATGCCACAACAAACTTTGACCTGTGGCCGGAGTTTTCCCGCACCATCCTCGTCCTGCTGATGTTTGTCGGTGCCTGTGCCGGAAGTACCGGCGGCGGCATTAAGGTTTCCCGCTTCCTGATCATGCTGAAAACGGTAAAAAAAGAACTGATCCAGCTGCTGCATCCCAGGAGTGTGCGCCGCATCCAGATTGACGGCAAGGCGATCGAGCATGAGGTTGTCCGCTCCACAAATGTTTACATGGGCGTCTACCTTTTTATTTTTGCCTTTTCCATGCTGCTGATCGCGCTGAATAACTTCGATCTTATCACCAACTTTACTGCAGTTGCTGCGACACTGAACAACATCGGCCCCGGTCTTTCCCTGGTGGGTCCGAGCGGAAACTTTTCCATGTTTTCCGACTTTTCCAAGCTTGTCCTGATCTTCGACATGCTTGCCGGACGCCTGGAGCTGTTCCCGCTGCTGCTGTTATTCGTACCGAATACCTGGAGGCGATTTTAAACCGCTTCCCGGCGAAATAGAATCAGATTATTCTGCGCACTGCATAAAAAACCAGGCTGCAGCCTGTTGGCATACGCCAATGAGCTGCATCCTGGTTCTTTTTTGTTCATGACAATAGAATGCTCGCAGAGCGTGCATTCTATTGTTTTAAAATCTTTTACGCCAGCTGTTTCTTGCCGGTATAAAGCTCGTAATATCTTCCCTTTTGTTCCAGCAGCTGATCGTGATCGCCGCGCTCGATGATTTCGCCGTTTTCCAATACCATGATCGCATTCGCGTTTCGAACGGTGGAAAGCCTGTGGGCGATGACAAGGGTTGTCCGATCTGCCATCAGGCGATCCATACCATGCTCAATATGTCGCTCGGTTCTCGTATCGACAGAGGACGTTGCCTCATCCAGGATCAGGACAGGCGCCTTGGAAATTGCCGCACGGGCAATGTTTAACAGCTGTCTCTGTCCCTGGCTTAAGTTTGCGCCATCTCCCTCGATCATCGTATCATATCCGTTTTCCAGACGCATGATAAAGGAGTGTGCGCTGGCCATTTTTGCCGCCTGCTCGACCTCTGCATCGGTCGCATCCAGCCTGCCATAGCGGATATTTTCCCGGATCGTTCCGGTAAACAGGTGCGTATCCTGCAGCACCATTGCGATATTACTGCGCAGGTTTTCTCGTCCAACCTTGCGGATATCCACGCCATCCATCAGGATTTCTCCGCTGTCGATCTCGTAAAACCGGTTGATCAGGTTCGTGATCGTCGTCTTGCCCGCGCCGGTACTGCCGACAAACGCGATCTTCTGTCCCGGTTTCGCATACAGGGAAATATGCTTCAAAATCGTATGACCGGGCACATAGCCAAACGTCACATCCTTTAACTCCACATGTCCTTTGCAGGGATTTAAAACAACCGCATCCGCTGCGTCTGCAGTTTCCGGCGCTTCATCCATCACCTGGAACACACGCTCTGCACCCGCAAGAGCGGAAAAGATTGTATTCATCTGCATGGACAGCTCGTTGATCGGTCTGGAGAACTGTCTGGAATAGTTGACAAATACAGTCAGACCGCCAATATCAAAGCCCTGCAGCACGCATAATATACCACCGATCATCGCAGTCAGGGAATAGCTGACCTGGCTTAAGTTGCCCATGACCGGTCCCATGATTCCTCCAAAAAACTGAGCGAAAATCTGTTTTCCGCGAAGATCGTCGTTTAAGTATTCAAACTCTTCCTCCGCAACGTTTTCATGGCAGAACACCTTTACAACCTTCTGTCCCGTCATCGTTTCTTCGATATAACCGTTTAAAGTACCGATCGCTGCCTGCTGCGCCTGATAAAATTTCCGGCTCTTTCCTGCCACTGCTCCGCCCGCTTTCATCATGAGCGGAACCATCACAACCGTCACAATTGTCAGCCACACGTTCGTGTAGAGCATCAGTCCTAGGGTTCCGACTACAGTGATCACGCTGGAAATGATCTGAAGTACAGTGTTGTTCAACATATCTCCGACCGCATCCAGGTCGTTCGTATAACGGCTCATCAGGTCGCCGTGGTTGTTCGTATCATAAAACCGAACCGGCAAATGCTGCATTTTCACAAATAAATCGTTTCGGATTTTTTCCAGTGCACCCTGGGAAACACCGATCATAATCCGTTGCTGCAGATACTGTGCTGTGACACCGATGATATAAATTCCTGCCATGGTCAGAAGCGAATGCAGAAGCTTCTGTGCACTGCTGCCCTCCCCGGTCAATCCGTTGATGATCGGACGCAGCATATAGGAGCCTGCGAGGTTCGCAATCGTCCCGGCAATGACACAGAAAAAGACGAAAATCAGCCGTCCCTTATCTTCAGAAAGATACCCCATCAGACGCGCGATCGCTTTTTTGGTATCCTGCGGCTTTTTGACTTTCATTTTTCCGCCGCCAGGACCAGGTCTTGGACCTCCCGGGCCTCCGGGACCGCCGGATCCTCCAGGCATCTTTGCGCTGCTCTTGCTGTATTTGGCAATCAGTCTTTTCTTTCTCTGCTCGTCCATTATGCGATCACCTCCTTTTTCATCTGGGAGTCGTAAATTTCCTGATAGGCTTTACAGGTTTCCAGAAGGTCTTCATGTTTGCCAAGCCCGACGATTTTTCCCTCGTCCATCACGACGATCTGATCCGCTTCCATTACAGAGCCGATCCGCTGTGCGATGATCAGCTTTGTTGTCTCTTTCAGCGTCGTGGAAAAAGCCTCCCGGATCTTTGCTTCTGTCGCTGTATCCACCGCACTCGTGGAGTCGTCCAGAATCAATATTTTCGGACGTTTTAAAAGGGCCCGGGCAATGCACAGCCTCTGCTTCTGACCGCCGGAAACGTTTACGCCACCCTGACCAAGCTCCGTATCGTATCCATCTGCCAGTTTTTGAATAAAGCCTTCCGCCTGTGCACTTTCTGCTGCTTTCCGAATCTGGTCTTTGCCAGCATTTTCATCGCCCCACTGCAGATTTTCTTCGATTGTACCGGAAAAGAGTACATTTTTCTGCAGTACCATGCCAACACCCTCCCGCAGATGATTCAGGGAATAATCCCGAACGTCGATACCATCCACCAAAACCTTTCCCTCATCCACATCGTACAGACGCGGAATCATGGACACCAGCGTTGTCTTGCCGCAGCCCGTCGATCCGATGATACCGATCATCTGTCCCGGCTCGATCGTCAGATTGATCTGATCCAGCACTTTTTCTGCACTGTCCTTGTAATACCGGAAGGAAACATTCTGAAATTCGATCTTGCCGCTTTTTACAACTGCTTCCGGATAGGCTGCATGATCGTCTGTCAGACTCACTTTTGTATCCATCACTTCGTTGATCCTGCGTCCGCTCGCGAATGCCCGGGAACTCTGCAAAAATACCATTGCCAGCATCATCAGGGACATCAGCACCTGCACAATATAGGTTGTAAATGCCGTCAGATCGCCGACCTGCATCTTTCCCCCCAGGATCTGATTGCCTCCAAGCCATACCACAACCAGCGTCGTCAGGTTCATGAACAGCATCATCAGCGGCATCTGTGCAATTGCAATCTTAAACGCGTTTAAGCTGGATTCCTTTAGCTCTGCGTTCGACTTTTCAAAACGGGCACTTTCATAATCCTCACGGACAAAGGACTTGATGACCCGCACATTCGTCAGTACCTCCTGAATATTGGAGTTTAACGCGTCCAGTTTTTTCTGCATAAACTCAAACCTGGGATAGGCAATGCGCAAAAGCAGGATGATCGCCACTGTCATAACCGGCAGAATCACCAGAAAGACTGCCGCCAGCTCCCGATTCATCAAAAACGCCATAATAATCGCGCCAATCAGCATGCCGGGGGCGCGAAGCATCATTCGAAGCGCCATCATGATCAGGTTCTGCACCTGTGTGATATCGTTGGTCAGACGCGTAACCAGAGAGCCCGTGGAGAACCGGTCGATTTCCGAAAACGAGAAGGTCTGGATTTTTTTGAACGCATCCTTTCGAAGCCCTGCGCCGAAGTTAATCGCCGCAACCGATGCAAACCATGCTCCTCCAACGCCGCCGGCCATCATGATGAGCGCCGTCAGGATCATGATAATGCCCTTCTGCACGATGTAGCCTACATCATGATTGGCTGCCCCGATATTAATGATGTCTGCCATAAAAGAAGGAAGCAGCACTTCTCCTGCTACCTCCGTCAGCATCAGAAGCGGTCCCAGTATAAACGCATACCAGTAGGGCCTGATATATTTTCCGTAACGTTTCATTTGATCCTTATTCCTCCTTTTGCTGATCTCGCAGCAGATTTTCATAAATTCGTTCTAAAAACTGCTGGAGACTCTGCATTTCTTCTTCTGAAAATCCTTCAAACATCGCTTTTTCCGTTTCCCAGAACATCTGCTCACTCCGTTCAATGACACTGCGTCCTTTTTTGGTGATCGTCACCCGGTGTGTCCTGCTGTCAGACTCTGTGGTTTCCCGCATAATGTATCCGCCGCTTTCCAGCTTTTTTAAGGAAACTGCAACCGCCGCCGGCGAAATTTCCATTTCACGCGCAATTTCGATCTGGGAACAGTTCGGATGATGATTTAAGTGCATCAAAAGCCGGTGCTGACTCTGATAGACTCCCGTATGATTCACCTTTTTTTCAATACAACGGCGCAGCTGCCGATCCGTGCGTCGAAAAAGAAATGACAGCCTGCCTTCCGGTGTCGGATTCCCGCAGTGCTTCGCATTTTGTTCTTGTTCCATCGCATTTCCCTCTTGTTAACTAGTTAATTGTTTACTGGTTAAGTATATGCATGATTGACTCTGTTGTCAAGAAAATCTTAAAAATCCGATTTCCTTACTGTAACTTTTTTTCGAAATAGATTATAATGATATCCATGGTTCCACAGTGTCTTTTTTGATTTTTATATTTTAACGGAGATTTTTAACCTATGCCTTTGACAACCTTTTTGAAAAAGCTTTCCCCCGGGCGTATCATTGCCCTCGGTTTTCTTTTCTGCATCCTGCTTGGCTCCCTTTTACTGATGCTGCCCTGCAGCCTGCAGCCCGGTATCGCACTGCCCTATCTTGACGCGCTTTACACTGCCACCAGCGCAGTCTGTGTAACCGGCTTAAACGTCATCGACCCCGGCAGTACCTTTTCACCCTTTGGTCAGTTTGTCCTCTGCTGCCTGATCCAGATCGGAGGACTGGGTGTCGCTTCCATCGGTGTCGGGATCATGCTCGCAATGGGCAAAAAGATCAATCTGAAAGAACGCCGTGTTATCCGTGATGCAATGAACCTGGATTCCGGCAAAGGCCTGATCCGATTTGTCAAAGCAATCTTTTATACGACTCTTCTCATTGAGCTTTTGGGCGCGTTTCTTTCGTTTCCTGTCTTTTTCCGGGATTATCCGCTGCCTCGCGCCATAGGCTTAAGCCTGTTTCATTCGGTTGCTTCCTTTAACAATTCCGGCTTCGACGTGCTCGGAAACGGGACAAGCCTGATTCCGTATCAGAAGGATGTGCTTCTAAATCTCGTGACCTGTGCTCTGGTAATCGCCGGCGGCATTGGCTTTCCGGTCATTTTTGAGCTGCCCCAGAAACACTTTTCCTGGAAACGCCTGTCAATGCACACACGGGTTGTGCTGAGCACGACATTTGCCCTGCTGCTTTTCGGAACACTTTTATTAAAACTCACAGAGAATATCAGTTGGCTCGGCGCTTTTTTCTACAGCGTCTCCGCCCGGACAGCCGGTTTTTCCACTTATAACCTCGGCGATTTCTCTACTGCAGGTCTGCTGGTCGTTTCCGGACTGATGTTTATCGGGGCCTCTCCCGCGTCCACCGGCGGCGGCATCAAGACCACCACATTTTTTGTCCTGCTCTCCGGCATCTATTCCGCAGCAACAAACCATTCCGAAAGAGCCTTCCACAGCGCGATCCCAAAGGACGCATTCCGCAAGGCCTCCGTCATCAGTATGCTCGCTGTCTTTTTGGTTATGACAGCCTCCTATCTGATGCTGATCTTTGATCCGCAGCTTTCCCTGCGGGATGTACTGTTTGAAATGATCAGTGCCTTCAGCACCTCCGGTCTTTCCACCGGCATCACATCGCAGTTGAGCGCTCAGAGCCGGATTCTTTCTATTATTATGATGTACATCGGCAGACTCGGACCCCTGACTGTTGCATCGCTGTGGTACTTTACGATCGGGGAACGCGTCCGCTACCCGGAGGGGACAATTGCCATCGGGTAAGTGACCGTCCACGGCACGCAGAGATTCTGCCAGCACTGCGCAAGATCACAATTCAGGAATACCGCGCAGATCTTTGCATAACTTATTGGAAAAATATGCGAGCGAACCGCTCAGAAATGAGGATATTATGTTTGGAAAAAAGAAAAAAAATGCCATAGCATACGGTATTATCGGACTTGGGCGCTTCGGGGAAGCGCTGGCGACAGAGCTTGCACGCTCCGGCGCAGAGCTGCTTGTCATGGATCGCGAGGAAGAGCGGGTCCGCGAGATGCGGGATCTGACCGAAAATGCACTCGTTGTCAATACCCTGGACAAAAAAACCCTGGCAGAAACCGGTATCCAGAACTGCGATATCGCGGTCGTCTGCATCGGCGAGCATATGGAATCCTCTATCCTGACGACATTAAATCTCGTCAGCCTCGGTATTCCGACCGTCATTGCCAAAGCCACCAGCCCGGAACATGGCGAGATTCTAAAACGCCTCGGTGCACAGGTCGTTTATCCTGAACGTGATATGGCAATTCGCCTGGCAACCAGGCTTTCCAACTCCCGGGTCCTGGATTTTATCCAGCTGAGTGAAAAATTGAATATCACCAAGCTGTCCGTCCCGGATGCCCTCGTTCAGAAATCTGTCGTTGAATTGAATCTGCGAGCCCGGTTTGGTCTAAACATCATCGCCATCGAGCATAACGGTCAGGTGATCGAGCACGTCGATCCAAACTACCGCTTCTGCCCCGGCGACATTTTGATCCTGTCCGGCAGCAAGGAAAGTCTTTCCCGATTTGACCGCTGGATAGATAAGCAGGAGTAACACGTACAGGTTGCATGTAGACATCGCATTCCGCCAGTGCGGTACACAGCGCGGGACGCAGCCAACACTGGATGACATCTACTCCCGGTACGCCAACCGGATTTTATCCGCGATCAGCGCGATGAACTCCGAGTTGGTCGGTTTTCCCTTTCCCGTATTGATCGTATATCCAAACAGCGCGTCCAGCGTCTCCATCCTGCCGCGGTTCCACGCAACCTCGATCGCATGGCGAATGGCACGCTCGACTCTGCTCGGTGTCGTTTCATACTTTTTCGCAATTTCCGGATACAACGTCTTTGTGATCGAGCCGAGCATATCCATGTCCTTGACTGACATCTGAATTGCTTCGCGCAGATACTGATATCCACGGATATGTGCAGGTACGCCGATGTCATGGATCATGTTCGTGACATCCCGCTCCAGATCCCGTTTTGGCGCTTCTTTTGCCTGTACATATTCCAGGGAGTTTTCTTCGCCTGCCGCTCTGGCGGGAACGGTAATCATAATCTGAAATTCTCTATTATGTTCCATCAGATCGGTCAGGATTTGAACCACGTTTTCTTTTTCTTTTCCTGCTGTAAGGCTGAGCTGTTCCATAGTTTTCCTCATTTCTGCGCACGTTTTTTGCGTAGGTCGGGTTTGTATCAAGTGCGCACAGACACAAATCTCGCGATTGAAAAATTTTATTTTTCAATCTTTTTTCCTTTCGCAATAGCGGTTTGGTTCCTCTTTACAGGCATCATTATAGGCTGATTCTGCTGGATCCTGCAAGAAACTGTCATCGCAAAAAAAGAGCCAGAAATTCCTCTTTCCGAGAATTTCTGACTCCTTTTTTTACAAAAATTGGCGAAAAACCACGATTTTACAGAGAATTTCTGTTTTTTGTGATCCGGAAGGTCACCTCAACCATCGTAATCATCAGCGCCACGAACACCAGCAGATATAGCGGCAGGATGAAAAATCCGATGGAATTTCCAAGGATACCGAAAATCGGCGGGATAAAGGTCGTTCCAATGTATGCGCTCGCCATCTGAATGCCGATGATCGCACCGGAGTTCTCTGCTCCAAAATTGGACGGGGTAGAATGAATGATGCAGGGATAAATCGGTGCGCAGCCAAACCCGATCACAAGGAATGCCGCAAACGCCGCCTGATAGGACGCAATCGGAAGAAACAGCACCAGGATACCGCAAATTAAAATTCCGGTTCCCAGTCGGATCATTTTCTGGTCACCAAGCTTATCCGTAATAAAACCGCTTGCAAATCTTCCGGAAGTAATACCGATGTAAAACAGAGCTGCAAAGGTTGCCGCACGCTCTGTAGAAATTCCTTTTACCTCTACAAAGTAGGTGCTCGCCCACTGCATTGCTGTTGCCTCCAGTGCACAATACGCAAAAAAACCAAGCAGCAGAAAGGGAACGCCCTTTATTTTCAGTGCACTCACCAGTCCGACACTCTTTCCAGCGGTTTCCGTTGCCGATTTGTTGATATTCCAGACCGGCAGCGTCACAAGTAAAAGAAGGGCAATGGCCAGCTGCAAAAATCCAATGATGCGATAGCCGCTGTTCCATGTCCGGTTCGTCAGTGCATAGCCCATGATAAAGGGGCTGACAACTGTGCCCACACCCCAGAAGCAGTGCAGCCAGCTCATATGCTTCGCTTTGTAATGAAGCGCCACATAGTTATTTAGCGCCGAGTCGATCGCACCTGCTCCCAATCCATAGGGCACTGCAAAAACAGCCAGCATCCAGAACTGCGAAGAAAAGGAAAATCCAAACAGTGCAATAACGGTCAGAAATACGCTGGCAACCGTTACGATTCTGGTTCCGAATTTTCGGGTCATTTTGTCCGAAAACAGGCTTGATACAACCGTCCCACCGGAAATGATCATGGAAATGATCCCCATATACGACACCGGCACGCCAAGCTCTGCGTGCATGACCGGCCAGCCGGAGCCAAGCAGCGAATCCGGCAGTCCCAGACTGATAAATGCAATATAAATCAGCGCAAGCAAAAATAAGTACATTTTTCTTCTTTCTCCTGTCATATAATTTAAAAATAGCATACTGTTTCTCATCATACACCAATCCAGAGCTTTCCGCTATCCTTTTCTTTTCCTGATGCCGGAAATTTCAAATTTTATTTCTGGTGTTAAGAGATTTCTGTCGGAAGCCTATAACTCGGAATTTACTTTCTCTACGGAGCTTGTTATACTGGAGAACGAATACGAAAGAAAAGGAAGTTCCAGACTTATGAAACGAATTGATTTTGAAAATGGAACCGTGACCGGAAACATTCTCGGAGCAGCCCTCCCCATGCTGGTTGCCCAGATTTTGAACCTGCTCTATAACATCGTAGACCGTATCTATATCGCCCGTATCCCGGGCTGCGGCACAGCCGCCCTCGGCGCAGTGGGACTGTGCTTTCCGCTGATCGTCATCCTCAGCGCATTCGCCAACCTCTTTGGAAGCGGCGGTGCTCCGCTTTTTTCCATTTACCGAGGGAAAAAGGAAACAGAACAGGCAAACCGCATCATGCACACATCTTTTACAATGGTATGTGTCAGTGCCATCCTTTTGATGACGATTGGCCTTGTTTTTGCCCGCCCCCTTCTGGTGCTCTTCGGCGCATCCGGAGATGCTTTAGTCTATGCATATCCATACATGATGCTCTATCTTATCGGCACGCTGCCTTCCATGATCGCAGTGGGCATGAATCCTTTTATCAACGCACAGGGATATTCCCTTGTCGGTATGTGCTCCGTCGCCATCGGCGCAGCTGCCAATCTGCTCCTCGACCCGCTCTTTATCTTTGCTTTCGGCCTCGGCGTGCAGGGCGCTGCAATTGCAACCGTGCTCTCCCAGCTGCTTTCTGCCTCTTTCGTCCTGCTTTTCCTGACGAAAAAGGCGGAGCTGAAGGTTCGCTTTCTGCGGAAAGCAGAATTTTCCCAATGTATCGGCTATGCAAAAAATATCGTCAGCCTCGGCACCTCCGGCTTCGTCATGCAGCTGACCAACAGCCTCGTTACGATCTGCTGCAACAACGTCCTTTCTGTCACCGGCGGTGATATCTATATTTCCGTCATGACCATCGTTTCCAGCGTACGACAGCTCGTGGAAACGCCGATTTACGCGCTCACGGAGGGAACCTCTCCTATCCTGAGCTATAATTACGGTGCCCGCCGTCCGTCCCGTGTCAAAAACGCCGGTATTGTCATGGCACTCATGGTCTTCGGCTATACTGCCATCATGTGGAGCCTGATCATCCTCGCCCCCGGTATGCTGATCCGGATTTTCAGCTCCGACTCTGTGCTGGTTGCCGATGCCATTCCTGCGCTGAAACAGTATTTTGCCGCCTTTATTTTCATGGATCTGCAGTATATCGGTCAGACAACCTTTAAATCCTTAAACAAAAAGAAGCAGGCGATTTTTTTCTCCCTGCTCCGAAAGGTATTTATCGTCGTTCCGTTAACCTATCTGATGCCCTATACACTCCACATGGGCACAGATGGGGTTTTCCTTGCCGAACCGGTGTCCAACGTCATCGGCGGCAGCTTCTGCTTTATCACAATGCTCTGCACTGTATTGCCGGAGTTAAAACGGATGGAGCAAGACAATGCAGCGGTGAGCCCGGTAAAGCTATAACCTGCGTTTCATTCAGAGACATTTTTGCAGCATAACAATTTCATATGACAGTTGCTCTAAAAAAAATTGCCACCATAAAGGTGGCAATTTTTTAATCCTCTTTCGGAAGTACAATATTCAATAAAATCGCTACCATCGCAGCCGGAACAATACCGGAGCCGCCGAAGATCAGCTGGATAAACTGGGGCGCATTTACAAGGATTCCTGTGTTGGCGCCCATACCGTAGCCTACACCGAGCGCTACCGATACGATGGAAAGGTTCCGGGCAGTCAGCGGATTCTTCGTGATCAGCTGAATACCGCTGATGACGATAGAAGAAAACATCATAACTGCCGCGCCACCCAGTACCGACTGAGGCATGATGGAAACCAGCGCCGCCAGCTTCGGGCAAAGACCGCACAAGATCAGGAAAATCGCTCCGGTTGCAAGTGCAAAGCGATTTACTACCTTTGTCATGGCAACCAGTCCAACATTCTGGCTGAAGGAGGTATTGGGCAATACACCAAATAACGCTGCGAAGGAAGAACCAAGACCATCGCACATCACGCCGCCTGCAAGCTCCTTATCTGTTGCTTCCCTGCCAAGTCCGCCTTCCATTACACCGGAAATATCACCGACCGTCTCCACTGCCGTTACAATAAACATGATCAGGACAGGCAAAATCGCACGCAGATCAAACACCGGCTTTACCGGCATCAGCTTCGGAATTTCAAACCAGGAAGCTTCTGCAACCTTATTCCAGTTTAATACCCATGCTTTTGTATATTCCACGCCATCTGCAGTAACACCGGTCGTAGGCAGGACAAATCCCATTACCACTGCAGCAATGTAGCCTGCGATAATACCAAACAGAATTGCAGAAGAGCTTAAAAAGCCCTTTGTCCCATGCTTGAAGAAAAGAATCACTACGAGAACAAAAACAGCCAGCAGCAGGTTTTCCACAGAACCGAAATCTTTTGCATTATTTCCGCCTCCGAAGGAATTGATGCCTACAGAGATCAGGCTCAGACCAATCGACATAACGACCGTACCGGTTACCACCGCCGGAAAGAATTTTCGAAGAGGCTTTAAGAAAAAGCCCAGCACCGTTTCGAAGAGTCCGCCGATTATGGATGCACCCATGATCGCACCATATGCCAGCACACCGCCGCCCATCGACGCAGCCACACTGTTAAATACCCCGATAAATCCGGAAGAAGTACCCATAATAATCGGAACCTTTCCGCCCACCGGTCCGATGGAAAACAGCTGTACCAGCGTTACAATACCGGCTACCAGCATGGCATTCTGCAGCAGGGAAAGCTGCAGCTGTGCAAACTCTCCGCCAGCCAGCCCGCATGCACCCGTAATGATCAACAACGGAGTCAGGTTTCCGACAAACATTGCAAGGACATGCTGTAAGCCAAGGGGAATTGCCTGAGAAAGGGGCATTTTCCCATCCATCTGAAATGCTTCCTCAGATAGTTTGAAACTTTTTTTCATTTTTTCTCTCTCCTCATTTTGTGATTTATTGTCACAGCCCACACACAAACCTGCTGCGCATGCGGACTGCAGCATTTTCATCCTACTGCGGCATCGACATCAGAATCTTCTCCGGTGTGATCGGAAGTTCCCTGTGCCATACGCCGGTCGCCCGGTAGATCGCATGGGCAATTGCAGGTGCCGGGGTATTGATAACAATTTCCCCGATGGATTTTGCGCCAAAGGGTCCTGTTGGCTCATAGCTGTTTTCAAATTCCACGCGAAGATGCCCCATATCCAGACGGGTCGGAACCTTATACTGTAAAAAGCTGGACTCAATCGGGCGTCCATTTCTGTCATAAGTGATATTTTCAAAAAGGGTATGCCCGATTCCCTGTACGATACCCCCCTCTGTCTGAATACGCGCCAATGCGGGATTGATCGTAATTCCGCAGTCCACTACCGCAACATAATCCAGAATTTTCACTTCTCCGGTATCCTTATCCAGCTCGATTTCCACCATTCCGACCATGTAAGGAGGCGGGGAAACCGGGGAGGAATGGGACGCGGTCGCAACCGCTGCAATATCGTTGTTTACCTGGTCTTTAACGCTGATCTCTGCCAGGGAAACGCTTTTCTCTGTATTAATCTGCTTTACCCGTCCGTTTTCAAACACAACCTCTTCCGTGCTGCAGCCAAACATTCCCGCCGCGATTCCACAGAGCTGTGTCTTTAGCTTTGCGCAGGCCATCTCCACCGCCTTACCGGTGATATAGGTTGTGGAAGAGGCATAGGAGCCGGAATCATAAGGAGAAGCATCCGTATCCGCGCCGAATACCGCCACATCGTCTACCGAGCAATCCATACATTCCGCGACCATCTGGGCAAGGATCGTATCACAGCCGGTTCCCATATCCGCAGCGCCGATGATCAGGTTAAAGGTGCCGTCATCTGCAAGCTTCACGGTTGCAGAACCGACATCCACATTGGAAATACAGGAGCCCTGCATCGCCATTGCCACGCCTGCCGCGCGCACCTTTCCGTTTCCCATATCCCGAACGGGGTATTTTTCATCCCAATGGAACAGCTCCTTACAGCGCGCCATGCATTTGTCCAGCGCACAGGCATTTGCAGTTTCCCCATAATATGCCGGCATTTTCATGCCCTCCCGGAGCATGTTCTTCTCCCGGATGACCGTCGGATCGATTCCAAGCTTCTCTGCCAGCTCATTGACAGAAGTTTCCAGTGCAAAAATACCCTGGGTCGCTCCGTAGCCCCGATAGGCACCTGCTGCCATCGTATTGGTATATACAACATCATAGCCAAACCGGAATGCCTCCAGGCCTCCGGTATAAAGCGGAATCGATTTGTGTCCGCTCAGTCCTACCGTCGTCGGACCATGCTCGCCATAAGCACCGGAATTGGATAATGTATACAGGTCCAGTCCCCGGATGTGTCCATCCTTATCCGCTCCCAGCCGCACGCGCACCTCCATTTCATGCCGGGGAGATCCTGCAATCTGACTCTCCTCCCTCGTAAAAATGAGCTGTGCCGGGCGTCCTGTTTTCAGTGTGACAAACGCGGGATAGACCTCACTGACTGCCGTCTGCTTTGCACCGAATCCACCGCCGATTCTGGGCTTTTCCACACGGATTTTACTTTTGGGGATTCCCAGCGCCCGGGAAAGGATCCTGCGAACGTGAAATACGATCTGGGTCGAAGAAATCACATGCAGTCTTCCATATCGATCCAGCTCGGTATAGGTACGGAAGGTCTCCATCATCGCCTGATTAAAGGAACGCATATGGTACGCATGTTCCAGCACCTCATCGCAGTCTGCAAGCACCGCATCCACGTCCCCGTCACCACTAATTTCACTGGCAACCAGGTTCCGCCTTGCATCTCCGCCCACCGGAACCTGTGCAAGCCAGTCCTCTTCCGGATGCACTAAAATTTCATTGTCCTTTGCCTGATGGAAATCCAGAACCGGTTCCAGGATCTTATAGTTTACTTTGATCAATTTCATTGCCTTTAACGCCGCTTTTTCATTTTCTGCTGCGATAATGGCAACCACGTCCCCGACAAAACGCACATGCCGGTCCAGAATCAGCCTGTCGTAAGGCGACGGCTCCGGATAGGTCTGTCCCGCTATGGCAAAGCGCTGCTTTGGTACGTCTTCCCAGGTATAAATATCCACGACACCCGGAACCTTTTTGGCAACCGAAATGTTAATTTCCTCCACAATCGCATTTGCGTGGGGGCTTCTTAACAGCTTTACCGCCAGCGCATCCTTCGGTGCGATATCCTCCACATAAACCGGCTTTCCCAAAAGCAGCTGCATAGAATCCTTTTTGCGGACCGGCTGGTTGATCGCATTGTATTTCTTATGTTCCATGAAGCTTCTCCTTTACTTTCTTCTCTGATCCAGAAAATTCCGGATGCCCCGCAGCTGTCCTTCATAGCCGGAGCATCTGCAGAGGTTTCCTGCCAAATAGGCCCGGATCTCATCATCCGTCGGATCCGGATTCTCCCGAAGCAGTGCGATCGTATTCATGACAAATCCCGGATTACAGAAACCGCACTGATCCGCTCCCTGATCGGCGATAAATCCGACAAACTCTGCCGCTTCCTCCTGAAGTCCTTCCAGGGTATAAATTTCATGTCCATCTGCTCTGGCTGCGAGCACAGAACAGGAAAGCACCGGCGTATTATCCATGAGAACGGTGCACAGGCCACAGTTTGCTGTCTCACAGCCTCGTTTTACGCTGTAGCATCCATGTTTTCTCAAAAAGTCGATCAAAAGCAGATCCGGTTCGATCTGCTCGGCGATCCTTCTTCCATTCACTTTTATTATGATCTCCATTCCTACGCCTCCCCGATTTTATAAAACAGTCTCTGACTCAGCACTCCGATCAGACGGGTGCGGTAGGCTGCCCCGGCACGGTGGTTATTACCGGTCGGAATCTGCTCTTTTGCCCAGTTTGCAAATGCCCTTGTGCCATCTTCCGTCACACCGCCGGAAAGAAACTTTTCTTCATCGCAAAGAAGCACTGCCCGATGCGGTCTTGCACCGACTGCCAACCGGTATTCTCCCCCGACGCAGGAAGCGGCGCAGGCAATCACCGGGAAGTCCGTGCTCTGGTTGCGGACCGCTGCGTAGGCAAAGCATCCTGCAGTCTTTTTCACGATCAGACGGACTAAAATATCTCTGTCCTGTTTTTTTGCGGCAAAATCTTTTAAAGGAATTCTTCCACCCTGAAATAATTCCACCTCGGTATCCATTGCAAGAAATACCGTCAAAACATCAGAGAATCCGAACCGTCCCCAGATGCTTCCTCCAACCGTTGCAAGATTGCGGAACTGCACACCTACAATATCCTTTACCGCATCTCTTACTGCACCCTGTGTATAGGCATTCAGCCCGGCATCTGTCTCCAGCTGCCGCAGCGATACCATGGCGCCGATTAAAAATTCCTCTTCCGTTTCTTCTATTTTATTCAGTCCAAGATCACAAAGATCGATTGCTGTCTGAATCATGCGGTTCTGCATTTTCGTCCAGAGCATTCCACCGAGAATGCAGTTCCCTTTTTTCTGGTTCAGCTCATATGCCTCTTCCAGACTTTTTGCGCGCACATAATTCTGAATTGTAACCATAAAATGTTCTCCCTGAAACCTTACTGTTCACCCGCGCCCTCCGTACCTTTTTGTAAGCAGATTTTCATGCGAGCATGAAATCTGCCCTCAAACGGTACGAGTGAACTGTAACATAAAAACCAAAAAATCCGATTATATTATAATAAAATCCCTTGCTTTTGAAAAGATGCTTTGCTACAATACCGTTGTATTATTGAAACTATAACGAAAGGTGAACGTAATGAAAAACACACTGAAAAAGTACCTGTCCCTGTCCATTGCATGCGCACTGTTGATCTCCATGATCGGCTGCGGCACTGCTTCTGCCCCCGCAGAAACTGTTCCTGCAACAGAATCCGTCACAGAGCAGGCTGCCGAGACTGTCACAGAAACCGCTTCTGCCGAAACAGAAGAGACTGCAGCCGAAGAAGCCATTGAAGCTGCAGAAACGACTTATCCCGTCACCCTGACCGATCAGGCAGGCCGTGAAGTAACGCTCGAATCCGAGCCTGAGACCATCGTAAGCGGCTATTACATTCCTTCCAGCCTTTTGATCGCTCTGAATCTGGAGGACAAAATGGTGGGCATCGAAGCAAAGGCTGGCAAGCGTGCGATCTACAAGCTTGCTGCACCTGATCTGATAGAGCTTCCCAGTGTCGGCACCGCAAAGGAATTTGACCTGGAAGGCTGCGCCGCCCTCTCCCCTGATCTGGTTATCCTGCCTTTAAAATTAAAGGATGCAGCAACGAGCCTGACAGAGCTTGGTATCCCGGTGCTGCTTGTCAATCCGGAAAGCCAGGAGCTTCTGACAGAAATGATCGAGCTGGTATCTACCGCCACCAACACACAGGAACGTGCAAACGAGCTGCTTTCCTATATCGCTTCCCAGAAGTCCATGCTTTCTGATACGTTAGCTGATACAGAGCCCAAAAGCGTATATCTGGCAGGCAATTCTTCCCTGCTTTCCACAGCAGGTCCTGCGATGTACCAGTCCAGCATGATCGAGCTTGCAGGCGGCAAAAATGCAGCAGAAGAAATTACCGATACTTACTGGGCAGAAATCAGCTACGAACAGCTGCTTGCCTGGGATCCTGCCTATATCATCCTCGCTTCCGATGCAGATTACACCGTTGACGACATTTTAAACGATGAAAACTTAAAAGACTGCACCGCTGTGAAAAACGGTCAGGTCTATCAGATTCCCGGCGATGTAGAGGCTCTGGACAGCCCGGTTCCCGCAAGCATCCTTGCATCCGTATGGCTTGCCGGCCTTCTCCATCCCGAACAGGTTCCCGCTGACACTTATACCACGGAAAGCAACACTTATTATGAAACCTTCTATGGAATCTCCAACGAAAACTAAATCGTTTCTTCTCGTCGGGACCGTTATTTTAACGGTCCTGACTTTATGCTCTTTTTTCGTCGGAAAATATCCGCTTACTCTGTCCGGTCTGTTATCCGGGGACGCAATGCAGTGGCGGGTTTTTCTCACCCTGCGCGCAAGCCGCTCTGTGATCGGCGCAATCGGCGGCTTTGTCCTCGGAGTTACCGGCTTTGTCTATCAGACCGTTTTCCGCAATCCCCTCGCTTCCCCCGACATTATCGGCGCATCCTCCGGTGCAAGCGTAGGCGCCGCTTTCGGCATCCTGTTTTTGCCCGGCGCGGTGGCTGTCACCCTATCTGCCTTTGCCGGAGCCATCTGTTGTGTACTCCTTGCACTGGCGCTTTCCTCCCTGACCGCCGAAAAAGACGGCAAAAGCATCATCCTTTCCGGCATCGCCGTGCACAGCCTGGCACAGACCGCATTAGTCTGTCTGAAGCTCCTCGCCGACCCGGAAAAACAGCTTGCATCCATCGAATACTGGATCATGGGAAGTTTAAACGGCATCAGCCTGTATTCCATCGGCGGAAACATCGCTCTGTGCCTGCTTTGTCTGGTTGGGATGTTCCTATTGTACCGACAGATTCTCCTGCTCTCTCTGGACGATCAGGAAGGGCGGCTGCTCGGCGTAAATGTGACGCGAATCCGCCTGATCGTCCTTTTGATCGCAACCCTTGCCGCCTCCAGCGTTATCAGCATGACCGGGCTGATCAGCTTTATTTCGCTTCTTGCCCCCCACGGAGCGCGCCTGCTCTTTAAAAACAACCG
The DNA here is from genome assembly GCA_003481005.1 of Firmicutes bacterium TM09-10. Taxonomy (GTDB): domain Bacteria; phylum Bacillota; class Clostridia; order Lachnospirales; family Lachnospiraceae; genus Gallintestinimicrobium; species Gallintestinimicrobium propionicum. The sequence continues at coordinate 68,232 of QUKC01000004.1, read as the reverse complement.
CTTATCCACCATGTTATTCAGTGGTCTGCTCGGCGGGTGCCTTTTGACGCTCGGTGATATTTTTGCCCGCAGCATCGCTTCTACCGAACTGCCAGTAAGTATTTTTACCAGTTTGCTCGGCGCGCCGTTCTTAATCTATCTCTGTATCAGGAGGAAACCGCTGCAATGAACCTGCTCACTGTAACCAACCTTTCCGCCGGATATGCCGGAAAACAGGTCATAAAAGATATCAACTTTTTCGTCGCCCCAAAAACGATCGTTGGAATCCTCGGTGCAAATGGGTGCGGTAAAACCACCCTGATCAAAGCGATTGCAAATCTTCTTCCTCATACCGGAAGCTGTCAGTTAGATGACACTTACTTGGAAAACGCTTCTCCAAGGCAGCTTGCTTTACTCTGCGGATACATTCCCCAAAAGAGCGGTATTTCGATCGATTTAACTCTTCTGGATGTCGTTTTAATGGGGTTTAATCCAAAGCTTTCTCTCCTGCAGTCTCCTACGGAGCAGATGAAAAAGGAAGCATTTGACGCCCTCTGCTCGGTAGGTCTTGGGTCCCGCAAAGACGATAACTTCCAGCAGCTAAGCGAAGGTCAAAAGCAGCTCTGCCTGCTGGCGCGCACTTTTGTATTAAAGCGCAGGCTTCTGCTTTTGGATGAACCGGAAAGCGCCCTGGATTTTCGGCTGCGCTATGAAACGATGGGACTTTTGCGAACGTATGTTGCAAAAAACAACGCCGCCGCACTGGTAACGCTGCACGATCCTTCTCTCGCCCTCAATTATTGCGATACGCTTCTGGTGCTTTCCGATTGCGGTCTGTTGGGAGAGCTTCATCCCTTTTCTACCCCGATTTCCAAAATGGAACCGCTTCTTTCCTCCATCTATGGTACAATCAGTTTAACAACACTTTCCACCCGCCGCGGCGAGAAACGGCTGATCATGATAAAGGAGGACGATGACTGTTGAAAGCGGTTACGAGAATTACTTTTTGTGACGACAACGATGAAAAATTTTTCGGGGAAGGTCCCTGCCGTCTGCTGCATGCCATCGAAGAAACCGGCTCTCTTCGTTCCGCCGCCATATCCATGGGACTTGCCTACACCAAAGCGCTCCGCATAATCAAAAATGCCGAAGCCGCTCTCGGCTTTCCACTGACCACACGCTGTGTTGGCGGAAAATCCGGCGGTGGAAGTACACTCACTCCACAGGGAAAGGAATGGCTGACAAAATATGAAACCTATCGGGACGCCTGCGTTCATGCCAACCGCAAGCTGTATTTGGAAATCTTTTCAGACAAGCGGTAAAAAACATCTGATCCTCACCGGAGACAGGGGAAGCGGCAAAACAACGCTGCTTTCTGCGCTCTTTCCATGCCCGATGCCGGGGCTTACCTCCTGGGCGGTTCCAAAGCAGGGTGTCTACTTAAAGGACAATTTCTCTTCCAAGACCGTGCAAATCGGCAGATTTAACCCTGACAACACGGGTACTGAAAACCGGATGCTGCCTGTTTTAGACGCATTTTCCCAAACCGGTGTTTCTTTTCTTCGCGCTTGTGCCGACGTTTCTTCTGACTGGATCACCATCGATGAAATCGGATATCTCGAAAGCACCTGTCCCGAATATCAAAACGCCCTCTCTGAGTTGATGGCGTGCAAGCATCTCCTGATGGTCGTCCGCAAGCAAAAGCTTCCTTTCCTGGACAGTCTGCTTGCACAGCAGGATGTCTTCGTTCTCGATCTGGATCAACCCTACGGAAACGCAGGCTGTATTCTCATGGCGTCCGGTCAGGGCAGACGCTTTGGGGAAAACAAGCTGCTGACAGATCTTGCAGGCAAGCCGCTGATTCAGTGGGCACTCGATGCTTCCGCCGGTCTGTTTGCACACCGCCTGGTTGTGACCGTGCACAAAGAAATCCAACAGCTCTGTCTCTCGCAGGATATCCCGGTTCTTCTGCATCCTTTTCCCGACCGAAATGACATGATCCGCCTTGGAATGGGTGAAATCAGCTCTTTTATCGATCGCTGCGCCTTCCTGCCGTCCGACCAGCCTATGATCCTGCCGGAAACCATCGCTTCCCTGCTGCTTTGCGCAAAAAATCTGCCTGACTTCATCTGGCGCCCCTGTTCTAGCGACACAGTCGGTTCTCCGGTGATCTTTCCGTCCTGCTTTTTTGAGGAATTAAAAAATCTCCCTCCCAAAAAGGGAGGGAACGTGATCGTTTCCAGGTATCCAAATCTCGTCCGGACACTTCCGGTTTCTTATTCGGAAGAATTAAAGGACATCGATACAAAAGAGGAGCTGCTTGCTGTTTCACAGTATTTGGGGCAGCAGTCATCAAACCGCCGTTGGCGCTTTGATGACTGTGGGCCTTTCGCCCCTTAAAATACTGTCCAGATTGCTCCGCTTGCAAGTTTACTTGCAGCTGAGCATCTGGACAGTATTTTGCCCGGCTCAATGGGACAGCATGTTTTCGATAAAGATTCCGTATCCTCGCGTGGGGTCATTTACAAAGACGTGGGTGACGGCACCGATAATTTTCCCGTTCTGGAGGATCGGGGAACCGCTCATGCCCTGGACGATTCCACCGGTTTTTTCCAGCAGTCTTTCATCCGTTACCTGGATTTCGATTCCGCGGTTGATGTTGTCGTGATCCAGGTGAAGGGCTTTGATTTCGATCGTATAGAGCTGCGGCGCTCCGTCCTCCTCCAGGCAGCTCAGGATCTGTGCTTCTCCTTTTTTTACTTCCTGTTTCAATCCAACCGGCAGTGCTTCGCCCTGTATTTCGTCCGCTTCTTCCTGGCTCAGGGTGCCGAAGATTCCTTCGACAGAATTTATGGAGATCGCGCCGATCCGGTTTTCTTTCTTATAATCGATCACTCCGGTCAGTTCTCCCGGCGTTCCACTAATGCCTTTTCGAATGTTGACGATTTTTGTTTTGTAAAGACTGCCGCTCTGTACCTCCATCAGGTCCGCCGTATCTGTATCGTTGATTCCATGTCCCAGCGCGCCGAAGCCGTTTTTCTCATCCAGATAGGTCATCGTACCCACGCCCTGCGCGTTATCCCGAATCCAGATACCCAGCTTGTATACCCCCTCTGTGTTCTGCTGCGGCGTAACCGTCACATCAAAGGTCTGTCCGTCCCTACAGATCGTCAGACACAGCTCCTTTCCCTCCGACGCTACCACTTGCTCCGTGAACTGCTTTTTTCCTTCCAGTTCTACGCCGTCCACCTTTAAAATGTAATCTCCCGCCCTCAACAGGTATCTTGCCGGTTCCTTTCTGCTATGATCCAATCCTTCAAAATCGCTTTCTGCGATCACTAAAATCCCCTCGGTTTTGATGTAAATTCCCACCGGGACGCCTGCCGGAATCAACCGCTGTCCCTCGACCACATGGACGTCCACCTGTTTGAACGGCACGATTCCAAACAGCTTTACATCCATCGTGTAATCCTGAATCTGACTCGCCTGCACGGTCAGCGGTCTGTTCAAATTGACCGGAATCACGTCCTTCTGCGCCGTCTTTTCACCGTAAATCGTTCCGCTCACCGGCACATCCAAAAACAACTCCTGCTCTTCTCCGGCGCGAATCCGGATGGAGGAGGGAATTTTCTGCCAGGTCTGGTAAATCCAGCCGCCAGCACCACCAAGCACCGCCACCAAAATCCAGAATGCTAAAATCTTCCGAAGACAAGGCTTTCGTTTCTTTCCAGCTTCATGCGCAGGAAAAACGCTGCTTGGCGCATGGGGCAGCGAAGCTGCATTGTTTTGCATACAGTTTTCCGGATTCCGTTTTTTGACAACGTCTTTTTTCTCCATGCAGCTTCTCCTTTCTGATTTCCTTCCAATAGTCTGTAGAATCCTGCGCCTGCGGCGGGTAACATAAGCGACATCATTCCACTTCGCCGCATATGCGATCCCAGCAGAGCGTTTTTTATCGTATAGATACAAAGTTTCCTGTACGATAAAAAAAGAGAACATCATCTCTGACGTCCTCTTTAGTATGCTCAGTTCTGTTTCTTTTTTTCTGCCAAATCCTTCATTTCTTTTGCATTGGAAAGCACCGACTCTGTCAGCTGCGCCGCTCCGGAAAGCCTTGCAAGCTCTTTCAGGCTGTCTGCCTCGGACAGCTCTGTGATCGTCGTCGCCGTGGAATGGTCGGTTGCATTTTTTTCAATATAAAAATGATGATCCGCCATCGCCGCGATCTGCGGCAGATGTGTGATGCAGATAATCTGGTGCGTTCTGCCTAAAATTCCCAGTTTTTCCGAAACCTTCCAGGCGGTCTTTCCGCTGATTCCGGCATCAATTTCATCAAAAATAAACGTGCCGATCTTTTCCTGCTTCGCCGTAATCGTCTTTAGCGCAAGCATGATTCTGGAGAGCTCGCCGCCGCTTGCAATCGCCGCCAGCGGTTTGACCGGCTCTCCGGGATTGGTCGAAATCAAAAATACAACCTCGTCCTTTCCCTCTGCACCAAAGCTGTCTTTTTGCGTCAGGGAAACCTGAAATTCCACATGCAGAAAGTTCATATCCTGCAATGCGCTTTCCATGTCCTTCTGAAACCCCTGCGCCGCCTTTGTTCGAAGCGCTGTCAGACTCTGTGCCAGCTGCGCTAACATTTTTTCGTTCTCGGAAAGCTCCCTGCGCTTTTGTTCCAGCCATTCCTCCTGGTGCAGCAGGCGATCCAGCTCCTGATTTTTCTGCTCTGCGTAAGCCAAAACTTCTTCTATAGTGCTGCCGTATTTATCTTTCAGGTGATTGACTGTATTTAAACGATTTTCCGTCTCTGAAAGCTGTTCTTCATCAAATTCGAGATCGGACAGATATTCCGAAACCGCACGGTTAAAATCGTTCAGTAGCCCGTCCACATCCGCCAGCAGCTGTACCAGTTGTCCGAGTCCGTCATCACAGGATAACGCCTGTGACAGCTCCCGAAGCGCACGCCCGGTCAGCTCCCCGGCTCCGTTTCCTTCTTCCTCTCCGGTCAGTCCGTGTACCAGATTCAACGTCTCTGCAATCTTACGTCCGTTCACCATCCGACGGTAATCACGTTCCAGCTGCTCGTCCTCACCTGACTGCAAATTTGCTTCTTCAATTTCATCTCGCTCGAACTCCGCGAGCGAAATTTCCCGTTTACGCGTCTGTTCGTCCAGCTCGTTTTCCGCAATCTCCTGCAGAATCGCGCTGTGCTCACGCCAGCAGGCAGCATACGCTTCTTTTACATGGGGCAGTTCTTTTTCCGCATATGCGTCCAGAATTTCCAGATGCCTCTTCGTCTGCAAGAGGATCTGGCTGTCATGTTGTCCGTGAATGTCAATCAAAAGCCCTGCCAGCTCGCGCATCTGGCGGATCGGCACAGTCTCCCCGTTAATCCGGCAGATACTCCGGTTCGGCATGACCCTTCTCTGTAAAATAATCTGATTGTCCTCCGCCGGGAGATCCATCCGGCGAAGCGCCTCTCTCACTTCTTCTGACCCTTCAAAGGTCAGCTCGATCAGCGCATATTCCGCGCCCGTCCGGATCATATCCCGATCCGCCTTTGCACCGAGCGCCAGCGCCACCGAGCCAAGAATGACGGATTTTCCGGCGCCCGTCTCGCCCGTCAGAATGTTCAGTCCCGGCTGAAAGAACACTTCCGTCTCTTCGATCAGCGCCAGGTTCCTGACATGCAGACTCACTAACATCGTTTGGCTCAATCTTGTACTCCCTTTACTGTTTCATCAGTTCCCGGATTTTTCCCATCAGAATCCGGGTATCCTCTACGGAACGAACTGCAATCATAATCGTATCATCGCCTGCGATACAGCCGACCACTTCCCCGAAATGAATGGCATCCAGCGCAGCCGCCACTGCCATCGCCATTCCGGAAACCGTCCGCATGACCAAAATATTCTGCGCCATATCCATCGATACAAAGGCGTCCCGCAGCACGCGGATATACTTGTCCGACAGCAGCTCATTTTCTTTTTTCAGAATCACATATTTCTGCCGCCCGTTTCCGGTCGGAAGCTTGGAAAGGTTCATCTGACGGATATCGCGGGAAATTGTCGCCTGCGTCACCGTAAATCCGGCTTCTTTTAATTTTTCCGCAAGCTCTTCCTGGGTTTCGATCTCATAGCGGGATACCAGCTCTGCAATTTTCTGATGTCTGTTCTGTTTCATTCCTGTTTTCTCCCCTTACAGACGGTTAATCGCTCATCTTCCGATGCAGCACGTCCAAAAAACCGGCTTCACTGATTTTGATAATCGAAGTCGTCTTGATGCTTTTGGTCACCCGCACCTCGTCAAGCGGAGCCAGCTCCACGTTTCTCGCCCCATCAAAGCATGCCTCAATCCCGGTCTCTTCCCGCCCCGCCTTGCCGATAATCCGGATAATAATCTCATCGTCCGCCCGCAGGACGATGCTTCTCGTCTGCAGGGTATGCGGACAAACCGGCGTCAGCAGAATCATCTGAGCGCCCGGCTCTACCAGAGGACCGCCTGCCGACATGTTATACCCGGTTGAACCAGTTGGCGTCGCAATGATAATGCCGTCCGCATGATATTCTTTTAACAATTTTCCATTTACATAGATCTGAAAATATAACATTCGCAGATGGCCGCAGCGCGTGATCGTGATATCATTTAGTGCACTGTTTTCCTCTTCCATCCTACCCTGCCGGTAAATCTGTCCGCACAGCATCATTCGGTCTTCTACCTGATAGCTGCCCGCCACCAGCCGGTCTATTGCATCTTCCATTCCATTTTTTTCTACTTCTGTCAAATAGCCGAGGGTTCCCAGATTGATCCCGAGCATCGGAATCTGGCTATCCGCCGTATCCCGCGCCGCCCGCAGCATCGTCCCGTCCCCGCCCAGTACCAAAATCGCATCCGTCCGGTCCCCCTCCCTCAGAAGAATCCGCTTCCATTCCTCTTTCGGAATTTCATCCGCATAAACACTGCATGACGCCTGCCGCAGCTTCAACAGCTCCTGCACCCGTCGGGTGATCTCCAGATCCGGATCTTTCGGGCGGTTCGTAATGATAATATAATGTTTCATAATTCTTTCCCCTGCCCGGATTTTTATTCTTTGAGCGTCTCGTGTGCCTGCTCTACGATCCTCGCAATCAGCTGGCGATTTTCTTCTGTTTCGGAAATACCGCCTTTAGCAGCCTGTGTCTCTTCCAGTGCAGCCTCTGCCGCCTGTTCGCTTTCATAGGCTTCCGGCTGCTCTTCTTTCTGTATAAAAATCAGATATTCAATATTTCCCTCAGGTCCCTTGATCGGCGACCAGGTCAGCCCCAACACGGAAAAATGTAAAAGCGCCGCAAAATCCATAACCTTTGCAATGACCTCGCGATGCACTGCCGGATCGCGGACAACACCCTTTTTCCCGACCTTTTCCCGACCTGCCTCGAACTGTGGTTTGATCAGACAAACCATCTGTCCGCCGCATTTTAAAAGTCTCCATGCCGGAAGCAGGATTTTCGTCAGGGAAATAAAGGAAACATCTACCGATGCAAAATCGAGGTCATCTGCAATCTGATCCCTCGTCAGATACCGGAAATTCGTCTTTTCCATGCAGACAACGCGCTCGTCCTGCCGCAGTTTCCACGCGAGCTGACCGTGTCCGACATCGACGGAATAGACCTTTTTCGCCCCGTTCTGCAGCATGCAGTCCGTAAAGCCTCCGGTCGAAGAACCGATATCCATACAGATATCGTCCTCCAGTGTGATCGGGAAGCACGCCATCGCCTTTTCCAGCTTCAGACCGCCGCGGCTCACATAACGCAGCGAGCTTCCCTTTACCGTGATCGTCACCTTCGATTCATCGAACATGGCTCCCGCCTTGTCCTCTCTCTGTCCCTGGACAAAGACCTCTCCCGCCATAATCACAGCCTTGGCTTTTTCTCTTGATTCTGCAAGTCCCTGCTTCACTAACAGGACATCCAAGCGTTCCTTCATTTTGCTCCCAGTTCCTTTTCTATCTTTTCCAGGACAGCGGATGTACTGATTCCGATCTCCTGTTTCAAAATATCTACATTGCCGTGCTCTACATATTCGTCCGGAATCGTAATCGGCAGTACCTCGATCGGCAGCTTTTCCTGCTCCACGAGCGTAATTACCTTTTCAGACAGACCGCCACTCGCCACATTTTCTTCCATCGGCACGATCAGGTCGTGGTTCTTTGCAAGGTATCGAACCATATTCTCATCGATGGGCTTGACAAATCTTGCGTTGACAACTGTACAGGAAATGCCTTTTTCTTTCAATGCTTCCCGCACCTCTACCGCAGTCTTTACCATGCTGCCGACTGCAAACAGGGCAATCTTTTCTTCTTCGAACAGCATCTCACTCTTGCCCATTTCAACGTCCGCACGCTTGTCCGCCAGCCCGTCATACGCCTCGCCGCGGGGATACCGGATTGCGATCGGTCCTTTGAAATCATAGGCAAACTTCATCATATCGGAAAGCTCCCATTTGTTTTTGGGCGCCATGATGTGCATATTCGGGATGGACGATAAAAACGACAGATCAAAAATGCCCTGATGGGTCTCACCGTCGCTTCCAACCAGCCCCGCCCGGTCAATTGCAAAGATTACCGGAACATTCTGCAGACAGACATCGTGTAAAATCTGGTCGTAGGCACGCTGCAAAAACGAAGAATAAATCGCCACAACCGGATGCAGTCCGCCAACCGCCAGACCTGCCGCAAAGGTCACCGCATGCTCTTCCGCAATGCCAACGTCAAAAAACCGTTCGGGGTATGCCTTACGGAAACGCTTTAATCCGGTTCCGTCCGGCATCGCCGCCGTAATCGCCACCACATCGGGATGGCGCGCCGCAAGCTTTACCATGACAGTAGAAAAAATATCCGTATAGTTGGCTTTTGTCTTTTTCTTTACCGGAACACCGGTTGCCACATCGAAGGGCTCTGCCCCATGGAATCTCGCCGGATGCTTCTCTGCCGGAGCATAGCCCTTGCCCTTCTGGGTCAGAACATGGATCAGGACGCAGTTTTTGCGCCGCTTCGCCTCGCGGATGACCCGAACCAGTCCGTTGACATCGTGTCCATCCACAGGCCCTAAATAGGTGATCCCCATATCCTCAAACCACATACCCGGGATCACCAGCTGTTTTAAGCTGTTTTTGGCGCGGCGCACACCGGTCACAACGCCGTCTCCGTAACGCGTGTTGCGCAGTGCGTCGTAAATGTTGTCCTTGATGTCCAAATAGGCGTTCGAAGTACGGATGTTGTTCAGATATTTGGAAACACCGCCCACATTTTCGGAAATAGACATGTTGTTATCATTTAAAATAATGATAAAGTTCGTCTCCATCCTCGCCGCATTGTTCAGCGCTTCGTATGCCATTCCGCCTGTCAGCGCACCGTCTCCGATCACGGAAACAACGGTATTGGTTTTGCCCTGAATATCTCTTGCGCGCACAAGTCCCAGTCCGGCAGAAATCGAAGTGGAGGAATGTCCCGTATCAAAGCTGTCGCAGTCGCTCTCTTTGCGTTTCGGAAATCCGCTCATTCCGCCGTATTTGCGCAAATGGTCGAAGCCCTCGCGTCTGCCGGTCAGCAGCTTATGGGTGTAGGACTGATGCCCGACGTCCCATACGATCTTATCTTCCGGCAGATTCAGCGCGATATGCATCGCCATCGTCAGCTCGACAGCTCCCAGATTCGAGCCGAGATGCCCGCCAGTTACACTGATCTTCTCAATCAGGAACTGACGGATTTCCTCTGCAAGAAGCGGATAATCCTTTGGATTTATTTTTTTGATATCATTTGTCTGCTGTATCTGTTCCAGAAGCATAAGCAGCCCCCTCTTTATTTTTCTCTTGTAATCAGTGCGCGAACCAGATCTTCCAGAAATTCATTTCGCCGGTCAAAGGAAGAAAGAATTTTCAGTGCTTCTTCCGACAGCGCTTCCACATCTTTTTTCGACTGTTCCAGTCCGTTTAACCGCACATAGGTTACCTTATGATTCTTTTCATCGCTTCCAACCGGTTTGCCAAGCACCTCCAGAGAACTGGTCACATCTAAAATATCGTCCTGAATCTGGAATGCGATGCCGATATTTTCCGCCGCCTGTTCCAGCTTCTTTACCGCCTCGTCCGACGCTCCTGCCAGAACGGCTCCGATCATCAGCGCCGCTTCAATCAGCGCTGCCGTTTTATTTTTGTGGATGTACCAGAGCAGCTCTTTCGTCACCTGATCTGACGGCAGCTCTTCTGCGCAGATGTCCGCGCACTGTCCGCCGATCATACCATAGATGCCCGCTTTGTTGGCGAGAATCTGCAGTGCCTTTGCGACAGCAGCGTACCGGGCTGCGATGTCTGCTGCTTCCCCGATCATGGAAAACGCTTCTGCTGCCGTCTCGAACGCTTTATTTAACAGCGCATCCCCGGCCAGCACCGCCATGCCCTCGCCGTATACATTCCAGGTTGTCTTGCGTCCCCGGCGGTATTCGTCATTATCCATCGCAGGCAGGTCGTCGTGTACCAGGGAATAGTTGTGAATCATTTCCAACGCCGCCATAAAAGGCTCCACAATTGCAGAGTTCCCGCCAAACAGCCGGAAGCTCTCTTCCATCAGAATCGGGCGCAGACGTTTTCCACCCGCCAGGACGCTGTAATTCATCGACTCGATGACTTTTTTCTGATAGCCTTTTTCTTCCGGCAGATATTTTGTTAAAACGTCTTCTGCATGAACTGTTTTCTCTGCAAGCGTTTCTTTAAAATTCATCCAGTTTTCCCTCCCCGTTTAAGACGAGAACCTTTTTCTCCACTTTATCAATGCTTTCATTACAGTATTTCAAAAGCTCCATTCCCTTCTGGTATACGGTAAAGGACTCCTCCAGAGAGATATTTTCATCCTCCAGCGCCCTTGTCACCTCTTCCAGACGTAAGAATGCTTCTTCCAGCGTCAGCTCTTTTTCGGCTGTTTCCATTCTTCCTTCTCCTTCACCTGTGCAACAATCCGTCCGTTTTTGACATGGATCGTCACCAGCTCTCCGACCTGTATCCGATTGACGTCGGTTACCGTCCGTCCTTCTGCGTCCGCCACATGGGAAAATCCCTGACTGAGCTTTTCCAGTGGCGACAGGCCTTTTAATTTCTCCGCATATAAGGATACCTGATACCTGCGTTCCCGAAGCTTTTCCTGCATCTGCCGTTCCAGCTTTTCTTCCAGGGAAACCAGATAGCTTCGCTTCTCCCGGATCTGTCCTGCCGGGCTTAAATGAGAAAGGCGGATCTGGTCGTTCGACAGGCGCATCCTCGCAGATGCGATCTGCTGTTTCATCCGTCTGGTATAGCGCAGTGCAAGCTCATCCAGCTGCGTCTGCATCAGCGAATAATCGTAAACTGCAAGCTCTGCACCTGCAGACGGCGTCGGCGCACGCAGATCTGCAACAAAATCGGCGATTGTCGTATCCGTTTCATGACCGACTGCGGAAATAATCGGAACGCTGCAGTCAAAAATCGCCTGTGCGACAATCTCTTCATTAAATGCCCAGAGGTCTTCAATGGAACCGCCGCCACGCCCGACAATCATCACATCGACCTTGCAGCGTTCCAGCGCCCGTATTCCGTTGACAATGCTCGCAGGCGCCTGCTCTCCCTGCACGATCGCAGGATACAGGATAATCTGCACGTATGGATTGCGTCGCGTCGCAATGTTGATAATATCGCGCACTGCAGCTCCAGTCGGTGCAGTCACAACGCCGAGCGTCCGGATAAAACGAGGAATCGGCTGTTTATATTCCGGTGCAAACAGCCCCTGCTCCGCCAGCTCCCGCTTGAGCTGTTCAAAACGCTCATACAGCTGTCCTGCCCCGTCGAGCGTAATCGACTTTGCGTACAGCTGATATCTGCCGTCCCGTTCAAACACGTCGATCGTCCCTCCGACGACAACCTGCTGTCCTTCCTGCATATGAAATTTCAGTCCGCTCCGGTTGCCGGCAAACATAACACAGGCAATTGCGCCCTTTCCATCCTTCAGGGTAAAATAAATATGCCCTGAAGAATGGTATTTACAATTGCTCACTTCGCCTTTGACCAGAATGGACTGGAGTAAAAAATCCTGGGTAAACATATTTTTGATATATCCGTTTACCTGGGCTACTGTATAGACATTTTTCATGCGAATTTCGCCAGAATACCGTTTACAAATCCGGAGGAACCTTCCTGTCCGAATTTCTTTGCAAGCTCTACTGCTTCGTTGATTGCGACGCCGGTCGGAACCGTCTCGTCAAACCGAATCTCATAAACCGCAAGGCGGATGATCGTCAGTTCCACCTTTCCCATACGCTGGGTATCCCAGCCTATCGCTGTTTCATTGATCAGCTTATCAATCTCCGGCAGTTTCTCTGCAATTTTTTCATATTTGGAACGGATATAGGCAGCATCCTTTTCGGAAATCTCGGTATCTCCATCTTCCAGGAAAAGGGTACACTGCTCCGGCATATCGTCCTTCTGATTAAACTCTACCCGAAACAGCAGCATAAAAATCTGTTCTCTCAGCTCTCTTCTGTTCATCTGTTCTCCCATCCGGCTTTCTGTATCAGTGTTTGCCGGCACTCATATTCACGCCTGCGATACGGATATTGACATCCGTTACAGTCAGACCAGTCATATTTTCAATCGCATTCTTAACACGTTCCTGTACCTTCTGGCTGGTAGCAGGGATGTTGTATCCGTACTCCATCAGTACAGCCAGCTCAGCTCTTACCTGATGGTTGAACACTTCTACCTTTACGCCCTTTGTCAGACCTTTTACGCCAACCTTGCTCATCAGCTCGTTGGTAATATTGCCTGCCATGGAAGAAACACCTTCTACTTCCGTAGCGGCCAAAGATGCGATAATTGCAACAACTTCATCAGCAATCTGAACAGTGCCGATGTTTTCATCCTCCTGCAGTACATAGGTATTTTTAACGGTTTCTTTTCCCATAATGGCGCCTCCTTTACTCTCACATCTCATTATAACAAAATCCTTCTGGTTTGGCTAGACTTCGTTTCCTGTACAGGCACGAAATATGTCCGGTATCCGTCACGAGACCTCTGTAAACCAGAAATAAAACGTCCTTTCTCTGTCGGAATCAAGGTACGCTGCCGTTGTTTCCGACTCCGGCAGATATGCAAAGATCCCCTGTTCCTCAATTAACAGCCGGTACACTTCCTGATAAACGGTATCGTCCGCACACTGAAAACAGACCATCGGTTCGCCCTTTTGCGCTGCGCGTGCAAAGATTTCGTCGATTTTTTCTTTGTCCGCACTCTGCAGATACAGTCCCTCATGGCGGTAATACTGATCCTGCACCGCACTGCAGACCGGAAGCAGCTGGTTATCATCCATAGAATGCGTCCGTTCGATCTCCTGTGTCGTCACGCAAAAATAATCGTAGTTGACCGTTTCCGTCAGCGTGGGCGTTTCTTCCCCTTCTTCTCTCTGATAGGAAGCGTCTCCCCAGGTCGGATCGATGTAATACCAGTCCCCGTCGAGGAAAACGATATTCCAGGCATGTCCTTCCCCGTTCACTTCTCCGGTAACGAGCATCGCAGGAATCCCTGCAAGCTGGCACAGATACTGAAATGTCTTGGCATAGCCCTGGCAGACCGAACGCTGGTTTAACAAAACGGAGCAGATATTTTGGCTGTCCGCGCTGCCCTGCTCGTATTCCGTGCGCAAAATCAGTTCATCGTAAATATATTTCACCTTTTCAAAATCGTCCGTCCCATCCGGCAATCCTTCCAGCCAAAGCGCTGCAGCCGCTTCCAGCTGTGCCCGGCGCGAAAGAATTTCGTCTGATTCCAGCGTCCAGGTTCCGGTAAACGTGATCCTGCGAAGTTCTGTTCCAAGCCGATAAGTCGTCACCTCATAGCCGTCCGCATAAAAAATTTCCGGGTGATCCGCCATCACATACTGGAACACATGCTCTACCATTTCCGGATCTTTTACAGAAAGTTCCGTTTCTTCCTGATAGCTTATAAGGCTGTTTAAAATCTCCCGGTACAGCTGTTCTTCGTCTCCGGACAGCTGCGAATACCCGTAGGAAAAGGCTGTATCGGACTGTGCCGACAGGTCCTTTTCGCCAAACGGAGCGCCGTCGGCAGTGTTCGTCCAGCCGGACTGCGGTTTGCTGCCATCGTCCTCCCGGAATATATCTGATTCCAGTCGATCTGCCGTATCCGTTTCTGCTTCCCCAAGCCAGTCTTGTCCAATCGTCAAGTCTTTGGACACATCCCATTCGTTGCCGCAGCCTGCAAGGCACAGCAGCAAAGCTGTGAATACGACACTGCAGAACCTATAGGCGTTTCGTACAACGCGAATTTTAAAAGAAGCTTTCTGTTCAAAGGCAGCGATTTCTTTCTCATCCGTATTTGCTCCGCCTGCAAGGATTTTTTCCATAGGCATCTCCCGGTCTGTTTAGTTTTTCCCGAATTCGGAAAGTTCCAGTCCCTTATTTCTGTCAAGCACCATGCCGACGCTCCAGGAATTGACAAACAGGAGCAGCGGATTGCCCTTCATATCCTTGATCTTCTTCATATCGGAGGTGCCGACTAACTTCGTCAAATCAACCTCTTCTTTATTTGCAATCCAGCGGATATGCTCATAAGGAAGCGGCTCCAGACGGATTTCAACATTATATTCGCTTTCCAGACGGAATTTTAAAACGTCAAACTGCAGGACGCCGACAACACCGACGATGATTTCTTCCATACCGGTATTGAACTCCTGGAAAATCTGGATTGCGCCCTCCTGCGCGATCTGCGTAATGCCCTTGACGAACTGCTTCCGCTTCATAGTATCGACCTGGCGTACTCTTGCAAAATGCTCCGGTGCGAAGGTCGGAATCCCTTCATAAGTGAACTGCTCTTTCGGCATACAGAGCGTATCGCCGATAGAGAAAATACCCGGATCAAATACGCCGATGATATCTCCGGCATAGGCTTCCGACAGGATTTTGCGGTCGTTTGCCATGATCTGCTGCGGCTGGGAAAGTCTCATAACTCTCTGGCTCTGGACATGCTTGACGTCCATATCCGCCTCAAATTTGCCGGAACAGATTCTCATAAATGCGATTCTGTCACGGTGCGCTTTGTTCATGTTCGCCTGAATCTTGAACACGAACGCGCTGAAGTCATGCTCTACAGGGTCAATCTGTCCAATGTCCGCGCGGCGCGGCAGAGGCGTCGTCGTCATCTGTAAAAAGTGCTGTAAAAAGTCCTCCACGCCAAAGTTAGTCAGCGCAGAACCGAAAAATACAGGGGTCAGTTCGCCTGCCTGTACCTGCTCCAGGTCAAATTCTGCACTCGCACCGTCCAAAAGCTCGATTTCTTCCAGAAGCTTTTCCTTTAAGTTCTCGCCGACAAAGCCTGTCAGCTTGTCCAGCTCGCTAAGCGGAATCTCGGTTGCTTCGCCTTCCTTGGTTCCCTTTTCGGTATCGGAATAGGTGATCACACAGCGCTTTTCTCTGTCGTAGACTCCCTTAAAGCTCTTGCCGGAACCGATCGGCCAGTTCATCGGACAGGTTGCGATTCCCAGCTCCTTTTCAATATCGTCCAACAGGTCAAACGTATCGTTCGCGTCGCGATCCATCTTATTGATAAAGGTAAAAATCGGGATCTTGCGCATAACACAGACCTTGAACAGCTTTCGGGTCTGCGCCTCTACGCCCTTGCTCGCGTCGATGACCATGACTGCAGAATCCGCCGCCATCAGGGTACGGTATGTGTCCTCTGAGAAGTCCTGGTGTCCCGGCGTATCCAGAATGTTGATACAAAAGCCATCGTATTCAAACTGCAGGACGGAAGAGGTTACGGAAATACCTCTCTGCTTTTCGATCTCCATCCAGTCGGAAACTGCGTGTCTGGCTGTCGCCTTACCTTTCACGGAACCCGCCAGGTTGATCGCTCCGCCGTACAGCAGGAATTTCTCTGTCAAAGTAGTCTTTCCGGCATCCGGGTGAGAGATAATTGCAAATGTTCTTCTTCTGTTGATTTCTTCTTTCAGATTGCCCAACGTATTTCTCCTCGTCTTTCTATCAGGAAACATCCGGACCGTCTGCCGGATGCCTCCTGTCTTCATAATCCAAACCAGCCGCCTTCATTCTTCCATGCAGGCAGCCGCATATCTGCACAATTAGAACCAGTGTATCATATTTTCTTCTGTTTGGCACGCATTTCTTTTGGGGATTCGAAACAGCCGTAACAACGCTGCTTTTTCTGCCTGGGACAACGCGCTTGGCGCCTCTCTACCGGGAGAGTGGATTGATGACGATATTCTGCGCGGCGATTCCGGTCTTGCGCGCCACGATGTCCTCGATCTGCGCACACTGCGCGTCCGACAGCACGGACATGCCGACCACAACATCTGCCGATTCATCCGTGATCGTCACGACAGCGTCCGCATAGCCCCTTGTCTCCAGCAAAATTTCCGCCGCCGTCTCCCGCTCTGTCAGATCCGTCAGCGCGATCATCTCATCGACCGCTTCCTGCTTCTGATTTTCTGCGATATTAGCGTTATTGATGATCTCTAAAAGCGTCTCTTTATTTTTGGCGCGCGTCTGTTCTTTTAAAAGCCGCGCCCCGGAAAGGCTGCTGACAGAGCCGGAGTTGGTATAGACCGCTTCGCCCGGGATCTCTCCCTCCTGCACCTCGGCATCCAGTGCTTCTTCCGCAGAATCTGCAGCGTCATCCGTCAGTGCTGCAACATCCTGATCGCTGATCGTCTGCATATTTTCATTCAGGAAATTCTCCGCCGCCACATCCTCCGTATCCGAATCCAGGCTTGCGATGTCCTCTTTTCCATCTTCATCTGAAAGCTCCAACAGTGCTTCCATGTCCGATTCCTGACCGGCAGACGCCCCGACGTCCGCCAGCTCTTCTTCCCCAACCTTTGTCCCTGCAAAATTCAGATACCCAGCCACCGCTATCATAATAGCAAGCGCTGTAATCATGACCTGATTGCGTTTGAACATGTTTTTCAATTCCTGCTCCCTTCCGCATTGCTCTTTGTTTTGATCCGGCACGCCTCCGGTATGCATTACAGCAGGCTTACCGGGTGTCCGCCATCTTTGCTACTTTTATTTTATGAGGCTCTATATCAAATAATGCCTCAATGACTTCGGTAATGTTCTTCTTCAAAACGGGGGAATCCCCACCCTGTGCAAGCACCGTCACGCCCTCCACCTTTGCAGAAAGCGTATGGGTCACATACGGTGTTTTACTGCCGTCCCTGCCGGTCTGATAGACCGTGTTTTCCTGACGCGAGGACTCGGAAATCACCCGGCTCGTGCCGCCTGCGTCGTTCTCACTCGTCTGCGAATTCGTGACAGACGGCATCTCCTTTTCTATGACCTGTTCTTCTGTGGAAGCGTAGGTGATCAGCACCTCCACCCTGCCTGCACCCTCCATCCGGGATAAAAACTGAGCGAGCTTTTCTTCCATCGCCTCCTGTTGTGCACTGTTGCTTTCTGAATCCATTGTAACCGTCTGAGTGTCCAATTGAACGGACTTGCTTTCGTCCGTCTTATTTTTTTCTTTTCCGGTCGGAATCGCGACCACCATCAAAAGAACGCCTGACAGCGCCAATACGATCATATTTTCTTTTGTCATCTTTTTCCGACACCAGGAAAACAGCTTATTCAACTTCTACCACCTCCAGCTGGGTCTGACCGATTCCAATCACAGCGGCAAACCGCTCCTTTAAATCCTCCCGTGCAGTGCCTTTTAAAGCTTCCCCGTCCGCCAGGACAAACTGTTCCTGCCGGGCTTTGGTGCTCCCGACCGGTCTGACCGGCTCGACCGATATGCCGGAGTCCTGCCCTGCCCCTTCTGCGCTGCTCTGACCAGACGCGCCGGATGCCTGACCTCCCACTGCTTCCCTGCTCAGAGTAGACGCGCCGGATGCCTGACCTCCACCTTCTGCGTGCTTTTGCCCGGAAACGCTGATAAAAACCGTCCCATCCTCCAGCAGCCGCACTCCTTTTACTCTGACGCCTGCCGCCTCCGCCTCCTTTTGCACACGCACCTCGATCGAATCTGCCATATTATTACGAAACAATCCCGTTTCCTGTTCCTCCAGCTTCTCCAGATGCTGCGAAAACATCTCATTTTCCGTCTCCAGCAAAGCAACCCTCTCCCCGAATTCTCCCGGAAGATCTGCGTTTACGACGGACAGGATCGGCACAATCAGCATCGAAAGCACTGCCATCGATAAAATCACATTTTCATATGGAAGATATTTTTTGCCGGGAAGCAGATGACGAAACAGCTGCGCCGTCAGAATAAACAGGGTTGCCTCTTTTAATACCTGCAGCAGATTTTCCATGCTCTTCCTTTCTATAGCCTTCCTGCAAGGCAGCTCACAATCGCCGCCAGTATCCAGAAGCATGCTGCGCCGGTGCCCGCCAGCTTCAGCGAAGAAAACACCACATCCGCCGTTTTTGTCATACAGGCGGTCAGGCGTTTATCCGCCACAAGTCCGACAAACGCCCCGGCGAGCTTTAGCACCACACCGTATGCCGCGATTTTCAAAAGCGGGACGACGAGCAGGACAGCGAGCAAAATTCCGACGAACATGCCGAGGCTGTTTTTAACCAGAACCGCAGAACCTAAAAGCACCTGCGCCGTTCCTTCTGCCAGATCACCAAGACCTGGAATTGCAGCAATCGCCTTTTGCGCAGCCGTCCGCTTCCAGGCATCCAGCGCTGGTGCCACCATCGATTGCAGCACGCCAAGACCGGTCACCGTTCCGAGGCAAAACTTCAAAATCCAGGACAAGGATTTTTCCACCAGCTCCATCATCGCACTCAGTCGCCCCTCCTCCCATACGCCGGACAGCACGACCAGCAGCATCCAGAACGGAAGCAACAGCAGGCAGAACCCAGAAAGGAACCGTTCTATCAGAAAAATGAACCCCAGCGTTAGCTCATAATACCCTGCCGCCGTTACACTACCCGCTGCAGGTCCCAACGAAAGACAAAGCGCCGGCAGGGTCAGGTGCGAAAACTGCTTCAGCGTTTCCAGCGTGCCGCCGGTAATCCGGTACACCGCCGAAAATACCTTTAACAGTACGGTCAACACCAACAAAAAAAACATATCATGGGCGATCTGCGCCACCTGCTGATTTTCAAAGCTTCCCATCAGGCAGGAGACCAGCACCGACAGGATGCCGAGCAGCAATAAAACCGATAAAATCTGCCGCATCCCGGAAAACTCCTGTCCCACGCTGCCTGCGATCTGCCGCCCCAAAAGCTGCAGTGCCTCCTTTCCATTTCCGGACAGAATATCTGAAAAAAGCTGCTCCAGACTAAAATCTGCCAAAAACGCAGAAGAAAAGCACCGGTTTAACTGCTCCATCAACTCTGTGAGATTCAACTGTTCCAGATAATGCTCTGTATTCCCAGGTTCCACCCCTTACCCTCCTGCAAATCCTGCAATTGTTTCCGCCAGTGCAAGGAAAATCGGCATTCCGGCAAACAGAATAGCGATTTTTCCAAACAGCTCCACCTGGGATGCAACCGCACTGTAACCGCTGTCTTTACAGATTCCGGAAACCAGCTCGCTGATCCACGTAATTCCGACCACCTTAAACAGAAGTGTCAGATAACTTTGCCCGCCGGAAAGCTGCTGCCATAATCCCATCAGCTGTTTTTTTGCCTGTCCCATATAGGAAAGGGTGCAGGAAAATACCACAACCGCCAATGCTGCACCCAGATAAATGCCATATTCCTGTTTTCCACCTTTAAACTGCAGTGCAAGAAGCACTCCCATCAGAGCGAACGCGCACACTTTCACCAGCTCCATCCGCATCCCTCCCTTTCTTTCAGAAATTCATAAGGAAAATAACGTCTGAATCGTCGAAAACAGATCGAAAATATAGGGTACAATCCAGCTTAGCACCAGAATCAGCGCCGCCAGGGAAAGCAAAAATGCGTGTTCTTCCCGGCCGCTATGCTTGAGCACCTGGCTTAAAATTGTCACTAAAATCCCCACCGCCGCTATTTTAAAGATCAGTCCAACTTCCATCTAGTCCCTGCACCCCTTCTTTCAGATGATCTGTTTTTACCAAAAAAGCACAACCACAAGCGCTCCAGCTGCCAGGCTGACAGACAACACCATCCTTTTTTCTGACGCTGCCTTTTCAAAAACAGATTCCGCCCGGCTTTTGAATTCGCCGGACAGCCTGAGCATCCACTGTCTTTGTCGTTCCCGGTCTGGAAAGCCCTGCTCCTTTGCAAAGGAAAGCAGCTTTTCAGCTTCTTCCCTCGAGAGCACTGTCTGAGCTGCCCATGCACCGAGTTCTGCGTTCCACACTACTTCCAGTGGCTCGCTGCGCTCCTGCTCCAAGCGGTCTGCACAGTGAAGGAGTGCCTCTGCAAGCGCTGACGCTTCTTCTTTTCCGAAACTATCGTTTTCTGCGTCCTTTGCCAGCCAGACTGACATTTGGGAAAATACGTCCGGCAGGCGCTCTGCGCTGTAGCCAATTTCCTCCGCCATCCGCCAAAACAGCTCCGCCAGCAAAAAAAGAGTTCCGGCATGTCTGCTTTTTTCCCGGCAAAAGGCGAGCCCGCTCCCGAAGCTCCCGGCAAGCGTCAGGCAGATGCCGATCAGGCGCAGCATGCCAGACCGGACGCCAGCAGCTGTCCGTCTCCGTCCCGTACCTGCTCGACGAAAAAGGTGCCGTCGCAGTGTTTTAACACCAGATACCGTTGAAACGCGCCAGCCTGCAAAAGCGGCTGTAAAAACCGTTTCCGGCTCAGCTCTTCATACGAACCTCCATGAACCGTAGCGAGCACGCTGCACCCGCATTTGAGCACCTGCTCCAGCGCAGTGGTATCCTCCCGGTCTCCCAGCTCATCCACCGCCACAACATCCGGCGCCATGGAACGCAGCAGCATCAGCATTCCGGCAGCTTTTAGACACCCGTCTAAAATGTCTGTCCGCATTCCAAGATCATTGACCGCAATCCCATCACAGCAGCCTGCAAGCTCCGACCGCTCATCCACAACACCGACTGTCATTCCACCAGCCAGCCTGTTTCCATCGGAAACCATCCGGATGATGTCCCGAAGAAGCGTCGTTTTTCCACAGCCCGGAGGAGAAATCAACAACGTACTGCATAGCTTTTTTTCTTCATATAAATAGGGCAGCACCGCGCCCGCGATTCCTTTCGCTTCATGGGCGACGCGGATGTTCAGACTAGAAATGCAGCGGATATTTTTGACGCTGCCGTCCGTTCCCATTAAGACCTCCCCAGCGACGCCGACCCGGCAGCCAAACGCCGTGCTGATAAACCCCTTTCCCAGTTCCTCTTCATACGCATACATGGAATACCGGCAGATGTGCTGAATGATCTGCAAAATCTCCTTTCGGCTGGCGATCCACTGCAGCGTAGGCTGCAGTGTCTTTTGCAAACTGCCGTCCTCCGTTGCGAACCATTCCTCGCCGTCTATGTAAAACAAAACCGGACGTCCGATGCGGAAGCGGATTTCCTGCAGGCCACAGGTGTAGCGCTGGCGGCTGTGTGACGCGCCGCCGATACTGAGCGGTTGCCTGTCCGGCACACCCCTGCCTCCGGCGCTCTCCAGTGCCGTGCGGACCTTCTGCCGGTATGGCTCCGGGAACAGCTGCAGCACTGCAAAACAGTCACGCGGCTCTTTCCTGATCTCTGTCTGATTCATACGCATCCCTCCCAAATTTTTCCATCGGTTTCTGAGTACCGTTCTTTTCCAAAAGAACAAACAGCTCATGGGCCAGCAGCGGAAAACAGGAAAGCCCCGCCAGATACAGCCATTCCCCTACAGAGAGTCTGCCCGTTGAGAACACCCCGGTCAGAAACGGCAGCTCTGTCACCGCTGCCTGCAGCAAAAATCCAATCCCACCGGCAACCAGCATCAACCGGTTTTCAAAGGGCCTTTGCAAAAAAATGCTCTGCCTCACATCCCGCATTCCGACCGCGTGAAACAGCTGCGACATGCCGAGCACGGTAAAGGCATAGGTCTGCGCCCGTTTTAACACCTTTTTCTGTTCCAGAAACGCAGCCAGCACAGCAACCGAAAAATCCGCCCTCTCCTGTTTCATCAGCATATACGGGACGGTAAAAAACGCCGTCAGGCTGATGCCGGCAATCAGTGCGCCGTAAAAACAGATTACCGAAAGTCCGCCGTTTGCTAAAAGGCTTTCCGACGCTGTTCGCGGCGGTCTGCCCATCAACTTTTTTCCATCGTTTTTATCAACACCGAGCGCCAGTGCCGGGAGCGAGTCCGTAATCAGGTTGATCCACAAAATATGTGCGGATTGCAGCGGCGAGGGAAGTCCCATCAGCACTGCTGCAAACATCGTCAGGATTTCCCCCAGGTTGGAGGACAATAGAAACAGCACTGATTTTCGGATATTTTCATATACGCCCCTGCCCTCCTCCATCGCCCTGCGAATCGTCGCAAAGTTGTCGTCTGTCAAAATCATATCGGACGCCTGCCGCGCCACATCCGTTCCGCCCTTTCCCATCGCAATTCCAACATCCGCTGCCTTTAACGACGGTGCATCGTTGACACCGTCCCCTGTCATCGCCACGATCTGTCCCCGTTTCTGGAACGCCCGCACAATTTTCACCTTATCTTTCGGGGAAACCCTCGCAAACACCCGGATCTCATCCAGATGTCCTGCAAGATCATCCTCCGACAATCCGGACAATACCTCTCCCGTCATGCACTGGCTTTGTTTTGATACGATTCCGAGTTTTTTCCCGACTGCAAACGCTGTCGCTACATGGTCTCCTGTGATCATAACCGTGCTGACGCCCGCCTTCTGAAAATCCGCCACCGCACGGATTGCCTCCGGGCGGATCGGATCCCGCATACCGGTTATTCCCAGAAAAATCAGGTTCGTCTCCGCCATGTTTTCCGGTTCCCCTTCCTGATACGGTCTGCAGGCAAACGCCAGCGTCCGCAGCTCTTCTGCCGCCATCTTTTCCACTCCTGCCAAAATCTGCTGCCGGTGCGCCTGCGTCATCGGCACAGGCTGTCCCCACACCATCAACTGACTGCATCGCTTTAAAATCCGATCCGCCGCGCCTTTAACATACCATGTCAGCTTTCCCTGTTCCCGGCAGAGCACGGACATCATTTTCCGGTCAGAATCAAAGGCATTCTCTTTTTTCCGTTCAAAAGAAGTTCCCAGTGCGTTTTTTTCAAATCCATATCTCGCCCCGAAATCCAACAGCGCGAGCTCCGTCGGATCTCCTACCCTGCTTTTTTCAATCTGTGCGTCGTTGCAGAGAAGCATCGCCAGAAACAGATCCCTGTTTCTTTTTCCGTTCATCCGCTCTGCAGGCAACAGCTTCTGGTCTGCAAAACAGGCTTCCACCGTCATTTTATTCTGCGTCAGCGTCCCGGTTTTATCCGAGCAGACGACAGAAACCGCGCCCAATGTTTCCACGCTCGGCAGACGACGGATGATCGTATTGATCTTTGCCATCCGCGTCACGCTCAGCGCCAGACACAAAGTGACCACCGCCGGCAATCCCTCCGGGACAGCTGCCACCGCAAGAGAAATCGCCGTCAGAAGCATATCGAACACCGGACGCTTCTGCACAATCGCCAGCAAAAACAACACGATGCAGATTCCAAGGGAGCCCAGGCTTAAGAATTTTCCAAGCTCTCCCAGCTTTTTTTGCAGCGGCGTCGTCTCCTCCCGGCTTTCGTGCATCAGCGCCGCGATTTTTCCAATCTGGGTCTGCAAACCAACCGCACAGACCATCCCCGTCCCTCGCCCTGCGCTCACCATCGTCGATAAAAACGTCATATTGTTCCGGTCCCCCAGCGGGATCCTGCCGCCCTGTTTTCCGGAAAGGCTCGCCGTCTGTTTTTGCACCGGAAGATTTTCCCCCGTCAGCGCCGCCTCCTGAAGCTGTAAATTCTCCGCCTCCACAAGCCGCAGATCCGCGGGAACCATCGCCCCCGCCTGCAGGCAGACCAGATCACCCACAACAAGCTTTGCCGCCGGAATTTCCTGCTCTGAACCGTCCCGGATCACCACCGCACGCGGCTGCATCAGCTGCTTTAAGGAATCCAGTGCCCGCTGCGCTTTCCCCTCCTGCAAAACGCCGACCGCAGCATTCAAGCAAACAACGAATGCAATAATTCCTGCGTCACTGTATTCTCCAAGCAACACGGAAATAAGCGCTGCTGCGAGCAGCACATAGATTAACGGATCGTTTAACTGCTCTAAAAAGCTTTGCAGCACCGACTTTTTTTCTGCCTCCGGCAGTCGGTTTTCTCCGTTTTCCCAAAGCCTGCGTTCCGCCTCCGGCGCAGAAAGTCCCCGCTTTGGATCGGTATGCAGGCTGGCTGCAGCCTCCTGTATCGTTTGCCGGTAAAATTCCTGTTTCTGTACCATGCTTCCTCCGACTCTGCCCTGAACACTTCTGTTTACAGGTACAACCTATGCAAAAAAAGGACAGCTTATGATAGGGAATCCGGTAGGAGAAAAAAACACACTATCGGAAGCAATCCGGTAGTGTGTTTATAAAAATGATATTCATGACAATAGAATGCTCGCAGAGCGTGCATTCTATTGTTTGATTCGGGTTTGAATGTCCTCACTTCGTCCCAATCAGCCGGATAACCGCCTTTTTCCACATCCGGTAGGGCTGATAGCGCACGGGAATGTCCACGATTTGAGATTTGTCCAGAATGCTCTTTTGATGGCTGAAGGTTTCGAAGCTCCTTTTGCCGTGGTAAGCGCCCATGCCGCTGTTTCCGACACCTCCAAAGGGCAGCTCAGGCGTTGTCAGGTGCATCACGGTGTCATTGACGCAGCCGCCGCCAAAGGACGTATAACGGACAAATTTTCTGCGCGTCTTTCTGCTCGAAGTGAAGATATAGCAGGCGAGCGGTTTTTCCCGATTCTGCACAAAGCGCTGCGCTTCGTCCATATTTTCCACGACAAGGATCGGTAAAACAGGTCCGAAAATTTCTTCCTGCATGACGGCATCTTTTTCAGAAACCGGAAACAGGATCGTCGGCTCGATCTGCAATGTTTCTTCCTTTGTCCTGCCGCCGTAAACGACTTTGTTCTCCTCTATCAGCCCGCTGATCCGGTCAAAATGCTTCCGGTTGACGATTCGTCCATAGGACGGATTTGCAAACGCATTTTCGCCGTACATTTTTTTCGTCCAGTAGATCAGATATTTTAAAAATGCGTCCTTCACACGGCGCTCCACCAGCACATAATCCGGTGCAACGCACGTCTGCCCGCAGTTTAAAAATTTTCCAAATACAATCCGTTTTGCTGCCAGCGACAGCTTCGCCGTATGGTCGACGATGCACGGGCTTTTCCCCCCAAGCTCCAGGGAAACCGGCGTCAGGTGCTTCGCTGCCTTTTCCATAACAAGCTTTCCGACAGAGACACTTCCCGTAAAGAAAATATAGTCAAACCGCTGTTCCAGCAGCTCCTGGTTTTCCTGCCTGCCGCCCTCGATAACCGCAACATAGCTTTCCGGGAAGCACTCTTTTACAATCGCTGCAAGGACCGCCGAAGTTGCAGGCGCATAGGCGGACGGCTTTACCACGCAGCAGTTTCCCGCCGCAATTGCTCCGGCGAGCGGCTCCATCGCCAGCATAAACGGATAATTCCACGGAGACATCACAAGCGTGACGCCGTATGGCTCCTGCACCAGATATCCTTTTGCCGGAAAATTCGCCATGCTGACCGGAACACGCTTTGTTTTGCTATAGGCTTTGACATTCCGGTACAGCCCGCGGATTTCCGCAAGCGTCAGCCCGACCTCGCACATATAGCCTTCCGTTTCGGATTTTCCAAGATCTTCTGTCAACGCCTGACAGACTTCCTTTTCGTGCGCCAGGATCGAAGCCTCGAGCCGTTTTAGGGCAGCCTTTCTGAAACGGATCTCATAGGTCTTTCCTTCTGCAAAAAAAGCGCGCTGCTTCTGCAGAATCCGGTCAATCTCACTTCTCTGCCTTCTGCGGTTATACAGCTCTTTCTTTTTGGTCAGCATACAAACCTCCCCTTTCGATCTACCTGCAGAACGTGCATTTTATTCATGACAATAGAATACTCGCAGAGCGTGCATTCTATTGTTGCTTTTTCTGCTCTACAGTCTGTCTTGCGATATCTGCGTCCACGATTTCTTCTCCGGTCTGATGCGCCAGCTGTGCGCGGGATGCGGCGCTTAAGCCATCGTTTACCTTTGCATTTTGGTCGCAGGTGCTGCAGCGGTCCAGCTGCTCCTTTGTCACCTTGCCATCCCGATAATCGCGGACAATTTTATTTTCATACATGGAGTAAGGCTTTTTCATAAAGAGGGCTTTACATTTGTGCCAGATCACCCATGCTGCCGGAACCCAGATATATTTATGCATTGCCGGGGAAACCGAGCCGATCATCCAGCAGTTTCTGTCGCAGCAGCGCACCTTTTTGCGCACGGCTTCCGCCTCCGGGCTACTCCACAGCTCATCCCAGCTTTGGGTGTTTAAATTGCCCATCACTTCTTTGTCCTTTGTGCCGTTGCAGGGCATGACATCCCCATAGGGATCAATGAAAAACGTATCGAAGCTCATATCACACGGCAACAGGCGCTTCTGTCCGTAAATATAATTGATCAGACCGTGGTTGAAATACGCGCGGAACCACTTTTTCGGGCTGTTGGATTTTAACAGCTCGTTGACCAGCTTTTCAAAATTCTCAGCCACCATCGGGCGGTCGTGAATGATATTTTTGGCTTCCACGAAATAAAAGCTGTTGTGCAGGCTCGCCGTTGCAAACTCCATGCCCATCTCGTTGGAAAGCTCATACAGCGGAACGAGGTCCGGTGCGTTTTTATCCTGCACCGTCATGCCGAAGCCGACATCCTTCATGCCCATTTTCCGCAGGGTTTTCAGGGTCGTATATCCCTTGTTAAAACC
This sequence comes from Firmicutes bacterium TM09-10, assembly GCA_003481005.1. GTDB lineage: Bacteria > Bacillota > Clostridia > Lachnospirales > Lachnospiraceae > Gallintestinimicrobium > Gallintestinimicrobium propionicum. The sequence goes on along the minus strand of QUKC01000004.1, from coordinate 41,308 downwards.
GTCCTGCAGACCGCGGATTTCGTTATTCGTCTGCTCTAACCCTTCGATCGAAATGCGGATGCCGATGTCTGGAAATTCCTTGCACAGATCAACGATCCGATCCGTAAAAAATCCGTTCGTGGAAATTACAATACGGTCGCTCTTTTTATATAATTCCCGGACGATGTCTTTTAAATCCGTGCGGATAAACGGTTCCCCGCCGGTGATGTTGGTAAAGTACATTTTCGGCAGCTTTTTTATCGTTTCGATTGAAATTTCCTCATCGGGTCTGGAAGGTTTTTTATAACGGCTGCACATCGAACATCTCGCGTTACAGCGGTAGGTTACAATGACAGTTCCGTTGAGTTTTTTTTCTGACATGCGTTTCCTCCTTTTCTATTTAAAATTCAGAAGCCGCCCCGTGCAAGCACGGCTGCTTCTGAACTTGTCTTTTATGCTGCGAATGATATCACTGGATTGCTCCGCAATCCGATGACATTCGGAATCCGCTGATTTACTTCGTAAATCGCTGCTTCCTCATGTCTTGCGGGATCCAAATTCAGAAGCCGCCACGTGCAAGCACGGCGGCTTCTGAACTTGGATCCCTGATATCATCATACTATGCTTTCCGGTTTCGGGCAAGCGACATTCTCTTGCTGCGCGCTACCTCGTATAGTCGTTTAGCAGCTGTTCGATCTGCAGATTCACGCTTTCCGGCATGCCTGCCGTATCTTTTTCCAAAAGCTTTACATAAAAATTCAGCTTCTGGCAGGCTGCCTTTTTGCCCTCATCAGCTTTCATGCGAACCTTTACACGGCGTTGTTCCATCAGCGGGATGACAACATAGTACATGCAATCGTCCCGAAACGAAAGGTAGCCCAGTTCTTCGCCCTGGCTGTTTTTTACATAAAGGCGGTGTTTGGTCAGGCGCTTCGGGGAGATCACTTCGCCCTCGGCTGCCTGGATGTTTCCGGTCAGTTCCAGCATCGCCGGAATCAGAAAAATCCGGTTGCCTTCTGCGTCCGCTTTCTGCTCCTGTCCAAGCTCTTTTAACAGCGCCGTGCTGTTCAGAAACTGCTGTGCCAATAAATAAACCAGAGCCGCCAGCGTCTGCATGCGGAGCCGCTCACTTTTATATATCTGTTTTTTGCGCTCTACTTCTTCCAAAATCTGCGATGCGCAGGCGAAAATGCTTTTCTGGAACAGGGAAAAATCCTCTTCTGTCTTCCAGATATATTTTCCTGCTGCGATTTTAAAATACCCGATTTTTGCGCCTTCACTGTCCTCCGCATAGGAATAAATTTCCCGTTCGCGCCACGCCCGCAGGTTGACTGGTGCATCCCAGACCTGTGTTTTTGACGCACGGGATTTCACCTGATACGACTTTTTAGACACATGTCCATCATACCAGCCGTTCTTTTTCAAATACGCATACGCATAATTTAACTGCTGCGCACTGTATTCCGTCTCTTCCTCCGGCTGGACGTCCGGATGTGCATTTAGTATCCTTTGACGATATTTTTTCTTGATCAGGCGCTCAACTGCCTGTCGGTTAAAATTCTGAAACGCATTGTCAAAGCTTTGGGACGTTTCCGTACTCGCTCCTGCTGCTTCTGTAGCTTCCGGCACTGCCCCGGCCGCCTCGATTTCTTCCTCCGTGATTCCAAGGATTTTATATGCTTCCTGTTGTGTCATGTCAAAAATTCCTGTCCCAAAATTGATTTCCCGCTGCCGTACAGCCAAAAATATGATTTCGGTGCTGCGCAAAATTCCGGCAATCGCTGCCGAAAATACGATTCCCGACGACGGGTCTGCGCCAGATCTGCGCCAACCCGTCTCTTTACGATTATGCACCGTTTTTATCTTTTACACAACAGGAAATAAAAAACCGACAGGTGCCCAATCAGCCCTGCCGGTTTCCATTTTTCCTTTTTTTCTGTTTTGCACCGCCCCGACAGAAGCCAAACTCAGTCTCCTGCCCGGATACGAATTTTACCTTTTACATGCAGCCTCAGATGCTATACCACTTGATCTCATTAGCTTCCAGCTTCAGAAAAAAGCTGCTGCCGTCTCCGCAGTATACGGTCGTTTCCTGCGGTTCGTAAGTATTGTTGACCACACAGTATTTTCCGTTTTCCACATATGCATGCACTTCTACGTTGAAGTTTTCACTGTACCAGCAATGCAGGATGTCCTCACCGTGGGCACTCCACAGAATACTGCGGTACAAAATCCGGCTGTTTTCAAAGCTGTAGGGCAGACCGCTGATGTAAACGCTGCGCCCTTTTCCAAACGCATTGACAGCCATCTGCACCTCCCGGTCGCGCTGCACCAGAATCTCAGTGTCGGCATAGGCGTACATGTTTTTCTTGCCTTCGCCAAAATCCACCGGCTTTGTGATATCCTGCAGGATAAAATGTTCCGGATGCTCTTCCCAGTTGTACTTGTCATAGTTTAAGGTAAATCCGGTTTCTTTTTCCACGCCGATCAGGTCAGCGAGCTGCAGATAATGTCCCTGATATGCATGTCCGGAGGGTTCTCCGACTCCGATAAAGCCTCCACCCTCGTATACGAACTTCCTGATTGCCGCCGCTACCGCAGGATTTTCCCACGCTGCTCCGCCGGTATGCGCTGTATCCCCGTCACCTACATTGATGATGACATCGATTTCCTTTAACAGGCTCGGATCGGCTAAAATATCGTCAAACGAAAGGAACGATACCTCAAAGGGTGCACCGCTGAGCGCTTCAATAATACCGGCATAGCTGTAATTTTGCTTCTGATACAGTGCATGATGCACCATATGACAGCCCCAGCTCCTGATTTTTCCCCAGCTGTTTAACACTGCAACCTTTTTGACGCAGTATGGCGTCGTCTGGCGAATGTTCTCATACAGCTCCCGGAACTCGTTGCAGACGCTTTCCACATAATCCAGAAACTCCGGGAAATCCAGCGTGAGCTTTAAATAACCGCCATACCCGATCCGGTCGATGGGCTTTCTCAAGATCGCACGACGCGCCGTGATCCAGTTTTCCTTTGCTTCCTTTACCGGGTCGCCGCCCTCATGGAAGGTATCCGGAAAGAAATACGGTAAAAATCTTCCCTCTGTATACTTTACGCCCTCAATATCGGAAATCAGGCGCAGCGTGCTTCCGTTTCCGACGCTTCCTACTACCGCATCCAGACCGATCGTTGCAAATTCCTTCATAAAGGGCTCTGTTCCGATCCAGTGGTCGCCTAAAAACATCATCGCTTCCTTGCCGTATTCGTGGGTGATATCCACCATTTCCTTTGCAAGCTTTGCGACTTCCCGACGCTGAAATGCCTGAAAATCCAGAAATTCCTTCGAAGGCACGCGATACTGGTTGTTGTAATAGCCCTGATCGATAATAAATTCCGGGCGGAACCGATAGCCGACCTCTTTTTCAAACTGCTCTAAAATATACGGGCTGACAGACGCGGAATACCCGTACCAGTCCACATATTTTTCGCGTTTTAATTCGTCAAACAACAGCGTAAACTGGTGGAAAAACGTCGTATAGCGGATGACATTCACATACGGATGCTCTTCGCAGTATTTTTTCAGCCGCTCCATGGAATATTTGTGGGTTTTAGGCTGCCGGACATCAAAGGTGATCTGATGTTCAAAATCCTTCCACTCATTCGTCACGGCATTGTACATATGCACCGGGTCCCAGATGATATAAGCTAAAAAGCTGACGGTATATTCATGGAACAGCTCTGCGTCATGAATGACCACATTTCCGCTTTCTTCCTCGTATTCCCACTGCGCGCAATCTACAACAGCTCCGGTCGAGCGGTCGATTACCTCCCACCAGCGCCGAATATCATCCCGTGTATTGACCTCCATCAACTCTTTAGAAATGCCTTTCATCAGCGGAATTTTCAGCGTTTTATCAACCGCCGTATAAAAGGCCGACATGATATAGCATTGCTGCACCTCGTCCGGATTTTTCTTCGCCCATTCATTGTCTTTTCTGGTCGTATAATAGGTCGCATAAATCTTTGCACCGGTTTCAACCAGCTCCCTGGGAAATTCTGTTCCATCACAATCCCGGATCGCATCTGCGCCCCATCGTTTCATCAATTCTATCGTTTCCGGCACGATGTCCAGATTTGTCGGAATCGTCACTCTCCCTGTCCGCTCCCTCATCGTTCTTCCTCCTCCAGCAAAATAATTTCATCCGCTTTCTGCGTATACGTTCCACCGTCCATATTTTTTCGGACAAACGGTATTCCTTTCCGGACATAATACCTGTTGTGAGAAAGCAGGGCATCCGGATTCTGCGCCGGACTGATCGTCCCGGAAAGGTCATCGAAGCTCACATTGTTGCAAAACCGGCTGTGAATTGCTTCCTCCAGACAGAACATCACGCAGCCGCCCTCATTCTGTCTGCTGAAATTATATTCATACACCGTCCCGTCTCCGGAATCCGCATCGTATGCCATTCCATCCTGATTCAGCCTCGTATCTGCTGCCTCATTAAACCGAAACAGCGCGTCCTTACATTTCCACGGCCAGATCGCAGCTGCCACTTTTCCGCCCCGCTTCTGGGGCTCCCGGTAAATCCGGTCGTTGATCTCCTGCGCCGCGCTGTCCGAACAGTTATGTTCCACCACAGGTCTTAACGCATACATTACAGTAATCGCATCGCCTCCTGACCGCTTCACATAATTATCCCGAATCGTAATATTTTCGTGTCCATACTTTAAAAACGCTTCTTCCGAAAGCTCTGCTCCAGCAAAAGCGGCATGCGCATAAGTATAACCGACTGCAATTCCCCAGCGGCTCACCCGGTCTACATAACAGCCTTCTACTGTCACATCCCGGAAACGCGCAGCTTCTGTGATCCCTGCGATGGGCTTTTGCGCCGTCATATAGATACCGCCGTTGTTCATATGCTTGTCGTACACATTTCCATTGACGTCGTGGATGACGAGATTGCGCAGCGTAATCCCGCTTCTGACACCTTTATCCCTCGCAGCGACGGCAACTCCGGTTCGGTTCATTTTATCCGGTGCACTGTAGCATTCCCCGATAATAGCCTGCCCGCTGTTTGTCAGCTCGAGATCCTGCAGCGTCACATATTCTGCATCATACAACAATACCGCAGACGATACATATCCGTTCCTGGTATGTGCCGGGGAATCCAGCTCACATCCATAATCCTGATACCAGATTCCCTGCCCGTTTGCTGCGATAACCGGCGGATTCTGCTCTGCTTGCGTCCGATCCTCATATGCACCGATCACAATCGGTAAATCCTTCGTCCCGCTGTCCGTAATCTGTAAAAACTGTTCGACAAATACGGAATTGTTTTCCAGCAAAATCCGGTCACCTGGCTGCAGCTTCAAACGGTTGATCGCAAAAAGACTGGCGTATGGCTCTGCACTGCTTATTCCGCTGTTTTGGTCATTCCCGTGTTTCTGACTGACATAATATGTCCTGCACCAGTCTGTCATAAGCCGCCTCCCTCAGTCTTTTTTCGATCACTGCTTCGATTTCTTCATAGGAAAACAGATCTCCCTGCGCGCGCGTCAGCAGATCCTGATTTTCCTGATAAAATGCCCTTTTCTGTGCTTCTGTTATCTCAGGGCAATATCCAGAATCCCGTACTGTCCTGGAAGGAAGAGCAAATTCCAGTCGGAATCTGGTCAGCTCATATTGCAGATACATCGGTCTGGTAAAGCTGCAGGGTCCGTAAAAAACTTCTCCGGCAGCTTTTTTTCTGCGGTTTTCTTCGTTTTTCTGCAGGCGCCGCTGTTCCAGCGCATCAAAGCCCGCCTGCCCAATCAGCCCCAGTGATACCGCGAGCTCAAGCTCTGCCTCTGCCCGGCAAAATTCCTCTTCTGATAACGCGTATGCTCTTCTCATTTCACTGCTCCTGCAATTCCGTTTGCAAAGCTCTTCTGCAGACATAAAAAGATGACCGCGGTCGGAAGGGTACAGATCAGGACTCCAAGCATCAGCATTCCATAATCCACGCTGTATCCGCTCTTTAAATTGGCAACCAGCATCGGCATCGTAATCTGATTTTTATCCTGTAAAATAATCGTCGGCCACAGATAGTTATTCCACGCATTCATGAATGTTACCGTCATTGCTGCTCCGTAAGTAGACTTCATGATCGGAAGAAACATCGTGAAAAAGATCTTGATCTCACTGAGTCCTTCCAGTCTGGAGGCCTCGATGATATCATGTGGAAAAGAGCGTGCAGCCTGTCGGAACATCATGATCAAAAACGGCGTCGAAATCGACGGCAGTGCCAGCGCAATCCAGGTATTGACCAGCTTCCATGCAGAAAACATTTTAAACAGCGGAATCATGATTGCAACAAATGGCAGCATCATTGCCAGCAGCAGGATGCTCATCAAAATATCTTTTCCTTTATCATGGTAGATTTCGAAGCCATAGCCTGCAATCGAGCAGACCAGCAGCGCAACTACCGTGATGATAATGGCATTTCGGAAGGAATTAAACATCGCACGTCCGAGATTCTGCGTCGCGATCAGTGTCTGGAAATTTTCCAGAAGATGGGTTCCCGGCAGTAATCTTCCGCGCACAATGTCGATACTGGTATTGGTCGCCCCGCAGATCATATAGTAAAGCGGAAACGCCGACAAAAAACTGGCAAGAATTAAAATCACATAAGAAAAAGCTGTTTTTACTTTAGTCACGCTTGTCACCTACTTTCATCTGAATGGCTGACAAAATTGCTACGCTGACGAGGATAAACACAGATAATGCCGCCGCATAGTTAAATTTCGGCGTTTCTACAAAGGAAATATTGTAAATATAATGTGCCAGCGTCATCGTCGATTTTCCAGGGCCTCCTGCTGTCAGGTTGACCGATTCATCAAACAGCTGCAGGGTTCCTGATGTGGACATAATCGCAGTCAACAAAATCGTAGGCTTCAGCAGCGGAACCGTAATCTTCAAAAACTGCTGAAACGGTGTCGCTCCGTCAATATAGCTCGCTTCATATACGGAATAGTCAATATTCTGCAGTCCGGCCAGATAAAAGACCATGTTATAGCCTGTCCATCTCCAGATCAGTGCAAGGATGATCACCCAGCGGGCTGCCCAGGCATTCTGAAACCAGTCTATTCTGGAAAATCCGATGGCAGTGATCACATTGTTGACCAGTCCATCCTGGGCAAACAAAGATTTAAAGATCATCGAATAGGATACCAGTGATGTTGCACAGGGCAAAAAGATCAGCGTACGGAAAATACCTTTTCCTTTGATCTTGGGATTATTTAACAGCTGTGCAAGTCCCAGCGCCAGCACAAGCATCACCGGAACCTGAATGATAAAATAAAAAACGGTATTGAACAGACACTGCTGGAATGTCTTATCCTTTAAAATTCTCTGGTAATTTGCCAATCCGGCAAAGATGCTCCCACCCGTCCCTTTTTTGGAAAAAGAAAGGATCAGTGCCTGCACCATCGGATAAAAGCAAAAGACAAAAATCAGAAGTGCCGCCGGGATCAGAAAAGCCCAACCGGTCAGATTATGTCTTTTTTCCAGACTCATCTTCGCTTTTTTCTGCATACTGCTCTCTCCTGTATACTTCCTGGATAAAAATACCGGGAACGCAATACGCTGCATTCCCGGTACTGGTTCATATGTTTATTCGCTGATGTTAAATTCTACCGTATCCTGTGCATTCTGGATTTCTGTCTCAACATCCGCACCATTCTGTACGACATTGGTGATGGCATCAGTCAGCGCGCTTCTGATATCAGAATAATATGCGCCGTAATCGATTCCGGGAACCTTTCCTGCAAATTCCACGATATCCTTATAAACAGCCTGTCCGCCGTAGAATTCAGAAGCTTCGCCATATGCATCAGAAGCTGCTGCAGGCAGGTAGCTTGCGATCACGCCTGCATTCGGAAGCAGCTCGTCATACAGGTCTACACTGCTGCCAAAGGTTGCATTTAAGAAGTCAAATGCAAGCTCTGTGTTTTTGCAGTTAGAGGATACTGCCCAGCTTGCGCCGCCGCAGTTTGCATAATTGGTTGCGCCGTCAATTTCGTCCAGTGCAGGCATGTTCACGATCGCCCATTCGCCGCTCTGGTCTTCAGCAGCCTGAATGGAGGACATAATCCAGCAGCCCTGGATCACACCGGCAGCCTCGCCTTTGTTCATGGAAGCGATGTACTGATCCCAGTCTGTGTAATCTACCATGATTCCTTCATCGATCAGCTGTTTGTATACTTCGATTGCTTTCTTCAGTGCTGCATTATCTACCAGCTTCACTTCGCCGTCCTGCATGGGAGACGCACCTGCGGACTGCAACATTTCAATTACGATTTCCGAACCGCCGGAGCTTGTCAGCATCGGTACGCCATTGGCATCCACTACCTTCTTTGCAAGTTCCATAAATTCAGACCATGTAGTATCCTTGAAATCTTCTACAGTCAGTCCTGCTTTTTCTACCATATCAGAGCGAATCGCCATGATCGTTGCACCGTTATCAAAGGGAATTCCGTAATGCTTGCCATCTACGGTAGAATCTGCAAGCTTACCGCCGGAGAACTGAGAGAAATCGATGCCGGAATCTGTCAGCTCTGTAAAGATCTCCGGATAGTTTGCAACATCTTTATGGAAGGAATAATCCTGCATCAGGAAGATATCCGGCAAAGTATCGTAGTTTCCAGCTTCTGCTGCAGTGATCAGACTCTGTTCAATATCGGTATATACCTTTTCCTGAATATCCAGTTTGAAATTCGGATGATCCTTCTGATAAAGTGCTTCTGCCTGCTTCATCGCATATACATTAAAGTTAGGATCCCAGCACCATACGGTCAGGACTTCTTCCCCTTCTGCAGCCTCAGCTTCTTCTGTCGCTTCCTGCACAGTTTCTGTCTTTTCTTCTGCAGCCTTGCTTTCTGCAGGTGCTGCTGCCTCCTTGCTGCCGCAGCCTGCCAGTGCAGATACAGCCATTGCTGCTGTCAATAACACGCCTACTAATTTCTTTTTCATACCCGTTCCTCCTTGTAAACGTTCCATCACTTGTTGATGTATTCATTATAGCTGTCTATGTGCATGGATTCAATTTCTATGTTGTTATTATTTATTATTATATTGCTGTTTTTTATTAAAAAATGCATTTTTCAGCTTTTTCATTCGTCATATTTTTTATATTTTTTCTATAATACGCTTTTTCAGCATACAGGTTGCACATCATTTTTCCATATATTTTCTTTTATTGCTGCGCAATATTTTGATATTTTAGAACAATATATTGTACCGGTTTCCATACATTCTATAGTATAATGAAATCAGGATTTCCTTTTTTATTCATGACAATAGAATGCTCGCAGAGCGTGCATTCTATTGTTTGTTCTGACAGTTTTATTTGTTCTGATAGGAGGATATTTTTCGATGGGTAATAGCCGGCATGATCTGAGTATTCCAAAAGATTATTTCATGAAAGATAAAGCGAAGCTTCTTTATGTCTCTTCCTCTACCTACGGCGGAGACTGGATCTCCACGCCCCACACACATTACTGTTCTGAGCTGTTCTATGTTTTAGACGGCGTCGGTCAGTTTCAGGTGGAGGATCGGATTTTCCCAGTATCCGCAAACGATCTCGTCATTATCAATCCAAACGTTTCCCATACAGAGCTTGGCTTTCATGCAAATCCGCTTAAATATATCGTCCTGGGGATTGAAAACCTGGAGCTGTCCGTCGCAAATGAAGGGGAAAATTTCTGCATCGTCAGCTTTCGGGAGATCAAAGAAACGATGAACTTTTACCTGAAAATGATGCTCCGGGAAATTGAAACCCGTGCGCCCGGCTATGAGGCAGTCTGTCAGGATCTGATGGAAATCCTGATCGTGCTGTTTGGCAGACAGACAAACTTTAAGACCATCCTGACGCCAACCAATAAAAAATTCTCTCACCTGTGTGAATCTGTCCGGCGCTATATCGACGCAAACTGCAGTGAGGATATTTCGTTGGAGCAGCTGGCGCAGTTTTCGCATGTCAACAAATATTATCTGGTGCATGCATTTTCCAACGTGTACGGCATTTCTCCGATCAACTATCTGATGCGCGCCCGCGTCGAAAAAGCGAAAACCCTGCTTTCCACAACAGACTTTTCCCTCTCCGTCATCAGCCGCTCCTGCGGTTTTTCCTCTTCCAGCTATTTTTCCCAGACCTTTAAAAAGCTGTCAGGAATGTCCCCCAGCGCATTTCGCAGGGCAAGCCGGCAGGACGAGACAACTGCGAAATAAATGCGTTTCTATACGATGAAAAAGAATGTGCCTTGGCACATTCTGTTGTTTTTTATTTCTTTTCTCTGGATCAAAAGCTGAATCCTTATTTCGTCTTCAAAGCCTGAATCCGTTTGATCGCTTCTTTTGTATTTTCATGTGTTCCGAAGCCGGTCAGGCGGAAATACCCTTCGCCGCTTGCGCCGAATCCTGAGCCGGGCGTACCGACTACCTGTGCTTCATTTAAAAGCTTATCAAAGAACTCCCAGGAGGTCAGGTTGTCCGGGGTTTTTAACCAGACATAGGGAGAATTGACGCCGCCAAAGGCCTGATAACCCGCTGCAATTAAGCCCTCGCGTATCTGGCGGGCATTTTCCATGTAGTAGGCAATCTGCTCCTTGATCTGCGCCTTTCCTGCTTCCGAATAAACCGCCTCACCTGCGCGCTGAACGATATAAGGCGCGCCGTTGTATTTCGTGCCGTGACGTCGAAGCCATAAGTCGTTTAAGGACACACCATTGCTGACAAGTTCCCTGGGAACAACCGTGTAACCGAGACGCAGTCCGGTAAAGCCCGCGTTTTTGGAAAAGCTGCGCATCTCGATGGCACAGGTCTTTGCTCCCTCACACTCATAGATGCTGTGCGGGATATTCTCTTCCGTGATATAGGCTTCATATGCCGCATCAAAAAGAAGGACCGCATGAATTTCATTTGCATAATCGACCCATTTCTGCAGTGCTTCCTTTGTAATTGCCGCACCAGTCGGATTATTGGGAAAGCACAGGTAGATCAGATCCGGTGTCTTATCAGGAAGCTTCGGTGCAAAGCCGTTTTCCCGGGTACAGGGCATGTATACCAGTCCCTCATATGTGCCCAGCTCTTTGTCATATACACCGGTTCTGCCTGCCATGACATTCGTATCCACATAGACCGGATAAACCGGATCGCAGACCGCAACAAGATTATCGGTTCCAAAAATCTCCTGAATATTTCCGACATCACACTTTGCACCGTCCGATACAAAAATCTCATCCGGAGAAATCTCGCAGCCCCGTGCTGCAAAATCCTCTTTTGCAATCGCGTTTAATAAAAAATCATAGCCCCGCTCCGGCGCATAGCCATGAAAGCCTTCCTTTGTGCCCATCTCGGCAACCGCTTTCTGCAGCGCCTCGATAATCGCAGGTGCAAGCGGCAGCGTCACATCTCCGATCCCGAGACTGATGACTGTTTTGTCCGGATGCATGCTTTTGTAGGCAGCCACCTTTTTTGCTACCGTGGAAAAAAGATAGCTTCCCTGCAGCTTTAAGTAATTTTCATTGATTGTAAACATGTTCTTTTTCCTCATCCGTCATAAATCAGCAGCAAAATCATCTGCGCGGTTTCAACCATGTTCGTGCCGGAATCCATGCTGCTTTTCTGAATATAGCGGAACGCCTCCTGCTCTGTCATATGATTTCTTTCCATCAGCAACCATTTTGCATTGTTAATATAGTTCTGTTCCTGTTCCGTTCTCTTTTTCGGCTGGCTTTTGCGCTTCTTTAACCGTCTGTCCAGCTGTGCCAGCATCATCTCCACAGTACTGGCAAGATCGTTTGGACGAATCGGATATGTCAATGTCACCATATCGTGCGGTGCACTTTCCAGTTCCGACGTAGAAGCAAGCAACAGCATATCAAAATAATCGGGCAGATATTCCGCCAGCTGTGTATAGTGCATGTCCCTGATCCGATAACTGCAGATCACGACACCGCTGTCAAGCTGATGTACCTGCGAAAGCGCCATGGAAGCTGTTGTGCAGAGTGCAGCAGCCGTCAGTCCCCGCCGGGCGAGGATGTCTTTGATATGTTTTGCGTCCTCGAGCTTCGGCAAAACAATTATGATGCTGCTCATCCTGTCACTCCTTTAAGTGCGATACAGATATTTATCTACTTCCCATTCGGATACCTGGGACATGTACTCATTCCACTCAGCTTTTTTTGCTTCTACATAAAGATCCACGAACTCCTGTCCGAGAACCATTTTTACAAAAGAATCCTCTTCCATGAACGCAACTGCTTCACGCAGCGTATCCGGCAGATGATCGATACCGGCTGCAGCCTTTTCTGCCTCCGTTCTGCTTGCAAACAGTCGTGCAGATTCCGCTCCGGGATCCAGATGCTTTGCGATTCCATCCAGTCCTGCGGCCATACAGAGTGCAATCGTCAAATACGCATTTGCAGACGGATCGGGAAAACGCAGCTCGATCCTGGTATCCTCTCCCCGCATAAAGGGAATCCGAAGCAGGGTATTATGGTTTTTGGTTGTCCAGATGATATCTCTTGGCGCGTCGCAGCCGGAGGTCAGACGCTTATAGGAGTTGACCAGAGGGTTCGTCACAGCACACATACCTTTGACATGGGCCATAATACCGCCCATGAACCATTTTGCTTCCTGACTTAAACCATCCTCTGCCTCCGGATCACTGAAGACATTTTTTCCGTCCTGAAACAGAGAAATATTGATATGCATGCCGGAACCTGCCGTACCAGCCTTTGGCTTCGGCATAAAAGTCGCATACAGACCAAACCGCTTTGCAATGGAACGCACTGCCGTCTTGAACGTCACAATCCGATCCGCGGTTTCCATCGCACCCGCATATCGGAAGTCTATTTCATGCTGCCCGGGCGCTTTTTCATGATGAGAGGATTCGATTTCAAACCCCATATCCTCCAGCGTCATCACCATATCACGACGGGCGTTTTCTCCCAGATCCAGCGGGCTGATATCCATATATCCGGCCTTTTCATGAGTTACGGTTGTCGGCACGCCGTTTTCATCCTCGTGAAACAGGAAAAATTCACATTCCGGATCAATCTGAAACGTATATCCTTCCTTTTCAACCTTTTCCATCGTCTTTTTCAGGATTTCTCTCGGGCTGACCGCAAGCGGTGTTCCATCTGCCCTGCAGACATCACACAAAAGTCTTGCAACTTTTCCCTGCTGCGGTCTCCATGGCAGAATTACAAAGGTATCCAAATCCGGGCACAGATACATATCCTCTTCCCCGTTTCTCAATTCTCCGTACATGCAGGAACCATCAATCAGATAGCGGTTGTCTTTCATGTACTGCAGCTGGGTAGCGGTCACGGCAACGTTTTTGAGCGTGCCGAACATGTCTGTAAACTGCAGACGAATGAATTCAACGTCTTCATTCTCTACCATTTGCAGAATTTCTTCTCTGGTTTTCATGCTTCTCTCTCCTCTTTAGCGGACAGTCTGTCCGCCTGTTCCCTGAATTGTTGTTGTGAATTTTCGAATGCTTCGGCGGGTCTCCAGCCCTCATAGCCTTCTTCGTGCAAGCACGGTCGGCTTTTGGACTGGAGATCCGGTGTGATGTCACTCGTAGGTGTATCCCATCAACGACTTGTCCACTTCCTTTGCGGCTTCCCTGCCTTCGGCAATCGCCCATACGACCAGTGACTGACCTCTGTGCATATCTCCCGCAGTGAAAATCTTCTCTTTTCCGGTGCGGTAAGAGCCGTTTACGGTTTCCACATTGGTTCTCGCATTTAATTTTACACCAAAACTCTCTGCAACGTAACCCTCACTGCCTAAAAATCCGGCTGCAATCAGCACCAGATCCACCGGAATTTCCTTCTGTGTGCCCTCGATGGGAACCATCGAAAGCCGTCCGGTCTTTTCATCCTTCTTCGGCTCAAGGCTTACCAGCACCGCACTGCATACGGTTCCGTCTTTTTTCTTTTTAAATTCTGTTACTGTTGTCTGGTAAACTCTCGGATCATGGCCGAATACATCGATTGCTTCTTCCTGACCGTAATCGGTCTTTAAGACCTTCGGCCATTCCGGCCAGGGATTGGATGCTGCCCGACACTCCGGCGCTTTCGGCATCATCTCCAGCTGTATCACGCTTGCCGCACCCAGCCGAATCGAAGTTCCGACACAGTCATTTCCGGTATCTCCGCCGCCAATTACCAGCACATTTTTTCCTTTTGCCAGCTCATAGGGCACTTTTTCAAAATTCGTATCCAGAAGCTGCTTTGTTACAGTTCCCAGAAAATCCACCGCAAACCAGATGCCTTTTGCATCCCTGCCGGGCACATGGATATCTCTTGGATGGGATGCCCCGCCGCAAAGAATCACGCGGTCGTATTCTTTTTCCAGTTCCTTGCCGGAAATATCTTTTCCAACGTCTGCATTGCAGATAAACTTGATGCCGGCAGCCTTCATGACTTCGATCCTTCTGTCGATGATGCTCTTGTCCAGCTTCATATTCGGAATGCCGTAGCGCAGCAGACCGCCGACTCTGTCATGACGTTCATAGACCGTTACGCTGTGTCCGCGTTTGTTCAGGTTCCAGGCTGCAGACAATCCGGCCGGACCGCTGCCGATGACCGCGACCTTCTTTCCGGTGCGTACCTTTGGTTCTTCGCCTTTTACCAGACCATTCGCGTAAGCATATTCAATGACCGCACGTTCATTTTCCTTCGTGGAAACCGGTTTTGCGTGCAGCCCGCAGGTACAGGCCGCCTCACACAGTGCAGGGCAGACCCTGGAAGTAAATTCCGGGAAGCAGTGAGTCTTTGACAAACGGACATAAGCCTGTTCCCAGTTGCCGTGCCAGACCAGATCGTTGACCTCCGGCACCAGATTATGCAGCGGGCATCCCGAAGCCATTCCGGCAATCATTGTACCCGCCTGGCAGAAGGGAACGCCGCATTCCATGCAGCGCGCTCCCTGCAGACGCTGCTCCTCTTCCGGCAGCTGTCCGTGAAATTCCTTAAAACTTTTGATTCTTTCCTTTGGAGCCGTCACCGGTCCGTCTTTACGCTCATATTCCAAAAAACCTGTAGGTTTCCCCATGACTGTTTCCTCCCGTTACGCTCTGCTGCCGACACTCGCATAGAATGCCTCAATCTGCGCTTCCTGGCGGCTCATGCCCTGTTCCTCAAACTGGGAGGACAGCTGCAGCATCCGCTTGTAATCTCCAGGAATAATCTTTTTGAACTTCGGCAGATACTCTTTAAAGTGATCCAGTACCTCCTGTCCCTTTTTGGAACCGGTATTGCGCACATGCGCCTCGATCATGGCACGGAGCTCCTCCTGGTCAAACTTGGTCTCCACCTTCTCCATGAGTACCATTTCCTTGTTCAGGTTTTTATACAGACAGCTTTCTTCATCCAGTACATAAGCGATGCCGCCGCTCATACCTGCCGCAAAGTTTTTGCCGGTAGGTCCCAGTACAACCACATGACCACCAGTCATATACTCGCAGCCATGCTCTCCGACGCCTTCTACAACAGCCGTTGCACCGGAATTGCGGACGCAGAACCGTTCTCCTGCCACACCTGCGATATAAGCTTCCCCGCTTGTTGCGCCGTAAAGGGCAACGTTGCCGATAATAATATTTTCTTCCGGTTTAAATTTCGCTTTTTCCTGTGCAAAGACTGCCAGCTTGCCGCCGGAAAGTCCCTTGCCGAAATAGTCGTTGCTGTCACCGCACAGCGATAAGGTCAGACCTTTTGGCAAAAATGCACCGAAGCTCTGTCCGCCTGCGCCTTCACAGTGAATCGTGATGGTATCCTCGGGCAGCCCTTCCGGATGCTGTCTTGTGATTTCTGCGCCCAGAAGTGTGCCGAAGGTACGGTCGGTATTGGTCAGCTTCACGCTGCAGGAAATTTCTGTTCCGTCCGCAATGGCTGCCTTTACTTCTTTCTTCTTTAATAAAACGGATTCATCCTTTGTCTTTTCCAGTTTGAAATCATATGCGCATGCAGGATCGAAAACACTGACCTTTCTTTCCGCCTGTGCGCCCTCGTACAGGATTCTGCTCAAATCGATCGTCGCTTTTCTTCCGGTCAGACCATCCTTTTTCTTTAACAGATCGGTACGCCCTACCATCTCATCTACAGTTCTGACACCAAGCTTTGCCATGTACTCCCGCAGCTGCTGCGCGATAAAGGTCATGAAGTTCATGACGTATTCCGGTTTTCCGATAAAGCGCTTGCGCAGCTCCGGATTCTGGGTTGCGATACCCATCGGACAGGTGTCCAGGTTGCAGACACGCATCATGACACAGCCAAGGGTTACCAGCGGAGCAGTTGCAAAGCCGAATTCCTCTGCTCCCAGAAGCGCTGCCATCGCAACATCCCTGCCGCTCATGAGCTTACCGTCTGTCTCGATGACAACGCGGTTTCTCAGACCATTCTGCAATAGAGTCTGATGGGTTTCTGCCAGTCCCAGCTCCCACGGAAGTCCTGCATTATGGATAGAGCTGATGGGCGCAGCACCTGTACCGCCGTCATAACCGGAAATCAGGATTACCTGTGCACCTGCTTTTGCAACACCGGCTGCAACGGTTCCGACACCGGCTTCCGAAACCAATTTTACGGAAATTCGTGCATATTTATTTGCATTTTTCAAGTCGTAAATTAACTGTGCCAGATCCTCGATGGAATAAATATCATGATGAGGCGGAGGAGAAATCAGGCTCACACCGGGTGTGGAATGTCTTGTCTTTGCAATCCAGGGATACACCTTCTTGGCAGGAAGATGTCCGCCCTCGCCGGGTTTTGCCCCCTGAGCCATTTTGATCTGAATCTCTCTTGCACTGACCAGATATCGGCTCGTTACGCCGAAACGTCCGCTTGCCACCTGCTTGATCGCAGAGCTTCTGTCATGATCGGTTCCTGCGGATTCCAGACGCTCATCGCTCTCGCCGCCTTCACCGCTGTTGGATTTGCCGTGTAGTTTATTCATGGCGATCGCCAGCGCTTCATGCGCTTCCTCGGAAATCGAACCGTAAGACATCGCACCGGTCTTAAACCGCTTTACGATGGACTCTACGCTCTCTACTTCTTCAATCGGAACACCATTCTCCGGGAAGTTGAAGTCCATCAGGCTGCGCAGATAACCGGTTTCCTCTTTATCCACCATCTTTGTATATTCGCAGAACTTTTCGTAGCTGCCATCCCTTGTCGCCTGCTGCAGCATATGGATCGTCTGGGGATTGTAACGGTGTTCCTCGCCCTGGCTGCGCATCTTATGTCTGCCCATGGAGGACAACGTCAGGTCTGTTGCCAGTCCCAGCGGATCAAACGCCTTGGAATGCTGCGCATCCGTCTGGGCTGCGATATCTTTTAAGGTAATACCGCCGATCCTGCTGACGGTTCCGGTAAAGTACGCATCGATGACCTCCTGCGAAATGCCGATCGCCTCGAAAATCTGGCTGCCCTGATAGGACTGAATCGTGGAAATGCCCATCTTGGACGCAATCTTTACGATGCCCTGCAAAATCGCATGGTCATAATCTTCTACTGCCGCATAATAATCCTTGTTCAGCAGACCGTCTTCTACCAGCTCTGCGATGGTGGAATGGGCCAGATACGGGTTGACCGCGCACGCACCGTAGCCTAACAGCGCCGCAAAATCGTGCACCTCCCTCGGCTCGCCGGATTCCAGGATAATGGACAGTGCCGTACATTTTTTCGTCTTGACCAGATGCTTGTGTACGGCGGAAACTGCCAGCAGCGACGGGATTGCAACATGGTTTTCATCCACACCGCGGTCGGAAAGAATCAGGATATTCGCACCCTCCCGGTACGCCTTATCCACCTGTACGAACAGATGCTCCAGCACACGATCCATCGGTGTGCTCTTATAGAAAATGATCGGCACACAGACAACCTTAAAGCCGGGCTTTTTCATCGTGCGGATCTTCAACAGATCGAGGTCTGTCAGGATCGGATTGTTGATCTTCAGTACCTGACAGTTTTCCGGCTTCTCTTCCAGAAGATTTCCGTTCTTGCCGGCATATACGGTTGTGGAAGTGACGATTTTTTCCCGGACCGCATCGATCGGAGGGTTCGTTACCTGCGCGAACAGCTGCTTGAAATAATAAAACAACGGCTGATATTCTTTGGAAAGGACAGCCAGCGGTGTATCCACACCCATCGCGCCGATCCGTTCGGTTCCGTTTAACGCCATCGAGCAGATACCCTCCCGGTATTCCTCGTAGGTGTAACCAAACGCTTTCTGCAGACGCGCCCGTTCTTCTTTGTTATAAGAAGGAATCCTTTCATTCGGGATTTTTAACTCATGCAGTGTAACCAGATTGGAATCCAGCCATTCGCCGTAAGGCTCCCGCTTCGCGTAGGTCTCCTTGATTTCTTCGTCTGTTAAGACTTCGCCCTTTACGGTATCCACCAGCAGCATTTTACCGGGATGCAGTCGCTCTTTTTTCAAAATATGCTCTGCGGGAATTTCCAGGACACCGACTTCAGAAGAAAGGATCAGTCTGTCATCGTCTGTAATATAATATCTGGAGGGACGCAGACCGTTTCTGTCCAGAACAGCGCCCATCAGGTCACCGTCCGAAAACAGGATGGAAGCAGGACCATCCCAGGGCTCCATCATCGTCGCATAGTACTGATAAAAATCGCGTCCCTCCTGGGAAATCGTATCATTGTGGGTCCAGGGCTCCGGGATTGTAATCATGACCGCAAGCGGCAGCTCCATTCCGCTCATTACCAGAAATTCCAGTGTATTGTCCAGCATTGCGGAGTCCGATCCATTTGTATTGACTACAGGAAGCACCTTCGTTAAATCATCTGCCGAGAACCGCGGTGCACACATTGTTTCCTCCCGCGCCAGCATCTTATCCGCATTGCCCTTGATCGTGTTGATCTCACCGTTATGCACAATAAACCGGTTCGGATGTGCACGCTCCCAGCTGGGATTCGTATTGGTCGAAAATCTGGAATGGACAATTGCAATCGCGGAATCATATTCTGCATCCTGCAGGTCCTTAAAGAAGGTTCTCAGCTGTCCCACCAGAAACATACCCTTATACACGATGGTCCGGCTCGATAAGGACGGCACATAGGTATTATCGTTACTCTGCTCAAATACGCGACGTACCACATAGAGCTTTCTGTCAAAGTCCAGCCCTGCTGCAATATTTTCCGGCTTTTTGACAAAGCCCTGGCAAATGACAGGCATACATTCTCTTGCCTTATGTCCCAGCACCTCCGGCGCAGTCGGCACTTCTCTCCAGCCTAAAAACTTCATGCCTTCTTTTTCTACAATAATCTCAAACATCTTCTTCGCCTGGCTGCGCTTTAACTCGTTCTGCGGGAAAAAGAACATGCCGATTCCGTATTCTCTTTCGCCGCCGAGCTCGATGCCGATTTCCTGACATACTCTGGAAAAAAAGCGATGGGAAATCTGAGTCAGAATTCCGACGCCGTCTCCGGTTTTTCCCTCCGCGTCTTTTCCGGCACGGTGTTCTAGCTGTTCTACAATTTTTAACGCATCTGCAACAATCTGGTGGTCTTTTCTGCCTTTGATATTAACCACAGCTCCGATGCCGCAGTTATCATGTTCAAAGCTCTGGCTGTAAAGTCCCTGCTGTACCTGATTTTCTCCCATGGTAGTCCTCCTTATTTAAACGGCGCTGCTGCCTGCCGCTTCATATGCTACTGCCGCTTTTACAAAGCCCTCAAACAGCGGGTGCGGCAGGTTCGGTCTGGATTTGAATTCCGGGTGTGCCTGTGTTGCAACGAAGAACGGATGCTCTTTTAATTCGATCATCTCCACGATTCTTCCGTCCGGAGACAGTCCGGAAAGTACCATGCCGTTTTTCGTCAGCACTTCCCGGTAATCATTGTTGACTTCATATCTGTGGCGGTGACGTTCGGAAATCTCTGTCTTTCCATACAGCTTATGGGCCAGTGTTTCCGGCTGCAGGACACAGGGATATGCGCCCAGTCTTAAAGTACCGCCAAGATTGGTAATTCCGTTTTGTTCCGGCATCAGTGCGATGACCGGATCAGGCGTTTCGGGATCGAGCTCAATGCTCGCCGCTTTGGAAAGTCCTGCTACGTTTCTTGCAAATTCAACTATCGCAAGCTGCATGCCAAGACACAATCCAAGATACGGAATTTTGTTGCGTCTTGCATAACCGATTGCAAGAATCTTTCCTTCCGTTCCTCTCTGTCCGAATCCGCCCGGTACCAAAATGCCGTCCACATCGTGCAGATATTCCTCCAGATTTTCCGGTGTCAGCTCTTCTGCATCGATCCAACGGATGTTGACCTGGGTGCGGTTTGCGATGCCGCCGTGCTTTAAGGCTTCCGCTACGCTCAAATAAGCATCATGCAGGGCTACATATTTCCCAACCAGCGCGATGGTGACAGAACTGGTGGGATGATGCAGATCCTCCAGCATCTTTTTCCAGTCTTCCAGATTCGGCTCCGGGCAGGGCAGATTCAGACATTCACAGACCGCCTGAGCCAAATGCTCTTCTTCCATCATCATAGGCACTTCATAAAGGGACGGTGCATCCAGATTCTGCAAAACATGTTCCTTTTTCACGTTACAGAATAATCCGATTTTTTCTTTCATTTTTTCATCAATCGGATAATCCGAACGGCAAACCAGGATATCCGGCCAGATCCCCATACTCTGCAGCTGCTTGACGCTCATCTGGGTCGGCTTTGTTTTCATTTCACCGGATGCCTTTAAATATGGAATCAATGTAACCTGAATCAGGATGGCATTTTCCCGTCCCATCTCGTGCTGAAACTGACGGATCGCTTCCAGAAACGGCTGACTTTCGATATCGCCGACTGTGCCGCCGACTTCTATAATAGAAATGGTATCTTCCTCCGGGGACTTCTCCCGGTAAAATTTCGATTTAATTTCGTTTGTGATATGAGGAATGACCTGTACGGTACCGCCGCCGTAATCTCCATGACGTTCCTTGTGCAGAACCGACCAGTAAATTTTACCCGTTGTAACGTTGGAATTCTGATCCAGGCTTTCATCGATAAACCGTTCGTAATGTCCCAGATCCAGGTCTGTCTCCGTGCCATCATCTGTTACAAATACCTCTCCGTGCTGGATCGGATTCATCGTACCGGGATCCACATTGATATAGGGATCCAGCTTCTGCATGGTTACATGATATCCTCTCGCTTTGAGCAGCCGTCCCAGCGAAGCTGCGGTAATTCCTTTTCCAAGACCGGACACAACGCCGCCGGTCACAAATACATATTTTACGCCCATGCTCTCCTCCTTGCTGCCCTGCAACAGCGTTTCCTACTGTCAGTGTGCCGTTCATAAAAATACTTTGTTATCCATAAAAGATTGTGCCTCTTTCTGTAACATGGAACCCATGTTACAGAAAGAAAGGGGTCAGGAAACCTGCAATGCAAGTTTCCTGACCCCTTTGTCAGCCTACATCTTATGTACGACACTATTTTTCATGCAATGTAGTCTACCCTATCTTTTTTCATTTGTAAAGAGGTTTTTTAATTTAATTTTCCAGTTCCCATGTAGCTTTCCACAGGCAGATTTCATGCTCGCATGAAAATCTGCTTGCGGAAAGCTACAGAGGGAGCGCCACTCTTATGAGCAAAAGTAGCTGCGCAGCAGCGGATAGCATCGCAGATGCGTTTTTGCGAATGGCGCGGGGGAACTGGGGCACTGACGTGCGGAAGTTCCCATGTAGCTTTCTGCAGGCAGATTTCATGCGCCGGGGTTCTCCCCAGCCGCGCCGCCTTCATGCACCAACAGCCTCCGATACGTTTTGTCCATCCCGATCGCTCCAATCGGCGCGGTCACAAGAATCGCAAGCACTGCAACCGAGAGCACAAGCTGTCCGCACGGCAGACCGAGACTCAGCGGAACCGACCCGATCGCCGCCTGTACGGTTGCTTTCGGCAGATAGGCGATCACACAGAACAGCCGCTCTTTTTTATTCAGCTGCGTCCCTGCCATACACAAGAACACGCCTGTTGCACGAAACAGGAGCGCAATCCCGATCATCAAAAGTGCACTCGCACCAGCGCTTGCTGTATACCGGATATCGACCGCCGCGCCGACCAACACAAACAGCACGACTTCCGCTGCCAGCCAGAGCTTGCCGAATTTTTCAGACAGGCGCTTCGAAACCTCCGGCACACATTTTGCCTTCAACATGCACGCCATGCTCACAACCGCTAAAAGCCCGGACACCGGAACGATTCCTTTCAGCCACGTTTCCACTGCCATCAAAAGAAACGACAGACCGAGCACCAGGATCACCTTCATGCTGTTTCGGACACAGTGGGCATGGGCGTATGCCGTTTCAAAAACCCTTGCCAGCACATAACCTGCAGCGGCTCCCAGCACAACGCCGAGCCCGATCGAAATCGGAATCTGCACAAAGTCCGACGCCTTTGCGCTTCCTCCCTGCGCCATGCGCACAAATGTCGTGAACAGAACGATGACGAAAATATCGTCGCAGGATGCACCCGCCATAATCATCTGAGGGATGCTCTTTTGCGTCCCATAACTGTTTTCCATCAGCTGTACCATCCGCGGAATCACGACCGCCGGGGAAACCGCCCCAAGCACTGCACCCATCACAGCGGCTTCTATCCGCGTAATTCCAAGCACATACGGTGCGAATAAAAAGAACGCAAGGATTTCAAAACTTGCCGGAACAAACGCCATCATCACGGCAGGGCGACCGACCTTCTTTAAATCCGCAAGGTTTAAGGACAGACCAGCTTTTAACAAAATGATAATCAGCGCCATCTGGCGAAGCTCCGAGGAAATGCCCAGAATCGACGGATCCAGCAAATTCAGCTCATACGGTCCGAGCACGATGCCCGTGACCAGCATTCCGATAATCCTCGGCAATCCGATCCGTTCACAGATCGCCGCCATGGCAAGACCTGCCAGAAAAATAAACGCAAGTGACGTCAACATGTTTTTCTCCATTTCTATTCTCTGTGGAATTGGAATGCACCCGCTGCGGCATTGCTCTGCGAACATTCTACTGTCAAAAATCAAAAAAGCCGATGTCCTCTGCGATTTTTGTTGCACACAAACATCCTTTCTGCGGACATTTGCAGTCAGCCATCGATGCCAAAATCCTGTCGCTTTTGCATCTAAAATCACAGAAGTCATCAGCTTAAAATTCTTTCAAGCGGTTCCGCCATACGGCGCGGGAGAACCTCATTCCCGGAGAGTATTATAACAACACTGCCCGGGTGTGTAAAGGGAAATTATTGAGTGAGCCCGCGCTGACGCGCTTTACCTTCTGCCACTTGACTGTCCCAAGCCGTAGAAATAAAATAATCTCAAGGCTTTTAAGCTCCCTGCGGACCATTTTCGCATCTGCAGGAAAATCTGTACTCAGAATGGAGGTCTTCCCAAAATACTATGAAAAAAAGAGCAATCGAATCCCGCGTGGAACAGGTCTATCAGATCCGCCCGGAACATTTAAACGGTGCAGGACGGCTTTTCGGCGGCAGGCTGATGGAGTGGATTGACGAAGTCGCCGGGCTCGTCGGCATCCGTCATTCCCAGTGTAATGTCATCACCGCATCCGTCGATAACCTGAAATTCATCCGCGGCGTGTTTCAAAATGACCTTGTCGTTCTGGTCGGAACCCTCACCTGGGTCGGCAGCACCTCCATGGAAGTCCGGGTCGATACCTATGTGGAAAAACTTAACGGCACACGATATCCCGTAAACCGGGCTTACCTCACGCTCGTTGCCGTTGACGAAACCGGAAAACCGACCAAAGTTCCGGGACTTTTGATCGAATCCATCGGTCAGCAGGCGGAATGGGAAGCCGGACAGAAAAGAAAAGAGCTTCGCATCCAACGAAATAAGGAAGGATTTTAATCCTTCCCTTTTTTCATCTCCTGTATCCGTTCATTCATCTCTTTCGCTTCCCGGCGGTAATGCAGCAGAAAGAAAAACCAGATCAGAAATGCTGCTGCCAGCTGAGCAGCAATCATGCCGATTCCCTGCCAGAACCCCGCTGACAGGTCGATCCAGCCGACCCAGCACGCGACCAGCGTATAAATCACGCAGCCGCTTCCCATATGGATTACAACACGGATCGGCATCGGCATATTTTCTTTCCGGTAAACGACAGCCGGAATGCCAAAGCCCCAGCCGACCACCACACAACCGACCACCATCTTCGTGAACTGATACCCGGAAAGGCTGAAATTTCCGCCATAATACAGGTCAAATATCATTCCGACAAAACAGAAAATTCCAAGTGCAATCCCTGTGCTGATTCCAACATATTTCGCTGCTTCTTTTACAATCGCTTTCATGCTTTCCTCTCATTTCTGCGCACGCTTTTTGAGCATGCGAGTTTGTGTCAAGTGCGCGCAGACACAAATCTCGTGATTGAAAAATTATATTTTTCAATCTTTATTCCTCCTACAGACCAAGATATTTCTTAAATTCCGGCAGATATTTTCTGGATACATAATCCTTACAGCCGTTTTTCAGCTTCAGAAGAAGCGTTCCGTTAAATCCCGCTTCGATGCTGTCCAGATAGGAAAGATTGACCAGCGTGGATTTCGAAATCTGCATAAACTGCTTTCCAAGCTGCTTTTCTAATTCATAAAGTCTCTTTCTGGAACGATATTTTGAACACTTCCCAAAAAGAATCGTATCCCCGGCCTCCACACGCACCATATAGATTTCCTCCGGCTGCAGAACGACGAGATTTTCCTCATTCTGCAGCACCGTGATCGGCGTTTCCTGCCGGCTGAAGCTTTCCATGATCTTCTGAATTTCGTCCGTTATTTTATCCGCATAAATGACTGCATACGGAATTCGGTATTCCGGTGAAAGTTCAATGCTCACTTTCATGCCCAGACCTCCTTTCCTTTCGTTGACAAAAGCATACACGAAAACATGCGGTTTGTCTCAGGATCGGAGGTAAGTTGACAAAAAAGCTTTCTCAAATGCACCTATGGATTTGCTGCTCGAATTTTCGTTTTTATCAAAAAAGGGGCTTGACAACCGGAGTATTTGTGAGTATGATACGTCACATAAAGCAAAGGCGCTTTGGAGAATCTTCTCCGAAGTGCCTTTTTTCGTTCTAAAGAATAGGTTCTGCAGGACGAAACGTTTCGTCAGACAAAACACCGAAATGTACAATGCTTACCCTACTGTTGAAAGGAGATTTGATCTATGTCAAAAAGTATTCCTGAAATTTACGGCAGCCTGGTCTTTAACGACAAAGTGATGCGCGAAAAGCTTCCTAAGGATATTTACAAAGCGCTGCGTAAAACAATCGAAAATAACACTCATCTGGAACTGGATGTTGCCAATTCCGTTGCGGTTGCCATGAAGGAATGGGCAGTTGAGCACGGTGCTACCCATTATACGCACTGGTTCCAGCCCATGACCGGTTTCACTGCTGAAAAGCATGACAGCTTCATCAGTCCGGTCGGAGATGGTCAGATCATCATGGATTTCTCCGGAAAAGAACTGGTAAAGGGTGAACCCGATGCATCCAGCTTCCCGTCCGGCGGTCTGCGCGCTACTTTTGAAGCAAGAGGTTATACGGCATGGGATCCTACTTCTCCCGCTTTTATTAAAGATGGAACCCTTTACATTCCTACCGCTTTCTGTTCTTACAGCGGCGAAGCACTGGATAAAAAGACTCCTCTGCTGCGTTCCATGGAAACTCTGAACACAGAGGCAGTCAGGATTCTGCAGCTGCTCGGAAACAAGGATGTTACAAGTGTTTCCACCACCATCGGTCCTGAGCAGGAGTATTTCCTGGTTGACAAAGCTCTGTATGAGCAGAGAAAAGATCTGATCTTTACCGGCAGAACTCTGTTCGGCGCAATGTCTCCCAAAGGTCAGGAAATGGAAGATCATTATTTCGGCGCATTAAAGCCCCGCGTATCCTCATACATGCATGATCTGGATGAAGAGCTCTGGAAGCTTGGCATCCCTGCAAAGACAAAGCATAACGAAGTTGCTCCTGCCCAGCATGAGTTAGCTCCGATTTTCGACACGGCAAACGTTGCCGTCGATCACAATCAGCTGACGATGGAAGTCATGAAAAAAGTTGCTGACAAACACGGTCTGGTATGCCTGCTCCACGAAAAACCCTTCGACGGTATCAATGGTTCCGGTAAACACAACAACTGGTCCATGATTACAAATACTGGTGTAAACCTGCTGGAGCCCGGACGTACTCCTGCTGAAAACGCACAGTTCCTGATTTTCCTGATGGCCGTCATCAAAGCGGTTGACGATTATGCAGATCTGCTGCGTATCTCCGTTGCCAGCGCAGGAAATGATCATCGTCTCGGTGCAAACGAGGCGCCTCCGGCTATTATCTCCATCTTCCTTGGTGATGAGCTGACTGCTGTTCTGGATTCCATTGAAAATGACACCTTCTTTGGCAAGCATCCTCTTGTTCAGATGGATACCGGCGCAACTGTACTGCCTCATTTCTTTAAGGATAATACCGACAGAAACAGAACCTCACCCTTTGCATTTACCGGCAATAAATTTGAATTCAGAAGCCTTGGCTCTTCCAGCTCTGTGGCAGGTCCAAACATCATTTTAAATACAGCTGTTGCAGAAGCACTGCGTCAGTTCTACGGAGAATTAAAGGCCTTCCCCGAAGATCAGATGGATGAAGCAGTTCGCGCTCTGGTAAAGAGAGCGATCCTGAAGCACAAAAAGGTTATCTTTAACGGCAACGGCTATTCTGACGAATGGGTTCAGGAAGCCAAAAAGCGCGGTCTGTACAACTTAAAGTCCACTCCTGATGCGCTTCCTTATTTCATTCACGAGAAGAATATCGACCTGTTTACCAGCCATCACATCTTCTCCAAAGAAGAGATCTTCTCCAGATATGAAATTTTGCTGGAGACCTACAGCAAAACCATCCATATCGAAGCAAAGACCATGGAGGATATGGTTCGCCGCGATTTCCTGCCTGCCCTGATGACCTATACAGACGAGGTTGCAGCATCGATCTCCGCGAAAAAAGCAGTTCTTGCAACACTGCCCTGCACCGCACAGGAGAAACTGCTGACCACACTTTCCGGCTATTACGAAGCAATTTATACCGCGGAAGAAAAGCTGGAAGCAGATCTTGCAACAGCAGAAGGCATGACCGATCAGCCTGCCCTGTCCCTGTTCTATCACGAGACAATCCTGCCTGATATGGATGCAGTCCGCAGCGCTGTAGATGCTGCAGAAACCTATATTCCTGACAGCATTCTGCCTTACCCGAACTACGAGAAGCTGCTGTTTTCCGTTTAAAACAGCCGGAAGGGACACTTTAAAATGAGTTTTTTTGATCCGGAACAAGAGGATAAACTGAAAGAGGAATGCGGCGTCTTCGGGATTTATAATCCCGATGGCAGCGCCGCTGCCCCTTCCATCTACTACGGGCTTTCTGCTCTGCAGCACCGCGGACAGGAAGCCTGCGGTATTGCTGTCTGTAACACAAATGGGCCGAAAGGAAATATCACCTGGCACAAAGACATGGGGCTTGTCAGCGAAGTATTCCATGAAGAATCCCTGGATTCCCTGAAGGGAAATATCGGTATCGGCCATGTCCGCTACTCCACCACCGGCGCAAGCACCGTGGAAAATGCGCAGCCCCTCGTCTTAAACTATTTAAAAGGCACACTTGCGCTTGCCCATAACGGCAACATCACAAATGCATCCGAACTCCGTCAGTCTCTTCAGGAGGGCGGCGCTATTTTCCGCTCCACGACAGACTCCGAAGTCATCGCCTGCGATATCGCCAGGGAAAGAACCAGAACTTCCTGTGTAGAAGATGCAATTTTACAGACAGCGCGCAAATTAAAGGGCGGTTACGCTCTCGTCATCATCAGCCCCAGAAAACTAATCGGCGTCCGAGATCCGCTCGGCTTAAAACCATTATGCCTGGGCAAACGTGGGGACAGCTACATCCTGGCATCGGAAAGCTGCGCCCTGACAGCTGTAGACGCAAAATTTGTACGTGATATCCTTCCCGGTGAGATCGTTACCATTACCGAAAATGGGATCAAATCCGATTCCCGTCTCATCGAGGAAAGTAAAGCTGCACATATTCCTCACGCACATTGTATTTTCGAATACATCTATTTTGCCCGTCTGGATTCCACGATGGACAATGTAAACATATATGATGCCAGAATCCGCGCCGGAAAAGCCCTTGCCGCTTCCTATCCGGTCGAAGCGGATCTTGTTACCGGAGTCCCGGATTCCGGTCTGACTGCAGCAATGGGCTATGCGCAGGCCTGCGGTCTGCCCTTCGCCCTTGCGTTTCACAAAAACAGCTATGTGGGAAGAACTTTCATCAAACCCACCCAAAAGGAGCGGGAGTCCGCTGTTCACCTGAAACTGAGCGTACTCTCCAGCGTCGTCAAAGGCAAACGTCTTGTCCTGATTGACGATTCTATCGT
Source organism: Firmicutes bacterium TM09-10 (assembly GCA_003481005.1). GTDB lineage: Bacteria > Bacillota > Clostridia > Lachnospirales > Lachnospiraceae > Gallintestinimicrobium > Gallintestinimicrobium propionicum. The sequence continues at coordinate 12,835 of QUKC01000004.1, read as the reverse complement.
CCGCGGCACGACAATGGCCAGCCTGATCCGTATGTTAAAGGATGCCGGCGCAACGGAAGTGCATGTACGTATCAGCTCCCCTCCTTTTCTTTTCCCCTGTTACTACGGAACCGACGTTCCCAGCAACGATCAATTGATCGCGTCCTCCCACACTGCTGCCGAAATCTGCGCCTCTATCGGCGCAGACTCCCTCGGCTACATGAAGCTGAAGGACTTGAAGCAGATGACCGGGGATCTTCCACTTTGCAAAGCATGCTTTGACAGTCACTACCCTGTATAACTCTCCCCCCTGACTGTCAGATGCATACTTTATATATCTATACCGGAACTGCACCGGTATGGAAAACGCCAGCCCGCAGAATTTCTGCGGGCTGGTGTTATGTACAATAAAAACGTCCCGCATAAATTCTTTACTTATCAACAAAACGACAGTTTTTGAAAGCCTTCCTGTTGTGCTTCCAGCTCCGCAAACAGGTTCCAGACCCGTCTGGTACTTTTCCTTGCCTCTCTCTTTCTCGCCTGATTATAATACATTTTTTCTTTATTGCTTCTCTGCGGAAGCAAATGATAATCCTGTTCCATAATCTTCTTAGCACGGTCATGACCGGCAATATATTTCAGATATTTCGCAGGATGACTATTTTCTCCTGCATCCACCTGTCTGTGATATCTGGCTTTTTTTGCCTGCTCCATTGTCATCTTTTTCCCGCCAAACGGACAGTGGAACAGCTTGTAACACTGCTTCCGGTCAAAAAATACTATTTTCCATGCAGCCATATCCGTAAGTACATATAAAATATCTCCGTCATACTCAATACTCATATGATGCTCTTTTGCCTGACGCTCAATATTCCACGCAGCTTTCCGGTAAGCTTCCGGATAAGATGCTGTTCTCTCTTTTCCTACAAGCAAAGCTATTATCTTCTCAAGCTGCCCTGTCTCTTCTTTCCCATCATATCCGCTGCATTGTATCAGATTCGTCCGTCCTATCGTCTCATCCCAAATTTTCTTATACAGCCTGAAATGCTGCTTTGCTGGATCAAACCGGATTTCCCAACAATAATTTTTCGCCTGGATTTTGATCTGATTTTCTTCCAGCTTCGCTAATCCGTCAACCTCTTCAAGAATCTTTTTCATCGCCGGTTCGTAGTCCCTGTACATTTTGCTGAGCTTACAGCAACATTTACAGGGAGATAATTTTCCAGCTGTTTTCTTCTGTAGCTCCACTAATGTCAGATATCCTTCCTTGATACGATTCAAATACTGACATCCCGGTCTGTGATATATTTTTGACTTACTGCTCATCTGCACGATCATACTCATCTTCTCTCTTTCTGTCCCCGTCTGGAACAATTCCAGCATAACAGATAATGTGTCCCAAAAAACGGACTTGCTCTTTGGATTTTCAAGTTTATAAATTTTTCATTTTTTCCTTGACACGTTCTTAGCACGGTGCTATACTGCCAACATAGCAAAGGTGCTACGACAAAACGTCGCAGCACCTTTTTTTATCCGACACTCCAACTCAATTTCGCATGCGGTCGGATAAACATACTTCGGTTCTCGGGCAAACCGGATTGTCTGAGATCCACCTGAAACGATGCAATGGGGCTTCGAAACACAGAAAATCCCTGGCATCGTTTTTTTATACCACAAAATGAGGAGGAAATGTTCCTCTGCTCCTGCAGAGAGCAACCCACGCAAGCGTGGGTGGGCATTTCCCTCCGGGAAACGAGGAGGAACTATTATGACAGAAGAAATCTTAAGCGTTTTAAACGGCGAAGTATTCGGTGTCTGGTTTCTGATCGGCGCCGCGCTGGTATTCTGGATGCAGGCCGGATTCGCAATGGTGGAAACCGGCTTTACAAGGGCAAAGAACGCCGGCAATATCCTGATGAAGAACCTGATGGACTTCTGTATCGGTACCGTTGTTTTCATTCTGATCGGCTTCAGCCTTCTCCTTGGAGAAGACATGGCCGGCATCATCGGAAAACCCGGATTTGACATTTTTACCGATTATGCAAATTTTGACTGGTCAAACTTCGTATTCAACCTTGTGTTCTGTGCAACAACCGCTACCATCGTATCCGGTGCAATGGCAGAACGTACAAAGTTCATTTCCTACTGTGTGTATTCCGGAGTCATTTCCGCAGTCATTTATCCGATCGAAGCACACTGGACATGGGGCGGCGGCTGGCTTTCCCAGATCGGCTTCCACGATTTCGCAGGTTCCAACTGCATCCACATGGTCGGCGGTATTTCCGCTCTGATCGGTGCAGCAATGCTTGGTCCCCGTATTGGTAAGTTTGTAAAGGATAAGGCAGGCAAAGTAACAAAGGTAAACGCATTTCCCGGACATAACCTTCCGATCGGTGCACTGGGCGTTTTCATTCTGTGGCTTGGCTGGTACGGTTTCAACGGTGCTGCTGCAACCTCCGTTGAAGAGCTCGGCTCCATCTTTGTTACTACAACCATCGCTCCCGCTATTGCAACTGTTGTTACCATGATCCTGACCTGGGTAAAATATGGCAAGCCTGATGTTTCGATGTGCTTAAATGCTTCCCTTGCCGGTCTGGTTGCCATTACCGCAGGCTGTGATGTTGTAGATGCTTTTGGTTCTATCGTAATCGGCGCAGTTGCCGGTGTTCTGGTTGTCTTTGGCGTATGGTTTCTGGATTACAAGCTTCATGTGGATGATCCTGTCGGAGCAGTTGCAGTACACTGCTTAAACGGTATCTGGGGTACAGTTGCAGTCGGATTTTTCGCTACTCCTTCCGCTCCTGCCTTTGCAAGAGGCTTCGGTGATGGCGTAAGCTTCGGTGCAAACCAGATCGCAGGTGCAGGTCTCTTCTATGGCGGCGGCTTCAAACAGCTTGGTTTACAGCTCTTTGGTATGTTCGCTACCATTGCATGGACTGCTGTAACCATTACGATCGCATTTATTGTTATCAAAAAGCTTTTCGGTCTTCGTGTTTCCGAAGAAGAGGAAATTGTTGGTCTTGATGCAAAAGAACATGGTCTTCCGTCCGCATATGCCGGCTTCTCCATCATGGATATCTCCAACACCATGACAATGGATGTCAACGAAAACACCGATCTCGGCGTTTCGGATTACGACAAAGCTTCCGAATTCCAGAAGAATGCAGCGGTCAAGGTTGTGGAAGCTCCGATCACTGCTTCTGCAAGCGGCATTTACAAGGTTGTCATCATTGCAAAGCTGTCTCGCTTCGAAGCACTGAAGACTGCATTAAACGACCTTGGTGTAACCGGTATGACCATGACACAAGTAATGGGCTGCGGCATCCAGAAGGGTGCAGGCGAAATGTATCGTGGTGCAGAAATCGATGCAACCCTGCTTCCTAAGGTAAAGATCGAGGTTGTCGTCAGCAAGATCCCTGTTGATTCCGTCATTGCAACTGCAAAGAAGGTACTCTTTACCGGTCACATCGGCGATGGCAAGATTTTTGTATACAATGTTGACAGAGTCGTAAAGGTCCGCACCGGCGAAGAAAATACCGCTGCACTGCAGGATGTAGAATGATAACACAGCAAAACAATCCATAAACACGGCAGCATGTCGTATAAAAAATCCCGGTCTCCTGTTCCAAACAACAGGAGGCCGGGATTTTTATTCATGACAATAGAATGCTCGCAGAGCGTGCATTCTATTGTTTCATCATCCATCTCGTAACTATAAGACTCCAGAAAATCACATTCCTTTTCCCCCTTTCTGACATTTTCTACACAGACTTTTCCCTTCTCCTATGCTATAGTCAGCGTAAATAGCCTTTAACGCTCTTGGGGGAATATCATAATCCGGGGAAACACCGCACGCTGCGATCTGTTTTCCCTATAAAAAGGAGGACTTACCAATGACAAAAGAATATTCCTGGATGCTCGGCCCTTTTGAAAAGGCTGCCGAAGCCAATCCCTGTCTGGTTCCCAATGCAGTATCCCGTTTTTTCTGCCCGGTTCAGGAAAAGGAACTCGGCTGGGAAGCAAAGGATGTATTTAATCCTGCTGCCGTCATAAAGGATGACCGCGTTTACCTGCTTTACCGCGCAGAAGATCACGAGGGAAAATATGCAGGAACCTCTCGCATCGGTCTGGCAGTCAGCGACGACGGTCTGCATTTTACCACCATGCCGGAGCCCGTCCTGTATCCCGAAAAGGATGAATTTTCTGTCTATGAATGGGAGGGCGGCTGCGAGGATCCCCGTATTGTAGAAACAAAGGACGGAAGATATTTTCTCTACTATACTTCCTATAACGGAAAGGTTGCACTGCTTTGCTGCGCAGAAAGCACCGATCTCGTCCACTGGAAAAAGCACGGACCGATCTTCAAGGATGCAATGAATGGGAAATATAAAAACCTCTGGTCAAAATCCGGCGCAGTTGTCTGCAGGCAGGAGGGTGACCACTTTTATCCGGTCAAGCTCAAAGAAACCTACTGGATGTACTGGGGAGAAAGTGACATTTATGCTGCCACCTCCGATGATCTGATCCACTGGACACCGGTGGAATTTCTTGCAGATGGTGCAGACCCGTCCCATTCCTTCAGCCAGCACGATTCCCGCTGCAAGGATAACGATGAAGTTGCAAGAGTCCTGCTTCCCATCATCCGCCCCAGAGTCGGCAACTATGATGAATTTCTGTGCGAGCCGGGTCCTCAGGCAATCCTGACAGATGCCGGTATCGTTTTAATCTACAACGGCAAGGGTGACAACCCGGAACGTCTCGGGGGACATGACACTATGTATCAGGGCGGTCAGCTCCTGATCGATCCCGAAAATCCGACCTGTCTGATCGCACGCACCACCCGTCCCTTCATCAGCCCGTCTGAATCCTTTGAGCTGGAAGGACAGGTCATGCCGACCTGCTTTTTGGAGGGTCTTGTCAGCTTCCACGGACGCTATTACATGTACTACGGCACTGCGGACTCCAAGGTAGCCGTTGCATCTGCGCCGCAGAAGTAAGGCAGACCCTGCAAACGTGGCGAGGATGTGCATAGCTTCTGCAGCCTACGCAGACGTCTCATTTTTCATAGAAATTCCGATTAACCTAAAGGCGCTGTGCAACCGGAGATTATCTCTCACTTCCGTTACACAGCGCTTTCTTCAAAACGTTCTCCAATATCCATTTTCTCTATGACATCACAATATATCGCCACTACTGTCCTGTTGGCCCACTTTCTCCGTTTCTCTCCTACAGCAATTTTTCATAGAATCCCACGATTTCTTTTGCAATCTCCACATCCCGCAGCACATGCCCTGTTTCGATCGAATGATTTCCTCCTGCATAAGCGTGATGCTCGATTCCATGCTTCCTGCAAAAATCTGCCAGCAGTTCCGGCTCCATCCACTGATCCGATGTGCCGGAAAAGACGATCTGGGACGAACCCATTTTTGTGCCGTTTTTTGCTTCGGTCAGATATTTAAGCGTCGGCTCAATCGGCGTGAGGAAAAGGTTGACGATCTGCACACATCTGCCTGTTTCTGCCAATCTTCGGGTCAGAAAACCCGCCGCCACGGTTCCTACACTTTTTGAAACAAACGCAATTTTATCATATTTTTCCCAATCCACATGTTCCGCCCATGCTTCTGCGCAGGCGCAAACTGTTTTGGCGGTCTCTTTTAAATTATCAAACGGATGCTCCGGCATCCGGCTATATTCCAGTTCCAGAACTTCGTAGCCCTTTTCCTGTCCCATCCGTTTCGCATAATATAACAGCGGACGTGCGGTTGAATAGCCGACGCCAGGAAACAACACCAGTAATTTTTTCATTTTCTTTCCACCTGCCCGATCGTGTCCCGATACCAGACGCTAAACCGCTTTTCCACATCTTCCATTCCTGCAAAGGAGCAATCCGGCACGGTCTTTAACTGCTTCCAGCCATCCCCGAGTTCTTCCGCCATCAGCTCCCTAAACTCCCAGGAAAGCATCGCATCATCAATCTCAAAAACCTGTCCGCGTTCCTCTTCGCTCAAAACCCGTCCCGGAATAAAAAACGCCCACAGACGATCCTGAAGCAGCGCTTCCACTTTTAGATAATAGTCCAGGTCTTTTTTTACCGGTCTGGTCACATCCGACAGATATGCCTCACTCGCATCGTGCAAAAGACACCCAAGCTGCACTCGCGCGGAATATCCGCGTGCCTTCGCCTCCTCCGCACATGCGATGCTGTGCTGCGCCACGGAATAAAAATGTTTCATGTGTCCGTTGCCGCGGCACAAAAGCGACAGCGCATGGGAAATATCCGTTAAATCAAATAACCCCGGCTCCGGTTGTATCGGGTCAAAATGTTTTCCGGTGTAGGTTGTAATGTAGCTCATTCGTCAATTCTGCCTCCTCATACTGTACAATGCCGTATCCTGTATCCCCATCTTACCATAATCCACCCCCTCCATCAAGCAACGCAACCGCCCCGATCTTTACCATTTGTCCGCGGTATTTGGATTTTATATATGCTAAAAATCTTATTCCATGCACCAAAAACTTGACATTTTTCTTCGAAATATATATACTGAACAATATGTTTGTCGGATCTTTGATCTTTTCTATCTGTAAAAGCTCGACAGGCATAAGATATGTAGAGAAGCAATGGCGCTTTTATCCACAGACAGGATAACTGCGCCTGTTTTTATGACAGGAGGAGGAAAATATCATGTGTGGAATTGCAGGTTATATCGGAAAACAGCAGGCGGCCCCCATCATTTTGGATGGGCTTTCCAAGCTGGAATACAGAGGCTATGACTCTGCCGGGATCGCTGTTTTTGATGGTCAAAAAATCCATATGGAAAAAGCAGTCGGCAGGCTTCGCGTTCTGGATGAAAAAATAAACCACGGCGCATTGCTGCCCGGTTTTTGCGGCATCGGACACACCCGCTGGGCGACCCATGGCTGTCCCTCCGACACAAATGCGCATCCCCATATGAATGAGGAGCATACCATTGCTGTCGTCCATAACGGCATTATCGAAAACTATGAAAAGCTCAAGCAGCGTCTGGAAAAGAAGGGCTATCGTTTTGTATCCGAAACAGACACAGAGGTGCTTGCACACATGCTGACCGAATATTACCGCGGTGATCCGGTCGAAGCGATTGAAAAGGTCATGCACCGCGTAGAGGGCTCCTATGCTCTCGGCATCATGTTTTTGGATCATCCGCATCACATCTACGCTGCCCGCAAGGACAGCCCGCTGATCGTTGGCATAAACGATACCGGAAAATTCATTGCCTCCGACGTTCCCGCCATCCTGCAGTATACCCGGACAGTTTATTATGTGGAAAATGAAGAAATCGTCTGCCTTTCCAATGAGCACACGCGCTTCTGCAATATTGACGGCGAACCCATTGAAAAACAGCCCGTCACCATCGACTGGGATATCCACGCTGCAGAAAAAGGCGGCTACGAACACTTTATGCTCAAGGAAATCCACGAGCAGCCAAAGGCGGTCCGTGACACGATTTCTCCCCGCATTCACGAGAATGAAATCGATCTGGGCGAAATCGGTATGACCGACGAGGAGATTAAAAATCTCCGGAAAATATCCATCGTTGCCTGCGGCTCCGCCTATCATACCGGTGCAGCCGGAAAATATGTGATCGAAGAGCTGGCCCGCATCCCGGTTGAAACCGATCTTGCCAGCGAATTTCGCTATCGAAATCCGATCTATCAGGAAAACTCCCTCGTCATCATTGTCAGCCAAAGCGGTGAAACCGCCGATTCCCTTGCTGCTCTCCGTGACGCAAAGGCCCATGGCTGCAAGGTTCTTTCCATTGTCAATGTTGTCGGCAGTTCCATCGCCCGCGAATCTGATGCAGTGCTCTACACCTGGGCAGGTCCTGAAATCTCCGTTGCAACAACAAAAGCCTACAGCTGCCAGCTTGCCGTGTTTTATCTGCTTGCCTTAAAATTTGCCCAAATCCGTTCCGCCATTACACCGGATACCTTCCAGACCTTACTGACTGCCCTAAAGCGGCTGCCTGACCAGATAGAAGGACTTCTTTCTCAGAAAGAAAAGATCCAGTTCTTTGCAAACCACTACCTTGCGACAGAGCACATCTTCTTCATGGGACGGGGTATCGACTATGCGATTTCCATGGAAGGCTCCCTGAAGCTAAAGGAAATTTCTTATATCCACTCCGAAGCCTACGCTGCCGGAGAATTAAAGCATGGCACAATTTCCCTGATGGAGGAGGGTACCCTTGTGGTTGCCCTGGCTACTCAGGATGCCCTTTATCCGAAAACAGTCAGCAACATGATCGAGGTAAAAACCCGCGGTGCCTTCGTAATGGCACTGAGCACCAAAAAGCATCCGGACATCGAAAAATATGCCGACTACGTCCTCTATATCCCGGAAACCCAAAACCTGTTTGCCGGATCCCTTGCCATCATCCCGCTGCAGCTCTTTGCCTACTACGTTTCTCTCGGACGCGGTCTGGATGTCGATAAGCCCAGAAACCTCGCAAAATCTGTAACGGTGGAATGAAACGTCCATGGATAAAAGAATGTGCCTTGGCACATTCTCGCGCCGAGGCGCGGTTGCCTCGGCAACCATCTACCCCTGCGCCGAGTGCGCATCCTCGCGGAGCGTTTTTATCGTATGGAAACGAAGTTTCCTATACGATAAAAAAATCCTGCTTCACAGAATGAAAAAAGCTGTCGCCCGGCAAACGATTGCCGGCGCGACAGCCATCTTTCACAATTTATTTCAATAATTCTCCAACGATACGGTTTACAAGGCTTCCATCCGCTCTTCCCTTTACTCTGGGCATCAGCTCTTTCATCACCTTGCCTTTGTCCCTTGCGGAAGGTTCTGCGATACCGAGCTCATTCAAAACAGCCTGAATCGTATTTTTGATCTCGTCCTCTGACATTTCTTCCGGTGCGAACTCGGAATACACCGCCAGACGCTTGCTGCACTGCTCTTTGATGTCCTCTCTGTCTGCAGGCGCGAGCTCCATCGTCTCTTTGGTCTGCTTGATTTCCTTTTTGACAACCTCAAATTCTTCTGCCTCTGTCAGATCTTCTCTTTTGTCAATCTGCTTGTTTTTCAGGGCGGACAGCAGCATGGATAAGGACTCCTTACGCTCCTTATCATGTTCCTTCATTGCTGTTACCATAGCAGCTCTTACAGTGTCAATCATACTCATCTCGAAAATCCTCCTTATGCCGCCTTGGGCACTGCCTGGTTTATCCGTTCCAGACGTCGCTCGTTTTTTTCTGTCTGCTACAAGTATAGCACAAAATGGAAAAAGTTTCACGTCAGATTATCCAGTGATTGAAATCCATCCGCCAATTGATTATCTGAATGATCACTGGTTCAAACAGGCGTGCTGCCTTGGGCTGCCTCCGGTTCCGGAAACAATCACTCCAGAATCTCCCTGCAGAAATAGCAGGTATAGCGGTTCGGTTTATAGCGCTCCGAAATCAGATTCTCTGCACCGCAATAGTTGCACTTGACAACCCGGTTTCCCTTCGGAATGCTGTCCCACTCATAATACCGCACGCCGACCATACGTCCGCCGGTTTCCTGATGGAGACGCGCCTGTTCCTCGCGCTTTTCCTGCGCATGATCCCTGGCATCCTCCTTCGCTTTCCGTTCCAGATACGCCGTTGTGGAAGTAGAAGACGATGAACTGCCGTCAGAGCCAAAGGTGCTGTTGCCCAAACGGGATGAACTGCTGCCTGCCCCTGATCCGGTTGCGGTCTTTTGAAATGCCATTGCGCTTTCATAAGCGGATTTTTTTGCTCTGCCGGCCGCTGTGGAATAAGTGCTTCCCGTGCGTGTTGCAGCAGAGCCAGGTGTATTGCTGCCCTGTGTTTGTTTCGGATCGTTCTGCCCTGTAGCCTTCTGTTTGTTTTTTACGATCCGCATAATAAACCAAATCATAAAAATAAAAAATATCAAACTGCTCATGCTCTTCTCTCCTTTTCTCCGCTATAGGCAATGATCAAAAGCTCTACGCTCATCCGATCGTTCATCTGCCCGGTTTTGACTGCCTCCTCCGTTTCCACGCAGGCGGTCAGCGCTTCCTTTAACTCTTCCCATGTAAAACGTGCGCTCTGAGATACATATTTGCGCACCACAAAGCTGCGAAGTCCCGTTTTTTCCGCGATCTGCTTTTCATCCAGACCTTTTCGTTTCAGCTGCCGAACCTGCATCAGCAGATTGAACTGCCGTGCGATCAGGAACAGAATCCGCATTGGCGGCTCCTTCAACTTCAGCAGGTCATAATATAAATCCAGCGCCTGCTTCTGTCTGCGCATCGCAATCGCCTCGACCATATCGAAAATCTGATTGCCAATCTGCCTCGTGCACACCGCCTCAATGTCTGCCGCCGTAATCACATCCCGTCCCATCGTATAACAGAACAGCTTTTCCAGCTCCCGGCTGATATTTTCCATATCCGAACCGACCCGCTGCTGAAAAAACTGAAGATCGTTCTGTGTGATCCGTTTGCCTTCTTTTTTCAGCTGAATCAAAATCCACTTCTGCAGTGTCGCCTCATTCTGCCGTGCAAACTCCACAACGCGCCCGGTATCCCTGACAGCCTTATACAGCCGTCCGCGCTTATCCACTTCGGTTTCCACAAACACAAAGCAGACGCTCGGCGCAGGGGCTTTGAAATACTCTGCGAGATCCTCTGTCGCCTTTTTGAACAGACCGCTGTTTTCTACGACAATCACCCGCCGCTCTGCAAAAAAGGGCAGCGTCTCCGCCAGATCGATCAGCTGCGCTGTCTCGACACCCTTTCCCTCAAAATAGTGGTAGTTCATCGTGTCCCCGTCCGGAATCAGCGCCTTTTTCAATTTGTCCCGATATTGCAGTCTCAGGTAGGTTTCTTCTCCGTAAAGCAGATAAACCCGTGCAAAGCTGCCGTTTTTGATATCCTCCAGTAGCTGCTGCAACCTAACAACCTCCTGTTCTTTCTCAAAGTCGGGGACAAAAGGTCTTTCTCCCACCTATGAGCAAGCTCCTGCAGGTTTAGGCCTTTTGATCCTGACATTATTCTATATTACCATAGCACTTTTTTGCATTCTCTACAACATATTGACCGGAATTATCAAAAAAGGGCTGTGAAAAAATATAGCCTATAAAAAAAAGGACCAAGGATTCATAATGACTCCAAGGTCCTTCTTTTTGTGTTAAAATTAATCTGCAATGAAAAAAATAACACGTACTTATTCTAACCCAAAACAGGCAGTTTTGCCAATACTAATTCAAGATTATCTGGACATTTGTGATCCGGTGCTGACATTTGATCGATTTATGGGAGAAATCGATTTGGAGAAATACCTGAAGGAAATCCCGAAACATGAGGTGGGAAGACTTCGGTATAACCCGGTCAGTATGCTGAAAACAATCCTGTTCGGATTTATGACAAATGGATATGTCTCTCTTCGTGAGCTGGAAGACAGCTGCAAAGTGAATCTAAGGTTCATGTATCTGATGGATCATGAAGTCCCATCCTATCGGACTTTTGGATATTTTATCAATGAGATACTCAGCGATTCTATTGAGAAACTATTCTGTGATATCAATCAAAAAATTTTTGAGAAAGAACATACGGACCTGCAACATTTATATATTGACGGTTCTAAGTTTGAAGCCAACGCAAACAAGTATTCCTGGGTATGGAAGAAGGCGACTGAAAAATCCAGATACCGCCTGTTTGAGAAGATCACTTCCCTGTTTCAGGAAATTAATCTTGAGCTTCAATACACGGGGATAAAGTTCCGTATTAATACGGAATACTCGCCAGAATACCTAAAGGAAGCCGCATCGAAATACGTAGAAATCTGGCATTTGAATGAAACAACGTTTGTCGCTGGTAAAGGACATCGAAAGTCAGTCCAGCAGCGCCATTATGAAAAACTTAAGGAATATCTGTCAAAGCTGAATGAATATGTAGAAAAGATCCAAATCTGTGGAGATGGACGCAATAGCTATTCCAAGACTGATCATTCTGCTACTTTCATGCGAATCAAAAAGGACTATATGGGAAATGACCAGCTGCTCCCGGCGTATAATGTCCAGGTCGGTGTGGCGGATGAGTATATAGCGGTTGTTGATGTGAACCAATACCGTTCAGATATGGACTGTTTCATCCCCCTCATGAATAAGTTCCATGATATTTATGGATTCTACCCCAAATATCCGGTAGCGGATGCCGGTTACGGCTCGTATAATAACTATATTTTCTGTGAACAGAATGGGCTGGAAAAATATATGAAATTCCCAATGTTTAAGAAAGAAACCACTGACAAAAACTATCATGAAGACCCATTCCGGGCAGTTAATTTCAAGATCGACGGAGATGGAAAAATGCGGTGCCCTAACGGAAAGGGATTTCATTTGCAGTACCGTAAGGCAATAAAAGGAAACGCGTATGGACGGGAAGAGGAAATCTATCAGTGCGAAGACTGCAGTGGATGTCCTTATGCGGAAAAATGTAAAAAGGGAGAAGGAAACCGTACCGTGCGTGTCAATCAGGAACTAACAAAGATGCATCAGGAAGTGATTCAAAACCTTGAGAGTATCCAGGGGGCGCTGCTTAGAATGAACCGTTCCATCCAGGCAGAAGGTACTTTTGGTATTATAAAAAATGACCGGTGGTATAAACGGATTGTGCGAAGAGGGATAAAATCCGTTCAACTTGAAGTATACCTTGTTTCACTGGGACACAATCTTTATAAATTCCACAACAAACAGATGAAAATAAAATCAGTTGCATAGATTTGAAAATCAACAAATTTATGGGGTAAGGGGGAAATGCGCTTTTAGAGAGTACTTCGTTTATAATTTTTTAGTCTAAAAGAGCGTGTAAAA
>QUKC01000039.1 GCA_003481005.1 Firmicutes bacterium TM09-10 | reverse complement strand
TTTATATTTTTTCAATTGTCTACTTGACGGGGAGCAGTTCAGCTCGTGCGGCAGCCCTGCTGTAATTCAGCGCAGATATGCAAATGTATTGCCCAAATGGGTATCAAAGCCGAGCGCTTGATACATTCCCTCATCGCAGGGAGCGCAGGTGACGGTCAGGCTGGCAAGGGCGTTTTCTTTGCTCCATTCTTGCGCTGCTTGTGCCAGTAGCCGGGCAGCGCCTTTTTTGCGGAACACAGGTTCAATGTAAAAGTCATCGAATATCCCAACATCGGTGCAGGCGAAGGTGGAAAAGCATCGGGATATACTGCACATCCCCACTGCCCGATAGCCCCGCCTTGCCACAAAGAACGTGATCTTCCCATCCCGGATGGCCTGCGCCAGCTGTTCCTGCTTTTCCTCCGTTGACGGTGCTTCTCCGATCTCTTTGAGAAAGCCGTTTTCCAGTTTTTTTAGCTGCCAGTCATCCGGGTCGGCGAGAAGCTTTGCGGTAATCGGAAAATTTTCTTCCGGGGGCAGGAGCATCAGCGGTTCGCCCCATTCGTCCGCACCGTTTTCGATAAAACCCATCGATTCCCAGAAATGACGCCGCCGTTCATTGCCGCCATAATTCAGCTCCGCATAACGCGCGCCGTGTTCTTTCGCCCAGTACAGAAGCGTTCCGGCACACGCTTTTCCCGTGCCGCTGCCCCGAAACTCCGGGTAGACGCAGAACTCCATGATAAAGCACTTGCCGTCCTCTGTGGTAAAGATCACCGGCATAGCAAAGCCGATATCCTGTCCGCCCCGATGGAAGAACAGGAAGAAGCAGCGATTCTGCGGCCTGCCGTAGATATTCATCATGTGGTCACGATACGCTTGACCAAGGAAATATTCCAGATCTTCCTTGTCGGAGTCGGGGAAAATATCCCGCTTGTGATAGGCGTGAAGCTGCTCCCAGAAGGCAGCAACGTCGTTTTCCGTGACGGCTTCACGGATGGTGATTTGTTTTTTCATTTTGTTTCCTCCAAAATTTTATTCGGAGGGTTAGGAAGCGTGAACCCTCCATACACGATTCATCTTCATAAAAACCACACCTTTCTTAATCAAATTTGTATTCAGATGCCGATTGCGGCACGGATACCCTTCCAACTGTTTAAATATCACACGATTCTTTCATAAATCCACAGCAACCGATTTCGGACAATTCATAGAATCCCATCGACTTGTAAAAAGCAATGGTTTTCGGTGTGCGATCCGTTGCCAACTCAATCTGACGAACATGGCTGTATCGGCTCAGGATGGCTTGTAAGAGCGCAGAGCCAAACCCTTTTCGCTGATGCTCCGGAAACACCAATATGTCTTGCACAAACACGATGGTATGACCATCGCCCACGGTGCGAATGATGCCAAGAAGCTGATCACCCTCATAAGCGGCAAGGGTCAGCATAGAGCTTTCAAAGCCTTTACGCAGTGCCTCCGGCTGATCGGTGTAGGCCGTCCAGCCAACACTCGTGTATAAGCGCAGAATTTCTGATTCGTTATATGTCTTGTATTCTCTGATTTCCATATTAAGTAACCTCCATTCAAATTTTACGGAAACTGTTACTTATCTCTGCGCAATCTCATGGTTAGTCCTCCTCGCCGTTGAATACAAATAACAAAATAATTATACCACCAAGACACAAGCTTTTCCACACTTTTCTCTCGCAAAGCAAGAAGCGGGAGTGCATCGTTCAAAATGCACTCCCGCTGATTTTTTATCGCTCCAAAGTGTCTCGACTTTTCTTCTTGTTTTGCTTCTGCTGTGGCTGTTGTTGCTGTTTCTGACGCAGACGTTCACGGATGGAGCGTGTCTCCGCTTCCTCATGAAGTATATCAGATACATCCCGTTTGCTGTCGTACATCATAAGCGGCTGGTATCTGTCGCCGTAGGCAGATTGCACACAGTCAACCGCAGAACGCTCCATTGCAGGGCGCAGGGCAAGCCTTGCGTCCTGTAATTTGTCCGAATCAAATTCCGCCGACTGCGACTTTAGCTCGGCGTATTGCTGCAAGGCATCGTTCAGCTCAGCCGTATACTTTTCTTCCTGCTGTGACAGCTTCTTGAGTGTCGCTTCCATTGTGGGAATATCCTTTTTTACAGCAGCGATACCAGCATCGTCGCTGCATTCCAGCGAGTGCAGCAGCATATCCTTCTCGGATTTCAACTCCTCCAATTCCTCGGTCAGCTCCGCAATGCGGCGGGACAGCTCGTGCTGCTTCGGGATGAGATAGAAAGGCGTCTCCTTCTTTTCGGCAAGCAGAGACTTGCGCTCCTTGCTCTTGCCCCGAATCTCCTGAACCAACTCGGTATAGCGCATCAGCTTCGGCTGAACCTCGTGGATATAATCTTTCATGCGCTGCCTGCCCCGGCCGATATGTCGCAGCTGATAGCGGGAAACAATCATATTCGCCCGCAGCTTTTCCATCGCCTCGGCAATGACCGGGAGGGTATTCTTTACCGTCTGTCCCAGCTTCTTGACCGCAGCTTTCAGCTCCCGCAGCAGGGCATTGTCCACCTTGATCTGACGATTCAGTTCACACCGGTCGGATACAATTCCCTTCTTTTCCAGCGCACGTGCGGTTACGCCCTCATGAATGGTGGGCTGCTCGTCCAGTCCTCTGGCGGCGTTGCTGCGGTGGTCGATGCGTTCCGAAAAACCAGCACGCTCCAGATAACGGTTTGTCGCATCCGCCCATGCTGCCCGCCATATGGCAAGCTGCTCCTCGCTGTTCCAACGTTCGGAGATGGGATTCTGCCTGCCATAGCGAGTGCTTTTGGGATGCTTGTCAGCCCGGACAAGCCCCTGCGTCTCAGCAGCAGATGGTGTCATGTACACCTTCTTTTTGCCGACCTTGTAGGGATATTGCTTCTCCCAGCCATCGTTCTGCGCCGACTTGAACTCGGCGGCGGTGAAGCCTTTTTCCTCGCCGTTTCTGACGCAGAGATATTCTTTTTCGGTCTTGTACTGCCAGTGTCCCTGCTCATCCAGCGGGCGCACCGTCAGGAGAATGTGGGCGTGGGGATTGTGGCCGTCGGTGTCGTGGATGGCAGCGTCGGCGCACATTCCATCGGACACAAACTGCTCCCGGATAAAGTCTTGCAGCAGCTCGATTTGCTGTTCCCGACTCAGCTCTATGGGCAGCGCCATGACGAACTCACGGGCAAGTCTGCTGTCTTTTGCCGTCTCGACTTCTTCCACGGCGTTCCAGAGCTTTTCCCGATCCTGCCATTCCTGCGGTGCATATTCCGGCAAGAAAACCTCCTGCCAGACAAGCCCCTGTTTTTTCGTGTAGTCATGCTGTATCCCGTCGTAGTCGTTGTAGAGACGGGAACAGCTCAGATAAGCGGAGGCGGCCACAGCGGAGCGTCCTGCGCCCCGGCTGACCACCTTTGCTTCCAGATGGTATATTGCCATTGCTCGTTACCTCGTTTTCTATTTTCTGTTTCTCTTTCGTAAAAGAGAAAATGGACGGTGCGAGCGCACTGTCCATCTCTGCGGTAAAGCTGCCGGTGGCAGGTTTGCGCAGGCGATTGGAGAAATAGCGTCAGTTGAAGCGACGGTATTTGCCCAATCGCACAGACGATGACAGCAGCACCCGCAGGTGCTGTGGCATTGTCTGGAGGCTTCCGCAGAAGCCGCAGTCCCCCTCGGAGAGCGCACGATGCCGCAGGCATACCACCGCCTGTTTTACAGGTGGTGAGTAAGTGCGCCCTTACGGGAGAAAAAAAGGAAGGCCCCCGATTTCCCGGAGACCTCCTATCTGAAATTTAGATTTGTTTTCCCAGCTTTCGTGAAAGATATGCTTCCAGCTCAGACAGCTCAATAGCTTGAACCTCTGGCAGCACCTTTTCCAGAATCGCGCCCTCCTGAATGAGCCTGCGCGTTCGCATCTTTCGTTCCTTGACCCGATCCCGCGCCTGTGCTTCCTCCAATCGGTGCTGCGCTTGCAGCAGCTTCTTCTCTGCCTCTGTCATAAAAATTCCTCCTCACTTTCGTTTCTGCCAGACGATTTCGTACCCCAGTGTGTTGGCAAGCTGAACGGCCTCTGTGTAGCGCAGGGACTCCCGCTGGAGCTTGTTTGAAAGGTTGGAAACGCTGTCAGACCAGCCGTGTTCGTCCCGCAGCAGATCGACCACCTCCTGCATGGTCAGTCCCTGCCGGACAATGTACGACTTGATCTCATTTCTCAGATTGGATTTCATTTGGTTTTACCTCCATAATTTCGTATAATCGGTTTTTGTATCGGTGATGCCAGTGTGCTTGTAAGTGAAAAATCCGCTGTGCTGCAAATCCGCTCAGATTTCCGTCCGTGATGCCCTGTTCGTAACAGCGCCCTACCGGCTTCACTGTTCTGCGTGAGGTCATGCGGAACGGTGGGATATACCACATTCCGGTGCATCGGCTTCACGCTCCGGTAAATCACCGGATGGTGCAGTGCGTTCGGCTTGCGGCGAAAATCTTCACGGATTTCACAATCATTGATTTTGGAACAGCAAAATCGAGCCGTCGGTGTACGGCTTGGTACGGCAAGCCCGCCTTCTGTACGCTTCTGTACGCCGGTTTTGCGTATCAGCCGTCGGTTCAGCGGCAGATTTTACACGCTGCCGTGAAATACTCCACGGTGCGCACAAGTAAAATGGTTTTTGAGAACGGAATCAAAAACAGCCGTACAGAGTGTACGGCGTGTACGGCAATTTTGAAGTCCGTTCCTCGTTTTTAATACGGCAGCGGGTTGACCACCTCGATGCCCACAAAGCCTCGCACCCGCTTGCCACCGACATGGACATTGTTGGTGGCCTCTACATTGTAAAGGCGCTCGTTCTGCGCCAGTTCCGAGCTGAGACGATTTGCAGACATGGGCTTTTGCGCATTGTCCTCGCACCAGCGCTGATACGCCTCATACAGCGCCTTGGAGCTGGCTTCGCTGTCGGCCCTGAAACGGATGTAGCCCTCGGATTGCAGAAACTCGATTACATTGTTGCTGCTGCGCTTGACTGTTTCCATGTTCTCTCTGGCCTTGGAGCTGACTGTGAACTGATAATTGTTGCCAATCAGCCGATGCAGACCCTTCAGACACCAGAGAAAGATACCTTCCTTTTCCCGCAGCAGCTTGTCCACCAGAAACGGATCATCCGCTCTGCCTGCGGGTCGGTCTTTGGTGGTCAGTACGATCTGGCGGCGAAAGAAGCCGTCGGACTTGTCGTGCAAGGCCGTCAACGCACCGTTGCCGAAGCAGAGAAAGCGGACATAAAGCTGGCTCTGGTAGCTCTGGACACCCTTGCGCTCCATGTCCATCTTACACTCAGAGGTCACGATGGATTTGATATAATTGGTCTTGGGCAGAGCGCTCATATCCATATCGTCATCCACCATCAGGAGCTTGTTTTCCAAGTCTGCACGGCTGAACCGGTTGCTCTCCACCTTCTGGATGCTGGTGGTGTTCATGCTGTCGCCCAGCAGGGAGCGCATGACCAGACCGATGCGGCTTTTGCCCTCGCCGCCCTTGCCGATGAGCATGAGCATTTTTTGCCCCTTGGTGGTAGGCAGCAGGCAGTAACCGAGAAATTCCTGCAAGGTTGGAATGTCCTCCGGTTGCAGCAGCTCTGATAGGAATTGCAGCCACTTTTTCGGAGTGGGTGCGTCAGGGTTGTAGGCGACGGTCAGGCGGTTGTTGCAGTAGCTCTTGTCGGCGGTAAAGCTGCCGTCCATGAAATACGTCCCATTGGCAACGTGGATGCGGTCCGTCTCAATGGGCAGCGGCGGCGAATAGGCTTGCAGTTTGATGCTGGCCAGCAGATTCGCAACCGTCTTGGAGAGATTGGCGGTCAGCACGCTGGAGATTTCTTCCAGAATGAGATTACCGATCTGTCCCTCATCCTCAATCAGCCCGTCCACGGTGAAAAGCCGACCTCGAACACATTTCATGGGATGCTTGTCCAAGAACTGCTGGCAGAACAGCACCTCGTTGATGTGCCTGCCGTCGTACCACTCAGGCCACGTCTGTGGTGTCATATCCATCTTCCAATTCCTCCTGGTGAATTTTCTCTAACCTCCGTCGCAGCCTGTCCAGCTTTTCGTCCGCCATCTGCTGCTGAATTACTTCGGCACGTTCGTGGGAATCCCCGGCGCACAGAATATCTAAGTAGTATTCTGTCCGGTCGAGGTTGCGGCAGGCTTCCACGAACCGTGCGTGAACAGGCTCGTCAGGTGACTGCGGCGCATACTGCACCCTCCAGTCCCGCAGGACACGAGCGTAATCGGACAATACAGAAAAGCACAGCCGCTCGCTTTCTCTGAGCTGCTGTGCTTCTGTGTGGATACGCTTTGCGTGGAGCGCCGCTGCGCTGGGCGGCTTGTCCGGGGTAAGGTGAAAGTCTGCTGCCAGCTTCTGCGCTGCATCATACAGTGAGAGATGGAACAGCTTGCTCACAAAGTCGATCACATCGCCATGTTCCCCGCAGGCAAAGCAATGGTAGTGATCGTCCGCCACATACAGGCTGGGATGCCGGTCATTGTGAAACGGGCAGAGGGCCATGCCATAATGGTTGACCTCCACGCCGTACCGCTCCGCTGCCTCCCGGCAGCTTACGCCGTATTTTACAATTTCAAAAAGATTCATTTTTTCCTCCATTTCTGCGCAAAAAACGGCGGCCTGCCCAATCTGGGGCAAGCCGCCGTCTGCGTCTATTTTATGCTGTTTTCGTTTCTTTCTCCGGTACTGCCGGTTCGATTTTCGCCTCTCGCAAGGCTTTCTTCCGTGCGCCCTGCCGCTTGATCTGTGCTGCATACCGACAATCGTCACTGCAATATTTCACATCTGACCTTGCTGTGGTAAACTCCTTGCCGCAGTTTTCGCAGGTACACGCCCGGCTGCGGCTCTCCGCCGCCTCCTGCCGGTAGAATTTTGCGCGGCAGTTGGGGCCGCAGAACAGGGTGTTTGTCCGCTTGGAGGCAAATTCCTGCCCGCAGCACTTGCAGGTCAGCATGAAGGGCTGTCCGACAGCGTGTTCACCGGCCTTGATTTTCTGATACCGCTCCCGGCTCTTGATGCGATGCCGTTTGAGCTGCTCCTGCCGCTTGATTTCTTCCTCGGTCAGCTCCGGTGCGGGAAGCTCAAACTGCCCGATAAAGCGAAGGTGGATATCCACTTCCTGCACCCGGTCGCCGTCAATTTTTTCCGGGGCGTGGACGATGATTTTCTCCACGAACTCGTTGATCATGGGCGTGGTCAGCTCGGAAAAATCCGTGTACTTCTTTGCCAGCTCCAGAAACTGCTTGGCCCGGTCGGTGTCCTCCGCAAAGGCAGACATCTGCGTTTCCATTTCAGAGACGGATGCTGTCAGCGCTTTCTGCTCCGCCTCATATTCCGCCAGCAGGCTGTCGAACCGCTCGCCGGTAATGCGCCCGACGGCAAAGGATTCATAGAGCTTCTTGATGATGGTATCCAGCTCAGAAATCCGCTTTTTCTCCTTGTTTAGCTTCCGCTTGGTTTCCTTGGCTGCTTCTGCCTGCCGCAGTTGGGAGGCAGAGCGCACCTTCTCCAGAAAAGCGTCCCGGTCGGAAATAGCAAAGGTGCTGGCAGCCCGGATGGTTTCCAGAATCAGCTCCCTCAGCACCTTGCTGCGGATATAGTGTCCGCTGCAAGCGTGGGTGCGCTTCTGGTGCGCCAGCGTATAGGTGGAGCAATCGTAAAAGTCCGACGGATAGGGATTGTTCTCCGTGCCGCCTCTTGAGCGATGGTTCATCATCTTTGCCCCGCAGTCGGCACAGAACACAAGTCCCGTCAGCGGATTGGCCTCACCCAGCGTGTCATGCCGCCGGGGTGTTTTCCGCAGCTTCTGCGCCAGCTCCCATGTTTCTGCATCCACGATGGCTTCATGGGTGTTCTCAAAAATCAGCCATTCCTCTGGTGGATTCATGACGGGCGTTTTATCCTTGTAGGACTGCTTGTGGGAACGGAAATTCACCGTATGCCCCATATACTCTGGCTTGGACAAAATTTGCCCGACGATGTAGCCGCTCCAGTTATAGGGGTTGGGGAACTCCTCCTTGCTTTTCCAGACGCCCTTGTTCTGCTTGCCGAAGTAAACCGCAGGCGTGTCGATCTTATCGTCAAACAGGATACGGGCAATATCATAGGGGCCTTTGCCATCGATGGTCAGCTGGAAGATGCGGCGCACCACGGCAGCCGCTTCCTCGTCGATCAGCCAGTGATATTTGTTCTCCGGGTCTTTCTTATAGCCATAGATGGCGCAGTTGGTAGTGGGCTTGCCGGATTCCCCTTTGACGCGAATGGCGGTTTTCTGCTTGCGGCTCAGGTCACGAAGATACCATTCGTTCATAATGTTGAGGAAGGGCGCAAATTCGTTGCTGTTCTGGTCGTCGCTGTCCACACCGTTGGCAATCGCCACAAAGTGGACACTGTGCTGCCGGAAGAAAACCTCCGTATAAAAGCCGGTTTGCAGGTAATCACGACCGGCCCGACTCATGTCCTTGACGATCACATGGGCCACTTTTCCAGCTTCGATGTCCGCCACCAGCTGCTTCCAAGCAGGACGGTCGAAATTTCCGCCGCTCCAGCCGTCATCAGTGTAATGGTGGCAGTTGGTATAGCCTCTCTGCTGGGCATAGCTTTCGAGGTATTTTTTCTGATTCACAATGGAATTGCTGTCACCAGCGTTGTCATCGTCACGGCTCAGCCGCTCATACAAAGCGGTGATCTTTTCCTCAGTCTGTTTCATGCGCATTCGGCGCTCCTTTCAGACTGACGGCTCATTTGTGGTGCTTCCATTATACCATAAGTGCCGCCATTTGTAACCCCTTCATTGCGGATCATCCGCAGAATCTTTTCCTCCATGGTCTCCGCTGCCGTATCACTGAATGCGACCCTGACCTTATAGGTGGTGCCGCCGATGCGTCGGATAATGAACTGTTCCTGCTTCGTTTGCTCCATAGGCTTCCTCCTTGCGTAATTTGTTGGTTTTTGGTATAATAAGTTCAGTTCCATTGGCTGTAAGCCAACTGTGTCTTTGCGCTGCTTTTCCATACTCATTTCTCCTTTCTATCCGCTGCATTTTGAAAAAGTAATCTTAGTAACTTGCGTTTAGATTACCCTTTCACTAATAGGAGAAAAACGGGGTGTAAATCGGAACTGTTTTTTGAGAAAAAGAAAAATAATTTTTTGGGAGGTGAAGCCGTCGTGGAACCATGGGAGGATAAACTGCTGTGGGATGATGATTTTTCCGATGAGGAAGAAGATGCCGAGGAGCAAATAGAAGAAACAGCCCCTGATTTGGTCGAGGATGGCTTTGCCGATTGGGCGGATTCCTCCGATGGTGCGCCGGCGGATGAGCGCTTAGAGGAGGAACTGGCGGAGGAACGCACGCTGGAGCTGGAAAGCGAGCTGGAGCAGGACGAGCACCCCAGAAACTATAATTCCGAGCTGGAGGATGAGGAGGAAGAGGCCGCGCCCACCAGCGAAAAACGGCTCAAGCGGGAAATTCGCGCAGAGGCTCTGCGGCGGCTGGAGGAAGCAGCGCGGACGGAATCGGATTTTTTGACTGTGGTAGACGAGTGGAATAAGCTGGACAGAAATCGGGAACGCCGAGAGCGTGACCACGAAAACCTGCGCGGGGATGTGCCGTTGGAGTTTCAGGCAGTGCCTGATCCGAAGATCGCCCCGATGTGGATGAATCTGCCGAGGTTCCGTCAGCTCTGTCAGGGAAATTTTCTTGACATCATCTTCTCCTGTCCCTACGAGCTACACGAGCTGACTGCGAACTGTTTTCTCTCCAAGCTCTTTTTCCCCCTCAGTGATGAGCAGAAGGAGGTGCTGTACTACCTGTTCATTAAGCAATACAGCACCACAAGGCTTGCTGCCATCCGTGGGCAGTCCGACCGGAACATCCGCAAGCTGCGTATGACCATTCAGAAAAAGCTGCAAAGGCGGATGTATGAGCATCTGAGCGAAAAGCTGGAGAAGGACTACAACATTACTCTGCGGGAGCGCGAGTTCGTAGAAGAATATGAAGCACTGCTACAAACCATGGGCAAAGATGCCGTGATCCGCAGGGAGAACAAAACCAAGCCGAGAAAAAAGAAAACCGCCCTTGACGATGTCAAGGACGGTTGATACAATAGTAATATGGTTAATATATAGTCGGATTACGAGTTGAGAGGAACAGCGCCATGAAGAATCTCTTTGAGCAGTCCCGTTCCCATTGGGTGCGGTATGACCGCTATGAGCTGAAAACCGCCGCAGACGGAAAGCGGTATATCACGCCGGGGAAGAATGCCAAGCCCGACATTTATAACCCTCTGAAGGAAGCGCCGGGGATCGTGCTGGATGCGCTGAACGTGGGAATGCTGATGATGAACCGCAGCCCGGAGGACGAGGTGCAGAAGGCCATTCTGGAGTTTGTGACCCATTACGGTCTGCTGGGTCTGATGACGGCGCTGCCTACCACGCCGTCCTTTATGGACTATGAAAAGGTGTATCTGCCGAAAAACCACTTCATCAAGGCGGAGTCCATGGAAACCGAGGACTATCTTGCCCTGTTCTATCCATTTGACCAGTTGGATCTGGTCAAGAAGGGCATTGAGTCCAGTTGGAGTGTGTCCGGCGATAACATGATGGTGGCACTGACCATGACCTTTGCGAGTGAACCCATGGCAAAAACCATGAGCTTCCAGCGGGAGTATGCTGAAGCCTATGACTGGGTAGCACAGCAGTTCAAGGATTGGGCTTTCACCCTGACTACCTCCATTCTGTACTATAACGACTATGACCTCATCGACGAGGATACCCGGAATTTGTACCGCAAGGGCATGGCTGCCTTCGGCGGCATTGCACCCAGCTATCATATCGAACTGCTGGAGAAACCGACCATCTATTGGGACTTCCATTCGCTGCTTCTGGGCATCCAGATGATGTTCAGCTTCCTGCTGGTGGACGATGCAAAGCCCCTGCGGCTGTGCAAGCACTGCCAGAAGGTATTCCTCGGCAGCCGCTCCAATTCCGCATTTTGCAGCCCCCGGTGCAAGAATCAGTATAATGTCTATAAGAGCCGTGGGAAGAAAAACAGCGATGAAGATTGAAAGAACAATCACAGGAGATGTTGTATGTTTACTTTGATAGACTTTGAAAACTGGGAACGTAAGGAACATTATCTGCATTTTTACAATGATGTGCGCTGCTCCTATTCTACGTGCGTCAATATCGACATATCAAATCTGAACGGGCAACGGCTATATCCGGCAATGCTTTGGCTGTTGACGCAGACCATCAATGAAATGCCAGAGTTTCGTACCGCTCTTACAGAAAAAGGACTTGGCTATTTTAGTGAGATGCACCCTGCATACACTATTTTCAACCAGGAGCAAAAGACGTTTTCTGGGATATGGACAGCGTACAAATCAAATTATACTGCTTTTCTGAGCAGTTACGAGGCTGATGTTGCGAAATATTCCTCATCTGAAAAATATGATCCGAAACCGGAAAGACCCGTCAATTCATTTGACGTATCCATGATTCCATGGTTTTCATTCACAGCATTTAATCTACAAGTTTTCGGTGACGGAAGCTATCTGCTTCCGATTTTTACAATGGGAAAGGCTTTTGATGCAGGAACGAAGAAGATGCTTCCATTAGCAATTCAGGTTCATCACGCAGTTTGTGATGGATACCATGTCGGACGGTTCATCGAATTGTTGCAGAAGAAAATCATTGGTTTTGATTCCGGCTTCAATTCTGCCCCCTCTGATACATCTGCGACGGTGAAGGACGAATGAAATGACAGATAAAGCACTTTGGGCATTTTCAGGCACGTCGGGAAATTACAGCAACACAATATCTCTTTGCGAGGCAACTACGGAAGATGCACCGTTTATAGCTGCGGTCTACAATCAGGCAATTCTTGCGGGAAACTGTACTTGTGATACCAAAACAGTCACTTCCGAAATGCGTGAAAAATGGATTTCTCAGCACGCTGCCGATGGTTATCCGGTGTATTTATGTCTTGAGAATGGGATACCTGTGGGCTATGGCTATTTAACTGCTTACCGACAGGGTCGTGAAGCTGTTAATCATGTGGCGGAGGTCAGTTATTATTTGGACTTCTCGGCACACGGGCGCCATATCGGCACTCATCTGCTTGCCGCATTAGAGCAACAGGCAAAGAAGCAAGGACTTAAAGTTCTGATTGCAATTCTCGTTGGCAGCAATCGGCCAAGCGTTGGCTTATTGGAGAAGCATGGTTATGTGGAATGGGGTCGGCTTCCGCAAATCGTACATTTTGGTAATCGACATACCGATCACTTGATATACGGCAAGTATTTGTAAGTTTAGGACGGTATCATATCAAGCGGAATATACGAACGAGAGTATTTCATCAAGCGAGGTTTTTAGAAAATGGTCGAGAGAATTTATCACGTTGGATTAACTGTATCTGATTTAGATTGCTCCATTGCTTTTTACAGAGACATCCTTGGCCTTGAATTCCAAGGAGAAATATTCATGGCTGGCGAAGAAACAGACAGGTTGTTTCGTATGAAAGATACAAAAGCGAGAGTAGCTTATCTGAACGGCTCTAAAGCTATTGAAGCTCCACCAATCGAACTGATTCAGTTTGTGGACAATAAAGTAAAAAAGGTGAAGGGGAATCTATTTACAACATCTATCTCAGAAGTATGTTTCTATACGGATGATATTGAGCGTGTTTATAATAGTCTTATCGAAAATCATGTAGAATGCTTATCTGAACCGCAGTATTTCGATTTCCGGGCAAACGAATTAGGAGAAAGCAAGGCTTTTTATTTCAGAGATCCCGATGGGATTGTACTTGAAATGATGCAACCTATTTGAAGATAAAACCCAATTTAGAAAAATGCCCGTTATCGGCCATACAGCCAATAACGGGCATTTGTCATTCATATACAAGCTCGGTTAAAACGATTTCCTCCGCACGATTGCGGATGCTGTTCATGCGGCGCACCCATTCCATTTGGTTGGCGGCTTTGAGCGTTTCGGTCACATCTTCCTGCCTTGCCATATCGGAAACGATGATTGCCATACGCTCGTTGCAGGCTTGGTCGATCTCGGCAAGGTGCCGATGCAGCGTTCCGCTTGTGAGCAGGTTTGTGTAGAGAATGGGGCGATGTTCTTTCAGATAGCTGCGGCGCATACGCCCATACTTGCCGATCTGATAGTCTGGTTCTTCTGGCAAGGAGAGGTTTGGAATGAGATAATCGCCCACTTGACGGTATGTGCCGCCCATTTGCTCAAATAGAGATTTCATAAGAATCAGCTCCTTTTTGTGTTGATTGCCGGCGGTTATAAGGCTTTTCTGGCTCCTTTCCTACAACTGCTGTTCCATTCACCACAAATGAGCCGCAGTCATATGTATTAGATGGCAGAAACCACCCTTTACATATTAACTCTTGGTTTGTTATGGAGTTGGATTCGCCCTGCATCTCATCATCACGGGACAGACGCTCGTAAAGTGCTGTTATTCTGTTATCTTTAGCCATTTTCTCAGCTCCTTTCATAATGCTAAAAAATAAGAACACACAGAAAACACTTCATTTTTTAATGACCTATTTTCTCTGTATTCTTAAAATCTAACCCTTCCGATATATATTTTTTTAGATGAACCTTCGTCTTTGCATCGAAATAAACTTTTCTTTCCTTATCCCCTTTTCCATATACCACACATTCTCTGCCTTCCAGATCAATGTCGTCAATATTCAGATTTACAAGTTCTCCGACACGAATTCCGGTAGAGTACAGCAAATCAATCATTGCTAAATCTCTTGTTTTCTGGCAATGATCCCGTAATTTTTCAATTCCTTCATCAGTGATCACATTTTTTACAACGGTTTTCGTTTTAATCTTATGAATCCGTCTCATGGGACTTTTCAAAATATAATCTTCTTCCTCCAACCAGGAAAAGAAGCTGGATAAATTTCTACGAATATTGTCAATTGTAACGTTCGTACATTTACTTTCTTTTTGATATTCCGATAAATAAGATCGAATTTCTTCCGTAGGAATTTTCCTTACACTGATTTCAATCTTTGACAGTAAATCTTCCGCCGTGCTCTTATAGTATTGAATTGTTCTTTCCGAACAACCTTCATATTGCTGCATTAACGAATCGAGTAGGAGGCTAATCATTGGTTGATTAGCCGACCTC
>QUKC01000038.1 GCA_003481005.1 Firmicutes bacterium TM09-10 | reverse complement strand
TAAAAAAACTAATTAGCCAAGGCGCAGGATTTGACGTTTACGCTCCAACTGTTTAATTCCTGTTCCGAAACGGCTGCCGATTCCGGCTGCCATGATAAGTAATGTTGTGTTCATCTTTTTTCTTTTCTCTCTGTTAAAATTCTTTTTCGCATCTATCCAGTACAGCTGCAATTACCTGATCCATGTCGTAGTACTTATACTCACCAAGTCGACCGCCGAAGATTACATGCTCCTCTGCATCCGCCAGCTTCTTATATTCAGAATAAAGCAAGCCATTCTTAGCATCATTAACCGGATAATACGGCTCATCACCCGTTTTCCATTCACTGCTGTACTCACGGCTGATGATTGTCTTAGGCAACTCATTACCGTTCTCATCCTTACCGAACTCAAACCATTTGTGTTCAATAATACGAGTCCACGGCGTTTCACGGTCAGTGTAGTTCACTGCAGCATTGCCCTGGAAGTTCGATTTATCCAAAGTCTCCGTTTCAAAACGGACAGAACGATATTCCAGCGTACCCAACTTATAGTCGAAGTAAGCATCAATCGGCCCAGTGTATACAACCTTATCAGCCAATGCATCCAACTCAGCTTTGTTCTCCAGATAGTCTGTATTCAACCGAATCTCAATGCCATCCAAGATATTTTCGATCATCTTGGTATATCCACCAATCGGAATTCCCTGATAAAGTGCATTGAAGTAGTTATTATCAAAAGTCAGCCGAACAGGCAGGCGCTTGATGATGAAGGCGGGCAGATCCTTGCAATCGCGACCCCACTGCTTCTCGGTGTAGCCTTTGATGAGCTTTTCATAGATGTCGCGGCCGACAAGGGAGATTGCCTGCTCCTCCAGATTCTTCGGCTCACCAGTAATTTCTTTACGCTGTTCTTCAATCTTCGCAGCGGCTTCCTCAGGTGTCACAACACCCCACATCTTATTAAAGGTATACATATTAAAGGGCAACGAATACAGCTCACCCTTATAGTTGGCAACCGGCGAGTTGGTAAAGCGGTTGAACTCGGCAAACTGGGTGACGTAATTCCAGACCTTTTTTTTGTTGGTGTGGAAGATATGTGCACCATACTTATGGACATTGATACCCTCGATATTTTCTGTGTAAATGTTGCCTGCAATATTTGGGCGCTTATCCGCTACCAAAACAGACTTACCATGTGTTTTTGCTTCGTGTGCAAAAATCGCTCCGTAAAGACCGGAGCCTACTACTAAATAATCGTACATCTTTTTCCCTTCCCTCACTTACTATGTTTAATCTTTTTCAATAATTGATTCTCTATATCAATCACTAGTGGTTCTTTCATAACAGTCAAAATTCCAAAGTATACGCCAAAGAACACGACAGCAGATACGCACAGCATAGTAAAGATACCAAACGATGTTTGTTTTATAAATACAGATAATATACTTGCGGTTGCTAAAGCAATTACCAATGATCCATAATGAACATTTCTAAATGCATTTTTAATTTCATTTCTTAATACAATATACTGCACCATTAATACTGCTGCCTCAGCAGCTAATGTTCCAATTGCGGCACCGGCAGAAGCCATTCTCGGAATCAAAAGCGCATTTAAAATAACATCTACTATAACGCCTGCAATTTCCGAATAAAGAACCGCCTTTTCTCGTCCCAGCGGAACCAACATCTGGATACCCATAATATTAGTGAGTCCAATGAGTAGCAATGTAGGCATAATAATCTGCATTGGAACAATCGAGCCAGCATAGGCTGAACCTGACAAGAAGAAAATACCTTCTTTTGCAAATATAATAAAATACACCATCATCGGCGATGCCACTAAAAAAACAAAGTTGGTTGCCTTCTTTGTGATACGATAAAACTCCTCCATAAGATTATGCTCAACGTAATACGATGCTCGCGGCAACAATACTACCCCTAATGATGTAACAATGCTAACCAAAATTGATTTAATTTTCACAGCTGCATTATAATATCCAACATCCACATCCGATGTCATAAAACCAAGCATCACAGTATCCAAATGAGTATAAATTGTCGTAGCACACGACATTGCAAAAAATACTGCAACAGCATTAAAATGTTGTTTGAAATTGTAGTTTCCTACCGGCTTAAGCGAAACATACTTATGTACATGAAAAAAATTAAAAATATTAGAAGCTGACGCAGCTAAAATAGAGATTCCTCCATAGATAACGTAGTCACTCTTCTGATGAATCAGCGCAAACATCGCTACTAAAGCAATAAACTTAAAAATAATGGATCTAATCGTTATATAGGTATACTGTTCTAACGCCTTATAGAGCCATTCCATTCCGATTGCGTTAAACAGAATTGTCAGGCTAACAATCAAAAACAATGATTTATCCTGTTGCAGCCTTGGTACAAGGGCAATCGCACCAAACAATGCTACATATGCAATTAAGCTCATCGTGAAATTGATGATGAAAAGTTCTTGAACAGTTTTTGTAAGCTTTTCCCTATTATCTCGAATCTTTGCACAAGCCCGAATACCATAAGTCGGAATTCCTAATTGCGCGAACATCGCAAAATACGATACCACTGAGGTTGCGAATGAGACCTTGCCAGTTCCCTCAGGCAATAGTATACGGGATACATAAGGAAATGTGATTAATGGGAATATGAATTGCGACATTGTTAAAATCGTATTCATTATAAAGTTAAGTTTTAAAGATTTCGTTTTACTCATTTGTTTGAACCATGCTTCCAATCAATCGTCTATACGCTTCTTCAAGCCCCACTCGCGGAGTCCATCCTAGTTTTCTCATCTTATCGATGTTCAACCTCATTTTTGTATCAGCAGCATATCCATAAGTATTTGATTCTGGAACATCAAAAACAACTTTAATTTTATTCTCAGCAATTTTATCACACACCATAGACGCCATATTAGCAATCGTTGTATGCGTAGTAGGATTCGAAATATTATATGCCTCACCATTTGTTCCTTTCTCAAGAAGCAAAAGGAGCGCCAAGCAGGTGTCGCTTGTGTAGCAATAGTTTCCTTCTGAAAGACCTTTTGTATGCAATACAATGTTCTCATTTCGGATAACACTTCTTGCAAATTGTGCAAACACACGATTCTCTCCCGGTAGAATCCCAGCTCCAAATGTCTGAGCTAAACGTGCAATTCTTACAGGAACACCATATTCTGCCATATATGCAATACACATATTTTCGCACATGCGTTTGCTCTCAGGATAATTACTTCTAATCTTAAGTGGATCCAAATATCCTATATTCTCTTCTTCTACATTATTATTCTCACTAAAAAATGAGCCATATACTTCCATTGAAGATACATAGACAAAAGATTTACATTTCTTTTTGACAGAGAAATCTAATATATTTTTTGTTCCTTGCAACGCTGTCATTATCGTTTCAACTGGCTCTTCGACCATCATTTTCGATGCGGTAACACTCGCACAATGAATAATGTAGTCGACATCTTCTGTTATACAAATTTCATCAAGTATATCTCCATAAACTATTTTTAAGTCTTTACGATTGCACAACTCCTTATATAGATCTTTGGTTTTTTGTCTGTTTCGAGCCATCCCTATGATCTTATTACTTGCACCATCCAAATCATTATAATTAAGTAGTGCACGTACAAGAGACAGTCCAACCAGTCCAGTTGCACCGGTAATAAAAATCGTTGAATTTCTTAAAGTTTTGATTATTTTCAGTTCTTTTGCAATATTATCTAAATCTTCTTGCAATATATAATCGTTTGTTATCATGTTTAAGTTATATGGTAATAATTTACTACCACATAATTCCTCCTATTCTATCAACTTCAATTATCCTCGCTATACTTCATTGTTTTTTCAAGCTGGGACAAGACAATAAGCAACGTTAAATATATAAACGGTATATTTGTCACAATAAAAATACAGATAAAAATCAGTAGAAAACTAAGGCTATTGTATTTTTTGTATTTTACAGCGCCAATCATGCCCTTGATTATGGAAAACAAATACGCCACTCCAAAATATAATCCGCCATAGTCTACTACCAGCATAATCGAATTACTAAATCCAGTGTTACTACTGCGCCATAGAGGCATCATTTTCTTTATTTCATCATAATTGCCATATCCAACTCCGAATAAAAAATGCTTCTTCCAAACCTGATAGCCAACTGCAAAGTCATTTAGCCTTGCATATCCTGAAGCCGAATCTGCTTTCAAATTATACAAATATAACATAATACATACAACCAGTCCTATTGCAATGGGAACACTAACAACCTTGATTGCATGAATAAACTTTTGTTTTGAGTTCGATAATAAATATTTTGCAGAAAATCCAGCCAGCAATACCAAATATCCTGTTATAGAGATTGTACTCAACGTTGCTACAACAAGAATAATAATATTAATCCTTGATGGTCTTTTTCGGAAGAACATCTCAATCAAGAAAGCTATACTAAAGTGAAATGCTGCCATGGGTGCTTCGCAAAAAAAAGCTATATTACGCACTGCATCTATCTGCTTTATATTACTCATCTGTTGCTGAAAGTATAAATAATAATAGTTTTTAACTAATACATGATCTCCGTTTCCAGTCCATATGCTATAGATTTCACTACTTGGCTGCAAATATGAAAGCATCGAGCCAAAAACCCAAAAAAACAACGATATGGTAGCGATAATTATAATAGTCTTTCGATAATATTGTAAAATACCTGAAATATCCTTTGTTTCAAAGACAATCATACTTATTGCAATTACCGAGAGAACAAGTTGGAGTGTACCATTAAAATTCACTGGACGAACACATATGTATACGGCTAAATATACTGTAATCAAAAATATAGAGAAAACTGTTTGCTTTTCAACTTTACCACTATTTGAGCAATATAGAATTCCAATCGCCGCAATCCATAGCATCCCCAATATTAACCATGAAAACCATCCCTGAACTGTTTCTAGCTTACTCCACATAGATTGTCCGTTTAGCACTAAAAGAACAGCAACTAAACACTCAAAAAATTGTTGCTTATTTATTTTGATTTTCACATTAGTTCTAACCTTTCTTAATGTCATTGATTATCTTGTTGCTAAAATCCACAGTACATAAACGCGAACTATCACCATTTACAGGATATCCTTTACCGCTTTTTTAAGGTAATATCCATTGCGAACCTTTTTTCCTATTTCCTGTGTTGATTGTTGGATTTTTCTATATTCTGTATCCGACAATTGTTTTATTGCCTCAGCAATTTCGTCCAAGGAGCTAATTAAAATACCACAATGATTTTGTTTGACAAAATTCGCAAGTGCTGCTTCTTTCCAAATAATAACTGGCTTCTCCGCTGCTAAATAAAGAGATGTCTTGTGTGGATTATTGATTCTTAAGTAGTCGCCATATACTCCCATACATGTTTGCGCCGATTTCCCATCCCAAACTAATCCAAAACTTCCATCCATTGCATAGACTAGTTCATTTGGGTTAAATGAACCCTTATAATCAATATTACTTTGTGGGGTTGTTTCATAACCTACGCCGTACAGATTAAATCTTGGAATTTGCGGCAAATGATATGCATATTCTGCTTTGTGCTTCCTTAAGTTGCCTGCGATAATAATTGGATCAGTCCGTTTATTATCACTGCATCTTAAAGATTCCTCTGAAAAACCTAGTATAAGATAATCAAAAATTTCTAATACTCTAATTCTTTTCTCCTCGACACCCATATCCGAAAGAAATTTTTTCATACTATCATTATGCGCAATAATCTTCGTCGCACATAATAATGTATTTTTTTCCTCTATACGCAATCGAACTCTCTTGGCCAAAGAAACATCTTTTCTTTTGGAGATTCTCAAAAGCTCCAAATCATGAATTAACAGAACAATTTCCACGCCTCTTTCTGTTAATTTTTTTAATGTATTAGAAAGAAAAATAGAGTGTTCGATACATGGGAACTGGACAAAAACCTTATCACCGCTGTTTAATTTTTCCAAAGTTCTTTTCCATGCTGCGTTAACTGTCGCATGAGAAATTAGTCTTATAACGAAATTTCCACCTCTCCCTTTTGAAGAATTTTCAACCAATAATTCTTCAAGGCCACATTCTTTAAAAATGCAATCCGCATCGTCTCGTGCTTTTACTCCGGCTGTCTTCTGCACTCCTTCTGATGTTTGAATTTCCTCGATATAATAATTCATTGTCTATTCTGCCCTCCTCGTAGTCGCGTTTAGTTCAACTGCTGGTTTTCCCTCGCATCATATAACGCACGAAAGATATAAAAGTCATCAGGCGTAGTAATCTTGATATTTTCTGTAGGCCCAACTACTACCGATATAGAGTGATTATATGCACGCATCATTGTGCACGAATCAATCATATCTGTGTGTCCTTCTTTAATAGCCCTTTCATCAACATCCAAAATGTCCTTTAACCAAAAGCTTTGTGGTGCCTGAGCCATTCTAGAGTTTTTTCTGCTCGGAACATCCGCCACCCTTCCCATCTCATCCACGAGAACAACAGTTTCTTTAGCTAATGTACAGGTAATAGCCGAACCATTCTCCTTTACACAATGAATATTATCTGAAATTGTACGTTCATCTATTAACGGTCTTACCCCGTCATGAATTAAGACAATATTATCATTTACTCCATAAACATCTCTAGCGGCACACAATCCATTATAAATCGATAACTGTCCAGTTTCTCCACCCGGAACAATCTTACCAATTTTATCCAATCGATATCTATATTTCATTTCTTGCATATATGGAATCCAATCCTCCACACAAACAACAATAATTCCATCTATTTCCTGATGATGCTCAAATATTTCTATCGTGTGTACAATAATGGGTTTTCCGTGCACAAGTAAAAACTGCTTTGGACGATCCTTTGTATTCATTCTTCTTCCCACGCCGCCTGCGAATATTACAGCTATATTCATAATAATCCACCTTCTTAAATTCTCACCTTTCCAATAACATATTTACGAAAAGCAACTGCTAAAACTATTGTAACTATAATGCACGCAAAAAGACTCAAATAAATATTCGATGTAAGTTTCCACTCCTTGCATAGTATCATAGGTATTCGTTGCAAAATATATAGACCCAACAAATTCTGTCCACACCATAAAAGTGTAAAACTATCCAATTTGACTCTCATTGACAGCAACACTATTACTAACACAAAGAGCAAATAATAGAACTGATTTAAAATCAGATTTACATCACGACAGTATGCACAAATTGCGAAAGCAATCGCTGCCCCCCCCAAGCAATCCACCAATTGTTATTATATAAAATTTTATTATCAATTTTTTTCTTAGCTATCGCATACCATAATCCAAAGGCATAGCAAAGCACAGTATTATAATATTGGCTATCTTTAAATTTTCTTATAACAAGAATGTAACCTGCAATAAAAAATGTTGTTATCAGCAACCCTTTTATTAAATCATTCCGTGAAATTCTAAATCCAACATAAGTAAAACTGTACATCATCAGAATTGCCAATATATACCATGTACTATTTCCAACGCCTTCCCATCCAACAAACGATAAAATAATTTGTTTCCAGGTCATCTCAATATTTAAGCACAGATTCATTACGACATATAAGCAAATTGCTATGTCAAAAAGAAGCATGGTTTTGAAAATGCGCCTCCTAGGCATCCTATTGACATAATTATGTTCTTTCATTATAGAGGTCATTACTCCGTATCCAGAATAAAACATAAATGTTGTAACAATAAGTTGTCCAAAAATTTTATTCAGATATAGAAATGGAACTTCAATTACAGCGTTCAACTGTACATACTGATTAAAATGCCGCAAGAACACAAGAATAATAAAGATACCATTTATCATTTGTGTTTGTTCACGACTCATGTAACCGTCATATCCATTATTACAAATTCTGCTTCTCCAGAGAATCAGAAAAAACACCGTTATCAAAACAATCGTCATGTCGTATAAGTCCACCCCTTTTCTTTAATAATCTTTGCTGGAATTCCTGCTACTGTAACATTATCAGGAACATCATGTACAACAACGGCTCCAGCAGCAATCACCACATTATTTCCAATCTTAACATTTCCTAAAATGCAGGAATTGGTACCTATGAAAACATTATCTCCAATTGTGGGACACCCCCCCCGAATCCTGCACCGGCTGTTCCTAAAACTGTATTATTATAAATTCGACAATTTTTTCCTACCTTGCAACCTTTATTCACCGTCACCGACCCATAATGGACAATTCTCAGTCCCTTTCCAAACACATTACATGGAATAGCCAATCCTAGTCTTTGACTTTCGCGTTCTAATTTCGCTCTATAACTCAAATAAACAATTTTTCCAAATATATCCTTTCTGCAATTGCGATAGTATTCCGTTTTTCTTAATAACTTCTGAAAATTTTGCGGTTCGCCTATTATGCTATCTGGAAATTTGTTTGAAAATCCATGACTCTCATATTCGATATATTCTTTCAATTCTTCTTTGGATTGAATCATATGTTCCCCCTGCTATCAACAATTTGCAAATTTATTAATATAATCGCATACTTGCCTACAAGCCGTACCATTTTCATAGTTTCCTAAAGAAGCATGATGAGTTTCCATTCTCTTTAAATAATCTTCCTGATCAAAATGGTAGATTTCTGATTCTAACTGATCATTCGTTTCGCACACAGGAAATCCCCATGAATGAACATCACGGTCAAACCCCGGTGTTTTTTCATAAATTTCGAGATCTGGTGTAAACAAAAAGCACGGTTTTTCGGTGAAAGAATAATCCCACATACTTGAAGAATAATCTGTAATCAAAATATCTGAAGCAATCAAAAGTTTCTGCATATCTGGAAAATCTGATACATCAATAACGTTCTTTTCCAAAATGCCACTTTCAGTATGATGTCCTCTTCCCAGTACTACTACACTCTTTCCAACTTTACTGCTTACAGCTCTTTTCACCATGGAAATATCAAGTTGCTCGCTTCTCAATCTTCCTTTTCGCCATGTGGGTGCAAACAGCACAATAACATCTTCAGATGAAAAATTATATTTTGCAGCAATTTCTGTTCGAATTTTGTTGATAAAGTTTATGTCTTTTACGAATAAAACATCATTTCTCGGCATTCCAGAAGACAGTATTTCCCCATCATACATAAAACTTTTTCTTACAACATTGTCTGAAAAATACTTACTACTTGACAAGTATAGATTTACTTCTTTCCCAGAAATTTTAGTTCTATATTTTGCCAACTCACTTGATTCTTTATTATCTGCGGCAACCTTTTTATAGCATCCACCACCATGCCATGTATCAATTATCAGTTGCCCTTTTCGCCTTGGAATCCACATCGCTGCATTATTTCCAATAATGACATTTGCCGTTATTGTATAGTAAAACCAGCTTATGGATTTATACTTTATAATCTTACTAGCGGAAATATCTTGGAATTTATTAGTATCTTTAAATGCCCAAACGATTTCAAATTTTTCTGGATAATTTTTCTGTAAGTACTCACTTATGTACTTTGGATTGCAAGAATAAGATTCTCCCAAGTAACTGCTTAGCAGGACTCTTCCTTTTTTTATTGGAAAAAAAGAAAAAAGATGTGTGCCACATCGCAACGTTTTAATACCTATAATCTTTAATTTATCATATATTGATTTATTCATTTTCTACTCCGCTTTAGATAGTAGTCTTCTAGCCAACCTAGGTGTGAATGTTGAAATCATTTGTTTTTCTCCCTAATCTGAGCCTCTTTTTCCAAATAATATTCTTCCATATTCTTTGCTGTTGCATTCATATCGAACCCTGCATCTATGATATATTTTTGCATATTCGTATGCGCCTTTGAACTTTGTGCCATTTCAATTGCAGCCTCTGCCCATTTTTCGGCACCATCACTCAACATCAATTTACGGTAGATCGGCGTAATATCTGTTTCTGGCGGAAGTCCCTCCGAGCAAACAATGGGAACACCTGCCGCCTGTGCTTCAATCGCCACAATTCCCAGACCCTCAAACAAAGACGGAAAAACAAAAATATCCATCGCCTGATAAATTCTGTTCATGTCTTTACGGTTGCCCAAGAATTGCACACTCTCTGTCAGACCCTTGTCCGCAACTTTGCTACGCACCTTTTCTTCCAAAGGCCCCGTACCTACAAGAATCAATTCTGCGTCTGGCTGTTTCTTTTTGATTTCCGCAAAAACGTCAATCAAAAAATCATGGTTCTTTTGTGGATGCAGTCGTCCAACATGACCAACAACGAATTTGTTCTCTAATCCAAGTTCCTGCCTGACTTCTCTCCGTGTGTTCTCATTTGCAATAAACTGCTGAGAGTCAATTGCATTTTTCAACACCCGGAAAGGCTTATCCTTAAACAAATATTTTCCAGCTTCTTCTGAGCACGCAAAAAGATCTGTTGCGTTCAGAGTAAACAGTCGCTGCATGAATAATTTGGGCAAATATTTTATATCATGCACGGTCTCATTGTTGTGTGAATGAGCAATTCTCACAGGAATTCCCGCCTTTTTTGCTGCTTTCAGGCAGAAATATCCAATCGTATAAGCATGACAATGCACAATTTGATATTCATGATGCTGCTTGAAGAAGTTCTTCAGATCTTTCTGAAATTTAGGAAGATTCAGGTCCTCCCGGAAAGACAGCTTGTAAACGTGCCCTCCCATACTTTCAATTTCATCGTCGTAAAATTGCTTTTCTTTATACACAACCCAAAAATCAAACTGCACTTTCGTGCGGTCAATTTTTCGATAGATATTCATTAACAACGCCTGTGTGCCGCCAGCTTCCATTCTCTGGAGTATATGCAATACTCTTATCGGCTCTCCCATGAATTCTTCCTCCGTAAATCTCAAAGCGATTTGATTTTTTGAATCAATTTGCTTGGCAAAATAGCCTTTATCCGGGCTTTGAGCTGTAATCCCACCTTCAGATTTGATACAAAATCTGGTTCATCAATTTCCTTATAAAAATTGCTTCTATTTTCTGGTCTGTGGCTTGGCTGTACGAGATTATGCTGTTTTACCATTGCTTCTTTCAATGTTGCCTGCTCTGTCTCGGCAAATGGCTTCATCTTTTCAAAAAGCTCTTGTCCTTTTTCCGTATTCACAAATACGCTGGATACCCCTTTGGGCGAATTAAATCCCGGATGACTCTTTGCAATTCCCCAAAAATCGCCCACGGTAATATCACCCACGCGGCTTGTATTCGCGTAGGCGCACTGATAACAGCTCTCTCTATAACAATCGCCATCCATAAAATGTTTTCCATAGCGATCAAGGGAGAGTGTCTTTGTCTTTGTCTTTGTCTTTGTCTTTGTCTTTGTCTTTAGTAAATATTGTGTTCCCCAGCCTCTTTTATCTTTTGAACGGAAATTGAAGTAAATTACTCGACCATCTGTTTGCCTATTCTGATATTCAATATACTTTTTGAAAAATTTAGGCGATGGAACACCATGACAAATCAAATCAACCGTATACAGGTTTGGCTTATCTCCGCCGAGAAACGCATATAATCCAGCAATCTGACAGGGTGTTCCTGTATAAAGAACTTTTTTTCCTTCTGCAAGCCGCTGCTTTACTTTTGAATAGCTGTACTTCGGATCGGATTGAACATATTTGGAGGATTGGATTTTTTCTCTCTCCGCGTTGCTTTCAATCTCAATATGGCTTACAACAAGCTGTTCATCGCAGGCAGCACCATAGACTACACCACCCATTTGCAACACTGCTTTTGCAGCACTGTCTGCAGCGCCGCCAGATGCAGATTTCATAATATCCGCATCGTTTTTGTTGCGCCATGCCCACACCGTTTGAGGCATATTCCGATGTTGTTCTATGTTTTCTGCGGGGCAGGTTTTTAAGCACTTACCACATTCAACACAGTTTTTTTCATCGACAATCGGATACCAGAAGCCCTCTTTGTTTTCTCCTATGGAAATGCAATGTTTTGGACAGCTTTGCTCACAGCTTTTGCAACCGACACATTTCTCCTTGATCCGCGATATATTCTCCATGTCATCCCTCAATATTATTCTGCAGATACTTCTTTGCTATTTCCCTCTGTTTCTGCAAAACATCATCTACTTTTTTATAGTCAATTGGCTGCTGATTGATTCGTTCCGTATCTTCTACTTTCGTTGTCATCCGCTCTGTCAGAACCAAACGATTCAACAAATCACTGAGTTTTTCTTCATTTCCGTAGCTGTTTCCTACGCTCTTACGAATCAGTGTTGTAAATGGACGGTGTGTAATCACAGAGAAGATACTGCCATGGAAAGTATCTGTAATCACTTCTTCTGCATTTCTGAAATAAGCCAGAACCTCAAACGGCGAGCAGTCGACAAACCGGTCTGCACACTTCTGGATGCCTCCAATGGCATAAACTTTCAAATTCTTTTTCTTTGCATATTCTGCGATCCAATCTGCCTCTTCGTTAGAAATACGCCCAGCGTATGCATACAGAATCAAATATTTCTCGGTTGCTTCGATCTGTGGAATCCTGTCGCAGCAATTCATATAGTCATACGTCAAAACCGGGTCCAGATTATATACCGGTTCTTCCCCAGTGAATTGCTCTACAATGCTTCCAGAGTTTGCATCTCTCACAGAAATTGCATCAAACTCTTTCAGAAGATTTCCAACTTCACCAGCTTTTTGATACTTTTCCAGCTTTTCCAGTGTTGTGTTTCCAAACGATGCTGCATAAGTAATCAATCTGTCTGCACGATTATCTTTGCCAAACAGTTCTGTTGAATAGCCTACGTTGGAATTTTTCTGAATACAGTTAAAAACTTCGTCGCTTCCAATAACCAGACAATCCAGCGTGGGATTGTAATTCATCTCATCGGTAATTCCCAAAAGCGGCATATACTTTTTAGCGAAAGACTGCTTATATCGAATGAATGACAATTTATGGGAAAGCGGAGCCTGATACTGAAATGTTTCCAGTCCTTTTTCCAATTTGCGAATGAATTTGTTCTTACTATCCGCATTTTCGGCAATAACCGGTGCACCGACATGGTAATCTACAAATTCCACTTTATGTCCTAATTCTTCTATCAACTGCTTCAGTGCATATGCCTGCAAAAAAGAGCCATAATTCGCAATGCGCTGCATTGACATGATTCCAACTTTTTTCATCTATTCATCCTCAAAACAACTTGTCTACCAGCTTCTCCAGTTCTTCATTGAACTTTGCGTTATTGCTACTCATACCATGTCCCATGTCTGCAACAATCTGGTCGTAGTTCGTTATAGTATCACCCAGCGTCTCAATATCTTCCACATCAATGATTGTGCCCATCCGCTTTGACACATTTCGTGCGAATTCTACCTGATGGTCATTCACGTGTTCATTGAACTGGTGTTGGCGCGGCACAACGATTGGTGTCTTGCCGACCTGCAGTGGCATGATGAAACTTGCCGGACCACCGTGTGTGATCACAATTCGTGCATCTGCCACATTTTTAACCATCTGCTGATATGGAATCAGCTTGCTCCACTTGCAGTATTTAGGTTCGTATGTACTGAATCCCGTTTGAATGATTACATCGTCCTGAATCGTACCATCTTTTTTTAATTCATCTATTTTTTGAATCAGCCGATTAAACGGCTGCTCATGTGTTCCCACCGTCACAAAAATCATTTTCTCGTCACCTACTTAGAATATGCTGCCAAGGTTAACCGCTTTCGGATAAACCTTCTTTTGTTCTTCCCACTGCACAACAAACTTGTCTACAATGGGATAAACCATCTTACCGGTCATTGTCGGCTTATCAATGCGATCAAACACTTCAATATAAACCAACTTTGCCCCCATCATCTTTCCAAGATAGAAGAACGGAACGGCTACAGCTGCGCCACAGGAAATGATTAAATCTGGCTTTTCCTTGTGAAGCACATTCCATGCAATCTTGGTATTCTTAATAAGAGCCTTTAGACTCCGGTTTGTCGGATAATAACAAGGATACATTTTTTCACCTTCGAGTAAGCTTCTTGCATCCTCTTTATCAAACGTAACCCAAAAATGATCCTTATCTTTCCAGAATGGCTTTAACATATATAGGTGGTTCAAATGACCACCCGATGAACCCACTAAACATACTTTCATAATTCAACCCCCTCCATTCCCAAAATATTTATGTGTACATCCATCCGGATGAAAATGCTTATTTATAAAGTGCGGTACAATACCCACATTTGTGTTCATCACACACTCTTCCAAGTCTTTTCCCTTACTGTCGTACCCTTTCGGCGCAGCAATCATATTTCTACTTTTCTCCGGTTTATTGAGTACACCTGTCTAGCTTTCGCAATCGCCGAAGTGTTGTTTTATACTGTCGAACCCGGTCCATGTTCCTACCCCATTTTTGCGAAGTGCTGTTTTATACACTCAAAGGGCGCAGATGCATATATGTTGTTGAAACTGTATATATCATCCATTCTCAGCCACGCTCTCATAGTCACTATAAACAAATCATGCAGACTTTTCACCATGGACACCCTGTCCTTATGTACCTATCATCTCCACGACAGGTCTACTCAACAGAAAAGTTGCGAAGTAGAAATCGCCATTTTTCCCGATATTTTCATGACTCAACAAACCGAAGCAAAGTAGCCCTCATATTTACCGGAGACAGTATACTGTTGTCCGGCAAATTAAACGATGCTCCATCCGGCAG
>QUKC01000037.1 GCA_003481005.1 Firmicutes bacterium TM09-10 | reverse complement strand
GATACGAAAGAGGATTTCAGTGTTCAGTTTTGAAGGTATGAGAAAAGGAAGACAGGTGAAAAACCTGTCTTTTTTTGTTATTCCAGTTCACTCGTGGGACCCAACAGGCTACTTCGTGGCCTGGGTAAAATCCTACAGAAATGCTTACGATTAGGTATTGCCCTAAAAACACCCTTATGTTATAATATTCACAGCGGGCAATGATAAAAAATTAACAAATAAAAATAAGCCCGAAATTAGGCGATTGATTCAAATGGAGGAAAAGACATGGCTAAGAAAATTGTATTAGCAGGTGCTTGCCGTACAGCTATCGGCGTAATGGGTGGAACACTCAGCACTACACCGGCAACTGACCTGGGCGCTATCGTAATTAAAGAGGCACTGAACCGTGCAGGTGTTCCTGCTGATCAGGTAGATCAGGTATATATGGGCTGCGTAATCCAGGCAGGACAGGGACAGAACGTTGCTCGTCAGGCATCCATCAAGGCTGGTCTGCCGATCGAGACTCCTGCAGTTACGATTAACGTTGTATGTGGTTCCGGTCTGAACTGTGTCAACATGGCTGCAGAAATGATCGCTGCCGGCGATGCGGATATCGTAGTAGCAGGCGGTATGGAAAACATGTCTATGGCTCCTTACGCAGTTATGCAGGGTCGTTACGGCTACAGAATGAACGATGGTAAGCTGGTTGATACCATGGTTCATGACGCTCTGTGGGATGCGTTCAATGATTATCATATGGGTATTACTGCAGAGAACATCTGCGAAAAATGGGGTCTGACCAGAGAAGAGCTGGATAAGTTTGCAGCAACCTCTCAGCAGAAGGCTGTAGCTGCTCAGGAATCCGGTGCTTTCGATAAGGAAATCGTTCCTGTAGAAGTTAAGAAGAAGAAAGAGACTATCGTATTTGCTAAGGATGAAGGCCCTCGTCCGGGTACTACCGCTGAAGGCATTGCAAAACTTCGCCCTGCATTCAAGAAAGACGGTATTGTAACTGCAGCGAACTCTTCCGGTATTAACGACGGTGCTGCTGCAATCGTTGTAATGAGCGAAGAAAAGGCAAAAGAGCTGGGCGTTAAGCCTATGGCTACATGGGTAGCTGGCGCTCTGGCTGGTGTTGCTCCTGAAATCATGGGTATCGGTCCTGTTGCTGCTACCAAGAAGGTTATGGCAAGAACCGGCATGAAGATCGAAGACTTCGATGTGATCGAAGCAAATGAAGCTTTCGCAGCACAGTCTGTAGCAGTACAGAAGGAGCTGGGCTTTACAGATGAGCAGTTAAACCCCAACGGCGGTGCGATCGCTCTTGGTCATCCGGTAGGTGCATCTGGCTGCCGTATTCTGGTTACTCTGCTGCATGAGATGGAAGCTAAGGATGCGAAGAAAGGCCTGGCTACTCTGTGTATCGGCGGCGGCATGGGCTGCGCTACTGTAGTAGAAAGAGACTAAGTTCATTTTCAGGGTGCAAGACACCCGTTTTCGGAGAATGCCTTCACGAACAGGACGATGGTTACCAGGATCAGGCAGCCATTCCATAATAAGAGAAGACATTCTCCAAACTATGTAAAAAAACATCAGGAGGAAGATCATGGAATTCGTATTGTATGAACAGAAAGGTCAGTACGCGATCATCACGATCAATCGTGAAAAAGCACTGAACGCCCTGAATTCTGCAGTTCTTGATGAACTGGATAAGACTCTGGACAGTGTTGATCTGGATCAGGTAAGATGTCTGATTCTGACCGGCGCAGGACAGAAATCTTTCGTAGCAGGCGCTGATATCGCTGAGATGAGCACTCTGACCAAGGCAGAGGGCGAAGCATTCGGTAAGAAGGGCAACGATGTATTCCGTAAACTGGAAACATTCCCGATCCCGGTTATCGCTGCAGTAAACGGCTTTGCACTGGGCGGCGGCTGTGAGATCTCTATGAGCTGTGATATCCGTATCTGCTCTGAGAATGCTGTATTTGGTCAGCCGGAGGTCGGTCTGGGCATCACTCCCGGATTCGGCGGCACACAGAGACTGGCTCGTCTGGTTGGTGCAGGCATGGCAAAACAGCTGATCTACACCGCACGCAATATCAAGGCTCCCGAAGCATTCCGCATCGGTCTTGTAAATGCTGTATATCCCCAGGAAGAACTGCTTCCCGCTGCTGAGAAGATGGCTGCCGGCATCGCTAAAAATGCGCCCATCGCTGTCCGCAACTGCAAGAAAGCCATCAACGAAGGACTGCAGGTTGATATGGATCAGGCGATCGTGATCGAAGAGAAGCTCTTTGGTGACTGCTTCGAGACAGAGGATCAGAAGTATGGCATGGCATTTTTCCTGGACAAAAATAAGGAAAAAGTAAAAGAGCCTTTCAAAAACTGCTAAGGCAACAACCTTTTAAGGTTTTTAATAAAAAATCAGGAGGATAACATCATGAAGGTAGGTATTATTGGCGCCGGCACAATGGGTTCCGGCATCGCACAGGCTTTCGCTCAGACCGAAGGCTATGAAGTATTTCTTTGCGATATCAACGAAGAGTTCGCTGCAAACGGCAAGAAGAAAATTGCAAAGGGCTTTGAGAAGAGAATTGCAAAAGGCAAAATGACTCAGGAAACTGCTGACGCTGTTCTGGCTAAGATCACAACAGGCGTTAAGACCATCTGCACAGATTGCGATCTGGTTGTAGAAGCTGCTCTGGAAAACATGCAGATCAAGAAGCAGACATTCAAAGAGCTGCAGGACATCTGCAAGGCAGACTGCATCTTTGCTACCAACACATCCTCTCTGTCCATCACAGAGATCGGCGCTGGCCTGGATCGTCCGGTTATCGGCATGCACTTCTTCAATCCCGCTCCTGTTATGAAGCTGGTTGAGGTTATTGCAGGTCTGAACACTCCTGAAGAAGTTGTGGAAAAGATCAAAGCAATCTCCGTTGAGATCG
This sequence comes from Firmicutes bacterium TM09-10, assembly GCA_003481005.1. Lineage (GTDB taxonomy): Bacteria > Bacillota > Clostridia > Lachnospirales > Lachnospiraceae > Gallintestinimicrobium > Gallintestinimicrobium propionicum. The sequence goes on along the minus strand of QUKC01000037.1, from coordinate 12,369 downwards.
GCAAAACTCCTGTACAGGTAAATGAAGCAGCTGGTTTCGTTGTAAACAGAATCCTTGTTCCGATGATCAACGAAGCAGTTGGTATCTATGCAGAAGGTGTTGCAAGCGTAGAAGATATCGATACCGCTATGAAGCTGGGTGCAAACCATCCCATGGGACCTCTGGCTCTGGGCGACCTGATCGGTCTGGATATCGTACTGGCTATCATGGAAGTTCTGGAATCCGAGACTGGCGATCCGAAGTATCGTCCTCATCCCCTTCTGAGAAAGATGGTTCGCGGCGGACAGCTTGGACAGAAGACCGGCAAGGGCTTTTACGACTACACGAAATAAATAATAATAGGAGTGAGGCGGCTGCCTGATCAAGACAGCCGCAAGCTCACAAGGAGGAATATAAAATCATGGATTTTACTTTGGACAAAAAGCATGAGATGGCGAGACAGCTTTTCAGAGATTTCGCCGAGAAGGAAGTAAAGCCTCTGGCAATTGAGGTTGATGAGACCGAAGAATTCCCCAGAGTGACTGTTGATAAAATGATCAAAGCTGGTTTCATGGGTATCCCGGTACCGAAGGAATACGGCGGACAGGGCTGTGATCCTCTGACCTACGCTATGTGTGTAGAGGAGCTTTCCAAGGTTTGCGGCACCACAGGCGTTATCGTTTCTGCACATACCTCTCTTTGCTGCGATCCGATCATGACATTCGGTACAGAAGAGCAGAAGCAGAAATTCCTGGTTCCCCTTGCAAAAGGTGAAAAGCTGGGTGCGTTCGGCTTAACGGAGCCCGGTGCTGGTACAGATGCTCAGGGTCAGCAGACCAAGGCTGTTTTAGACGGCGATGAGTGGGTATTAAACGGTTCCAAGTGCTTCATCACAAACGGTAAGGAAGCTGACGTTTACGTTATCTTCGCTGTAACCGGTGTTGTTGAAAAGCGCGGCCGCAAGATGAAAGAAATCTCTGCATTTATCGTAGAGAAAGGAACTCCCGGCTTCACATTCGGTACCAAAGAGAAGAAGATGGGTATCCGTGGTTCTTCCACATACGAACTGATCTTCCAGGATTGCCGTATCCCCAAGGAAAATCTGCTGGGTCAGCAGGGCAAGGGCTTCAACATCGCTATGCATACTCTGGATGGCGGCCGTATCGGTATCGCTTCTCAGGCTCTGGGTATTGCAGAGGGCGCTCTTGAGAGAACCATTGCATATGTAAAAGAAAGAAAGCAGTTCGGCCGTGCGATCGGTGCATTCCAGAATACACAGTTCCAGCTGGCTGATATGGCAACCAAGGTTGAGGCTGCTCAGCTTCTGGTTTACAAGGCTGCTATGGCAAAGGCTACTCAGAAGTCCTACTCCGTAGAAGCTGCAAAGGCAAAACTGTACGCTGCAGAAGTTGCTATGGAAGTTACCACCAAGGCTGTACAGCTGCACGGCGGCTATGGTTACACCAGAGAGTACGAAGTAGAACGTATGATGCGCGATGCGAAGATCACTGAGATCTACGAAGGTACCAGCGAAGTTCAGAGAATGGTTATCTCCGGCGCTCTGCTGAAATAATCAATACAAAGTAAAGAACTTTGCAGGCAATAGACAAATTAAAATAAGGAGTGAATCATACAATGAAAATCGTTGTTTGTATCAAACAGGTACCCGATACCAAGGGCGGCGTTAAGTTCAATCCCGACGGCACTCTTGACAGAAGTGCCATGATGGCAATTATGAATCCCGATGACAAGGCTGGTCTGGAAGCAGCTCTTCGCTTAAAAGATCAGTATGGCGCAGAAGTTACCGTTCTGACCATGGGTCTTCCCAAGGCAGAAGAAGTTCTGCGTGAGGCTCTGGCTATGGGCGCAGACAAGGGCATTCTGGTAACAGACAGAGTCCTGGGCGGCGCTGATACATGGGCTACTTCCCAGACAATTGCAGGTGCACTGCGTAATCTGGAGTATGATCTGATCATTACCGGACGTCAGGCAATCGATGGCGATACCGCACAGGTTGGTCCTCAGATTTCCGAGCATCTGGATATTCCGGTTATCAGCTACGCTCAGAACTTAAAGGTTGAAGGCGATTCCGTAATCGTTGAGCGTCAGTACGATGACAGATATCACGTTCTGAAAGCAAAAATGCCCTGCCTGGTTACTGCACTGGCAGAGTTAAACGAGCCCCGTTACATGACTCCCGGCGGAATTTTCGATGCATATGATGCAGAGATCACCGTTTGGGGCAGAAAAGACTTAAAGGATGTAGAGGATTCCAACCTTGGTCTGAAGGGATCTCCGACCCAGATCGCAAAGGCATCTGATAAGGTTCGTAAGGGCGCAGGCGAAAAGGTTGCTCTTGATCCGGCAGAGTCTGTTGACTATATTATGGACAAGTTACTGACCAAACATGTAATTTAACAAATTATAGAAAAGCGTGGTGAATGAGATGAACTTAGAAGAATATAAAGGCGTATTTGTCTTTGCGCAGCAGGTAGACAACAAGTTAAACGGTATTGCACTGGAGCTGGTGGGCAAAGGAAAAGATCTGGCAAAGGATCTTGGTACAGAAGTAACTGCAGTTTTAATCGGTAGCGACGTTATGGGTCTTACCAAAGAGCTGGCTGAGTATGGCGCAGACAGAATCATCGTTGTAGATGATCCTGAATTAAAGGAGTACAGAACCGAGCCTTATGCACATGCACTGGCTGAGGTTATCAAGAAGTACAAACCCGAAATCATGCTGGTTGGCGCAACAGCAATCGGCCGTGACTTAGGTCCCCGTGTATCCGCAAGAATCCATACCGGTCTGACCGCAGACTGCACACAGCTGGAAATCGGCGATTTCCCGATCAACCCGATCCCGGGCAGAGAACAGCTGCACAACCAGCTGCTGATGACTCGTCCTGCATTCGGCGGCAACACAATTGCTACCATCGCTTGTCCGAACTTCCGTCCTCAGATGGCTACCGTTCGTCCTGGCGTTATGCAGAAGGCTGAGCGTGTGGAAGGCGCACAGGCTGTTATCGAAGAGTTCAATCCTGGATTCGTTCCCAACAACAAATATGTTGAGATCCTGGATATCGTAAAGGCTGTATCTGACGTAGAAGATATCATGGACGCTAAGATCCTGGTATCCGGCGGCCGTGGTGTAGGCAGCGCAGAGAACTTCAAACTGCTGGATGATCTGGCAGAAGCTCTTGGCGGTACCGTAAGCTGCTCCCGTGCAGTTGTAGATGCTGGCTGGAAGTCCAAAGACCTGCAGGTTGGACAGACCGGTAAGACCGTTCGTCCTCATGTATACTTTGCAATCGGTATCTCCGGTGCAATTCAGCACCTGGCTGGTATGGAAGAGTCTGATATCATCATTGCAATCAACAAAGATGAGACAGCTCCGATCTTCGACGTTGCTGACTACGGCATCGTTGGCGATCTGAACAAGATCCTGCCTGCTCTGACCGAGAAGATCAAAGAAGCAAAGGCTGCAAAGAACTAAATTGTATATAAAATGTATACAGGAAAGACCCGTCGATGAGGCGGGTCTTTTTTATCGTATAGGAAACTTCGTTTCCATACGATAAAAACGCTCTGCGGGGATGCGCACTCGGCGCAAGGGTAGATGGTTGCTGAAGCAACCGCGCCTCGGCGCGAGAATGTGCCAGGGCACATTCTTTCTTATCGTATAGGAAATTTCGTTTCGATACGAGAAAAAACGATCCGCGATCATGTATGCCGCAGGCTTGTATCCTATCCCCGAATTTGATATACTTGTCGCTGGAAAGGGATGACATAATTTATGGCGAAAGAAAAAGAAATCAAAACAAACGCGATGCGGATTCTGGATCGGATGAAGATTCCGTATACCCATTATACCTACGAATGCGACGAATTTATCGACGGCATGCAGATCGTGGAAAAGCTGAACTTAAAACCGGAGCAGGTCTATAAGACGCTCGTAACGCAGGGACACAGCAAGGCCTATTTTGTCTTTGTGATTCCGGTGGCAGAGGAGCTGGATTTGAAGAAAGCGGCAAAAGCGGTCGGGGAGAAATCTCTGGAGATGATCCATGTAAAGGATATCAACCAAATCACCGGCTATATCCGCGGCGGCTGTACGGCAGTCGGCATGAAAAAACAGTATAAAACGGTAATCGATGCCAGTGCTCAGACATTGCAGACAATGATCGTCAGCGGCGGACGGATCGGATCGCAGATCGAACTGACTCCGGAGGACCTTGCAAAGGCAGCAAATGCGGTATTTGCGGAGATTATCGCTTGACCCGCAAGTGGGTAAGTGTTATTATTTTGAATGGTGAAGTGCGTGTTTTGTGGACGCGCACAGGTTTCAGAAGAAAAAATGAGGTGTAGAAAGATGAGTGCAAATTTTGAAGAACTGATCTCCAAGGTCAAAGAGTACGGCAAAAAGAAAGTATCTGTTGCTGTAGCAGAAGATGCTCCGATTCTGGAAGCTGTAGAAGAAGCAAGAAAACAGGGCTTTGCAGATGCTATCCTGGTTGGTGATGAAGCAAAGATTCGCGAGATCGCTGCAGGTTTAAATATCGACCTGACTCCTTACGAAATCATCAACGAGCCGGATCACTGGCAGGCTGCTTTAAAGGCAGTTAAGCTGGCACATGACGGCGTTGCTGACATGTATATGAAAGGTCTGATCGATACCAAATCTTTCTTAAAGAGCATTCTGGACAAGGAAGTTGGTCTGCGCACCGGCAAGCCGCTGTCCCACGTATGCTGTTTTGAGGTAAAAGGCGTTAAGCAGCTGTTGTTCCTGACAGACGTTGCATTTATGACATATCCTACCCTGGAAGATAAGGTACATATCATTGAAAATACCGTAGAGGTTGTACATGCATGCGGTATTGAGTGTCCGAAGGTTGCTCCCCTGGCAGCAGTTGAGGTTGTAAATCCCAAGATGCCTGTTACCGTTGAAGCTGCCGAGCTGACCAAGATGAACGAAGAAGGCAAAATCACGGGCTGTATCGTAGATGGCCCTCTGTCTATGGATCTGGCAATTGATCCGGAAGCTGCAAAGCATAAGGGTGCTACTGACCGTAAGATCCAGGGCGATGCAGATATCCTGCTGTTCCCTGATATCCACGCCGGCAACCTGGTATACAAGACTCTGGTACACACTGCAGAGGTAAAGAACGGATGTATCCTCACCGGTACGCAGGTTCCCGCAATCCTGACCAGCCGTTCCGATACCTTCCAGACCAAGGTAAATTCCATCGCTCTGGCAGCAGTTGTAGCAGAAGGCTTAAAGAAAAACAAATAATTTCGCAGCATAACTGGAAGCTGCAAAAAGGAGACAGATATGGCAATCAAGAGTCTGATTATCAATCCCGGTTCCACTTCCACCAAGATCGGTGTATTCGAGGATGAGAACCTGTTATTTGAAGAAACACTGCGTCATTCCACAGAAGAGATTGCACAGTATGCGTCCATTATCGACCAGAAGGATTTCAGAAAGAACATTATCCTGGACTTCCTGAAGGCAAAGGATTTCGATGTTAAGAGTTTCGATATGATCGTAGGTCGCGGCGGTCTGTTAAAGCCTATCCCGGGCGGCACATATACCGTAAGCGATGAGCTGCTTGCAGACCTGAAAAAGGGTGTACAGGGTCAGCATGCTTCTAACTTAGGCGGTATCCTTGCACGGGAAATCGGTGATGAGATCGGTGTTCCCTCTTATATCGTAGATCCTGTCGTTGTGGATGAGCTGGAGCCTGTTGCACGCCTTTCCGGTATGCCTGAGCTTCCCAGAAGAAGTATTTTCCATGCGCTGAACCAGAAGGCTGTTGCAAGAAGATATGCAAAAGAGCACGGCGTAAAATACGAAGATCTGAACCTGATCGTAATCCACCTGGGCGGCGGCGTTTCTGTTGGTGCGCACAGTCAGGGCAAGGTTGTAGATGTAAACAACATCCTGGACGGTGAGGGTGCATTCTCTCCGGAGAGAGCAGGTACCGTTCCGGTTGGCGATCTGGTTAAAATGTGCTATTCCGGTAAATATACGGAGAAGGAAGTTTATAAAAAGATCTGCGGAAACGGCGGCTTAAATGCTTATCTGCACACCAACGATTTCCGTGATATGCAGAAGATGGCAGAAGAGGGTGACGAATATGCTGCTCTGGTAAGAGATGCCTTCTTCTATCAGATCTCCAAGGATGCTGGTGCAATGGCAGCAGTATTAAATGGTAAGGTTGATCAGATCATTCTGACCGGCGGTATTGCATATGCACCTGTTACCAGAAAGATGCTGGAAGAAAAGCTTGGCTGGATCGCTCCGTTCACTGTATATCCCGGTGAGGACGAGCTACTGGCTCTGGCACAGGGTGGTCTGCGCGTTATCCGTGGAGAAGAAGCTGCAAAAGAATATTAAGCTGATACAGAACATTCCTGCGATCTTTTAAAAGGCAGCAGGAAAGGATCAAAAGATACTGCGGAGGTCAAAAAAGGCTTCCGCAGTTTTTTATCGTATAGGAAACTTCGTTTCCATACGATAAAAACGCTCCGCGAGGATGCGCACTCGGCGCAAGGGTAGATGGTTGCTGAAGCAACCGCGCCTCGGCGCGAGAATGTGCCAAGGCACATTCTATTTTACAGGTCAAAAAGCCAGGAATCATATATTAAGAATTTGTGAAAAAACTGTAACAACCTGTTGCCAAAGGGGCGCGCGCCTTGCATTTTCGGGCTTAATCTGTTAAAATAACCTTTAGTTTTTTAGTTATCGTGGCAAAGAGGGCTCTTTTTGCCCTGTTTTGGCAGGAGTAAGGCGTCCGGCGGGCGCATTTGAATGGAGAATAACGGATGAATGTCATTGAAAAAGTTTTTGGTACACACAGCGAAAGAGAATTAAAGCGAATCCTTCCGATCGTGGACAAAATTGAGTCTCTGCGTGACGACATGATGGCGCTGACGGATGAACAGCTGAAAGATAAGACGAAAGAATATAAAACACGTCTGGCGCAGGGCGAGACCTTAGACGACCTTTTGCCGGAAGCGTATGCAACGGTTCGGGAAGCGGGACGTCGTGTCCTGAACATGGAGCATTTCCGCGTACAGCTGATCGGCGGTATTATCCTGCATCAGGGACGTATCGCAGAAATGAAAACCGGTGAAGGTAAGACGCTGGTATCCACGCTTCCCGCTTACTTAAACGCGCTGGAGGGTAAGGGTGTACACGTTGTAACGGTTAATGATTACCTGGCAGCCCGTGACGCAGAGTGGATGGGAGCAATTCATGAATTTCTGGGCTTAAAGGTCGGCATTGTATTAAACAGCATGAAGCCGGAAGAGCGGAAGGCAGCATATGCCTGCGATATTACTTATGTCACCAACAATGAGCTGGGCTTTGATTATCTGCGTGACAACATGGCGATTTACAAGGAGCAGCTGGTACTGCGTGATCTGCACTATGCCATCATCGACGAAGTGGACTCTGTCCTGATCGATGAAGCGAGAACCCCTCTGATCATTTCCGGACAGAGCGGAAAATCTACCAGCCTGTACGAAGCCTGTGACATTTTGGCAAGACAGTTAAAACGCGGTGACGATGTTGGCGAGTTTTCCAAGATGGATGCGATCATGGGCATCGAGCAGGAAGAAAACGGTGATTTCGTTGTAAATGAAAAGGATAAGGTTGTAAACCTGACTGCAGAGGGTATCGAAAAGGTTGAGAAATTCTTCCATATCGAAAACCTTGCGGATCCCGAAAATCTCGAGATTCAGAACAATATCATCCTCGCCCTGCGTGCCCACAACCTGATGCACCGCGATAAGGACTACGTGGTAAAAGAGGATCAGGTTCTGATTGTCGATGAATTTACCGGACGTATCATGCCCGGACGCCGTTATTCCGACGGTCTGCATCAGGCCATTGAAGCAAAAGAGCACGTTAAGGTCAAGAGAGAAAGCAAGACGCTGGCAACCATCACCTTCCAGAACTTCTTTAATAAATTCGAGAAAAAATCCGGCATGACCGGTACCGCTCTGACAGAGGAAAAGGAATTTAGAGATATTTACGGAATGGACGTTGTGGAGATTCCTACCAATCGCCCGGTTATCCGAAAAGACCTGCACGATGCGGTTTACAAGACAAAGAAAGAAAAGCTTAACGCCATCGTGGAAGCGGTCAAGGAAGCACATGCAAAGGGACAGCCGGTCCTGGTAGGCACGATTACGATCGAAGCATCCGAACAGCTTTCCGGTATGCTGCGCCGCGAGGGTATCCAGCATAAGGTGCTGAATGCGAAGTTCCACGAGCTGGAAGCGGAAATTGTTGCAGATGCCGGTATTCACGGCGCGGTTACCATTGCAACCAACATGGCAGGCCGTGGTACGGATATCAAGCTGGATGAAGAAGCAAAGGCAGCAGGCGGTCTGAAAATCATCGGTACCGAGCGTCATGAATCCCGCCGTATCGACAATCAGCTGCGCGGTCGTTCCGGTCGTCAGGGAGACCCCGGTGAATCCAGATTTTACATTTCCCTGGAAGACGATCTGATGAGACTGTTCGGTTCTGAGAAGATGATCAGCATGTTCAATGCGCTGGGCATTCCGGAAGGTCAGGAAATTGAGCACAAGATGCTTTCCAAGGCGATTGAAAACGCACAGAAGAAGATCGAGGGCAACAACTTCGGTATCCGTAAAAATTTGTTGGAATACGATCAGGTCAACAACGAGCAGCGTGAAATCATCTATGCGGAGCGCCGCCGGGTTCTGGACGGAGAGAGCATGCGCGATGTGATCTACAAGATGATTACCGACATCGTAGACAATACGGTGGATATGGTCATTGGGGAAGAAAACGATTCTGAAGAATGGAATCTGGCGGAGTTAAATTCTCTGCTGCTTCCGATCATTCCGCTTGAGCCGATCACAAAGGAACGGATTTCCAAGCCGAAAAAGGACAGCTTAAAGCAGCAGCTCAAGGAAGAAGCCGTTCGTTTCTATGAAACAAAAGAAGCAGAGTTCCCTGAACCCGAAATGATCCGTGAGGCAGAGCGAGTTGTTCTGTTAAAGGTTATCGACAGAAAGTGGATGAACCACATCGACGATATGGATCAGCTGCGTCAGGGTATCGGCCTGCAGGCCTATGGACAGAGAGATCCGCTTGTAGAATATAAGATGAATGCCTATGAGATGTTTGAAAATATGACAGAGAGCATTAAGGAGGATACGATCCGCGTGCTCTGCCATATCCGCATCGAGCAGAAGGTAGAAAGAGAACAGGTAGCAAAGGTGACCGGCACCAATAAGGACGAGAGCGGTCCGAGACGGCCTGCAAAGCGGGAAAGCGTCAAGATTTACCCGAACGATCCCTGTCCTTGCGGCAGCGGTAAGAAATACAAAAACTGCTGCGGAAAGAACCGGTAAAGGTGGACGAAAATTATGGCAATGGTAGAATTAGATCAGATGAAGTTCGAGCTGCAAAGCTACGAAAATACCCTTCATGAAGTGAAGGATTCCCTGGATCTGGAAGGAAAAAAGAAGCGCATCGAAGAGCTGGAGATGGAAATGGAAGCACCCGGCTTCTGGGACGATCCGGATTCCTCCAACCGCAAGATGAAAGAACTCAAAAATTTAAAGGATACTGCGGAGCTGTGCAATAAGCTGGAAACGCAGTATTCCGATATCGAAACCCTGATTGAGATGGGGCACGAGGAAGAAGATCCGGATATGGTAGAAGAAATCCGGGGCGAATTGGATGAGTTTATCGAAGAGCTGGATGAGCTGCGTATCAGCACGCTGTTGTCCGGCGAATACGATAAGGATAATGCGATCTTAAAGCTCAATGCGGGCGCAGGCGGCACAGAGAGCTGCGACTGGTGCGGCATGCTGTACCGTATGTATACCAGATGGGCGGAGAAAAAGGGCTTTTCCGTGGAAGTTCTGGACTATCTGGACGGCGAAGAAGCGGGCATCAAGTCCGTTACCTTCCAGGTAAACGGTGAGAACGCTTACGGCTATCTGAAATCGGAAAAAGGCGTACACCGTCTTGTCCGGATTTCCCCCTTCAACGCCCAGGGCAAGCGTCAGACCTCCTTCGTATCTCTGGATGTTATGCCGGATATCGAAGAAGATCTGGATATCGAGATCAACCCGGAAGATCTGCGCATTGATACCTACCGAAGCAGCGGTGCAGGCGGTCAGCATATCAACAAGACCTCTTCTGCGATCCGTATCACGCATCTGCCGACAGGTATCGTGGTACAGTGTCAGAATGAGCGTTCTCAGTTCCAGAACAAGGATAAGGCGATGCAGATGTTGAAGGCGAAGCTGTATCTGTTAAAGCAGGAAGAAAACGCCGAGAAGCTTTCTGACATCCGTGGCGAGATCAAGGATATCGCATGGGGCAACCAGATCCGTTCCTATGTCCTGCAGCCTTATAAGCTGGTGAAGGACCTTCGGACAAATCAGGAGGTTGCAAATGCAGACGGCGTACTGGACGGCGGTCTCGACCCCTTCATCAACGCATATCTGAAGTGGATCAACACAAAGGATAAAGCGACGGAAGAATAGTTCACCCGCGCCATTTGCAATACAATAGAATGCACGCTCCGCGAACATTCTATTGTCATGAATCGCATCTTCGATGCTCTCCGCTGCTTTGCAGCTCCTTTTTGCTCATAAAATGGCGCTCCCTTCGAAGCTTTCTGAGTTCAGATTCTCATGCGAGCATGAAATCTGAACTCGGAAAGCTTCGAGTGAACTGTAAGATAAAAATAGAACCGGACATCGATTCCTGACAGAGTAATTCGTCAGAGAGTCGGTGTCCGGGTTTTTACGCTTCAGCGCTCTTTAACGATACCAGCTCAAGATAGAAGTAGGCATAGGTTTGCTTCTGATAAGGATACACATACAGCAGTCCGATGCCGCAGGTTAAGAACCCGCCCATTAGCCATGGCAGGAAGCTTACCATCAGGAGGAAATACTGCCATTTGTGGCCTTTCATGAGCCTTCTGGAGCGTTTTAGGCATTCCTTTGCACTCAGCTCGGGAAAGTCCAGCATGATGAAGAAAACCTGGGAATACAGCGTTTTTACATACAGCACAAAGGGCAGGAAAATGATGCTGATCCCTGCTGCAGCATAGAGATAAACCATATTCACGCGACCGGATTGCAGGTACAGGCTGAAAAGAAGCGACGGCAAGATTTCCGGGATACATAACAGCAGGGACAAAACGAGCTGAATCTGGATGGCCTTTAACGGCTCATGCCAAAAGCCAGAGAAAATGCCGCCCGCATAGACCGGCTGATGGCAGGCATTGCTCAGAAACAGTCCTGTGATGCCGACCTGCAAAATCCCAAAGAAAACACTGATAGCAAAGGTGACGGCATAATACAAAATTGTACCAAAGGGCGGATGCACCTGAATCAATCCGGAGGGAGCCGTGATAATATACTGCAAAATAGCGAGAGAAAGAAAGGCGCTGGAGAGCGGCATATAATGTCCAAGCAGGGATGCGCGCGCTTTTCCCTTCAGGACAGACCTCTTTAACGGGGAGGCTGTGCCGGTGGTTGTAGTCTGATCATTCATTTGTAGGTTACCTCTCAGTCATGTAAGCTTTCGGGAAGTTCGATCCCGTATTCGTTCAGAATCTCGTCAAAGGTCAGACCGGTCATTTGCTCGTAGGTGTCATTGACCATTGTCCAATACTGCTGTTTTGCATCGGAGTTGGAAAAGACAATAAAAAAAGAAAACCCACCGACAGCAATATTGATGAGGAGTGCACTGCAGGCGACGATGACACCTGCGAGGGCGTGATTGGACATGGAGGTGTTCCCTCGGGACAACAGCCCAAACATGATGGACAGGATCGCGAGAAAGATCGGAATGACAATTGTCATCGTAAGGGTGCTGGCGAGCGCAGCGATGGCGAGAACCAGCGAAAACGTAGCAAAGCCGTTGCGCTTTGGCTGAGGTTTCAATTCCATAATATAGTCTCCGTTCTGGGAAAAATGCAGTCGATGAAATGCCTGCACTTTCCGCGTTCTTTTGAGATATTCTAACATTTTTTATGGTAAGATTCAAGTTTTTGAAAAAAAGTGTTGACAATTCGAAGAAAAGAATGTAGAATAATTTTTGTTGTGAGGGACACGAAGTCCTAAACAAGAAAAATGTGCGCGTAGCTCAGCTGGATAGAGCGTCTGACTACGGATCAGAAGGTCGGGAGTTCGAATCTTCTCGCGCACGCGACTGGAACCGGAATGTGAAAGCATTCCGGTTTTTTTATCGTAGTGCGCCTTGCGGCGCACGTTTCTAATGGGTGAAAGTCCCCAATCCACCCTAGTAGTGGGAAGGATACAGCCAAGACCAAGGGTGTCCACTGTGAGGTGGAATCTGAAGGAAGGTGGAGGCAAATCTCTGGT
>QUKC01000036.1 GCA_003481005.1 Firmicutes bacterium TM09-10 | reverse complement strand
CCGGGTGCGTAATATTCAATTTTACCTGTCGTCAGGTTGGAGGTATCCGGCTCTGTCTCCGCACCGTTTACAGGAATTGTTCCGGATAAGAAATCTCCATTATGGCTGCCGCCGTTACCGATTCCTGCGCCTGCTCCATCCCATCCATCTGTTGGGCCGCCTTGTACCTTCAGCGCTGCATCTCCTGAAATAGAAATCTTTTCTCCTTTGCCAGATATGCCTCCGCCTCCGCCGATGCCTGCTCCATTGGTGCCGCCGGCAGCTGTGACCTCGCCGCCGGTGATGGTGATGTTACTGCCATCGCCTTCTTGACCGCCACCAATGCCTGCCCCATAATCGCCGCCGTTAGCTGTTACCTTGCCGCCGGCGATCGTGATGTTTTTGCCGCCTTCATAGGAGCCTCCACCGATGCCTGCCCCATAATCGCCGCCGGCAGCTGTGACCTCGCCGCCGGTGATGGTGATGTTACTGCCATCGCCTTCTTGACCGCCACCAATGCCTGCCCCATAATCGCCGCCGTTAGCTGTTACCTTGCCGCCGGCGATCGTGATGTTTTTGCCGCCTTCATAGGAGCCTCCACCGATGCCTGCCCCATAATCGCCGCCGGCAGCTGTGACCTCGCCGCCGGTGATGGTGATGTTACTGCCATCGCCTTCTTGACCGCCACCAATGCCTGCCCCATAATCGCCGCCGTTAGCTGTTACCTTGCCGCCGGCGATCGTGATGTTTTTGCCGCCTTCATAGAAGCCTCCACCGATGCCTGCCCCATACTGTCCACCGGTGGCGATCAGCTTGCCGTTTCCATTTTCATCCGTAATGGTCAGTTTGCCGTCTCCGCTCTTTTCCAGACCGGCATGCTCCCTACCACTCTTAAGGGTATTTGTGCCATCCAGCTCGATGTTTACATTGCCTTTTCCGCTTGTGGCAATAGCAGCACTACTTGTGCCGATATTTACATTGGAGATCGTCACGTTTGCAGTCGCATTCTCAGCCGCATTGATCGTGATGGTGTTGCTCGTCTCCGCAGAACTACCACGCTGTGTAATCACAGGCGCCTCATCCGGCACGGCAGAGCCGCTGCCCTGCGTTACCGTCTGTCCGGAATTGTCTGCGTTTACCGTAACGCTGCCATCCTCCAGATACCAGTTGGCGGCATAGGTTGTCATGGGCAGGCTTACGCTCATGACCAGGGCGATCATACTTGCTGTCAGCTTTTTTCTCTTCATTGGGTTTCCTCCCTCTTTTCCTTTTTCATTTTTACATTATCCCCTGCAATGAAAATTCATAGTGCATGGCAAGTGCTTTGAACAGCTTCTGCATCACCTGTTCAGAGATCGTGCGGATATCGAGTCCCTCCACGAATCGAATCACCCGCCCGATTTCTTCCTCTGGAACGCTATAGGCCCGAAGGCTCATCGTGAAAAATAAGCGAAGCTTCTTCTCCAATGTCAGCTCTGCATCACACGGATGCGCCATGTAACCTCGCATGATGCCTGCAGATCCGATCTCCAGCTCGTAAAAGTCACGCTCTGTCAGCTCCGGCTGATAGGATCCGAAAATCTGATACAGCTCCTTCGCCGTTTCCTTCTGAATGTATTCGCAGGCTTCCTTTTGCGTATATGCTTCCAGATAGATTTCCCGCAGGTTCTCGTTCAGTTCTGTGAGCGTCATCTGGATCGCGGTTTCCACTGCGTAGACATAAACGGGAGGAAGCTTTACACTTGCTGCACTTCTTGCCATCGAAAACTGATTCTCAAACATGAACTGCACAAGCTCTGTCAGCACGCCGTCCTTTGCACGGAAAATGTTCTGGAAGCTGCTGCTGGACACGCCGGACTTCTCGATGATTTCCGCCATAGTTGTCTTTTTGTACCCCTGCTCCAGGAAGAGTTTTACGCATACCTGCAGGATGCGTTTCTTTGTTGGTTCGCTTAAACTTGTTGCCATTTGCCCCGTCCTCATTCTATGTGACTATCTTGGTTTCTTCATCTGGTCTATATACCAAATGTAGCAGGAAATAGAGGTTCTTGTCAAGGAGTTTCTGGTTCGTGTACCAATGCAGTGTGACAGACCAAAATTTCAAAAAAACACGAGTGAACTGTAACTATTTTCTATTTAAAATTTTATGAAATCGATGAAAGAACGTTGCGGTTGTGATTGCCGCCGCCAGTATATCGCTGATCGGCTCAGCCAAAAAGACAGCAAATACTTTGTTCTGGATAAAATGCGGCAGGATAAAGATCAACGGAATCAACAAGATCAGTTTTCTTAAGCAGGCAAGCAATAAGCTGACCTTTGCCTGTCCCAATGCCATGAAGCTCTGCTGACAGGCAACCTGAAAGCCAAGAGAGAATATGCCCGCCATATAAATTCTCAATGCCCATGCAGTATATGTGATCAATTCTGTGTTATTCGAAAAAATACCTGCAAATCCCTTCGGGAACAGAAGCATCATCAACCAGAAACATCCCGTAAAAACGGTGCAAGCTGTAAATTGTGTAAAAAATGCTTTTTTTACCCGATCTCTGTTTCCTGCACCAAAGTTATAACTCATGATCGGCTGTCCGCCCTGACAAATTCCCTGTAACGGTAATGTTGCAAGCTGGCTGACACTTGTAATAATTGTCATCGCTCCTACTGCAAGGTCTCCGCCATATCTTGATAAGCTGGAGGTAAAGCTGATAGACAGAATGCTTTCCGTGGACAACATGACAAAGGTAGAGATACCAAGGGCAAGACATGGTAAGAGGATTTCCTTTTGCAATTTAAAGTTTTCTTTTCTAAGATGCAGGATCGTTTTCTTTCCTGACAGGAAACGAAGGATCCATATTGCCCCCACAGCCTGACTCAAAACAGTTGCAAGCGCAGCACCCTTTACTCCAAGATGAAATCCAAAGATAAAGATCGGATCCAGAATAATATTGATCACAGCACCAATCACGGTCGTCATCATGCTGATCTTCGCAAATCCCTGTGTCGTGATAAAGGGATTCATTCCCATCACGATCAGGACAAAAATACTTCCGAGAATATAAATCCTTGCATAATCCACCCCATAAGGAAGTGTCTGATCACTTGCACCAAACAACGTCAGCAGCTGTGGTGCAAATGCAAAAAACAGCACAGTCAAAGCAACTGCCATAAGCAGGAGAATCACAAAACAGTTTCCAAGAATCTTTTCCGCTGTCTTATTGTCTTTTTTTCCCATGGAAATCGCAGCGCGCGGAGCACCTCCGGACCCTGCAAGCATAGCACAGGCATTGATCAGCATCAGGATCGGTGTAAACAACCCGACACCCGTTAATGCTGCGGCACCAACGCCCGGAATGTGTCCAATATAAATACGGTCAACAATATTATATAAAAGGTTGATAATCTGTGCCACAACAGCCGGTATGGCCAGTCGTGCCAGAAGACGGGGTATTTTTTCTGTTTCCATAGCTTGTGTGTTTGACTTATCGTTCATATCTATACGTTCCTTTCTGATTTCCATGTTCTAAAAACAGCCATAGCACTGATCAATATCAGAATCATGGCTATTTTTATACTTTCAATGTCTCATCGTCAATTCAGCTCTCTACCACCTGCAGTACACAGGCACAATAACCGGGCTCAGGTTGATAGCAATGGATGGTAAGATTCTTGTCTATCTCCGGGCTGTAATCATGAAGCGTATGCTTCGTACCGTTCAAAGTGGTTTACCACATGATTCATCAGCTTTTTCGCCAATCTCTGTCTGCGATATGCCTCATATCACAGTAAATACTTCTTCATCGTATTCTCTACATAGCCAATTACATTTTTCCACGCTAGATCTCCTACGTAAAAATTGCTTTTCTGAAACTGCGCCCAAAGCTCTGCCATTTGCAAATCGTCAGATATCAAATGTAATGTAGCTTCAATATTATCCTTGCTAAAAATAGTTTTCCGCTTTTCACAGGTGGCAGAAAATGCATCGTATAAAATCCGCTTCTCTATCTGCTCTCCATAGAAACTCATGATACTGTAAACATCATAAAAATCTCTTAATCTGGTATTTGCGATTCCTCTATTTATAATTGTCTGCATTTTCTCAGCGAGCAATGTTTCCTTGTTATATGTAAGAACGGAAATCGTTCTATCCTCAAACATCAATTTATAGTCGTATTCTATTGCCCTTGGTGTAATTACATCATCTGTAGAAATATCGATTTTAATTGGTTGACGCATCTTGTCCAACGTAGCTTCCAGCATTACGCGAATGCCCGGGTAATCAAACTCTTCCATAATAGTTCTTGTGCTTTTAATTTGAAATTTAACATTATCTTCCAGCGGGATGTTACAAATTTCTTCAATTATCCTCTGTACATCAGCCTCATTTAATGGTAATGCTTTTACTAATCACACTAACACCTCCACGTACTTCATCACTTCATCTCGAATTTCCATCATATCCGCATATACAATCAGCTGCGATAGCTTTTTGTCCTTCGATGACATATATTCCTTGATAGCCGTTTGAAATACTTGTACTTCATACTTATTACGATTCCTTATCAAATCGCAAATGCAACGCTCCTGATCATAAACCTTAACCAAATTTCCACTGCTGGATGCAATCTCACAAATTCCTATTTTGTATAAATCCGGTGCAGCATATTTCACCGAAACATTAAAATCATTATCCTTAAGATGGCTCGCATTATATCCCTGTGGCACAGTAACACACACAGATGAATACTCCCTATCTGTCAAACCGTGCAAATATAGTGCTGTTTCTCCGGAATAAATAATCGCACCATTTCTTTGTTGCAAAATGAACAACTCATCCGGCCACACATCATTCGCTATATATACGCCTCTCGAAACCTTCTCCATGCCATGTTCCTTAATATATTTTGCAATATAGGTCTTAGAAATATCTTCACTACATACCAGAGAGGTAATAAGATAACCGTTATATTTTTCAATAAAATTTTCAATTTTTTCCTTTTTAGTCATTCTATTCACCTCTGCACTTTACTTATACGCTTTAATTATATAATTTAAAAGCGAGAAAGTAAACCGTTTTAATTTTTTTTGACCTATGCAGTTTTTTCTTCGGCACTAGCCTGAACATAGCAACCGAAGATGCCGGCTAGCGATTTACAATATCCATTGCTATCCGCCTGTCTGCCTCTTTCAAATTCTATCGGTATCAGTTTCCACTGTCCCTCCACGTTGCGCCAACATTCGCTTACCCGTTGATGTCTCACGAAATGATCCAGTGAATATGTGTTAAAATTTTTAGCATGCAATTTTTCATAATGTATTGTCATGTTTGCTTTCTATCCTTTCTTTCATATACAAATCTCCCGGCAAAAATTCACAATTACACCTGCTCCAATACTTAATTAACAGAGACGAGATGCGCTCTGCGAATCTCGCTCTGATTAGCGGTCGTCAAATGCACCGCATAAATGCGTGCATTTTCCTCGTCGCCATAACAAAAAACGCAGAACCAATCCATTTTTCTTTTTGGATCAGCTCTGCGTCTTAGCGTCTGGCTCATTTACAATTTGAGTTTTAAATTGTTTTACATTTACAAGATACTCTCTCTTGCATTTCGGACAAAACAATCCCAGAGACGCCAAAACGATTGTCTGGCTGCCGCTGGGATCATAAGTTTTACACTTTTTTTATTCATGACAATCGAAAGGTGCGCTATCTTGTTTCATAAACGCCCTCCTTGCTGTAGGTAATGAAAACATCCCCGTATACAGCCACCGTTTTCGTTACATTCCTCTGTAATGGATCTGGAATCTCCCTGATTTCTGCAGTCCCATCGATAATTTTCTTCATGCATTCCAGCGCCTGATCGACCACATAATCCGCCAATGGTGCGCCAAAGCCCCGATAATCATGATGAGAATTGATCACATGATCATACTGGTCTTTCATCGACACAATCCGTTCCATCGCCTTTGCAGCTTTTTCCACACTGACATATCTTCCCTCCGTATGGTCACCCGACTGCATCAGCAAAAGATTACGGTTACACGCATCGGCACAGAACAGATACCTGGTTTTCGAATCGATAAAAACCATTTCACCGGGGGTATGTCCGGGACAGCTGTATGCCGTAAGGATACGCCCTCCAAGATCGAATGTCTGACCGTCGGATAGCGGAAGCAGCTTCGGTTTTTTCTCCCAGCAAAGCATATCGTTCTCTGTGCTGTAAGGATAATATTTATCCTCCCGCTCCCGGATAAAATCTGCATAATTTCTCCGGTTTTCCAGCATTTTTTCAAAGGATACATCCAGAAAATATTTGTCCGCCGGATTGATATATAGCTCGTCAAATGCACCTGCCCCGCCAATATGATCCATATGTCCGTGGGAAGCAATCACAATGTACGGTTTATCGGTAATTTTTCTGATAACGCCTTTCAGATCACCGATTCCGCAGCCTGTATCCAGGAGCAGCGCACGCTCTTTTCCTACAAATAAAAAGATGGACGAGCAGTCAAATTCATCGATTTCATAAGTATCTTTTTCAAATTCATAATAAGGATGCCTGTCCGTCATAGTAATCTCCATTCCGCAGGCGCTTTGCGCCGAAGGAATCGCGAGCAGAACTTCCAGTTCTGCTCTGCGATCATAGCTACTTTGTGGCGCCTGCGGCACAAATAGCAGTGTGAAAAATAAGCGATCACGCTTATTTTTCACACTACTCCCCATCCTCAGAATTTCATCTGTTTACACGTTCTGACGCCATTGACATAAATATCGTTTGCCAGCTCCGTAACCAAACGAAGATCCTGCCAGGTTTCACATTTTTGCCCCATAAAGGTAATATTGTCAAAGTAAATATCATGGACACGTACTTCTTCTGTCGGCGTCTGGTATCCTCGGATCAGCGAAACCGGAATATCGCCGTTTAATACCTGAATGTTGTCAAAATGAATATCATTGATCTCCCCTTTGGAAACCTGCTGTGTATACTTGCAAAGCAATACCTTGATATCAAACAGCTTCTGCTCCGCCTGCTCTACCCGGATATTTCTGTAATGGACGTCATGCACATGACCGCCATCCGCCTGATGGATGGAGATTGCTGCGCCGCCCATATTTCCTTCGTACTGACAGTGAATGATATCACAATCCTCAAATACGAGATCGTGGATCTCACTCTGAAGCCCATAGCCTAATTCAATTGCATTGCCCGGCTCCGCATTCCAGAGCACATTATTATGGGCATATACTTTCGTCACATCCCGAACAGTCGAAGTATCCGCAATCAATCCATGTGCCTTAATACAGATACTGTCATCCGTCGAACGGATAAAGCAATTCTTTATCTCCACATCCTGGCTGCTCGTAATATCAATACCATCTCCTGTTACAATTCTGGACATGATATTCATATCATCAATGACAACATGATCACATGCCGCTGGAACCACATGCCAGGAGGGTCCGTCTACTGCCGTAAAGCCTTTTAAGAGGACATTGTTGCACCACTTGATATAGATAAAAAACCGATGGGCATTACTGTCCGGCAGATGCCAGCAGGCTCCATTGACGATTCCGTTTCCTACAATGGAAATGTTATCGCAATGATCCGCATAAATACAGCCGGATACCACGGCACCCTCTTCGATATAGACCGTATCATTCGGTTTTAAGGTAAGAATCCCGACATTGTATACCTTTCCTTTTTCAAAGCAGATCGTTGTATTTTCCGGTTTTTCGATTCTGTGCGAGCAAAGCACGAATAATGCGTCATGCAGACCGCCGTCTGTCTCTACCGTAAATTTCTTCGGCTCGTCGAGATGAATCTGAACAGTCTCCCCTGTTACCGAAGGAACGATTCCAAAGCTGGTCGGACGAATTGCCAGCTTCTCAAAGGGTGTATGAATCGAAATTTCCAGATCATAGGCTTCGTCATCTACTACAACAACATAATCAAAGGAGTCTGTATGATATACCACGCGCTCCGTTCCATTGCAGACAACGCTGTATTTTGTTGATTTTTCCAGTTCCTCTACGGAATTCAAAATAAACCGCGGCTCCTCAATCGGATCCGGATTGTGATAATAAATTAAATCGTTTTCAAAATCCTTCATGTCTTTTTTCTCCTCGTATCAATTTCTACAGTCCATCAAATTTATCCCTTAACTGCACCGGCTACCATACCGCCGATAAAATAAGAGGAACACTTCAGATACAACAAAACCACCGGAATGGTCGCGATACACAGACCTGCACACAGTACACCATAATCCGTATTGTACATGGAATTAAAGTTCATCAAACCAAGCGGAAGCGTTTTTAAGGAATCCTTTTTAATTTCAATCAGTGCCCAATAGAATTCACTCCAGGTACCTTGGAAGTTAAAAATCATTACGGTAGCGATAACCGGTTTTAACAGCGGAAGCGTAATCCGAAACAGGTTCTGCAGCAGGGAGCAGCCGTCCAGCAGTGCTGCTTCATCCAGCTCTTTCGGCAGGCCTTTTACATAGTTAATCATAATAAAGGTTGCCGTCGGAAGCCCCAGCGTAACATACGGAAGCAGCAACGCAAGCCGCGTCCCGTTCAGTCCCCACGCTTTCAGCGTCGTAAAGTTGGGGATTGTGAGCATTTCAGATGTGATAAACAGTCCGGACAAAAACAGTATTTCAATGAATCCACTGCCCCACGGTCTTAATTTCCCGAGCGCAAAGGATGCGAGTATAATAACGATCAACTGCACTGCCAGCGTCATAATCGTAATAATAACACTGTTCATGAAAAAGCTTCCAATTTTACCAATTTTCCATGCAGAAACATAGTTTTCCGGTTTAAAGGTCGTAATGCCAAAAGGGTTCGTCAGAACATCCAGATTGGATTTTACGGATGTCAGAAACATAAACACCAGCGGATACAGCACAATCACTGCCAGAATCAGAAGAACGATCTGACTGAATATCCCTCCTATTGTGAGTTTCTTTTTTTCTTTCATTATTTTCACCCCTTCGCTTATTCGTAGTTATACCTGCGTCCAATCAGTCTGCTGATCAGCACCAGTGTCAGAATGATGATAAACAGCACAGTAGACATTGCCAGTGCCCTATAAAACTTGAAATCAACGAACGCCGTAGTATAAATCAGCTGTGCAACTACAGTCGTCGCCTTGCCGGGGCCACCGCCGGTCAGCATATAGAACAGAGCAAAGGATTTCATACCGCCGGAAATGGAAAGGATGACGTTTGTTTCCGTCGTTCCCGCAGTAAGCGGAAGGAAAAAATTGAAGAACAGATCTTTTTTGGTCGCGCCGTCAACCGCTGCGGATTCCAGAACATCTTTGGAAATATTCATCATCGCAATATAGAATAAAACCATCGTAAAACCGATATACTGCCAGGTATTTACCGCAATAACCGTGCCGAGGGCAGTGCTCTTCTCCCCGATCCACGCATGTGTCAGATTGTCAAGACCAACCAGGCGCAGCAGCGTATTGACCAGACCAATATCCTTGTTCAGCATAAACTTCCACATAACCGCCACTACAGAAGCGGGGAGGACGACCGGGATATATAAAGCTACTTTATAAAACTGCTGCCACTTCGGAGTCATATAATATACTGCAAATGCAAGCAAAAAACCGAGGGTTGTCTGAATCAGTGTGGAAACCACTGCAAAAACCAGATTGACCTTGATCGCCGCCCAATATTCGTCATTATGAAACAGCTCAATGTAGTTTTTCAATCCAACAAAACTAAGATCCGAACCGAATGCATTCCAATCCGTAAAGCTCCTGACCAGGCTCTTAAAAAACGGGAAAACAAGAAAGCATCCCAAAAATACAAAACCGGGAATCAGAAAAACATATCCCATGAGCTTTTGCCTTGTTTTATAATTCATTTTGCTCTTCATATCTTCACCCTTTCAAATAGGGCTGGCAGTCAACTTTCTGCCAGCCCTATTTCAGTCTGCCGCTATTTATTACTTACCATTTTCTTCCAGTAATTTGACGTACGCATCTTCGATCTTCTGACCGAATTCTTCAGGAGTTTCGGAAGGATCGGAGAGAAATTCTGCTTCCAGATCACCAGTATCTGATCCGATATCGCCGGCATTGTAGTCATAGTTTTTTCTATAGCTCTCTGCGCTGGAGAAGATTTCTGCAAATTCGCTCTGGTTTGCATTGTCATAGGTGCAGTCCTTATTTGCCATTACAGACAGTGTCTCGTTACCGAATTTCTGCTGTACATCTTTGCTTGTGATATATTTTAAGAATCTTGCGGACTGTTCCGGATACTTGGTACCGGAGTAAACCATGAATCCGTCAACACCAAAGTTGTGAAGCAGGGTAGGCATGCCTTCGGGTGCAGGGAACGCCATAACGCCAATTTCGAAACCGGCTTCTGCGGAGTTCTTTTCAAGATCTGTCAGTTCATTGTTGTTTACGAATGCAAACAGACCTTTCTGCAAATAGAACTGACCGGTAGAATCTTCTCTCGTCATAGCAAGAGAATCCGCATCAATGTAACCTTTGTCAACCCAGTCTCTTAATCTTGCTCCTGCTTCAGCATATTCTTTGGCAACATCCGTATAGTGACCTGTCAAATAGTCATTGTTTTTAAGATATCCTGCATCGTACATGTAATGCAATGCAAAAGTCTCAACCAGGGATGCAATCTGAAAGCCGTGAGGATTACCAGGCGTCAACAGAGGTGTTACTCCGGTCTTTGCAGCTTCGCCGAGCAATGTTTCAAACTCTTCCAACGTGGTGGGAACTTCCCAGCCGTTCTCTTCCATCATCGTCTTGTTATATGCAAGCACGGTACAGGTTGTTCTGAACGGTATGCAGAAGACCTGATCGTTAACAGTACCGGACTGTACAGCGGGTGCCAGCAGGGAGTCTTTCCATTCATTGTTATTCTCTTCCAAATAAGGAGTGAGATCGTATGTAGCGCCTACGGAATTAAACGAACCCATCTGGTTTGCCCAGCAGCATGCTACATCAGGAGCTTCGCCAGCAGCGAAGGCCGTTGTCAAAGTCTGTGTCAGAACGTCCCAGGTGATTATCTGTGTCTCAACCTTGACATCCGGATTTGCCGCTTCGAAATCGGATATCATCTGTTTGAATTCCTCTTCGTACTCCGGCCAGTCATGCATGAAAGTGATGGTCACCTGTTCGCCGTCAGTCGTCTGAGCTGCTTCCGCCGTGGCATCATCCTCTTTTTCCGTCGTCACAGCGGTATCCGCAGGAGCTGTTGCTTCTGTAGCGCCGCAGCCTACAAGAGCGGATGCAGCAGTCATGACTGCCATCACAATCGCCAGTACCTTTTTGTTCCTCATACCATGTCCTCCTTTTTATTTCCGACACAAGAACGACTCGTTTTGTGTCTATCTGCTTTCTGCAGATCATTTACCTCATTTTCCCCTGATGTCTTCCCCTTCCTGTCAGTCGATATCCATTTGCTGAATGTAAGCCTGCTGCCGTTTCAGCATTTTCTTAAAGGCATGATACACGCCATCTGCATTTTCTTTCAGGGTTCGTTTGGAATTCGTATGCGGATTGATGCTCGTCGCGTAATCCAGCTGGCTGATCCAGTCTGCCGGAATTGATTCACTTCCGGAAAGCGCTCCGGCAATTCCGCCGGCAACTGCCGCAACACAGTCTGTATCACGTCCCATATTTACGCCTGCAAGGATCGCTTCCTTCGTATCTCCATGAACCATCTTAAAAATAACAACGCCCTTTGTGACAACTTCATTCGCATAGCTGAACGGATACGGCATTCCAAATCCGTTATAAATGGAATCAAAATGCTGTCTCAGCTGAAAAATGTCGCTGCATCCTGCCGCTTTTTTCAATTGCTCGTCAATCTCTTTCACAACAACGTCGGGATCGCAGTGATCAAAAATTGCCCCGATCACAGAATCCACGGTTGCGCCGGGCTTCGTTCCCTCCGCAATTGCTATGCCAGTGACACATGCCCATTTCAGCCCACGGCTGTTCGTTGTCTGATACAGCTGTCCGACCTGCAGGATATCCTCTTTTGCGCCTTCTACATTGCCTGCGTTGATCAGACCGATCGGATGACACGCCCTTGCAAAGCTGTTGAGTCCGGCGTAATCGCAATATCTGCCAAGATCGGTTGCCGGTATTCCGGTTTTGGCCATTTTCAGAAGAACCCCTTCAAACGGTTCGGATACCCAGCCTCCTGCATTCGGATTTGCGTATTTGTTCCAGGCAGCCCTGACGTCCTCCGCTGTGACCCTTCCCTCTTTTTCCATAATCGCAGAAATCATCAGCTTCTGCCGTTCCACGCCGTCCTCTGTCGTTCCGGGTTCCCTGTCCCAGCCATTTCCGTAATGCTGGTACGGAAGATACCCGTCTACATAGCCATACTTCCTGTCAATTTCTTCATAAGTCATTCCCTCAACAGGAGCTCCCATCGCCGAACCGATATGACAGCCACAGATACAGCCAAAAAACTTGTCCTGTAAAATTATGCTCATATAATCTCCTTTTTCGTTATAATTTCTGTTCATTCGTTATAAGTACATATTACTTCCGCTTCGTATATTTGTCAATATATTGTATTTTCATTTATTTTCATCGAATATATTAGTAAAATTATACCATACCCATATGCTTACAAGTAAAAATACCGTTCCATCATCTTTTGACAATGGAACGGTATCTGTATTTCCTTATTCAGTTCTGCCCCTTTACTTCCAACTCAGCGTTGCAATTCCAAATTTATCCCTTTTTCTCGTCAATTCTTCATCGCTGTATTTTTCAATTGCGATCTCTGCAAGATACAGTACTCTGCAGCCTTCCTCCAGATGTCCCAGATACGAAGTCTCCGGTGTTGCCATGCAGATATGGATATGCGGCTCCCCGTCTATAATCAGCCCCTGCCCGGCCGCTACTTCAATCGGTCCTTCCACGGTATAAAAACCGTTGGTCGGATCCTCCTCGGTGGTCTGGATCATGTGATATCGCGCCTTATCCAACGTTCCAATCATAGATACAACCGCTCCGTTTTTGATCTTGTGTTCGGTAATGGCCTGGTTCAGGCACTGCAGCATATCATCGCCTTTTCCCAGATGAAGCAAAATAACGTCTCCTGTTTTCCTGACATGAAATGTGTTCATCTTACATCCTCCTGTTTTATGAAACCCTTCCTATGTTTTCTGTATCTGTTGCGTTTTCCGGCGTTTGTGTCCGGAGAACTTTACGAAACAAAATAAAGAATGAGCTCCCGAGCATAATGCTGACGCTGATCCATGCAGAGGCTTCTGCAGCGGCAATCCCCATAAAGCTGTGCCTGCCAAGCCAATATCCAAAAATCAGTCTGCTGATGACTTCCAGTCCGCCGGAAAGCATCGGAATCCATGTATTTCCCATTCCCTGAATGCAGTTTCGAAATACCATCAGAAATCCCAGGAAAAAGACGAAAATTCCCACAATCAGCAGATATTGTCTGCACAACTCAAGTACTGACAGATCTGTCACCATCAGCGACGCGATCCTTTTCCCGCCGAAAATCTCAATGGCAGACAGCGGAATATGAATCAGGATAGAAAGAATCACTCCCATCCGAACACCGTCTTTAATTCTGTCATATTTTTGCGCACCGTAGTTCTGACCGACAAATGTCATAAATGTCATTCCCAGCGCATTGCTGAATTCTCCGATCACGCTGCGAATTTTGGTGGACGCCGCATAAGCCGCCACTGCAGACGCACCGAGATCGTTTACAAAAAACTGCAGGATCATTCCACCGACTGCCGTTACCATACTCATAATTCCGACCGGCAGCCCGGTTTTTAACATTCTGACTGTCAGTCGTGCATTTTTGCTCTTACTGCCGTCTAAAATACTGACAAATTTCAATCTTTTCAAACCTGCGCCACAAATCGCAAAGGAAAATACCTGAGACAACACCGTTGCCACAGCCGCTCCCTGCACACCCCACTTCAGTATGAGTACAAATACGCAGTCCAGACCAACATTTGTTATAGAGGAAACAAGCAGCGCACAAAATGGCGTAGACGAATCCCCCAGAGACTGCAAAACGCTCATAAACAGGTTATTCAAAACTGTAATCACAAACCCCAGCAGGATCACTTTAATGTAATCCAGCGACTGCTCCAGAATTTCTCCGGGCGTATGCATCAGAATCAAGAAATCTCTGATCGCCAGAGATCCGACAATGGAGATCATCGTTCCCACAATCAGCGACAAAACGGATGCAACAAAAAATCCACGGTTTACCAGATGATAATCCTTTTTCCCGTAGGCCTGTGAAATATGGATGCAAAATCCTTTTGTAATCCCCATTGCAAATCCGAGCGTCAGCCAGACTACAATGGATGTCGCGCCGACTGCTGCCAGCGCCTGCGCTCCGATTCCCCGCCCGACAACGACGCTGTCCACAAAGCTGTAAAGCTGCTGAAACAGACCGCCAATTGCCAGTGGAATATAAAACAGAATGATATTTTTGGCAATGCTGCCTTCTGTCATGTCCCTTGCCTGTGTTTTCATAAGTTTACCCTGCAAAATTTCTGCCCTTTCTTTTCCTATCAACGATTGTTCAGGTTCATGTAAAGTTCAATGATTACCGGTCCTCCTCCCTGAACCAGAAATTTGCTTGCTTAAAATAATTTTACTCTATTTTCGTCTTTTGTACAGAATAATTTGCTTTTAGATATCTGAAAAACGGCATATGAAAAGGATCAGCCCTTTGAATGCCAAGTGATCTGCTGAAAATAATGTCTGCCCTTTCATCAACAAGGAAGAAGAACAGCTCACCAAGAGTTCTTTGTCTCTGGTTCTTTTTGATTGACTATTTATAACAAAATGGGCAATTCCGATTGGAATTGCCCACTCATTTTTCTCCAAAATCCAACGGCTTTGCCGTCTCCATGCATTTTTCGCCTTATGCCGGTGCAGCCTGTGCTGCGTTGTTTGCGGCATTTTTCGCTGCGATGACTGGTCTGGATCCTCACACCCAGGTCGTCATCATTCTTCTTCCGTCTGTTGTACTCAACCTCGAAGAGGATCCGGTTAAACAGTCCGGTTTCGTAGCAGTCCACCAGCTGTGGAAAAATACTGTAGTTCTTGTAGATCAGTCGGAAGCGTTCGCGGGGAGTTGCTTTCCCGTAGCTTTCCACCAACTTATCTTCTGTAATGCACATGTTCGCACCTCCCATAATAATCTTTGTTTTTCTCTTGTTAACTCGCTTTTTCTCACATTTTCATTTCTTCATAGAGATTTTTTCTAAGTCTATGTCATTCCCCTTGGCCATGAATCATGGATATTCGGATGTTTAGGGTACACAAAACAAGACGTCGTCTTATTCTGCTATGATCGGCCTTTCTTTCCCCAACTCCTTACGGCAGCCTAACCTCCCATGTCATACAGGATCTCCTTTACTTCTGGGTCCTTAATTCCTTCGTTCTGCTTATCCATAAAGGGGCGTCATGATGCTCCATTGCTGAGTCTCTGCTCTGATGGTAAGAAATCTGACTTGGCTCTCTATGTTTATGAATTTCTTCTGTTCCTTTCAGCACCTTGCGGCGGACGTCTCCTGAATCTCACAGTCGATCTTCTTATGCTGCCTGCGGCTGCCTGTGAATGTCAGAAAGCATCTTCTGCGCATCATAGGTCACTCCATTTGCCAGGATGGCATAAAAGACTCTTATCAGCTTACAGCTGATCGCAATCACGGATTGTTTCTTCTTGAGCGGATTGTTCGCTCTTGTCGTGTAATACTCATGCAATGACTTAAACTCCGGATTCTTCGCTATCAACGGAATCGCTGCATTGAACAGTACTGCCCGCAGCTTACTCCGACCTCTTTTACTTATGGACGTCTGTCCTTTGTGCTTTCCTGAGCTGTTCTCCCGTAATGAGAGTCCTGCCAGCTTTTGTAT
>QUKC01000035.1:16088-16406 GCA_003481005.1 Firmicutes bacterium TM09-10 | reverse complement strand
TGCAATCGCTTCCTTAATGCCTGTAAGGCCGTCGGCGCAGATGATCAGGATATCCTTAACTACTCGATTTTTCAGTTCATTTAAGACGGAAAGCCAGTATTTCGCACTTTCATTGTCACCGATTGTAATGGTCAGGACTTCCTTTTTGCCCTCTGTATTAATACCCAGAATGACATAAGCTGCAAGTTTACGAATGATTCCATTATCCCGTACAGAATAATGGATTGCATCGATGTAAAGGATCGGATATACCTCATCCAGTGGACGGTTCTGCCAGTCTTCAATCTGAGGAAGTATTTTATCTGTCACGTCAGATAT
>QUKC01000035.1:0-16078 GCA_003481005.1 Firmicutes bacterium TM09-10 | reverse complement strand
CTGAGGAAGTATTTTATCTGTCACGTCAGATATATGTCTTCTGCAGTCTCGATATCGTATTCTTCGAGAAGCTGCCGAATGATGTTTCTTTTACCATCGGTCATTTGTACTCTGTGTACAGGTTTCTTTTGTCTTGCCATAATAAAAGGCCCTCCTAATGATAATTATTTTATCATAGAAGGACCTTGCCTGGATTATTTTACAGAAAAAGTATCACAGACTCGCAACATAGGTGCTCAACTTGCCGCTTCCTTTGGGATACTCCCCTGTTCAATAAAGATTCTCTGATTGCATCCTTTGGATAATCTCTTCTGTCGGTTCGATCCAGACCGGTAAAGGTTGCTTTTGTTTTATTGACCAAATCTATAAATTGATAGACATCTTCAAGTTGCTTCAAAATGGAGCCCTTAAATTCCTTTCTGTCACGGAATAGCTCCTTATCCTTCCCTTGAAATAGCGCGACTTTTGTTGTGGTTTCGCACTGGTCTGATAGCAGCAATGCAAGATTCGTATACAAACCATCTTCACCAATCAGTTTGAGTGTCCGCATTTGGGAGGCTCCGATTGATCTTCTCTGCATCTCGGTTTGGAGGGCGTGAAAAGTCAGTTCCTGATTCATACTTCTACACAGTTCAAAGGATCTGCCGCTGTTTTGAAGAATCATCTCTCGAATGTTAGCATCAGCTACGCTTCCTTTCTTGTTCTTTCTTGTTATACGAGAGAAAGAAAGGTCAAGAGGTGTTGAAACAAACATTTTGTCGAGCTGCAAGCATCACATGGTCACCGGAGCGGCTTCCTTGAGGGAACAACGCCAGTATATGAATCGTATCTGCGCTTGAAATAAGGCTACCGCAATCCCACTGGCTTTAGACGGTGGGGTAAGGTAGCTAAAAATCAGAAATTATTGTATACTCATGGTATTGGAACATGGAAATCTGAACTTTTCACGCGAAAAATGGATGCTATGTGGCAGATGAGATAGGAGCAGTACAAATGAAGGATGAAATTTTTTTCAGAGATAAGTTAGAGGATGAATGGGAAGCAAACGAGGTGTATGCTATTTTATCAGAGTGTGATAAGGATTTTGAACCGCCGTTATCGGAGCGGGGAAGCACTGTTCAAAAGACATGGGAGAAAAAATCTGGTGACGGTGTCAGAAATTACTTTAATGAAGTGGCAAAACAGCATACACTTTTATTAAAAAGAGAGAAGAAAATCATTGCTTTTCTGTCATTTCGTTCGATGGAAGAATGTGAGGCTTTAAAAGATTACAGGGATATCTGTTATTTTACCACACTCTGCATCAGAAAAGAGTACAGAGGCCAGGGGTTAGCACTGGTATTATATCAGAAAGCGAAAGAATATGTGGAAGAAAGCAGCAGATATACGGTAATGGCACTTAGGACCTGGAGTACGAACAAAGCACAGCTGCACCTGATGGAAAAAATGGATTTTCACTGTGAAACACGTCTGAAAAATGACAGAGGTGAGGGAATTGATACCTTATATTTTGTGAAAGAAATTACGGGAAAGGGAATCCGTGCATATGGATATACGATAGGAAATGGCAAGTGTGGCATTCACAATACGATCACGGATGTGCCGGGAGTAAAGGTTGGGCATTATACGGTGAGGAAGGGAAAAAATCAGACTGGTGTTACAGTGATCATACCATGTGATGGTTTTGTCTATGAAAGGAAGCCACTTGCAGCGGTTTATGCATTAAATGGTTTTGGGAAGACGCAGGGAACAGTTCAGATTGAAGAACTCGGTGTATTAGAGACGCCGATCGCACTGACGAATACACTAAATGTAGGAAAGGTAGCAGATGGGCTTGTCACATTTACGGAAAAGGAATGCAGGAAGAACGGTAAAGAGTTAGTAAGCGTTAATCCAGTAGTAGGAGAGACGAATGACTCTAAAATGAATCAGATTACAGAACGGGTAATAGAGGCAGAAGATGTACTTTTTGCAATCGAACACGCAGAAAAAAACTTTAAGCAGGGGGCAGTCGGTGCCGGAAGAGGGACAGTCTGTTTTGGATTAAAGGGTGGGATTGGTTCCGCATCAAGAATTTTAATGTTTGGCGGTACAGAGTATACAATCGGTGTTTTGGTGCAGTCTAATTTTGGAAAAACGCAGGATCTTACCGTTGCCGGCGTACCGGTTGGCAGACAGATATGCACGAAAATACAAAACAGTGCAAAAGAGGATAAGGGTTCCATCATGGTCATTGTGGGGACTGATCTGCCGCTTGGAGAGAGACAGTTAAAGAGAGTTTTAAAAAGAGCAGCAGTTGGGTTGATACGAACTGGTTCTTTTATGGGACATGGCAGTGGGGATGTATTTATTGGGTTTACCAATGCGAATGGGATACCGGATACGAAAGAAGAGCAGTTTCATATGATGAAGTACTTCCCGGAAAATCAACTTGATAAGGTATTCCGGCTGGTGGCAGAGGCTGTGGAAGAATCTATTTTAAATTCATTGACATGTGCAAAAGCGATGCCAGGACGCGATGGTGAAATCTATCATAGTCTAAGTGAATTTTTGTAAAACAGAATAAATATCAGAAAATACAATGATATGGCGAAATACATAGGAAAAAATAGGTGAATTTACCTACGTAGCCGATTACACGATCGTCATTGTATGTATGCAACGAATGCCGCTTTGATAGGACGGCGAACTTGATGGGCAGAGCATGGCCCTTGCCTTTATACATCACGGGAAGGAGGACAGCCGAAAATGGAAACTGAAAAAGTATATGCCATTTGCAAAAATATATCCCATGCTGGTGGCAAAGGCAGTCCGCAAGGGGCGGACACAGGGATCGCTCACTCGACCCGCAGCATCCGATAACCGATGCCGATGTGTGTTTGTATGTATTGCTGCCCATCTTTCCCGTTTTCCAGCTTTTTGCGCAGGGTTGCCATGAATACGCGCAGAGAAGCAATATCATTTTCCCAACTGCTGCCCCAAATCTGCTGCGTAATGTAGGTGTGTGTCAGAACCTTACCAACATTTTTGGAGAGCAGGCACAACAGTTTGTATTCGATGGGCGTTAGGTGCAGTTCTGCACCATCAAGATATGCGCAGCCTGCCGCATAGTCGATTTTCAGCGCACCGTTCGTAAAAATTGGGGTTTCCTGTGCCGTATCTGCTTTTATCAACGCTAACCTTCGCTGCGTCACCCGCAGTCGTGCCAACAGTTCATCCACGGAAAAAGGCTTCGTCAGGTAATCGTCCGCCCCGGCATCCAGCGCCCCGATTTTATCGGAATCCTCTGTCCTGGCGCTGATTACAATGATCGGCATATTCGACCACGAACGGATCTTTTGGATGATCTCCACGCCATCCATATCTGGAAGTCCCAGATCAAGCAGCACAATATCTGGATTGTGAGACAGCGCCTCCATCACGGCGCTTGCGCCGTTTTGCGCCGAAAGATACCTGTATTCGTGAGTTTTCAGCGTCGTAGTGATCAGATTGCGCACAGGGGTATCATCTTCTACAACAAGGACAAGTGGCTTATTCATTTAAGTTCACCTCACTAAGTGGTAATGTAAAGGAAAAGATGCAGCCATGCGGCGAATTGTTTTTCAGCGTTATTTCGCCATGATGTGCATGAATGATGGCTTGACAGAGCGTGAGCCCAAGCCCGAGGCTTCGGCGGCTGTCGCCAATCGGATTTCCTCCGGCAAAGAACATTTCAAAAACACGCTCCTTTAGTTCGTCCGGGATACCAGGGCCGTTATCGCTGACACAGATCTCAACCGCTTTTTTTTGCTGGATTGCCGTGATGCAGATGTCAGAGCCAGCCGTAGTATATTTGACTGCATTGTTCACCAGATTGATAAGCACCTGCACGATGAGTCCTGCATCCACCCGTATCAGCAGCGGCACGTCTCCGCAATCCACCGTAATGTGATGTTCTGTCGATCTTCGGTCGATATGCCGTAGCGCTTCCGATACAATATCGTCCACAACCTGATCGGAAAGACGCAGCTTGACGCTGCCGTCAGCGATTTTCGTAATGGAGAGCAAATTCTCAACCAGCTCGGTCAGCCACTGTGCATCGTCATGAATGTCCGTAAAAATCTGTTTCCGTGTTTGCTCATCCAGCATGTCATAGCTGTGCAGCAGTGTGTCGGCGTTGCCGGAAATAGAGGTCAGCGGTGTCCTGAGATCATGAGAAATTGAACGCAGAAGATTAGCGCGAAGCTGTTCGTTCTTTGCAAGAACGGCAGCTTCTTCCTTTTCTCTGGCATTTCGCAGGTTATCCAGCGCCAGAGCGCACTCACCGAGAAGGGAGAACAGAACGCTAGATGTAAATGCGTCAGGCTGCGTTTGCTTCTCCATCGGAATCCCGACAATGCCGTAAATTTGCTGCCCGGTACGAATGGCAAGATACAGTCGTTTTGCGTTGGGAAAGTTTTGTGTCGTTGCTCCGGCACGTTTCCGGTTTTGCCAGACCCAGTCGATCACATCCTGTTCCTGGTCTGTGTCCGGGGCACTATATGGGCTGCTTGCGTCAGCCGGGTAAAGGATCCCTTTGGACAGCGCGCCTTCCTGTGCCGGATAAATCAGGATGTTCCGCTGCATGAGCCTTTGTATCTGCGTTGCGGTCATCCGGTAAACTTCCTCAGACGTTTCCGCTTTTTGAAGCTGCCTGTTCATATCAAAAAGCAGCTTTGTGCGATAAGCGTCCCGTGCGGATAGCTGCGCGTGGGCTTTGAGCTTGGCTGCAAGTGTACCTGTCAAAAGTGCAGCCATGAACATGACGGCAAAGGTTATGGGATATTTGCTTCCATAGGCGACCAAAGACAGCCTGGGTTCTGTCAGAAAATAATTGAACAAGATGACACTCAAAAAGGCGGACAGCACGCCGCAGGTATATCCGCTGGTAAAAGCGGAGGTCAGAAGCACACCCAGCAGATAAACCATGATGATATTGGCATCCGCAAAGCCAAGCCGCAGAAACAACCACCCGATGATCGTAGCGGCTGTCAGAATCCCGACAGTCAGAAGCAGTTCCCGGGCGGTTGGAAGGGCCGGGCGAACGGCGGAAAATGGTTTCCTGGGATCGCTTTTATAGACCTCCGCATCCGGAATGATGTGAATGTCCATCTCCGGCGCAAGCGTAATGAGCTGTTCTGTCAGCGTCGGTTCGCTCCAGAAATGCCGTCGCTGCACGCCGCTGCGCCCAATTACGATTTTGGTCACATCAGAGAGCCGCGCATATTCCGCAATCTGCGTTGGTACATCTTCTCCATGTGTTGTGATGATCTCTGCACCAAGCTGCTGCGCAAGACGTATATTCGCCTGCAGTCGAGCGATATCTTCTGCGTTCATGCCAGAGTATTCGGGGGTCTGCACATAGAGCGCGGTAAGGCTTCCGCAAAATGCCTGCGCCATTTTCCCTGCCATTCGTACAATACGTTCATTGGATGGGGACGAGGACAGGCACACCAGAATATGCTCTTTTGATAGATTGTTTTCATTGTTCTGCACAGTTTCACCACCCCTCTTGATGGTATTATAGCACCAAAATGCGGCGAATTCTATTGTGTCCAATCGGATTCGTTTCTGATTTTCGTACAGAAAGCGATCCAGCTGCTCCATCAGAAACCATCCGAACAGGAACGTTAGAGCCATCCCAACGATCAAAATGACATCTTTCATATTGTTTCACCGTCCGTTCATATCCGGAAACACTTTTGCAGCGCCTTATATTCACCCAGCGCTAAAATGGTTATTTCTCCTGACAGCACCGTATCAGGCGTAATTGAAACGTCGGTTTTTCCAGAATGTTTGATGCCAAGAATGTTAATGCCATACTTCCTGCGAATATTCAGTTCACCAACGCTTTTGCCAATCCACCCTTGTGGAACTTCTACTTCAAAAATGGCGTGCTGCTCGTCGATCTCCATGTAGTCGAAAATATGATCGGCAGTATATCGAATTGCTGCCCATTCTGCTACCTGCTTTTCCGGGTAGATCACATGGTCGGCTCCGTTGCGAAGCAGAAACTTTGCATGTACATCCCGCTCGGCACGCGACACTACACACTTCGCGCCAAGCTCCTTCAGAAGCGACGTCGTTTCCAGAGAATTCTGAAAGCTGCCGCCAATGGTCACGATGCAGACATCGAAATTTCCGATGCCAAGGGAGCGAAGAAACTCCGCGTTTGTACTGTCTCCAATTTGCGCGTTGGTGACGAGGGGAAGTATATCATTGATCCGTTCTTCGTTTGTATCGACTGCCATGATCTGATGCCCCAGCTGAGATAATTGCATAGCGATATGCCGTCCGAAGCGGCCTGCGCCAATCAATAAAATGTTTTTCATGTGTAAAGACTCCTTATCCAATCATTATTTTTTCCTGCGGCAGCTTTGCGCCGTTTATTTTTTTACCGGAAAACGCTGCATAAATGAGCGTAAGACCGCCGACTCTGCCCAGATACATGAGCACGATCAGCACTATTTGGGAAGGAATATGCAGCTGCGGCGTGATACCCAGGGTCAATCCCACTGTTCCGACTGCCGAAGCCGTTTCATACAGGCATGCGGAAAGCGTCAAATCTTCATACACGCTGATAAAAACAGCGCCGCCAAAGAACAGTGTAAGGTACATTGTCAGAATGGTTGCGGCGGTCTTGACAGCGCTGCAATCAATCCTACGTCCGAAAAACTGAGCATTTTCCCGCTGACGAAAGGTTGCGGCAGCATTGGCAAGCAAGACCGCCAGCGTCGTTGTTTTTATTCCGCCTGCCGTAGAACCCGGAGAACCGCCAATGAGCATCAGAAGGATCATTATGCCCTGCGACGCACCGGACATTGCAGATAGCGTTACTGTGTTATAGCCCGCGGTCCTCGGCGTAACGGACTGAAAAAAAGATACCAGCAGCCGCTTTCCGGTAGAAAGCGCGGAAAAGTCGGTGAAAAAGAAAAACGCGGCGGGCAAAAGAATTAAAAGACCTGTCGTGACAAGGATCACCTTACTCTGCATCCGGTAGCGATGAAGCCGCCACTTGTTTTCGCAGACATCGTCCCATGTCAAAAAACCAATGCCGCCAACTACGATCAGCAGCATGATCGTGATATTGATTGTCGGACTGCCGGCATAGCCGGTAAGGGATGGATAGAGATTACTTTCTGTTCCAAGAATGTCAAATCCGGCGTTGCAGAATGCGGATATGGAATGAAACACTGCCATCCAGATGCCGCGCCATCCATAGTCATGGCAAAACACCGGCAGCATGGCCAGTGCGCCCAGCAGTTCGATCAAAAACGTTCCTCGCAAGATGAACCGTGTCAGACGGACGATTCCGCCGACCTTTGGCGCAGAAATTGCATCTTGCATGGTGCTGCGCTGCATCAGGGAGATTTTTCGCCCGGACAACAGCGCAAACGATGCTGCTACGGTTATGACGCCAAGTCCTCCGATCTGGATCAGTACCAGAATGATCGTCTGTCCGAAGCCGGACCAATAGCTTCCGGTATCTTGAACAACAAGTCCTGTGACGCAGACGGCAGAGGTCGCGGTAAACAGCGTTTCATTGAATGGCGTTACACACCCGGCTGTTGTGGAGATCGGAAGCATCAGCAGCAGTGCTCCGAGTAAAATGACTCCGGCAAACCCTAACGTGATAGTTTGAAAAGACGAAAGACGGTGCTTTCGACGGATGATTTTCTTTGGCATAAAGGCAGCTCCTTATTTCTGTGATAATTATATTTTATACGGCCAGAGATTTTAAGATCGGATAAGGGACGGGGACGTCGCATTAAGGTTGGATAAAGATGGCAGAGTGCGCATTCTATTGGATACCAGAAAAAACCTCTCCGCAGTCGGGGAACCGGCGGGAGAGGTTTTCTTTTTCGAAATTTATGGTATGTTTTCACACATTGCAGGCGCATGCAGCGTCCCGCGTCAGAATCCGAACCTTACAGTCTCTGCTGTACGTTGCGGATGTACGCTTCCTGCAGCTCGGGGCTCTTTGCAGGATCGATATCGTCCGGGAACTCGGCGTCGATGGTGGACACCTCCGGTCTGTAGTTTAAGCGAAGCGCGTGCTTTTCGATGTAATCCGTCGCTTTGTTATAAACCTCCTCCGTTACTCCGTTTAAGGTAATAGTATATAATTTTGATATCTGTGTATCCTCCGTTTCGTTGAAATTCAGCACCTCTGCTGATAGCTTCAGTATATACCTGTCGGGCAGATTTTAAAAGAGAAAAGGCTCATATTACCTGCAGAAATAATAATGATAATTATTACTAATATTGTACAAAATAGACAAATCTAACAGAAATTTGTTGGATTTCATTTTATAAGATGGTAAAATAGCTTCAAAACTATGGGAAAACCCCGGTGGCGAGGACCGCAGAAACCAGGGGTCAGACCCGGTCAAAACCGGAGATTTTTTACCTGAAAAATCGAAATTGTAAAGGAGATAAGTTTGAAATGAAGATTCGCAAGGCGGAGAAAAAGGATATCCCAAGAATTCTTGAACTGTTGGGACAGGTATTACAGATCCATGCAGAGATCCGCCCGGATATTTTTATACCAGGTACCACCAAATATACCCTTTGTGAGTTGACGGAATTATTGAAGCAGGAGGATAAACCGGTCTATGTTGCCGTAGATGAGGACGATTTGTGCATGGGCTATGCCTTCTGTCAGCTCAGGGAACAGCCCTTTTCCACCAACATGGTGTCCTTTAAATCATTGTTTATTGATGACCTGTGCGTTGACAAGCAGGCACGAGGGCAGCACATTGGGGAAAGTCTGTTTGAATATGTGAAGCAACAGGCAAAGGAACTGGGCTGCTACGAAGTAACCCTGAACGTCTGGACAGGAAACACATCGGCAGAGCACTTCTACGAAAAAATGGGCATGAAAACAAAGGAACGGCAGATGGAATATATCCTGTGAGCCGGTTGGGTCAGGTCCTGGTCAAAACCGGACACGATCTACGCTTTGTTTCGGGACGGTCAGTTTCTGACACAGAGTATCCAGTCAGATAAAAATCAGGAAATTGTGGAGGACATATAATCATGTCAAAAGAGGAGTATTTGATTACCGATACGCCGCTGAAAGCGCTGACGGTTTTTGCAATGCCGATGATTCTTGGCAGCTTTTTTCAGCAGGTATACAATATGGCTGACTCCATTATCGTCGGTCAGTTTGTGGGTTCCTCTGCGCTGGCGGCGGTTGGTGCCTGTGCAGCTCTGACCAATGTTTTCATTTGCGTGGCACTGGGGGCCGGGGTTGGTGCAGGTGTGCTTGTGAGCCGCTATTTCGGTGCCAGGGAGTATGGCAAAATGAAAACCATTGTGTCCACATCTCTGATCAGCTTTTTGGTTCTGAGTATCCTCCTGGGTGTCTTTGGCTTTTGGTTTTCCTATGGGATGATGAGCGGCTTACAGACTCCTGCCGATATTCTGAAGGAAGCAGTGCTGTACCTGCGGGTCTATTTTGTGGGCTTTCCGTTTTTGTTTATGTACAATATTCTCTCTACCATGTTCACCTCCATCGGTGAATCAAAAATTCCGCTGGGGCTGCTGATCTTTTCCTCCATCCTGAATATTGGGATGGATCTTTGGATGGTAGCCGGTCTGGGGCTCGGCGTGTTCGGTGCCGCCCTTGCAACTTTGATCGCACAGGGCATTTCGGCTGTGCTTTCCTTTTTGATTTTTTTTCATCGGATGCGGCGGTATAAGAGTACCTTTTCCTGGTTTGACGGGCGGGAGCTGTGTTCCATGCTTCAAATTGCTGTTCCATCGGTTCTCCAGCAGTCTACCGTGTCTATCGGTATGATGATTGTACAGGCGCAGTGGAATCCCTTCGGCACGCAGGCACTGGCAGGATATGCGGCAACAATGCGGGTGGAGAATGTTTTTTCCCTGATTTTCGTGTCCATCGGGAATGCGGTTTCGCCGTATGTTTCCCAGAACCTTGGCGCAAACAAAACCCAGCGCATCAAAAAAGGCTACCATGCAGCATTGGTATTGGATGTGTGCTTCGCGGCGCTTGCTTTCCTTGTTATTGAAACGCTGCACACACAGATTTCCTCACTGTTCCTTGGAAAAGACGGAACCGCCCTGGCCTATCAGGTGTCCGGGGATTATATGAGATGGCTTGGTTACTTCTTTCTCTTTATGGGAATCAAAATGGCGACCGATGGAGTTCTTCGCGGACTCGGGATCATGCGGCCATTCCTCATTGCCAACATGGTAAACCTTGCGATTCGTCTGTCCGTGGCTTTGATCTGTGCACCGCGTTTTGGCATTGATTTCGTTTGGCTTGCCGTTCCGGCAGGCTGGCTTGCAAACTTCCTGGTTTCCTATGGGGCACTCAGAAAATCCTGGCCAACGGAGAAGGTGGAGCTGTCTTGATAAATTTGGATGTCAGGACGGATTGTTCCTGACAACAGAACATTCCCAGAGCGAGCATTCTATTGTATATTGTATAGCAGAAAAAACCTCTCCGTAGTCGGGAAAACGACGGGAGAGGTTTTCTTTTTCGAGAGCTTTAGTATGTTTTCATGCCTGTAGGCTGCAGCGCCCTGGGTCAGAATCCGAACCTTACAGTCTCTGCTGTACGTTGCGGATGTACGCTTCCTGCAGCTCGGGGCTCTTTGCAGGATCGATATCGTCCGGGAACTCGGCGTCGATGGTGGACACCTCCGGTCTGTAGTTTAAGCGAAGCGCGTGCTTCTCGATGTAATCCGTCGCTTTGTTATAAACTTCCTCTGTTACTCCGTTTAAGGTAATGGTATATAATTTTGACATATGTGTATCCTCCGTTTCGTTGAAATTCAGCACCTCTGCTGATGGCTTTAGTATATACCTGTCTGGCAGATTTTAAAAGAGAAAAGGCTCATGTTACCTATAGAAATAATAATGATAATCGTTACTAATATTATACAAAATAGACAAATCTGACAGAAATTCGTTGGATTGCATTTTATAAAATGGTAAAATAGCTTCAAAACGATGGGAGAATCCGTCGTAAAAACCTGGACAGAGCAGCTTTTTTCCATTACCGGGGCAGCAGGAGAGCAGGTAGCGGTGATTTCAAAAGAAATATTCCATATGACGGATACCTATGTTTTTGATATTGTCAATTCAGTGAACGCGCTGCGGGTGGCGAGGACCGCAGAAATATTTGACGTCTTCTATGTGAAAAGATTTTAAAGGAAAAACACACATCCTACGCAGATAACTCTTCTTCTGACCGCCAGACAGGACAGCTATCTGGCAGATCTGAATGAAATTCTTAATCGGCTAACAGACTGTATTTAATATAAATTTTATATATAATTTTCGATTATTCGCATAAACACTATACTTTCAAGCAATTTGAAGTATAGAAAATTATTCAATTTACCACGAATTTACCACGATTGAGTGAGCCTTGATATGACAATAAAATAGCACTAAAAAGACACCCTTAACACCTAAGCGGTGTCTTTTATTAAAAAGCAGTCAATCCTAAGACTAACTGCTTTGTGTGTATGGATATGAAATTGTCAAACTGGAATTTCTTGCTATTTCCCCAATATACTTGATAAAATAGCAAGTGTAATCATTTCAATACGGCTTGATACAGCATATCATAGTGGATATAATGCATTATCTAAAAATAACATTTTACTTAGGCACATCTACTGAGTAGCTTAGAAGGTCACCTCTTTTGTTACTTTGTAAGTCATTGTAATACCACATATACATAACTGTACCATAGACCTCATATTCTATTATCCCATCTGGCTTTTGTCCTTCTACCTCTAGGGAATAAATTTCTTTTTCTCGTGCGTATCCAAATACAAAACGTTTTTCTGGATAATCAGGATTTAAATCTTGCTGAACATCACTTAATGTCAAACTAGAATGAATAAATTTTTTAAAATCTCCACCATAAGTGGTGGCTGGTGTAGTTGTGGCTGGTGAGGCATTTATAAATGCATATTGTATATGCCCATTCTGTACTTGTTTTTTACAACGAGCCATTACTAAACCTTGAATGTCATCATTATCATTTCCCGCCCGATAGAATATCGTATCATAATTTTTACCTTGCCATATATGCAAAGTTTCATCAACATGATTTAGAAAATCTTTAGGTGCAGACAATTCTTCATGTTCTTCTTTCAACGGAGAATTCAAAATAGCTTTCTCTATAGAATTATAATATGTAAGTTCCGAATCAAGCTCGTCATTATCTTTCATATTAAACTCAATATATTCATTTCCATTATTTTCATCTTCTGGAACATAAGTATAACGACCGTTTTCAATATGGTCATCATATTCAAAATCAACAAACACTCCAATGCCTATCAGAGCTATAAAAATAAAAAAAATTGTTCCAATTATGATTAGTATTATTTTCCAAAATTTTTTCATAGTATTTACTTCCCTAGTTACTTCAAATTCTAATTTGCCGATTTCTTCATATCCATATTATACCATTCGCATATCAGCACCACAATAAAATTTTATGCACCAATAATCTTATTGAACAGCTCTAACAGTACATTATTTCATCACTCCAATCTAAAATTTAGGTAAGAGAAAAGCAGTTAATCATACAACTAACTGCTTTGTATAATGGATATGAAGTTGTCAAACTGTAATTTGCTTATCCATAAACCTATCTCTTTTCTTTTGTTTCTGGAAGAATAATCTCTTTTCCCTCTTTTTCCATTCTCTTTATAAAGTTATCAAAGTGGTCTGTTATACCGTCAACAAAAAAAGCTTTTTTCTTTCTTCCATTGACATACACATTCATACCACCACGTTTCATTTTACAATAGGATATGTCCGATACTTTCCAATGCCTTTTATAAAAAAATGCCTTAATTACAGTCACATCATTATTATCTACACAAATATCCCAGACACCTTTTATTGGTGCAATCATACCCAAAAAAGTAACTCCAAACCAAATAATAGAAAATGGAATAATTATCATCAAACTCCCTTTAGAACAAAAAGTTTCAGGGTCACTCCACAAACACCAGATAAAAGCAACAAGTACAAACAAAGCGCCTATTGCACATATAAATGATACATCGGTTATTGTCCTTACCGTAAATTTTTTTAAAGATTGTGTTCGCGTATGATTTCTTCTTTGCATTATATCTAAGAATAATAAGACAATATATGCCGTTATAATGCCACCTATATACTTCATATAGTATCACCTCCACAACTTCCACTTTTCTTAGTTCTATAAACTCTAATTTGTCCTTTTCTTCATACCATATTATAACAGTTCCATATATCCGCCACAATAAAAATCAGCATACCCTTTGAATATTTTCTGCATTGAACATACACACTTTTTCTTTCTTCCTCTTGATTACCTACCACAGAAAAGAAAAAGCCCTGTCAAGAGCCTTGCCACCATTGGTGGTGCTTTGCACTCTTTACGGGGCTTTTTGTTTGCTGTATCTTCCATGCAAGAGGAAATTAAAGACCTCTGTTCCATTTCGCCTTTAGATAATCTTCATAATCTCCCTCGTTAAAGTCTACTTGTGGAGAAGTATTAGGAATATTATTTCTGTTGTCAATATCCGCAAGCTGACGGAATATCCAATCATCATAAGGGTCGTGGTATTTATATTCTTTAGGCTGTTCTCTGTATCGGTCTAAACCTCGCATTTCCTTATGCACTTTCATTATGCGTTCCAATTTCTGACGCTGTATCAACTGCTTGATTTCCATAAGTTCTTCCAACTCCGTAACCTCATTGGTAATGTAGTTATGAATATACTGTATGAGTTTATATTCCATGTAAAATCTACATTCTCTTTCGTCATTGAAAAATTCATTTTCAGACAGATAATCTAAAGAAACATTAAAATCCTGTTCCCGTTTGATAACGTCCATGATATATGGCTCGGTGTGGTCGATATATTTCCATTCCCCTGATAACAATTCATTGGGCGTTACACCCAGCACGTCCATTATCTTCTCCAACGTATCAAAGGTAGGATAATTCACACCACGTTCAATCTTGGAAAGGCTCTGCATATTGATACCGATTTTATCCGCAAGTTCCTGTTGTTTCATTTTCCTGTGTTTTCTTATGGTTTGTATGTTCTCTCCTAAGAAACTGATTTTCTTTTCATAATGCTCCATAACTTAGTATAACCGCTCCTTTCGTTGCTTTTCTTGGTATTTATAAGCATATCATACTTAATATATATCCAAAAGTCAACAAAAACTTCTTGACAAGTAATTCTAATGGCGTTATTATCGTATTAGAAAGAGTGATTAAGCACGCTAGGGTCAATCACATGCTTGAGTAAGCATATAGAATAGATATTTTCACTTTGATAGCATGAATAGGCATGGACTATCAGACTGAAAATCGGGTTTCTGACTGGGGGTGTTCCGTTTAGCCACGAGCCTTACAAGGCTCGTGAGCGTTAAGAACGGAGCAGACACAGGAAGAAAGGGAACGCCTTTCGGCGTTCGTAAAGGGCGTATATGTAACACCGCCCTGCGCATACATGTCATAGTACCTAGAAACTGTGATAAATAAAGGAAAAAACACGATTTTTACCCCGCAAAAAACGGGAAGTACGAAAGGAGTAATGCACTATAACTACACACAAAAATTTATCCGTTAAGATTGATTACATCAGCATTGTATTTGAAACGGCAACCGCAGAAGATGTAATCATGCACATTTTAGGTTTACCGACTGACATTTTCAATGTTTATCCGGCAAGCATTAAATACAAAACCTATCAAGCACGCTGGCAGATTGGAGATATTTATGTATCGGGGGACGCAAGAAAAACAGAGGATAACCCACAAGGGTTAGGCTGTTATCTTGTTATGACTGGCAGAGGTTGTGATGATATTTTCCGTATTCTCGACAGTAGGAATTATACCTTTGGGGATATGTTCCGACGCTGTGAGCGAAGATACGGACGGGATAATTTCCATTTCACAAGACTTGATATTGCCATTGATGATAAGAACGAAAAACCATTTTTTACCATAGAGCAGATAAAGAAGAAATGCGAAAAAGAGGAATTTATCTCGAATAGTGAGGGCTACCACTTTGATGAAAGTAAGTTTGATGATTTCGACACCGCAAAGACTGTTTATATCGGTGCTGGAAAATCGGGATTGTCCTACCGCATTTATGATAAGGATAA
This sequence comes from Firmicutes bacterium TM09-10, assembly GCA_003481005.1. Taxonomy (GTDB): domain Bacteria; phylum Bacillota; class Clostridia; order Lachnospirales; family Lachnospiraceae; genus Gallintestinimicrobium; species Gallintestinimicrobium propionicum. The sequence goes on along the minus strand of QUKC01000035.1, from coordinate 896 downwards.
GGAAGTCTGTTCAAAACATAATAAGACACTTGATGAAGTCGGCAGTTGGAAACGGACAGAAATGCAACTGCGTGATGATAAGGCTCATGCTTTTGCCATGACATTCAAGGAAAGACCGCTGGAACTTGGAGAACTGGCTTTCGGTCTATTGACAAACAACCTACGCTTTGTCGTACCAAACAGAAACGAAAGCAATAAGAGCAGGTGGAAAACTTGTCGGTTTTGGGAACGCTTTTTAGGGGCTGTGGAAGTCTTAAAACTGCAAGTACCAAAACAGCAAAATGCCCTTGAGGAAACACAGCAATGGCTCACAGAGGGTGGCGTGATTTCCGCTGTCAAAAGTTTTTACTTCTTGGAAGAACATGACGCATTAGGTGGACTGGAAAAAGTGGGAACTATGCTTGATAAGGCAAGATACAGCAATTCCCTTTCCAGTAAATTAACCGCCCATTTACAGAGGATAAACCGTACCGACCTTATCCCTTATATCCAGTATGACACGAAACATGGGAAAGGGGGTATCTGATGAATAACAATGATATTCCCGTATGGGAAAAATATACCCTTACCATTGAAGAAGCGTCAAAGTATTTCCGTATCGGAGAAAACAAGTTAAGACGATTGGCAGAGGAAAACAAGGACGCTGGCTGGCTCATTATGAATGGCAACCGCATACAGATTAAACGCCGACAGTTTGAACAGGTTATCGACAAATTGGACGCAATCTAATGCAAATGAGCCTTGTATGTGTTATGATGAACACAAGTCATATCAAGGCTCTTTCCAACAAGGAAAGGAGCAGACACCATGAAAGAAAAAAGACGGGATAACAAAGGTCGTATCCTGCATACTGGAGAGAGCCAACGAACAGACGGAAAATACTTATATAAATATGT
>QUKC01000034.1:14944-17295 GCA_003481005.1 Firmicutes bacterium TM09-10 | reverse complement strand
ATGTAGAAATTAGGAGTCTCCATGTAATTTTTCCGGTGGATACAATAGGACCGTTGCCTTGAACAACCCATTTTTATAATCCAGAAGCAGTTCTCCATTATATTTTTTTACAGTACGCTGCACAGAGTCCAGACCTATCCCATGATTCTTTTTGTCCTGTTTGCTGGTCACGATATGGCTTGCTGAGTCTTCCATGACTTCTCCTTGATATGGATTTTCTACCATAATACTGAGACTTCCCTTGACCAGCGTAACTGATACACTCATGTATCTATGCCCTGTTGGAAAACATCCGACAGCTTCCATGGCATTATCAAGAAGATTTCCAAGTATAATGCATAGGTCTGCACCGTCAAAGGGCAGACGATCCGGAACGAACACATAGCACTTCATGTCGATACCCTCTTTCTGTGCAAGAGAAAACTTGTAATTGATGAGGGAATCTATGACAAGATTTCCGGTACGTGATATTTCATTTTTATAGATTTTGTTGCTGTCGAGGATATCATCTATCTTAGAGGATGCCTCATCAAGCTTTCCATACTGGATCGCTGCTTTCAGATCGACCAGATAGCTGTTAAGGTCATGCCGTATCCTTCTTGTATTCTGGTAAGCTTCTTCTCGTTCCATTGCCTGCCTGTTGCAGAGAACGATCTGCTGTTCGTAAGCAAGATTCCTTTTTTCCATTTCTACGTGATTTCCAAGCCTGTCATAAATATCGAATGTAATATAATTGATCATCAGCATCAGTATTGTGGTAACCGTAAAAAACAGGTGGTCGGCACCGGATGATGTGATGAGGTAGGTGTTATGTATGATGTAAAATGTTGCAAGCGGAATCAAAAAAAGCCTTAACCAGTAATGAAAAGGCATATCTGTATAAAGATTAGATTTTCTATATGATTTTACCATATGAACAGCTATGTACATGGCTACTTTTGAAATGGTACTGCCCACCACAAAGAAATATAGATTATCTTTAATATCAGTAAGCAGAAGAAGATTATTGGTCACTACTTCAACCAGCATCCAGACAGAATAAAGGATACCAGAGAGAAACAGGGCTGTTTTAGTGTTCACATGATATGAAAATTTATAGATGGAGAACACCAGCACAATGTTTATTATGAGAATAAGAAGTGGCATTCCAGCAGTAGATACCATTACCTGGTACTGGAAAAGTCCATAAGCTCCCCAGGCGAACCATTTCAGATAATTTTTCTTCTTTGTATTGTGAAATGCATGCAGATAGGTATTTACGATTTGAGAAGAAAAAAGTATCATAAGGACATTCAACACTCTGTACTCATCCATTCCAACGTCCCTCCATTCCTGCCATGGTGCAGAACAGGGTGCGTACTGCCTTCTGTCTGTCCTCACTGATCTGGAGTACAGTACCATCAGACATACAGACTCTATCGAAGTTCATACTCTTAATATAGTCAAAATTCACAAGATAGGACTGGTGTATCCTGATAAAATTTCCATTACGTTCTGAAAGCTGCCTTTCCACATCATTCATTTTCCCATAGAATTTGTTCTCTGTATCATCTGAAACAGCAGATCCATTTTTAAGTGTATGGATATGCACGATTCTGTTCTGGCTCTCAAAGTAATAAATTCTATTCAATGGAATCTTCCTGACAGCTTTGTTGTAAGTGAATGGAAAATACCCAGATCTTTCGCCGATGCGTACATAAGCAGCCATAAAAAATTCATGGAAGATTCTTTCATCAATAGGTTTTCTCACAAAACGAAATGGCTCTGTGACAGACATTTCCACTGCATAGTTCTCATGGCTGGAGACATAGATGAACAGTGCAGGGACCTCCATCTGCCTTATTAATTCAGCAGCACTGATACCATTGACCATTGGCATTTCAATATCCAGATATATCAAATCATAGCATGCTCCCTGACGAATACTTTCCACAATGGTCGATCCGTCAAAAAACACCTCACAGTCAATTTTAATATTCTGCTCTTTTCCTATCCTTAAAAGAAATGATTCTATCGTAGCTGTCATTGGTACATCATCATCACATATGGCTATATTTATCATCTGCATCAGTCCTCCGTTTCTTTTATATCTATATCTCCTTCATATTCGCTCAATGCATACTGACAGCAACGTAGAACAAGTTCATTAAAGGATATCTGTTCTCCATTGGCAACTTTTGTCAGCTTTGCGTCCAGTTCATCTGTGAAACGGATTGTCTTTGGGATATTTGCTCTTGATAAAGATTTTTCTATTTTAAACATTTCATTTACCTCTGATTATTATTTTATATCTTAAATATAACCAACTAAGGATGGAAAAAATATAACCATTAGTATAACCATGTAAAAAA